>NZ_CP053848.1:0-1200000 GCF_013201605.1 Campylobacter ornithocola
ATGAATATAAAAGATTTTTTACTTGAATTTAAAACTGAAATTAGCAATAACGAATATAATACTTATATTTCTCACTTACAATTTAGTGAAAAATTAAGTAAAAATAATATCTTAGTATTTATCGCACCAAATCATTTTTTGGCTAAATTTATACAAACAAAATACGCACAAAAACTAGCTTATTTTTATGAAGTAAAAACAGGAATTAATCCTCAAGTTAAAATCATTACAAATAATCAAAAGGTAGAAAAAAAGCATTTTTCTACAGATATTTCACAGATTAAATTTCAAAGCACTATTTTAAATCCTTCTTTTACTTTTGAAAGCTTTGTTGTAGGAGATTCTAATCAATTTGCCTATGCAACCTGCAAAGCCATTACTGATAAAAGCAAACTTGGAAAATTATATAATCCTATCTTTATCTATGGTCCTACAGGACTTGGAAAAACTCACTTGCTTCAAGCTGTAGGAAATGTGTGTTTAGATAATGGATATAAAGTTATTTATGCTACAAGTGATAATTTTATCAATGATTTTACCATGCATTTAAATAACAAAACTATGAGCAAATTCCATGAAAAATACAAAAATTGTGATGTTTTACTCATCGATGATGTGCAATTTTTAGGTAAAACAGACAAAATTCAAGAAGAATTTTTCTTTACTTTTAATGAAATCAAAGAAAAATTCGGACAAATCATTATGACAAGTGATAATCCTCCAAATATGTTAAAAGGTATAACAGAACGCTTAAAAAGTCGTTTTGCAAATGGAATCATCGCAGATATCACTCCACCTCAACTTGATACAAAAATTGCAATTATTAAGAAAAAATGTGAATTTAATGCCATTTATCTTAAACCTGAAGTCATAAGCTATATTGCTACTTCAATGGGAGATAATATCCGAGAAATAGAAGGAATGATTACAAATTTAAACGCTCAAGCAAGACTTTTTAATCAAGAAATAACTTTAGAAATCGTTAAAAGTTTTATGAAAGATCACATTAAAGAAACAAAAGAAAATATCAGTGTTGAAGACATACTTGCTGATGTTTCAAAAAGCTATAATCTTAAGCCAAATGATATAAAATCAAATAAAAAAACACAAAATATTGTTATGGCAAGAAGGGTTGTGATATTTTTAGCAAGAGAGCTTACTACTATGTCTATGCCTCAACTTGCTAGATTTTTTAATATGAAAGATCACACCGCCATTTCGCATAATATTAAAAAAATTCAAGAACTAATGAGCGAAAATGAAAATTTAAAAGCCATAGTAGAAGAATTAAGAAATAAAATTTTGACAAAAATAAAAAGCACCCTGTGAATAAAAGTGAAAAATAAAAAAATTTTATTCTATGAGTAAAATTTCTATAAAAAAAGACTTTTAAAAAGCATTTCACATTTTCACATTGCTTATTATTATGATAAAATAAATTTAAAAAATAAAGGAAGTAAAAATGAAAATTAGCATTAATAAAAACACTCTAGAATCTGCCATAGTTTTAACTAACTCTTATGTAGATAAAAAAGACTCAAGCAATATCGCTTCTCACTTACTTTTTGAAGTAGTTGAAGATAAATTAATCATAAGAGCAAGTGATTATGAAATAGGTATTAATTATAAAATAAAAAAAATCAAAGTTGAAAGTGCAGGTTTTGCAACTGCTAATGCTAAAAGTATTTTAGATATTATTAAAAGTTTAAATAATGAAGATGTAGTCTTAGAAACTATAGAAAATTTCCTTTTTATTAGACAAAAAGGAACTAAATATAAACTTCCTATGTTTAATTATGAAGATTTCCCAAATTTCCCAAGCACTGAAGGAAAAGATAAATTTGATATTGATTCAAGTGATTTAAGTAGATCTTTGAAAAAAATTCTACCTGCAGTTGATACAAATAATCCAAAGTATTCTTTAAATGGTGCTTTACTTGATATAAAAACTACTCACATTAGTTTCGTAGGAACAGATACTAAACGCTTAGCAGTTTTTACACTAAATAAAACAAATGAAAAAGAATTTAACCTTTGTATCCCTAAAAAAGCTATTTTAGAAATGCAAAAAATCTTTTTTGAAAAAATTGAAATTTATTATGATGAAAATATATTGATTGCAAAAAATGATAATTTTGAGTTTTTCACAAAACTTATTAATGATAAATTCCCTGATTATGAAAGAGTAATTCCAAAAAATATCACAAAAGAATTTATTTTTAAAACTGAAGAATTTATGGACGCATTGAAAAAAATCAATGTGATCACTGAAAAAATGAAATTAAATTTCCATAAAGATAAACTTGTATTTGAAGGTATTAGTTTAGATAATATGGAAGCAAAAACTGAACTCGAAATGGAACTTAATATAGATGAGGAATTTAATCTTTGCATTAAAAATAAATTCATCACTGACTTTTTAAATTCTATTGAAAGTGAAACATTTAAACTTAGCATAAATGAACCTCATATGGCCTTTTTAGTTTCAAGTGAAGAATTACAAACTGTGATTATGCCAGTTATTTTATAAGGAAAATAAATGCAAGAAAATCAAAATTATGGCGCAGGAAATATTAAAGTTTTAAAAGGCTTAGAAGCTGTTAGAAAACGCCCTGGTATGTATATAGGTGATACCAACATAAATGGACTCCATCATATGATTTATGAAGTAGTGGATAATTCTATCGATGAAGCTATGGCAGGTTTTTGTGATACGATCAATATAGAAATCACTACTGAGGGCTCTTGTATAGTGAGTGATAATGGTAGAGGAATTCCAGTTGGAATTCACCCTACTGAAAATATCCCTACTTTAACTGTAGTTTTAACTGTACTTCATGCAGGTGGAAAATTTGATAAAGATACTTATAAAGTTTCTGGTGGTTTGCATGGGGTTGGTGTGAGCGTTGTAAATGCTTTATCAAAAAAGTTAGTTGCTACAGTGCATAGAGATGGAGAAATTTATAGACAAGAATTTTCAGAAGGTAAAGTAACAAGCAATTTTGAAACTATAGGTAAAAGTAAAAAAACAGGAACAATCATAGAATTTTGGCCAGATGATCAAATTTTTGAAGTGACTGATTTTGATTATGAAATTTTAGCAAAAAGATTTCGTGAACTTGCATATTTAAATCCAAAAATTACTATTAATTTTAAAGATAACCGTGTAGGAAAAGCAGAAAGCTTTCATTTTGAAGGTGGTATAAGTCAGTTTGTTACAGATTTAAATAAAAAACAAGCTCTAACTAAGGCGATATTTTTCAATGTAGATGAAGAAGATGTAAATGTTGAAGTAGCATTGCTTTATAATGATAGTTATAGTGAAAATTTACTTTCTTTTGTAAATAATATCAAAACTCCAGATGGTGGTACACACGAAGCAGGTTTTAGAATGGGTTTAACTCGTGTTATAAGTAATTATATTGAAGCAAATGCTAGTGCTAGAGAGAAAGACTCTAAAATCACAGGTGATGATGTAAGAGAAGGTTTAATAGCAGTTGTAAGTGTAAAAGTACCTGAGCCACAATTTGAAGGACAAACTAAAGGAAAATTAGGTTCAAGCTATGTTAGACCTATAGTTTCTAAAGCTTCTTTTGAGTATTTGACAAAATATTTTGAAGAAAATCCTATCGAAGCAAAAGCTATCATGAATAAAGCTTTAATGGCTGCTCGTGGTAGAGAAGCAGCTAAAAAAGCTAGAGAATTAACAAGAAAAAAAGAAAGTTCAAGTGTAGGGACTTTACCAGGAAAATTAGCTGATTGTCAAAGTAAAGATCCAAGTGAAAGTGAAATTTATTTAGTTGAGGGTGATAGTGCTGGAGGTTCTGCAAAACAAGGTAGAGAAAGAACTTTCCAAGCGATTTTACCTTTAAGAGGTAAAATACTCAATGTTGAAAAAGCAAGACTAGATAAAATTTTAAAAAGTGAACAAATTCAAAATATGATTACAGCTTTTGGTTGTGGGATTGGTGATGAGTTTGATATAGAAAAATTAAGATATCATAAAATCATTATCATGACTGATGCTGATGTGGATGGTTCTCACATACAAACTTTGCTTTTAACATTTTTCTTCCGTTTTATGAATGATCTTGTAACAAATGGACATATTTATTTAGCTCAACCACCTTTATATCGCTATAAAAAAGGTCAGAAAAAAGAAATTTATCTAAAAGATGAAAAAGCTTTAAATGACTATTTAATTGAAACAGGTATAGAAAGTTCTACTTATGAAGGTATAGGATTAAATGATTTAAAAGATTTTCTAAAAATCGTTACAGCTTATAGAAGTGTTTTAAAAGAATTAGAAAAAAGATTTAATGTAATTTCAGTGATTAGATACTTGATAGAAAATCCTGATTTGATAAAAGCTTCTAATGAAGAATTATTTAAAGTTATAAAAGAATTTTTAGAAAAACAAAATCACAATATCTTAAATTCATACATCAATGAAAATGAAATTCGTGTTTATGTGCAAACTGAAAATGGTTTAGAAGAGCTTATCATCAATGATGATTTATTTGCTAATCCTTTATATGAAGAGGCAAATTATATTTATCAAAAAATCAAAGATAGAGATTTAAAATTTGATAAAGATATTTTAGAAATTTTAGATGAAGTTGAAAAAAATGCTAAAAAAGGTGCTTATATACAACGCTATAAAGGTCTTGGTGAAATGAATCCTGAGCAACTTTGGGAAACAACTATGGATCCAAGTAATCGTCGTTTGTTAAAGATCACCATAGAAGATGCTCAAAGAGCAAATGATACTTTTAACCTTTTCATGGGTGATGATGTAGAACCACGCCGTGAGTATATACAAGCACATGCTAAAGATGTTAAACATTTGGATGTTTAATCTTTAAATGATTTTTTAATTGGAGGGCAAGGTCATAGTGGAAAGACCTTGCTTGCTCAAAAACTTCTTGAAAAATTTTCTTATCCTTATTTGAGTTTAGATCATCTAAAAATGGGTTTGATTAAGGGTATGAAAGATTTTCCTTTTAAAGTAGATGAGGATGAAAAAATAGCTGAGTTTTTATTTCCTATTGTAGATGGTATAATTCAAACTTGTATAGAAAATAGACAAAATTTAATCATTGAAGGAATTTATCTTACTCCAAAAAAGCTACAAAAATTTCAAAATCATTCTAATATTAAAATACTTTATATCATTTTTTCAAAAGAATATATTTTGCAAAATTATGAATTAATTTATCAAAAAGAAAATGCTATAGAAAAGCGTTTATTTAGTGAAAAAGAAGAAATAGACATTCTTATTTTAAATCATCAAAAACTTAAAACTCAATGTAAAAATTTAAATCTTCCTTTCATAGAAATTCAAAAAGACTACGAAGTTGAATTAAAAAATGCAATAGAATTCTTTGCTTAAAAGCAAGTAAATAGTTATATAATATCTAAAAAATTATAAGGATTAAAATGCATTTTACTCAGCAGCAATTGCAACGATTAATGCTTCATTATGCAGGGAAAATCGCTAAAGATAGAAAAGAGCAAAAAATAAAATTAAATTATAATGAAGCTTTAGCTTATATATGTTATGAATTAATGGAACTTGCAAGAAAAAATTTAAGTGTAAGTGAATTGATGAGTATAGGGAAAACTTTACTTACAAGTGAAGATGTGATTGATGGTGTTGCAAGTATGCTTGATGAAATTCAAATAGAACTTCCTTTTGAAGATGGTACAAAATTAGTTACCATACACGAGCCTATAGCAAATGATGATAAAATAAAAGCTGGAGAGATGTTTTTATCATCAGAATTTATTGTGCTTAATGAAAATAAAACTTCTATAGAAATCAAAGTAAGCAATAAAGGTGATCGTCCTATACAAGTTGGCTCGCATTTTCATTTTTTTGAAGTTAATCGCTTTTTATCTTTTGATAGAGAGAAAGCTTATGGAAAAAGGTTAAATATCGCTTCAGGAACAAGTGTGAGATTTGAACCAGGTGAAGAAAAAACAGTAAGTTTAATAGAATTTGGTGGTTTAAAAAAGGTTTTAGGTTTTAATAATCTTTGTGATGATTTTATCAATGATAAAAATAAAACTAAAGCTTTATCAAAAGCAAAAGAGAAAGGATTTCTTTGATTAAGATTAGCAAAAAAGACTATGTAAATATGTATGGTCCAACAACTAATGATAGAGTAAGATTAGCAGATACAGATTTGATTTTAAGAGTAGAAAAAGATTATACTTTATATGGCGAAGAAGTTAAATTTGGTGGTGGTAAAAATATTAGAGATGGTATGGCTCAAAGTGTGAGTGAGGGAGATTTTCCAGATTTAGTTTTAACTAATGCTTTGATTGTTGATTATACTGGTATTTATAAAGCAGATATTGGTATAAAAAATGGCTATATAATAGGTATAGGAAAAGCAGGTAATCCTGATATACAAGATGGAGTTGATCCTAGCTTAGTTATAGGCACAAGTACAGATATTATCGGTGCAGAAGGTTTAATAGTAACTGCAGGTGGTATTGATACTCATATACATTTTATTTCCCCAACTCAAATTGAATGTGCCTTATATAGTGGTGTTACTACTATGATAGGAGGTGGCATAGGACCAAGTGAGGGAACAAATGCAACAACTTGTACAAGTGGAGCTTATCATATACATTCTATGTTAAAAGCTACGCAAAATTATCCTATGAATTTTGGCTTTTTAGGTAAAGGAAATTCAAGTAATAAAAATGCTTTGAAAGAGCAAATCATAGCCGGTGCATGTGGCTTAAAAATTCATGAAGATTGGGGTGCTACTTCTAGTGTGATTGATGCTAGTTTAAATATAGCTGATGAAATGGATATACAAGTAGCCATTCATACAGATACTTTAAATGAAGCAGGTTTTGTAGAAGATACGATTAAAGCTATTAATGGTAGAGTTATTCATACTTTTCATACTGAAGGTGCAGGTGGTGGCCATGCTCCTGATATTATTAAAATGGCGGGTTTTGAAAATGTTTTACCTGCAAGTACTAATCCTACTATGCCTTTTACTAAAAATACCATTGATGAGCATTTAGATATGCTTATGGTTTGTCATCATTTAGATAATAAAATCAAAGAAGATGTTGAATTTGCAGATAGTAGAATTCGTCCTGAAACTATAGCAGCAGAAGATAAACTTCATGATATGGGTGTTTTTAGCATTATGAGTAGTGATTCTCAAGCTATGGGACGTGTAGGTGAGGTGATTTTAAGAACATGGCAAAGTGCTGATAAATGCAAAAAAGAATTTGGTGCCTTGAAAGAAGATAATGATTTAGATGATAATTTTCGTATTAAACGCTATATAGCAAAATACACTATAAATCCTGCTATTGCACATGGGATTGATAGCTATGTTGGTTCTATTGAAGTAGGAAAATTTGCTGATTTAGTGCTTTGGCAACCTAAATTTTTTGGAGTAAAACCAAAGCTTATTTTAAAAGGTGGCTTGATAGTAGGTGCAAAAATAGGCGATGCTAATGCTTCTATCCCAACGCCTGAACCTATTATCTATGAAAAAATGTTTGGAGTAAATTTAAATGAAAATGCTTTACATTTTGTTTCTAAAGCTTCTTTAGAGGCTAATATGCCTGAAAAATTAAGCTTAAAAAGAAAATGTGTTGCAGTAAAAAATTGCAGAAATATTACTAAAAAAGACTTGAAATTTAATGATAAAGTTCAAGATATAGAAGTAAATCCACAAACTTATGAAGTAAAAATAAATGGTGAGCTTATTAGCTCTAAGAGTGTTGATTCTTTAGCTTTAGCTAGAAAATATTTTATGATTTAATGATTTTACTTCAAAATAAAATAACGCATTATGATTTAAACAAAGAATGCGATTTTTTAGAACTTAGTTGGTTTGATACTTTTAAAAAGATATTAAGAACAACAACTTTAAAAGGACTAGATGTCGCTATAAAAATGCCTGATAATAAAGGTTTAAATCATAATGATTGTTTATATGATGAGGATTTTTTGATTTTAGTGAAGATTAAACCTGAAAAGGTTTTAAAAATTCATATAGAAAATGAATACAACCTTGCTTTAATAAGTTATCAAGTGGGCAATATGCATTTAAATTTATTTTATAAAGATCATAAACTTCTTACTTTAGAACAAAACTCTATTATAAGGTTTTTAGAAAAATTTAATATAAAATACGAAAAATGTGAGGAAATTTTAGAGCCAAAATATATGCTTGATATGCCAAGTTTTATCCAAGTTGATCCAAATTTTAAACTTATTAAAGAATAAAGATGAATAAATTAAATTTTTTACTTTTACAAATTAGTGATTCTTCTTTTCCTATAGGAGCTTTTTCACATTCTTTTGGTTTAGAATCTTATGTGAATTTTGCTTATATAAAAAATATAGAAGATGCTAAAAAAGTTTTAAAAACTCAGCTTTATTCTAATATTTTGTATTTTGAACTTTTAGCTTTGAAAATAGCTTATGAAAATGCAAATGATGTAGAAAATTTACTAATTTATCAAAGAAAATTTTTATCAAGTATAGTTGCAAAAGAACAAAGTCAAGCTTATATTTTTTTAGCTAAACGCTTCGTAAAAAATGTCAGTCTTTATGGATTATCAAATCCTTTATTAAATCAATACATTAAAGAAAATCAAACTCCTATTTATCCTTTTGTGTATGCTTTATTTTGTAAAGATAATGAGCTTGATTTTATGTATGAAAGTTTTTTGTTTGCTTTAATGAGTAATTTTATTAATATTCTTGTGAAAATTGTGCCTTTATCACAAAATGAAGGGCAGATTTTACTTTTTCAACTACAGCAAGATTTTCAAAATGTTCTTTCTAAATTACAAAATTTAAGTTTAAAAGATTGGTGTGAAAATCACAATATCTTAAATGATTATTTGGGTATAAAACACCAAAATTTAGCATTTAAAATTTATATTTCTTAAAAGGGTTATAATGGTTAAAATAGGCATAGGTGGTCCTGTGGGTAGTGGTAAAACAGCTTTGGTATTAAATTTATGTCAGGCTTTAAAAGATAAGTTTTCTTTGGCTGTGATTACGAATGATATTTATACAAATGAAGATGCAAATTTTTTAATCAAACAAGGCGTTCTTGAAAAAGAAAGAATCATAGGAGTGCAAACTGGAGGTTGTCCTCATACAGCTATTAGAGAAGATGCTTCTTGTAATCTTGAAGCTGTTGAACTTTTACAAGAGCGTTTTAGTGATTTAGATCTTATTTTTATAGAAAGTGGTGGAGATAATTTATCGATGACTTTTTCACCTGAACTTGTGGATTTTTTTATTTTTGTTATAGATGTTGCTCAAGGAGAAAAAATTCCACGCAAAGGTGGTCCTGCTATTTGCAGGTCTGATTTAATGATTATCAACAAAATAGACTTAGCTCCTTATGTGAATGCTTCTTTGAAAATCATGCAAGAAGATACTTTAAAAATGCGTGGTAATAGACCTTTTATCATGAGTAATCTTCAAACTAAAGAAGGTTTAAAAGAAATTGTTACTTGGATTAAAAAATACACACTTTTAAAGGATTGATTTGTTTACTCAAAAGAGTGTTTTTAAACTTACATTAGATACTATCAATGAAAAAACTATTATAAAAAATTCTTTTTTTACTCCTCCCTTTAAGCTTATGAGAAATTTTTATGATAAAAAATTAACTAGTATATATGTTTTAAATTCTAGTGCTGGAATTTTCAAAGAAGATCATCTAAGTTTTAAAATTATGTGTAAGAAAAATACAAATACTGCTATACTTACACAAAGTTATGAAAAGGTATATGATACTAAAGATTCTTTTGCGAGTAAAAATATTGATTTTACTCTTGAAGAAAATGCAAGCTTTTTTTATATGCCAAAGCCACTTTTACTTCAAGAAAATGCAAATTTTTTACAAAATACAAAGATTAACCTAGCTTCTTTTTCAAAATTGGTTTATGTTGATTTTGTTATTTTTGGTAGAGTAGCTATGAATGAAAAATTTGCTTTTAAAAATTATGATAGTTTAACTCAAATTTATAGAAATGACACTTTGATTTTAAATGATAAAATTAAAATCAATCCTTCTTATATGAGAGAAAATGAATTAAATTTTTTTGCAAATTATACGCATTATTTGAGTATTTATCTTTTTGGATATGATGAGTTTTATGAAGAATTAAAAGTTTCATTTGATGATATAAATCAACTTTTTTATGAGGGTTTGTGTATAAAAATTCTTAGCAATGAAAGTGAAAAATTACTTTTACTTCAAGATAAGCTTTTTAAATTTTGTCAAAATAAAATATAAAATATTGTGGTATTATAAAATTTTTAAAAACAAACTAAGGATTGTAAATGCGATATGGTGAAAAAGAAATCAAAGAATTTAGCGTAGAAAATATGGAAGTTTGGCCAAATGATGCTAAAAACGATTATGTGATTAAAATTACTTTGCCTGAATTTATGTGTTGTTGTCCGCGTAGTGGATATCCTGATTTTGCTACTATTTATCTTGAATATATACCAAATAAATTAGTAGTTGAACTTAAAGCTATAAAACTTTATATTAATACCTTTATGTATAAAAATATTTCACACGAAGCGAGTATTAATGAAATTTATAACACTTTAAAAGAAAAACTTGATCCAAAATGGATAAAAGTAGTAGGTGATTTTAACCCTCGTGGTAATGTTCATACCGTGATTGAATGCAGATCTGATTTAGTAGTACCACAAAATTAAGTTTTTATTAAAAATAAAAGGATATATTAACTCTTATTTTAAGGAGGAAAATATGAAATTAAAATTATTTAGTTTAGTTGCAAGTGTGGCTTTGGTTTCAAATTTAGCTTTAGCTGATGAAAATTCAGGTTTGCTTTTAGGTATTGATGCAGGATGGTTTCATACTAAAGTAAGATCTGATCTTGATCATAGTAAAACAAAAAATGTTAAATATAATGGTGATTTAGAAGGTAACATCCCTGTTTTTGGTTTAAGAGTTGGTTATCGCTTCAATGAAAACCATAGACTTTATGGTGCTTATAATTATTCAAGTGAATTTAGTGATGTAATCAATACCACAAGATTTAAAATTGATGGAGAATTTACTACACATAAATTTTTACTTGGTTATGATTTTACTCCAAAAATCTTTGAAAAAACAAGAGCAGTTTTAGGTGTATATGGTGGTTATGCAAGAACAGACATTACTTTAAAAACAAACTTTTTATCTTTATCTCAAAACTTTGATGGCTATACTTATGGAGCAAAAATTGGTGCTTTATATGAGTTAAATCAAGCAAATGAAATTGAGTTTGGTTTTAAAGCTGAACAAACTCATTATAATACAAGAAATTTTTACCAAAATGTAGTAGGCTCGAACTTTTATGATCCTAAACAAACAAATTATGGTTTGTATCTAGGATATACTTATAAATTTTAAGGAGAATTTATGCCAAAAGATGCAAATGGAACTGAGCTTAATGCAGGTGATAGTGTAAGTGTTGTGAAAGATTTAAAGGTTAAAGGTGCAAGTACTACTTTAAAACGTGGTACAACTATAAAAAATATTAAACTTACAAATAAAGACACTGAAATTGAAGCTAAGGTGGATAAATTTGGTGTGATTGTTTTAAAAACTGAATTTCTTAAAAAAATATAGTAAAAATTCCCAATCAATCTTGGGAATTTTCTTCTTGATAAACACAATGTTTAAAAATAAATTGATGGTCTTGAGGTAAATTTTCAAATAAAGCATTTGCTAAATTTCTTATCTCCCAAAGGGCTGATTTTGAACTTCTTAGAGTGATAAAATTCTGTAAACTTCTTGCATTGATAGTTAAGGTTAATTCTGTTTTATAGCTTTCTGGTAAGCAGTATTTTGCTATGTCTAAACTAATGCTATTTTGCAAAATCAAACGCAAATTTTCTAAAGCTTTAATACTTGCATTATCCACCACTTCATTTCCGGTTAATACTAGGTACCTTTTAGCATTTTCAAAGTTATTTTCTTTAAATTCACTTTCATTTCTTAGTTCTTTCAAAGTATATCTTGTGCTTTTTACGCTAGGACTAGTGTGGCGGTGTCTTGCAACTTCTTGTAAGCATGCTCTTGAAATACCTTGTATATAAAAAGTATAGTTTAAATGCTCTAAGGTTGAAGCATGTTTGAATTTATTTCCTACTCGATCGATTAATTCTTTATCTTTTTCGCCACCACAATCGCCTTTGTCAAAACTTTGCCAACATGTTCTTGTCGCATGAGAGCATACAGAAAGTGGAGTATGATTTAATAATGTGATTTTCATCAAAAAATTCCTTCAAAAATAATTGAATTTTACACAAATGTTTATAAAAATAAAATTTTTTATTCGTTATAATTTTAAAAAAAGAAATTAAGGTTATTTTATGAAATTAAAACAAACTAAGTATATTTTTGTAACCGGTGGTGTTTTAAGCTCATTAGGAAAAGGTATAGCAGCAGCTTCTATAGCTACGATTTTAAAAAATTCAGGTCTAAAAGTAAGCATTTTAAAAGCTGATCCTTATATCAATGTAGATCCTGGTACGATGAGCCCTTTAGAGCATGGGGAAGTTTTTGTTACAGATGATGGAGCTGAGACAGATTTAGACTTAGGACATTATGAGAGATTTTTAAATGAGAGCTTATCTCAAGATAATAACTTCACTACAGGAAGAGTTTATCAAAGCGTTATAGAAAAAGAAAGAAGAGGAGATTATTTAGGAAAAACTATACAAGTTATCCCTCATATAGTTGATGAGATAAAAGATCGTATTAAAAAGGCCGGAGTTGATAAAGATATTTTAATTGTTGAAATAGGTGGTACAGTAGGAGATATAGAAGGTTTACCATTTTTAGAAGCCATTAGAGCTTTAAAACTTGAAGTGGGTAAATATAATGCTATTAATATTCACTTAACTTTGGTACCATTTATCAAAGCAGCAGGCGAACTTAAAACAAAACCAACTCAACATAGCGTGGGAGAATTACGCCGTATAGGTATAAGTCCTGATATGATTATTTGCAGAAGTGAAAAGTCTTTAGATAGAGAATTAAAAGATAAAATTGCAATTTCATGCGGAATTGAAAAAAATTGTGTTATAGAAAGTGTAGATGCAGCTAGTATTTACCAAATCCCACTAAATTTCTTAAAACAAGATATTTTAAATTCCATTGCAAGTTTATTAGATCTTCAAAATTTAAAACCAAATATGAATGAATGGGATTCTTTGGTAAAAAGAGTTATTGCTCCAAGTAATGAACTTAGTATAGCTTTTGTAGGAAAATATGTTGATTTAAAAGAAAGTTATAAAAGTTTAACAGAGGCTATAATACATGCTGGAGCAGCACTTGATGCAAGAGTAAATTTAAAATGGATTGATAGTGAAAAATTAGAAAATGCAAATGTCGAAGAAAGCTTTAAAGATGTAAGCGGAATCTTAGTAGCAGGCGGTTTTGGCTACCGTGGGGTAGAAGGAAAAATCAAAGCTATACAACATGCAAGAGAAAATAAAATTCCATTTTTAGGAATTTGTTTGGGTATGCAGCTTTCTTTAGTGGAATTTGCACGCAATGTTTTAAAACTTGAAGATGCAAATTCTCATGAATTTAATCCAAATTGTAAAAATCCTATTATCTTTTTGATTGATGAATTTATTGATACAAGTGGAGAAAAGCAAATTAGAACAAGTAAAACTCCACTTGGTGGAACTATGCGTCTTGGGGCTTATGAGTGTCATATCAAGCCAAATACACTTTTAAGTAAGGTTTATGATAATCAAAAAAGCATAAAAGAACGTCACCGTCACCGCTATGAAGCTAATCCAAAATACAAGGAAATGTTTGAGAAAAATGGACTTATTATAAGTGGAGAAAATGAAGGCTTGGTCGAGGCTATAGAGCTAAAAGATCATCCATTTTTCTTAGCAGTACAGTTTCACCCTGAATTTACTTCACGTTTAGTTAGGGTTAATCCTGCTATTTTATCTTTTATCAAGGCATCTTTAACAAATCATGCTAAATAAAGCCAAAATAAAAGAAATCTTACACCAACGTTTTATCAACGATACGCATGTAAAGCTTTGTGATTTACCTATGCCATCTTGTTTAAAAGATGTCTATAAGGGTGCTTTGCGTGTTAAAGAAGCAATTGAAAAAAACCAAAAGCTTGCTATTGTTGGAGATTATGATGTAGATGGAGTGATTTCTTGTGTGATTTTATCTGAATTTTTTGATGATATCGGATATGACTATGTGGTTAAAATTCCAAATCGTTTTAAAGATGGATATGGTCTAAATGAAGAAATCATCAATGAGCTTGATGGGGTAGATTTAATCATCACTGTAGATAATGGTATAGCAGCATTTGATGCAGCAGAGCTTTGTTTGCAAAAAGGAATTGACTTAATCATCACTGATCATCATATGCCCCCAGTTACTTTACCAAAAGCTTATGCTATTATCAATCCCAAACAACAAGATTGCGAATTTCCTGATATTGAAATTTGTGGTGCTCAAGTGGCTTGGTATTTAGTCGCTGCGATAAAAGAAGTATGTAAGATTAATTATAATATGTGTAAATTTATAGAGCTTTTATCTATTGCAATTATTGCAGATATGATGGAACTTAGAGATTTAAATAGGGCTTTAGTTAGAAAAGGTATAGAGTGTATCAATGATTCTAAGCGTGTAGCATTTAAAGCGATTAAGCAGTATTTTGGTAAAGATAAATTTGAACTAGACAATATTAGCTTTTTAATTGCACCTTTGATTAATAGTGCAGGTAGAATGGATGATGCGATTATTTCTTATAAATTTTTACACTCTAAAAATATTAATGAAGTTATGGGATATTTAGAACAAATTATTGCTTATAATAATAGCCGTAAAGATGAAGAACGCGAACTTTTTAGGCAATGTTTAGATCAAGTTGATGAAAATGATCCTGTGATTATTGTTAATGGTCAAAATTGGCATGAAGGTGTTTTAGGAATAGTTGCAAGTCGTTTGGCAAAACATTTTAACAAGCCTGCCTTTGTTTTTTCAGAATGTGAGCAAAAGGCTAAAGCTAGTGTTAGAAGCGTAGGTAGGATAGATATTTTAAATGTTATAGAACAAGCTAAAGAATTTGTTTTAAGTTATGGTGGACATAAAGGTGCTGCTGGGGTTTTAGTAGAGCTTGAAAAATTTAGCATTTTTAAAAATAAACTTTATGAAATTTGTCAAAATATTCCTAAAGATGATTTCTATAATGCTGATGAGATTCTAGGTAGTATTGATCCGAATGAAGTTGATTTTGAACTTTTGGAAATACTAGAATTTTTTGAACCTTTTGGGCATAAAAATCCAAGACCATATTTTAAATTTGATAAGCTTTTTGTAAAAAATAAAAAAAGACTAGGTAAAGAAGAAAATCATATAAAACTTATTTTAACACAAGGAAATAAGACTTTAGAAGCTTTATTTTTTAACTTTGATTATGAACCAGAAATTGGGGAAAATATTGATTTTATAGCTAGTATTTCCAAAAATAATTTTAGAGGTTTAATTACGCCACAACTTACCATCAAAGAAATTCTTAGATAATTTATTAACTTAATTATATATTTTTATTTATAAATTTTCTATAGCATAAGCATTATAAAGGAGTAAAATGTTAAAAAGAATTTTATTACTATTAGTATTTTTTAATTTTACTTTTGCCTTTGATACAAAAATTTTTATAGGCGATACTTATATACCTGAAAATTTCTATAAGTATGATAAAGACTTTAAAGCAGCGGCTAGAAAATATAATATACCTATGGCTTTACTTAAAGCCATAGCTTTAACGGAAAATGCTACATATAAGCATAATATCATCGGTAAAAATAAAAATCAAACAAGAGATTATGGTTTAATGCAAATTAATAGCATTCACTTAAAACGCTATGGAATTGATGAGAAAGAGATTGTAAAATCTAGTGTAAATATAGACACAGCTGCAAGATTGCTTCATGAGATTATACAAAAGTATGGTTTTAGTTGGAATGCTATTGGAAGATATCATTCAGCAAATGATAAATACAAAAACATCTGGCTTGATAAAGTAATGAAGAATTTAGTTGCTATAGTTTTAAAAGATAGTAAAGATCTCTTTGTAATGGAAAAATTTAGAGCCTTTAAACTTGCTTCTCTTTTGATGAATGTAGATAAAGAACAATACAGATTTTTATTAGCAAGTAATAATTAATAAAACAAGAAATTATAAATTTTCTTGTTTTAAGGCTTCTGCTTGATAATAAGCGATTAGCGGTTCAATAATCTCATCAAAAAGACCACTTTCTAAAATTGCATCAAGTCTATATAAAGTAAGATTTATTCTATGATCACTAATTCTATTTTGAGGGAAATTATAAGTGCGTATGCGTTCACTTCTATCGCCACTTCCAACTTGTGATTTTCTTGCTTGGCTTTCTTTTGCTAAGCGTTCTTGTTCTTGCATTTCAAAAAGTCTTGCTTTTAAGACTTTCATGGCACTTTCTTTGTTTTTATGTTGGCTTTTACCATCTTGATTTACTACAACTATACCTGTTGGAATGTGAGTGATTCTTACAGCACTATCTGTGGTATTTACGCTCTGTCCACCATGACCGCTACTACGCATTACATCGATTTTTAAATCATTTGGATTGATTTGAATTTCAACATCATCAACTTCAGGCATAATAGCCACTGTAATAGCTGAAGTATGAACTCTACCTTGAGATTCTGTCTCGGGCACTCTTTGAACTCTATGTGTTCCACCTTCATATTTTAGTCTTGAATAAGCACCATTTCCTTTGATGAGAATGATGATTTCTTTAAATCCCCCTACGCTACCTTCGCTTGAGCTCACGATTTCGTATTTATAGTCGCGATTTTCTGCATAGCGTATATAAGCTTTTACTAAGTCCCCAACAAATAAAGAAGCTTCATCGCCACCTGTGCCTGCACGAATTTCTAAAAAGATATTTTTATCATCATTTGGATCTTTAGGTAGTAAAAGAATTTTTAATTCTTCTTCAAGTTGTGGTTTCAAAATTTCAAGATTTTTAAGCTCTTCTTTTGCAAGTTCCCCTAATTCAGCATCGGATAAAAGAAGTTTATTTTCTTCTATATCATCTAAGGTTTTAATATATTCTTTTGCTTTTTCTACTATAGGTTCTAAATTTTTTTGCTCTTTAGATAGAGCTGTCATTTTAGAAATATCATTAGAGATATTAACATCGCTAAGAAGAGTATTTAACTCATCAAAGCGTGCTAAAAAAGGTTTGAGTTTATCAGCTAACATTAAATTATGCTAATTTATTTACCAATAATGCTAATCTGCTAACACGGCGTGATGCAGTTTGTTTTTTCAAAAATCCGCGACTTACCATAGCGTGAATACTTTTATTAGCTACTTTTAATGCATTTTGTGCAGCTTCTTTATCATTGTTTGCTGCTGCTTCACGAACAGCTTTTGTAATGTTTTTTAATCTTGTTCTATAAAATCTATTTCTTTCAGTTCTTTTGATAGTTTGTCTTGCTCTTTTTTCAGCAGATTTATGGTTTGCCATAATTTTCCTTTTTTATATAAATTAAATTGCTAATTATACAAAATTAAAATTAAATTTTAATTAATTTAAGTATTTTTAAAGTATTAATTTTAATATTTGACATCGTTTGTTTTTAGAAAATCTCGTAGTTTTTCATACTCACTATTTTCTAAGTAACGATACTTTCCAGCTTTTAACATGCCAAGATCTAATGCCCCAAATGCCACTCTTTTAAGATCCATCACTTCTAAATCAAAATACCCAAAAAAACGTCTTAGCTCTCTATTTTTACCTTCATTAATGATTACTTTTAGCTTCGTATAGCCTCCACTAGAACCAAAAATTTCAAAGCCTAAAAATGGAGCAAAACTCATTGAGGTTATTTTGGTTTTAGCGTGAGCTCCTTTTTTTTCATTTTGAATTTCTAAGCCATTTTGCATAGCTTCGATGACATTTTTATCTATGCTGCCTTTTACTTTTAAATAATATTCTCTTTCTAAATCACTATGCATAAGTGCATTTGCTATCACAGGTGAGTCAGTTAGTAAAAGTAAACCTTCACTTGCAAAGTCAAGCCTTCCTATGCTAAGCCAAGTACTAAATTGTTTTGGCAAAGTATGATAGATGGTTTTTCTACCTCTATCATCTTTTTTACTAACTATTTCACCTTTTTGTTTATGATAAATGATGACTGAAAATTGTGTTTTTTTATGGAGTTTTTTACCATTGATAAAAACTTTATCTTCGGAATTTACACTATCACTTAGCAAGGCTGTTTTTTTATTGATTTTTACTAAGCCTTGCTTGATTAGTTCATCAGCCTCACGGCGAGAATATTTGCTATTGTGTGAGATGAATTTATTAATTCTCATTTATTTTGCCTTAGTTTGTTTGAAAAATTAATTCGTGATTTTAACATTTTTATTATTTGCATTTGCTTTTTATAAGAAATTAAAAACATGAAAAGTATCAAAGAAACAATAAAATTGAAATATATTCCATTAGAAAAAATATTGATTATGGTATCGATATTTTTTATAGTATTTTGAGAAAAATAATATGGTAAATATATTAATGCATTTACCATAATGCTTATCAAAAATGTAAATTTAAAAAGTCCTAAAGCATAAAAAATACACTTTATACTATAACTTAAATGAAAAATAATATAAGCAAGATAAAGAGATTTTATAATGTTGGAAATTTGGTTATTTAAATTTAATCCTACTAAATTTGCTATGATATCAATATAAAAATAGCTTGTGATAAATAAAAATACAAAAATGTTATTTGTCAAAAATACAAAAATCAATTTGTTTTTAAAAGAAATTTTATCTTTTCCTGCAATAATTTTTTGAATAATATTGCCAAAACTTAAAATCAAAGCAAGTATAATTCCCCAAAAATAAGCCATAGCTGTAAAGTATTCACTATTTTTGTGCATTAGATTTAAACTTGTTAAAATTACAACTATATAAGATGTGTTGTCTAAGAGTTGTTCTATAGCTGGATACATATGTTCTTTTGAAAAGAATTGTTTTTTAATATACATATAGTAGATTTTGTAATTTTTTATTAAAGACTTATATATAAAAATTTTTGTTTGTACGCAATAATATATACTACTTACTATTAATACTAAATTAGAAAAAATAGAGCTTGTATTTACAGAATATACACCAAAATCTGTATAGTTTAAGAAAATAAGATCTATAAAAAAACTAATGGTAAATTTTAATGAAACAAATAAAACTAGTATGTTTCTTTTTTCTTTTATTAAAAACAAGGTGGTAAAAAACAATACAACAAATTCTAAGCAACCATTAAGCCATTGAAAATATAAAAATAGATAGTGTGAATTTATATCATAATTAACAATTTTTGCAATTAACCAAATACCTCCGCTCCATCCTATGCAAATAAATAAAAAGCAAAAAAGTAAAACAAAGTAAAATATTTTTAGTGGATTTTTTTTATTTTGCTCCAAAAGATAGAATAATGGTGCAATTAAAAAGGCTTGCAATATTTCTAATGTAGCTTGAAGCCAAGTTATTTGAGAAAGAATATCTAATTGGTTTATATCGCTTTGTATAAAATAAATTCTAAAAAATTCATTGATTTTTGGTAAAAAATATAGTAGTAAAAAAATGAAGAAATAGGATATATTATTTTTTAATAATTTTAAACAATCATTTTTTAAATTTCTCATTGTTTTTAACTCTAGAAAATTTAAAATTATCCAAAGTTTTATTGTAAAAAACTTTGGATGGTAATTACATCACAAAAATAGTTGGTACTATGGTTGGATATTTTTTGATTTTTCTAAAAATATGCTTTCTTAGTACTTGTCTAATTTGAGCTTCTAAAACTTTCGGATTATCTAAAATTTCATCTTTTACATTAGGGAAAAATTGACTTAAAACATCACTCATTTCTTTTGAGAATGCTCCATCTTGTTTATCAGCTACCAAGCCATAACTAAATACTCTTGGCTTATTAATAAGAGTTTTACTTGCTTTATCAAGCTGAGCGATGATGACAACTATACCGCTATCTGCTAGTTTTTGTCTATCAATTACCACATCATCTGCGATTTGTTTGTTGATTTGATTATCTACAAAGACTTTTCCTGTTTTAACTGTTTTTACACGTTTGATGTATTTTTGGCAAAGTTCTACTTGATCTCCATCACTCATTAAGTAGATATTTCTTTCAGGTATGCCACATTTTAGTGCGGTTTCTTTGTGCTTGTTGATATGATTGTACTCTCCATGTACTGGTAAGAAAAATTTAGGTTTTACTAAAGTTAGCATGAGCTTTTGTTCTTCTATACTAGCATGTCCACTTACATGAATTTCACTAAATTCTTGATAAGCTACTTTAGCTCCTGCTTTTAAAAGAAAATCAAGCACAGCAGAAACATTTGCTTCATTACCCGGTATTGCTTTAGCTGAAATGATAACTTGATCGCTAGGTTTGATTTTGATAAATTTATGCTCATCAGTTGCCATTCTATATAAAGCACTCATGGTCTCGCCTTGACTTCCTGTTGTGACAATTAGTACTTCATTATCTTTATATTTGCTTACTTCATCTGCGTCAATGAAAATTTTTCTGTCAAGCTTGATATAGCCAAGTTCCATAGTAGTATAGAGATTTCTTTCCATAGAACGCCCTATAACACATACTTTTCTACCATATTTTAAACCATAGCTAATAGCTTGATATACACGGTGGATGTTAGAACTAAAGGTACTCATGATTACCCTGCCTTTAGTTTTGGCAAAAATTTGATCAAAAGTAGGCCCTACGGAGCTTTCACTTTTTGTATAACCTTCTTTATATGAGTTTGTACTATCGCTTAAAAGACAAAGCACACCTTCTTCACCATATTGAGCTAAACGACTTAAATCCGTTGGATAACCATCGATTGGTGTTTGATCTATTTTAAAATCTCCTGTGTGAATGATGGTTCCTGCTTTAGTTTTAATAGCTAAAGCACAAGCATCGATGATAGAGTGGGTTATATGAATCCATTCTAAATTAAACTCACCTATTTCATAAATTTGTCTTTTTGTTATAGGTCTAAACCATTTACGCTCAGCTTTTAAACCATGCTCTTCAAATTTATTTGAAATCATACCTAGTGCTAAAGGTGTTGCATAGATAGGAAATTGAAATTCTTTGAAAAAATATGGCACAGCACCGATGTGATCTTCATGAGCGTGAGTGATGATGATAGCACGAATTTTGTTTTTAATCTTTCTTACATAGTCAAAATCAGGTATGATAATATCTACTCCATGCATGGTTCCATCTGGAAAACTCATACCTATATCAACAATAATTGCATCGTTGTTGGTTTCAAATATAGTAATATTTCCACCAATTTCTCCAAGCCCACCCAAAGGAGTAATACGAATTTTGTGTTCACTTGAGTTATTATATTTTAAAGGGTAAAGTCTTAGCTCATGCATGATTTTATTAGCTTCTATGCTTTTAGCAAGTTCTATTTGCCATTCTTCATTACCATTTAGTTTAGAAGGTAAATTTCTATTTTTTTTCTTTTTCTTTTTCTCTTCATTATTTTCAGCTTGAGTATTTTCTACTTTTGTTTCATTTTTAATTTCACTATTTTGTTCTTGATTTTGTGAGTCTTTTTTTCTTTTATTTCTAAATTTATTAAATTTTTTAGGTTTATTTTGCTCTTGATTTTTGTTTTCTTCGCTCATAGTCATCCTTTAAATAGTTATAAATTTTAAGGTATGAATCAACGCTAATTTCATGAGCTCTTGAGGTAGAAGAGATGTTTAGTGCTTCAAATGCTTTTAAAATTTTTTCTTTTTTATTTTTAAAATTAGATAAGAGTTGTTTTCTAGGATTTTGAAAACAAACTCTAAGAAAATCTTTAAAAGCTTTTATATTTTCACATTTTTGCTGATAATGAGTAGTTTTTATTAGCTTCATTACAGCTGAAGTAATTTTTGGTGGAGGGTTAAAGCTTTGTGGTTGTATATCAAAAAGCATTTGTCTTTGGCATATTAATGCACAAAGTACTCCTAAAGCCGAAAAATTACTCTCTTTTTCATTTGCACAAAATTTTTGTGCTACTTCTTTTTGCACCATTACTATAAGCCCAAGGCAATTTTGATCTTCTAGGGCTTTTAAAATCAAATTTGTAGCAATATAATATGGTAAATTTGCTACTAAAAAGTACTCTTTATCGCTTAAACTTCCTTGATTAAATGCATCACTTGCATCTTGATGGATAAGCTCAAAATTTCCACCTTCAATCTCATTTTGAAATTTTTTATTTAAAATAGGAATCAAATCTTTATCAATCTCATAAGCTCTAATGCGAGCTTGTGGGATTTTCAAAAGTTCTTGCGTTAAATCACCTAAGCCAGGCCCAATCTCAACTATATTTTTAGTATCTTTGGGTATGGCTTGGATGATTTTATCTACCACGCTTTTATCACATAAAAAATTCTGTCCAAAATGTTTTTTTGCTTTTATCATAAATTTATTTTATCTAAAAAATATTAATTATAGCATTATTTTAAGCACTAATTAGATAAAATTTGAATTATTTTTTATAAAGGCTAATTTTTGAAAAATCTTATAGTATGTGCAGGTGGAAATGAGGATTTTAAATTTGCACAAAGTATAGGCATAGGTTTGGTTAATTCTGCTTTTTCTCTAGGTAAAATTTTAAGTCAAGTAAAAGTAGATAGAGTGATATTTATAGGTACATGTGGAATTTATCAAGAAGGAAAAATTTTAGATATTTATGAAAGCTCTAACGCAGCGAATTTAGAATACGCAGATTTATTTGATAGTTTTTATACGCCTATAGCAAGTGAGATTAGATTAAATGTTTCACATGAAACTATGATTAATTCTTCAAATTATATTTGTAAAGATGAAAATATTGCCAAAGAATTTTTTAAAAAAGGTATGCATATAGAAAATATGGAGGCATATGCAGTGCTTTCTTGTGCAAAAATACAAGAGATAGAAGGAATTTGTTATTTATGCGCGACAAATTTTTGTAATAAATTTGCACATGAAGATTTTTTAAAAAACCATCAAAAAGCAAAAGAATTATTAAAAGATTTTTTGTTAGATAAAAAACTTATATAGGAAAAAAATTGAGTGAATTAAAAAATATATTAGATTTTACTAAAGAAGAATTAGAAAATTTAGTCCAACCAAAATTTAGAGCAAAGCAAATTTTTGAATGGGTGTATAAAAAATACGCAGATGATTTTTTACAAATGTCATCTTTACCAAAAGATTTTAGAGTATATTTACAAGAAAATTTTCATTTTTCACCTTTAAAATGTGTGAAAGATGAAAAAAGTAAAGATGGTAGTATAAAATATCTTTTTGAACTTTTAGATGGTAAAAAAATAGAAGCTGTTTTACTTCCTATGAAAGAAGAACTTGTAGATAAAAATGGAAAAATCATCAAACATGCAAGATATACCATTTGTGTTTCCTCTCAAGTGGGTTGTAAAAGTGGATGTAGTTTTTGTTTAACAGCAAAAGATGGTTTGAAAAGAAATTTGACCGCAGGGGAAATAGTAGGACAAATTTTATGGATTAAAAAACATAACAACATACCTTATGAAAGAAGGGTTAATATAGTCTATATGGGCATGGGTGAGCCTTTGGATAATCTTAAAAATGTTTCTAAGGCAGTTAAAATTTTAGCCGATAATGATGCCCTAGCAATAAGCCCTAGAAGACAAACTATAAGCACAAGTGGTTTGGCAAAGCAGATCAAAGAGCTTGGAGAAATGAATTTAGGTGTACTTTTAGCTATTTCGCTTCATGCTGTAAATGATGAGCTTAGAAGTGAATTAATGCCTATTAATAAAGCTTATAACATAGCAAGTATTATGGAAGCGGTGAGAAATTTTCCTATAGATCAGCGTAAAAGAGTTATGTTTGAATATCTTTTAATTGATGAGATAAATGACAAAATAGAACATGCAAAAGAACTAGTCAAACTTTTAAATGGTATAAAAGCTAAAGTGAATTTAATACTTTTTAATCCACACGAAGGAAGTTTATATAAGAGACCAAGTGTTGAAAATGCGGTTAAATTTCAAGATTATTTAAGTGCTAAGGGTGTTACTTGTACGATAAGAGAAAGCAAAGGACTTGATATTTCAGCTGCATGTGGGCAGCTTAAAGAAAGGCAGAGTAAACAATGACTTTTTTAGATATAGCCCAACTTATTTTTATAAGTATAGTGGTGATTATAGGATTTGGTGGGATTATTTATGTATTAAAAAGCGAAGGGAAAAATAATGATAAATAAAAAACAATTATTAGAAAATCAATTATTTCAAAATAGATATATAAAGCCAAATATTTCTTGGTATTTTTCTCATTTAAATGGTAAAAGAGGGATTGCTAGAATTTTTAAAGTTCCTTATGCTGCTTTGATGAAAAAATTTTACTTGAAAAAATACTTTGAAAAGAGAGTTTTGGAGGGTAAGGTGGATATTCCTTATTTAGAATTAGTTTTAACTACAAGATGTACTTTGCGCTGCGAATCTTGTAATAATTTGATGCAGTATTTTTCACCATCAAATCAATACACTTGTACCTTAGAGGGTATTATAGAATCACTAGAATTGTTACTATCTAAGGTAGATTCTATTGCAAGGGTTAGAATTATAGGTGGAGAACCTTTATTATTTAAAGATTTGCCACAATTGATTGACTATTTAGATACTCAGAAGAAAATATTAACTTTTGATATTCTAACTAATGCAACTATTGATTTTAAGGAAGATTTGATTTTGAAATTTAAAAAATCGAGAAAAGCACGAAAAATAAGTATTTCAGACTATAGAAAATCTCCAAATTTAAAAATACCTTTAAAACAAGAAAGTATTTTGAGTAAGCTTAAACAAAACAATATAGCATTTTCTTATAACACAATAGATTATTGGTATGACATAGATAAAATTTACAAGCGTGGTAGAAGTAAAGAAGATATAATCAAAAATTATTATAATTGTCAAATGTCATGTGTGAGCTTGATGACTTCTGAAGGCTTAGAAAATAAACAATTAGCACCTAAAGGAGCTGTTTTCGTTTGTCCTATATCAAGTTCTTTATCACGCTTAAAAGGACTTGAAGAATTTGATGGTGATTTTTTAAATTTAGAAGATTCTAAAGAAAGATTTTTTGAATTTTATTCACAAGATTTTTACAAATCTTGTGATTATTGTAGAGATTTTAGTCAGCCTATTAAAAAAATTCCAATTGCAATTCAAACTGATAAAGTTTTAAAATTAGAAAAATATTAAGGTAGATTTTTTAAAAATTTATCTTTTATATCTTTTTGAGATTGTATCAAAAAATTTTGATTTTTATATGTAAATTCTAAGCTAAAAGAATGCAAAAGCAGTCTTTTAGCACCTGTGATTCGAGCTCTTTCGATATCACTCATTTTTCCATCTAATATTTTCTCTATTTGTGTTTTTTCTAAACCATACAAAGGTTCACCTAAAATTTTATGTTTCACATGAAACAAATGCAGTCTTATTTGGTGTTGTCTTCCTGTTAGAGGTTTAGCTAAAACTAAACTAGCATTTAAATCTTCAAAATATTCTAAAGTGTAAAATTGTGTTAAAGCTTCTTTGCCATTTTCGCAAATATGCATTCTAGTTTTAACTATGTTATAGTCTTTAGCTAAATCCATGCTTTTATCTACTATAAATTCTTCTTTGGTTTTTCCTTTTACTAGTGCAAGATAGCTTTTTTGCACTAATCTTTTTTCAAACATAGTTTTTAACTCAATTTGTGCATTTTTATGTTTTGCTATGAGCAAAAGTCCACTTGTTTCTTTATCTAGTCTATGAGCCACACAAGCTTTTTCGCCCCATAAATGCCAAATTTCATCACAAAGACTATAAGTGCAATTACGTCCATTAGGATGAGTTAGCACTCCACTTGGTTTTTCCACGATGGCAAAATCTTCATTTTCATAAACTATTTCTAGCCCTTTAGGATTATTTTCATATATGATTAGTTCTACTAAACCATTTAAAAATTTATTTTTTTCTTCTACTAAATTTCCATCACAAAATAACCTTTTTTTATCAATGAGTTTTTGTGCTTCACGCATAGAAATTTTTAACTCATCCATAAGCAGTCTAAATGCCTTTTTTCCATTGCTTGATAGTTTCTTTTTAATATATGCCATTTAATAACTTTCTTAGGTAATTTATAATAGAATTTAAGCTATTTTTTCATAAAAAATTATACAAAAAAAGGTCTTGAAAATGGTTGAAAGATATAGTAGAGAAATCATGGCTAAAAAATGGGATATGCAAGCAAAATACGATGCATGGTTAAAAGTAGAATTAGCGGCTGTGAAAGCATGGAATAAACTCGGTCTTATTAAAGATGATGATTGTGAAAAGATTATAAAAAATGCAAAATTTGATATAGCAAGAATAGATGAGATAGAAAAGACTACCAAACACGATGTTATAGCTTTTTTAACTAGTGTTAGCGAGAGTTTGGGTGAAGAAAGTCGTTTTGTGCATTATGCGATGACAAGTTCAGATTGTATTGACACTGCGGTTGCTTTGCAGATTAAAGATAGTTTAGAATTAATCTTGCAAGATTTGGATCAAGTTTTAGCAGCGATTAAAACAAGAGCCTATGAGCATAAAAATACTTTGATGGTAGGAAGAAGTCATGGAATTCATGGAGAACCTATAACTTTTGGCTTGGTTTTGGCTATTTGGTATGATTCGCTAGTTCATGCAAAAGATTTAATCATTCATGCAAAAGAAGTTATTAGTTATGGAAAAATCAGCGGTGCTATGGGGAATTTTGCCCATGCTCCACTTGAATTTGAAGAAGAAGTTTGTAAAAACTTAGATCTTAAACCAGCGCCAGTTTCAAACCAAGTCATACAAAGAGATCGTTATGCACAAGTTATCTCAGCTTTAGCTATTTTAGCTTCAAGTTGTGAGCAAATTGCTGTTGCGATCCGACATTTTCAAAGAACAGAAGTATACGAAGCTGAAGAGTATTTTTCTCAAGGACAAAAAGGAAGTTCAGCTATGCCTCATAAAAGAAATCCTGTTTTAAGTGAGAATATCACAGGACTTTGTAGGATGATAAGAGCTTATGTAACACCTGCTTTAGAAAATGTAGCTTTATGGCATGAAAGAGATATATCGCATTCTAGCGTAGAAAGATTTGTGCTGCCAGATGCTTTTATCACGACTGATTTTATGCTTTCAAGATTATGCGGTGTGATAGAAAAACTTTTGGTATATCCAGAAAATATGATGAAAAATTTAAATTTAACTGGCGGGCTTGTATTTTCTCAAAGGGTATTGCTTGAGCTTCCATTTAAAGGTATAAGCAGAGAAGAAGCTTACAAGATCGTTCAAAGAAATGCTATGAAAGTTTGGGTTGATTTGCAAAATGGCAAGCCTGCTTTAAATGAAAAAGGCGAGAGTTTGTTTTTGCTAGCTTTATTATCAGATGAAGACTTGAAAAAATCTTTAAGTGAAGTAGATATTAGAAAATGCTTTGATTATAATTACTACACTAAAAATGTAGATAAAATTTTTGCAAGAACTTTTAAATAATAAATTATTAGGGGTTATGAGTGAAAGTATTAAAAAGAAATGGTAGAACTGAAGAGTTAGATGTTTCTAAGATTAAAAAATATACCACAGATGCAGTGGCAAATTTAGAAAATGTTAGCCAAAGCGAACTTGAAGTAGATGCAAAAATTCAATTTCGTGATGGTATAACAACAGAAGAAATTCAACAAACTCTTATAAAAACAGCAGTAGATAAAATAGATATTGATAGACCTAATTGGACCTTTGTTGCTGCAAGATTGTTTTTATATGATTTATATAAAAAAGTAAGTGGTTATAATGGATATAAACATTTAAGAGAATACCTTGAAAAAGGCGAAAAAGAAGGTAGGATTTTAATTGGTTTAAAAGAAAAATATGATTTAGATGATCTTAATGCTTATATAAAACCAGAGCGTGATTTACAATTTACTTACCTTGGTATAAAAACTTTATATGATAGATATTTGATCAAAGATTCTAAAGGTATGCCTATAGAATTACCACAGCAAATGTTTATGGCTATCGCAATGTTTTTAGCACAAAATGAATTAGATTCTCAAACTTGGGCTAAGAAATTTTATGATCTTATTTCTACGTTCGAAGTAATGCTTGCAACTCCAACTCTCTCAAATGCAAGAACTACAAGACACCAGCTAAGCTCATGCTATATAGGAAGCACACCTGATAATATAGAGGGGATTTTTGATTCTTATCAAGAAATGGCGCTTTTATCTAAATTTGGTGGTGGTATAGGTTGGGACTGGTCTAAAGTGCGAGCTATGGGTGGAAGCATAGATGGGCATAAAAATGCAGCAGGCGGGATTATACCATTTTTAAAAATCACCAACGACATCGCTGTTGCTGTTGATCAACTTGGTACTAGAAAAGGTGCAATTGCTGTTTATATTGAACCTTGGCATATGGATATCAATGACTTTTTAGATTTGCGTAAAAATTCAGGCGAAGAAAGAAGAAGAGCACATGAGCTTTTCCCTGCTTTATGGATTAATGATTTGTTTATGAAAAGAGTAAGGGCAAATGGCAAATGGACACTTTTTGATCCTGCTGATACAGCAAGTTTATGTGATTTATACGGTGAAGAATTTGAGAAAAAATATGAAGAATTTGAAAAAGATGAAAATATAGCTAAAGAAATTATAGATGCAAAGGAACTTTGGAAAAAGATATTGCTTTCTTATTTTGAAACAGGTATGCCATTTTTATGTTTTAAAGATAGTGCTAATAAGGCAAATCCAAATTCACATGTAGGGATTATAAGAAGTTCAAATTTATGTACAGAAATTTTTCAAAATACAGACCCAAATTATTATCAAGTCAAAATTGTATTTGATGACAAAACAGAGCTTCATTTAGATGAAGATGAAGAGCTTATGATAGATGGTGGTTATAAAAAGCTTGCTAAGAAAGTTTCTACTTTAGATGGTATTAATGGTAAAAAAGTTTATATAGTAGAAAAATATAAAAATGAAGGAAAAACCGCCGTTTGTAATTTAGCAAGTATAAACTTAAGTAAAATCAATACCAAAGAAGATATTCAAAGAGTAGTACCAACAGCAATAAGAATGCTTGATAATGTGATTGATTTAAATTTTTATCCTCATGTAAAAGTAAAAAATACCAACTTAAAATCTCGTGCTATAGGACTTGGTGTAATGGGTGAAGCACAAATGTTAGCCGAGACTCAAATTTATTGGGGTTCTAATGAGCATTTTGAAAAAATTGATCGTATTATGGAGATGATTAGCTATGAAGCTATTTTAGCAAGTTCAAATTTAGCTTTAGAAAAAGGAAGCTATCCTGACTTTGAAGGTTCAAAATGGAGTAAAGGTATAGTACCAATTGATGTGGCAAATGAAAATGCTAAAAAACTTACTGCAAGTGATGGCTTATTTGATCAAAGTGAGTGTGATTGGGAAAAATTAAGAGAAAAACTAAAAAGAGATGGTATAAGAAATGGTTATTTAATGGCTATAGCACCAACTTCTTCTATTTCTATTTTAGTGGGTACTACTCAAACAATTGAGCCTGTATATAAAAGAAAATGGTTTGAGCAAAACTTAAGCGGTATGATACCAACCGTTGTGCCAAATTTAAGTGCTAATACTTGGCAGTATTATACCCCTGCTTATGAGCTTGATCAAAAAATCTTAGTAAAAGCTGCAGCGATTCGTGGTAAATGGATTGATCAAGGTCAATCTTTAAATATCTTTGTTTCTTTAGATAAAGCAAGCGGTGGATATTTAAATGAAATTTATCAACTTGCTTGGGAATTAGGCGTTAAATCAACTTATTATCTTAGAAGTGAAAGTCCTGATAGTCAAAAAGTAAATGATGGTGTGGTTGATAGAACTATAGAGTGTGAAGGTTGTCAATAAAAATGGAGAAACAAAATGCATACAAAAAACTCACTACCGGAGCTCACGCTTAGGGGTATAATATTAGGAAGTATTTTAACGATTATATTTACTGCCTCAAATGTATATTTGGGGCTTAAAGTAGGTCTTACTTTTTCTACTTCTATTCCTGCTGTTGTGATTGCAATGGCTGTTTTAAAAATCTTTAAAGACTCTAATATTTTAGAAAATAATATGGTTCAAACTCAAGTTTCAGCCGCAGGAACTCTTTCGGCTGTGATTTTTGTCATACCTGGTCTTTTTATGTGTGGGTATTGGTTTGAATTTCCACTTTGGCTTACTTTTATGCTTTGTCTTTGTGGAGGCGGTTTAGGTGTGCTTTTTACTATACCTTTGCGTAGAGCTATGGTGGTAGAGAGTAAATTAGCCTATCCTGAAGGAAGAGCTGCTGCTGAAATTTTAAAAGTAGCCAATAAAGATCAAGCCGATAAAAAAGGAAAAGTTGGTTTGAAAGAAATTACACTTGGAGTGACATTTGCTTCTGTGATAAGTCTTTTTTCAAGTGGTTTTAAGTTGCTTTCAAGTGGAAGTAGTTTTGCTTTTATGTGGCAAAAAATGGCTTTTGGATTTTCTATGGGATATTCAGTGGCACTTTTGGGTGCTGGATATTTGGTAGGTATAGCTGGTGGGGTTGCTTTGCTTGTAGGTATGATGCTTGCTTGGATGGTTTTTGTGCCATATTTTTCTGCTAAAGAAAGTTTTGATGTGAGTTTAAGTACTCTTGATATAGTTAATCAAATTTGGGCTCAAAAAGTGCGTTTAATAGGAACGGGTGCCATAGCTATAGCAGCTTTATGGACTTTAATAGAGCTTGCAAATCCTGTGTATGATGGTATGAAAAATATGTTTAAAAAAACTTCGCTAAATCTTTCGCAAGATCCTAAAGATATGGATTTATCTTTAAAAGCTATGCTAGGATTATTTGTGCTTATGTGTATAGGTTTATTTATTTCATTTTACGCTTTTGTAGCTGATTCAAATTTAGCAAGTGGTTATCAAATTCTTTTTGCCTTAGTGGGAACTTTGGTGGCAATCTTTATAGGTTTTTTTGTAGCTTCAGCTTGTGGATATATGGCAGGTTTAGTGGGCTCATCATCTTCTCCTATCTCAGGCATAGGGCTTATAGGGATTATGATTTCTTCTTTGATTATTTTACTTTTGGGTTATCAAGTAGATTTATTTGGCGATCCTTTAATGTCTAAATTTGCCATTGCTTTTGCTATATTTACTACTAGTGTTATTTTGGCAACTGCTGCTATTTCTAATGATAATTTACAAGATCTAAAAACTGGTTATTTAGTTGGTGCAACTCCATGGAAACAACAGGTTTCTTTGATTATAGGTTGTGTATTTGGAGCTTTAGCTATAGCACCTGTTTTAAATTTATTATATCAAGCTTATGGCTTTGTAGGTGCTTTACCAAGAGAAGGAATGGATGAGGCAAATGCACTAGCTGCACCACAAGCAAATTTAATGAGCACTATAGCGCAAGGTATTTTTAATGCTAATATTGATTGGAGTTATATTATAGCAGGTGCTTTTGTAGGTGTTGGTATAATTATCATTGATCGCTTATTAAGAAAGAAAAATATGTCTTTACCACCTTTAGCTGTAGGTATAGGTATATATTTGCCACCTGCTGTAAATATGCCTTTGTTTATAGGTGGATTATTGGCGTATTTGATCAAAAAGCGTTTGGAGCAAAGATATGCCAAAAATGCTCATAAAAAAGAGCTTATTCAAGAACATGAGCAAAAAGGAACCTTGTTTGCCTCTGGTCTAATAGTAGGTGAGAGTATATTTGGAGTATTAATAGCTGGTTTAACCGTGCTTTCTATTAGTAGAGGTGGAGCTGAAGATCCACTTGCTATTGCAACTTCATTTAAAGATGATGGAATTATAGGTTTTGTAGTATTTATAGTGATTATGTTAATTTTTGCAAGAAGAGTGCTTAAAAAATGAATTTAGAATATTATTATGCTTTGATTTTAGGAATTATTGAAGGTTTGACCGAATTTTTACCTATTTCATCTACTGGACATATGATCTTAGGTGCTGAAATTTTGGGTTTAAATATAGATGATTTTTGGAGAAGTTTTTTCATTATCATTCAGCTTGGTTCTATACTAGCAGTGATTTTTATTTTCAAAGATAAACTAACTCAAAAACTTGATATTTGGTTAAAACTCGCTGTGGGCTTTTTGCCTGCAGGTGGGGTAGGATTTGTGGCGTATAAGTTTTTAAAGGAGATATTTAACGGCTATACCGTGGCTACTATGTTGATAATTGGTGGAATTATTTTTATCATCATAGAACTTAAGCATAGAAAAAAAGACTATACAATTCACTCTTTAGATGAGGTAAGTTATAAACAAGCTTTTTTGATAGGTTTAACTCAAGCCCTTGCTATTATACCAGGTACTTCAAGAAGTGGGGCAAGTATTATAGGCGGGTTGTTACTTGGACTTGATCGTAAAGTTGCTTCTGAATTTTCGTTTTTACTTGCTATACCAACTATGATTATCGCAACAGCTTATAGCATTTATAAAGAACCACAGGTTTTAAGTAATATGAATAATTTCATTCCTTTAGCCATAGGTTTTGTAACAGCTTTTATAGTGGCTTTTGTAGTAATAAAAATATTTTTAAAATTAATCAGTAAGATAAACTTCATACCTTTTGGAATTTATAGGATAATTTTAGGTTTTGTATTTTTATATCTTTTTATGAGTGGTGTATTAGATATATCAAGAACAGGTGTTTGAAATATAAAAATATCCTTTATTTAAAAAAAGTTTAAGTTTTTCATAGCTAAAATTAGCCTTATATTTTAATTTAAGCTCACAAGGTTAGTGAGTGTTAAGGGTAGAAATGACAAAAGATATAATTGCATATGCAAATAATGAAACTTTAATAGATACTCAAAGTTTTAACAATGATACAAATTTAACTCCTATTTATTTTGATAACTCTAGAGAAAGTTTAGAAGTTATCCGCCACTCTTGTGCGCATTTAATGGCTCAAGCGATTAAAAGTTTGTATCCAGAGGCTAAATTTTTCGTAGGACCAGTGATAGAAGATGGGTTTTACTATGATTTTAGAGTTGATAGTAAGATTTCAGAAGAAGATTTAAGTAAAATCGAAAAAAAAATGAAAGAACTAGCAGAAGCAAAGTTAGATATCACAAAATACGAACTCTCAAAAGCCGAAGTTAAAGAAAAATTTGCTAATGATGATTTAAAACAAGAAGTTTTACTAAGAATTCCTGATGGGAAAGTAAGTATTTATAAACAAGGTGAATTTGAAGATTTATGTCGTGGACCCCATGTGCCAAATACTAGATATTTAAGATTTTTCAAGCTTACTCGTGTGGCTGGAGCGTATTTGGGTGGTGATGAGAAAAGAGAAATGCTCACAAGAATTTATGGCACTGCTTTTGCAGATAAAGAAAGTTTAAATGAATACCTAAAAATCATAGAGGAAGCTAAAAAAAGAGACCATAGAAAACTTGGTAATGAAATGAAGCTTTTTGCTTTTGATGATGAGATAGGTGGTGGGCTTCCTATATGGCTTAGTAATGGTGCAAAATTAAGAAGTAAATTAGAGCATTTGTTATATAAAGCACATAGATTAAGAGGCTATGAGCCAGTGCGTGGGCCTGAACTTTTAAAAGCTGATGCGTGGAAAATTAGCGGGCATTATGCAAATTATAAAGAAAATATGTATTTTACACAAATTGATGAGCAAGAATATGGTATTAAGCCGATGAATTGTGTAGGGCATATTAAAATTTATCAAAGTGATGTTAGAAGTTATCGTGATTTACCTTTGAAATTTTTTGAATACGGCGTAGTCCACCGCCATGAAAAAAGCGGGGTTTTACATGGGCTTTTTAGGGTAAGAGAATTTACCCAAGATGATGCGCATATTTTTTGTATGCCAAGTCAGATAAAAGAGCAAGTTTTGGAAATTTTAAGCTTTGTTGATACTTTGATGAAGGCTTTTGAGTTTGATTATGAAATGGAAATTTCAACACGCCCAGCAAAAGCAATAGGCGATGATGAAATTTGGGATATAGCTACAAAGGCTTTAAAAGAAGCTTTAGATGAACAAGGTTTAAAATATGGCATTGATGAGGGCGGTGGAGCTTTCTATGGTCCAAAAATCGATATCAAAATCACTGATGCACTAAAAAGAAAATGGCAGTGTGGAACTATACAAGTAGATTTTAACTTACCAAGTCGTTTTAAACTTGAATACACAGATGCAGATAATGAGAAAAAACAACCTGTAATGCTTCACCGCGCTATTTTAGGTTCTTTTGAAAGATTTATAGGAATTTTAGTAGAGCATTGTGCGGGTGAGTTGCCATTTTTTATTGCACCAACTCAAGTAGCTATAGTGCCTATTTCACAAAATCATCACGATTATGCAAAAGAAATAGCAAGAAAACTTTTAGAACTTGGCATTGATAGTGAAGTGTATAATAAAAATGAAAGCTTAAATAAAAAAATTCGCACTGCCGAAAAAGCACATGTGCCTATGATACTTGTTTTAGGTGATGAAGAGGTAACAAATGAAAGTGTGGCTTTAAGAGATAGAAGAGCAAAAGAACAAAAAACAATGACTTTAGATGAATTTATAACCCTAACAAAGGAGAAATTAAGTGAGGTACGCTTTTGAGTAAAGAAAAAGAAGTATTGCTAAATGAAGAAATTCAAGCAGATGAGATCAGATGTATAGGTGATGATGGCAAGGTTTATGGCATTATTAGTAGTGATGAAGCACTAGATATAGCAAATAGACTAGGGCTTGATTTGGTAATGATAGCTCCTGAAGCCAAACCACCTGTATGTAAGATAATGGATTATGGAAAATTCCGTTATCAACAAGAAAAAAAGCAAAAAGAAGCAAAGAAAAAACAAAAAGTTATTGATATAAAAGAAATCAAACTTTCTGTGAAAATTGCTCAAAATGATATTAACTACAAAGTTAAGCATGCAAGTGAGTTTTTAGAGCAAGGTAAGCATGTTAAATTTAGAGTGTTTTTAAAAGGTCGTGAGATGGGCTCTCCTGAAGCAGGGGTAGCTTTGCTTGAAAAAATTTGGCAAATGGTTGAAGATATAGCAGATAGAGACAAAGAGCCTTTACTCGAAGGACGCTATGTGAATATGCTAGTAACTCCTAAAAAGAAAAAATAATTGCAAGCCTTTTTAAGGCTTGTATTTTAAACTTATGCTAGAAGAAAATCCACAATTTTTAAAAGAACAAATCATAACTTATCTTGGCAATAAAAGATCTTTGCTCGAGTTTTTAAATCAAGGCTTTAAATTCGCACAAAATGAGCTAAAAAAAGACAAATTTAGTTTTTGTGATGTATTTAGTGGCTCTGGGGTAGTTTCGCGTTTTGTGAGGCCTTATGCGAGTTTTATCATAGCAAATGATTTGGAAGATTATTCTAAAATCATTAATGAATGTTATTTAAGCAATCAAAATACACAATTTTTACAAGAATTACAAAAACATTATGCTTTTTTAATTTCTGGTTTAAAACTCAAAAAAGGCTTTATAAGCAAGCTTTATGCACCAAATGATGATGAACATATCCAAAAAGATGAAAGAGTTTTTTACACGCTTAAAAACGCTATGTATTTAGACTCTATGCGAGAAAAAATTTCAAGCCTGCCAAGTAATATACAAAAATACTTCATCGCACCGCTTATCTATGAAGCAAGCGTGCATGCAAATACAAGCGGGGTTTTTAAAGGTTTTTATAAAGATAAAAATGGAGTGGGAAAATTTGGAGGAAATGGTGCAAATGCATTAAGTCGTATAAAAGGTGATATAGCTTTGAAAATGCCTGTTTTTTCAAATTTTACTTGTGAGTATGAGGTTTTTCAAAAAGATGCAAATATTTTAGCTAAAGAGCTTGATATCTTTGATGTGGCGTATTTAGACCCACCTTATAATCAACACCCTTATGGATCAAATTATTTTATGTTAAATTTAATTGCTAATTATAAAAAGCCAAAGGAAATTTCAAAGGTTTCTGGCATACCAAAAGACTGGAACCGCAGTGCTTTTAATAAAGAAAAAAAAGCTGAAGATGCTTTATTTGATTTAATAAATGATTTAAAAGCTAAGATTGTATTGCTTTCTTATAATTGCGAAGGTTTTGTAAAAAAAGAAAATTTCATAAAAAGACTTCAAAGTCTTGGAGAATGTTTTGTACTTGAACAAAAATATAATACCTTTAGAGCTAGTAGAAATCTCTCTAAACGCTCTATGCATATACAAGAGCAACTTTATATTTTAAAAAAGAGAGATTGAATTTAATTTTTCTAAAGCATAGTTGTAGTAAAATGATAGCTTTCTTTTATGAAAAAATTTATCCAAAAGGATACACATGCCAAAAATGAAAAGCGTTAAAAGTGCTGTTAAACGCTTCAAAGTAGGTAAAAATAAAATCAAAAGAGGCTCAGCTTTTAGAAGCCACATTTTGACTAAAAAACCTGCTAAAAGAATGCGTGATCTTCGCACTTCTAAGTATGTTCACTCAACCAATGTTAAAGCGGTTGAAAAAATGTTAGGAATTTAAGCTCGCTTAAATTTAGTTTTTGACGAAAGTCATTCAAACTCCCCTTAATTAAAGGGCAAGATTCGTTTAACGAACGCCAATTTGTGAAAGGATAAATATGGCAAGAGTAAAAACAGGTGTTGTAAGACGCCGCAGACATAAAAAAGTTTTAAAACTTGCGCGTGGTTTTTATAGTGGTCGCCGCAAACACTTTAGAAAAGCTAAAGAGCAATTAGAAAGAAGTTTGGTTTATGCGTATCGTGATAGACGCCGCAAAAAACGTGATTTCCGTCGTCTTTGGATAGTACGTATCAATGCAGCTTGTAGACTAAATGATATTAGTTATTCAAGATTTATAAATGGTCTTAAAAAAGCAGGCATTGAGCTTGATAGAAAAATTTTAGCTGATTTAGCAATGAATGACGCAGCTGCTTTTGCTAAAATTGCAGATGCTGCTAAAAAAGCACTTTAATCTTACTGCAAGGCTTTTTATAAGCCTTGTTTTTCTTTCTGTTTTCTTTTTAAATTCTCTTTTTGCTAAAGATATTTTACTTTTTAAAGTTTATGATGAAAAAGTATTCAAAGATGTAAATTTAAGCCATTATCTCATGAGTGAAAAGCTTGATGGCATAAGAGGTCTTTGGGATGGTAAAGCTATGCAAACAAGAGCAGGAAATGCTATAAAACTTCCTTCGTTTTTCATAAAAAATTTTCCAAATTTCAAACTAGACGGAGAACTTTGGATAAAAAGAGCTTCTTTTGAAGAAATTTCATCTTTAATACGCCAAGAAAATCCTGATGAAAAACTTTGGCAAAAAGTAAGTTATAATGTCTTTGATGTACCAAATGCTTGTGAAGAATTTAAGCTTAGTCCTTGCACTTTAGAAGCAAGATTAGAAGTTTTAAAAAAGTATTTAGTTAAAAATTCAAATGATTTTATAAAAATCATCCCGCAAATTCCTATCAAAGATAAAAAGCATTTAGAACAATTTTATCAAGATATTATTTCACATAAAGGTGAAGGTGTGATCATAAGATTAAACAACACACCTTATGAAAAGAAAAGATCAAATAATGCTTATAAACTAAAACCTTTTGATGATACAGAATGCATAGTTAAAAAACATTTTGAAGGTAAGGGAAAATTTGAAGGTAAAATGGGATCTTTACTTTGTGAAGCTAATATCAAAGGTAAAAAAGTAAGTTTTAAGATAGGTTTAGGTTTTAAGGAAAGCGATCGCTTAAACCCTCCTCCAGTTGGTGCTATCATCACTTTTAAATACAATGGCTTAACCAAAAATGGCAAGCCAAAATTTGCTAGCTTTTTAAGAGTGTATGAAAATAGCGCTTTAAGATAAAATCAAATTTCAACTTTTCTTTAATAAAGCACTAAAACAAAGATAAAGCACAAAAGCCACACAAGCACTTGCTATAATGCAAGCTCCACTTGCAAGATTATAATAAAAACTCACAAAAAGCCCTATCACACAAAAACTTACGCTCAAAAGCGCAGATATGATCATCATTTGACCAAGTTTTCTAGAAAAACTCTCAGCGATAAATGCAGGTATACTAAGCAAAGCTATCACAAGTATAAGTCCTACTACTTTGATACTTATAACAATACAAAAAGCCATCATTGCGATTAAAAGATAATGAAAAAGATTAGTTTTAACTCCTCTTAAGCTTGCAAATTCTTTATCAAAGCTTAGAATTTCAAATTGGCGGTAAAAAAGCAATACTAAAGCAATAAAAATTACATCAATTATTGCAAATAAAACTATATCTTGTGTAGGTACAGACAAAATACTACCAAACAAATATCCCATTAAATCACCATTATACCCAGGGGTTAAATCTATAAGTATAATACCAACAGCCATTCCAAAAGCCCATATAACCCCAACTATATTATCACTTCTAAAAGGATATTTTTGCACTAAAAACGCTACAAGCAAGGCTAAAAAAAGCGTAAATAAACTCGTACTAACAAGTACTGGCAAACCAAAATAAAATGCTATGCCTATGCCCCCAAAAGCCCCATGCGTAATGCCTCCTGCCATAGAGCTTAAGCGGTTGATCATGATCAAAGTCCCCATAATCCCACAAGCAATGCTAGTTAAAAATGCAGCCAAAAAAGCATTTTGTATAAAAGAGCTAGATAAAAGTTCAAGCATGGTTTTTTCCTTCACAGCAACACTGCTCCAAGCTAAGCTCCACATCACAAAAATGCGTGTGATTTTGGCTTAAATGCGCTAGTAAATGTGCTTTTTTTTCAGGGGTGTTTTCATGTAAGAATAATTCTTTGTTTAAATATGCGATTTTATTCGCATAAGCTAAGCTTACATTTAAATCATGGCATATCACTATCACACCAACCCCACTTTCGTGTAATTTTTTCAAAAGCTCAAAAATCTGCACAGAGCCTTTGGTATCTATACTTGCAGTAGGCTCATCAAGAATTAAAAGCTTGCATTCACTTGCTAGGGCTCTTGCTATATAAACTCTTTGTCTTTGGCCCCCACTTAGTTCGTTGATTTTTTTATCCCAAAAATTTCTCATACCTACTTTTTCTAAGGCTAGCAAGGCTTGCTCTTGATCTTTTTTGGTATAAAAACCAAAGAATTTTTTATCCACCCTTCCCATCATCACCACTTCTAGCACGCGTACTGGAAAGTTTGGATTAGCTAAAGTATTTTGTGGGACATAACCTATATCTTTTAAACTTAAGTTTTCAAAGTTTATATTTTTATGGCTATTTAGTAAGCCTAGTATGAGTTTTAAAAGTGTAGATTTACCCCCGCCATTTGGCCCTACTATGGCTAAAAAGTCTTTGCTTTCATAGTTTAGGTTGATATTTTTTAAAACCTCATCTTGGTTATATGAAAAATTTAAATTTTTAATATTGATTTTTATCATTGTAAAACGCTTGCTATATTTTTTGCATCTTTTAAAAGCTCATTTTTATAATCACTTGGCAAATGATCAAGTTCTATGATTTTAAGATTATAATTACTCGCCATAGCTTTAATAGTATTGTTACTAGCTCCTTTTGGCACGAAAATAGCTTTGATTTGCTCTTTTTGTATGAGTTTTGTAAGCTTAGCTAAGTCTTTTGGTTTAGGTTCTTTTCCTTCTATTTCTATAGGAATTTGGCTTAGATGATATCTTTTTGCAAAATACCCCCAAGATGGATGATAAACTAAAAAATATTTATTTTTTGTATGTTTAAATAAGGCTTGTATTTGTAGGTTTAATTCATCAAGTTCTTTTAAAAAACTTTCTAAATTTTGCTCGTAAAATGCTTTATTTTGTGGATATTGTTCTATAAGTGCTAGGGTAATATTTTTAGCATGAGTTTTTGCTAAAAGTGGATCAAGCCATGTGTGTGGGTCATCTCCATGGTGATGGTGTTTTGAATGCTCTTGTAAAGATATTAAATCAATGCTATTTTGCGTAGAGATGATTTTGGTGTTTTTGAGATTATCTTTAAGTTTTAAAATCCAAATTTTTTCAAATTCTAAATTCGCTGTGAAGTAAATATCGCTTTTTTCAAGCTTTAAAATACCACTTGGTTTAAATTCGAAAGTATGTTCATTTGCATTAGGTGGTATGACTATGTTGATTTCTAGAGTGTCTTTAGCAATTTGCTTTACAAAATAAGCTTGCGGGGCTATGCTAACGCTTACTAAATTTTTAGCATAAATACTTAAAAATGAAATCAAACACAAAAACAATACACGCATAATTTTCCTTTATAAAAATAAATATTATACTATATTAGAAAAAATAAGGAGTGAAGATGAATTTGTGGAATAAAAAAGCAAAAAGTTATGTAAGGTATAGTCCTAGCTTAAACGAAATTCAAAAAACTACTTTTACAAAACTTGGATCTTTGCAGGGTAAAAGCATAGTAGATATAGGCTGTGGAAGTGGTGTTTGGACTTTGCATTTAGCACAAAAAGTAAAAAGTATTTTGGGTATAGATAGTTCTAGTGCTATGCTTGAAATTTTACAAGAAGATGCAAAAACTCATGCTATATCAAATGTAAAAACTTTAAATTTAGATTTTGAAAACTTTTATAAAAATAATAACGCAAAATTTGACTTAGCCTTTTTGAGTATGTCTCCTGCTTTACAAAATGAAAAAGACTATAAAGCTTTTTTAAGCTTGGCTTCTAAAAAGGTGTATTTAGGCTGGGCAAGTAGGCGTAAAAGTAGCTTTTTAGATCCTATATTTGAACATTTTAACACACATTTTAAAGGTTTTTATGAAAGTGATTTACAAAGCTTTTTAAATGCACAAAATATCCCTTATGAGTATGAAATTTTTAACGAAACTAGAATGGTAAAAAGAGACAAACAAAGTGCGATAGAAAATGCTTTGTGGCATTTAAGTATGAATGGTATTAATATAAATAAACAAGAATTAGAAAGCTTTGTGAAAGATGAAGTAGAAGAGATTATAGAAGCTAAGATAAAACTTTTAATCATTAGCTAGTATATACTAGCTAAGATTGATTTTTGAAATTTCATCTTGTATTTTTAAAGTCTCATTTAAAGTTTGTATGATTAAGGTAAAATGATTATGATCTATGTCTTCTTCTTTGTGGCTTTTTAAGTATTTATCTAGCACAGCATAGCCGCCTATTTTAAACTCATAAATTTCAAGACTTACTTTAGTAAAATACAAGCTTTCGTTTATGAAAAGTTCTTTTGTGTCTTTGTTGTATTTGATTTTTTGTATTTTGAAATTTTTATTTTTAATGTCTTTAAACAAGGCTTCGCCTATATTAAAATCCAACTCATCATTTTTTAATAAATGTAAATTTATAAGTTTTAAGCCTAGTTTGCTTAAATTTTTAAAAGTATTTTTATCTTTTGTAAAAGGAATTTTTGGAAAATCAATTTTTAAAAAATCAAGGTATTTTTCTCTATAAAATTTATGAAAAAGCACAGCATAAACATAGCCTAGTATGTCTTCAGGCGAGAATTTTTCTTTGTAAAGATCATCTATGAAAGTTCTAAAGCTTTCTTTGAAATTTTCTATTTTTGAGGTGAAATTTTCTTCATTGAAATTTGGATTTTCTTTTTTTAGGAATTTTTTACTTCTAGTTGTAGGGTAAAGATAAAGCGGGAAGATCTGTTCACCACCTCTTCGATAAAAATTTAAATCTGTAATTTTATCTGTGCAAAAAACTATATCAAAAATATCACTTCCAATGGCACTAAATTGTCTCCCAATCATTAATCCTATATTTTCATTTTCTAAAAAATGTTCCATTGTTTCAATCCTAGGTCTTTCCACTTTTCCTATATCATAATAAATTTTTTGCGTATCAAAAGGTCTGTATGCTATTTCTTTTATGTATTTCCTGTCAAATTCATTATAATAATCATAAATTTGCTGTTTTAATTTTTCAGTATTGGTTGATATTAATATAGGATCTTTAGCACTAACAATCCCTACGCTTGATAATATAAAAATATCTTTTACGCTTATGCCTTTGTTGTATTCTTCTAATAAATCATTATTTTGTGGCAAGAAAAGATAAAAAGGCTCGTTGTTTTTAATCAAAGTCCATTTTATAGAATTTAAGTCATTTTCATATAAAAATTCGTATTTATCTTTTCTTTTGCCGTATAAATCATGATAATAAATCTTTGTATTTTTGGCTTTTGAATTTTGTTTTATAAAGATATTTATGCTCACACCTTGCATGATATCAAAGACATTATCATCTTTGCTTCCATCTGGAGCTTTTTCTTTTTTTCTAGTATCGCCGTGTAAATTAAGTATATAAATTTTATCAAAGCTTTGCATTAAAGAATATCTCATACCTCTAAAGGTAGGATTATCTAAAAAGCTATTATTTGAAATAAAAGCAAAAATTCCACTCTCTTGAGAGTCGATTTTACTTTGTGCAAAGCGTATGAATTTTACATAATCATCTAAAAGCCATTTTGGATTTTTTTCATTTTCTAGTTTGTGTTTTTCATATATAGCTTTAAAAGTACTTGTGTTTTGTTTGGATTTTTCTTTAAGATACGAGCTTATCCACTTTTTTTGTTCATTGTTAAGATTTGCTTTGCTTGGTTCTAAGCCATAGCTTATTTTGATCTCATCTTCGTATAAGCCTTTGTTACTACTTGCTCCACTATAAGGTGGATTGCCTGTGATGATTAGAATTTGTTCTTCTTTTATCTTTTGTGCTTTTTTAAATTCGTTGGTTAAATCAGCAAGTGTAAAAAGTGTATTTTGTGAATTTTCTTCTTGGGTTGTGCTTTTTGAGTATAGGGTGTTTGTTAGTGCTATTTTAAGACTTTCATTATCATTTAACGGGGAATTAAATTCTTCTTTGAAGCTTTGAGAAAGTTTTAAATGTGCTATAGTGTAAGGTGCTATTAAAAATTCAAAACCACAAAATTTATCTATCAAGGCTTTTGGATTGTAATTAGCACTATTTTTGTTTATAGGCTCTAAAGCTTTTCTAAAGCTTTCAAGTAAAAATGTACCAGTGCCTGTGGCAAAATCAAGCAAGGTTATGTTTTTGTCTAAAGCTTCACTTAGTCCTTTTTTGTGATTGAAATCTTGTTTTAAAACTTCATCAATAGCATTTATGATGAAAATTACTACAGGCGCAGGAGTATAATACACTCCTCTTACTTCTCTAAGCTTTGGATCATAGCTTGCTAAAAATGTTTCATAAAAGTGCAAATAAGGATCTTTGTGAGTAGATAAAATAGCAGGACGATTAAATAAGTCTTTCTCGCCTGTTTTGTTTAATTCTTTGATAATGCTTGTAATGTCTATGTGATTTATAATGCTTATGATTTCTTCTAAAAGCCATTTTATGCTTTCTAAATTTTCAAAACTATCATCTAAAAATCCACTCATAGAACGGATTAATGGAAATGATTTTGGTATGAATTTTTTAGCATTGTTTAGATCTATTTCTTTTGCGGTATCGTTATTTAATTTGGCTAAGAATAAGCTATAAGTTAGAGTTTGCGCAAAAGAATCACAAAATTCTTCATAGCTTAACTCTTTATAAAGTGTTTCTTTGAAAGTATTAAATAAACTTATCAATGCTTCATTTTCATTAGAAAGTAAAAGCTCATCTTTTAAAATTCTTGTTCTTAGGCTTAGATGATTTGCAAAATCTAAAGCTGAATTTATGGGATTTGGGATTTTAGAAAAAAATATACTAAAAAGTTCGTTTAACTCTTGTGTTTTAGTATCTAGTAAAGATTGATTTTTAATAATGCTTTTAATCTCATCAAGAGAGCAAATTTTTACTTCTTTGCAAATGATAATTTCATTTTTCTCATTTAAGCTTAATAATATAAATCTTAAATAATCTGTGAGAATGATATTTGGGCTTAATTTTGTGTATTTTAAAATTTGATCGCTTTTTATGATGTTGTCAAGATTTGCATTTACTCTTTTATTTTCTATGTAGCCTAGTGTTAGAAAATCTTTTGTTATTAAAAAATCAGGTGCGCCTCTACCTTCTTTATCATTGTTTGGTTCTTGTTTGATAGAGATTTTATTTTGCTTGTCTTGACTTTCTTTTATAGCTTGTAATAAATTTTGCAAAGCTGTTCTATGTGTGTGTTCCTTATCATTAATAGAAATATCTTTTATGTTTTCTAGATAAGCTTTTAGCATTAATTTCCTTTTAATTTGCGACTTTGAAATTTAAAGTTTTTCCTGCCATAAATGGCACCACATCGCCGTATTTTTGTGGTACTTGCCATTCTTGTTTTTCTAAAGTGATGATTTTATCTTTTTCAAATTTAAGATTATGGATTTTACAAGCATTATCTGAAATAAATTTTTGTAAATTTGTTTCATTTGAATGTTTTTCAAAAAGTTCAGCTAGCACAGGTAAAATCACCGGTGCACTAAATACTCCAGCTGCGCAACCACAGCATTCTTTAGTATGCAAAGGATGAGGTGCGCTATCGCTTCCAAACATAGCCTTTTCATAGCCACTAAAAGCAAGCTCACATAAAGTATCTTTGTCTTCATAGCGTTTTGCAATAGGTTTGCAAAATAAATGCGGATCCATCTTGCCACCTACTACATCATCTAAGGTTATTATTAAATGGTGCAAAGTGATAGTTGCGTATAAATTTTCATAATCTTTTAATAAATCACACAAAACCTTAGTGGTGATATGCTCCATTATGATTTTTAATTTCGGAAAGTTTTTAGCTAGTTTTTCATAGATTTTAGCAAAATTTGCTTCTCTATCCATTACAAAATCATTTGTTTCTCCATGCACAAGTAAAGGCAGACCAAGCTCACTCATGGCATTTAAAGTAGGTTTTAACTTTTCTATATCAAAGCTTGAAATTCCATTATCTGAGTTGGTAGTTATACCTGCAGGATAAAGCTTGATAGCAAAAAGCTCATCTTTGGCTTTTTCTAAAAATTTCTCATCATAGTTTTTAAAAAATAAGGTCATCAAGGGTATAAAATCTTCATTTTTACAAGCTTTTAAGATGCGTTCTTTATAAGCTTTGAGTGCAGTTGTTTCAGTAAGTGGGGTGATTAAATTTGGCATTATAACACCAGCTTTAAATTCTTTTGCACTAAAAGGAGCTACAAGCTCAAGCATACTTTCATCGCGTAAATGTAAATGCATATCCAAAGGGTTTTTAAGTGTCATTTTATCTCCTATTTGAGTTTATATAAGCCGTTTTTGAGTTTTTCAAGTAAAGCTTTTTCTTCTAAAAATTTAAAAGTAGAAATGATGGTTGGTTTGCTGATGTTTAGTTGTTTAGAAAGCTTTTCGATATTTGCAAAGACAAAGCCATCATCATCAGCATGAAGTGCTAAAAATTCTAAAATTTCAAAGCGTTTTTTACCAAAGATTTTTACACATAGTGTTTTTACTTTATCATCCATTCTCTAACCAAATCAAAAAGAATAAAACTCCAAGTAATTATAGCTAAAACCACGCTAAAAAACACCCCAGCACTCGCACAATCTTTTGCTTTTTTAGCTAAGATGTGAAATTCGCTCGTGCAAAGATCCACACAAGCTTCTATGGCAGAATTTAGTGCTTCTACAATTAAAATTAGCACCAAAACAAATACAAGCACAAAATGTTCTAAAAAACTTACAGGCAAAAATAAGCTTACAAAAATCAAAGGTAAAATAATAGCAAATTCTATCCTAAAAGCCATTTCATCTTTGAGTAAAAATTTAATTCCATTTAATGCATAACTTGCATTTTTAAATAAAGAATACTTTGGTTTCATTGTGGGTTTTCCTTTAAATTTTTGCTAAATAAATCATAATTTTCTTCATATTCTTTGCTATTTACGCCAAAATATCCTAGCAAACTTGAAAAAAGATTATCTTGAGAAAGTTTGTAGTCTTTTTTACCTTGTAAGTCTTGACTTAATTTACTATCCTTGCTCCAAAATATCATTGGTATGTGTTTTTGATCTTTTGGTGCTATTAAATAAGGCATACCGTGTAGATAAATTCCATTTTCACCTAAACTTTCTCCATGATCTGATAAATAAAGCAAAGAAGCTTCTTGATTTGGATTTTCTTTGAGTAAATCTATGAGATTTTTTATAATAAAATCTGTATAAAGCAAAGTATTATCATAAGTGTTTATGATTTGTTCATAAGTGCAAGTATTTAGTTCGTTTGTATCACAAGTTGGTATGAATTTTTTAAACTCACTTGGGTAGCGTTTATAGTAGGTTGGACCGTGCGAGCCTTGCAAATGCACTATGATGATTTTATTTGAGTTAGTGTTTTTAAGTTCTTGTTTTACAAGTTCAAGCAAGCTCTCATCGTAATCTTTTGAAATTAACTTATGTTTTATACGGTCACAATTTCCTTTACAACCTCCTGAGTTATTGCCAAACCAAACACTTTGTACCCCAACTTTTTGCAAGATATCTAAAACATTTTCTTCATATATCCCGTTTTCAAAACTCGCTCTTTTATGTCTTGAAAACATACAAGGTAAGCTTTTTGCTGTGGCAGTTCCACATGAGCTTACATCGTTAAAATACACTAAATTTGGTTCATTTTTAGTATAAAAATTAGTATCATTTGTTTTATAATCACCTAAAGAATAATTACTTGCTCTAGCGGTTTCGCCAACAACTAAAATCATTATTTTAGAAATATTTGTATCTTTTAAGTTTGCATCATTTGATATGATGGTTAATTCTTTTTTACCCGCTAGTTTTTTCTTTGCAAATTCTATACTCGAATATATAGGATAAAAAGGTAGATTATACATTCTAATGATATTATGTGATCTTAGAAAAGGCAATAGTGTTTTGGAAGTAAAGGCAATTAAACCAAAACATATAATTAAAGCACTAAAAAACAATACGCTTTTTTTAAGTACATATCTTTGATAGTCAATCTTAGTAAGGAGTATAAGTATGCTAGGAAAAATTACAAAAGCTAAAATATACAATGCAAAAGAAAAATTAAAATAAGAAAAAAACTCTCTATTATCTGTCTCAACGACGTTTTGTATCATACTATCATCAATTAATACTCCATAATTACTTATAAAATAGCTACAAATAGCACAAGTGCTGAGTAAGAATATACTTAAAATTTTGGTGATATATGGAAAATATATTAAAGACAAAATACCCAATACTAAGAAAAAATAAATTCCAAAAAATACACTAAAAAGCATAAAATTTTGATTTATCTTTTCATATACAAATTCAAATAAGGGAAAGTTAAATGCCATAATAAAAATTGTATTAAGCAAGGTAAATTTAGTCCATGAAAGCTTTAGGCGCATTGATTTCCTTTAGATAAAATTAAAAAGCTTAGTCTATTTGAATATAATTAATAAATTACTTATAAAATAGCAAAAAATAAGATAAAAAAGGTTTTTTATGAGATTACTTTCTTGGAATGTGAATGGCCTAAGGGCAATTTGTGATAAAAATGCACTTGATTGGATTGAAAAAGAAAAAATCGATTTTATAGGTTTTCAAGAAATCAAAGCACACGAGGATAAATTTCCAAAAAGAATTTATGAATATCCTTTTAAACATATGTATTCAAATAGTGCTAAAAGAGCAGGATATTCAGGTGTAATGAGCTTGTGTAATTTTGATAGTGAAGTAAAAAAATGTGAGTTTTTTGATAATGATGAGGGTAGGGTTTTAGAGCATAGATTTAAAAATATAGTTTTGTTTAATATCTATTTTCCAAATGGTCAAAAAGATGAAGATCGCTTGAGCTTTAAAATGAAGTTTTATAATGATTTTTTAGTGTATTTAGATAAGCTTTTAAAAGAAGGTAAAGAAATCATTATCTGTGGTGATGTGAATACTGCACATCGCGAGATAGATTTAACACATCCAAAAGCAAATGAAAAAACTTCAGGTTTTTTACCTATTGAGCGCGCTTGGATAGATGATCTTTTAAAATCAGGTTTTGTAGATACTTTTAGATATATCAATGGTGATATTAAAGAAAAGTATTCGTGGTGGAGTTATAGAATGAAGGCAAGAGAAAGAAATGTGGGCTGGAGGATTGATTATTTCTTTGTTTCTAATGGTTTAAAAGATAAACTCAAAAATGCCTTCATAAGAGATGATATTTTTGGCTCAGATCACGCTCCTGTAGGAATAGAAATAGATATTTAAGATAAATGTTCAAATAAAATTTTAACTGCTAGGAAAATTAAAATAGCACCACCTAAAAATTCGGCTTTACTTTTGAGATAGGTGCCGAATTTACTACCTATTTTTAAAGCTAAAATGCACATTATGAAAGTGATCACACCTATGCATAGTAATGCTATAAACAAATCCACTTTTAGAAAAGCAAAACTCACTCCAACAGCAAGTGCGTCAATGCTAGTTGCAATAGCAAGAGCTATCATGGTTTTAAAATCAAATAAATTTGAATTTTCTTTACAACTATCATTTTTGAAAGATTCTTGTATCATTTTACTACCTATAGCGCCAAGAAGAATAAAAGCAATCCAATGATCGATTTTTTCTACAAAAGAACCAAAGGAGGCACCTAGAGTGTATCCAATAGCAGGCATTAAAGCCTGAAATCCACCAAAATATAATCCAACTATTAAATAATGTTTTAATTTTAATTCTTTAACGCTAAAACCTTTGCATAGTGAAACCGCAAAAGCATCTGCAGCTAAAGCAAAAGATAAAATTATTAGACTTGAAATATCCATTTTTTCCTTCTTATTTTTTAATGATTAAATAGAGTGGAATTATATATTTTTATATAAAATAGTAAATTAATTATTTATTAAGTAAAACATAGATATAATTTAAGTTTTAATACTACCAAAAAAGGCCCATTCGTCTAGCGGTTAGGACATCGCCCTTTCACGGCGGTAACACGAGTTCGAGTCTCGTATGGGTCACCACTTTTATTCTTTCATTTTTATTTGTTTTTAGAAAAAAGTTATATTGCTTTAATTGAATATTTTTTATTTGAGTTATTACTATTAAATTTTTTTGAAATTATCATTAATCATTTTTAAATTTACATTGACTTCACAATTGTTTTTTAAAATGTACAAAAAAAGGAGGGTAAAATGTATAGACCTAAAAATAAAAATGAGTTAATGAATTTGGTGCAAAATGAAAGAATTTCTTTAAGAGATATTGATGTGTCTTTGATTGATGACTTTTCTTATGTGTTTTATTATTCTAAAAGACTAGACTTTTTAGGTATTGAATATTGGGATGTTTCAAATGCTAAAGATATGTCATATATGTTTTATTGTTGTGAAAGCTTTAATGCAAACTTATCTCGTTGGGATGTTTCTAGGGTTGAAAATATGGCAAGTATGTTTTTTAACTGCAAAAATTTCAATCAAGATTTGTCAAAGTGGAATACTCAAAACTTAAAAGATATGTCTTATATGTTTTTTAATTGTATTAATTTTAATCATTCTTTATTGCATTGGAAAACTTCAAATATAATTAGAATGGCACATTGTTTTGAAAATTGTCACGCTTATGAACATAATATTGCAAATTGGGATGTGCAAAATGTAATTACAATGGCATATCTTTTCCATAATTGTAAAAATTTCCATTATGAGTTAGATGAGTGGAATATACAAAGTCATTGTAATACTCAAAAAATGTTTGGAAATCGTGATCTTGATAAAATATACACTGTAAAGGGTATTGAGTTATAATAAAAAATTCACACAAAAAATGTGTGAATTTTTCTTTTTCTTCTTTAAGTTTTTCATCAAGTTTTTGTACTAAACTTATCTTTTCGAAGTACTATTTTATAGTACTTAGAGATTATTTTTTAGGAAAAATTCTATGAAGATAAAATTTATTATAAAAAGAGATAAAAGTCAAGTTGTATTTGATATGTTTAAAATAAAAAATGCTATTTTTAAAGCTAATATAAATTCTACAGATGAAAAATTAAGTAATGATTTTTTAAACAAGCTTTGTGATGAGGTTGTAGCTTTACTTGATGAAAATCATACTCAAGTAGAGCAAATTCAAGATAAGGTTGAAGAAGTTTTAATCAAAAATGCCTTAGTCAATACCGCAAAATCTTATATTTTATATCGCCAAAAAAGATCACAAATTCGTAATAGCAGCTATGATTTGCTTAGTTTGTATGATGATTTAACCTTTAAAGACTCTAAAGAAGCAGATTTAAAAAGAGAAAATGCTAATATTAATTCAGATAGTGCTATGGGTATGATGCTTAAATATGGTTCAGAAGGAGCAAAGTATTATATAGATGAGTGTGTTTTACCAAAACATATTGCAAATGCACACAAAAATGGTGATATACACATACATGATAAAGATTTTTATATGCTAACGCAAACTTGTTGTCAGATTGATTTAGTAAAACTTTTTGAAAAAGGTTTTAGCACAGGACATGGGAGCTTGCGTGAGCCAAATGATATAAGATCTTATGCTTCTTTAGCATGTATTGCTTTGCAAGCTAATCAAAATGAAATGCATGGAGGTCAGTCTATACCCAATTTTGATTTTGCTATGGCAAAAGGTGTGGCAAAGACTTTTCAAAAAGAGTATATTAATGCCATAAAAGCTTTTTTTGAGATAAAGCTAGAACAAAGCTTAGATGAAAATTATTTTAAAAACTCAAAATTTCAAGCTTCAAGTGAAAAAGAATGCTTTAAAGAGCTTTTAAAACTTGGTTTAGATGATGAAAAATTTTTAGAAAAAGCTAATGCTTATGCTTATAAAAGAGCATTAAATCAAGCTCAAAATGCCACTTTTCAAGCTATGGAAGCTTTAGTGCATAATCTTAACACCATGAACTCAAGAGCAGGAGCCCAAGTGCCTTTTAGCACGCTAAATTATGGCACCGATACTTCTTTTGAAGGACAAATGGTAATAGAAAATTTACTAAAAGCCACGATGAGAGGTTTAGGAAATGGTGAAACGCCGATTTTCCCTGTGCAAATTTTTAAAGTAAAAGAAGGTGTTAATTATAATGAAAAAGATCCAAACTACAAGCTTTTTAAACTTGCCATAGAATGTGCTTCTAAAAGACTTTTTCCAAATTTTAGCTTTTTAGATGCAAGCTTTAATGCAAAATATTATAAAAAGGGTGATTACAATAGCGAAGTAGCATACATGGGTTGTAGAACTAGGGTTATGGCAAATATTTATGATGAGAGTAAAGAAATCACAAGCGGTAGGGGAAATTTAAGCTTTACAAGTATAAACCTTGTGCGCTTAGCTATAGAAGCTAAAGGAAATTTGGAGTTTTTTTATTCACTTTTAAAAGAAAAGCTAGAACTTGTGTATGAGCAGTTGCTTCATAGGTATAAAATTCAAAGTCTAAAAAAAGTTAAGAATTTCCCATTTTTAATGGGTGAGAGTGTTTGGATAGATTCTGATACTTTAAAAGAAAATGATAGTGTAGAAAAGGTTATTGCTCATGGGACTTTGGCTATAGGCTATATAGGACTTTGTGAGAGTTTGGTAGCTTTAGTAGGTTCTCATCATGGACAAAGTCAAAAAGCAAGAGATTTAGGTTTGCAAATCGTGCGTTTTATGCGTGAATTTGTTGATGAAAAAGCACTTAAGGATAAGCTTAATTTCTCACTTATAGCTACCCCGGCTGAGGGCTTAAGTGGAAGATTTTTAAAACTAGATCAAAAAAAATATGGAATTTTAAAAGGTATAACTGATAAAGATTTTTATACTAATTCTTTTCATATTCCTGTGGATTTTCCTATTAGCATATATGAAAAAATTCAAATAGAAGCTCCATATCATGAGCTAAATAATGGTGGGCATATTACCTATGTAGAGCTAAATGGCGATGTGAGTAAGAATTTAGAAAGTTTTGAGCGCATTATAAAATGTATGAAAGAAAGCAATATAGGCTATGGTTCGATCAATTTCCCACTAGATAGGGATCCCGTATGTGGTTATAGTGGTGTGATAGATGAGTTTTGTCCAAAATGCCACAGAAAAGAAGATGATATTAAATTCGAACGCATAAGAAGAATCACAGGTTATTTAGTTGGAACGCTTGATCGTTTTAATGATGCTAAAAAAGCTGAAGTCTATGCAAGAATTAAACACGATTTTTCTTAGGTTGGCCGGTGCCATAAAAGAATCCATAGTCGATGGCTATGGTTTGCGTTATGTGATTTTTACTCAAGGTTGTCCTCATCATTGTAAAGGTTGTCATAACCCACAAACACATGATTTTAATAAAGGCTATTTGCAAGATTTGGCAAGTTTGTATGATGAAATTTGTAAAAATCCTTTGCTTCAAGGTGTTACTTTTAGTGGCGGGGAGCCTTTTATGCAAGCAAAAAATTTAAGTATTTTAGCAAAATATATTAAAGAATTAGGACTTGATCTTGCTATATATACAGGTTTTACTTATGAAGAACTATTACAAGAGCAAGCTATGAAAGAATTGCTTTTCTTAACTGATATTTTAATAGATGGTAAGTTTATTTTAGAGCAAAAAGACTTATCTTTAAAATTTAAAGGTAGTAAAAACCAACGCGTTATCGATGTAGTAAAAAGCTTAGAGCAAGGCAAAGTAATACTTTTTGAAAAATAAAGACCCATTTAGTCTTTTTTAATTTAACTATGTTAGAATGTTATAAAATTTAAAAAAGGAGAACAATATGTTTGAATTAAGAAAACTACCTTATGAAGCAGACGCTTTTGGAGACTTTTTAAGCGCAGAAACTTTCGCATTTCATCATGGTAAACACCACCAAACTTATGTAAACAATCTAAACAATCTTATAAAAGATACTGAATTTGCAGGAAAAGATTTAGTTTATATCATACAAAATTCAAATGGTGGAGTTTTTAACAACGCTGCTCAAGTGTATAATCATGACTTTTATTTTGATTGTATTAAGCCAAAAACATGCTGTGGCTGTGGCTGTTCATTGAGTGCTGAGTTTAAAGCAGCAGTTGAAAAAGACTTTGGCTCTATGGAAAATTTAAAAGAAGAATTTATTAAAGGAGCTACAGGGGTATTTGGTTCTGGTTGGTTTTGGTTAGTTTATAACACTCAAAATCAAAAATTAGAACTAGTAGCTACAAGTAATGCTGCTACACCTATCACCGAAGGTAAAGTTCCGCTTTTAGTAGTTGATGTATGGGAGCATGCTTACTATGTAGATCACCGCAATGCACGCCCTGCGTATTTAGAAAAATTCTACGTGCACATTAACTGGGAATTTGTAGCAAAAGCTTATGAATGGGCTATTAAAGAAGGCATGAACTCAGTAAGCTTCTATGCAAACGAACTTCACCCTGTAAAATAATCAAGTTTTTTTAAGAAAAACCCCGTAAAATAGACTAAATACAAAAATTAGGAGGTTTTATGGAGGTTTTTCTTTCTGTCGTGGCTACTTTATTTTGTGTATTTTTAGTAGCCTATTTTATTCTTAAAAAATACAATCCTATCTTTACTTTTTTTCTCTCAGGTATTATTATCTTAATCATCATTTCTTTAGCAACTGGTGAGTCTGTGCTAAAACAAAGCTTGGGAAATCCTGTTTTTGATGTCTTTGGTTTTGTAACTCAAACTTTTAAGACAAATTTAGCTGGTGTGGGGCTTATTATAATGTCTGTTGCAGGTTTTGCAGCTTATATGAAGCACATTAATGCTTCGGCAAAGTTAGCTTTTGTAGCAAATAAACCACTAGGCAAGATTAAAAACAAATACTTAGTTTTAAGTGGAACATTTGTGGTAGGTATGGCTTTAAAAATAGTTATTTCAAGTTACACAGGACTTTTGCTTTTATTGCTTGCTTCGATTTATCCTGTTTTAATCGCTATTGGAATTCGTCCTATCACTGCTGTATCGGTTTTATCATTAATTGCACTTGATTATGGTCCTAAAGATGGAAATTCTATAAATTTAGCAGATATGGTAGGCATTGAAAATGTTGTTGCTATGTTTTTTGAATACCAAATTTATCCTGTTATAGCTTATGTTGTTGTGATAGCTTTGCTTATTCCGTTTTATTATAGTTATATGGATAAAAAAGATTTGGCAAAAGGTGTCGTGGATAATATCGAACAAATGGAAATTAAAAATCCAAGTTGTCCTTTGTTTTATATTTTCTTACCTTGGCTTCCTATAGTGTTTTTATTTGGTGCTTATTTTGCAAATTTATATGGATATAAAGTGAAACTAGATGTGGTGAGCGCCAATTTTTTAAGTATAAGTTTGGTTTTTATTTTAGAGTATGTTAGACATAAAGACGCAAAAAAACTTGCAGATGATTTGATGGTGATACTAAAAGCTATGGCAGAAATTTTTGTAAGTGTTGTTTGTATTATCATTGCAGCTTCTATTTTTGCAGAAGGTATTAAAGCGTTAAAGGGTATAGAACATTTAGCCTTAGCAGTTTCTTCTATGGGGGCTTCTGCTGTGTTGCTTACTATTATAGTTTTAAGCTTTATTGTGTATTTTGCAAGTGTGATTATGGGTAGTGGGATTGCTGCTTTTAATGCTTTTGGGAGACTTGCTCCAGATATTGCTCAAAAACTAGGGATTAATCCTATCTCACTAGCTTTGCCACTTGAGATTGCTTCTTGTTTAGGGCGTGCTGCCTCGCCAATATCGGGTGGAATTTTAGCCTTAGCAGGTTTTGCAAAATTAGATCCTATAGCCATTGTTAAAAGATCTACTCCTATGTTGCTTGTAGGAATGGCTTTAAATATCCTAATAGCTTGGTATTTTGCATAAGTGATAGCTTTTTAAGCTATCACTCTAAAATTTTACCTACATTAGTAAGTGGTGTTAAATTACTCTAAAAGCCATTTAAAATATTATTATATTTTTATTTAAATTTATAATTTAAAATTCCTTTAATACAAGCCATGTCAAAAAACCCTAAGTGTATTTATATATATGGGGGGGGGGATTGGATTTGGTATAGTATTTGCTATCAAATATATAAACCAAAAAAAAGGAAAAACAATGTTTAATAACTCATTCTACGGGGGGGGGGAATTATAATTCTAAACTCAAACTCTCTTTAGTATTAGCAACCCTACTTTTTACCTCAAACCCTTTAACAACAAATGAAATTTTTGCTCAAAATATAAATTTAGAAGCTGGAAAAGCTGGAAGCAATGCCAGTGGTGGTGGTGCTGGTTATCAAGGTCAAGATTATCCACGCTCTGATAGACCTGGTGGCCAAGGTGGCAATGGTAGCGGCGGACAAGGAAATAATTCTAATGGCACTAATGCAAATAACTATAATAACCAAAATTTAGCTATAAGTGATAATACTTTTACCATAAAAGGTGGCAATGGTGGCACAGGTGGCAATGGTGGCAATGGTGGTAATGGTGGCAATGGTGGAGCTGGTGGTGATGAAAAAATGATATGCATTTCCTCTCATTCTTGCTATGGTGGCACTGGTGGAGTAGGTGGTAATGGCTCTAGTGCTAAGGCTGGTGGCACAGGTTCTAGTATAGATTTAAGTGCTAATGTAAATTCTACCTCACTTACTCTAACTTCTACTGGTGGAACTGGTGGTAAAGGTGGCAATGGTGGTCATGGTGGCACTGGTGGAGCTGGTGGAGCTGGTGCTAATGGTTATTATGGTGGTGCATTTGTCAATGGTAAACATGGTAGTGCAGGTGGCACTGGTAATTGGGGTGGTCATGGAGCTAATGGTAGCACTGGTGGCATAGGCGGAGCTTCTAAATTAAATCTAAACTTTAGCCAGGCTAGTCTTAGTGATATTATTATTAATAATACTGGTGGTTCTGGTGGAAGTGGGGGCTGGGGTGGCTCTGGAGGCAATGGTGGAGCTGGTGGCCTTGGAGGTCATGGCGGTGCTGGAGCAGCGGCTTCTCGTCCTGGCAATGGTGCGGTTGGCGGTAATGGCGGTAATGGCGGTAATGGAGCTATTGGAGGCAGTGGAGCTAGCGGAGGCGAAGCTAAAATAAGCCTAAACTTTAGCCAAGCAAATACTACTATAAACACTCTAAATATAAAAAATAATGCAGGTCATGGAGGCTGGGGTTCTCAAGGCGGTAATGGCGGAGCTGGTGGCCAAGCAGGTGGTGCTGGCTGGGGTAATGGCGGTGGTGATAATAATCATGATTGGGGTAATGGTGGCCAAGGTGGCCATGGAGTAAATGGCGGTAATGGAGCTAATGGCGGTAATGGAGCTAATGGAGGAGCTTCTAATATAAGCTTAAATCTAGCCAATGTAAATAAAATCACTACTTTAAACTTAGAAGCTAATGCAGGAAATGGCGGTAATGGTGGCAAAGGCGGAAATGGTGGCCGTGGTGGCAATGGTGGTGCTGGACAAATTGGAGGCGATGGCTCTTTAAATGGAAATGGTGGCAATGGTGGCCGTGGTGGAAATGGTGGCCGTGGTGGCAATGGAGGTAATGGTGGTAGTGCTACTATAGAACTTGCTAATATACAACAAGATATAGATATACAAACACTTACTTTAAAAGCTAATGCAGGTAATGGTGGAGCTGGAGGTGGCGCTGGATCTGCAGGAGGTGGCGGTAGTGCTGGAGCTCCTGGTAGCGGAGGAAATAGTACCGGTGGTAGCTGGGGTAGTGGCGGTGCTGGTGGTAGCAATGGTGCTAATGGAAGTGGTGGTACTGATGGAAATGCTAATGTAAAATACACTCAAATTAATAATCAATCTAATCTAAACATAGGTATAAAAACAGCTAATATTAGTGCAAATGCTAGAAATAACTGGGCTGATGCACAGGGCTTGAAATTTAGTGGTGGTGAAAATAACACCCTAAAACTAGATAGCATGATGACCACAGCAACAAACACAAGTAACAATTTAAAAGCTAATGCTCTCACCTTAGAAAATACTAGCTTAAATTTAAAAAGCTATAGTGATAATGGCACTATAACTATAAACTCTTCTATAAATGGTGGAAATACAAGTGCAGAAAGTCAAGCTTATACTCTAAAAGCTACAAATTCTACTATTAATCTTTTAGATAATTTAGAACTTGCTTCATCTACAAGTGGAGCTAGTGCTAATTTAGATTCTAAGCAAAAAGGTGCACACTTTAGTAATAGTACTTTAAATATAGCAACAGGTAAAAAATTTACTAGTGATACTTTAACCACACAAGATAATAGCGTTATTACAATAAGCACTGATATTGCAAACAACACAGCAGGTTTTATACAAATAACTAAAAATGCAAATACTACTAAAGATGATCTTACTATAAATATAGAAGATCAGTTTGTAAAAGATATAAAAAGTGGAAAAAAATCTTTAGAAGAAGGCCAAACAGAAAAATTTACATACACAGATAAAAAATTATTAACTAATGGCATAAAAGAATACACATTAGGAATTGCTAGTAAAGGCTTTGACTTAGAAGATACTAGATATATGACAGCTTATGAAACTTCTCAAGAAGCAGATAATAATAATCTTAGTCTAGATTCTCTAACCATAAAACGCTCTAAAGAAGGTAAAAAAGGAGATGATGGACTTAGCTTTGATGAAGCAAATATTAATATACTAAGCCATGATAATAAGTCTGTAAGAGCTAGTACTATAGGAAGTGATGCTGGTGAGGGTAAAGATGGAACTAATGCTATCCTTTATGGTAATGGTGGTAATGGAGGTCATGGTGGTAAAGGAGAAAGTCTTTTCCAAGTAGCATATCGCCTTAGTGGTTCTAGTCTTTTAAGTATCTTTGATAAAAATGCTAACATTAATGCTATAGGTGGTAATGGTGGCCATGGAGCTAATGGGGGTATGGCTGATGGAATTGATCATTTTAATGGAGTAAAAGCTGGAGATGGTGGCAATGGCGGAGCCGGTGGTGATGTATATATAGCTGGAATATATGCTAATGGATTAAATGACAATCAAGCTTATAATCTTACCTTAAATGGTACATTAGATTTAAAAGCTACTGGTGGTAAAGGTGGCACAGGTGGTAAAAAAGGCGATAATACCAAAGCAGATACAGAAGATGGCAAATTTACTCTAATAGATGATAAGTTTGAAGGTGGCGTAGCTGGTGAGGGTAAAGATGGAGAAGATGCTAAAGATGGTGATGCTGTTATTTATGGAGTATATTTAGATAATGGCTCTAAATTAAATCTTATATCTAAAGATGGCTTTACAATGAATGCTAGTGCAAATTCAGGTACTGGTAAGGCTGAAGTATATGGAGTATATATAAACAATGGCTCTCATCTTACTTTTAAATCCGACAAAGATTTTATCATTAATGCTAATGCAAGCGGAGCTGATGGATCTAGGGCAAGTGCTTTTTATATTAAAGATTCTTTTTTAACTATAGATGGTAATGTAAATATACAAACTACTACCACTAATAAAGCTAATGATAATACCTCAGGAGCAATTTTTAATAATGCTCATATAGATTTTAATAAAAACTCTAGTGAAACTGATAAATTCCATAAATTCCAAACTAATGATTCTGTAGTATTAGAAAAAGATAATACTATGATTTTTAATATCAATCATACTACAGGCGGTGCAGATATTTTAAATGCAAATGAGTTTAAATCAGATGGTAAGGGTAAATTATATGTTTCTATAAGAGATCCTTATATCAATAAAAAATTAGAAGAAGAAAAACTGCAAAGTGGAAGCTTTGAATTTAATAATGGTGGTATTACCTTAATCGAAGGTAAAAATGGCACTCTTAAAGATGTAGAAATTGCTTCAAGTGGTAGTGGTGGATCTTATGATACTCAAAACAGACGCTATGGGGTAGAATTATTTTTTAATGATTATAAAAACGAAGGTGATTTAAAAGTAACTAAGGTAGAAATCGTTGAAAATCATCATGGCAAAGATGGCAAAGATGGCAAATCATATAATTATAAAACCCTTATGCATATAGGAGATGCTGGAGTATTTACTAAAACTGGCCAAAGTGGCACAAATGGCGCAGCAGGAACTGATGCTTATCTTTATGGTAATGGTGGCGATGGTGGCTTTGGAGGCCATGGAGAAGGCTTTAGAGTATTTGGCTTTAATAATGCTAATAATGCAAGTATAAGCAAAGATATGCAAATAAATATCATAGCAGGTAATGGTGGTAATGGTGCTGATGGTGGTTTAGGTGATGGGGCTGATCATAAATACAATCAAGGCTCTACTAATAAAATTACTTCAGGCGATGGTGGTGCTGGAGGAAGAGGTGGCGATGCTATAGCTATAGCAGCTTTTTCTAATAAAACAACTTCAAATCTTAATCTAGATGCTAATATAAACATAAAAACTAAATCAGGCAAAGGTGGTCAAGCAGGAGAAGTAGGAAATATCCACAATGCTACTATAATCAACAAAGATAGCAAATACACACAATCAGCTTGGGGAACTCAATACTTAGATGGCTTAGATGGAGCATCTTATGCTTTAGGTTTGGTTGCTATAAATGGAGGAGTTTTAAATATCACTAGCTCTAATGATAGTGTTAAAAATATACATGTTGAATCTAGCACTAATGCAGATGATAAAAGTAAGTTAGTAGCTTATAGTCTTTATGCTAGTAATAATTCTTTAATTAGTGTAGGAACTAGTTTAAATTTAAGTGCTAAAGTAGAACAAGGCATTGGAGATAATAATAGCTCTAAGGCTTATGGTGTTTATTTGGAAAATTCTAAATTATACTTTGGTGCCTTAGAAGAAAATAAACTTAAATCTATGCAAGATTATAGAAAAATCAGTACAGATAAATTTACTTTAAAAGGTGATGCTACTTTTGGTTTTTATACAGATTTAAAAAACAATAAAGGAGATAGCGTTGAAATTAATAAAGAATTAGATTTTAGTGATATTAAAAACTTTAAAATAGAAATACTAGATGATGCTGGAATTTTCTTCACTTATGAAAACCCTATTTCTCAAACTATTACAGGTGATCATACCTTAGTAGATCTTAGTCAAATCACTGATAAAAATAAATTTAAACTAGAAGGTTATTTACAAGCTTCTAATACAATGGTAACTAAAGATCAAGGTGCTATAAGATACTATATCACCCCTACTATTACCCAAGATGATAAAACAGGTAATATAGATTTAGAAAAAATAGAAGTTGTTAATAAAAACTATGGTGGCGGAGGTGGAGATAATGGCGTTATCCAAGATCCATCAGAAATCATAAGAGCCATAACAGATAGTGGATTTTTAGTTAATAGAATGCACTTGCTATCAAGAAATGATTTAAGTGAGAGATTTAGAATACTAAAAGACAATAATCAAAACTATGGTATGTGGGTTCAAGGTGCTAATAATCATCTAAATCTTCACAGCAGTGCTTATGGAGATAGAAAAATATCAAGCATTTATACTTCAAGCAAGTATGGATTTGATGAGAAAAAAAGCTTTAAAAACTTTGATATGATGAATGGGGTTTATGCAGGATATGCAAGATTAAGTTCTGACTTAAATAGTTTGGGTAGTTCTAAAATCAATAATTTTTCTACAGGATTTTATTCTGCTTTTATGTTCCATGATGATAGTTATATAGAAACAGGATTTAATCTAGATCATTACAAAGCAAAAACAAATGTTTCTACTGCTTTTATTAATGATCCTAGATACAATGGTGGAGATATAAATTCAAACTATAGTCAACTTGCTTATAGTGCATTTGTGGCTTTAGGTAAAAAACTTCATTTAAACAAAGGAGCTTTTTTAGACAGCTCTATAGGTACTGATTTTACTTACTATGCTAAGAGTAAATTTAAAACAACTAATAAAATTTCAATCTATAATGAAGATTATAGAAATTTAGGTCTTGTTGCTTCTGTGCTTTTAGGACAATATTACAATAATGAAAAAACATTAGTATATTTAAAAACAGACTTTGGTAAGTATTTTTCAGATGCTGAATATGGAAAACTTTCAGATCCTTTAATGGGGACTTGGCGTTATAAAAAAGGAGATTATGATTATAGTTTCTTAAATGCTGCTATAGGATTTAAAGTCCAAGCTAAAGATAATTTAGAATTAAGCTTTGAAACCAATCGTTACTTCTTAGATGATACAGATGCCAACTATGGATTTAAAGCAGAAGTTCGTTATAAGTTTTAACACTAACCCTAGCTTTAAGCTAGGGTTTTTTAAAGGTAAAGAATGAAGCAGAACATAAAAAGATTTATTATTACTATTGTAGTCATGATAATTTTTTTATCTTTGTATGCTAATATAAACTAAAGAAAATAATTTAATTTCCTAGAGTTTGCTTAAGTAAAATATAAGACAACAAAAAAACATTTAGAGTTTAACAAAGACAGCAAAAAACTCCTTTTTAAGCAAACTCGTTAAAGTAAATTCTAGGAAGTTAAATTACTCTAAAATAACTCCTTCATTTAGCACAACTTCGCCTATTACATAGGCATCTGAGCTTTCTAAAACTTTTCCTACATTAGATGGATCTACCACCATAACTAAGCCCACACCCATATTAAAACTTCTATACATTTCAGCCTCTTCTACACTTTGGCCTATTTGGTAAAAAATTTCAGGAGTTTTTAGATGATGTTTTCTAATGATTGCACCTATTCCTCTTGGGAAAACTCTTGGTAAATTTTCTACTAATCCACCACCTGTAATATGAGCTAGTGCGTTGATGAAAGGTTTTAATTTTAAAAAGTCTTTTACGTAAATTCTTGTAGGCTCAAGTAAGATATCGATTAAATTTTTACCATCTATTTTATCATCAAATTTAAGTTTTTGTGCTTCAAACAATACTTTTCTGGCTAAAGAATATCCATTAGAATGAAGTCCACTGCTAGGTAGAGCTAGTAAAATATCTCCATTTTTTACAAAATTTCTTCTATCTATCTCATCTTTTTCAGCCATACCCACTGAAAAACCTGCTAAGTCAAAATCATTGCTATGATACATGCCAGGCATTTCAGCAGTTTCTCCACCTATTAAGGCACAATTTGCTTTTTTACAACCATTAGCAATCCCTGCTACGACTTTTTTAGCTACTTCCACATCTAGCTTTGCAGTTGCATAATAGTCTAAAAAAAACAAAGGTGTAGCAAAATTGCAAATTAAATCATTCACACACATTGCTACCAAGTCCTCGCCTATGGTTTCAAATTTTTGACCATCAATAGCAAGACGCAACTTCGTACCCACCCCATCTGTAGCTGCTAGCATAACTGGGTTTTTAAAACCACTTGGCATAGCAAAAGCGCCAGAAAAAGAGCCTATACCGCCTAAAACATTTTCATTAAAAGTTTCTTTTACTAAAGGTTTTATTGCTTCTACAAAAGCATTACCATTATCTATGCTTACACCTGCATCTTCATAGCTTATACTCATTTATCTTCCTTTAAGAATTTAAAAGGTATTTTAACTAAAAATAATTAAGGCTAAATTATGCAAAATGCTTATTTTGTAACTTCAAGCATAGCAGGTGGAAAGTCAAGTTTTATAAAAATAGTTCAAAATTTGGGTTTTGCCACTTTAAGTGCAGATGTGATAGCTCATGAGCTTTTAAATGAAAATGCAAATTCTATAGTCAAGCTTTTTAACAGCGATGATTTACTCGTAGCAAGAAAAATAGATAGAAAAAAACTTGGCGCTATTGTATTCAATGATTTAAACGCCAAAAAAAAGTTAGAAAATTTTTTACATCCTAAAATCAAAGAAGTGATTTTGCAAAAAGCTCAAATTTTAGATCAAAAAAATAAAGCTTTTTTTATAGAATTGCCTTTATTTTTTGAAAATAATCATTATCAAAATTTAGGAAAAAGTATATTGATTTATACTCCAAAAGAAATTTTACTTCAAAGATTAATGCAAAGAGATAGTTTAGATGAAAGTGAGGCTTTAAAAAGACTCCATTTGCAACTTGATATAGAAGAAAAACTAAAAAAAGCAGATTTTGTGATAAAAAATATTTCAAGCTATAAAAATTTCGAAAAAAATGTGCTAAATTTTTTAAAACATACTTTAAAGGTTTAAAATGAAATTTTATAAATACTGTGCTAGTGGGAATGATTTTGTAGTGTTTGCAGATAATGAAAAAAAAGATCGCAATGAATTAGCTAAAATTCTCTGTAATCGTTATGAGGGCATAGGCGCTGATGGGCTTATAGTAGTTGTGCCTCATGATAGATATGATTTTGAATGGGAATTTTATAATTGTGATGGAAGTAAAGCAAATATGTGCGGTAATGGCTCACGCGCAGCAGCTCATTTTGCTCATCATTATTTAAAAAAATCTCAATATTTAAATTTCTTAACCGGCGCAGGACTTATAAAATCTTTTGTTGATGATGATATAGTTGAAATCAAACTTAGTGGGGTAAAGGATATTAAAGAAGCTTTTGAGTATAAAGGTAGAATTTGGCAAGGCTGTAATACTGGTGTTCCACATATAGTGACTTTTGTCGATGATTTGAATGAATTTGATGTAAATTTATGTAAAGAAATGCGCAAAAAATATAATGCAAATATAAATTTTGCTAAGATAGAAAATGAAGAATTTGTAAGAGTTAGAACTTACGAACGTGGAGTAGAAGATGAAACCTTAGCTTGCGGTACAGGTATGGGAGCTTGTTTTTATCTAGCGTATTTAAATCATAAAATTAAAGATGATATTTTGGTAAAACCAAAAAGTGAAGAAAATTTATATTTTAGATTAGAAGGTGATCAGATATTTTTTAGAGGAAAGGTAAAGTGCTGTTTTGAAGCTGATTATAATTTTACTTAGTAGTGTTTTATTTTTAAAAGCTGAATTTATTGCAGGTTTTGATGAATATTATTATACTTTAAGTATAAAAGAAAAGCGTGAGGTTTTTATCAAAAAGATTAGCGCCTTGTTAGATGTTTCTTTTAAAGAAATTGAAAATGAAAAAGAATTTGTAGAATCTTTTTTTAAAGAAGCTATGAAAAATAATTTTAGAAAATTAAATACTGTTGCTATGCAAAAATTATGGTTTTTAAAAGAAAAATATCGTGTGAAAAATTTATATGATTTACAAGAATACCGAGTTCGCATCCAAAAAGTACCAAAGTCTTTAGCAATAGCTCAAGCCATCATTGAAAGTGCAACTGGTACAAGTCGTTTTGCCAAAGAAGCAAATAATTTATTTGGAGAATGGACTTGGGGTGAAAAAGGTTTAATACCTAAAGAAAGAAGTGAAGGTAAAACTCACAAAATTCGTATTTTTAATACCTTGCAAGAGAGTGTGGATTCGTATTTATTAAATTTAAATCGCCATAATGCTTATAAAGAATTTAGAGCTTGGAGATGGAGTGCTATAAGTCAAAATAAAAAACTAGATGGCAAAGAGGCGGCAAGTCATTTAGAAAAATATTCAGAGATTAAAAGTAACTATACCAAACTTATTGTTTCTATTATAAATCAGCATAAACTTAATGAGCTAGACTAATTTCCTAAAGCCCACTCATCAAATGGCAAAATCATTACGCGAATACCATCTAAAAAAAACTCATCTCTTTGTGAAAGTGTGATAATAAATATGGTTGAAAGTGCTAGTTGGTTTTTACCAAGGATTTTTTTTATTTTCAAAGTAAGTAAATCTTTATCTTTAAAGGGTGAGCATAAAAATGCATTTTTAAGGTTTGGTAAGTAAAAATCAAAATACTTAGTGTAAAAAATTTCTTGCTTAAATTTAAATAGTTCACTTAAAACCAAATTTTCAAATAAAGCACTAAAATCTTTTTGTATGCTTAGAGAATTTTTGAGTGAAAAGTCCCAAAAATATACTTTTTTTAAATTCTTTTCAAGGTTTTTTACAAAATATAAAGTATAGTTTGATTCTAATTTTTCTATGCTTTTATATAAAGTGTCTTTGGAAATTTTTATAGTATTTTTTAAGGTTTTTAATAATTCATTAACACTAAATTCGCTTCCAAGTTCTAGGGCAATTTGCTTGAGTATGGTAAGTTCTAATGAAGTGTAAAAGCTTTTTAGATATGATGAGTTTGTGTTAGAGTTGTGATTTAAAATCACATTGCGCCCCGTGTGTAAAAAATAACTTACCATAGTTTTGGTATCGATGTGTTTTTTGTTTAAGCTTAGAAATTCTTCAAAGTCTAAGTAATCTAAATAAAGTTCTTCAAAATGATCCAAATGAAAACTACTATCATAAACACTTAATATGATTTGTAAATTAAGGTGTTTTAAACTTGTAAAGTCAAAATCATGAGCAAAATTACAAAGTGCTAGAAATTTAATTTGTGGGTTGTAAGTCAAAAACGAATTAAGATTTGTTAAAACACTTGCTTGAAATTTTAAGTCATCACAATCTATAAAAAGTATATTTTCACTTTTATATAAAGATAAAAAATTTAAAATCAAATTTTTTTTACCACTTGCAAAACCACCTTTTATAATAATGTTTTTATGGGTTTGAATTTGAATTTTTCTTTCGTCAAATTTTTGAAATTTTGGGTAATTATCGTAAAAAAAATGTAGTGATTTCATATATTTCTTTATATTAAATGGTGGAGCATAGCGGGTTCGAACCGCTGACCCCAACGCTGCCAGCGTTGTGCTCTCCCAGCTGAGCTAATGCCCCTTTAGATTTTGAAATCATACTATATTTTTTCTTAGATTTTCTTAATGCATAAAAAATCTTGTAAAATTTATAAAATTTAATTTTTATCCTTTTTAAAAGGAAAATAATTAAAAAAAATATATAAATTTCTTGACATAGCAAAGTATGTTTTTATATAATCTCAACATCATTTTATATGGTGGTTAGATTCTTATGGGTCTAACGAGTTCTTTACAAAGGAAAAAATATGGAAAGAATCAGGCTTAAGCTAAAAGCTTATGACCACAGAGTTCTAGATCGCACAGTTGCAGCAATTGTAGAAGCTGTTAAAAGAACAGGTGCTGACATCAGAGGTCCAGTGCCAATGCCTACAAAAATCAAAAGATACACAGTTTTGAAATCTCCACACATCAATAAAGATTCACGCGAACAATTTGAGATGAGAATTCATGCTCGTATGCTTGATATTGTAGCAGCTACTCCAGATACAGTAGATTCACTCACTAAGCTTGACTTGGCTCCTGAAGTCAATGTTGAAGTAAGAGCTATGGGTAAATAAGGATAGAATATGGAATACATTGTAGAAAAAATTGGTATGAGTAGAACAATCAGCACACCAAGCATTCCTGTAACCTTACTTAAACTTGTTCAAACTAAGGTATGTGAAGTAGAAAATGGAAAAGCTTTGGTTGCTTATGTAAAAGGCAAAGCAAATAATAAATGTATTGCAGGTCAGCAAAAAAAATACAATCTTTCAGCTGAATATAATAGATTTGCTTCTTTAGAAGTAGCAAATACAGAAGCAGGTGATATTGATTTTAACCCTTTAAAAGAAGCTTCTATCCTAAAAGTAAGCTTTAATTCTAAAGGTAGAGGTTATAGTGGTGTTGTTAAAAGACATGGCTTTGCTGGAGGTCCTGCAAGTCACGGTTCAAGATTCCACAGACGTCACGGATCAATCGGTAACCGCGAATGGCCAGGACGTGTTCAACCAGGCATGAAAATGGCAGGTCACTATGGCAATGTAAAAGTTACTGTTAAAAATGAAGTAGTTTCATTTGATGAAGAAAATGGCATCTTAGTAGTAAAAGGTGCGGTACCAGGATTTAATGGTGCTATGGGTAAAATAAGGATTGCAAAATGAGTAAAGTAACTGTTTTAAATGATAAATTTGAAAAAGCTAGTGAACTCGATCTTCCAGCAAAATATGCAGAAGTTAATCCTCACAACCTTTATTTATATGTAAAATCTTATCTTGCTAGTCTTAGAGCAAACACAGCTCATACTAAAGGCAGAAGCGATGTAAGTGGCGGTGGTAAAAAACCATGGAGACAGAAAGGTCGTGGTGGTGCAAGAGCAGGTTCAACAAGAACGAATGTTTGGGTTGGTGGTGCTGTGGCATTTGGTCCTACAAACAATCGTAACTATTTTCAAAAAGTTAATAAAAAACAAAAACGCTTAGCGCTTGAAAGAGCATTGGCTGATAAAGCACAAAACAATGCATTATTCTCAGTAGATAGTTTAAGCATTGAAAGCGGTAAAACAAAAGATGCAAATGCAGTTATTAAAAAGCTTGGTTTAAAAGATGCTTTAATTGTAAAAGATTTACTAGATGAAAAAACACTTCTTGCTTTTAGAAACTTAGCAAATTGCTATGTAGTGGATATTAGCGAAGTAAATGCTTATTTAGTATCTGTATTTAATGCTGTTATCATTGAAAAAGCAGCGCTTGAATCTATCGTAAAAGAGGGTTAAAATGGCAGATATTACTGATATAAAAACAATACTTTACACTGAAAAAAGCTTAAACCTTCAAGAGCAAGGTGTTGTAGTTATTCAAACTTCTCCTAAAATGACTAAAAATGGTCTAAAAGAAGTTTTAAGAGAATATTTTGGTGTAACTCCAGTAAGAATTAATTCTTTAAAAATGGATGGAAAAGTAAAGCGTTTTAGAGGTCGTGAAGGTCAAAGAAATAGCTTTAAAAAATTCTATGTTAAGCTACCAGAAGGTGTGAGCTTAGAAAGTTCGGAGGCATAAGATGGCAATTAAAACTTATAAACCATATACTCCAAGTAGAAGATACATCACAGGTGTAAGCTCTGATGATATCACAGCAAAAGCTAGTGTACGTTCATTACTTGTAAAACTTCCAGCTCATGCAGGTCGTAACAATAATGGTAGAATCACAAGTCGTCATAAAGAAGCAGGTGCTAAAAAACTTTACAGAATTATAGATTTTAAAAGAAGAAAATTTGGTATTGAAGGTAAAGTTGAAGCAATTGAGTATGATCCATACAGAAATTGTCGTATTGCATTAATCTCTTATAGAGATGGTGAAAAAAGATACATCTTACAACCAAAAGGTTTAAGCGTTGGTGATGTTATTTGTGCTGCTGAAAGCGGACTTGACATTAAACCAGGTAATGCAATGAAATTAAGAAATATCCCAGTGGGTACTATCGTACACAATATTGAGTTAAAACCAGGCAAAGGTGGTCAAATGATCCGTTCAGCAGGTGCTTATGCTCAATTAATGGGTAAAGAAGAAAAATACGTTATTTTAAGACTTGCAAGTGGTGAAATGAGACAAGTTTTAGCTGAATGTATGGCAAGTATCGGTGAAGTTGGTAACGAAGAATGGTCAAACGTGACTATTGGTAAAGCAGGGAGAAATCGTCACAGAGGTGTTCGTCCTCAAACAAGAGGTTCTGCGATGAACCCAGTTGATCACCCGCACGGTGGGGGTGAAGGTAAGAAAAATTCAGGCCGTCATCCAGTTACTCCATGGGGTAAACCAACTAAAGGTGCTAAAACTCGCCGTAAAAAAGCTAGCGATAAGCTAATAATTTCAAGAAGAAAAGGAAAGTAAGATGGCTAGGTCACTAAAAAAAGGTCCTTTTGTTGATGACCATGTAATGAAAAAAGTCATCGCTGCTAAAAAAGCTAACGATGGTAAGCCAATTAAAACTTGGTCAAGACGCAGCACTATTATACCTGATATGATAGGTTTAACTTTTAATGTTCATAATGGAAAAAGCTTTATCCCAGTATATGTTACTGAAAATCATATCGGTTACAAATTAGGTGAATTTGCACCTACTAGAACATTTAAGGGTCACAAAGGCTCTGTTCAGAAAAAAATAGGTAAGTAAGGGAGATTTATGAGTAGAGCGTTAATTAAATTCATAAGATTATCTCCAACTAAAGCGAGATTGATTGCTAGAGAAGTTCAAGGTATGAATGCAGAGCTTGCATTAGCTAGCTTGAAGTTTATGCCAAATAAAGGTGCTAAATTTATAGCAAATGCTATTTCAAGTGCTGTAGCAAATGGCGGATTTGAAGCAAATGAAGTTGTTGTTTCAAGTTGTCGTGTTGATGCTGGTGCGGTTTTAAAAAGATTTAGACCAAGAGCTAGAGGAAGTGCTAGTCGTATTAGAAAGCCAACTTCACACATTTTGGTAGAAGTTAGTAAAGTAGAAGCAAGTGCTGAAAAAACTACAAAAGCTAAAAAAGCATCAGTGAAAAAGGAAAGCTAATATGGGACAAAAAGTAAATCCGATTGGTTTAAGACTAGGAATTAACAGAAATTGGGAATCAAGATGGTTTCCTACAAAAGCTAATTTAGCAGAAAATATTGGTGAAGATTATAAAATCAGAACTTTCTTAAAAAGAAAGCTTTATTATGCAGGAATTAGCCAAATTCTTGTAGAAAGAACAGCGAAAAAACTAAGAGTAACTGTTGTAGCTGCAAGACCAGGGATTATTATTGGTAAAAAAGGTAGTGATGTTGATATTTTAAGAAAAGAACTTCAAGATTTAATCAAAAAAGAAGTTAATATCAACATTAAAGAAGAAAGAAAAGCAGGTGCTTCAGCTCAGCTTGCAGCTGAAAGTGTTGCTACTCAACTTGAAAAAAGAATTGCTTTTAGAAGAGCAATGAAAAAAGTAATTCAAGGAGCGCAAAAAGCAGGTGCTAAAGGGATTAAAGTTTCAGTTTCAGGCCGTTTAGGTGGTGCTGAAATGGCAAGAACTGAATGGTACTTAGAAGGTCGTGTTCCACTTCACACTTTAAGAGCAAAAATTGATTATGGTTTTGCAGAAGCACACACTACTTATGGAAACATAGGTATTAAAGTATGGATCTTTAAAGGTGAAGTTTTGCAAAAGGGTGTTCAACCTGAAAAAACCGAAGAAAACGCTCCAACTAAAAAAACTAGAAGAGCAAGAAGAGGTAAATAATCATGTTAATGCCAAAAAGAACAAAATATCGTAAAATGATGAAAGGGCGTAACAGGGGTTATGCCAACAGAGGGACTGAATTTACTTTTGGTGATTTTGCCCTAAAAGCAACTGAAGCTGGCCGTATCAATTCACGTCAAATTGAAGCAGCACGTATTGCTTTAACTCGTTTTGTAAAAAGACAAGGTAAAACTTGGATTAGAGTTTTCCCAGATAAACCTCTAACTAAAAAGCCTTTAGAAACTCGTATGGGTAAAGGTAAAGGTGCAGTTGAAGAATGGGTAATGAACATTAAACCAGGTCGTATTATTTATGAAATGGCAGGGGTTAATGAAGAAATGGCAAGACAAGCTTTAACTTTAGCAATGCACAAATTGCCATTTAAAACTAAGTTTGTTACAAGAGAGAGCCAAAATGAAATATACTGAGATTAAAGATAAAACAGCAGGTGAGCTTGCAACAATGCTAAAAGAAAAAAAGGTGCTTTTATTTACTTTAAGACAAAAGCTAAAAACAATGCAGCTAACTAATCCTAAAGAGATTAGCGAAGTTAAAAAAGACATCGCTAGAATCAATACTGCAATTAGCGCTTTAAAATAAGGATAGAAAATGGCATTTAAAAGAGAAATTCAAGGCGTTGTTGTTCAAATTGCTGGAGATAAAACAGCAACAATTTTGGTTGAAAGAAAAGTAGTTCACCCAAAATACAGAAAAATCGTAAAACGCTTTAAAAAATATTTAATTCATGATGAAAGAAATGAGCTTAAAGTGGGAAATACTGTAGTTGCTATTGAATGTAGACCACTTTCTAAGAGAAAATCATTTCGCTTAAAAACTATAGTATCAGCAGGAGTTGAGTAATGATTCAAAGTTTTACTAGGCTTGCAGTTGCTGATAATAGCGGTGCAAAAGAATTGATGTGTATTAAAGTTTTAGGTGGTAGTAAAAGAAGATATGCTACTGTTGGTGATGTAATTGTTGCATCTGTAAAAAAAGCTCTACCAAATGGTAAAGTTAAAAAAGGTCAAGTAGTAAAAGCGGTTATCGTTAGAACTAAAAAAGAAATTCATAGAGATAATGGTTCTTTAATTCGTTTTGATGAAAATGCAGCAGTTATTCTTGATGCTAAAAGAGAGCCTATCGGAACGCGTATTTTTGGACCAGTAGGTCGTGAAGTAAGATATGGTGGCTTTATGAAAATTGTTTCACTAGCACCGGAGGTGTTGTAATGAAATTAAAAATTAAAAAGAATGATATGGTAAAAGTTATCGCAGGTGATGACAAAGGCAAAACAGGTAAAGTTTTAGCAGTATTTCCTAAAACAAATAAAGTAATTGTTGAGGGTTGTAAAATCGCTAAAAAAGCTGTTAAGCCAAGTGATAAAAATCCAAATGGCGGTTTTATTAATAAAGAAATGCCAATGGATATTTCAAATGTAGCAAAGGCAGGAGAGTAAGATGATGAGATTAAAAGAAAAATATGATCAAAGCATCAAACCTGCTTTAGTAAAAGAATTTGATATCAAAAATCCTATGCTTATTCCTTTTATTGAAAAAATTGTAATTAGCGTAGGTGCTGGGGAATTAGCAAAAGATCAAAAAGTATTACAAAATGTTGCAGATACTATTTCATTGATTGCTGGGCAAAAAGCAGTTATTACAAAAGCTAAAAAATCAGTTGCTGGTTTTAAAGTAAGAGAAGGCTTCCCAGTAGGTGTAATGGTAACATTAAGAAAAGACAATATGTATGCTTTCTTAGATAAGCTTATTACTATAGCTCTTCCTCGTGTTAAAGACTTTAGGGGTCTTCCAAGAGATGGTTTTGATGGAAGAGGAAACTATAACTTTGGTTTAGATGAGCAGTTAATGTTCCCAGAAGTTGAATATGATAAAATCATAAGAACTCATGGTATGAACATTTCTATCGTTACAACAGCAAAATCAGATAAAGAGGCACAAAAATTATTAGAATTATTTGGCGTGCCATTTGCAAAAGGAAAGTAATATGGCTAAAAAATCAATGATTGCAAAAGCTGCCCGCAAGCCTAAATTTAGCGTTAGAGGGTATACTAGATGCCAAATTTGTGGAAGACCACATTCAGTTTATAGAGATTTTGGAATTTGCAGAGTTTGCTTAAGAAAAATGGCAAATGAAGGTTTAATTCCTGGTCTTAAAAAAGCAAGTTGGTAAGAGGAAAGAACCATGATAAATGATTTAATTTCAGATTCACTAACAAGAATTAGAAATGCAGGAATGAGAAGACTAGAAACTACTCAACTTTTGCATTCTAAAGTTATCGAAGCTTTACTTGGAATTTTCCAAGCTAAAGGCTATATTGAAAGCTTTAATGTTATTGAAAAGGATAAAAAGAAATTCATCAATGTAGTTTTAAAATATGATGAAAAAGGTAAAAGTGTAATTAACGAAGTTAAGCGTATTTCTAAGCCTGGTCGTCGTGTTTATAAAGGCAAAGATGAGATTAAAAGATTTAAAAACGGTTATGGTACTATCGTAGTAAGCACTTCAAAAGGTGTTTTAGCTAACGACGAAGCTTATAAAGCAGGCGTTGGTGGCGAAGTTTTATGTACTATTTGGTAAGAGTTTCTACTTTTTATGGTATTCGGTATCCATTCTTATAAAGTAGTCATATCGTAGACAAGTAAAAAGGAAAAATGAATGTCTCGTATAGGTAAACAACCAGTTGCTATTCCAAGTGGAGTAGAAGTAAAATTAGAAGGTAACTTGCTAAAATTCAAAAAAGGAAATTTAGCAAAAGAGCTTGATACAAAAGCAAATGTTAATGTTGAGATTAAAGAAGGGCAAATTTTTTTCTCTCCTAAAGGTGAAGATAGACAAAGTAGGGCTTATTGGGGAACTTACAGAGCTTTAGCACAAAACATTATCATCGGTTTAACTGATGGTTTTAGCAAAACTTTAGAAATCAATGGTGTTGGTTATAAAGCTGCACTAAAAGGTAAAGTTCTTGAACTTGCTTTAGGTTTTTCTCATCCTATCAACTATGCTATTCCAGAAGGCATAGAAATTACCGTTGATAAAAACAATGTGATTATCAAAGGTAGTGATAAACAAGTGGTAGGTCAAGTTGCTGCTCAAATTCGTGAATTTAGACCACCTGAGCCTTACAAAGGAAAAGGTGTTAAATATTCAGATGAGCGTATTATCCGCAAAGCTGGTAAAACATCTAAGAAGTAAGGATAGAATATGAGAGCAAATGTATTAAAAAGAAAAATATCTTTAAGAATCAAAAGAAAAAAAAGAATTAGAGCAAAAATTTCGGGAACACAAGCTCTTCCAAGAGTTTCTGTTTTTAAATCAAACAGAACTTTATATATCCAAGCTATCGATGATGTTAAAGCAGTAACTTTAGCAGCAGTAGATGGAAGAAAAATTGGCATTAAAGCAAATAAAGAAGGTGCTAAAAAAATAGCAGCTGAATTTGCAAAAGTTTTAAAAGCTAAAAATATAGAAGAAGCAGTGTTTGATAGAAATGGTTATTTATACCATGGTGTGATTGCGGCATTAGCTGAAGCACTAAGAGAAAACGGAATCAAACTATAACCCAAAAGGAAGATCGATGGAAAAATATAATAGAGAAGAATTTGAAGAAGTAATCGTCGATATCGGCAGGGTTACTAAGGTTGTTAAAGGTGGTAGAAGATTTAGATTTACTGCTTTAGTTATCGTTGGAAATAGAAAAGGCTTAGTTGGTGTAGGATATGGAAAAGCTAAAGAAGTTCCAGATGCTATAAGAAAAGCAGTTGATGATGCTTTTAAAAACATTGTTGAAGTTAAAACAAAAGGTTCAACTATCCCTCATGATGTAGAAGTAAAATACAATGCAAGTAGAATTTTACTTAAACCAGCAAGCGAAGGTACAGGAGTTATTGCAGGTGGTTCAACACGTCCTATCGTAGAACTTGCAGGTATTAAAGACATTTTAACTAAGTCTTTAGGTTCAAATAATTCAGCAAATGTTGTGCGTGCTACTATCAAAGCACTTACAATGCTTAAAGGATAATCAATGAATTTAACAAAAGCACCAGGTTCAACACATAAAACCAAAAGAATAGGCCGTGGTCAAGGTAGTGGTATGGGTAAAACTTCTACTAAAGGTGGAAAAGGCCAAACTGCTAGAAAAGGTTATAATGAAAAAAGAGGTTTTGAAGGGGGTCAACAACCACTTCAAAGACGCTTACCAAAAGTAGGTTTTACTTCTAAATTTGAAAAACCTTATGTGATTAATGTTGAAAAAATCACAGCAATCAAAGAGCTTAGTGAAATTACATTTGAAACAATCAACAGCATTCATAAGCTTTCAAAAAATGTAAATAAAGTCAAGCTTATTGGAGCAAGTGCTAAGGATCTTGCTAGCAAAATTAAAGATGAGAAGATTACTTTTAGCGGACAAAAATAATGAATAAAACATTGACAAATAAAATTCTCATAACATTAGCTTTTTTGTTCGCTTATAGAATACTAGCTTATGTTCCAGTTCCGGGGGTTAATGTCAGTGTTATCAAGGAATTTTTTGATTCTAATGCATCTAACGCATTAGGCTTGTTTAATATGTTTAGTGGAGGTGCTGCTGAAAGACTTAGCATCATCTCTCTAGGCATTATGCCTTATATTACTGCTTCGATTATTATGGAGCTTTTAGCGGCAACTTTTCCTAACATAGGAAAAATGAAAAAAGAACGTGATGGTATGCAAAAATATATGCAAATTATCCGTTATGCTACTATAGCTATCACCTTGATACAAAGTATAGGCGTTTCTATAGGCTTACAAAGTCTTCATGGAAAAGCAGGTCAGTCAGCTATTATGATTGATATGAATACTTTTATCGCACTTTCTGCTATTTCTATGCTCGCAGGCACCATGCTCTTGATGTGGATAGGTGAGCAAATCACTCAACGCGGTATAGGAAATGGTATTTCTTTAATCATCTTTGGTGGTATTGTTTCTACAATTCCAGGTGCAATTAGCGGAACAGTAAATTTGGTAAATACAGGTGAGATGAATTTCTTGACTATCATTGCCATTTTAGTTGTAATCTTACTTACTATTTGGGCTATTATAGTAGTAGAACTTGGAGAAAGAAGAATTCCTATTTCTTACTCAAGAAAAGTAATTATGCAAAATCAAAACAAACGCATTATGAATTATATACCTATTAAAATCAACTTAAGTGGGGTAATTCCTCCTATTTTTGCAAGTGCGATTTTGATGTTTCCAAGTACTATTTTGCAAACAAGTACAAATGAATATGTGTTAAAAATTTATGACTTTTTAAATCCAAACGGATTTTTCTTTCATTTTTTAACATTCTTGCTTGTTATTTTCTTTGCGTATTTTTATGCATCAATTGTGTTTAACGCAAAAGATATAGCTGAAAATCTTAAAAGACAAGGTGGTTTCATACCAGGTATTAGACCAGGTGAAGGAACTGCAAATTATCTTAATGAGGTAGCATCAAGACTTACACTATCAGGTTCTATTTATTTAGGGCTTGTAGCTACATTACCATGGCTTATTGTGAAGTTGTTTGGTGTGCCTTTTTATTTTGGTGGAACTTCTGTTTTGATTGTAGTTCAAGTAGCGCTTGATACAATGAGAAAAATTGAAGCTCAAATTTATATGAATAAATACCAAACTTTAAGTGCAGTAGGCTTATAAGAAAGTAGATTTTCTACTTTCTTCCTTTGTTTAAAGGATTTTGATGAGACTAGGTGTATTTGATAGCGGTGTAGGCGGTCTTAGCGTTTTAAAATCTTTACTTCAAGCAAAACTTTTTAAAGAATACATTTATTATGGGGATACTGCAAGGGTGCCTTATGGGGTTAAAGATAAAGAAACTATTATTAAATTTTCCCTAGAAGCTTTAGAATTTTTCAAAGAAAAAAAAGTCGATATGCTTATTATTGCGTGTAATACAGTTAGTGCACATGCTTTAGAAATTTTAAAGGCAAATGCACCATTTCCAGTTCTTGGAGTGATAGAAGCAGGAGTCTTAGCGGTTAAAAATTCCCTAGAAGATAAAAACTCTAATATATTAGTTATCGCAACTCAAGCTACGGTTAATTCTCATGCCTATAAAAAAGCTTTAATACAAGAAGGTTTTTTAAAAATAGAAGAAAAAGCAACAGGACTTTTTGTGCCTATGGTTGAAGAAGGAATTTTTCAAGGAGAGTTTTTAAAAGCCGCTTTTAAGTATTATTTTGACAAGCTTAAATTTCATCCTGATGCATTAATTTTAGCATGCACACATTTTCCTTTAATAGCTCATTCTTTAGCAGAATATTTTGGTAAAAATACAAGACTTATTCATTCAGGTGAGGCTATAGCTTTGCAATTACAGCACGAATTTGACTTAATATCAATACAAGAAGAAGCTAATATTAAATTTTATGCATCAAGTGATGTGGAAAAACTAAAAAAAATTGCAAATTTATGGCTTTAAATTAATATTTATTTACTAAAGTTATTTATATATTAATAATTTATTTTTATTTAAACATAGTTGCATTATAATCTTTATCATTTCCAACGAAAGGACTAACATGAAAAAAATGTTAATGTGTGCAGCTATGGCGCTAAGTTTAGGAGCAGGAATTTTGGAAGCAAAACCAAAAGTTGCGATCTTGGCTACAGGTGGAACTATTGCTGGTTCGATTGATAGCTCAGTAGCAACTACAGGCTATACAGCTGGAGTTTTAGGAGTTGATGCTTTGATTAAAGCAGTGCCTCAAATTCAAGATCTAGCAGTAATTAGTGGAGATCAGATCGCAAATATTGATAGCAAAGATATGACAAATGAAATTTGGTTAAAACTTGCTAAAGAAGTTAATAGGCTTTTAAAGTCTGATGTAGATGGAGTGGTAATCACCCATGGTACTGACACTATGGAGGAAACCGCATATTTCCTAAATTTAACAGTAAAAAGCGATAAGCCAGTTGTTTTGGTTGGTGCAATGCGTCCATCAACCGCAATTAGTGCAGATGGTCCTAAAAATCTTTACAATGCTGTTGCATTAGCAGCAAATCCGCAAGCGAAAAACAAAGGTGTAATGGTGGCTATGAATGATAGAATTCAAAGTGCTAGAGGTGTAGCAAAAACTCATAGTTTAAATGTAAATGCATTTAGTTCGCCTGATATGGGTGATATGGGTTATATAGTAGATGGAAAAGCATTTTTCTATAATACTAATACAAAATCACACACCAAAAAATCTCCATTTGATGTTAGCAAGCTAAAAGAATTACCGAAAGTAGATATTCTTTATAGTTATGCAAATGATGGTAGTGGTGTTGCAGCAAAAGCTTTATTTGAAAATGGAACTAAAGGTATAGTTGTAGCTGGAACAGGTGCTGGTAGTATTCATGATTATCAAAAAGATGTATTGAAAGAATTGCTTAAAAAAGGTCTTAATGTAGCTGTAAGCTCACGCGTGGTAGCTGGCAGAGTTGCAGTAAGTGATGCTGATGCAAAACTTGGCTTTATCGATACAGGTGATATGAGTCCTCAAAAAGCAAGAGTGTTATTAATGCTTGCTTTAACTAAAACAAGTGATCCTAAGAAAATTCAAGAATATTTCTTAAAATACTAAAATCTTTAACACCCAAATGCTAAAATAACATTTGGGTGGATTTCTTACAAAATCTTACTTACTATAATTACAAGGATATTAAATGAAACAATATGAAAGTTACAAATGCCAAAAATGTGGTAATGAAGTAGAAGTGCAAAATGTGGGTGGTGGAAAGCTTAGTTGTTGTGGTCAAGAAATGGAATGTATTACCAAAGATTTAACAGCTGTAAATTTAATGAAAGCTTTTGCAGGTGAGTCTATGGCAAGAAATAAATATGATTTATTTGCAGATATTGCCCAAGAAGAAGGTTGGCATGCTATTGCAAAACATTTTAGAGAAGCTGCAGAAAATGAAAAATGGCACGCAAGAGCTGAGTTTAAAGCTTATCATGAATTAGTAGATGGCAAAGCTTTGGAAGAAACTGCTAAAAATTTAATTTGTGCAGCAGAGGGTGAAAATTATGAGCATACTACTATGTATCCAAATTTTGCAAAAATTGCAGAAGATGAGGGAAAAAGAAATATAGCAAGGTTATTTACGGCTATAGGTAAAGTAGAAATTGAGCATGAAAGAGAGTATTTAGCACTTAAGAAAATGCTCGAAGAAGAAGATTTCTTTAACTCAGAAGTAGAAGAATTATGGGTTTGTGAAGTTTGTGGGCATATACACCGTGGTAAAAAAGCACCAAATGCTTGTCCTTTATGCAAAGCTCCAAAAGAATACTTCAAACGTGAATTTTTAGGATAATTTTAAAAACCTTGATAAAAATGATAAAATATTTTATTTTTTTCAAGGTTTAATATGCAAATTTTAACACATCCCTTTGAACCCTTTTTTGATGAAAATTCAAAAATTTTGATACTAGGTTCTTTTCCATCTATTAAATCAAGAGAAGAAAATTTTTATTATCAGCATAATAAGAATCGTTTTTGGTGTATTTTTGAAATTTTATTTGAATGTGAGTTGAAAACAGTGCAAGAGCAAAAAGTTTTTCTAAAAGAAAATCATATAGCACTTTGGGATATCATAGCAAGTTGTAAGATAAAAAATTCAGATGATAAAACTATTTCTTATGTCAAGGCAAATGATATAAACATTATTTTGCATAAAGCAAATATAGAAAAAATTTGTGTATTGGGTAAAGTAGCAAGCAAATATTTTGCCAAATTTTATCCAGAGCTAGAATTTTTTGAACTTCCCTCAAGTTCCCCTGCTAATATGAGTTATTCTTTAGAAAAATTAGTAGAAAAATATGCCTTTATAAAGGAATAATAGTGGCTTTGGTTGGAGTAGATGAGGCTGGTCGTGGGGCTTTAGCTGGAGATATGCATATGGGTGCTTGTAAGCTTTTTAAAAATATCGATGGTTTGGCTGATTCTAAAAAATTAAGCGCAAAAAAAAGAGAAGAGTTATACAGACAAATTCTTATGCATTCGGAATTTTTAATTCTCGCTTTTTCACCATTGCAAATTGATACCTTAGGACTTAGTCAATGTTTGCAACTAGGCTTAAAGATTATAAAAAAACATTTTGATCAAGATGAGATTTTATATGATGGAAATTTAAATTATGGTGTTTTGGGTATTAAAACAATGATAAAAGCTGATATGAAGATTCAAGAAGTTTCTGCTGCTAGTATATTAGCTAAGGTTAGTCGTGATCAAAAAATGTGTTATTTTTCTAAATTGTATAAAAATTATGATTTTGATAAACACAAAGGCTATGGGACAAAAATTCATATAGAAAAAATCAAAATTTTTGGCTATTCATCTTTACACCGTAAGAGTTTTATGTTAAAGTGTTTTGAGAAAAGTTTATTTGATTAAATTGCGCGTTTTTTGCACTTTTATTTTAAATTTTACTTTTTGTTGATGATAATAAAAATAATATTTTTAAGATAAAAAAATATAATCAAAAAATGTTTTTTTTAATAATTATTTATTAAAAATTATAATACTAGTTGAAATTACTATATATTTTAAGAAAAATTAATTTTTTTCTATTATAGTAATAGAAAATATTTTAAAAAGAATTATGTCTTACTTTATGAATAAATGTATGATTTGGTTTGTTATGATAGAAAACTACTTCAAAATTTAATGAAGTGGTGGTTGTTTTAAGTGAAAGTTAAAATACTCAATGGCATATTTGTGAAATAATACAAAAAGTTTTTTAGGAAAAAGCTTTTTTTATTATTTTTTCAAGGAGAAAATGTGGATAATCTTAAGTGGAATTCTTTTGATACGCGTTGGATGCTTTCTCTTTTTGGGACTGCAGTTGGTGCTGGAATTTTATTTTTACCTATTAAGGCAGGTGTTGGTGGTTTCTGGCCAGTTGTTGTAATGGCTTTGATTATTTTTCCAATGGTATATTTAAGTCATAGGGCTTTAAGTCGTTTTGTATGCCAAGCAAATGGTAATGATAAAGATATTACTCATGCAGCTGAGGAGTATTTTGGTAGAAAAGTAAGTATTTTTATTTCTATCCTTTATTTCTTTGCAATTTTCCCAATTTGTTTAGCATATTGTGTGGGTATAACTAATACTTTTGAAAGTTTTACTTATAATCAATTCTTACCGCTTTTAGATCCAAACGGTTCTTTTGCAAGTGCAATTAGCGCTATGTATCAAACAAGCGTAAATGAGCAAGGAAAAACTGTAGCTAATTTACTTCCTTTTTATAGAGCACTTTTTGCTTTTGTTTTAGTAAGTATTTTTATGCTTATTATGCTTTTTAGTGAAGAATTGATCACTAAAGTATGCGAATGGCTTGTGTATCCTTTGTGTGCTATTTTATTTTTATTTTCTTTATATCTTATCCCACAATGGTCATTTGAAAGTTTTAGCGCTATTCCTGGAACAAAAGAATTTATCACTATAGTATGGCTAACTTTGCCAGTTTTGGTGTTTTCATTTAATCACTCACCAGCTATTTCTACTTTTTCTTTAAGTGTAAAAAGACAATATCCTGAAAATTCAGTACAAAAAGCAAATCAAGTGTTATTTAGAACTTCAGTAATGTTGCTTGCTTTTGTTATGTTTTTTGTGGTATCTTGCGTGCTTTCTTTAACTCCTGCTGAACTTGCTGAAGCTAGGGCACAAAATATACCTGTACTTTCTTATTTTGCTAATAAACTTGATAATCCATTTATTTCTTATGGCGGTCCATTAATTGCATTTTTAGCAATTTCTAGTTCTTTCTTTGGGCATTATTTTGGTGCTAGAGAGGGTGCTTATGGTATAGTTAGAAAATGTTGCAAATTAGCAGGTAATGAAAATCCTGATTTGAAAAAAATCGCAGTTTATTCAACTTTGGTAATGTATATTATTATGTTAATTACTGCTTATGTAAATCCAAGTATTTTAGGTTTTATTGAAAGTTTAGGTGGCCCAATTATTGCTGCAATCTTATTCTTAATGCCTATGATTGCAATTTACACTGTATCTAAAATGAAAAAATTCCAAAATAAAGCTTTAGATGCTTTTGTGTTTATCACAGGTGTTTTGACAATTATCACTGTAATTTATACCTTTTAAGGTGCTGATGAATGAGTAGTAACTTAAGTATATTTAAAGTTGGTGTTGGTCCCTCATCTTCTCATACTTTAGGACCAATGCTAGCAGGGAATATGTTTTGTGAAAAGATTAAAGATAAAATCACACAGATTACAAAAATTCAAATCAGACTTTATGGCTCTTTATCGCTTACCGGTAAAGGCCATTTAAGTGATAAGGCTATTATATGGGGTTTGAGTGGCTTAAGAGCAAAAGAACTCAACGCTGCTTTGCAAGATCGTGTGTTTAATAAAATTTTACAAGATAAAATTTTGGTTTTAAATGCTCAAAAAGAATTAAATTTTGATTATGATAAAGATTTGATTTTTGAAAAAGACTTTTTACCTTTACATGAAAATGGGTTAAAAGTAAGCGCTTATGATGAAAATGGAGAAATCATTGCTGAAGAAATTTATTATTCAGTGGGTGGTGGTTTTGTTATGAGTGAAGCTGAGCTTCAAAAACACAAAGATGGGGCTTGTGAGCAAAAACATACTAAATTAGAACTTGATGTTAACAATGCAAGTGATGCTTTAAAAATTTGTGAAGAAAGATCATGGGATCTAGCAAAACTTTCTTATGAATATGAGCTTCAATTTCACACCAAAGAAGAAATTAGAGCTTATTGTTTAGAAATTTGGGAAGTAATGCAAGAGGTTTATTATAATGGTATTCATCCAAGTTCAGATTTTCTTCCAAGAAATTTACACTTAAAGCGCCGTGCTAAAGGACTTAATGAGCGTTTGGCTATGACAAGTGATCCTTTGGGGATTATTGATTTTATTTCTTTGTATGCTATTGCCATTGCAGAGGAAAATGCAAGTGGAGCTAGAGTAGTAACTGCTCCAACTAATGGCGCATGTGCTGTTGTGCCTGCTGTAATGCTTTATCTTAAAAATCATACGGTTGGTTTTAATGATGAAAAGGCTATTAATTTTTTACTAACTGCTATGTTAATAGGTTCTTTTTATAAGAAAAATGCAAGTATAAGTGGTGCTGAAGCCGGCTGTCAAGCTGAAATTGGCAGTGCAAGTTCTATGGCAGCAGGAGCTATGGCTACTGTAATGGGTTTTGATGCAAAAATAGCTTGCAATGCTGCAGAAATTGCAATGGAACATCATTTAGGCTTAACTTGTGATCCAGTAAGTGGTTTAGTACAAATTCCTTGCATAGAAAGAAATGCTTTTGGTGCGATTAAAGCAATTTCAGCTGCTAGAATGGCAATGAGTAGAAAATCAACTCCAAAAGTAAGTCTTGATGAGGTTATAAAAACCATGTATGAAACAGGCAAAGATATGAACTCAAAATACAAGGAAACTTCTTTAGGTGGCTTAGCTACTAATCTTACAAGTGTATGTTAAAACCTTAAGTTTTAAAACTTAAGGTTTTATCCTTAAAGCTTTTAAAAGCGCATAAATGCTAAATTTTTAAAAATTTTAAGGAAAATATAAATGATAGAAATCAAAAAACCAGTAGAAATAGAAAAACTACGCAAAGCAAATGAGCTTGTAGCTAGAACGCTTGATTATCTAGAGGGTATTATAGTTCCAGGTATGAGCTTAAAAGAAATTGATATTAAAGCAGAAGAATTTATACTTGATCATGGTGCAAAACCATCTTTTAAAGGTTTGTATGGTTTTCCAGGTAGTATTTGTATCTCACTTAATCAAGCTTGTATTCATGGTGTGGGTGATGAGCGTATTTTAAAAGAAGGTGATATTTTAGGGCTTGATGTAGGTACTTGTATAGATGGATATTATGGAGATGCAGCAAGGACAATTCCTATAGGTAAAATTTCAGCTACCGATGAAGCATTGATCGCTTGTGCTAAAGATGCTTTGTATTATGCTATAGATATTATTAAAGAGGGTATGCGTTTTAAAGAGCTTTCGTATGAGCTTGGTGAATTTATTACCAAAAGAGGTTTTGTGCCTTTGAAAGGTTATTGTGGACATGGTATAGGTAAAAAGCCACATGGTGAGCCTGAAATTCCAAACTATCTAGAACCAGGTGCTAGTGCAAAAAGTGGACCTAAAATCAAAAATGGTATGGTATTTTGCATAGAACCTATGGTATGTCAAAAAGATGGCACCCCGGTACATTTAAAAGGTAATTGGGAAGCAGGAAGCAAAGATGGTTTAAATGCAGCTCATTATGAGCATTGTGTTGCTATTATAAATGGCAAGGTAGATATTTTATCTAAGTAAGAAAGTTTGATCTTTCTTACTCAAATGTTTTTAATTTTTCTGAGAGTTTAGAAGCGTTTTCTAAGACATCTTGTGAAATTTGTGTTAGGTCAAGCGAGTAATTTTTAACACAATTTGCAAGTTCTGTTACTTTTTCTATGTTTTGTTCTAGCTCATTCATTTTAGCTTTTGACTCATCACTTTTTTCTTCCATAATTTTAGTAGAATGAATGCTTGTCTTTAGTTTTTCTATAGAAGTTCCAACTTCACCTTGTAAAATATTAGCTTTATTGGAAGTATCATTCATGGATTGATGAATTCCGTCCATCAGACTTTTATTGTCATTGATTTGTTGCACTATGGTTCTCACAGTAGTTTCTATAGCAACTAAAGATTTTGTAGTTTTATCAGCTAAATTTCTAACCTCATCAGCAACAACAGCAAAGCCACGTCCATGTTCACCTGCACGTGCAGCTTCAATAGCAGCATTTAATGCTAGTAAGTTAGTTTGATCCGCTATATCTTTAATAGTCGTAGTAACCTCTACAATGCTATCAGCACTTTGAACTAGCATATCCATGGCACTTAAAACACTCTGCTCTTTCTCTCCACTTAGTAATATAAGTTCAACTAATTCTTTTAAAGTGGTTTCAACTTCTCCCATAACTTCTTGCATATCATACATATCTTTTATGGTATCTTTGGCTAAATTTTGAGTTAAGTCTATATGGCTTTCTAAAACTGAACTTATTTCATGCACATTAGAAATTTGTTCGTGTTGCAAAAGAGAACTTTGCTGTAAAATTTCAGCATTTTGAGAAAGTTTTTGTGAACTTTTATGGCTTGAATTCGCAGTTTGTATAGCTTCTAAAACAGAATTTTGAACGATTTGTATAAAAGAGTTGATATAACCAGCACTTATAGCTAATTCGCTTTTTTTATCAATATCTAATCTTGCACTTAGATTTGCATGCTCTCCAGCCAAATTCGCACTTAATTTTTCTAGCAAAGATATAGGTATAATCACCTTTTTTAATGTTAGTAGTATAAAAAATACCAATACAGCTAAGATAAATAAGAAAATTCCTATAGCAGTATAAAGATTATATTTGTTATTAAGATTAATTTCTTGTGCAATTAAATTTTTATGAGAAACAATTTCTTTTTGTAATTCTTGCTCTAAAAAAGCTTGAGAATTTTCTTTTAAAATAGCTATTTGATTAATGATCATTTTACAGTGTGTGTTGAAAAGATCTAATAATTCATGTGGTAATTGTGAATCTTTCATATTAAGATTATTCACTAAATTTTGCAGTCTGTTTTGTGCTAATGGTTCTAAAATATCCATAGTTCCTATAATACTTAAAATATCTCCTGTATATTCTATTTGTTTAGCTTCTTGCGTATTTAAAGCTATTTTGTTGGTTTGTTTGATTATTTCTTGCTGAAGTTCATAAAGATAAAGTTTAGAGTTTATAGCAATAGAATTTGCAGATTTAAAATGTTGCAATTGTGTGTTTTTTTTCTGAAAAATCATTTCTATTTTTGATGTGTCAATATCATTGCTTTTTAAAATATTTAAAGTATTTTCAAAATCTTGCACTAAAGCAACACTAATATCATAATTTTGCAGATTAAGTTTATTTTTAAAAATTTCATCTAACTTTGTATCTAGAATTTCAAGTTTTTGAAAAGAACCCATAACAAGAGAATTTCTTTTTGTAGTATTATAAGTATTAAATATAAACAACGTTAAAGTTAAAAGTAATATCAAAACTACTGCAGATAGAGCAATAAATTGTTTTAAAAAAGAAAAAGTTTTTTTATTTGAGCAAGTCATGATATTCCCCTGTTAAAGAATTTAAAAATGCAACTATATCATCTACTACATTTTGTTCTAAAAATTTTCCAAGTTGATAGTAGGCCATAAATTGTACACAAGCATCTAGTGTTGGCATAGAACCATCATGAAAATAAGGAGCAGTTTTAGCTATATTTCTAAGACTTGGAACTTTAACTACAAATTTATCATTAGGATTTTTTGTTATCTCATAACGTCCTTGCCAATTTGTTCCATTGTCATAAGGTACAAAAACTCCCATTTTTTGATACATATTTCCACCTATATTTTGTCCTTGATGGCAAGCTATACAACCATTGGATAAAAAAGCATCATACCCTCTTTTTGCCTGTTCGCTTATGGCGCTTTTATCTCCTTTTAAATAACGATCAAAAGGTGAATTTGGAGTAAGCAGCGTTTTTTGAAATTCAGCTAAAGCATCAGCTATATTATCAAAAGTAACTTCACCATATAACTTTTTGAATTCTTTTTCATAGTTAGGATTATTTTTTATTATTTCAACGGCTTCATCTCCATCTTTTAGTCCCATTTCTTTAGGATTAATTATAGGGTGTTTAGCTTGTTCTTGTAGATCTCTTGCATTACCTCTCCAAAATTGTGAAAGATTAAAAACCGCATTAAAATTTGTAGATGTATGAAATGGTTCATCTAGTATTCCATTGACACCTGTAGAAAAAGTTTTATTGTCTACTCCAAATTTAGTAATATCATGACAAGTGTTACAAGATATTTTTTTATCTTTTGATAAGCTTGTATCCATGTAAAGTTTTTTTCCCAACAAAGCTTTTTCCTTATTGTAAGGTATGTTATCAGGTATAGGAGTAATCATTTCTAATGCTAGAAGAGGAAAAAAAGAACATATTAAAATGATAAAAAATTTCATAATTACTTTCCTTTGAATTATATTTAATTTTTAGTTTAATATTTTTTCTTTATTATAACACTAAAATCTTAATCTCTTATAAGCAACAATAGCTGTTATAAGCGTTGCTATAGATAAAATTAAAATATAAATAAATATTCCATATGTAAAAGGATTTTCAGGTTTTATAGCTAAAGAGTGCAAAATGAACACAAGTTGAGGAGTAAAGCCACCTGCTATAGCATAAGCTATATTATAAGAAAAAGAAATTCCACTAAAGCGAATGCTTGGCTTAAAAATTTTACACATTAGAATAGGTGCTAGAGCATTAATACCACCAAAAAAACTTGCAATAAAATAAAAATATATACTCAAATGCAAAATTTGTGCATAGAAAAAATAAAAATAAAAAAAGCAAGATAAGCTAAACCCTATTGTAAAAATTAAACTAGTGGTTAAAAAACCAAATTTATCTACCCAGATTCCAGCAAGCAATGTTCCACAGGATAAAATTACTATTGCGATCATCTGTATTAAAATAGCATCGGTTTTGTCAAGAGCTAAAACTTCAGGTATAAAATTTGGCATAAGTAAAATAAGTATGATTACACAAGCCGTAAGCATCCATGTTAAAAGCATAGAAGCGATGATATCGAAAAAAATATTTTTTTCTTTAAAAAGTGCTTTTAAAGGAAATTTTTCTAAACTATTTTCTTGATGCATTTTTTGAAAAACAGGTGTTTCTTCTAGAAATTTTCTAAGGTATATAGAAATAATACCAAAAAGACCACCTATAGCAAATGGAATACGCCAAGCATAATCATAAATTGATTCTTGATCAAAGCAATGATTAATTACTAGCGCAACAACACATCCTAAAAGAATTCCAAAAGCCATAGAAGCATTAATAGCACTAACGTAAAAACTATCTTTTCCATTAGGTGCGTGTTCTTTTACAAACACCCAAGCACCAGGTAATTCCCCGCCTATAGCTATACCTTGAGCTATTCTAACAAGTAATAAAAAAATAGGAGCAAAATATCCTATAGTTTCAAAAGTAGGTATAAAAGCCAAAGAAAAAGTTGGGAGTACCATAAGTAATATACTTAGCATAAACATTTTTTTACGGCCTAATTTATCCCCAAAATGTGCCATAATTATACCGCCAAGTGGTCTGGCTAAATATCCTGCTGCAAAAGCTCCATATGTATTTAAAAGTTTCCAAAAATCACTTAAATCACTTGGAAAAAAATTTCTTGAAATATAATTAGCAAAAAAAACAAAAATCACAAAATCATAAAATTCTAAAGCTCCGCCCAAAGAAGATAAAGAGAGAGTTTTATAATCATTTCTTTTTAAAGTTTTTGACATTTAAATACTTTCTTTTTGTAGTAATTTTATAATTATAGTAAAAAATATTAAAAATTTAAAAAGAAAAATTGTGTTAAAATAGTAGTTTTGTATTTTATAGAAAGGAGAAAAAATTGTCAAAAGATGATATTATCGAAATTGATGGTAATGTAATCGAAGCTTTACCTAACGCAACTTTTAAAGTTGAATTAGACAATAAGCACGTGATACTTTGCCATATTGCAGGTAAAATGCGTATGCATTATATTAGAATTATGCCTGGCGATAGAGTTAAAGTAGAACTAACACCTTATAGTCTTGATAAGGGTCGTATCACATTTAGATACAAATAAGTCTAAGTTGTTTAAAAGCAAAAGTAAAGTATAATTAGCACTTTTGCAGAAATTGCAATAAAACTGTATGAAGAAGTATTTTCAAAATCACCACTTATTTTGAAAATAGTTGGTTGCTCTAAAAACCTGGTGCAGTTGTAAAAAAGTGGAATTTACAATAACAGGAGTAAAGCATGAAAGTTAGACCATCTGTTAAAAAGATGTGTGACAAATGCAAAGTAGTTCGTCGTAAAGGCGTAGTTCGCATTATTTGCGAAAATCCAAAACACAAACAAAGACAAGGATAATTTATGGCTCGTATTGCAGGTGTGGATTTACCAAAGAAAAAAAGAATCGAGTATGGCTTGACTTATATTTATGGTATAGGTTTGCATACTTCAAGAAAAATCTTAGATAAAACTGGAATTTCTTATGATAAAAGAGTTCATGAGTTAAGCGAGGATGAAGCAGCAGCTATCCGTAAAGAAATTCAAGAAAACTACATGGTTGAGGGTGATCTTAGAAAACAAGTTGCTATGGATATCAAAGCATTAATGGATCTAGGAAGCTTTAGAGGCTTAAGACATAGAAAAGGCTTACCAGTTCGTGGTCAAAAAACTAAAACAAATGCCAGAACTAGAAAAGGTAAGAGAAAAACCGTTGGTGCAAAATCATAAGGATAAAAAATGGCAAAAAGAAAAGTAGTTAAGAAAAAAGTAGTTAAGAAAAATATAGCTAAAGGTATAGTTTATATCAGTGCAACATTTAATAATACTATGGTTACTGTAACTGATGAAATGGGAAATGCTATTGCGTGGAGTAGTGCAGGTGGCTTGGGATTTAAAGGCTCTAAAAAATCAACTCCTTATGCAGCACAACAAGCAGTAGAAGATGCTTTAAATAAAGCAAAAGAACACGGTATTAAAGAAGTAGGTATCAAAGTACAAGGACCAGGAAGTGGTCGTGAGACAGCGGTTAAGAGTGTAGGTGCTATGGAAGGTATCAAAGTAACTTTCTTAAAAGATATTACCCCATTAGCTCATAATGGTTGTAGACCACCAAAACGTCGTCGTGTCTAAGAATAAGATATAAGATTTAGGAGAATTATAATGGCAAGATATAGAGGACCAGTAGAGAAATTAGAAAGACGACTTGGCGTAAGCTTGGCAATGAAAGGTGAAAGAAGATTAGCAGGTAAAAGTGCTTTAGATAAACGCCCTTACGCACCAGGTCAGCATGGACAAAGAAAAGCAAAAATAAGTGAATATGGACTCCAATTAAGAGAAAAACAAAAAGCTAAATTTATGTATGGAGTTAGTGAAAAACAATTTAGAAGATTATTTAGCGAAGCTGCTAGAAAAGATGGTAATACCGGTGCACTTTTAATCCAACTTTTGGAGCAAAGATTAGATAATGTTGTTTATAGAATGGGTTTTGCTACAACACGTCGTTTTGCTAGACAGCTTGTAACTCATGGACATATTTTAGTAAATGGTAAAAGAGTGGATATTCCTAGTTATAGAGTAGAAGCAGGTCAAAAAATAGAAGTGATTGAAAAAAGTAAAAACAATCCTCAAATTTCAAGAGCGATTGAACTTACTGCTCAAACTGGTATAGTTGCTTGGGTTGATGTAGAAAAAGATAAAAGATTTGGAATTTTTACAAGAAAACCTGAAAGAGAAGAGGTTATCATTCCAGTTGAGGAAAGATATATCGTTGAGTTGTATTCTAAATAATAAAGGTTTTTGATATGAGACATATTACAACTTCTGCTTATACACCAACAGAGTTTAGTATTGAAAATATCAGTGATACAGTGGCAAAAGTAAGTGCATGGCCTTTTGAAATCGGCTATGCTATTACTTTGGCGCACCCTTTGCGTCGTTTGCTTTATTCAAGTACGGTAGGTTTTGCTCCAACTGGAGTTAAAATCAAAGGCGTAGCACACGAATTTGATAGTATGCGTGGTATGCTTGAAGATGTAGCATTGTTTATTATCAATCTAAAAAAATTAAGATTTAAACTAAAAACAGATTCTGAAAAAGAAATTGTGACTTTTAGTTTTAAAGGACCAAAAGAAATTTGCGGAATAGACTTGAACAATGAAGTTGTTGAAGTTGTGAATGCAGATAGTTATCTTGCAACGATTAATGAAGATGCAGATTTAGAATTTACTTTAATCATCGAAAAGGGTATAGGTTATGTACCTTCTGAAGAAATTCAAAATTTCTTAGATTCTGAATTTATAGCACTTGATGCATTTTTTACTCCAGTAAAACATGCAGTTTATGATATAGAAAAGGTACTTTTTGAGGATAATCCAGATTATGAAAAAGTTGTTTTTACAATCACAACAGATGGTCAAATTTCGCCAAGTGATGCTTTTAAAAATGCTTTAGAGGCAATGTATAAACAATTATCGGTGTTTGATAAAATCACTAATGCACAAAGTGCTATAAAAAACCAAGTACCAAGTAATGAAGTAGAGCATGTGAAATTACTTCAAAACATAACTGAGTTAAATTTAAGTGCAAGAAGTTTTAATTGCTTAGAAAAAGCAAATGTAATTTATATAGGTGAGCTTGCTTTAATGAGTGTAAGCGAACTTGCAGATTTGAAAAATCTAGGTAAAAAATCTTTAGATGAAATCAAAAACGTAATGGAAACCATAGGATTCCCTATAGGAAATTCAAAACTTAATGATAGTGCAAAAGAAACGCTAAAGAAAAAAATTACAGAATTAAAAGCACAAAATGAAGGATAATCAATGAGACATAGACATGGATATAGAAAGTTGGGTCGCACTTCTACTCACCGTGCGGCCTTATTAAAAAACCTTACCATTGCTATCATTAAAGCAGGTAAAATAGAAACAACATTACCTAAAGCAAAAGAATTAAGAGGTTATGTTGAAAGATTAATTACTCGTGCAAGAAAAGGTGATTTTAATGCTCATAGAGCGGTATTTGCCAGCTTGCAAGATAAAGAGGCTACAAATAAACTTGTAACTGAAATTGCACCTAAATTTGCAGATAGAAATGGTGGTTATACTAGAATTATCAAAACAAGAATTCGTCGCGGTGACGCTGCAGAAATGGCTTTTATAGAATTTGTAGCTTAATTTATCCTAGCGTTAGCTAGGATTCTTTTTGTTTGAATTTGGTTTATTGTTATTTTTCAAATATCTTTTAGAAAGTATTATAATACTCATCTAGATTGCTTATCGATTTTCATTTTTTAATATTTTTATTACTACATTTTTAACCTTACTTTATAAAAATATAAAAACAAAAACTCAATCAAATTATAAAAAATATGATTTTTAGCTAAAAAATCAACTACTTATGCTAATATAATCTTTTTTATCAATCAAGGATTAAAAATGCAAGAAAATTCAAGATTACGCATAGCTATACAAAAATCAGGTCGTTTAAGTAAAGATTCTATTGCCTTGCTTGAGTCTATAGGCGTAAAACTTCGCATACACGATCAAAGTTTGATTGCTTTTTCTACCAATTTACCTATTGATCTGCTTAGGGTAAGAGATGATGATATACCAGGATTAATTTTTGATGGAGTAGTAGATCTTGGCATAGTTGGAGAAAATGTTTTAGAAGAAAATGAACTAGAAAGAAAATCAAAAAACGAAAATGCAGATTTTATAATGCTTAAAAAGCTTGATTTTGGTGGGTGTCGTTTGTCTTTGGCATTACCAGAAAAGTGTGAATATAAAGGTATAGAAAGTTTTAAAAATTTACGTATAGCAACTTCTTATCCACAGCTTTTAAAACGTTTTATGGAAGAAAATAACATTCCCTATAAAACTTGTATGCTAACAGGTTCGGTTGAAGTGGCACCAAGTGCAAATTTAGCTGATGGAATTTGTGATTTAGTTTCAAGTGGAGCTACTTTAAAAGCAAATGGACTTAAAGAAGTTATGGTAATTTATAAATCTAAAGCTTGTATTATTCAAAGAAAAGAAAGTTTGGTTTTACATAAACAAGAATTAATTGATAAATTGCTCATTAGGATTAATGGAGTTATGCAAGCAAGAGAATCAAAATACATTATGCTACATGCTCCTATTGAAAAACTAGAAAAAATCACAGCTTTATTGCCAGGTGTTGAAAAACCTACGATTTTACCTTTAGAAAATGATAAAGCTAGAGTGGCACTCCATATGGTAAGTCAAGAAAATTTATTTTGGGAAACTATGGAAGCTTTGAAAAAAGAAGGTGCAAGTGCGATTTTAGTTTTGCCTATCGAAAAAATGCTATCTTAAGGATAAAAAATGCAAATACTTGATTTTGAAAAACTAAACAAAAACGAACAAGAACTAACACTAAAACGCCCTGCTATGAGTGCTAATACACAGGTTAAAACTATAGTAGAGCAAATCATTGAAGATGTTAAAATAAATGGCGATGAAGCCTTAAGACAAATGGCTGTAAAATTTGATAAAGTGGAGTTAGATTCTATTAAGCTAAGTGATGAAGAACTTCAAAATTTAGCAGAGCAAATTGATGATGAGTTAAAACAAGCTATCAAGATAGCGTATGAAAATATCTATAGATTTCATAAAGCCCAAGAGAGTGAAATTATAGAAGTACAAACATTTGAAGGAGTAACTTGTAAAGTACTAACAAGAGCTATTGAAAAAGTAGGACTTTATATACCAGGGGGATTGGCACCACTTTTTTCAACTGCACTAATGCTAGCTATCCCAGCTAAAATAGCAAAATGTAAATTTATAGCCTTAGCTTCTCCAGCTCCATTACACCCTGCTATTGCTTTTGTAGCAAAACTTTGTGAAGTCGATGCAGTGTATCAAATAGGTGGAGCAGGAGCCATAGCAGCACTAGCTTATGGAACACAAAGCGTGCAAAAAGTAGATAAAATTTTTGGCCCAGGAAATGCCTTTGTAACAGAAGCTAAAAAGCAAGTTAATAATCACGGGGTAGCTATTGATATGCAAGCAGGACCTTCAGAAGTACTTGTTTTAGCAGATGAGTTTGCTAATGCCAAATTTATAGCTTCAGACTTACTCTCGCAAGCTGAACATGGAGCAGATTCTCAAGCTATTTTAGTTTGTACAAGTGAAAAACTAGCCAAAGAAGTAGATAGAGAAGTTGCTTTACAGCTTGAAAAACTCTCGCGTAAAGAAATCGCTTCAAAATCCTTAGTGCATTCTAAAATTATTCTTGCAAAAGATATAAAACATGCTATAAGTATTTCAAATGACTATGCGCCAGAGCATTTGATCATTCATACACAAAATCCATCTAACTTGCTTGATGATATTATGCACGCAGGTTCAGTATTTTTAGGCGAGTATTCTCCAGAATCTATGGGAGATTATGCAAGCGGAACAAATCATGTATTGCCAACTTATGGTTTTACTAAGTCTTATTCTTCTTTGGGACTTGCTGATTTTATGAAAAGAATGACCGTACAAGAACTTAGTAAAGAAGGCTTTAAAAAACTCGGACCTGTGGTGGAAATTTTAGCAGCAGCTGAAGGGCTTGATGGACATAAAAATGCTGTAAGTTTGAGATTAGAAAGTCTAAAATGAGTACAAAAATTTTATTTATCGATAGAGATGGTACGCTTATTGATGAGCCAAAAGATGATTTTCAAATTGATTCTTTAGAAAAGCTCGAGTTTGAAAAAGGTGCTATCAATGCACTTTTAAAGTTAAAAAATTTTGGTTTTAAATTCGTTATGGTGAGTAATCAAGATGGTCTAGGTACAAATTCTTTCCCTAAGGAAAATTTTGACAAGGCTCATGAAAAAATGCTAAGTATTTTTCAAAGTTGTGGCATAGAATTTGAAGATATTTTTATTTGCCCACATTTTGAGTATGAAAATTGTGCTTGTAGAAAACCAAAAACCGCTATGCTTGAAAACTATATTAATAACAAACTTTATGATAAAAATAAAAGCTTTGTTATAGGCGATAGAGATAGTGATATGCTTTTGGCACAAAATCTTGAAATTCAAGGTTTAAAATATGATAAAAATGACTTTAACTGGGAGCAAATCGCTGATTTTATTTTGCAAAATTACCGCTGTGCTTTTATTGAACGCAATACCAAAGAAACTCAAATTCAAGTTAAAATAGCTTTTAATGAAAAAGCAAAAGCTGATATAAAAACAAATATTGCCTTTTTTGATCATATGTTAGAGCAAATTGCTACGCATGCAAATATATCTTTAGAAATTAAATGCAAAGGGGATTTAGAAGTCGATGAACATCACAGCGTAGAAGATGTAGCACTTGCTTTAGGCGAAGCTATCAAAACAGCACTAGATCAAAAAATAGGCATTGCAAGATATGGCTTTGTTTTGCCTATGGATGAGTGTTTGGCAAGCTGTGCGATTGACTTTTGCAATAGACCGCATTTAGTTTATAAGGCTAAATTTAAAAAAGAAAAGCTTGGAGAATTAAGCACAGAAATGATAGAGCATTTTTTTTACTCACTAAGCTATGCTATGGGGGCAAGTTTGCATTTAAAAGTTAAAGGTAAAAACGATCATCACAAAGCCGAAGGACTTTTTAAAGCCTTTGCAAGAGCTTTAAAGATGGCTATAAAAATAGAAAATGAAAACCTAGCAAGCTCTAAAGGAGTGATATGAAAAATGAACTTAGTTTTGAAAAATTTATAAATAGTTTGCAAGCCACAAATAGACATTTAGATTTTTATGTAGATTGGGAAAAATGCTTAAGAAATAAAAATAAAATTAGCATCTATCTTAATCATTTAAATTTTCTACTAGGAAAAAGCGAAAATGAATTAAGGCAATCTATAGAAGAACTTTTTGAAGAATATCCAAAAGCTTTTAATGTTTTAAATGTATTAATTGCGGTTAGAGATAAAGATAAAAAGGACATTGTTATAAATCAATTTTCAAATTTTGTATCTTTGGAAGGGTATTTTAAAAATTCAGATAGTGTTTATAATTTTATTTGCGAAACAGGCTTGTTAGAAATTTTTTCTACTCATGAGATTAAAAATTTAAATGATTATGTATTCGGAATAGAAGTGGGGCTTGATACTAATGCGAGAAAAAATCGTAGTGGTAAAATAATGGAAATGCAATTAAAAGAAATTTTTACTCCACATTGTTTAAAATTTGAAGAGCAGGTAAATATTAAAAAATTTCCTGAACTTCATAAAGCTTTTGGTGAAGATATAAAAAAATTTGATTTTGTAATTTTTGCTTCTAAAAAAACTTATTTTATAGAATGTAATTTTTATGCAGGTGCGGGAAGTAAATTAAATGAAGTTGCCAGAGCTTATCAAGAACTAGCTCCTAAATTTGATCGGTTTTCTCAATATGAATTTATATGGATAACAGATGGTCAAGGTTGGTTAAAAGCTAAAAATAAACTTGAAGAAGCTTATAAAAAAGTAGAAATTTATAATCTTTCTAATATTAATGATTTTATCTTAAAGGTAAAAAATGTCTAAGTCTATTTTTACAAGTAAAGATAAACTTTTTCAGCTTTATCAAGATGATTGTAATAAATTATTACCTCAATTTGAAAATCAAATTGATCTAATTTTTGCAGATCCCCCTTATTTTTTGTCTAATGATGGCTTGAGTATCCAAAGTGGTAAAATAGTAAGTGTAAATAAGGGGCAATGGGATAAAGGTGATGATATTGAAAAAATAGATGAATTTAACTTAAAATGGCTTTCAAATGCAAAAATAGCACTTAAAGATACTGGAAGTATTTTAATAAGCGGAACTTATCATAATATTTTTTCTCTTGGCAGAATTTTACAAAAACTTGATTTTAAAATTTTAAATATTATTACTTGGCAAAAAACTAATCCACCGCCTAATTTTTCCTGTAGATACTTAACTCATTCTACAGAACAAATTATATGGGCTAGAAAAAGTCTTAAACATAAACATATATTTAATTATGAGTTGATGAAAAAATTAAATGAAAATAAGCAAATGCGAGATGTGTGGCAATTTAGCGCTATAGCTCCGTGGGAAAAAAATAATGGCAAACACCCCACCCAAAAGCCACTACCTTTACTTGTTAGATTAATTTTAATGGCAAGTAATGAAAATTCGTTAATTTGCGATCCATTTAGTGGAAGTTCGACTACAGGGATTGCAGCTAATTTATTAAATAGAAAATTTATAGGTTTTGAAAAAGAAGATGATTTTATTAAAATTTCTGTAAATCGTAAAATAGAGTTAGAGAAAAATTTTCAAATGATTAAAAACAAGATTAACGACTTGAAAGTTTTAACAAAAGCAAATTTATTTCAAGAGAGAATGATATGAAACTAGCCATTATAGATACAGGTTGTGCAAATTTAGCTTCTTTGAAATTTGCCCTTGATCGTTTAGGACAAAAAAGCATTATCACGCACGATTTAAAAGAACTCTCACAAGCAGATAAGCTTTTACTCCCTGGAGTTGGTACAGCAGCTAAGGCAATGAGTAATTTAAGAGTGTTAAATTTAGAAAATTTTATCCAAACTACCACAAAACCACTTTTGGGTATTTGTCTTGGTATGCAAATTCTAGGTGAATTTTCAGAAGAATTACACCAAAAAACACTCGGTATTGTGTCTTTTGAAACTCAAAAATTTCAAGAAAAAGTAAATTTTACTTTCCCGCATATGGGGTGGAATCAAGTCTTTAGCTCACATGAACTTTTTAAGGGTTTAAACGGAGCTTATTTTTATTTTGTGCATAGTTATTGTGTGAGTTTAAATGAATACACTATCGCAGAGTGTGAATACTCTATTAAATTTAGTGCAAGCGTAAATAAAGACAATTTTTATGGCGTGCAGTTTCACCCTGAAAGAAGTGGCGAAGCAGGCGAAGTATTATTAAAAAATTTCATAAATATGTAGGTAAAAATGCAAACTCAAATCATTCCAGCATTAGACTTAATCGATGGCAAGGTGGTAAGACTTTTTAAAGGTGATTATGCTAAAAAGCAAGAATACAGCTTCGATCCTTTAGCTAAATTTCAAGAGTATGGGGCTCAAGGTGTAGCTTGGCTTCACTTGGTAGATTTAAGTGGTGCAAAAGATCCTAGTAAAAGACAACTTAAACTCATAGAAAAATTAGCTTCTAAAATCAAAGTAAATTTACAAGTAGGTGGAGGAATTCGAACTAAAGATGAGATTAAAGCTTTATTTGATAGTGGTGTTAAACGCGTAGTTATAGGCTCTTTAGCGGTTAAAAATAAAGCCTTTACACAAGAAATTTTAGATGATTTTGGTGTAGAAAATATAGTCTTAGCACTTGATAGTGTTTGCATTAAAGGCGAGTTTTTTGTAGCTATTGATGCATGGAGTAAAACAAGTGATGAAAGTTTGTTTGAACTTTTAAATTTTTATAAAGATATAAAGCATATTTTATGCACAGATATTTCTAAAGATGGTACGATGAGTGGAGCAAATATCACTTTATATAAAGTTTTACATGAAAAATTCCCACATTTGCAAACTCAAGCAAGTGGAGGCGTTGCAAGTTTAGAAGATTTTAAAAAGTTAAATGGCATAGTAAGTGGTATCATCGTGGGTAAAGCCTTGCTTGATGGAGAATTTAGCATAAAGGAAGCAGTAAAGTGTCTAGTAAAATAACTTATAAAGAATTGATTTTAGAAGTTTTAAAACATACTAAAAAACCTTTAGGAGTGAGTGAAATTTGGCAAGAAGCTTGCAAAAAGGGTTTAGATAAAAAACTCACTAGTATAGGACAAACACCCATAGCTACTTTAGGTGCTATAGTTTATATAGACATAAAAGAATTGCAAGATAGTTCTTTGTTTGTTAAAGTTTCTCAAAAACCTACTACATTTTGGCTAAGAGAAAGACAAAATGAGCTTTTAAATATTGATTTTTCAAATCAAACTGAAAAAGAGCTAGAAAAACAAGAAAAAAACAAATTTCATGAAAGGGATTTACATCCTTTACTTGTAAAATATTTATATGAAAATTCTGATTTTAGATTAAATTGCAAAACAATCTACCATGAAAAAAGCAAAAAAAGTGAAAGTGGCAAAGATAAATGGAATTATCCTGATGTAGTAGGGGTGTATTTTCCATATGATGATTATCAAAAAGAAACCTTAGGACTTTTGGAAAATCTTAAACAAAATAGCTATAAGATTTTTTCTTTTGAGCTTAAAATAGGTATTAATTTTTCAAATTTAAAAGAATATTATTTTCAAGCTGTTAGTAATTCTAGCTGGGCAAATGAAGGTTATTTGGTAGTATTAAAAGAAATCGATAGCGAGGTTTTAAGTGAACTTAGAAGGCTTAATCAAAGTTTTGGTATAGGCGTGATCAAGCTTGATAGCAAAGATATTTTAAACTCAAAAATTCTTCTTAGTGCAAGAGAAAGAGAGTTAGATATACAAACCATAGATATGCTTATAGATAAAAATGAAAATTTTAAAGAATTTATAGATGATATAAATAAACAAATAAAAGTAGGCGTAGAGGCTAAAATTCATGCAAAATTTGATGAGGTTAAGAGTGATGAACAAATGCAAAAACACCTTAAAGAAAAATGTATTTTGGAGAAATAAATGCTCGCAAAACGTATAATCGCATGTTTGGATGTAAAAGATGGTAGAGTAGTTAAAGGTGTGCAGTTTAAAAATCATGAAGATATGGGCGATATCGTAGAACTTGCTAAGTTTTACTCACAAAATGGCATTGACGAACTTGTATTTTATGATATATCAGCTTCAGCTAAAAATGAACGCATTGATAGAGCTTGGGTAAGTAAAGTAGCACAAAATATCTCTATACCATTTTGCGTTGCAGGGGGTATAAAAAGCGAAGATGATGCAAAAGAGCTTTTAGCAAATGGTGCTGATAAAATTTCTATTAATTCTCCTGCTTTAAATGACCCTGATTTAATCTCACGCCTTGCAAAAAGCTTTGGAGTGCAGTGTGTGGTAGTAGGCATAGATACTTTTAAAGATGAAAATAACGAGCTTTTAGTATATAAATACACTGGAGATGAGAGTAAATCTCATCATAGTGGCAAAAAAACGCTTGAGTGGGTAAAGCAAGTATGTGAACTAGGAGCTGGGGAAATAGTGCTAAATATGATGAATCAAGATGGCATGAGAAAGGGTTATGATCTTGATCAACTCGCTAAGGTTAGAAAGATTTGCCCAGTGCCTTTGGTAGCAAGTGGTGGAGCAGGGGCTAAAGAGCATTTTTTAGATGCTTTTAAACTCGGAGTTGATGGGGCTTTAGCAGCTTCAATTTTTCATAAAAAACTTATAGATATTAAAGAATTAAAACTATTTTTAAAAGATCAAGGCATACAAATTCGCATTTAAAAGGAAAGTTATGAATATAAATGAAGAAGAATTTATAAAAAGCATAAACTGGCAAAAGGTTAATAATCTTATTCCTGTTATCATTCAAGATTATCAAACCTGTGAAGTCTTAATGCAAGGTTTTATGAATGAAGAGGCATTAAGAGAAAGTTTTAAGCACCAAAAGGTTGTATTTTACTCACGCACAAAAGAGCGTTTATGGATGAAGGGTGAAGAAAGTAAGAATTTTTTACATATTATAGATATGGGGCTTGATTGTGATAAAGATTGTATTTTGATTTTAGTTAAACCAAGCGGAGCTACTTGTCATAGTGGTGATATTTCTTGTTTTGAACAAACTTCTAAAAGGGCTGATTTTGTGTTTTTATCAAGACTTGAAAAACTCATCTACTCAAGAAAAAATTCTACTCCAAATTCTTCTTATACAGCCGAACTTTTTTCAAAAGGCACTAAACGCATAGCACAAAAAGTAGGTGAAGAAGGTGTAGAAACTGCTTTAGCTGCTACGGTAAAAGACAAAGATGAACTAATTTGCGAAGCAGCTGATTTGCTTTATCATTTAGATGTTTTACTTGCTGATGCGAATTTGAGTTTAAACGATGTGATTGCAAAATTAAAAGAAAGAAATAAAAGTTAAGTGCAAGAAACCCTGCACTTAATTAAGCAATATTTTGAAAAGATTCACTAGCTATATCGAGTAATTTTAAAAAAACTTTACACTTTAAAGACTTAGTATGCATTTTAATAACAAATTGTTATGAAAATTACATACATTAATATTTGACTAAAAGATTGATTTTTCCATTATTTTACTTAAAAACTTACTTGTAATTGTGTATTCAAAAAGTTATATATTTTGTTATATTTTTGGAACACTTATTGCTTTGCTTTTGCTAAGCAATAGAAGATTGTGAAGTATTCACAAAGCAATATTTTTTAAAGGATTTAATTATGATGAGATCTCTTTGGGCTGGAGTTTCAGGACTTCAAGCACATCAATACGCAATGGATGTAGAAGGTAACAACATAGCCAATGTTAATACATTTGGTTTTAAGTATTCTCGTGCGGATTTCTCAACACTTATGAGCCAAACTTCTAAAATAGCTACTGCACCAGATGGTGATTTAGGTGGTAAAAACCCTATGCAAGTTGGGCTTGGTGCAGGTGTAAATTCTACCACAAGAATTCACTCACAAGGTAATATCCAAACCACAGATAAAAACACAGACTTAGCGATCAATGGTGATGGATTTTTCATCGTATCAAATGATGGTGGTGTAACACAATTTTACACTCGTGCAGGAGATTTTAAAACAGACGCGGTAGGAAATTTCGTAGATAATAATGGCTATACCGTTCAAGGTTGGAACTACAACCAAGAAACAGGTCAGATTGACTCATCTAAATCAGTAGAAGATATAGTTATACCACCAGGTATGAGTATGCCAGCTAGACCAAGCTCTATAGTAAAACTTACAGCAAATCTTGATAGTGGTAATACTCTAGGTTCAAATGCTTCAGCTAAAAGACCTATCTATGCTCTTGATTCTACTCATGGTAGAAGAGATGATACAGGAACAGCTATAGATGAAAATGATACAGGTCACACTGAATTTTACACTACTTCTAAAACCGGAGCTCAAGTAACCGAAAAAGGTGTAGATATGGGCGTAGTGTTTAACGCTAAGGGCGAAGGTTTAAATTTAAGAGAAGGTCAAGGTATATGGGTGAGTTATGCTGATGCAAAACATACTTCAAATATCGCTATGAGCCCAGATTTACCTACAGAACAGGCACAAATGCAAGATAATACTCAATATACTTTTTGGGGTTTCAAAGATGCAAATGGAGATTCACATCCAGCAAAATTAAATATTACTATCAATGGGGTGAATATACAAGCTGAAGGTGTAGGAAGGGATACTTTTTTAAATGCTATCAATGCAAAAACAGCTGAAACGGGTGTGGTAGCTTCTATAGTAGATGGTAAAATCACTTTTACTAATGATAATAGCACAGGAACAACTTCTAAATCAAAAAATTTAAATATACAAATTCATGCAGATACCACAGCAGGTGCTCAAGTTGAAACAAGAGCTAATGCAAGTACAGGTGATGTAGCCACTCCGCCTCTTTTAACAGCAAATGGAACAGCTGATAGGGCATGGCTTGGGACAGATGATGGGCAACCAAATGGTGCAGCTAAGATGAATGTTCAGGTTGTAACGGCCCATGAGTATATTTATAGTAAAAATGGTGTAGATATAGGGGCTAATCCAAATCCAACTAATAATCCACCTCAAAATATGCCAACTATGAATGGACAAAGAGTTTTTCATACTACTGAAGACTTAAGAGAGCTTTTGCAAAGAGATGCGAGATGGGGTGTAGATTATGATGGAGATGGAACTTTAGAAGGTGCACAAAATAATGGTGGTTTTGGTGATGATGCTAATCCTTTAGTAGAAGTAGTGGTTGAAAGTGATGGTAGATTTAAAATTACTAATCCTAAAGGAGATAATTCTAAAGATATGACCTTTAAAGTTACAGGTTATTCTAATGAAACTAATAAAATCGCCACTAATGATAAATTCACAGCGATGTTTAGTGCTTTAGATGGAAATTTCAATGCAGGAAATAATGAGAAGTATTCTCAAGATATGTATTTATCAGCTCATACTGCAAGTATAGAAATTTTTGACTCATTAGGAAGCAGACATGAGCTAACAGTGCAATTTACCAAACAAACTAAAACAGCAGATGGTGGTGCTGAATGGTCTATCATCATCTCAGTACCTGAGCCTGCAGAGATTAATTTTAGCGGAGATGGTGCACCAGGAAATATAGTAGTAGGAAATTTAAGATTTGGTAATGATGGTTCGCTTCAAAGTTATACGCCAAATGTATTAAATTTTACAGGAAATAATGGTTCAAAACCTGATCAAGTAGTAAAACTTGACTTTGGAACAACTGGAGCTTTTGATGGTTTAACAAGCTATGATAAAGATTCAGCTACTACTAAACAAGAAACAGATGGTTACACAGGGGGTAACTTAAAGCCAGATGCATTAAGAACTGATGAGAATGGTTATATTTATGGAGAATTTACTAATGGTAAAACTCTAGCTTTAGCTAAAGTTGCCCTAGCATCTTTCCCAAATAACATGGGTCTTGAAGAAATAGGAAATAATCTTTTCAAAGCCACTGCAAATTCAGGAAATGCAACCATAGGCCATGCTGGTGAAGGTGGTAGAGGGGGCTTGAAATCTTCGGCAATAGAAATGTCGAACGTGGATTTAAGTCGTGCTTTAACTGAACTTATCGTAATACAAAGGGGTTATCAAGCTAACTCAAAAACAATTACAACAAGCGATCAGCTTTTAAATACTTTACTTCAATTAAAACAATAATTCTAACCCAAGGCTTAAGCCTTGGGATCAAGCTTTACAAGGTTATCGAGGTAGCCTTGTAATACTTGATAGCCTTGAAGCCTTCAATCTATTGCTAACTCACTTCTTTTTTGCCTAAGGAGTGAGTAGCATGATTTGCATATCGACAAGTTAAAATAAAAATTTATAAACTCACTTTAAAATCATTACTAATTAGTTTTAATCTTTAAAATATTTAAGAAAAAATAACAAATGTCATCAAAGTATAAAGTTTTTCAAAAAAGGTGCGATATAGCCAGTGAATCTTTTCAAAAATATTGCTTAATTAAGTGCGAGAAATCGCACTTAACTTTCTTTTTATTTTTCCAAATTTTCTTTTATTGATTAAACTTAGATAAAAAACAGCTCCTAAAAAAGTACAAATACCTAAAATACTTGCTAAAAGTATAGGAGTGTTTGCATTTAAAAGACTAACTAAAAATGCCATGAAACCAGCCATTGCAAACTGAGCTGCACCTAAAAGTGCTGAAGCGCTACCTGCGTTTTGTTTTGATCTTGCCATAGCCAAAGTAGTGGTGTTTGGCAGAATAAAACCTAAACTTGCAATGATAAAAAACAAAGGAAGCTCAAAAGCTAAAAATCCAAGCTCAAAAGTTGCTCCAAGTATCAATAAACAAGCTAAAAAAGCCACGCTAATAAAAGCTCTAGGTAAAATATAATAAGGCGAATACCTAAGAGCTAATCTTGCATTAATATTTGCAAAAACTACAAAACCTAAAGCATTAATGCCAAAAAGCATAGCATATTGTTGTTCACTAAGCTCAAAAACGCGTGTAAAAACAAAAGATGAGCCTGTTAAATAAGCAAAAAACCCTGCAAATATTAAATTCCCACAAAATAAATACACTACAAAACGGCGATCTTTTAAAATCTTTTTGTAACTTTTTGCAACTTCTTTGTGATTAAATTTTTTACCTTCTGTGTTATGGTTACTTTCTTTTAAAGCAAAAATAACAAGTAAAAATAAAATAAAACCTAAGATAAATAATGTCAAAAATATACTACGCCACGAAAAAAATTCAAGTAAAATCCCTCCAAAGGTAGGCGAGAGCATAGGAGCTAAGGAGGTAAAAACCATCATTAATGCATAAATTCCTGCTGCTTCTTTAAGTTCAAAGACATCATTTACTATAGCTCTTGCTACTACAACACCCACACAACCTCCTAAGGCTTCAAAAAAACGCAAAGCTATAAAAGCATGTATAGAATCAACTAAAACACAAGCTATACTTGAAGAAACAAAAATAAAAATCCCAATATATAAAGGTTTTTTTCTACCATATACATCACTTAGTGGTCCATAAAAAAGCTGCCCTAAAGAAAAAGCTATAAAAAAGCTTGCAAGGGAAAGTTGAGTATAGAAAGAATTTGTTTGAAAACTTTTTTCTACTTCATTTAAAGCAGGTAAATACATATCAGTTGAAAGTGGTGCAATAGATGATAAAAATGCCAGTATGATAATGAGTTTTAATTTTTCAAAACCTTTAATTTGTGTGCGTTTTTGCATGAAAATTCCTAAAGTATTTTTGCTATTGTATAGCAAAATGTCTAAAATAAATAATAATTTACATTTTTTAAAGGCAAATAAGATAAAATTAAACTAAAAAATATTTAAGGAAAAAAGTTATGAATATGCCTTTTAGTGATGATGAGCTAATTGAACCCGTAAAGGCAAGTTTGGCTAAAACTATGCATATTTTAGAAAATGATGGCGGTGGGCTTGACTTTTTAGGAGTCAAAAATGGTGTTGTTTATGTAAAATTAACTGGAGCTTGTCATGGCTGTCCAGCAAGCGGAACAACTTTAAAATATGGTTTAGAAAAACAACTTAAAATTGATATACATCCAGATATTACCATAGTAAATTTAGCAGGTGGAGAAAGCGAATTTGCAAAATTATAAAAAAATAGCCATAGAGTGTTTTTATAACAAAGATTTTAAAAACGCTAAAATGTATTTTTCATTAGCGTATCAAAAGCGTAAAAATAAAAGATTATTAACTTTTATAAATATTTGTGATTTGGCATTAAAAAGCCCTGAAGAAGCTTTTGTATTTTTTGAATTTTTTCTTCAAAATTATAAAAATTCAAAAGTAGATGTAGATATCGAAAAACTCATCAATTTAAGTCAAAGCGTGCAGTTTGAAGAAGATAGTGAAGATTTTGATGGTTTGAGCTATCAAGATTTTTTACTAAGTGAAGCAAAAGTTGGTTTTAAACAAGCTTTAGAAAATGTTATAATATCTAATAAACTTATAATAAATGACAAAGAAGATTTTGTGGATTTTTTAGAAAAGCTTTTAGAGTATGGTTATAAAGATATGCTTGTAGCTTATATGGAAGATGTTTCAGCACATTTTTATTCTAATTATAGATTTATCAAGCTTAGTGAAAAAATCAAGGAATTAAAATATGATAGTAAAGATTAAAAATACTTTCATTAGTGATAATTCTAACGAATGCGAAAAAGGATGTTTTTTTCTAAAAACTACTCAAAATGAAAAATTTCTCAATCAAGCTTTAGAAAAAGAAGCAAAAGTCATAAGTGTAGATGAGTGTAAAAAGCTTTTAAATATAGATGAAAATATTAAAATCATAGGTATTACAGGTACAAATGGCAAGACAACTACTGCTGGGGCTATTTATTCTATCTTGCTTGATTTGGGTTATAAATGTGCCTTGATGGGAACTAGAGGTAGTTTTATAAATGATAAAAATATCACTCCAAAAGGTCTAACTACTGCACCTATTTTACAAACTTTAGAGTTTTTATCTTTGGCAAGCAAGGAAAAATGTGAATTTTTAATCATGGAAGTAAGTTCACATGCGTTGGTGCAAAATCGTATAGAAGGACTTGAATTTAAGGCCAAAATTTTTACCAATATTACTCAAGATCATTTAGATTTTCATCAAAATTTCCAAAATTATCAAGTTGCAAAAGAAAGCTTTTTTACTGATGAGTGTATGAAATTTATCAACAAAGATGCAAAAACTATAAATTTTAATGTCAAAGGTGCTTTTACTTATGGAGTAGAAAATCCAAGCTATTATCACACAAAGGCTTATGCTTTAAAAAATGGTATAGAAGCTGTGGTAAATTTTGGTAAAGAAACTTTTATGATTGATTCTTCTTTGGTAGGACTTTTTAATCTTTATAATCTTTTAGCAGCAAGTGCTTGTGTGAATGAGCTTGTTAAACCAAATTTAAAAGAACTCGAAAAAGCCATTAGTAATTTTGGTGGTATAGAGGGTAGAATGCAAGTAGTTGCAAAAGATGTGATTGTAGATTTTGCTCATACGCCAGATGGTATAGAAAAAGTTTTAGATGCTTTAAAATATCGTGATTTGATTGTGGTTTTTGGAGCAGGGGGAGATAGAGATAAAACTAAGCGTCCATTAATGGCTAAAATTGCCAAGCATTATGCTAAAAAACTTATCATAACAAGCGATAATCCTCGTTTTGAAGAGCCTATGGATATTATAGAAGATATTTTAAATGGTATAGAAAAAGATGAAAATGTTTTGGTAGAATGCGATAGAAAAGAAGCGATTAAAAAAGCATTAGAGCTTAAAACGAAAAATGATTTTGTGGTAATTTTAGGTAAAGGTGATGAAACTTATCAAGAGATTAAGGGTGTAAAATATCCTTTTAATGATAAAGAAGTAGTGTTAGAGATATTAAAAGAAGGAAAATAAATGTTTGAAAATATGGACTTTTCTAAAATGGGCGAGCTTTTAACCAAGGCTCAAGAAAAAGCAAATGAATTAGAGCAAGAAGCTTTAAAAAAAGAATTTAGTGCAAAAAGTGGTGGTGGTTTAGTAAAAGTTAGCGCTAATGGAAAAGGTGAAATTATCGATATAAACATTGATGATTCTTTGCTAGAAGATAAAGAATCTATGCAAATTTTATTAATAGCAGCAATGAATGATGTGATGAAAATGGTAGAACAAAATAAAAAATCAATGGCTAGTAATTTATTTAGCGGAATGGGAATGCTATGAGAATTTTACTTTGTATTTTGGGTATAGCTTGTGTGCTTTTTGCTGTGCCAAGACCGACTTTTAATGATTTTTTGGGTTGTTATGAAAAAAACAAAGCTAGTATGCTAATTTATGAGGGTTTGCCTGCTTTTGCTTTAAATGAAAATACTTTAGCGGTGGTAAAAACAAAAAACGCAAAATTAAATAGTTATACAAAATATGATCCGTTTTTAAATTTGTATTTAGTTAAGACAGATTTTAGTTTGATTCCTGCACCTATGGGTGATGAAGAAGAATTAACACGCAATAGTTGGGTAGGAATTTTAGATAATAATAAAAGCTATATAGGACATTTAAAGTATTTTGGACAAAGTTTAACAGAGCGTGATCAGCTTGATTTTACTTCTAAAATCGGAGAGCTTAACTCGCCATGTTGTAAAATGCTTGGTATAACCTTAGAAGATGGCAAGTTAATAGGAAATCGTTATTTAAAACACTTTGCAAAATATCCTGATGCATACTGGGGTGATATAGGTGTAGATTTTGATATGCGTGATGGTAAAATTTATGTAAAAAATGTGCGTAAAAATGGGCAGTTTTTGATAAATGATGAACTTGTAAGTGTAGATGGTCAAGTTTATGATGATATAAGAAAGCTAAATGAGAAAATTTTATTTGCCGATCGTGGAGCAACTTTATATTTTAATATGCTAAGAGATAATAAAGATGTAAATATTTCTACGGCAGTTTTTGATAAAGATTTAGGAGTGTTTGCTAAGCCAAAAAAAGTTACTCCGGTTAAACCGACATCTTTTTATAGTAATTTAGGTTTACGTGTAGATGCGAAAATGAATGTTACAGAAGTCACTCCAAATTCAAAAGCACAAATGGCAGGATTTTTAAAAGGAGATAAAATTTTAAGAATCAATAATCAAATAATCAATAATTTCAATGAACTTCAAGCCATATTGGCTCAAGCTAATACTTTTGATGTTTTAGTTTCAAGACAAGCAAGTAATATACCTTCGGCTAAAAATAATGATTTTGAGCGTTTTAATAAAGGATATTTTGACTTTTTCATAAGGCTTAATAAGTGATTTTAGAAAAATTTAAACAACATTTAGAGCAAAATTTCCCCAAAGTACAAAGTTTTCATCCATTTTTTAACGAGGCTTTAAAGTGGATGCTAGAAGCTGGTGGGAAACATTTTAGAGCACAACTTCTTTTGGGCATAGTTAATGCTAAGAACCCTGCTTTATTTGATAAAGCTTTAAATGTTGCTTTGGCTTTGGAATTTATCCATACTTATTCTTTAATACATGATGATTTACCTGCTATGGATAATGCTTCTTTACGTAGAGGAAAGCAAACATTGCATAAAAAATACGATGAGACTACGGCTATTTTGGTAGGAGATGCCCTAAATACACAAGCTTTCTTGTTACTTTCAAAACTTGATTTAAAAGACAATGTTAAATTAAAACTCATAGAAACTTTAGCTTTTAATGCTGGACTTAATGGTATGATTATTGGACAAGCTATTGATTGTTATTTTGAAGGAAAAACTTTAAATTTAGAACAAGTAGAGTTTTTGCATATTCACAAAACCGCAAGATTAATTGCAGCTAGTTTGAAAATGGGTTGTGAAATTTGTGAGTTAGACGAAAAAGAATGTGAACAAATTTATGAAATAGGGCTTTTAATGGGATTAATTTTTCAAATCAAAGATGATATTATCGATGCGACTTTAGACGCAAAAGAAGCAGGTAAGCCAACTCATAATGATACACATAAAAACTCTTTTGTAAAACTTTTGAGTTTAGAAGGTGCTAAAAAGGCAAAAAATGATAAAATTTCCCTGTGTGAGGAAAAAATGAAAAATTTAGATTCTAAGCTTGCTAATGAGCTTCAAATTTTGATTGATAAATATTTAAAAGGTTAAACAATGTTACAAAAACAAGCCAATACTATAAGATTTTTATGTGCTGATATGATACAAAAAGCAAATAGTGGTCATCCAGGTGCTCCTATGGGTTTAGCAGATATTATGAGTGTTTTAAGTACTCATTTAGTGCATAATCCAAAAGACCCTACATGGTTAAATCGTGATAGATTAGTTTTTTCAGGGGGTCATGCTAGTACTTTGCTTTATAGTTTTTTGCATTTGAGTGGTTATGATATAAGCTTAGAAGATCTAAAAAATTTCCGTCAATTACACTCTAAAACACCAGGTCACCCTGAAATTTTTACTCCAGGTGTTGAAATCGCTACAGGACCTTTAGGACAAGGCATTGCAAATGCAGTTGGTTTTGCTATGGCAGCTAAAAAAGCAAGTTTGCTTTTGGGTGAGGATATTATCAATCATAAAGTGTATTGTTTATGTGGTGATGGAGATTTGCAAGAAGGAATTTCTTATGAGGCTTGTTCTTTAGCAGGGCTTCATAAGCTTGATAATTTAATCATCATTTATGATAGCAATAATATTTCAATCGAAGGCGATGTGGCTATTGCTTTTAATGAAAATGTAAAAGAACGTTTTAGAGCACAAAATTTTGAAGTACTTGAGATAGATGGACATGATTTTGAACAAATTGACTTAGCATTAAAAACTGCAAAAGAAAGTAAAAAGCCTTGCTTGATTATAGCTCATACTACCATAGCTAAGGGAGCTTTGGAGCTTGAAGGAAGTCATCATTCTCACGGAGCACCTTTGGGTGAAGAGCTTATTAAGAAAGCAAAAGAAGCTTTGGGTTTTGATCCGCAAAAAACTTTTGAAATTCCAGAAGAAGTTAAAATTCGCTTTAGTGCCGCAATAGAACTTGGTGATTTAGCACAAGCCAAATGGCAAGATAAGGTTAATAAGCTAGATTTAGAAAAACAAGCTTTGTTAAAAGAGCTTTTAGAGCCTGATTTTTCAAAAATACAATTTCCTGATTTTAAAGGAAAAGATTTGGCTACTAGAGATAGTAATGGTATAATTTTAAATGCTATAGCTAAAGCTTTGCCAGGATTTTTAGGTGGTAGTGCAGATTTAGGTCCATCAAATAAAACAGAGCTTAAAGATATGGGTGATTTTCCAAATGGTAAAAATATCCACTATGGTATAAGAGAACATGCAATGGCTGCTATATCGAATGCTTTTGCAAGATATGGTTTATTTATGCCTTTTTGTGCTACATTTTTTATATTTAGCGAATATTTAAAACCTGCTGCAAGAATAGCAGCTTTGATGAAAATCAAACACTTTTTTATCTTTACTCATGATAGTATAGGCGTAGGTGAAGATGGTCCAACTCATCAACCTATAGAGCAACTTAGCACCTTTAGAGCTATGCCAAATTCATTAACATTTAGGCCTGCTGATGGGGTTGAAAATGTAAAAGCATGGCAAATAGCACTTAAAACTAATATGCCAAGTGTTTTTGTTTTATCGCGTCAAAAATTAAGTGCTTTAAATGAATCTGTTTTTGGAGATGTAGAAAATGGAGCTTATTTATTAGAAGAAAATGCTAATGCACAAATTACTCTTTTGGCAAGTGGTAGTGAAGTATCATTATGTTTAAAAGTAGCTAAAATTTTAAAAGAAAAAGGCGTAGTTGTTAATGTAGTTTCTATGCCTTGTTATGAATTATTTATCGCTCAAGAAAAGTCTTACAAAGAAAGAATTTTACAAGGTAAAGTTATAGGTGTGGAAGCTGCAAACTCAAACGAACTGTATAGAATTTGCGATGAGCTTTATGGTATAGAAAGTTTTGGTGAAAGTGGCAAAGATAAAGAAGTATTTGAGCATTTTGGATTTAGCGAGGAGAAATTAAGCTCATATGTTTTAAGTTTATGTAATGAAAAATAAAATCATCAAAGATATTAAAAACCAAGAATGTGTTTTTAGTGTCTTTGGTATATGGGATAAAACTAGTGTGGGAAAATTTGAAAAATTAGATTTTCCTACTCAAAAAAACATTATTTTTGATTTTGCAAATTTAGATTTCATAGATACTGCAGGAGTTAGATATTTTCTAGCTTTAGAAAATGAACTTAAACAAAAAGATTATAAATTTAGTAGGATAAATCTTAAAAGCGAGCATGCTAAGCTTTTTGAACTTTGTCAAAAACACTATAAAAGTTTTCATAATACTCAAGAAGATAAAAAAACAATTAAAGATTTTTTTGAAAATTTAGGCAAGAAAGTTGTAGTTTCTTTTACACTTTTAGTGCAGTTTTTAAATTTCATAGGGCTTATTATTTATACTTGTTTTAAAACACTTTTAAATCCTAAAAAACTTCGTTTTAAAGCATTTTTATACCATGTAGAAAATAGTGCTATTAATGCTTTGCCTATTATTATGCTAACTTCATTGCTTGTGGGTGTAGTTCTTGCTTATCAAGCTGCTTATCAACTTGCACAATTTGGAGCTAATATTTATATAGTAGATTTGATGGGGATTTCTGCTACTAGAGAACTTGCACCATTAATTAGTGCTATTGTTATTGCAGGTAGAAGTGCAAGTTCTTACACGGCTCAAATTGGAGTGATGAAGCTTACTGATGAAATAGATGCTATGAAAACAATGGGGTTTAAAGAAAGTGAATTTATCATTTTACCTAGAGTTTTGGCCTTGACTTTTGCTATGCCTTTAGTGGTTATAGTAGCTGATATTTTGAGTGTTTTGGGTGGAATTATAGTTGCTTGGTTTAGTTTAGAAATTAGTGCAAGTGAGTTTATGAGTCGTTTTAAAGAGGCAGTGGAGTTAAAGCACATCATCATAGGGCTTATAAAAGCACCTATTTTTGGATTTTTGATTGCTTCTATTGCTTGTTTTAGAGGGTTTTTTGTGCAAAAAACAACAGAAAGTATAGGTATTTACACAACAAAAAGTGTGGTAAATGCTATCTTTTGGGTGATAGCTTTTGATGCAATTTTTTCTGTATTTTTAACAAAGGCTGGATTTTGATTATAAAAGCTAAAAATATCAGTACTTATTTTGGAAGCAAATGTGTTCATGAAGATATTAGTTTTGAAGTACAGGATAATGAAATTTTTGGTATTTTAGGTGGTAGTGGTAGTGGTAAATCTGTGCTTTTAAGACAAATGTTAATGCTTGAGCATTTTGATAATGGTGAGTATGAAATTCTAGGAAAGAAATTAAAAAATATCAGTGATGAAAATGCTTTGTTCTTACAAAAACAATGGGGTGTTGTTTTTCAATATGGAGCGTTATTTAGTTTTTTTAATATACTTGAAAACATTAGTATACCTTTAGTTGAATACACAAAGCTTAGTAAAAATGACATTAAAGAAATAGCTATAATGAAGCTTAAAATGGTAGGGCTTGATGAAAGTGTGGCAAAGCTTTATCCAAGTGAGTTAAGCGGAGGTATGAAAAAAAGAGTTGCTATAGCTAGAGCTTTGGCGCTTGATAGTAAATTACTTTTTTTGGATGAGCCAACTTCAGGGCTTGATCCTTATAGTTCAAGAGAATTTGATGAGTTGCTTTTAAGTTTAAAACAAAGTTTTAGATTGTGTGTGATTTTAATTACTCATGATAAAGAAAGTATGAAAAATATACTAGATAGATTTTTAATTATAGAAGATAAAAAAGTAGGTTTTTTGGGAAATATTCAAACCTTACAAGAACAAAATTCAAGACTTTATGAGAGGTTTATGCAATAATGGAAAATAAAGCAAATTATATTTTAATAGGAATTTTTGTTAGTGTGTTGTTTTTTATCAGCTTGTTTTTTATAGTTTGGTACGGAAATTTAAAAGATGAAAAATCTTTCAAGTATTATGAAATTTATATAGAAGAATCTGTAGCAGGTCTTAGTGTAAAAGCACCAGTTAAATTTTTAGGCGTTGATGTAGGAAGTGTTGAAAATATCAGTATAGATAGCTCAAGCAAGCAACTAAGAGTAAAAATTTTAGTTAAGCTTGATTCGAATTTAGTGGTTAAGACAGATACTTATGCGAGCTTGCAAATTCAAGGTATAACAGGATTTAAATTTATTCAGTTGGCAGGTGGTAGCGAGGAAGCTAGTGTTTTAAAGGCAGATGGTGATATGTATCCTATTATAAAATCAAAAGAAAGTTTTTTTACAAGTATAGATAAGCAAGCAAATAATCTTTTAGAACTTATTAATATTTCAAAAGTAAAACTAGAAAGTCTTTTAAGTGATAAAAATTTAAAAAATATAGAACAAATTTTACAAAACTCATCAGATTTTTTTATGTATTTAAACGCTCAAACACCAGTATTTTTAACAAATTTAAATAAAACTAGTTCTAAGCTTGGTAAAAGCTCAGATGATTTTTCAAATTTTTTAAACAACGCTAATGAGCAGCTTAATGAGTTCAACAAAAGTAGAATGCTCTTAAATGAGAATTTAGACATTTTACGAATTTTATTTTTAGATTTTACTCAATTGTTGAAAAACTTGAAGCAAAATCCTTCAGATGTAATTTATAAAGATAAAACCATTCAATATGCTCCAGGAGAATAAAATGAAAATTTTATATATTAGTTTAATAGCTATTTTTTTTAGTGCCTGCTCTTTGATTAGTCCGAATCAAACTTTACCTGCAAATAAGTATTTTAGTATCAATTTAGAAAAATTAGAGCAAACTCAAAACAAGATAAAAAATTCTACCATCATGGTTTCTTTGCCTAAAGGTTTGGCTTATACTAATGAAATTTTTTATAAAAAAGATCATGTTGTTAATGCATATGCATATCATTTTTGGAAAGAAAATCCTGCTTTGATGATTAAAACTTTTTTAGAATTTCATCTTCAAGATTTAGGAGTATTTAAAGCGGTTTTAAATCAAGATAGCTTAGCTAGTGCTGATTATATCTTAGAAAGTAAAGTAGATATACTAGAGCAAGATTTTAGTGATGAGATACATTCTAAAATAAAATTGGGCATTAGTTTAAATTTAGTGCAAATAAATACAAGAAAACTTTTAGCAAGTAGGTATTTTTACTACGAAAAAAGACTAAATGACAATGATCCTGAGGTTTTAATCCAAAATTATAATGAACTTTTTTTGTTTCTTGCTAAAGATTTTAGAGCTTGGATAGATCAAAATTTGGAATAAAAAATGCTTTTCCTAGTTATAGCAATAACAAGGAAGGTGTATTATGAGAGATGAGTTAGAAATCTTACAAAAACATTTAGGACAAGTAAGTTCTAAAATAGATGGTGTAAATTTAAAACATCAAACACAAAAATTTAGTGAAGATATTACTGATGCAAATGATTTTGTTGGAGCTTTGCAAATTTTAGATTCTTCGTTGAAAAAAATCTTAAAACTTTTAGAAGATAAAAATTATGAAGATGTGCAAGATAAAGTATTAATTGCTAGCGAGAGTTTAAAAATAGTAGATAATTGCTCATTTTTAGGCAATGCTTTATTTGATAATAATTACAATGTAAATGTAGGTTCGAAAGCTTTTGCTTTTGAAATTTGCAATCCTTTAAAAATTTTAGAAACTAGTGATTATGAAGGTATGAAAGCTTATATAGAAGATAAAAGAGAAGAAATAGCTTCCATGCTTTCAGAGCTTGCAGTGGCTATTGCTACTTATACTCCTAGTCAAAGCTTTGGTGGATCAAATTTTGACTCTATGAATGACTTTGATTTTACTAAGCTTTTTAAATAATACTAAAGGCAAAAAGCCCTTAGTATTGGTTATTTAATCACTCCGCAAGCCATTCTAGCACCACCTCCGCCAAGCGCTGCAGGATGATCGCTGTGATTATCTCCTCCAAAATGTATCATTAATGAGTGGCTTTTAAGCTCATCAAGAGTTTTGATTTTTGGTGCAAGCACAGGATTGATTGCTTTACCATCTTTTTCTACATAAAGTGGTGGTAAATCACCTTTATGACCTTTATCATCCCATGGACTTGAATGTGCACCGGTTTTTTCAGGATCCCAATGTCCACCTGCTTTCATACCTAAACCTTTATCGGTTGCACCACAATCAGCATTTTCATGAACATGAAAACCATGAATTCCACTTTCTAAACCTTGTAGATTTGGATAAAATGCTACTCCATAAGGAGTTTGTACTGCCACTACTTCACCTGCCTCTTTATTGTTTTTTTTATCAAGAATTTCCATTTTGATAACTAAATGATCTTTTTGTGCTTTTGGATCAAAATTTTCCAAATTTGCTCCGATTAAAAAACTTGATACTAATAAAGAACCTAGTATAATTTTTTTCATTTTATCTCCTTATTATTAAAAATTATTCTATTGTAACATATATTATTAATAAAAAATTATTTTTTTAAAATATAATAATCAAAAAACTTATAAAAAGGTTCAAATGTTGGTTTTTCCAAAAGACTTTGAAAAAGTCAGTAAAAATTTCTTAAATAATTCTTTGTTGTCTATATGTCATTATCAAAAGAATTCTTTAAATGATAAAAATCAAGAAGTTGTATTCAAAGATTATGCCATGGTTTTTATATTAAAAGGCTCTAAAAGTATTTATACTATTGATAATCATTTTAGTATAAAAAAAGATGAACTTGCTTTTTTTACAAAAAATTCTTTTTCTATCAGAGATTATTTAAATAGCGAAAACATATATGAGTCTATTATTTTATGTTTTAAAGAGAGTATTTTGATAGAGTTTGTATTTAAATATCAAGAATTAATTTGTAAGTTAAATTCATTAAAATGCGCCAAAAGTTTATTTAGTTTAAAAATAGATTCTGTAACTAAAAGTATTTTTCAATCTTTTTTGCTTTATATAAATGCTTCTAGAAATAATGAATATTTGCTTAGATTAAAATTTGAAGAATTATTTTTATCTTTATTGTATAGTGAAGATAATGCAGAATTTTTGGCTTTTTTAAAAACTATTTTAAATAGTTTTAAATTAGATCTTTACAAGATGTTTTTATATTGCCAGAATGATTTTGAAAATGTGGCTTCTATGGCTAGATTTAGCAAAATGGATATGGCAAGTTTTAGTCGTAATTTTAAGCAAAGTTTTGGAATAAGTCCTAAAGAATGGCTTGATAATAAACGCTTTGAAAAAGCCAAATTTTTACTAGAATTTTCTACAAAAAATATTACTCAAATTTGTAGTGAACTTGGATTTAATTCTCCTGCTTGGTTTATAGCAAGATATAAAAAAAGATATGGTGTTACTCCAAAACAAGAGCAAAAATCAAAAAACTTATATTTTTTATCTTAAAAGTGATAGATTTTATTTTGAAATTGTATTAGAATTTATTGATAAAAATTAAGAAAGGTAACAATATGAAAAAAAGTATTTTGACTTTGGCTTTATTTGCATTTTGCAGTGCGAGTGCTTTAGAGGTTCAAGAATTTAAAGGTTTTGCTCATCCTGAGAGTATATATGTTGATGAAAGTGTAGTTTATGTGTCTAATGTAGGAAAAGAATTAACTCCACTAAACAAAGACAACGATGGTTTTATCTCAAAATTAGACAGTGATGGAAAAATTGTAGAATTAGAATTTATCAAAAATCTTAATGCACCAAAGGGTATGTCTAAAATAGGCGATATTTTATATGTAGTAGATATTGATATTGTTTATGGTTTTAATGTAAAAAACAAAAAAGAAATTTTTAAACTCCCTATAAAAAATGCAGTATTTTTAAATGATATAGTAGTGTTAAATAATAACACATTGCTAGTTAGTGATACAGGAACAGGATATATCCATAAGGTGTTTTTAAAAGATAAAAAATATGAAAACTTTATCCATTTAGATTCAAAATATGGTGGTCCAAATGGATTATTGATAGATAAGAATACTTTATTTGTAGCAGGTTATGATCCAAGTGATAAAACAGGTGGAAAAATCATTAGTATTGATTTAAATACAAAGAAAATTCAAGAATTAAGCAACAAAATAGAACAATTTGATGGTATAGTATTTGATCAAAGTAAAAATCTTTTAGTATCAAGCTGGGGTAAAGATCTGCAAGGATATATTTATTCTTTAAAAGATAATAAAGAGATAAAACTAGATTTAGATTCTATAAAAGGTCCTGCAGATATGTTTTTTGATGGCAAATATTTATGGGTGCCGAAAATGGCAGAAAACACTTTAATTAAAGTAAAATTATAAAAACTTTTAAGCCTTTTAGGGCTTAAAAGTCAAATAATTCTCCAAGCCAACTTTCTTTCTTTTTATACTTATAACCATTGTTGTGATGATAATTTGCTTGTTGGTTGTAGTTTTGATGACTATAATTTTGCTGAGTACTTTGAATGTTTTGAGTAGCATTTCTTTCTATAATTTTATCAAGTTCACCACGATCAAGCCAAACTCCACGACATTTTGGGCAATAATCAATTTCAACACCATTCCTTTCACTCATCATTAAAGCTGTGTTTTCACAAACTGGACAATTCATTTTTTTCCTTTTATTCAAAATTTTACAAAGTATATAGTTTTAAGGTAAATTATGAGTTTAAATTCCAATCAATAGATGTTTTGCCGAGTTTTAGTAAAATTTCATTACTTTTTGAAAAATGCTTACAGCCTAAAAAAGCATTTCTAGCTAAAGGAGAAGGATGTGCTGCTTCTAAAATGTAATGTTTTTGAGCATCGATTAAATTTTTTTTATTTCTAGCATAAGTTCCCCAAAGTAAAAATATCAAACCTTCTTTTTCTTGACTTAGTTTTGCAATAACTGCATCTGTGAAATTTTGCCATCCAAAATTTGCATGAGAAGTGGGTTTATTAGCTTCTACACTCAAAATAGAATTTAAGAGTAAAATTCCCTGTTTAGCCCATTTGCTAAGATCTCCATGCTTTGCTATAGGAATATTTAAATCATCTTGTATTTCTTTGTAGATATTAAGCAAAGATGGGGGGATTTTAATTCCTATTGGCACACTAAAGCTTAATCCCATAGCTTGATTTGGATTGTGATAGGGATCTTGACCTAAAATTATAATTTTTAAATCTTTTAAAGGAGTGAGATTAAAAGCATTAAATATTAGATTTGCTGGTGGATATATGGTTTTACCTTCATGTAGGGTTTTAATATATTTGACTTTTATGTCTAAAAAATATGATTTTAAAAATTCATCTTTTAAAAATTCTTTCCAATCTTCATTCATTTTTATTTTTTCTAAATTAATTTCCATATTTTATCCTTGCCAAGAAAGTATAAATTCGCTTCCTTTATTTTCTTCACTTAATATTTTAATGTCAATATTGTTTTTATCTGCTATTTGTTTGACTAAATTTAAACCTATGCCAAAACCACCTTGATCTTGATTAAATCGCTTATAGCGAGTAAAAATTTGTGCCATTTCTTTTTGGCTCATTCCTTGTCCTTCATCTTTAATGATTAACGTGTTTTGGCTTAGTAAAATATATATTTTTTTAAAAGAGTTGGTGTATTTTATAGCATTGCTTAAAAGATTGTCAAATAAAATTTGTATTTCTTCTTTATTTGCATAAAAAAATTGCTCTGAAAGATTTGTTTCTAAAATAAGATTTTTTTGTGTGATTAAAATTTCAAAATATTCTATTCTTTGTTCGATTAACTCTTTTAAATTGATGTTTTCTTTTGTATTATTTTTTTGTATAAAAAAATTTAAAGCTATAAGATTTTGGTAGATGTGATTTAGATTTTTACTAGCTAATTTAATGTGATTTAGTTTTTTTATGTTATTTTGATTTAAATTTGTATCATCAAATTTTTTTACACTAGCTAAAATTACACTTAATGGTGTATTAATTTCGTGAGTAGTATCTTTGATAAAATCATTTAAAGCGTTAAATTGTTCTTTTATATTTTTAAACACAAACAATATTAACACATAAGCAATAATTGCAAGCAATGTAATACAAATAAGTGTATAAAAAATAGTTTTTAATTTTAATTTCCATAACTCTTTGGAGAAATCATTGATATTGATATTATTATAATTATCTTTTCTATATTGTTCTTTTTGAAAACCAAGATCATTTGCTTCTATTATAATGTGAATATTTTTATGTCTTAAAAATTTAAAATAATGTCTAGGTTTTTTTGTATTATCGCTATCTATATAGGCATCAAGATTTCGAACTCTTAGAAAATCTATAAATAATTTTTGATTTTTAGTATAAATAAAATCATTTTTTTTAAGTTGGTTTAAAATTCCAAAAGCATCAAAAGAAAGATTGCTAAATATAATCTGATTATCTACGATAATAGCAAATGAAGTATTAAGTTTATTAGAAATATCAGTAAAGTTGATTTTTTCTAGCGGAATTTGATTATGTCTTGATTCTATGATATTTTGTAAAATATAATTATGATGAGTGTATATATGCGTGAGTTGATTTAAGCGAATATAACTTGCTTCTTTTTGATAAAAAGTAATGAAAAATATAGTGAGAAAAAATCCACTAGTGATGATATAAAGTGCTAGAATTTTAAAGATGGTATTATTGAAATTTTCACTTTTCATTTTCTAGCCTAACAGCATAACCTATGTTTCTTTGATTGATAATAATATCTTTTCCTAAAATTTTTCTTAGATTTTTTATATAAACTCTAAGGCTCATGATAGTTGGTTCTTCATCAAAAGTCCAAATTTCATCAAAAATTTTTTCAATACTTACAAAATGCGGACGTTTTTTTAAAAGTAATGCCAGAAGTTCTTTTTCTTTGTTTGTTAAATTGATAATTTCTTCATTTTGATAAAGAGTTTTATTGATAGGATCAAAAGAGATGTTTTTTGAAGAATTTAGTGAAATTAAATCTTCTTTTTGGTGATTAAAATTTCTTTTAATAATATTTTTTACACGAATAACTAGCTCATCTATATCAAATGGCTTTTTAATATAATCATCGCAACCTGCTAAAAATCCTTGTTTAACATCATCAAGCATCGAGAGGGAAGTTAAAAATATAGCTGGAGTGTTTTTAGAGCTCTCTCTAAGTTCTTTTAAAATTTCAAATCCATTGCCCTTTGGAACTTTTACATCAAAAATCCAAAGATCAAAATTTTTTTCATATGCTTTTTCTAGGGCTTCTTGTGCGTCATATGCACAAGAAACCGTAAAACCCTCATCTTCTAAAGCATCGGCGATAATTTCATTTAAACTTAAATCATCCTCTAAAAGTAAAATTTTAGCAGACATTTTATCTCATTGGGCAATCATATGGCTGTGCTTGGAAATGATAACCCCTATGATGCATACCTTTAGAATAACCTCTATGGTGTAGATTAAGTTCTCTTATTTCTTTGCCATTCATTTTGTCAGTTATATCTTGCATGTTTTGTTGTACAATAGCTCTTCTTTGAATTCTTTCTTCTGGATTTAACTTAGAAATATTTTGCCTTAAATTGTTTCTAAATTGATAGTGATATTCTTGCGCATCGTTATATTTCATTTCACTCATTCTTTTTCGCATTTCTATCATTAAATCTGCTTGATCTTGTGCTGTAACACTTTTTGCAAGATTTAAGATTTCATCATTGCTTTTTTTTGAAAAATCAGCACTTAAAGCTAAAGTAGCAACTAAAGAACTCACAATAAACAAACTTATAGTTTTTTTCATTTTTTTCTCCTTTAAATAAATGATAAGGAATTATAAAACCTCAAAATAAAGTAAAAATGAAATTTATTGACATTCAAAAACTACAACAGCACTGAGAGTTTGTTTTTCGTTTTTAATAATAGGTAAAACTATGCTATCAGCAGTTTTAGCTAGGCTTGAGCTAAAATTTCTTATATTATTTCCATCAAAATAAATATTTTTTATTTTACAAGATTTTGCTAAAGTTTTAGAATAATACTGAGTCTTTTCAAATGCTTTTGTTAGCGCAAGATCGTATAATTTTTCTTTATTTGTTTCTAAAATCGTTTTATCAAAACTAGCTTGTAAGGCTTTGGTGTTAAAAGAAATAAAGGTATTAGTAGTGCTAATATTTTCTATGTCTTTAACAAGTTGCTCGTATTCTTTATTTTTGTCTTGTGGAATTTGGCAGATAAAATCAGAGTATAATTTATATCCATTAAATGTCTTTTGTCCTTGATAGTAGTTATAACTTGGTTCTAGCGTGTAACTACCACCTTTACAAAAATTTTCTTTTGCTATGCGCTCTGAAAGTTCTTTGAAAGTTTTAGCTATATGATTTTTTTCTTCTTGTGAGATTGTGGTTTTATTACTAAGCTCCTCGCTAGCACTAAAATTTAACACAGCATTGTAGATATTTGGTGTAATTTCATTGGATACTTCTATATTTCTTGAAAATTCCAATCCTTGTTTTTGATTTTTTAAACCTAGAAATTCGGTATTAAAAACAACACCCAAGATAAATAATAACAAACATAACAATCCTAAACCTAATCCTTTAAAAAAACTTTTCATTAAGCACTTCCTTTTTTAAAATATTTTTTTAATTTTAGCACAAAGCTTTTAAGAATTGATTGTATAATTTTTTAAAAACAAAGAAAGTTTTATGGAAAAAATTCATCAAAGTATTTTACATTGGTATCATCAAAATGGTAGAAAGAATTTACCTTGGCGTGTTTTACATGATGAGTATAAAAAATACGCTAATAAAAATGATTTAAAAAAGTTACAAAATATTGACATTGCTTATGCAGTTTATATTAGTGAAATTATGTTGCAACAAACTCAGGTTAAGAGTGTTTTGCAAAATTATTATTTTCAATTTTTAGTTAAATTTCCTTCTTTAAAAATTCTTGCAAAAGCAAGTGAAGATGAGGTTTTAAAAGCTTGGCAAGGATTGGGATATTATACTAGAGCTAGAAATTTACACAAAAGTGCAAAAATTTGTGTGCAAAAATTTAATGCACAATTACCTTACGATAGGAGAGAGCTTCAAAAACTTCCTGGCATTGGAGAATATACAGCTGGTGCCATAGCTTGTTTTGGTTTTTTGCAAACTATGGCTTTTGTTGATGCAAATATTAAAAGAGTTTTAAGTAGGTTTTATAGTTTGCAAAATCCTAGTTTAAAGCTTTTGACACAAAAAGCAGAAGAATTTTTAAACTATGATAATGCATTTGATCATAATCAAGCTTTATTGGATATAGGGGCTTTGGTTTGTTTGCCTAAAAATGCAAAATGTGAATTTTGTCCTTTAGAAAGCTTTTGTAGTGGAAAAAACGAATATAAAAAATTTAATATCACCAAAAAAATTCGATATGAAAATATTATTTTAAAAATACTTATAGTTCAAAAAAATAATAAATTTTTGCTTATTAAAAGTAAAGAAAAATTATATTTTAATTTATATAATTTTTTAGAATATAAAAATCAAAAAAACGCAAAATTTATAGGTGAATTTAAACATTTTTATACTAAATATAAAATCAATGTCAAGGTGTATTTTTTAAAAGATGACAATTTCGAAGATATTAAAGCAAAAGCATTCACCTATAAAGATTTGGAGTATATTGCAATTTCAAAACTTGCTGTAAAAGCATTTGATGTTTTAAAAAAGAGTGCTTATGCGATTTGAAAAAATATATATAGAATTAAGTGATATTTGTGGTTTAAAGTGTGATTTTTGCCCCGCTCAAAAAGCTCAAAGAAAGCAAATGAGTCTTGTGAATTTTGAAAAAATTTGCAAAAGTGTATATAGGCAAGCTAGACTTTTTACTTTTCATGTTCTTGGGGATCCTTTAAAAATTACAAATTTGAAAGATTATTTAGATATTGCTATGAAATATAATATGCCAATAGAGCTTACTACAAGTGGATTTTATTTTGATGATGAAAAAATAAACTTGATTTTAAATTCTAAAAATATCCATCAAATTAATATTTCTTTAGGGGCTTTTTTATCACAAAGTAAAATAAAGTTGGAAGAATATTTTGACCCTATTTTAAAGTTAATTTCTTTACATTTACAAAGAGAAAAAAAATCTTTTGTTAATCTAAGACTTTGGAATTTAGATAAAAATTTTATACCACCTTTAGAAAATGATAAAATTTATGATTTTTTAGAGCAAATTTTTAAAGTAAAAATTCAAAAACAAAAAACAAAAAATCGTTTAGAAAGGCATATTATTTTACATCAAGCTAAACTTTTTAAATGGCCTTCTTTGAAAGATGAGGTTATTAGAGAGAAAGGATATTGTTATGCTTTAAATGGTCAAATTGCTATTTTAAGTGATGGAATTTTAGTGCCTTGTTGTCTAGATGTTAAAGCAGATATAAAACTTGGAAATTGTTTTGAGAAAGATTTTAGTGAGCTTTTAAAATCTCCTTTATATATAGAATTAAGGAAATGTTTTAAGCAAGGAATTTTAAAAGCTGAACTTTGTAAAAGGTGTGAATTTTTGAAAGTTAAAAACCTAAATTAATTCCACCTTCATTGTTGATTTGATAGTTCATATCAAGTCCCTGTTCCACTTCTTCTTTTTCTTCGCTATCCTTGGAGTGCTTAAAAATATCATCGGTGATTTTTGTGGCTATACCTCTAAGGGCTTTTTGTCTACTTGAGTTGCTTGTAGAACTCATTTTAAATTCCAAGGCATTAGAAGCTTTGATTTGGGTTGTTGCAAATTCTATTAAACGATAATCGATGTTAATATTATAAGCTTGAGTATTGATTTCATTTTGTATTTGTTCTATTTTAGGATTTAAAATGAGTAAAAAATCAGCCCCTAAAACATTATAAAGTTTAACAAGTTCATCATCACTTGCATTTTTAATAAGTAAGGATTTTTCTTGATTATAAAGATCAAGATTAACTCTATCTAAAATTCTAAATTTTTTACTTTGAAGTAAAACACTTAAAAGTTCTTGTTCAAATTTGGCGGAAAGTTCATCTTCAACTTTGTTAATGATGATTAAAGAGCTTTTGTCTTCAAGATTTTTTTCACTATAAATTTTTTTGTAAATTACAACTTTTGCATGAAATTCATTTTGATTTGTTTGAGTTAAAGATTTGATATCGTAACTATTAAAAACTCCATTGCTGACTAAATCAATTTCTTCATCATAGCCTATATTAAAATTTCCATTGAAACTAAATTTAAATTTTTCAAGTTTGACTTGTTTTAAACCTTCCATTTTTCCTAGAGCTTCATTAATAGCATTTTTTATTGCTTCATTCCTTGTGCTTCCAAAACCTTCGCCATAGCTTTCTTTATTTAAGACACTTTGTGCTTGACAAAGACAAATAAGAGTGAAAAAAAGTATTAGTAGTTTTTTTACCATGTTACGCTTTTACCTTTGCCTGTTTTATTAATAGTTTTTTCATCTTCCCAAAAAGCTAAGCCACTATTTAAATCAGTGAGAATTAAATGAAAAAAATACTCAGTTTGAATTTTACCATTGTATAGTTTTACTGTATCTTGTCTAATTTTACCTGAAAGTGAGAAATTAGGAGCTAAAAGTGTACCTTTTTTAGCTATGGAGTTTTGATTAAATTCTTCATTGTCTCTTAAATCTCTTACATCATGAGATAGGTTATCTTTTGCTCCACCTGCTGCTATGGCAGTTGTAAGTATAAATTTACCAGATTTTCTTAAAGCTATGGTTATTTTTGCAGTAAGTTTATCTGTATCTATTCTTTGCGGGGTATCATTAATGATTTTTCCTATAGCAACAACTTTTCTATTGGAGTTGTTTAAATTCGCAAAAGCAGGGTCATTAAGTAAGCTTTGTATCATATCTTCAGCGGTTTTTTCAAAGTCTTCTCTATCAAGCCCCAAAGTAAGTGCATCACCTTGAACTTTTTGCGAAGCTTTGCCATCGGTGTATTTTGGTTGTGAAGAACAAGCACTAAAAATCAAAAGTGCAAAAAACATAAAAAACAAACTTTTTTTCATTTTACCTCCTTATTGCTCTTTAATTTTATAAACAATATTTGAATTTGGCATGAAAGATCTTATCATTAAAATGTAATTTTTATCTTTTTCTAATTCATCTTCAAAGATTATTTTTTCTTTATTATCATAAATTTTAACTAGACCTTCATTTTTTAACATTAAAATACTAGCACTTTTTGGTAAAGCTTGCCACATTCTAAGATCTGCTTTGTTGATTAATATAGTGCTAACGGTGCTTATAAAAGATAAAAAACCAGTAGAATCGTTATTTGCTATAGCTAAATTGATAGAAGTTTTAAGAGCACTTGAAGCTAGGGTTTTCATCACCATAGAAGGCAAAAGAGTTTTAAATTCACTTGCTATAATATCATCAAAATAAATTAAATTTTGTGTTTTTTCACCTTGGCTTTGTAAGAATTTATAAGAAGCGTTTCTTGATTTTAAATAAGCAAAAGCTACACTAATGTTTGCAAGATTATCATTAAAAATAAATGGCAAAGTAAGATGAAATTCTTCTTTTGTAACACTAAAGCCATCTTCATAGACAATAAAAATATATTTTTGTTGAGGGAAATTTGTTTTTAAATGAGTAAATTTTTCAAACACTTGAAATTGTTTTTGAAGCTGTGTATTTTTTATATCACTTAAGGCTACTTCTTTTAAAAGATCATAGGCTTTAATATAGTCTTTATCGAAAAAGAAAAATAAGGCACTAAGATAAGTAGCATAGATATTAGTATAGTTTTTGTTTGCATTAAATGCGTCAAGAAGATTATCATATTGTTTATAGATAGGGGTTAAATTTTGTTGAAAGCTAGCATATATTTTTTTGTCTTTTTTAAGTTCTTTTTGATATTCTTCTTGTGCTTTTTGTATGTAATCGTAAAAATATTCTTTCATTCTATCTTGTCTATATAAAGCTCGGTTGAATTCCACTCTTGCATTTTTAAAATCTCCTAAGCTCATATAGTTTAAACCTTTATAGGTGTTTAACATGATCCGTTCATAAAAATAACCTTGATAGTTATTAATGGTATCATTGAGCAAAATTTCACTAAAATTTTTAGTGGTTTTTTGAATATCACTTTGCAAATCTACATCATATTTATAAGCTTCTTCTGCTTTATCAAAAAATGTATTGCTTTTTTCATAATCTTTACAAACTCTTGCTAAGGAAGCTAGATTTAATCCTGTGTATATTGTATCTTTTTCTGCTTTGTTTAAAGCTAGCATGCCTTCATTGCACTGCTTGTTTATAAAAGCTTTTTCATAAAAAAAATTAACATTGGCATGATTTGAACAAGCACTTAAAAAAAATAAAACAAAAAGGTAAAAACAAGAATAAAAAAGCTTCATAAAATCCCTTTTTTAGTGTAAATTTAAAAAAATAAGTTATAATTTTCATTTTTAGAGAGGTGTCCGAGTGGTCGAAGGAGCACGCCTGGAACGCGTGTGTGGGGCAACTCACCGAGGGTTCGAATCCCTTCCTCTCTGCCACTATGCACTTTTGTTGTATTGACTTCCTATATAATCTTGTGATGAGTTTTGAGTGTATGATTTTATGGCCTTGGAATTTGAATTTTCTTTCTCTTCATTTTCATTTTTACTTTTTTCGTTTTGTACTTTTAACTCTTCTGCTTTTAATTTAGCTTGTTCTGTGCGAGCATCATTTTGCATTTGCATGGCATTAGCTGCTACTTTGTAATCTTGAGGACTAGGATCAGCTGGTGCCATAGCTGCAGCAATTACTTGCATAGCATTGGCTATGGTTTCTTCAGGGGTGTTGCCTTTTTGCATTCTTATAGGAACTTCCCCTTCAACCGCATACATTTTATTATCAGGACCTCTTGTGTAGCCAAAACTTGCACCTCCTGCTAGGGCTCCGCCAGCGGCTTGGTGTGCTGCCTCATGAGCTCTTACTTCTCTATCAATTTTTTCAAGCTCTCTTACTTGTTTTATTTCTTCATTACTTAGATCTTTACCATTTACTTTTTGGGTTTTTTCATCTTTTTCTTGTTCTTTTTTGTTTTCTGTTGTTTGTTGCAGGTTTTCTTTTTCAGAAATATTTTCTTTAACTTCTTCTCTATTTTGATAAGGATTTTGTATATAAAAGGCATTGTTATAACTTGAGCTAATTTGCATTATAAAATCCTTTTTTAATATAGTTTTATATTTGTAGCACAAAAAAGTTAAAAAATATATAAAAATTTATAAAATAAGCATTTTATGAAATGTTAAGCAAAATAAAGTATAATTTTAACTTCTTTTAATTTATGTCAGGGTAGCTCAGCTGGCTAGAGCGCTGGTCTCATAAGCCGGAGGTCGGGAGTTCAAGTCTCCCCCTTGACACCATCAGTATTCATATTGATTTAATTCTTCTTGAGTTCCAAGTAGCATTAATATATCATTTAAATAAGCAGTGTTATCTAAATTTGGCATAATACTCCAAACATCATTTTGTTTATGTGCAATGACTTTTAAATTTTGTCCAATAGATTGCAAAGTTTTTCCTGCTAAATTTTCATCTATTAAAAGTTTTGCCACCTTAATAGTGTTAGCTGAAAGATCAATGATTTCAAAATTTGGATTAGTAATAAGAATTTTAGCCAAACGTTTTGCAGATTCTTTTTCAGGGTAGATGACTTTATTCACTCCAAGTTTTGAAAGAATTTGTCCGTGTGTAGAAGAATTTGCTTTAGCAATGATATTTTTTACCCCTATTTCTTTTAAAGCCATAAAAGTAAGAATACTTGATTCTAAATTTTCACCTATACTGAGTATTACAACATCAGCATTTGCATAGCCTGCTTCTTTTAAAGCTGTAGTGTGAGTAGAATCTAAAATATAGGCAAAATCTGCATAATCTTGAAGCTCTTTTACTGCTTCTTCATCAATATCTGAAATAATAACTCTCTTGCCCTGATCAATAAGTTCTTTTGCCAAAACTGAACCAAACCTCCCAAGTCCTATAACACCATAAGTTTCTTTTTTCATAGTATAATTTTTCCTTTTGGATAATTTAAATATTTTTCTTTTTCTTTAAAAAATATGCTGAATAAAAATGCAAGTACACCCACTCTACCACTAAGCATAAGCAAAATGATGATTAGCTTACTTTCAGAATTAAAAAGTGCACTAAGTGATAAAGTTCCACCATCTCCTACTGAAACTCCTACAGTGGCAAATGCTGAGCTTGTTTCAAAAAGTAAAGGTAAAAAGCTTTTATTGTCTTCTATCAAAGATAAAAGCAATACACAAGTGATGATATATACAATAGAGCTTACTGCTATAACAAAAGCTTTATTGATAGTTTCTGCAGGAATTTCAAAGTTGAAAATTCTTGTGCTAGCATCCTTGATGCTCCAATAAGCATAGATTAACAATACAGCAATAGTAGTTACTTTAATACCTCCAGCAGTTCCCCCAGGTGCTCCCCCTATAATCATAAATAAAGATCCAAAAAACAAACTTGCATCTTTAAAGGTGCTAAGATCAAGAGTGTTAAATCCTGCAGTTCGATAGTTTACAGCTGTAAAATATGCACTCATGATTTTATCAAATACTGAAAATTCTCCTATGCTTTTTGGATTGTGATATTCAAATAAAAAAACCACCAAGCTTGCAAAAATGATCAATATAACAGTAGAAATCAAGACAAGTTTTGTATGTAAACTTAAAGTTGCAAAACGCTTTTTGGAAAAAAAGTATAATTCTAATAATACAAAATAACCCAAGCCTCCAATGATGATCAAAGAGGTAATAATGAAATTAATCCAAAAGTCGCTTCTATAAGACATTAAACCGCTTTCAAATATACTAAAACCAGCATTATTAAAAGCAGAAATAGAATGAAAAACACTAGCCCATAAAGCCTCGCTTAAATTCATATCAAGTTTAAATCTTAAAAATAATAAAACAGCACCTATAAGCTCAATAGCAAATACAAAAAATAAAACCTTTTTTAAAAATCCTACAAGCCCATCAGCACTAGGATAAATCAAGGATTCTCTTAAGAGATTTTTTTCTCCAAAACTCATTTTTTTACGCACTAAAATATATAAAGCCATAGCTATGCTCATATAGCCTAAGCCGCCTATTTGGATAAGTAGTAAAACAACAAGTTGTCCATAAAAGCTAAAATCCAATGAAGTATTTAATACAATAAGTCCTGTCATGCTTACAGCTGAAGCACTGGTAAAAAATGCATCTAAAAAAGATATAGGTTTAGTGTGCATAATAGGAAGCATAAGGATAAAAGTACCAAAAAGCGCTATAAGTATATAGCCTATAAATAAAATTCTTATATTTTTTCTATCTAAAGATAATTTTGTCATGTTAATTCTTTTGAAATTAAAAATATTTTACTTAAGATTGGTTAATAAATAAAAGAAAGAAACTTTCCACTATAAAAGTGGAAAGTTAGAGTATTAAAGCATTCCTACTGCTAAGAAACCTAGAGCAACAGCTATAGCTATAGCTAATACACCAGGTATAAAGAATGCATGGTTAAATATAAATTTTCCAATTCTTGTTGTGCCTGTATCATCCATTTGAACCGCACCTAATAAAGTAGGATAAGTTGGAAGTACAAAAAGTGCTGAAACGGCAGCAAAACAAGCAACTAGCATATAAGAATCAGCTGGATTTGTAGCCGAAATTCCTAATGCAGCAATGATAACTGGAACGATAGCTTTTGCAGTAGCTGCTTGAGAATATAAAAGCATACTAGCAAAGAAGAAAGCAACTGCAAGCATTGCTGGAGTTTGTTTTACCCATTCACCTGCTACTTCTTTAATGCCGGCTTCGTGACCTGCAACGAAAGTATTTCCAAGCCAAGCAACACCAAATACACATACACAAGCTGTCATACCTGATTTAAATACACTTGTATCTAAAATTTTTGCAGGTTCAACTTTACATAAGAATGTAATTAAAGTCGCAGCAGTTAATAAGAAACTCATAATCGCAGCATCTCTTGGGATAACTACTGGATCAATCCATTTGATATTGTTAGAAATTGCTGTAGCATAAAGAACAACTGCTAATACTGTGAATAAGAAAATAGCAACTGAAAGTTTTGCGCCTGGTTTATCTTCACTTTGTAAAACATCAGAAGCACTTTTTACAAGACCAGCTTTTAAGCGTTCTTGATATACAGGGTCTTTACTAAGATCCATAGGAGTGATTAAGCTTACAATGAAAGCTGTAATCATACAAGCAGCAAAAGTAGTTACAATCCAAATACCAATTAATGCAGGATAGTTCCAACCAAGTGGTTCTAATACACCTGTCATATAAACAACAGCAGCACTAACAGGAGAAGCTGTAATACCAATTTGAGAAGCAACAACCATTAATGAAAGTGGAACTGATGGTTTGATGTTTTGTGATTTTGCAACATCAATAACAACAGGCATTAATGAAAATACAGCATTACCAGTACCTGCTAAAATAGTAAGTAACCAACCGCAAGCTGGTGCAAGGTAGTTAATAAATCTTGGATGTTTACGTAAAATTCTTTCGGTAACTTTTACCATATAATCCAAACCACCCGCTTGTTGCATTGCTGAAATTGCAGCAATTGCTGCAGCAATGATTAAGATAACATCCCAAGGAATATTACCTGGCTTCATACCTAAAACAAGACCTAAAATAACAACACCCAAACCTCCAGCATAGCCTATCGCTATGCCACCAAGGCGGATACCTATAAATATTGCCCCAAGGAAGACAACAAGTTGTAAAATAATCATAATATCCATGATTAAACTCCTAAGTTATTAAGCTTTTCTTTTTTCTGTCATATGAGGATTTAACATATTTTCTGGTGTTAAAATCTCATCAATTTTTTCTTTTGGTAAGTAACCTCTTTCAAGACAAATATCACCAACTGCTTTACCAGTTTCTAAAGCTTCTTTGGCAATGCTTGCAGATTTTTCATAACCTAAAACAGGGTTGAATGCAGTTACTATACCGATTGAATTTAGCACTAATTTTTTGCAATTTTCAGGATTTGCCTTTAATCCTTTAACAGCTTTTTCGGCTAAAGTTTTCATAGCATTTTCTAGTAATACTATAGAGTTGAACAATCCATAAGCAATACCTGGTTCAAATGCATTAAGTTCAAATTCTCCTCTTTCAGAGCAAAGCATGATGGTAACATCATTACCTATAACTTCATAGCAAGCTTCACCTACAGCTTCGCAAATTACAGGATTTACTTTACCTGGCATAATAGAACTACCTGGCTGCATAGCAGGCAAGCTAATTTCGGCCAAACCACATCTTGGACCTGAATTCATTAATCTTAGGTCATTTGCAATTTTAGAAAGTCTAACTGCTGCAGTTTTTAAAGCACCACTTACATGAACAAAATCAGCTGTATCTTGAGTAGCTGCAATAAAATCTTCAGCCGGTTTAAATTCAACACCAGTAATTTCTTTTAATTTTTTCTCAACCACAAATTTGTAATCAGGGTGACAGTTAATTCCTGTACCAATAGCTGTTGCACCAAGATTTAAATAAGTCATAGAATCACGAGCTGCTGTGATTTTTTCAATATCGCTTTTAATATAGCTAGCAAAAGCATTGAAGGTATTTCCTAAAGTTGTAGGAACCGCATCTTCAAGTTCTGTTCTACCCATTTTAATGATATCTTTATATTCTTTAGCTTTAACTTCTAATTCAGCTTTTAAATTTTCCATAGCTTTTAAAAGATCGCTAAGTTTTGCATAGGTTGCTACTTTGATTGAGCTTGGATAAGTATCATTTGTAGATTGACCTAAGTTTGTATGATCATTTGGATGAAGGTATTGATATTCACCTTTTTTATGTCCCATACTTTCAAGAGCAATGTTAGTGATAACTTCGTTGGTATTCATATTTGTACTAGTACCAGCACCACCTTGGATCATATCTACTACAAATTGATCTAAAAATTCACCAGCGATTAATCTATCACAAGCTTTAGCAATGGCATCAGCTTTGTCAGCATCAAGAACTCCAACTTCTTTGTTAGCAAGAGCAGCTGCTTTTTTAACTTGAGCAAAAGCTTTTACAAAATAAGGGTAATCTTGTAATTTTCTACCACTCATATGAAAATTCTCTAGTGCTCTAAAAGTTTGCACTCCATAATAAACTTCATCAGAAATCTCTAGTTCACCAATAAAGTCGTGTTCTTTTCTTGTTCCCATGATGTACTCCTTGTGGGTTTTATTTAAGTTTTATTTATAAACTTATCGGTATTATATAACAATTTCTTACAAAAGTATCAAAAAATTTCTAAATTTTATTAATTTTAATAAAAATATATAAAATAATATAGGGTAATTAATATCCATTTTATAAAATTCAAAAGTCTTAAAAAATTATTTACAATTATTTTTTATTTTATATTTATCTTTAAAAGCGGATTATTTTAATAAGTATTCTTTTTGATGTTGATAAAAATTGTAGCTATTGTGAAAATATTTTTATTAAAGTAAACATAAATTGTTATGCATAAAAATTAGACTAAATAAAATGCAGATCTTCCAACTAACTAAACTAAACCCTTAATGGGTTTAGTTAATTATTTAAAACTTCTTCTTCCTAGCATCTTCTAAGATATCATTAGCTATTTTATTTACATTATCAGATATTACTGCACTATCATTAGCTATTTTTAAGTTCTCTTGGGTTACATGATCAATTTGAGCTACAGCATCATTTATTTGAGTAATACCTGTAGTTTGTTCTTTGATACTTTCACCCATTTCATTAATAGATTGAACTAAGATATTAGTATTAGCTTCAATCTCACCTAAAGACTTTTGAGTTCTTTCTGCTAGATTTCTAACTTCATCAGCAACAACAGCAAAGCCACGTCCATGTTCACCTGCACGTGCTGCTTCAATAGCAGCATTTAATGCAAGCAAGTTAATTTGATCAGCAATATCTCCTATAATAGAAGTAACATTTTTAATCTCTTCACTTTGAGCAATTACTTCACTAGTTTTATGAGATACATTTTGCATAGAAGAAGTAATCTCTTCTAATGCTGCTGCTGTTTCTTCTAAAGAAGAAGCTTGAGAAGATGATGAATCTGTTAAGTTCTTAACAGCACTTTGTAATTTTCCACTTTCAGTAGCAAGTAAAGAAGCAAATTCAGATGATTGTCTTAACATTGCTACTATTTCTTTACCTAATACATTAGTAGTTACTTCAACTCCACCTTTAGCATTTTTAACTTCAGTAGTAAAGTCCAATGCTTTATAGCTATCAAATACTCTATTGATTTCACTCATATTAGAACCTACTTTTTGTTCTAATACATTAAGCATTTCATTTAATACATTTTTTAATTCTATTAATTGAGGATTAGCAGGAATAGCTGTTATTCTTGCTGTTAAATTACCAGCTTCTATTTCTTTAGCTGTTTCAACTGATTGTTCTACTGCTTTAGCATCTTGTTCTAAAGCATTTTTAGTTTTAGTGATGTTTTCATTGATAGCTTTAGCCATAGCACCTAGTTCATCATTTGTATTAACATTAATCATAGCTGAGTCTTTGGTTTTATGATTGATAAAATCAAAGAATGAGTTAAGGCCTGTTTGGATTTTTTCTAAAGGTGAAAGATAGCGTGAAACTATGAAATATAATACTGCTATACTTAAAACAATCATTATAATCACAACGATAGTTTGTGTAAAGGCAATTTGCATAATAGGCCTGTTGATTATTTCAGCACTTTCTGTGCTACAAACACGATAATCATAAATATTTGCACAAATTCCAAGTCTTTCTTGACCCTTTAAGCCATATTCAAAAAATTTATAATCTCCATTTTGTTTATGGGCATTGATTACAGGAGAGTGATCTACGGATGGATCTAAGAGTTGTTTGTTTTTAGCTACAAAAACTTTTTCATTTTGATTAAACAAAAAGCTGTTTCCTGGTTTATTTTCAAAGTCTTTTTGAAGATCGGCTATAGGTATATCAACACCGATTACACCTATAAATTTACCATCTTTTGAGATTGATTTTGTGTAAGTAATTACATATTGGTTGGTTGCTTTATCGATGTATGGAAATGTGATAAATACTTTGTTTGTTTTTCTTGCTTCTATATACCATTCTCTTGTTCTTGTGTCATAATTTATGGCTTTACCATATATTACTACATTAGTGTTTTTACTATCGCTACTGTTATCGCTAACTATATTTTCCCCATTGTCTAAACCTATAAATGTTGCCAAAACTCCAGAGGCTTTTCTGTAAGATTTTAGCATTTGGCCAAGATTTTCTATAAGATTTTCTTGAGAATTTAATTTTTCATAAGGAAGCTCTAAAACACTTTCCTCTAGGTGATTAATTAATTTAATATTATTTTCTCTGAAAGTTTCTAAAGAAATTCTTGATACTTGTAAAATATCATTTTGTCTTTTTAGTTCATTTTCATAAAGAAAATTTTTTGTAAAGATAAAACTTATAATTCCTAAAACAATAAGTGACAAAGCTGCAAAAATATTTGCTAGCAAAGATAATTTAATTTTCAAACTAGAAAACATAATACACTCCTACGATTTTTCTTAGATTATAGTGAGTGTATATAAATTATTTATCAATAGTTTTTATTGTTTATTAAATTCTTTGCCTTTTCCCATAGTCTCAGGCCGAGTTTTTTAGCATAGCTTGTATCTATATTTTTATACTTTTTACTAGTTATTTTTTCTAATTCTCCAAGCTCTTTGGCTAAAGAGTTTAACTTAGTTTGAGCTAGTCTAGTAAAGTCGTCGATTTTTGGATTTTGTTTAATTTCATTTATTTTAATAAGAATTTGTTCTCTATTTTCTTGTATAAGGCGTTTAAATTTGGCAAATAAAGTGTCAAATTTATTTTCTAATAAATCTTTGAGTATGTCTTTTGCGGGATTGTCAAGTTCTGATGATATTTTTTTAAGCATTTGAATAAATTCTTGTTCTATATCTATAAGCTCTTTTTCTTTATTTTTTAAATCATATTCTAAAGCACTATATGCAAAGCTTGCTTTAAATTTTTCAATTGCTAAAGAAATCCCTTCTTGCGCTCCATAAATACTTCCAATACATAAATCATAAGCAAAGGCTTGTGATTCATTAGCAAGTTCAAAAGCTGTATTTAAAACTACTTGGGAGATTTTTAAAATTCTTTCTTTTTCAAAACTTCCTTCGCAAATTGCATTAAAGACTAAATTTTTAGCAATCTCACAAGAAGTAAGTTCTATATTTTCTCCTTTTTCTAGGGTTGTTATAAAAGCACTTTCAGCGGTTTCTTTTAAAAGTCCTAATATTTCTATATCATAAAGCATGGCATCATTAATACTTATATTAAATTCATTTAAATTCAAATCTTTTAAGGTTTTTTCTAAGTCAAAAAAATTATCACAAATTTTATGCTTAATGGTGTTTTTTTGATCCTCGATTTTTACTTTTAATTTGCCATATTCATTAATATAGGCAAAAAACATTTTTTTATCTTCTTCTACCCTAGCTTTAACAATACTTTGGATTATTTTAGAAATATTTTCTTCATTTATAAGTTCAAGTTTTTCTAATACCTTAGAAAATATAGCAAAAAGCTCTTCATTGCTAGTGTTTTCAAAACTAATTTTTTTATAACTTAGATTAAAAACAAGCTCACCAATTAAGCTAGGAATTTCATTTTTTTCGCAAGCTAAGAGAGAATTTTCAAAAATAATGGCTAAATTTTTCATAGTTTTTCCTTTTTATAGTACAAATTTGGCTTTGTTTTTTAATTGGTTAAAAATATTCAAACGATCGTTTTTGCTATCAACATAAACACTTAAAAGATAGCTTTTATATGTACCTTGTTTGCTAGTATTTGAAATTTTGTATTTAAATTCTCTTTCATTGAGTATTTGGGTAAAAACTTCTAAAGCATCAACTCTAGCTTCAAAAACGACTTTATAATCCCAAAAAGTAGGATAATTTATAATAGGTTCTTTTTTAAGATCGCAGATATTTACCACTTTTTCCTCCTTCTTTGCTTTCTAAAACTATATCAGTAATTTGCATACTTTTATCAATGGCTTTAACCATATCATAAATAGTTAAAAGTCCAACGCTAACAGCTGTTAGACTTTCCATTTCTACTCCGGTTTTTCCTTCGCATTTAACATTAACAAAAAGCTTAAAAGAGTATTCTTCTTTGTTTTCTTCAATTTGAGTTTGCACTTTTGAAATCATTAAAGGATGACACATTGGAATGAGATTTGAGGTTTGTTTGGCTCCCATGATAGCTGCTATGATAGCAGTTTGTAGAACAGGTCCTTTTTTTGCTTTATTTTCGATAATAGCTTCAAAAGCTTTTTTGCTCATATATATTTTGCCACTAGCACAAGCTTCTCTTTGAGTGATGTCTTTTTGACTTACATCCACCATTTTAGGATGATTTTTTTCATCTAAATGCGTTAAATTCATATTTTTCCTTAAGTAAAGTTTGAAAAATTATACCAAAATGTATATTTTTATATTAAAATACTACTAAAAAATTTTAAAGGATATATAATGGCTTACAATGATGAAGAATTTGAAAATTACAATGATGAAGCGTATGATGATGTAGATGATGATACTTATACAAATAATCAAAGATCATATAATTATGATGATGATGATTATGAATACGATGATGATTATAATGATGATGATACTTATGAGATGGATTAAGAGTGAGTAAAAATCTTAGTAAAAAAGATATAAAAGTTTTAGGTCTTTCTTCGTTGGGAGGGACCTTGGAATTTTATGATTTTATCATTTTTGTATTTTTTGCAAGTTATATTTCTAAAAATTTCTTTCCTGAAAATTTAAGTCCATTTTGGCAAATGTTTAATACTTATGGAATTTTTGCTGCAGGATATTTAGCTAGACCGCTTGGTGGCATAGTAATGGCACATTTTGGCGATAAATTTGGCCGTAAGAAAATGTTTATGCTTAGTATTTTGCTGATGGTTATACCAACTTTTTTACTTGCTTTTATACCTACTTATGAAAGTATAGGATATTTATGTATAGTACTTTTGGTGTTTGTAAGAATTTGTCAAGGCATAGCTATAGGCGGGGAATTGCCTGGTGCTTGGGTTTTTGTATTTGAACATGCTCCAAAGGGTCAAAAACGCACTTATCTTGGAATTTTAACAGCTTCTGTGGTAGGTGGAATTTTACTTGGTAGTTTTGTATTTTTGATGATGAATAAATTTTTTACACAAGAAGAGCTTTATGAGTGGGCTTGGAGAATTCCATTTTTCTTGGGTGGAATTTTTGGGATTATTTCTGCTTATTTGCGTAAATTTTTAAGAGAAACTCCTGTTTTTGAGCAAATGAAAAAAGATAAAGCCTTAGAAAAATTCCCTTTAAAAGAAGTGTTTAAAAAAGCCAAGTTGGGCGTTGTGCTTTCAATGTTGATAACTTGGGTTTTAACTGCTTGTATTGTTGTGATGATTTTAATCATACCTTCTTTTATGGCAAAAATGCTAAATATCAATGCAAGTGTGCAAACTTACATACAAATGCTTGGTATAGTTGTACTTGTAATTGGTTGTATATTAAGTGGAATTTTGGCTGATAAAATAGGCATAGTGAAAGCTTGTGTGATTTTTTCATTAGGATTTTTCTTAACTTGCTTGTTTTATTTTAATGCTCTTTATACTAAAACACCTGATTTTAATACAGTGAGTGTGTATTATTTGAGTGCTTGTTTTTTTGCTGGAGTGATGAATTTTTGTCCTTTAATGATGAGTGAAGTATTTGACGCTAAGATTAAATTTTCAGGACTCAGTTTTTCATATAATATAGCTTATGCATTGGCTGGTGGCTTTACCCCACAACTTGCTTTATTTTTACATACTATCGCTTTAGAAAATTTAGGAAATATTGTGCGTTTTTCTTTGGGATTTTATATGCTTGCTATGGCTATAATCTCACTTTTAGCTGCTTTGATGTTTAAATATCTTAGTAATACCCAACGCACATACTCTCAGTGATTTTAATGCGTTTTTCTAAAGGAGTAGGGCTAAAAAAATGGCATTTTTCGATGTAAATATTATAATTATAATCTAGTTTTAAAAGATCGTAAAATGCCTTTAAATTTACAAATTTAACCCCACACACTTCTTTTATATCTAAGATTTTATAAATTTGAGAATTATTTTTTTCTACTAAATGAGATGGAGCTAAAGCGGTAAAGGAGCAAAAAGCACTTGCTAGTACAAAGCCATTTAAGCTTTCACATTTTTGTATAAGGTGTTGGTGTTTTTTTAAAATACTTTTTTTGTGTAAAAATACCACTCTTGTACCTTGATAACGTGCTACTTGAACGTCTTTCCAAAATTTATAAGCATTTTTGGAGATATTTGCTAATTGATGCAATTGGATATTTAAAACATAATCATCTAAGAATTGATTAGGCGGTAAAATAGTATAAGTCATAGTTTTTCTTTAGTTTTATTTTTAAAATTATACTAAAAATTGACTTTTGTTTATATTTTTAATCTGTAAATTTAATACAATAGATTAAAATTATTTTTTAAGGAAAAGTATGAAATTTGAAACTATTAATCATGATGGCATTAGAAAGCTTATGGATGTTTTTTATGCAAAAGTTAGAGTTGATAAGGATTTGGGGCCTATTTTTAATGAAAAAATCGGCACAGATGATGAGAGCTGGAAAAAACATAAAGAAAAAATAGCAAGTTTTTGGGCGGGGATGTTTTTAGGTGATCCAAGCTATAGTGGCTCGCCTTTAAGAGCTCATCACGAATTACCTCCATTTCCTAGAGAATTTTTTGATGTTTGGCTTAACTTATTTGATGAAAGTTTGCAAGAAGTTTTTGAAGATGAACCAAGGAGTATTATCATAGAAAGAGCTAGAATGATAGCTCAAAGATTTCAAATGATTATTTATGATCATAGATTTGCTTAAGAGTTTAAAAACTCTTAGCGATAGTTAAATGTATGCAAATTTTCACTATGTGAATATTTATAGCTGTATTTTCCATCAAGATATATTACTAAACGATAATACCCTTTATGCGACCCAAAGACAACTTTTCTAACTTTTGCTGTGTTTACTTGTAATGTTTTAGTATTGAAATTTTGTTTTTTAGCAAAATCTATAATAATTTTAGTTGGATCTCCTATAGATAAATGTCTTAACATTCTATCTTCAGTTTTAATATTGATTTTGTTATTATAAAAACCTATAGAAATAAAATTGTAGATATTTCCACTAAAAAGAGGTGTTTCTATATTTAAGGTTGTATTATTTTCTTCTATTTTTGTATTTTTAGTTGCTTGATTTTGTGGTACTGTTACAGATACATCAAGTATAGGTGTAGCATTTGGGCTTTTGGTTTTTATAAATGAGTAGGTATCGTGCCAATTGATCCCTTTGTATATATCTAATGTAGTTTGTTCTTCAGAACCATCAAGATTGATATAAGTAATAGTGATGTTTTTTAAAATTCTTGCATTAGAATTAAAATTAAAATCTTGTCTTTGAAAAGGACTAAGTTTTGCAAATTCAGTATTTTGCTGCTCTAAACTATTGTCAAAAGGATTATCTTTTGCATTTAAAAAAACACAAGATAATAAAAATAATATCAAAAAATTAATTCTCATGTGAATTTTCTCCTTTAAGTCTTAAAAGCTGTAAATATTCTTTTTGTGCCTGAGCATTCTTAGCTTTTAAAGTCATTATGTTTTTTTCTAGTTTTTTTTGCTCTTCTTTGAGTGTTAGTAAAACATCTAATGAAGATTTTCCAAAAAACATATTACCAAAATACATAGCAACGATAATGGCTACAAATGATAAAACAATAGTTTTTATTAGATGATGATGAGCTTCCTTTTTTTTAGAATGCTCATCATATTCTTTTAATAAATCACTCAGAGCTTATCTCCTAAATACTCATCATTATCAAGTTCAATTTCTAATAAACGATTGTATTTAGCTGTTCTTTCGCCTCTTGCTAGAGCGCCTGTTTTAATTTGACCTGTATTTAGTGCTACAGCAAAATCAGCTATAAAAGTATCCTCGCTCTCGCCACTTCTGTGACTCATAATACATCTATAATTGTTTCTGTGAGCTAGCCTGACTGTTCTCATGGTTTGTGTGATGGTTCCAATTTGATTAGGCTTAATCAATACAGCATTTGCCATATTTTTCATGATACCTTCTCTTAAAATATCTTCATTGGTTACAAATAAATCATCACCTACAAGTTGAACTTTATTGCCAAGTTTTTGGGTAAGTTTAACCCAGCCTTCATAATCATCTTCGGCTAAACCATCTTCGATACTAAAAATTGGATATTTAGTACATAATTCTTCATAACGGGCAATTAAATCTTCGCTTGAGAAAACTTTACCTTCTAAGTGGTATTTACCATCTTTGTAAAGCTCACTACTTGCTACATCTAATGCTAGTTTGATTTTATTTTCATAACCTGCTTTTTTTATGCAAGTCATTAAAAGATCAAGAGGTTCAGTGTTGTTTGCTAAATTTGGAGCAAAACCACCCTCATCGCCTAAAGCAGTAGAATGACCTAAGCTAGCTAATTCTTTTTTCAATGTAGCATAAATTTCACAAACTGATCTTAAACCTTCTTTGAAGCTTGAAAAACCAAAAGGCATAATCATAAATTCTTGAAAATCTACGCTATTGTTTGCATGTGCACCACCATTGATGATATTACACATTGGTACGGGTAATACGCTTGCATTTGCTCCACCTAAGTAGCGATATAAAGGCACGCCTAGTGCATTAGCAGCTGCACGTGCTGTGGCCATAGAAATTCCTAAAGTCGCATTTGCTCCTAAGTTGGAGTAGTTTTTTGTCCCATCAAGCTCTAAAAGAGTATTATCTAGCTGAGTTTGATTAAATGCATCAAGTCCTATGATATTTTCAGCTATGGTGCCATTGATGTTTTCAATGGCTTTTAAAACACCTTTTCCACCAAATCTTTCATCATTATCTCTTAATTCTAAAGCTTCTTTTTTTCCTGTGCTTGCTCCACTTGGAACGATAGCACTACCCACACTACCATCGCTTAGCATGATTTCAGCTTTAATGGTAGGATTTCCTCTACTATCTAAAACTTCAAAAGCTCTTAAATCTTCAATAATTAACATTATTCTTCTCCTTCATCGTCTTCTTTTGCACCTAAAATCATACTATCTATACCGATTGAGTTTTGTATGGCTTGTGTGATCTCATCTGCAATAGTTGGGTTTTCTTTTAAAAAGGCTTTCGCATTTTCTCTGCCTTGTCCGAGTTTAGAAGCTTTATAAGAAAACCATGCACCACTCTTATCGATAATATCAAGTTTTACACCATAGTCTATTAACTCACCCTCACGGCTTACACCTTCTCCAAACATTACATCAAATTCAGCCTGTTTAAAAGGTGGTGCAACTTTGTTTTTAGCTACTTTTACTTTAACACGGTTTCCAATAGGCTCATCATTTTGTTTTAAAGTAGCTGTTTTTCTTACATCTAAACGTACTGAAGCATAAAATTTTAAAGCATTTCCACCAGTAGTCGTTTCAGGAGTACCATAGCCCATCATACCTATTTTCATACGAATTTGGTTGATGAAAATTACAGTAGTATTCATTTTATGAACAATACCGGTTAATTTTCTTAAAGCTTGACTCATTAATCTTGCTTGAAGACCTACATGTTGATCTCCCATATCACCTTCAATCTCTGCTTTTGGAGTAAGTGCAGCAACACTATCTACTACTATTAGATCAATAGCTCCACTTCTCGCTATAGTTTCAACGATTTCTAAGGCTTGCTCGCCAAAGTCTGGCTGAGAGATGTAAAGATTTTCTGTATCAACACCTAAATTTTTTGCATATCTTACATCAAGAGCATGTTCAGCGTCGATAAATGCACAAACCCCGCCTTTTTTTTGACATTCTGCTATGATGTGTAGAGTGAGTGTGGTTTTACCTGAGCTTTCAGGCCCATAAATTTCTATAATTCTTCCTTTTGGAACTCCACCTATACCCAAAGCTAGATCAAGTCCAACTGAACCTGTAGGAATAGAATCAATTTTTTCAACTTCTTTATCACCAAGTCTTAAGATAGTACCTTTTCCAAAGGTTTTATCAAGACTTTTTAAAGCTGCATCAAGTGATTTTCTTTTGTTATCATCCATACTTGTTAATCCTTTTATAATATGTCTAAAATTGTATCAAAAAGAATTTTAATATAAGTTTTTATTTTGAATTTTGCTAAAATACTTTTTAAATTTTTCAAGGAAAAAAATGAATAAAAAAATTAGCGTAGCACACTCTCCTGATGCTGATGATATTTTTATGTATATGGCGATTAAATTTGGTTGGGTTGGAAATACTTATGAGTATGAAAATACAGCCTTAGATATACAAACTTTAAATGAACTTGCACTACAAAATATATATGATGTTAGTGCGATATCTTTTGCGCTTTATCCTTTGATAGCTAGTGAATATGCTTTGTTAAAAACTGCTGTAAGTTTTGGTGAGGGTTATGGGCCAAAGCTTATTAAGAAAAAAGATAAAAAATTAAAACCAAATTTTAAAGTTGCTTTGAGTGGAGCACACACTACTAATGCTTTGATTTTTCGTATAAAATATCCACAGGCTAGAATAATTTATAAGAATTTTTTAGAGATTGAAAAAGCTGTTTTAGAAGATGAGGTAGACGCAGGAGTGCTTATACATGAGAGTATTTTAGAATTTGACCCTAGCTTATGTGTAGAGACTGAACTTTGGGATATTTGGCAAGAATTAGCCAAAGATGATTTGCCTTTGCCTTTGGGTGGTATGGCACTTAGAAGATCTTTACCGCTTAATGATGCTATAGCAGTCGAAAAAGATTTGATTAAAGCGGTAGAAGTGGCTGATCATAATAGAAAAATCTTAGCTTCCATGCTTTTAGAGCGTGATTTAATACGCGTTGATGCACAAAAACTTGATGTGTATTTGAATTTATATGCGAATAAAAATTCTATTAATATGAATGATAAACAATACAATGCCGTAGATAAGCTTTTTGAACTTGGATTTAATTATGGATTTTATGATAAATTAATAAAGAGCAAAGATTATCTTATACCTAGTGAATATGAAGAATTTAGAAATTCTTGATAGAATTTAAATTTTTAAGGAGAAAATATGGAAAGTACTTTAGTAGCCTTGGGTGTACAAACTTTTAAAATCACACTTATGCTTTCTTTGCCTATGCTTTTAGCAGGGCTTATTGCAGGGCTTATAATAAGTATTTTTCAAGCTGTAACGCAAATTAATGAAGCTACACTTTCTTTTGTACCAAAAATTTTGCTTGTTGTTGTAGTGATAGTATTTTTAATGCCTTGGATGGTAAGCTCTATGATAGATTTTACAACTAATATATTAAATCAAATTCCAAGCTTTATTCGATGATTATTAATTTTTCTAAGTATTCTTCTGTGCGTATAGGTGAGAGCTTTGAAGTGCAAATACTTGAAGAATTTTGTGAATTTGATGGTTTTTTAATAGGTGGAGCAAATAATCTCTTAATCTCTCCAAAACCCAAAAAACTTGGAATTTTAGGGAAAAATTTTGATTATATTAAAATTTTAGAGCAAAATAAAAAAGGTGTGTATTTAGAGATAGGTTCTAGTGTAAAATCTTATAAATTGCATCATTTTGCCAAAGAAAATAATCTAAAAGGTTTTGAATTTTTAAGAAATATTCCAGGAACTTTGGGTGGAATTTTAAAAATGAATGCAGGATTAAAAGATGAAGATATTAGTAAAAACTTAATTAGTATTTGTACCTTTAATCAAGAAATTTTAAGACAAAATATCGCTTTTGCTTACAGGTTTAATCCTATTAAAGAAGTAATGTTTAGTGCGAAGTTTTTTTTGGAATATGGATTTGACTCAGCCAAAGATGAGCTTTTAAAAAATGCAAGAAAAAATCAACCCAAAGGCGCTAGCTTTGGCTCTATTTTTAAAAATCCCAAAAATGATCATGCAGGAAGATTGATAGAGGCGGTTGGACTTAAAGGTTTTAGTAAAAATGATGCGATGTTTAGTAACGAGCATGCAAATTTTTTGATCAATAAAAAACATGCTAGTTTTGATGATGCTTTGTTTTTGATAGAACTTGCTAAAAAAAGAGTTTTTGGAGAATTTGGAATTGTTTTAGAAGAAGAAGTAGTAATTATATAGTATTTTTAATATCTTCATAAAGAATTTTAGCTATTTCTTGAACTAGTTCTTGGTAAGATTTGTTTTTATCATTTGTGCTAAATTGAGTGTTGATAGTAAGAATTTTATAATCCTTTAGTTTTTTTGTTTTGGCATTAAAAAGTTTGTATTCTATATCAGCTTTGACTTCAAAATTTGAAAAAAATAAGAAATTTTGTTGGCTTGCTTGAATACTTTTTAAATCTAATAAAACAATAAAATCAGCCTTTTTAAAACGATTAAATTCCAAAAACTCACTTGCATTGATAAATTTCTTATCCACTTGTAAAATGTTTTGGCTATTGATATAGGTTTGATTCTCTTTTTGACTAAGCAAGGCAAAATTATTTTGCTCGTTTAAAATAATACTTAGTGCTTTTAGTGTGTCTTTTGCCATTGTTTTGGCATCAATTTTTAAATTTGAAAAATAAAAATTATATTCTTTTTCGTAGCTTGGTACTAAAGCTAAAGTACTAATATGTGAGAGTCTGTCATAATCTATACTTTGATCAAGATTTATGATATTAAAATCATCATTATTTTGTAGCTTGATGATTTTTTTATTTGCAAAAGAATTTGCATAAATAGTACTTAAAAAACATAAGAATATTAAAAAAAATTTCACTAAAAACCTTTTAATTTAAATTCGCTCTTAGCAAAAGCTATAAAACTTGGAAGTTTAAAATCAGGACTATTATAATCTAAAGCCTTTTTATTAAAATCATATAAAATTCCACCATTTTGTTTGATTAAAAAATCCCCTGCAGCTATATCCCAAGCTTTTGGACCACCAAAACGAGGATAAACTCCTGCTTTTGCTTCGAGCAAATATACAAATTTCAAAGCAGATGAAACTTTAACGCCTTCAAGATAATTTTGAATAAAAAAATCTTCATTATTATCATGGTTTTTAGAGTATAAAGCAATATTTCTAACTTTTTCATATTGCTCTAAACTAAGATTTAAAATTTCATTATTTTTATAAACTTTAGTATAAGTGTGTGCATAATAAAAAACATTATTTTCTACATCACCTATAAGTGAAAGCACTGGAGTATTTTTATGAATTAATGCGATTAAAACACAATATTCTTTATCTTTTTTAGCATAAGATTTGGTGCCATCAAGTGGGTCTATAAGCCAAAAATACTCTAAATTTTTTCTTTCTTCATAAGAAAGTATATTTTCCTCAGAGCATATAGCTATATCACTTGAAGCTAAAATTTCACTAATAGCTTCATTAGATTTTATATCGGCTAAACCTACCGGAGAATCATCATCTTTAAGCCATAAGGTGTTTTTGTCTTTATATTCAAGTAATACTTTAGAGGCTTCCTTGCCTGCTTTTAAGGCTAATTCTAAAAGTGTGTCTAAATTTTTCATAAAAAAAGTATAGCAATTTTATATAAATACTTAGTAGAATTATTTTCTACTAAGATTATTGATAAATTTAATCAAACTAATAGCCAAAATTGCCTCAAGTAAAGCAGTAAGCACTAGTCCTGAGTATATGTCTTGAGTGATAATATTAGTTTGATAAGAAAGAGTAGCTACTGCGATGAGTAAGGTAAGTGGCATAGAATGGCTTAGGCCAAATAAAAAGGTATTTTTTAAACCAAGTATTTTTACAAAAGTCATAGCACAAAGTATCCTTAGTCCTATCATAAAGGTAGTTAGTGAAAAAGCTATGATTAAAACTTGAGGATTTAAAAGCATTTGAAGCTTAAAACTTGATCCTATATAGATAAAAAATATAGGAATTAAAAAGCCATAGCCAAAACTAGAAAGCTTATGTTCTAAATCTTTCTTGTGATCAAAAAAAGTTGCTATAAATGAACCTGCTATAAAAGCTCCGAGTGCAACTTCAAGTTTAAAATAAATCATAATCGCAACAATAGCAATAAATATAGCCATGCAAAATCTTATATCTTTTTCATTTTGATCTTGCCACGGCATGAGTATAGTTTTAAGTTGTGGATACCACCAAAAAAGTACCTCTAAAAATTTAAAACCAAAGATACAAAGTGCTAAAAATCCTACTAAATATAATAAATTTTGAGTGAGTGAAAAAATATCAGCACCTTTTCCTAAAAATGCTGCGGTTATGGTAAGTAAAACTATGCTTACAACTTCAGCTAAAGTAGCCACTACCATGGATACATTAAGCCACTCGCAATTTTTACCAAAATCCCTATAAAGTGTTGAGAGTAAGCCTACACTCATTACAGGTATGATGATGACAAAAATATAAGAAATATCAATACTTTTAACCGCTAAAATACTAAAAGCATATAAAAGTATGATGTAAATAAAAGCTTTATTAAGCAAGCTTCTTTCAGTGTTTAAAAAGGTTTTAAGATTAATTTCCATACCTGCAATAAACATAAGATAATAAAACCCCGCATTAGCTAAAAGTTTAAAATTCTCACTCTCTCCTATAAAACCTAAAAATCCTATGAAAGAGCCAAGCATGATTTCAGTGGCTGAAAGTGGGAGTTTTAAAAATTTAGCAATATAAGGTGAAGTGAGCAAACACCCTGCTACTACAAATAAAATTTTTAAATCCGTAGCAACTTGAGCATCAATGGCATGAGTTAGCAAAGCTAAATCCCATTTGTTTTAGTTTTTGTATATCTTTGTTAGGTTCTTCGCCTTTGGTTGTAAGATAATCACCCACTACTATAGCACTAGCACCTGCATCAAAAATTTCATATTGTCTTTCTTTTAGCACTACCTCTCTACCACCTGCTACCATGATATGTGCATTTGGCAAGTCTTTTTTAGTGTCTTTAATGATGTTTAACGCCTCATCAGGATCAAGCAAAGCTTGTTTTAGTTTTAAATTTTCATTTGGTATGAAAAAGTTAATAGGCGAAGAAAAAGGTTCAAGCTCTTTTAAACTTGCCCTAAAACTTTTTCTATCAACTTCGCTTTCTCCAAGACCATAAATTCCACCACAACAAAGCATTAACCCCGCTTCTTTGGCATAAAGATTTGTTTGAAATCTTTGCTCCCAAGTATGTGTAGAGCATATGTTTGGGAAAAATTCTTTAGAAGTTTCTAAGTTGTGGTTATAAGAAAAAATCCCTGCTTTTTTTAATTCTTTGAGTTGTTCTAAATTTGCTATACCATTGCAAGCTATAAGCAAAAGTCCTTCTACTTCTTTTTGCACTGCATGAGCTACTTTACACACATATTCAAGTTTTTCATCATCAAGTCCAGCACCTGCTGTAACTAAGCAAAAACCTAAAGCTTCATTTTTTTTAGCCATTTTAGCTTCTAAAACAATTTGGTCTATATCTTTTCTTTTGTATTTATTGATATTAGTTTTTACATGAGCACTTTGGGTGCAGTATTTACAATCTTCCCCACATCCTCCACTTGCTATATTAGATATAGCACAAAGCATGATTTGCATTAAATTTCCTTTTTGATTTTGCATTTTAAGCACTCTAAAAATATGCCTTTTTTAAGTTCTTTGATGATTAAAGTTTCACCACATTCGCTACATTTTTCTTCACTTGGTTTATATTTACTTATATAATTGCATTTTGGATAAGTGCTACACCCATAAAATTTACCGCGTTTTGAAAAACGTTCTACAATCTCGCCTTCTTGGCAGTTTGGACATTTTACGCCTATGGTATTGAGTTTTTTTTCGTTCTTTTCCTTATTTTGTATTTCTTGTTTTAAATTTCTTGAGTATTTGCACTTTGGAAAATTTAAACAAGCTATAAATTCTCCATATCTTCCTTTTCTTATAGCAAGCTCACCTCCACAATCAGGGCAAGTTTCATCTAATTTTGTGAAAGTCTTTTGGCTTTTTATGTTTTTTTTGCCCTCATCAATTTTACGCATAAAAGGAAAATAAAATTCTCTTAAAACTTCTTGCCAGTCCATCTTACCTTCTGCAATGATGTCAAGTTTATCTTCCATTTTAGAAGTAAAATCACTATCTACTATATCGCTAAAATTTTGCTCTAAAACTTCTGTTACGACAAAGGCTATTTCATTGGGTATGATTTGCTTTTTATCTATATGTACATATTCTCTTGTGCTAAGTAAAGAGATGGTTGGTGCATAAGTAGAAGGGCGTCCTATGCCAAGATTTTCTAGCTTTTTTACAAGCCCAGCTTCTGAGTATCTTGAAGGTGGTTCAGTAAAATGCGAGTTTAATTCTATATTTTGGATATTTAGTGAATCTTCTAATTTTAGATTAGGCAAGATTTTGTCTTTATCCATATCGCCATATACTTTATAATGCCCATCAAATAAAATTTTTCTACCGCTTATTTTAAAACTTGCTTCGTTTGATTTTGCATATACATTTTGAGTTTGAGAGATGGCAGGATTCATCTGTGAAGCTAGGAAGCGATTGTATATTAAAGTATATAATCTTGCTTCATCTTTTTCTAAAAACTCACTTGCAAGCTTTGGAGTAAAGCTTAGATTAGTTGGTCTTATGGCTTCATGTGCTTCTTGAGCACCTTTGCTTTTGGTAGTATAAATGTTTGCCTTACTTGGTAAATATTCTTTACCAAATTCGCTTTTGATGAGCTTTCTTACTTCTTCTAAGGCTTCTTTTGCTATGTTTAAGCTATCTGTTCTCATGTAGGTAATTACGCCCATTACGCCTTGATGAGTTTTTACACCCTCATAAAGTTTTTGAGCTATCATCATGGTTTTTTTAGGGTTGAAACCTAGGCGATTGCTCGCACTTTGTTGCAAGGTTGAGGTCATAAAAGGTGCTTGTGGAGCTATTTTTCTGTCTTTACTTTCTATATCTTTGATTTTAAAGTTAGCATTTTTACAAGCTTCAAAGATGAGTTTAGCTCTATCTTCATTAGTTAAACTTAGTTTTTCTATCTTTTGATTTTGAAATTCGACTAATTCAGCTTGCAAGTCTTTTTCAAAAACCATATCTATGCTAAAGTATTTTAAAGGAACAAAAGCTTTGATTTCTCTTTCTCTATCGACGATGATTTTTAATGCAGCACTTTGCACGCGTCCTGCACTTAAACCTTTTTGAATTTTTTGATTTAGTAAAGGACTTAGTTTATAACCTACTATGCGATCAAGTAAGCGTCTAGTTTGTTGAGCGTTGACGCTATTTACATTTAAAGATCTTGGATTTTTTAAAGCATTTTCTATAGCACTTTTAGTAATTTCATGAAAAACTATACGTGGTAAGGAATTTTCATCTTTGTTAATAGCTTTAGCTATATGATAAGCTATGGCTTCTCCTTCGCGGTCCTCATCGGTTGCAAGATAGATAGTTTTAGCTTTTTTAGCTTTTTCTTTGAGTTCTTTTACTAAGCTTGAATGATCGTTTGAAATTCTATATTCAGGTTTAAAATTTTCATCTTCTATTTTTATACCAAAGCTAGTTTTAGGTAGATCTCTAATGTGACCTTTAGAGGCTATTACTTCATAGTCTTTACCTAGAAAATTACCTATGGTTTTAGCTTTAGCAGGTGATTCTACTATGATTAAATTTTTCATTATTTTCCTTGTGAGGATTAAAATTAATAAAAGTGTATAAAAAAAAGTTAAATTTTTTGCTTAGAAAAGAAGAAAAGCCCACCAAAAGGTGAGCTTAGGAAATCGTAAATTGACTACTGAAGTAATCTTAATACATTTTGAGAAGCTGCATTTGCTTGAGCCATAGCGTAAGATCCACTTTGAGCTAAGATATTAGCTTTAGAGTAGTTTGCACTTTCACTTGCAAAGTCAACATCTCTAATTTGTGATTCAGCAGCTTTAACATTAACTTGAGTTACGCTAATGTTGTTAATAGTTGATGTGATTTGATTTTGTGTAGCACCGATGTTTGCTCTAATGGTGTCAAGGTTTGCTATAGCAGTATCAGCTATATCCATAACAGCCATTGCACCTTGTAAGGTAGTAACACCTGCTGATTGTTTTTTACCTACTAAATCAGCTGTACTCATAGCATTAAAGCCCATAGCACAAGCAATACTTGCAGCAATTTGACCTTTAACTGATTCTAGATTTACAGTTGCTTCAGCTGTAGCTGTTCCAAGACCAACTGTAGATCCTCCAGAGATGATGATGTCACTACCATCATTTTTAACTAAAGACAATCTTCCATAATTTACAGAAGCTATATTTCCACTTAAAGAAGAACCTAATCCACTTAGTTCTATACCTCTACCATCAGCTGAGTTTAGAACTAACTGACCATTTACCACAGAAGCTTCAACTCCTGTTGTATCTTTTTTAGCATTGATAGCTGAAACTAAAGCACCATCTTTATCACCAGCTTGTACTGCAACTTTACCAATAACAACTCCATTAATTGTGAAAGTATCTCCAGTATTTCCAGCTTGAATAGTACCACTTGAGATGGTTTGAACTGTTGCAGTAGCTCTAACACCTGTTTTATCTGAAGATTTATTAATCTCAGCTGCTAAAGCACCAAGTCCTGTTCCAGCACTTGTAGAAAGAATTACTGGTTGAACTTTAAAATCATTTACACCATCATAATTTTTAATAGTAAAACCTAAAGTGCCACCAGCTGTAATTCTACTTCCTGTTTCAAAACGAGTTTGACCGATTTTAGCTGATTGAGTTGCACCTATGGTTGCATTTACTGTTTGATTTGCTTTATCACCAATTTGAAATTGTTGATTAGAAAAAGCACCACTTAAAAGTTGTTTACCATTATAGGTAGTAGTATTTGCAATGTTATCAAGTTCTTCCATAAGTTTACCGATCTCACCTTGAATCATCGCTCTAGTTTTTGCTGTTTGACCATCTTGAGCTGCTTGAGTAGCTTTTACCTTAATGGTATCTAGTATTTTCAACTGCTCATCCATAGCTTTATCAGCGATTTGAAGCATGCTGTTTGCATCATTTGCATTTGATATAGCTTGACCTAAAGTATTTGCCTGAGTTTTCAAGCTATCTGCAATAGCTAGACCAGAAGCATCATCTGCGGCTGAATTTATTCTCAAACCTGAACTAAGTCTTGCTAAAGAGCTATCTAACGATCTTGAGTTCAATCCTGCATTTACTTGAGCATTTAAAGATGCTACATTTGTGTTAATACGAAATCCCATTTTAAATCCTTTTAAATATATTCGACACCGTCATGCTGTCGTTAAAAACCATATCGGAAGCAATATAAAAAGTTTTATATTTTTATACAAAAAATTTTTTACATTTTTGGAACACTTATTGCTTCAACAAAGCTAAGCAATATTTTGAAAGGATTTAAAATGGGTTTTAGAATAAACACCAATATAGGTGCAATGAATGCACACGCAAATTCGGTAATCACCGCTAGAGAATTAGATAAATCTCTAGGAAGACTTAGTTCAGGTTTGAGAATAAATTCAGCCGCAGATGATGCTTCTGGTATGGCGATAGCTGATTCATTAAGAAACCAAGCAGCATCTTTAGGTCAAGCTATTAATAATGGTAATGATGCTATAGGTATTTTGCAAACTGCTGATAAAGCTATGGATGAGCAGTTGAAAATACTAGATACCATTAAGGTAAAAGCTACTCAAGCAGCTCAAGATGGTCAAACAGCAAAAACTAGAACAATGATTCAAAATGAAATCAATCGTTTAATGGAAGAACTTGATAACATTGCAAATACTACTTCATTTAATGGCAAACAACTTTTAAGTGGAAATTTTGTTAATCAAGAATTTCAAATAGGTGCACAGTCAAATCAAACAGTGCATGCAACCATAGGACCAACTCAATCAGGAAAGATTGGTCATACTCGTTTTGAAACAGGTCTTAGGGTTACAGGAAGTGGAGTATCTAATATAGTTTTAAAATCATATGATGGTGTAAATGATTATAAGTTTCAATCAGTGGTTATTTCTACTTCTGTTGGAACAGGACTTGGTGCTTTGGCTGATGAGATCAATAAAGTAGCTGATAAAACAGGCGTTAGAGCAACAGCTGTGGTTCAAACCATATCAAGCGGTGCTTTACCTGCTGGAACAACAGGTCTTGATTTTGCTATTAATGGTGTGGTTATAGGTCAAGTTGATGTAAAACCTGGGGATAAAGATGGCGCTTTGGCAGCGGCTATCAATGCTAAAAAAGATACAACAGGGGTTGAAGCTTCTGTAGTAGATGGAAAACTCATTTTAAATTCAGCCGATGGTAGAGGTATAGAATTGACAGGTTCTCTTGGAACAGCCTTAAGTGGTGTTGTAGCTTCTGTAAATTATGGAAGATTGTCTTTAGTTAAAAACGATGGTAGAGATATCATAGTTTCTGGAGGATCTACAATAGGATTTGGTCAAAATGGTTCATCTGCTGCTCAAGCAACAGTAAATTTAGAAGCTGTAAAGGGTCAAATTTCAGCTGATATAGCTTGTGCGATGGGATTTAATGCCATGAGCACAGCAGATAATATCGCTACTCCAAAAAGTGCAGGTGTTACTACCTTACAAGGTGCAATGGCTGTTATGGATTTAGCTGATAGTGCCATTACTACACTTGATAATATTAGAGCAGATATTGGTGCGGTACAAAATCAAATCACATCAACTATTAACAACATTAGCGTAACTCAAGTAAATATCAAATCAGCAGAATCAACCATAAGAGATGTTGACTTTGCTGCTGAGAGTGCGAACTTTTCTAAATACAATATCTTAGCCCAAAGTGGTTCTTATGCTATGAGTCAAGCAAATGCTGTTCAGCAAAATGTATTAAAACTTTTACAATAATAAAAAGCCCTTTTTTAAAGGGCTTTAAAATCGACTTTTTTTACAATTTCATTTTGGATTTTTAGAGTTTGAATGTAATCTTGTAGCCATGTTTTATTAGCATTAAGATAGCTTATAATCTTTCTAGTTTTTTCCAGCTCATCTTTATAAACTAATACAAATAGTTCATTTATTTTGCTTTCATAATGGTAAAATAAAGGTTTTTGAAGCTCATTAAAAATATAATGGTTTTTGTTTTTTAATATTTGATTTTTTAATTTATCTATATGAGTTAAAAGTTTAGTTAAATGCATATTTTCTTTTTTTAAATTTTGAAAATCGCATTGATTGATATTTTTTTCAATAAGAGATAAAATTTTTTGACAGCTTATAATAAATCTATTAGCAAGATTGATATTTACCTGGATTCTTTTTTGCAAGTTATATTTTTTGTTGCTTTTTTGCAATTTCCCAAACAAAACCTTATCTTCCCTCAACAACTCTTCACAAAGCTCTTTAAAAGGTTTTTCTATACTTCCTTCTATTCTAGCTCCACCTTCAGTGGCATTGTAAGTTTTTATATCTAGTGGATTCATTAAGGCTATATCTTTTTCAAATGTTTCTTTAAATATTTTCCACCATCTATTTGTTTCTACTTCTTTATTACCACCATAAGCTGTTACAAATAGACCTTGTTTTCTACTTCCTTCAAAGTCTTCTTTAAAATAATGATAATCTTTAGGATGAGAATTCCCATCTTCACCATAAGCTAAATCTTGTCCTATTAAGATAATATTTTTATGACCTAATTTTACAGCTAATTCATAAGCCATATTAGCCACACTCATACCTGAGCCTAAATAACCATAATCATTCATATTTAAACTTTGTGCAAAAGGTAATGGTCTATGTACTAGCATAAAATTTCTACCATTTTTCTTTAAGTATTCTATGGTTTTTGGAAAAACCATACTAACTAAAACAAACAATATATCTTTATCAAAATCACCAAAATCATTATTAAAAAATTCAGAAGTTCTTTCTATTCTTTCTAAAGACAACACATAATCAGGCTTAATATTATGCTTTGCTAATATAGGATAAGCACTATCAGCACATATAATACTAGCCTTACTAGCATATTCTTTTAATAAAGGTAATTGTTTAATCAAAGATGGACCAGTAGAAACTATAATAGCATTTTCTATTTTATCTTTTCTTTGTTTGAGTAAGTCTTTTAGGCTAGGGTTAGCTAATTGATAAGGTAGATTATGTAAAAGTTGGGTTATGCCTTGGAGGGAGTCTTTAGGGTCGTTGCCCATAGTAGTAGATATGTATCGGATGGATTTTAAATTAATAGAGTTTATTGTCTGGATAGACTTTAAATAATAGTTGCTGTAAAATTCGTTCAGCGGATGAAAATCGTAAATTTTTACTAAAGTATTGATATTTTTTTGTGCAAAAAAATTACTGATTTTATGAAAAGAAAAATCTTGAAACAAAATCACCTTTTCATTTCTGATTTCTTCACTTAAATCTAAATAATGAAAAACTAAATAAATAATCTCTAATTCTTCTTCAAAAATAACCAAATGATTTCTAATAGGATTAGAGAGTAAAGCTTTATATAAAATTCCATTCCCTAAACCATAAAAAAATAAAATAGGATATCTTAAAAATTCTTCATTAAATAGCTTTAAACTTTCATTTAATTCTTTTAAAGGATCTTTATATACAAATTCTTTTCTTTTTTTATCTAATATATTAATATCTAAATTATCACTACTTCCTTGAAAAAGTTCAAATTGCTTACATTCTTTAAGCTCTCTTAATTTTAAGGCTAGGGGCTGATCTTTTTCAAATAAAGCTTGAGTATTTTTTAAAAAGAGTTCGTTCATGTGTTTTACCTTGTGAGTTGAAAAAGTTCTATAGTGTTGTCTTTTATTGTAGTGTCAAATACATACAAAAGATGTAAAAGAGTTTTAAAAGTTTCCTCGTATTCTTTTAAAAGTTCTAAAATCATAGTATTTTGTTCTTGTAAATTGTTTGGGTTTTTACATAAAATAGCATTTACTTTTAGCTCGTGATGATATAAAATATGTGGATAAAGCTCATATGCACCATTAGATCTTTTATGAAGTTGTACTTTAAAAGTATCAATTTGTGAAAAAAGTTTTTTTACTTTTAAAGTTTTTTTACTTTTTGAAATTTGCTCTAAGATATTTTGTATTTTTTTGATATTATTTTGGTTTATGATAATCATTTTTTCTATATTTTTTGCTGCTTTTTCTAGATTTTTACTTAATTTTGCTTGGGTTATTTTAAAGTGTTTTAGGTAAGGTTTATCTTCCCTCAACAACTCTTCACAAAGCTCTTTAAAAGGTTTTTCTATACTTCCTTCTATTCTAGCTCCACCTTCAGTGGCATTGTAAGTTTTTATATCTAGTGGATTCATTAAGGCTATATCTTTTTCAAATGTTTCTTTAAATATTTTCCACCATCTATTTGTTTCTACTTCTTTATTACCACCATAAGCTGTTACAAATAGACCTTGTTTTCTATAGTTTTCACTTTCTTCCCCATGAACATAATCTTTAGGATGAGAATTCCCATCTTCACCATAAGCTAAATCTTGTCCTATTAAGATAATATTTTTATGACCTAATTTTACAGCTAATTCATAAGCCATATTAGCCACACTCATACCTGAGCCTAAATAACCATAATCATTCATATTTAAACTTTGTGCAAAAGGTAGTGGTCTATGTACTAGCATAAAATTTCTATTGTTTTTCTTTAAGTATTCTATAGTTTTTTGATGTACTAAACTTGCAACAACAAATAATATATCTTTATCAAATTCACCAAAATTATTATTAAAACATTCGCTGACAACTTCATCTCTTTCAAGCATTAAAACATAATCAGGCTTAATATTATGCTTTGCTAATATAGGATAAGCACTATCAGCACATATAATACTAGCCTTACTAGCATATTCTTTTAATAAAGGTAATTGTTTAATCAAAGATGGACCAGTAGAAACTATAATAGCATTTTCTATTTTGTCTTTTCTTTGTTTGAGTAAATCTTTTAAGCTAGGGTTAGAGATAAGAAAAATTAAATTTTTAACAAATTGAGTAATACCTTTTAAAGAATCACTTGGTGCATTACCAACTTTTGTATGGTTAAGTTTTATTGCTTGTATAAGATAGTCATTGATTTTTTTAATATTATAAGTATTATAAAAAGCACTATGTGTAAAAAGATTGTAAATTTTATAATAATTTCTTATAGTAGTATAACTCATTAAAATATCAAGTTGAGCAAAAGTTGTTAATGGTGTATAAAACAAAATCACCTTTTCATTTCTGATTTCTTCACTTAAATCTAAATAATGAAAAACTAAATAAATAATCTCTAATTCTTCTTCAAAAATAACCAAATGATTTCTAATAGGATTAGAGAGTAAAGCTTTATATAAAATTCCATTCCCTAAACCATAAAAAAATAAAATAGGATATCTTAAAAATTCTTCATTAAATAGCTTTAAACTTTCATTTAATTCTTTTAAAGGATCTTTATATACAAATTCTTTTCTTTTTTTATCTAATATATTAATATCTAAATTATCACTACTTCCTTGAAAAAGTTCAAATTGCTTACATTCTTTAAGCTCTCTTAATTTTAAGGCTAGGGGCCGATCTTTTTCAAATAAAGCTTGAGTATTTTTTAAAAAGAGTTCGTTCATAAAAAATCCTTAGAAATTAAAATTTGTATATCGGCTATGGTTTGATTTATTATAGAATATTGTGTTTGGATAAGATTTGTTATTTCTTTGATATGTCTTTCATGGTTAATTATATAACTGAGTTGATTTATTTTTTCTTTTATTGTATCGTTTGTATCAATGCATTCTAATTTTATAAAATTACATTCATTAGTATACATATAGCTTAGCAAAATTGTAGAAAAATATTTACTAGATAAAATCTCTTCTTTGTATGATTTTAATTCTTGTTTTAAGTTTGTGATTTGATTGAAATTGATCGCATTTAAACTTTCTTCTAAGCTTAAATGAGTTGGTAGGTTGTTGAGCATCGAAGAGATGTTTTGAACTTTTACTAAAAGATCTTGGGCTTGATTTAAAAAATCTATAGCTTTTTGATTGATTGTATTAAAATGTTTTAAAGCTTTTGTGAGATTTTTACGAATATCTTTTTTATCTGGCAATGAAAGTTTTTGAAAATTTTTAACACTTTCTTTGCTAATAACATTTTCACAAAGCTCTTTAAAAGGCTTTTCTATACTTCCTTCTATCCTAGCTCCACCTTCAGTGGCATTGTAGGTTTTGATAAAATTTTTATTTTGAGCTATATCGTATTCGTATTTTTCTTTATATAACATCCATGCTGCATGAGTATAAACTTCATTTTCTCCGCCATAAGCTGTTGTTTTAATGTGCTCATAGCGAGTGGAATCTAAATTTGTTCCATGCAAAAATTCATTAGGATGAGAATTGCCTTTTTCGTCAAAAGCTAAATCTTGTCCTATTAATATGATGTTTTCATATCCTAAAGATACTGCAAAATTATAAGCTAAATTTGCAACAGAATTAAAACTTAAATCACAATATCCATAATCATCAAAACCAAAACTAACGCAAAATGAATTTGTTGAAAGATTAATTATGTAGTTTCTATTGTTTCTATCCATCATTTCTATTGTTTTTGGAAAAACACTATCGCTAAATATGAACAATATATCTTTATCAAAATTTTTAAAATTGTTATCAAAAAATTTCCAAGAGGCTTCTATTTCTTCTATTTCTTCATTTGCTATACTTCTTTCTATGCAAAATACATAGTCAGGTTTTATTCCGTATTTATGTAAAATAGGATAAGAACCATCTGCACAAAATATGCTTACTTTTTGTTGGACTTCTTTTAGCAGGGGAAGTTGTTTGATTAAGCTTGGACCACTTGCAACGACGATAGCGGTTTTGTTTGTAGCTTTATGTTTTTCTAAAAATTCTTTTGTACTTGTATGGGTTAGTGTTTTTGAGAGATTTTTGCAAAAATATTTGATAATTATTTTACAATCATCACTTGATTGTAAAGCATTTAATATACTTAAAATGGCTTTTTGGATAAACTCTTGTATATTTTGGATAAAACAAGATTTTTTAAAAGGTATGATTGTTGATATATCTTTATAAAACATAAAATTTTGTTGCAAAAACAATTCTTTTGCCTTATTAAAATCAAAATCTTTTGTATAAAATATAAATAATTGTTGATTATTTAAAAATGAAGATATATCGTTGTTTTTTAAAAATGCATAAAGTTGATTTAAATCATCTTCAAAAATCACTAAATGTTTTAAATTTTGATTTTTAAAAGCTTCATATATATATATACCTATACCATAAACAAATAAAACAGGATGATTTTTATAGTAAGTCTTTAGAGAATTGATGAAATTTTTATCTTGCATTTGAACGGCTTTTGTAGGGTTTAATTGCAAAAGTTTAATTTTTAAATTTTCATCTAAGGCATTTAAATTTTTTATAAAAATATTCATTTTTGTTCTTTTTGTAGAATTTCAAGTAAAATATCAAGATATTTAATGAGTTGTTCTATCCATAACTCATGCTTTAAAAGCCAAGTTATCATACGAATTTTTTTATCTTCTTGAGTATGAGCGCTCATAAGCGAAATTTTGGCTAGTTCTAATTCTATATTTTTTAAAGCAGGGTTTAATACTTCCCCTAATTCTAACATTTTCTCTATGTCGGCTTTGAGCAAATGTAAGCTATCGTTGGTGTTTAAAATTTTTTTAAAATCTAACTCATGGATATTATTAGAATGACTAGTATAGTTTAAAGTATCTTTTAGTTCTTCTTTGAGATTTTTACCGTTAATAAGAATTTGAGAGATTTTTTGTATCTTATAATCTAATCTTTTGCTAATCTCATCTTTTTTATCTTTAAATTCTTTTTCATTTAGACCTTGCAATTTCCCAAACAAAACCTTATCTTCCCTCAACAACTCTTCACAAAGCTCTTTAAAAGGTTTTTCTATACTTCCTTCTATTCTAGCTCCACCTTCAGTGGCATTGTAAGTTTTTATATCTAGTGGATTCATTAAGGCTATATCTTTTTCAAATGTTTCTTTAAATATTTTCCACCATCTATTTGTTTCTACTTCTTTATTACCACCATAAGCTGTTACAAATAGACCTTGTTTTCTACTTCCTTCAAAGTCTTCTTTAAAATAATGATAATCTTTAGGATGAGAATTCCCATCTTCACCATAAGCTAAATCTTGTCCTATTAAGATAATATTTTTATGACCTAATTTTACAGCTAATTCATAAGCCATATTAGCCACACTCATACCTGAGCCTAAATAACCATAATCATTCATATTTAAACTTTGTGCAAAAGGTAATGGTCTATGTACTAGCATAAAATTTCTACCATTTTTCTTTAAGTATTCTATGGTTTTTGGAAAAACCATACTAACTAAAACAAACAATATATCTTTATCAAAATCACCAAAATCATTATTAAAAAATTCAGAAGTTCTTTCTATTCTTTCTAAAGACAACACATAATCAGGCTTAATATTATGCTTTGCTAATATAGGATAAGCACTATCAGCACATATAATACTAGCCTTACTAGCATATTCTTTTAATAAAGGTAATTGTTTAATCAAAGATGGACCAGTAGAAACTATAATAGCATTTTCTATTTTATCTTTTCTTTGTTTGAGTAAGTCTTTTAGGCTAGGGTTAGCTAATTGATAAGGTAGATTATGTAAAAGTTGGGTTATGCCTTGGAGGGAGTCTTTAGGGTCGTTGCCAAGTTCTGTGATAAGATTTAAACAAAGTTCTTGAGTATTTTTTTCAAAAACACAAACATCTTTATAGTTATTATAATAAGGAGAATGCGTAAATAATTTGATATTTTGTAAGTAATTTCTCACATGTAATTCTTTCCCTAAGAATATATTTAAATGCGTTTTATCAAAATTTTCCACCACATACAATCTTTTATCTTTTAATTCTTGGCTAAAATCTATTAGATGAAAAACTATATAAAGTATTTCAATATTAGGTTCAAAAACTATTATGCTTTTATGATTTTCATTTTTTAATAAAGCTTTGTATAATAAACCATTACCTAAACCATAAAAAAATAAAACAGGATATCTTTCATACTTAGAATAAATTTCATTGTATTTTTCATCAAAGAATTTTTCAGGATTATCATATAAATTTTGTTTTAACTCATGATCGTATATGTTTATATCAAAAGTATTTTCCCCTGCAAATACTTCAAAACGCTTATTTGTTTTTACATCTTCTATTTTATCAGCTAAGATGGTATTGTATTCTTCTAAAGCTCCTAGGTTTTTATTGAAGTTGGTTTCATAGGTGTTCATTGTTTTCCTCTATAAAGTCTTTTAAACTTTGTATCGATTTTTCCATAATTTTTGTTTGGGATTCTAAGGTTTCTATGACTAATTTAAGCCATTCTTCGTGCTTTATAAGCCAAATAATCATACGAATTTTTTTATCTTCTTGGCTATGAGCGCTCATAAGTGAAATTTTAGCTAGTTCAAGTTCTGTTAAAGTTAAGGCAGCGGCTAGTTGGTCGGAAAATACAGCCATTTTTTCATCTTCTAAAAATTCTTTAACTTTGTGAATTTCATCATTAGTTTTTAAAATTTTAACAAAATCAATAGTATTTAAATCAATATGATATCTAGTTTGTTCAATGACCTTTAAAATAGGTTTTAAAAGCTTTTGACATTGATAAATTTTACTTTTTGCAAATTTAATAAGTTCTAAAAAATAATCATAGTTTTGTTTTGCTAATAAAATTTGTTCTTTTTTTGGCAAACTTTGTAAAAAAGGAAAAATAATCTTATCTTCTTTTAATAACTCATCACAAAGTTCTTTAAAAGGTTTTTCTATGGTGCCTTCTATTCTAGCTCCACCTTCAGTGGCATTGTAGGTTGTAATGTTGTTTTTAGCAGTTTCTTTTATATAAAGTTCATAACTTTGTATGTAGTATTTCCATCCTTGATGGGTAATCACTTCACCCTTGCCACCATAAGCTGTAGTTTTTATACGCTTTTCTAGAACAGGAATATTATTATCAAAGTCTTTTCCGTATAGAAATTCCATAGGATGAGAATTACCTTTTTCATCAAAAGCTAAATCTTGCCCTATAAGTATAATATTTTTATGTTCTAATTTTACAGCTAACTCATATCCCATATAGGCTACATTTAAACCACCTAAAGTCCCAAAATCATTTATTAGTATTTTGTGAGTAAATTTTGATGATGGTCTTAAAACTAACAAATAATTTCTGTGGTTTTTTTCTAAATACTTTATGGTATCTGGATGTGTTGGTGCTGTGATAATAAAGTTGATATCTTTATCAAATTCTTTAAAATCATTATCAAAGAATTTGCTAGTAAGTTCACTTGGGTCTAAAGACATCACAATATCTGGTTTTATATTATATTTTGCAAGCATAGAATAGCTTCCATCAGCACTTATAATGGTAGCTTTATTTTGAATTTCTTTTAGCAAAGGGAGTTGCTTGATTAAGCTTGGACCACTTGCAACAATAATGGCAGTTTTATTTTTCCCTTTTCTTTGATTGATAAAATCTTTAAATAAAGCTTTTGTAAGCATTTTTGGTGTATTTTCTATAGAAAATCTTAAATCTTGCGACAAGGTTGTTATTCTATTGCTTCCTTGGGCATTAAAAACATACATAATTTTTTCATTTAGTTTTTTTTCTAATTCCTCTATATGTGTTTTGTGTTGATTGTAATAGGAATTTAAAGATAAAATTTTACTATCATAAAGATAGTTTCGAACAAAAAGCTCTCCCATTAAAAAATTTATAACATCATCCATATCAAAATCATTTGTTTCCACCACATACAATCTTTTATCTTTTAATTCTTGGCTAAAATCTATTAGATGAAAAACTATATAAAGTATTTCAATATTAGGTTCAAAAACTATTATGCTTTTATGATTTTCATTTTTTAATAAAGCTTTGTATAATAAACCATTACCTAAACCATAAAAAAATAAAACAGGATATCTTTCATACTTAGAATAAATTTCATTGTATTTTTCATCAAAGAATTTTTCAGGATTATCATATAAATTTTGTTTTAACTCATGATCGTATATGTTTATATCAAAAGTATTTTCCCCTGCAAATACTTCAAAACGCTTATTTGTTTTTACATCTTCTATTTTATCAGCTAAGATAGTATTGTATTCTTCTAAAGCTCCTAGATTTTTATTGAAGTTGGTTTCATAGGTGTTCATGAAAGCCCTTCTTCTATAGTTGTTGCTTGTAGCTTTATATGAGGTATGATAAAATCAATCCAGTTTTTATGTATTTCTAAATACTCTTTTCTTTTAATGTATTCTTCATCTAAATTACTAGGATTTTTTATATAATTTTGTGCAATTTTGTATTCAAAATGAAAAAATATCGAGCGAATTAAATCTAAAAAATAATTTTTAAATTCTTCCTCTTCAAATCTAGCTTTCATTTGATAAATTCTTTGACTTAGTGGATTAAATGTTTCATCTTTAAAATCAAATTCTTCTATGCATTTTGTAAGATCTGATTTTAAAAGCTCACACTCATTAATATAGCTTTTTGCTAAAATGATGATTTTTCTTAACTTTTTATCAATCTCATCTTTTTTATCTTTAAATTCTTTTTCATTGAGACCTTGCAACTTTCCAAACAAAACCTTATCTTCCTTCAACAACTCTTCACAAAGTTCTTTAAAAGGTTTTTCTATACTTCCTTCTATTCTAGCTCCACCTTCAGTGGCATTGTAAGTTTTTATATCTAGTGGTATTGTTGATTCTATATCTTTTTCAAAACTTTCTTTGAAAATATTCCAAAATTGATTTGTTTCTACTTTACCTTTACCCCCATAGGCTGTTATGAAGAAATTTTCTTTTCTATAGTTTTCACTTTCTTCCCCATGAACATAATCTTTAGGATGAGAATTCCCATCTTCACCATAAGCTAAATCTTGTCCTATTAAGATAATATTTTTATGACCTAATTTTACAGCTAATTCATAAGCCATATTAGCCACACTCATACCTGAGCCTAAATAACCATAATCATTCATATTTAAACTTTGTGCAAAAGGTAGTGGTCTATGTACTAGCATAAAATTTCTATTGTTTTTCTTTAAGTATTCTATAGTTTTTTGATGTACTAAACTTGCAACAACAAATAATATATCTTTATCAAATTCACCAAAATTATTATTAAAACATTCGCTGACAACTTCATCTCTTTCAAGCATTAAAACATAATCAGGCTTAATATTATGCTTTGCTAATATAGGATAAGCACTATCTGCACATATAATACTAGCCTTACTAGCATATTCTTTTAATAAAGGTAATTGTTTAATCAAAGATGGACCAGTAGAAACTATAATAGCATTTTCTATTTTATCTTTTCTTTGTTTGAGTAAATCTTTTAAGCTAGGGTTAGCTAATTGATAAGGTAGATTATGTAAAAGTTGGGTTATGCCTTGGAGGGAGTCTTCTGATGAATTGCCTTGTCTAATAACCAAAGATTTTATACTTTCGATACATAAGGAATTGATTGTTTTTATAGCATCTTCATAATTTTCGTAAAAATTTGACATTATAAGCAAATCATAAGTTTTTACAAAAAAGTGAATTTTTTCTTGTTCAAAAAAACGATAAAAAGTTAAAAAGTTAATATCCTCATATAAATAAATATGAAGTCTTTTATCTTGTAAATCTTGGCTAAAATCGTTTAAATGTAAAGCAATATATAAAAGTTCTATTTCAGGTTCTATAATACAAATACAATCTTTTAATGGATTTTTTAAAAGTTCAAAAACTAATGCTCCATTGCCGATTCCAAAAAAAACTAAAAAAGGGTGTCTTTTGTAATTTTCTTCGTAAAAAGATAGATTGTTCAAAGCATTTTGTATGCAAAATTGTTTTGTCTTGTGATCGTAAATATCGTAGTTTTTTTCAAAAAGTTCAAATCTTTCATTAGATTTTACTTGTAAGATTTTATCTGCTAAATTTGTATTGATTTCCTTTAAAACTTGTAAATTCCTAGAAAAATTAAGTTCAAGTAGCATTATAGTTCCTTATTTATGTTTTTTTAAGCAAAAGCATTAATCATTCCAAAAAATGTTGTTCTTTCAATGCTGTGCCAAATTCTATATCGCAAGTTGCTTTTTTGCCAAGTATGGTAGGCAAAAACTTAGGATGTAAACCTAAGTTTGGTCTTACACTTTTTACATTTTCTTGTGTAAAATTTTCTCCTTTTTTGATGTCTTTACTAGCATATAAACTTCTTGCAAAATGGCGGTTTTTTAAAGTTTTTTCATCTATTGTTAAGCTAGCTTTGCCTAGTGCTTGTTCGCTTAAACGCACCATATTGCACATTTGTTTAAACTCATCAAAGTCAAGACTAAATTTAGCATCAGCACTATCGAGAGTTTTATTCAATATAAAATGTTTTTCTATAACTCTTGCCCCAAGAGCTACAGCTAAGGCTGGTGCTAAAAATCCTTCACTGTGATCGCTTAAACCAATTATAGTGCTAAATTTTTCTTGTAAAGTTTTTATAGTATTTAGGTTTAGATCGCAAATTTGCGAAGGATAAGCTGAGGTGCATTTAAGCAAAATTAGATTTTGGTTATTTTCTTCTTGAAAAATTTTAACAATCATTTCAAGTTCTTCTTCGTAGGCTATGCCTGTAGAAACCAAAGTAGGTTTGTTTTCTTTAGCTACATAGCGTACAAAATTATAATCATTTGCTTCAAAAGAAGCGATTTTATAAGCTGAAGGGTTAAATTTTCTTAAAAAATTTACATCTTCTTTAGAAAAAGGACTAGAAAAACAGATTAATCCTTCATTTTTAGCACATTCAAAAAGCTTTTCATGCCACTCATAAGGTGTTTTAGCTTCTTTGTATAGTTCATATAAATTACGCCCATGCCACAAACCACCCTCGATGATAAAATCTTTTTTATTAGAATTTAGCGTCAAACTATCTGGGGTATAGGTTTGAATTTTTATAGCATCAGCTCCCGCTTTTTTAGCTGCCTGTATGGTTTTTAAAGCTACTTCAAGGCTGTTTGCATGGTTAGCTGAAAGCTCAGCGATGATGAAAACTTTCTCGTTCAAATTAAAATTTTCTATAAACATTAAAAGCCTTTTTTTGATTTGAATAAAAATTTACTATATTTTATATTTTAATTATTAATTATGATTAAAGGTTTATTTAGTAAAATAAATTTATTAATAAGTTATCTAAGGAAAAGCTATGACTAAAACACTAGAATACTCAATTTATCATTTTTGTGAGCACATTTTAAAACTAAAAATTTCACCAACAAGTGTGATTAGAGGTGAGCTTTATGGGGCTTCTATACCTTTGTATTTTAAAGATGAGGAATATAGTTTTTATTTATTTTTTCAAAAAAAAGCTTTAAATGAAATTGCATTATTTTTACTACACGAAGAACTAAAAGAAGATGGATTAGCAGATTTGGTAAAAGAAGTGGCAAATCAAATCATAGGTTATGCTAAAAAATTACTTAATGATACTAATGGTAAAGATGAATATCGTTTAGGTGTTCCTGAGTATTTAGGACGTATTGATGGGTTTTCAAAAATTAAACTGAAAGAAAAATTTACCTATGAAATGAAAAATGCTCGTTTTAGAATAGGTTATAAAAAACTATGATAGAAGATCATTTAGGATTATTGCAATCTTATGAAGATATTTTAGATATTAGCGTAGATTTTGTCAGCGAACTTGGCACAACTAATATGAGCGTAAAAGAGCTTTTGAAGCTAGAGGTAGGTTCTGTGATAGATCTTGAAAAGCCAGCAGGTGAAAGTGTGGAGCTTTATTTAAATAAAAGAATCTTTGGTAAAGGTGAGGTAATGGTATATGAAAAAAACCTTGCTATAAGGATTAATGAAATTTTAGATTCTAAATCAGTGTTGCAGTATTTCAAAAAAGAACTGCAATGAAATTTATTTGGATTTTACTATTTGCTTTACCTCTTTTTGGAGCTAAAATTCTTGATTATAATATTTATCCAAGAGAAGATAGGGTAGATATCACTTTTTCGTTTGATGTTCCTTATAAGGAAGGTATTAGTCAAAAGAAAAAAGATGGTATTATTATTTTTACTTTAAATGCTCAAAGTGCCAAAGAAGAAGATAAAACATTAAATTCTAGCATCATTAAAAAAGTTAAAATTTTCTCAGAAAGTAAAAAAACATTTATAGCTTTAAGCGTCGGTGATAAAATACAAATCAATGCAGATACAATTGGTGAGTATGGTTTAAGACTGCGTGCACAAAAAGAAGGTGTGAATTTAACAACTAAAAAAAGCTTAGATGAAAAAAGCAAGGAAGTAAGTATGCAAGAGTATGATTTTACAAATTATATTTTAGTTGTAAGTATTTTAATACTTTTATTCATTGCGCTTTGGTTTTTAAAGATATATTTAAAACAAAAACATCCTTTAGATAGAAATTTTAACTTGATTTTTCAAAGACCACTTGATAGATATAATCAGCTTGTAGTTTTTGAATATGGCTTGAAGCGTTATACTATGGTTATAGGAAAATCAAATATAATATTAGAAACAACGGAGGCTGTGATAAAAAACGAAGAGCAAAATAAAACATCACAAAAGCCAAAAGAAAAGGATTTTGACTCTTATTTTGAAGAAAATAAGCAAAGATTGCAAAATTTGCTTTTAAAACAAAATAATTAATTTTTTTGATTAAAAGCTAAAATTATGAGTTTTGGCTTTAAAATCTTTTTAATCTCTTCTTTTGAAAAATAAATTTGTTTCTTATCTGAATAAATATATAAAGTATGATTTTTTAATGTAAAATCAAGATTTATATCAGTGTCTTTTGCAAGTTTTTTTGCTAATGCTAAAATAAAATTAAGCCAAGTTAACACATGATTGTTTGGTAATAATTCTTTGATATGTTCGATAGCAAAAGGATTTATTTTTTTACCATTAGCTTTTAAAAGAATAGAAATGAGTAAAATTTCCTTATGTGAAAAACCAAAATGTAAGCCATTTAATGCCATATAAGCGCTATGCTCATTAGCAAAATAAAAATTAATTCTTTCGCCCACATGAGCTAATTTGGCGGCATTTAAAAGATCTTTTTTAAAACTAATATCAATTTTATGAAGAGGCAAAAGGGTGTCAAATAATTTATTTGCAAAATATGTACTTTTGTCATTGTAATCTATGTTAAAACGATCTTGTAAAGATTTTAGACTTGGGTTGAAATTAGATGGAAATTTAGCAGTAAATTTTGAAAAATCTGTTGTATCGTTTTTTATTTTTGTATATTTTTGAAAAAGATTAGATAAAAACACTCCCTCTCTTACACCCACCGCAGAAGTGATGATATTTTTGGCCTTTAAATTTTTTGCTAAGGCTAAAAATATCACACAGCCTTCTTTTATGGTGTCAAAACGATCTTTTTTGATATTAAAATCAACTAAATTTTTAGCATTTTGAATTTTTTCTATATGATTTTTTTCCTTTTCAAAACTATAACTAAAATTATGAATCATTTTCAATGGATAAGAGTTTTTTTTCATTATAGAATTCGATAATGCTCTTAAGCTTCCACCTATGGCAATGATGTTATCATTTTGAAAGCGTTTTGGGACTTGTGCTAGTGCTTCTTGTATGAATTGATCTAGGGCATTAAATCTTTTAGTGTCATAAAAAATTTCTTTTAATCTTACTGTGCCAAGATCAAGTGAAATACAATCTATGATAGCACCTTCTTTAATTAAGCAAAGTTCTGTTGATCCTCCACCTATGTCTATTGTTGTTGCATTTTTAATATTTGATAATAAATTTAAAGCAGCAAGTCCACCTAAAAATGACTCAGTTTTTCCGTTAATACATTTTATATTTAGACCTACATTTTTTGCTATCCTAGCAATAAAATCTTTTGCATTAGGAGCATCTCTTAGTGCAGAAGTTCCAACAGCGATAATTTTTCTACATTTTTCTTTTAAAGCTTTTTCTTTAAAATAAGCTAGAGCTTTCTCAGCTTTAAGCATAGCTTCTTCTTGAAGAATTTTATTGTTATTGTAGGCGTTTTCTCCAAGTCTTATTTTCTTTTTATGTTCGCTACAAATAAAAAAACCATACCTTGAGGTTCTTTCAAAGATTACCATACGAACAGAGTTAGAGCCAAGGTCAATTACTGCTGTTTTTTTAGCCATTAAATATCTTTGTTTTTGTGTTTTAAACGAAGTTCATCAATACTTTCTACATTGTCAGGGTCAGGTATGATACAATCTACTGGACAGGCTACAATACAGGCTGGCTCTGAAAATTCATTCACACACTCAGTACAAAGATCAGGATCTATAACATAGATTGGTTCGTTATCATAAATAGCCTCATCTGGGCATTCTTCCCTACATGCATCGCAGGATATACATTCTCTAGTAATTAAAAGTGACATACTTTTCCTTTTTATGAGTAATAAAAAAGACTTATACTATATAAAAACTTATAGGTAATTTAAAATAAAAGAAAAAATAAATCTAATTTTTTAGAATGATTCAATCATTCTAAAAAATTTTTAGTTAGTTTTTTTAGGAAAACAAAAACGATATCCTCTGCGACGTACAGTTTCTATGGTAGAAATATTAAGTGGTTTATCCATTTTTTGTCTTATTTGGTTGATTGCAACTTCTATAACATTTGGAGTTACAAGTTCAGGTTCTTCCCAAATAGCATCTAAAAGCTGCTCTTTTGATACGATCTGATCAGAGTGTCTAGCTAAATGAGTTAAAACTTCAAAAGGCTTACCTTTTAACTCTATATCTTTTCCTTGGTAAGTGATTTTTTCTTCGTCAGGGTCAATCACTAAATCATCAATTTTAATTACATTAGTTCCACCAAATCTAAGTCTAGCTTCGATTCTTGCCAATAAAATTTCAAAATCTAAAGGTTTTTTTATATAATCATCTGCTCCGGCTTTTAAAGCTTTAATTTCGTTTTCTTTATCTGCTTTTGTGCATATTGTTACTATGGCAGTTCTTGGAGATTTTTGTTTAATGGCATTGATTAAATCACTTGCGTCGTTATTGCCAATAACCCAATTTGATAATACTAAATCATAGTGTCTAATACCTATAAAATACTCAGCGTCTTTAAAATTTTCCGAAGTATCACTTTGGTAACCGAACTCATTCAAAGTGTTTGATAAGGTTTTATTAAGTGACGCTTCATCTTCTACAACCAAAATACGCATTTTATTCCTTTGAAGATAGTTTTAGTGCAAAAGTATAACACAAATTAAGCAAATATTCAAAATTCTTTAAAAAAATTTTAATATTTTTTACTTAGACTAGCTCCAACACGTGCGTTTTTAATAATATCAGGTTTATAACAAGTGATATTTATAAATTGAAGCTTTTTATGGTGTTTTTTAGTATCTTTACATATGTATTTTAAAGACTTTTCTATGGTTTTAAATTTTTTCTTTTTGTAAATTTTTTCTATTCTAGCACATAATTTTGCATAATCTAAAAATTGTTTACTTTTAGCTTCTAATTCTATTAAGACTTTTTGTTCTTGAATTCTTTCAAAATCTAAAAGGCCTATAATACATTTAAATTCTAAGCTAATTTTTATATGACTTTGCATTCTTGTTTTCCAACAAGTCTTAAAATATTTGGTATGTGTTTATAAAGCACTATAAATGCTATGATAAAAATTGGTGCATGAGTATTAACAACAGGCATGTCATAGTGAAATATAAAAGAACTAATTATAAGAGTAAATAAGGCTCCAAGTGAAGCTAAACTTGAAATTTTAAACACTTTTCCTATGATAAGCCAAACTAAAATCGCACATATAATTTCAAAAGGTAAAAATACCGCTAAAACTCCAGCTCCAGTAGCTACTCCTTTGCCACCTTCAAATTTCAAATAAGGAGAAAAGCAGTGACCAAATACCGCTAAAACAGCCATAGTCCATAAGATATTTTCATCATAACCTAAGATTTTTGCTATTAATATAGGTATCACTCCTTTAAACGCATCTAAAACAATAGTCGCAACAGCAAGTGTTTTAGCAAGTTTAGGATCACTTTCTTTTACTACTCTTAAAACATTAGTGGCACCTATGCTTTTACTGCCTGCATTTTTAATATTTGTTTTGGCAAAAATTTGAGCTAATAAAAGCCCAAATGGTATAGCACCTATAAGATAAGCTAAAAGATAGATTATTAAATTTTCCATTTACTTTGTATCCTAAAATTTTAAAAACTTCATAATGAATGATAACAAAAAACCCTGAAATTAATATTTAAGAGATAATTTATCCTATAATAATTTTTATTGTTAAATAGAAATTTTTTATTTTGTTTAAAGAAAATTATAGATATATTTCTAATAAGTTTATTTTAAATAGGCTTTATTTTATCTTAATTTAGGAGTAAATAATGAAAAAAATTTCATTATTAGTTGCATCATCATTATTAGTTGCTTCAGCTGTTTTTGCTAATGATAGAGCTTTGTTAGATGAAGCAAAAGCTGCAGGTTTAGCACCTTTGCCAAAGGATCAAGCAGGTGTTGAAAAACTATTAAAAGAAATGGGCGTTGAGGCTAGTAAATTTTCTAAAGAAAAAGCTAATCTAGGTAAAAAGTTATATTTTGAACCAAGACTTTCTAAAAGTGGTTTGATTTCTTGTAATACCTGTCATAACTTAGGTATGGGTGGTGCTGATGGTATCGCAGCTGCTGTAGGGCATAAATGGACAACCAATCCTCATCATTTAAATTCGCCAACAGTATATAATTCAGTTTTAAATTCAACCCAATTTTGGGATGGTAGAGCAGGTACTTTAGCAGATCAAGCAAAAGGTCCGATTGAAGCAGAACCTGAAATGGCAACTCCTGCTAAATTAGCAGTAGAAAAAATAGCTTCTATGCCAGAATATGTGAAAGAATTTAAAAAAGTTTATGGTAGTAGTGGAGTAACTTTTGATAATATTGCAGATGCCATTGCTACATTTGAAAGAACACTTTTGACTCCATCTAAATTCGATAAATTCCTAGAAGGTGACACAAAAGCTTTAAGTAAAAAAGAAAAAGAAGGTTTAAAAACCTTTATTGATAAAGGTTGTACAGCTTGCCATACTGGAGTAAATTTAGGTGGTAGTATGCAAGCTTTCCAAGTAGCGGCACAATATAAATTTGCAAATGTGGGAGATTTTAAAGGCGATGCAAATGGTTTGGTTAAAACTCCAACTTTAAGAAATATTGCTGAAACAGCTCCATATTTCCACAATGGTGCTATTTGGTCTTTACAAGAAGCAATCAAAGAAATGGGTAGTGTTCAACTTGGCATAGAAATTTCTGACAAAGAAGCAGCTTCTATAGAAACCTTCTTAAATGCTTTAACAGGTAAAAAACCAAACATTACTTATCCTCAACTTCCAAAAGCAACTGAAAAAACTCCAAAACCAGAGCTTTAATTTAAATCTTAAGACGCTTTTTTGCGTCTTAAGCTTATTTTATATAAAATCAAGATATAATTACAGCTTTTAACCACTAAAGCTTTCTAAATTTATGTTTTTACATAATGCTTTATGGTACTACCAAAATATTTTAAGAAAGGATAGCTGTATGTATGCTATTATAAAACACAGTGGAAAGCAATACAGAGTAAGCCAAGGTGATGAGCTTAAACTAGATCGTTTTGAAGCTGAAGTAAAATCAAGCGTAGAAGTAAGTGAAGTTCTTGCAGTATGTGATAAAGAATTAAAGGTAGGTGCGCCATTTGTTACGGGTGCAAAAGTTGTTTTAGAAGTGATTGCTCATGGAAAAGACAAAAAAGTTGTGATTTACAAAAAAAGACGTAGAAAAGACTCAAAATTAAAACGTGGTTTTAGAAGACAATTTACTCGCGTTAGAGTAGTAGATATTAAAGCTTAAGGAGTAAAGTATGGCACACAAGAAAGGTCAAGGTTCAACTCAGAATAATCGTGATTCTATAGGTCGTCGTCTAGGTGTTAAAAAATTTGGTGGAGAATTTGTTCGTGCTGGTAATATTATCATTCGCCAAAGGGGAACAGCAACTCATGCAGGTAACAATGTAGGTATGGGAAAAGATCATACAATTTTTGCTTTAATTGATGGTTTTGTAAAATTCGAAAGAAAAGATAAAAATAGAAAAAAAGTTTCTGTTTATCCTGCATAATTTTAAGGCTACTTTGTAGCCTTTTTCTTCTTTTTAATCTTAATATATTAAAAAAAATATAATATCATTTTAAAAATTTATACTTTGGTGATTGTATGTTTATAGATAATGTAAAATTAGTTTTAAGTTCAGGTAATGGTGGTAAAGGTGCTGTGAGTTTTCGCCGTGAAAAACATGTTCCACTTGGTGGACCTGATGGTGGCGATGGTGGAAATGGTGGCGATGTATATTTTATATGTGATAACAACACTCACACTCTAGCACACTTTAAAGGTAAAAAAGAACTTAAAGCACAAAATGGCCAACCGGGTTTGGGTCGTAATAAAAATGGCAAAAGAGGGGAAAGTTTAGAGTTGATTGTCCCTCAAGGCACTCAGGTAATTGATGCGCAAAGTGGGGAAGTTTTGCTTGATATGCTAGTAGAAGGTCAAAAAGAACTCTTTTTAAAAGGTGGTAAAGGCGGTCTTGGTAATACTCACTTTAAAAACTCTACTAATCAACGTCCAGATTATGCCCAACCAGGTGTAGCAGGAAAAACCTTAAGTGTGCGCTTAGAGTTAAAACTCATAGCAGATGTTGGACTTGTGGGTTTTCCAAATGTAGGAAAATCAACCCTTATAAGCGTAGTATCTAATGCAAGACCTGAAATAGCTAATTATGAATTTACCACTCTAACTCCAAAACTTGGTATGGTTGAAGTAGATGATTATAATTCTTTTGTAATGGCAGATATCCCAGGCATTATAGAAGGTGCAAGTGATGGTAGGGGTTTGGGGCTTGAGTTTTTAAGACATATAGAAAGGACTTCTTTTTTGCTTTTTGTACTTGATCCATTAAGAGAAATGAGCCTAAAAGAGCAATTTTGTGTTTTAAGAAAAGAGTTGGAAAAATTTTCAAGCAAACTCTATGCAAGAAATTTTGGCTTAATGCTTTCAAAAAGCGATAGTGTAAATTTAGGTGAGGAATTTGCTCAAAAAATGCAAGATGAATTTAATGAGTTAAAAGCTTATTTACAAAGCCAAAATAATCCACAAAGTTTTTTTATCAAAGTGTCAAGTCTTGAAAAAACAGGTTTAAAAGAGCTTAAATTTATGCTTTTAGAAGAAGTTAAAAAAATTAGAAACCAAAATAGTCTTTGATGAGTGAAAATTTAACTATAGACTTTATCCAAAAATATATCGAGTCTAATTTTAAAGGCTTGGTATATAAATTTACCTATAAAGAACATAGTTTTTTTTATAATCCCGATAGGGTTTTAAAAAATGGAGTTTATTTTTGTACTGTTAAAGAAAATGATGGGGTAAATGATAAAGCTTCGAATTTAAATAGAAAAGGTGTGTTTCGTTTAAGTTGCTCTCTTTGTGATCAAGATTACCAAAAGCTTTTTGGTCAAAAACCTAAAAAAGCTTTAAAGGGTGAGGTTGTTAATTTAAATTATGATTTTTCTATGCTTGATTTTATCATGCCTCATCCAATTTATGCCTATATGGGGTATATTTGTATTAATAGTCCTTCTAGAAAAAATTTTGAAATTTTTAAAAATTATCTTGGACTTTCATATCAAAAAGCTATAAAAACTTACCAAAAAAGGATAGTGGTGTTATGAAAAATATCATTTTTATGGGAACTCCTTCTTATGCAACATGTATTTTAAAAGAGCTTGTTGATAAAGGGTTTAATGTTCAAGCTTTATTTACTCAGCCTGATAAACCTGTGGGTAGAAAACAAATTTTAACTCCAAGTGATACTAAAAAATTTGTTTTAGAAAATAATTTAAATATAGAAATTTTCACTCCAAAAATTTTAAAAGATGAAAATATAATCAACGAAATAAAAAGTTTAAAACCTGATTTTATAGTTGTTGCTGCTTATGGGAAAATTTTACCAAAAGAAATTTTAAATATTGCTCCTTGTGTAAATTTGCATGCTTCTTTACTACCTAAGTATCGTGGTGCTTCTCCTATACAAAGTGCTATTTTAAACGCAGATAAAATAAGTGGAGTTTGTACTATGCTTATGGAAGAAGGGCTTGATAGTGGTGCAATCTTAGAAAACATAGAATGTGATATAGAAGGTAAAAATTCAGCTGAAGTTTTTATCATGCTTTCAAATTTAGCAGCTAAGCTTACTATTTCTACGCTTTTAAATTTTGAAAAAATTATCCCAAAAAAGCAAGATGAAAGTTTAGTTACACATTGTAAAAAAATCAAAAAAGAAGATGGGTTGATTGATTTAGATAATGCAAGTGAAATTTATCAAAAATTTTTAGCTTTTACACCTTGGCCTGGAATTTTTTTAGAAAATGGTATGAAATTTTTAGATATAGAATTAGTTGATAGTGAAAAAAATCAAGAAGCAGGTTTGATTTTACAAATAGAAAAGGAAAGCTTTTTGCTTTCATGCAAAAAAGGCATTTTAAGAGTTAAAATTTTACAAGAAAGTGGAAAAAAAGCTTTGGATGCTAAGACTTATTTAAATGGAAAAAGGTTAAAACTTGGAGATAGTTTATTTTGACGAGCTTGGATCAACTCAAGTTTATTTAAGTGATAAAATTCGTGGCGGAGAAATTATAGAAAATACTGCTATTTGCGCTTTTATTCAAAGTGCGGGAATAGGTAGCAGAGATAATGCTTGGCAAAGTAAGCAAGGAAATTTACACATATCTTTTTGTATAAAAACACAAGAATTAGTACAAGATCTTCCTTTGGCTTCTGCTAGTATATATTTTGCATTTTTAATGAAAGAAGTATTGCAAAGAAAAAATTCAAAAGTATGGATTAAATGGCCTAATGATTTTTATATAGATGATAAAAAAATAGGTGGATTGATGAGCTCTAAAATTAATGATTTTTTGGTTGTGGGAATGGGGATTAATCTTAAATATGCTCCATTTAATGCTGAAATTTTAGATATAGAGGTAGATATACAAAAACTTTTAGATGAATATTTTTCTTATATAGATGAGAAAATTTTATGGAAGAATATTTTTAGCAAGTATATGTTAGAATTTGAAAAATCGAGAAATTTTTTTATACACAATGAAGGCAATATTTTACCATTAAAAGATGCTTTGTTGTATAAAGATGGTTCTATATTGTTAGACAATAAAAGGATATATAGTTTAAGATGAGTGAGATAATAACTATTGCAAATCAAAAAGGTGGAGTAGGTAAGACTACTACAGCTATTAATCTAGCAGCTTCTTTAGCAGTAGCTGAAAAAAAAGTTCTTTTGATAGATATTGATCCGCAGGCTAATGCTACGACAGGACTTGGTTTTAATAGAAATAATTATGAATATAATATATATCATGTTTTTATAGGCAGAAAAAAACTTTCCGAGATTATTTTAAAAACTGAACTTCCACAATTATACTTAGCTCCTTCAAATATTTCTTTAGTTGGAATTGAGCAAGAAGTGGTAAAAGAAAGTGGAGAATATAGAACGATTTTAAGAGAAAAAATCAAAGAAGTTGCCAAAGACTATGATTTTATTATCATTGATTCACCGCCTGCACTTGGAAGTATTACAGTAAATGCTTTTGCAGCAAGTGATAGTGTTATCATTCCTATACAATGTGAGTTTTACGCACTTGAAGGTGTGGCAATGGTTTTAAACACCATAAAATTTGTGAAAAAAACTATCAATCCAAAGCTAAAAATTAAAGGTTTTTTACCAACTATGTATAGTTCTCAAAACAATCTTTCAAAAGATACTGTAGAAGATTTAAAGCAAAATTTTAAGCAAAAGCTATTTAGAACAGGTGATAACGAAGATGATTTTATCATTATACCAAGGAATGTAAAATTAGCTGAAAGTCCAAGTTATGGGAAGCCTATTATACTTTATGATATAAAATCTCCAGGCTCTTTGGCATATCAAAATTTAGCACATTCTATACTAGGATAAAAAATGGCAAAAAAAAGTGCATTAGGAAGAGGTTTAAGTAGTATTTTAGCTGATATTGATGAGGTTTATGAAAAAGAGTTGGGTTCAAATGAAGGCAGAATAGAAGAAATTGATATAGATCTAATTAGTCCAAACCCTTATCAACCAAGAAAAAAATTTGATACACAAGCTTTAGAAGAGCTTGCAGGCTCTATCAAAGAATATGGTTTGATTCAACCTATTGTTGTTTTTAAAAAAGATGAATTTGATTATATTTTAATAGCAGGTGAGAGAAGATTTAGGGCATGTAAGCTTTTGAAAAAAGAGCAGATTAAAGCTGTAGTTTTAAATGTTGATGATATAAAATTAAGAGAGCTTGCTTTAATAGAAAATATCCAAAGAGAAAATTTAAATCCTATAGAATTGGCACATTCTTACAAAGAGCTATTAGAAATTCATGATATTACTCAAGAAAAGTTAGCAGATCTTATTCATAAATCAAGATCGCAAATTGCTAACACTTTAAGACTTTTAAATTTAAATGAACAAACGCAAAATTTTATTATAGAAGGTAAAATTTCTCAAGGACATGCAAAAGTTCTAGTAGGATTTGAAAAAGAAGAAGAAAAAATGATAGTTGATACTATCATTGGCCAAAAACTTAATGTAAGAGATACGGAAAAACTAATTAAAAATTTTAAAAATACAAACTATTTAGAAAAAAATACAATTTCAAATAAACAATATCAATCTATGGTAAATTTGAAAGACAAAATCGAGTCTTTAGGTTTAAAAGCAGGTATAAGAGATTTAAAAATTACTATTAATTTTACAAATGAAAATGAAGTTAAGGAATTTTTAAAGACATTGAATTAAATATGTTTTTAGGTATATTTTGTTATAATTTCGCATTTTATTTAGATTTATTTAGGAGTATTAATGTTTAATGATGTACATTTTTCTATAATGATAGCCACTGGTATCATTTTTTTGCTTATGATAGTAATTTTAAATTCTATACTCTATAAACCTTTGATTAAATTTATGGATTCTAGAGATTTAACTATTAAAAATGATGAAGAAAAAATGAAAAAGAATTCTGATGATATTTCAAATGTAGAAAGTGAATTGGAAAAAATTCATATTCAAACAAGAGATGAAATTAATCAAATAAAAGCAAAAGCAATAGAAGAAGCTAAAATAAAACAAGAAAAAGAATTGTCAACAAGAAAAAGAGAATTAGAAGATCAAATGCTTGTTTTTCTTAAAAGTTTAAGGGAAAAAGAAAAAGAATTAAAAGAAGAGATGCGTTTGAAAATGCCAGAATTTAAACAAAGCTTTAAAGATAGCTTGAGTAAAATTTAAGGAAAATAAATGTTAAAAAAAATTGTATTATTATCAACACTTCCTTTTTATGTTTTTGCAGCAGGCAATGGAAGTGGTGAGTATGATATTATTCCAAGAGCGGTTAATTTTGTTTTATTTGCTGCTATTTTGTATTATTTCATAGCAACACCTTTAAAAAATTTTTATAATGAAAGAATTGAAAAAATTGCTTCTAAAATGAATGAAATTCAGGAAAAACTCATTGCAAGTAAGAATTATAAACTAGAAATGATGAAAAAGCTAGATCTTGCTAAACAAGAAGCCGCTAATGCAGTTGCATTTGCAAGAAAAGAAGCAGAGATTATTACAGATAAAATAGAAGCTGAAACAAAAATGGAGATTAAAGCTCTAGAAAAAACTTACGAAGAACATAAAGAATATGAAATAAGAAGAATGGAAAAAGAAGTTGTCCAGGCAGTTTTAGAGGAAATTTTCGAAGATCAAAATTTACAACTTCAGCAAAAAGAAATTTTAAATATTATGATGAAAAAGGTGTCTTGATGGAAAGTATCATTGCAAAAACTTATGCAAAAGCAATACTCGAAAGAAGTGATTTTGAATATTTTTATTCTAATTTATTACAACTAAGTTCTGCTTTTACATCTAGTAAGTTTTTAGATATTTTAAATTCTTATGAGGTAAAGCAAGAGAAAAAACTAGAATTTATACTTTCTTTATTGGATAATCCAAGTGGTAGTTTTAAAAATTTTATGAATTTGATTGTGATTAATAATAGGGAGATGTTGATTCCAGAAATCACTAAAGAATTAAGCGAACAAAAAGCATTAAAAGAAAATACATTTTTAGGACAAGTTTATTCAAAAGAACAACTAAACGAAGAAGAAATTAGAAATTTAGAAGAAAAACTTAGTGCTAAGTTTAATGCAAAAATTAAATTGAATAGTAAAATAAGTGATAATGATAGTGTAAAGATTAGCTTAGATGCTCTTGGTTATGAAATTTCATTTTCAATGCAAAGCTTAAAAGCTAAAATGAACGAATATATATTAAAAGCAATTTAAGGAGATTTGATGAAATTTAAAGCAGATGAAATTAGTTCTATTATAAAAGAAAGGATTGAAAAATTTGACTTTAATCTTGAAATAGAAGAAACCGGTAAAATTATTTCAGTTGCTGATGGTGTTGCTAAGGTTTATGGTCTTAAGAATGCTATGGCTGGAGAGATGGTTGAATTTGAAAACGGTGAAAAAGGAATGGTGCTTAACCTTGAAGAATCAAGCGTAGGTATTGTTATCTTAGGAAAAGGTCTCGGACTTAAAGAAGGAAGTTCAGTTAAGAGACTAAAAAAACTTTTAAAAGTTCCAGTTGGTGATGCATTAATAGGTCGTGTTGTGAATGCTTTGGGTGAGCCAATTGATGCTAAAGGTGTAATTGAGGCAAGCGAATATCGTTTTGTAGAAGAAAAAGCAAAAGGTATTATGGCTAGAAAAAGTGTTCATGAACCACTACATACAGGTATTAAAGCAATTGATGCTTTAGTTCCAATCGGTAGAGGACAAAGAGAGTTAATCATCGGAGATAGACAAACAGGTAAAACAACTGTTGCAATTGATACAATTATTAGTCAAAAAGGTAAAGATGTTATTTGTATTTATGTTGCAATTGGCCAAAAACAAAGCACAGTTGCTCAAGTAGTTAAAAAGCTTGAAGAATATGGCGCAATGGATTATAGCATAGTAGTAAATGCAGGTGCTTCTGATCCTGCTGCACTGCAATACCTTGCTCCATATACTGGTGTGACTATGGGCGAGTATTTTAGAGATAACTCAAGACATGCATTGATTGTTTATGATGATTTAAGTAAACATGCTGTTGCGTATCGTGAAATGTCTTTGATTTTGCGTCGTCCTCCGGGTCGTGAAGCTTATCCAGGAGATGTATTTTATTTACATTCAAGATTACTTGAAAGGGCAAGTAAATTAAGTGATGAGCTTGGCGCAGGAAGCTTAACAGCATTACCTATTATTGAAACTCAAGCAGGTGATGTGTCAGCTTATATCCCAACCAATGTTATTTCAATTACCGATGGTCAAATTTTCTTAGAAACAGATTTATTTAACTCAGGTATTCGTCCTGCGATTAATGTTGGTTTATCTGTATCTCGTGTTGGTGGTGCTGCCCAAATTAAAGCTACTAAACAAGTTTCGGGTACATTAAGACTTGATTTAGCTCAATATAGAGAGTTACAAGCTTTTGCACAATTTGCAAGTGACTTAGATGAAGCAAGTAGAAAACAACTTGAGCGTGGACAAAGAATGGTTGAAGTTTTAAAACAACCGCCATATTCTCCACTTTCAGCTGAAAATCAAGTTGTAATGATTTATGCGGGTACTAAAGGATACTTAGATGATATAGCAGTTTCAAAAATTGGAGAATTTGAAGCAGCTTTATACCCATTTATTGAAGCTAAATACCCAGAAATTTTTGAGCAAATTAGAACCAAAAAGGCTTTAGATAAAGATTTAGAAGAAAAATTAGCTAAAGCATTGAGTGAGTTTAAAGCAAACCATATATAAGGTTTTTAAATGTCTAATTTAAAAGAAATTAAAAGAAAAATAAAAAGTGTTCATAATACACAAAAAACAACCAATGCTATGAAGCTTGTTTCTACTGCCAAATTAAGAAAGGCAGAAGAGGCGGCTAAAAAATCAAAAGTTTTTGCTCAAAAAATTGATGAAGTTTTGTCAGAAATTGCTTTTAAAATTAACCAATATGAAGGACTTGATGATAAACTTCCGTTTTTTAGAAAAAAAGACAATATTGAAAAAATGGATATTATTTTCATTACTGCCGATAAAGGTTTATGTGGTGGTTTTAACATCAAAACTATTAAAACAGTAAATGAAATGCTCGAAGATTGTAAAGTAAAAAAAATCAAAGTAAGGCTAAGAGCTATTGGTAAAACAGGTATAGAGTATTTTAATTTCCAAAATATTGAAATTTTAGAAAAGTATTTAGATACAAGTTCTAGTCCTGACTATGAAAAAGCGTGTGCTATTATCCAAAGTGCAGTAGATGACTTTATAAATGAAGTAACAGATAAGGTTGTAATTATACATAATGGCTATAAAAATATGATTTCTCAAGAAATTCGTATTAATGATTTATTGCCTGTGGAGGCTATTGCAAGCAGGGAAGAACAAGAATCTCAATCTTTAATGGACTTAGAGCCAGAAGATGAAGAGATCTTAAACGACTTGTTAAAAACTTATTTTGAATATAACATGTATTTTTCTTTGGTTGATTCTTTGGCGGCTGAACATAGTGCAAGAATGCAAGCTATGGATAATGCAACCAATAATGCAAAAGCAAGAGTTAAACAACTTAATTTAGCTTATAACAAAGCAAGACAAGAATCTATTACCACCGAATTGATAGAGATTATCAGCGGTGTTGAGTCAATGAAATAAATTTAGGAGTGATGATGCAAGGTTTTATTTCTCAAGTTTTAGGACCAGTGGTTGATGTTGAATTTAAAGAATATCTTCCACAAATTAATGAAGCTATTATTGTTAATTATGAATTAGAAGGAAAAGAGTGTAAGCTAGTTCTTGAAGTAGCTGCACATTTGGGTGATAATAAGGTAAGAACTATTGCTATGGATATGACTGATGGTCTTGTTAGAGGTTTAGTAGTAGAAGCAACTGGTAACCCAATTAGTGTTCCAGTGGGTGAAAAAGTTCTTGGAAGAATTTTTAATGTAACGGGTGATTTAATTGATGAGGGTGAAGAGATTAATTTTGATAAACATTGGTCAATTCATAGAGATCCTCCTCCATTCGAAGAGCAAAGTACAAAAAGTGAAATTTTTGAAACAGGTATTAAGGTAGTTGACTTGTTGGCTCCTTATGCTAAGGGTGGTAAAGTTGGTCTTTTTGGTGGTGCAGGTGTTGGTAAAACCGTTATTATTATGGAGTTAATTCACAATGTTGCATTTAAACATAGTGGGTATTCGGTTTTTGCAGGTGTTGGTGAAAGAACACGTGAAGGTAATGATCTTTATAATGAAATGAAAGAAAGTAATGTTTTAGATAAAGTTGCATTATGTTATGGTCAAATGAATGAGCCACCAGGGGCAAGAAATCGTATTGCTTTAACAGGTCTTACTATGGCTGAGTATTTTAGAGATGAAATGGGACTTGATGTATTGATGTTTATTGATAATATCTTTAGATTCTCTCAATCAGGTTCAGAAATGTCAGCACTTTTAGGAAGAATTCCTTCAGCTGTTGGTTATCAGCCAACTTTAGCTAGTGAAATGGGTAAATTCCAAGAAAGAATTACTTCAACTAAAAAAGGTTCTATTACTTCAGTTCAAGCAGTTTATGTGCCAGCAGATGATTTAACAGACCCTGCTCCAGCAACTGTTTTTGCACACTTAGATGCAACTACAGTTTTAAATAGATCAATTGCTGAAAAAGGTATTTATCCAGCTGTTGATCCACTTGATTCTACTTCAAGAATGCTTGATCCACAAATTATAGGTGAAGAGCATTATAAAGTAGCACGTGGAGTGCAGTCAGTGCTTCAAAAATATAAAGATTTGCAAGATATTATTGCTATTTTAGGTATGGACGAGCTAAGTGAAGAGGATAAATTAATTGTTGAAAGAGCAAGAAAAATTGAAAAATTCCTATCTCAACCATTCTTCGTTGCTGAAGTATTTACAGGAAGTCCTGGTAAATATATTAGCCTAGAAGATACAATAGCAGGTTTTAAAGGTATTTTGGAAGGAAAATACGATCACCTACCAGAAAATGCTTTCTATATGGTAGGTGGAATTGATGAAGTGATTGAAAAAGCAGAAAAACTTAAGGCTTAATAATGGATAACTTAATACATATAGAGGTGGTAACACCTCTTGGTATGATTTATAATGATAATGTAAAATCTATTGTTCTTCCTGGAAGTGAAGGTGAATTTGGTGTTTTAAAAGGACATGCATCTTTAATCTCTTCTTTAAAAGCGGGAATTATAGATATAGAAAAATCAGATTCAACTCATGAATTGGTTGCTATTGATTCAGGTCATGCAAAAGTATCTGAAACTAAAGTAAGTGTTTTAGCAAAAGGTGCTGTATGGGTTGGTGGAAATAGTGATAGTGAAATAGCTAAAAGATTGGATGAAGCAAAAGATTTAATCAAATCTATGAGTAGTGATAGTGTAGCTCTAGCTTCTACTTTTGCTAAGATGGATAATAATGTAAGGCAAAAATAGTGGATTTTCAAGCAATTTTTCATTTCTTTGAAAATACAAGCTTAATCACTTATATTGTATTGGCTTGGCTTTCGGTGTATTTTATATTTAGTTTTAGTATTTTATTCTCAAGATTAATACTTATTAATAAATGGACTCAAAATGAAGGTCAAGCCCTAGAAGCTTTAATGAGAGGGGAAAAAGATTTAAGTCAAAGTGCATCAATTTTGAAAAAATGTGTAGAAATTGATGAAACTAAAATGAATGTTTATAAAAATTCTGTAGAAAAAAAAGCTACAATAGGATTAACTTGGCTTAGTATTATAGCCTCAACTTCTCCTTTTATAGGGCTTTTTGGTACGGTAATTTCTATACTTGAAACCTTTGGTGGTTTAGAAATGCAAAATTCTTTAAGTATTATTGCTCCTAAAATCAGTGAAGCTTTGGTAGCTACTGGTTGTGGAATTTTGGTTGCAATTCCTGCATATAGCTTTCATTTGATTATCAAGCGTAAGGCTTATGAGTTGATTAATATCTTAGATAGCGAAATTAAGGTACTAGTAAGTTCTACAAAGGCATAATTAATGTTTTTAGAAGAAAAACCTGAACTAAATATTACACCTTTGGTTGATATTATGCTCGTTTTGCTTGCTATTTTAATGGTGACTGCGCCAAGTATCACATATGAAGAAAAGGTTCAGCTTCCTCAAGGCTCGCAAAAAACCTCAAGTGCTCCAAATATTAAAAGCTTAATTGTAACAATTAATGCAAAGAAAGAAATTTTTATAGGAAAAGATAAATTCAATTTTGTAAGTTTCGCAGACAATATGAATGCTTTAAAAGTCCAATATAATACTCAAGAAACAGTTTTTATCAGGGCAGATAAGAACTTAAAGTATGATGATGTAATGAGTGTTTTAAAAACAATGAAACATTTAGGTTTCCAAAAAGTTGCTTTGCAAACTGAGTAGAAAATGGAAGAGAATTCTGTACATAATTTTAAATCCTTTATTTATGCAGTTTTAGTTTATTTTTTTGTTGTTTTCTTGATTTTTTTTAAATTAATTGAATATAAGCCAAAAGCTATTGAGTATACCGATGATCCTAATAGTTTTATTAATATAGAGCTTGGAGATAGTATAAATCAAAATCAAATTAATATGATGCAAGAATTGCAAAAAGAAAATTTACAAAGTTTGTTCGAGGAAAATCTTTTACAAAAATACACTACAAATAAAAGCGTCAATACGCAAAATATAGAACAACGGGCAAGTGTTTTTAATGAGTTATTTGGAAAAATAGAAGATTATCAAGAAGAAAAAACTACAAAAGTACAATCTTCTATGCCATCAAAAAAACCAACTTTTACTCAAAGAGAAAAAATCAATGATTTTTCTAAACAACTTAATGAAAATTTGCAAATTAATCAAGAATTAGGACAATCTATTATAGAGCAAAAAATAGGTGTTTATGATCAATTTTTGGGTGCTGTTAGAAAATATCTTGAAGATAGATGGAGAATTTATAACCCTAGCGGGAATTTAAGTATAGAAGTAGAGTTTGTGATCGATAGCAGTGGATATTTTTATCTGCTAAGCACCACTAGTGCTTATAGTGATAATTTTGATAAAAAGGCAAAAGAATTTTTACAAAATTTAGAAGGAAGATACATAACTTTACCTCCAAATGGTAAAATAAGAAAAATCAAAATGCAACTTAGTGATATAATTGAGTTTAAAACGGAGAAACAATGAAAAAACTATTAGTATTTTTATTTTTTTGTTCAGTATTATTTGGACAAGATGCAACAATATCTGTTGTTAATAAAGGTATGCAATTGCCTAAAATTTATATTAAAGATCAATCTAATTTAAATGATTTAGATCTTAAAAAAAGTTTTTACAACATGCTTGTTAATGATATAAAAGTGAGTTCAAATTTTGAGATAACTCAAGATGAAAAACAAGGTGATTATATTTTTTCTTATATATTAAATAAAAATGGCAAGCTTTTAGATATTGATGTTGAAATTTTAGCCACAAATGAAACTAAAACAAGATTTTATGAGCAAATTCTTTCTATTGAAGAGTATCCATTTTTAGCACATAGAAGTGTTGCTCAAATGAATAGAAAATTAGGCTTTGCACCGGTTGATTGGATGGATCATAAAATTTTAATAGCTAGAACTCAAGGTAATAAGCAAAGTGATATTTTATTAGCAGATTATACTTTAACTTATCAAAAAGTATTGATTTCAAAAGGTTTAAATTTGTTTCCTAAATGGGCAAATAAAGAGCAAAATGTATTTTATTTTACTGCCTATGAAGATGAAATTCCAACACTTTATAAGTATAATATGAAAAATAAAAATATCACAAAAATCATTGCTAGTAAAGGTATGATGGTTGCTTCTGATGTGAGTGATGATGGTAAAAAAATTTTACTAACCATGGCACCAAAAGACCAACCTGATGTATATTTATATGATGTGGATTCAAAAAATCTGACACAAATTACAAACTATATGGGTATTGATGTAAATGGTAATTTTGTGGATGACGATAAGAAAATTGTATTTGTATCTGATCGTTTGGGTTATCCAAATATTTTTATGCAAAATTTAGAGTCCAATTTAACAGAACAAGTTGTTTTTCATGGTAAGAATAATTCTTCTGTTTCTACCTATAAACATTATATGGTTTATTCTAGTAGGGAAATAAACCAAAGTGGAGTTTTTAATCTTTATTTAATGTCAACTCAAAGTGATTATATAAGGCAACTTACTGCAAATGGTAAAAATCTTTTTCCAAGATTTTCTAGTGATGGAGAAAGCGTTGTGTTTATTAAATATTTGGGTTCTCAAAGTGCATTAGGAGTTATTAGAATTAATGCAAATAAAGCCTTTCATTATGGTTTAAAAGTAGGTAAAATTCAATCAATTGATTGGTAAAATATCAAAATAGCATTTTTTTTGTTATAATTAAGTATGATTTTTTAATAAATAAAAAAGGGGAAAGCAATGAAAAAAATCATTTTTGCTTCAATTACTGCATTTGCTGTTATTGTAAGTGGATGTGCTACAAAAAATACTAGTGTAAGTAGCTCAAGTAGTGTAGACGGTTCAAAAGGTAGTGGTGGTTCAGATAGATTTGAAAATCTTGAATCTTTAAATTCTATTGCAAATGTATATTTTGATTTTGATAAATTTAATATTAGAAAAGATATGCAAAAAGTTGTTGCAAATAATGCTGAAATCTTCAATAAAGAAACTACAAATACTGCAATCGTAGTTGAAGGAAACTGCGATGAGTGGGGAACTGATGAATATAACCAAGCTTTAGGTTTAAAAAGAGCTAAGGCAGTTAAAGAATCTTTAATAGCTCAAGGTGTTAGTGCAGAAAGAATTAGCGTTAAGAGCTATGGAGAAACTAATCCTGTATGTACTGAAAGAACAAAAGCATGCGATGCTCAAAATCGTCGTGCAGAATTTAAAATTGCAAAATAAGTTTAAATAAATGAAATTAAACTTATTATCAGTAGCTCTTTTAGGAGCTACTTTTTTACACGCTGAAATTTCAGCATTTGATGCAGGAAAAGTAGATACAAAAACACCTTACGGTTTAACCCAAAATGAAAAATTACAATATGAAAATCAAGAACGCTTAAAAGCTTTAAATGAATATTATACAAATTTAACAAGTAAAATAAATACAGCAGTAGAAAACATAGAAGGTTTGCAAAGCGTTACTGAGGGATTAAATGCTCAGTATTCAAAAGCTAATACAAAATTGCTTTCATTGGAAGAAAACTATCAAAATTTTGATGCAAATATTACTCAAGAAATTCAAAACTTAAGAGCTTATATTGAAGAAAATAGACAAATTCAAGAAAAAAATTACCAAGAAATTCAAAAGGTTTTAGGTGAAATTACAACTTTAATCAATAAGATTAATGATGATTATATTTCCAAAGAAGATATGAATCAAACCATAACTTTTTTTCAATCTGAAATAACTAGAGTACAAAATCAGGCTAAAGTTACTCCTATTGCTCCTATTGTAAAGGATGATAACAAAACCCAAGAAGTTATTCAAGACATAAATGAAACTCAAGAAGAAGTGATTGAAAAAAAAGATGATAGTTGGAAAAAATTACAATCTAGTGAAATTTTGAAAAAAGCAATTGATGAAACTAATAAAAATCAATTTGAAGATGCAAAAGAAAAATTTGAATATCTAATCAGTATTCACTATAAACCTGCTAGATCTACTTTTTGGCTTGGAGAGATAAGATATAAACAGCAAGATTATGCAGGTGCTTTGGGATTTTATAAAAAAAGTTCTGCTATAAGCACTAAGGGTGATTATGTACCAAAACTGCTTTATCATACAGCTATTAGTTTAGATAAGGTTGGAGATCCTAAAAGTGCTAATAAATTTTACAAGGCTTTAAAGACAGCTTATCCTGATAGTCCTGAAGCAAAAGTTTCACCAGATAGAAAATAAAAAAGGAGAAAAAATGGCTATAGAAAAAAATAGTGTAGTTTCAATGTTTTATGAGTTAAAAGATGCAAATACTAATGAAGTTTTAGAGTCAAATATTTATGCTGAACCTATTTCTTTTATTTTAGGCAAGGGTCAAATTTTAGAAGGATTGGAAGAGGAAATTCAAAAACTTAATGCACCATGCAATGTTGATATTGTGATAAAAAAAGAAAATGCCTTAGGTGAGTATGATGTAAATGCTTTGCAAACTTTACCAAAAGAGCAATTTGCAGGGATTGATTTGCAAGTTGGTATGGAGCTTTTTGGTGAAGGTGAAGATGGTAATACAGTAAGAGTGATTGTTAGAGAAATTACTGATAATGAAGTTACCATTGATTATAATCATGCTTACGCGGGAAAAGATTTGTTGTTTTCATTAAATATTGTAGATGTTAGAGCTGCGAGTGAAGATGAAATTTTAACAGGTATAATCGCAGGAAGTAAAAGTTGTGGATGTGGTGGAGGACATCATCATGATCACCATCACGGACATGGCGGTGGCGGATGTTGTGGTGGCCACGGACATGGTGGCGGCGGTTGCTGCGGTGGTCATTAATGAATAGTGCATTTATTTTCCCAGGCCAAGGCTCTCAAAGTGTTGGTATGGGACTTAGTTTTTATAAAAATTCATCCAAAGCAAAAGATTTATTAGATCATGCAAGTGAATATTGTAAACTTGATTTTAAGTATTTACTTTTTGAAGAAAATGAAAATTTAAATAAAAGCGAATTCACACAAATGGCCATAGTGTTAAATTCACTTATGGCTTATGAAGCTTTAAAAGAACAAGTGAATATAGAGGCTAAGTATAGTTTAGGTCATTCGCTAGGAGAATTTAGTGCTTTAGCAACTCAAGGTGCATTTAACTTTTTAGATGTAATAGCGCTTGTCAATAAACGTGGTCAATTTATGCAAGAAGATTGTTCTAAAATTGAGGCTGGTATGATGGTAGTTTTAGGACTTGAAGATAGAGTAGTAGAGAATCTTTGTCAAAAGGCATTAAGTGAGGGAAAAAATATTTTTGCAGCTAACTATAATTGCGATGGACAGATTGTAGTAGCAGGTTTAAAGGCTGACTTAGCTTTTTATGAGAGTGAATTTAAAAATGCTGGTGCAAAAAGAGCTATGCTTTTAAATATGAGTGTTGCTAGTCATTGTCCATTATTGAAAAATGCATCTTTAAAGCTTATAAAAGAATTAGAGCCTATTTTGAAAGAGAATTTTGAAAATGTAGTATCAAATGTCAACGCTAAAGCATATAATGATAAAAACCAAGCTTTAGCACTTTTAAGTGATCAGCTTGTCAAACCTGTTCTTTATAAACAAAGTATTAAAGCAATAGATAGTGAAGTAGATTTTTATATTGAATTTGGTGCAAATGTATTAAAAGGTCTAAATAAAAAAATCACTCAAAAAGAAACTTATGCTTTAAGTAAAATAGAAGATATTGATGAAATTTTAAAGGTAATTAAATGAAAATAGCTATTTTAGGAGCTATGCCTGAAGAGGTTACTCCTTTATTAGAAGTATTAAAAGAATATCAAACAATTGAATATGCGAATAATACTTATTATCTTGCAAAATATAAAAACCATGAATTGATTATTGCTTATTCTAAGATAGGAAAGGTAAATTCTACTCTTAGTGCGACCATTATGATAGAAAAATTTAAAGCCGAGTTTTTGCTTTTTACAGGAGTGGCTGGTGCTTTTAATCCTAGTTTAGAAATAGGAGATTTAATTTATGCTACAAAATTAGCTCAATATGATTTAGATATCACTGCTTTTGGGCACCCACTTGGTTATGTTCCTGGTAATGAAATTTTTATAAAGACAGATGATAAGTTAAACAATCTTGCCATAGAAGTTGCTAAAGAACTTAATATTAAATTGCAATCGGGTATTATTGCCACAGGCGATGAGTTTATTTGTGATGAGAATAAAAAGACAAAAATTAGAGAGATTTTTAATGCAGATGCTTGTGAGATGGAAGGAGCTAGCGTAGCTTTGGTGTGTGATGCTTTAAAAATTCCATGTCTAATTTTAAGGTCAATGAGTGATAAAGCAGGTGAAAAAGCGGAATTTGATTTTGATGAATTTGTAGAAAAATCAGCAAAAATATCAGCTAATTTTGTCTTAAAAATTTGTGAGAAATTATGATAAATCTTAGTAAAAAATTAATTAGAGAAGTAGCAAAGGCTAATGCTAAGTTTTCTTTAATAGGAGATAACGATAAAGTCTTATTGGGGCTTAGTGGTGGGAAAGATTCGTTAGCTCTAGCGCATCTTTTAAAACGTATGCAAGCACATGCTCCTTTTAAATTCGAATTTAAAGCAGTAACTTTAAGTTATGGCATGGGTGAAGATTATACCAAACTTCATAATCACTGCAAAGAACATGATATTGAACATGAAATAATTAACTCTAATATTTATGAAATTTCAGGTGATACTATTAGAAAAAATTCGAGTTTTTGTAGCTATTTTTCAAGAATGAGGCGTGGTGCTTTATATACTTATGCTTTGGAAAATGGCTATAATAAATTGGCTATAGCTCATCATTTAGATGATGCGGTAGAGAGTTTTTTTATGAATTTTATTTATAATGGTGCTCTTAGGAGTTTAGCTCCAAAATATAAAAGTAAAAGAGGTGTAGAAGTTATCCGCCCTTTGATTTTTGTAAGGGAAAGACAGCTAAGAGAAAATGCTATTAATAATGAATTAGAAGTTATTGGTAATGAATTTTGTCCTGGTATGAAATTAAGTGAAAAAAATGTCAAATTTCCTCATGCTAGAGAAGAAGCAAAGCAGCTTTTGGCAAATCTAGAAAAAGAAAATCCAAAATTATTTACAAGCTTAAAAACTGCATTTGAAAATATCCATACGGATAGTTTTTTCATGGTTAAGGATAATGACTAAACTTTTAGTGGTTGTTGATTATCAAAATGATTTTATCAGTGGTAGCTTAGGTTTTGAAAAAGCTACCAAGATAAAAGATAATATTCTTACTCTTTTAAAAAATCATCAAGATGATATTGTTTTTACTTTTGATACGCATGATGAGAATTATTTAAAAACCCAAGAAGGAAAAAATTTACCTATTTGTCATTGTATTAAGGATACTTTAGGATGGCAAATGCCAAATGATTTTGACATATATTTAAAAAATGCAAAAAAAATATTTTACAAAAATACTTTTGGGAGTTTAGAATTAGCTAATTTTTTAAAACAAAATTATTATAGTAGTATAGAGTTTTGCGGTTTGGTTTCACATATTTGTGTGTTTAGTAATATTATTTTAGCACAAAGTGCTACTCCTAATTCTAAAATTATTTTGCATAAAAATGCTACTACAAGTTTTAGCGAATCTTTAGAAAAAAACGCTTATGAAATTTTACAAGCTTATGGTATAGAGCTTCTATAAATGCAAGGGTATATTTTACACACTCAGAGTGTAAAAGATGAGGATTTGATTGTCTATCTTTTGAGTTCTAAAAGGGTTATTAAAAGTTATAGATTTTATGGAATGAGGCATTCTAATATTCTAAGTGGATATAAGATTGATTTTGAGCTTGAGGAAAGTTCAAGGTTTTTACCACGTTTAAAAGATGTTTTACACATTGGTTTTTCTTGGATTTTAGATAGAGAGAGAATGTTTTTTTGGCAAGAATTTATTAGACTTTTTTATTGGCATTTAAAAGATGTTGAAGAAATTGATAATTTTTATTTTGAGCTTTTAGAAGATTGTGCTAAACGTTTTGAAAAACAAGACTGTAAACGTGTAATAGTAGATGCATATTTGAAAATTTTAAGCTTTGAAGGACGATTGCATAAGAGTTTTATATGCTTTTTATGTGATGAGTATATAAAAGAAGATGTGGTGTTAGTGAGAGCTTTTTTGCCTGCACATAGAAAATGTGCTTTTGGTTACGAGTTTAAAACTAAAGACCTTATAAAGTTTTATGAAAAATTTAATTCATCGCATTTTAGCGATGAATATATTGATAATTTATACAAAATCATAAAAGAGGGTTTTTAAGAGTAATATCATACATCATAATAGCCTCTTGTCTTAATTTTGCGATGATATTTGCACTATCAATATGTGTATTTTTTATAATAGCTTCCTTGCTATTTTTAATATCTTCAAGCAAATTTCCAAGTTGTTTTTGAGAACTTTGTAGGCAAGTGCTTATACATTTTGGTTGTGTTTGTTGTAAAACTTGCTCGAAATTTAAACTTTGATTATTAAGCTTTGAAGCATGTGCTGCTAAATTATTTGCACTTGTTCTAATGCCACCTAATGCTTTGTAAATCCCCTTTGAATTGATATGAGCTGCCATGAACCTTCCTTGTTTTATGGTATCTCTTCATTCATATTGCTTGGTAGCTTATAAGCAAAAATCATTCCCTGTTGAAAAATTCTTGAATATATTTTCGCATAACTTCTACATCATTAATACGATTAACACAATCTCTAAAATTAGAAGCATCTTCATAGCCTTTAGAGTATTCATGTAAGTGCTTTCTAAATATACTTATACCTTGCTCTTTGTAGTGTTTTAGCATTTCTTCAAAATGCGTGAAAATGATTTTATTTTTCATGACCTTATCGATTTTTTTGCCAGTTTTTATCTCATGAAATATCCAAGGTTTTCCTATGCTTGCACGCCCTATCATCAAGGCATCACAATTTGTTATTTTAAATACCTCTTTAGCATTTTCTGCACTAATGTCACCATTTGCAACTAAAGGAATTTTGATATTTTCTTTGGCTAAAGCTATGGCTTCATAATCAGCATTTCCGCTATACATTTGTTTTCTAGTGCGACCATGCATACTGATAAAATCTATTCCAGTGTTTTCGCATGCCTTAGCAATAGCAATAGGATCTTTTTTATCAAATCCCAATCTTACTTTAACACTAGTTAGTTTTTTATTGCTTGTTTTTTTGATAAGTTCTAAAATTCTTTGTAGTTTATCAAGATCTTGCAAAAGAGCACTACCTGCACATTGTTTTATAACCTTATTTACAGGGCAACCACAATTAAAATCAATCCCATCTATAAAATCAAAGCGATTTAGAATTTCTACCGCCTTTTGAATCACGCTTTCATTTGAACCTGCGATTTGAACTATATAAGGATTTTCAAGTTCAGCTTTTTCTAGCATTTTAAGAGTTTTTGAACTCTCATATACTAAAGCATTAGAGCTTATCATTTCACTAATGGTTATATCTGCACCAAATTGCTTAACTAAATTTCTCAAAGGCAAGTCTGAAAAACCTGCCATAGGAGCTAAAAATAAAGGCTTTTTGCTAAAATCTATCATTGTATAAATTTATCAAGTTCTATTTTTTTATTATGTTCTCTTAAAAAGAGCAAGAGTCTAAAGTCTCTATACTCATTTTGATTATTTCCTAATTCATTAAGCAATTCATCATACATACCAAATTCTGCTAAAGTATAAAAATAAGCCCTTAAGGCTTGAGTTTGATTGTCTTTTAGTTTTTTAAATAAAGCGATTAATACTTGAGGTTCTACTTTTTTATAAAGTATTTTGGTACTTTGCAAATAAGCAGCTTCATCTAGTGAATTTATGCTTAATAAAACTTCGATTTCAGCATGATTTAATTCTAAGCTTTCTTTTTCGAATCTATGCAAAAGTAATAAAATATCATCTTGATTTTTTTGTATTTTTAGTGTTTTGATTTGGCTATATGGCGCATTTTCCAACACTTTTTTATATGCAAAAATTTCTAACTCATTTGTTAAAGTATCTTTATTTTTTATAAAAGAAAAAGCATAATCACTATCTTTTTGGAAATGATTTTTTTCATTTAGAATGAAAATTTCATTATTTGGATCTAGTTTGTATTTTTTTAATTCTACAAATTCTTTTTTATCTAACTGTTCTAAAATATCTACAATATCATCTATTTTTGGATTTTGAATTTTTTCTTTAAAATAAAGAGCTTGAGTGTTTTTTGCTATGTTTTGAAATTCTTGAGTTTTAAATTTAATTTTACTTACTTTTTTTAAAAAAATATCAACAATAAAATTTTCATAATTTTTACTATCTTTAATAAGATTTTTATATTGCAAATGCTTTAAAAAACCATAAAAACTCATATGAGTTAAAGCTAGTATCATTAAAAATAATGCAGGTAAAATTACCCATAAGCTAATGGGTAAATTTAATTCAAAAGTAGAAATTGTAAAAGTGTAATTTCCTAAATTTAGATTATAAACTAAAGCTACAATGATTAAAAGATAAACTAAGCTTGCAAAGAAAAATAATCTTATTTTCATAGTTCTTTCCTTTTTTCTAGATTTTCACGGCAATTTATACAGTATTTTGCGTGAGGTTTTACTTTAAGTCTTTCAGGATGAATATTATCTTCACAGTACTCACAAATACCATAAGTATTGTTATCTATTTTGCTTAATGAATGTTTAATTTCTTCTAACTCAGCTTTTAAATTTTCATTAATTTTAAAATCAATATGAGAGCTATTATCAATTTGTTGTAAGTCAACTTCATCTCTAGGTTCGCTATCTTGTAGATTGTGGATATTATCTATATTACCTTGAAGCTCTTGTAAAATTTCTTTTTGTCTTTGAAGTAATATGTTTTTGAAATTCTCAAGATTTAATTCTTGCATAAACGCTCCTATTTGTGATATGGATGATTTGTGTTAATGCAAAATGCACGATAAATTTGTTCTAAAAGCATGGTTTTAGCAAATTTATGTATTAAAGTCATTTTGCTAAGAGCTATACTTGTGTGCATTTGTGCAATAAATTCTTGCTCAAAGCCATAAGCACCACCTATAAAGAAAGAAATTCCATTTTTATCTTGTAATAATTTTGCAAATTCTACGCTTGTAAACTCTTTGCCTCTTTCATCTAAAGCTATGCAAAAACCTTTTATATAAGGAGTTAATGCATTTGTGTAGGACTTTTTTGCTTCTGTGGCATTGATGTTTTGTGCTTGATTAATTTTATTATTAAAAATGCATATATCATTAAAGTCGCAAAATTTTTTAATGAGTTTAGTATAATACTCATCTATTTTGCTAAATTCATTATTATTGTTTTTTTGAATACTAAAAATATTGATTTGCATTTTTAGTTTTTAGAAAAAAATCTTAAAAAATCTGCTATGAATTTTTTATGTTCATTTCTTTCTACGATAGCATCAATCAATCCGTGTTCAAGCAAAAATTCAGCTTTTTGAAAACCTTCAGGTAAATCAGCTCCTATAGTTTGCTTGATTACTCTAGCCCCTGCAAAACCTACTAAAGCACCAGGTTCAGCTATGATGATATCGCCAAGCCAAGCAAAAGAAGCACTTACTCCACCCATGGTTGGATCAGTTAGAACTGAAATGTAAGGAAGTTTTTCTTCTGCTAAGAGTTTTAATGCCGCACTTGTTTTACTCATTTGCATTAAAGAATAAGTACTTTCTTGCATTCTAGCTCCACCACTTGCACTTGCTATAACAACAGGTGTTTTTTTCTCAATAGCTCTTTCAATAGCCCTAAGAATTTTTTCGCCTTCAACTGAACCTAAACTACCACCCATAAAAGAAAAATCAAAAACAACAAGTTGGGTTTTTATTCCATCTATGGTGCATTCACCGCTTATTACAGCACTTTTTCTACCCGTTTTTTCTTCATTTTCCGCTAATCTTTTTTTGTATGATTTGCTATCTACAAATTTGAGTGGATCAACTGGATATAAGTCTTTATCTATTTCTATAAAAGTACTTTCATCGCTAAGCAATTCAATGCGTTTTAAAGGATCTAATCTCATATGAAAATTACATTTAGGGCAAACATTATAACAAGCTTCTATTTCTTTATAATACATTAACGCATGACAAGAATTACATTTAACCCAATGATTTGGAGCTTCATTTGGAGCAGCTTGTTTGCGTCTTATGCTAGAAAAAATATCTAAAAAATTCATTATCTCTACCTAAAATAAAATTTCAAAATTATAGCAAGATTTTATTACTTTTAAAATCTTGCACCTAACATAAACTCAAATTTGCTTACATCATCTTTGGAGTTGGTGTTAAATGGTTTAGCAAAAACTAGATTTAAAGCACCTAGTGGAGTTAGCCATTCAAAACCAATCCCAGTGCTCCATCTTTGAATTTGAGTTAAAGAATTCTCTCCTATAGTGCCATAGTCAAAAAATACACTTCCTCTAAGTTTGATTCTATCAAAAATTGGAAAACTTAATTCTACAGAGTTTGCAAAAGCTACTGTACCACCTGTTTCATCACCCCATTCATTTTTAGGGCTCACACTTCTTCTATCAAAACCTCTAATAGTTCCTATGCCACCAAGATATAGTTTTTCATTAATTGGCAAATAACCTTGATCCCATACTTTATAAAAACTTGCTTTATAGCGATAAATTAAATCCCATCCTATAAAATCTTCTAGACCTTGATAGTAGTTAAATTTAGTAATAGAGCTTATAAATTGCTGATCTCCACCTAAACCTGCATACTCAAGTGAAGTTGAAGCAATAAAGCCTGACCTTGGTAGATAATAATCATCTGTATTATTAAATATAATTGAAGGGATGATAGAGCTTTTGTAAGTTTTACCAAGTTTATATCCTTGAGCAATTAAACGATCACTTAAATAATAAATATCACTTTGCTCAAGATTATAGGTTAAATCTACACTTGTGTATCTCCCTAAAGATTTTCCTACGCTTATATCAAAACCATAATTTCTCTCATCGTAACTATCCCATTCTAAACGATTAGAATATAATGACCCTCCAAGAGAATAATCACTATCATTTACTCTAGGATTTCTCAAAGACACTCTACCTGAAAGTGTATCATCGCCTTTATCTATACTTACACTTCCTTTCATACCAGATCCTAGAATATTTGCATCAGATAACGAGGCGCTTAGTAAAACCCCATCGCTAGTCCCATAGCCAATACCGCCAGAAATAGCTCCAGTTGAAGCTTCTTTAACTTCTACTATTAAATCAATATGGGTATCATCTACTCTTTGTTCTTTAATATCTACATTTTCAAAGTATGCAGTTCTTCTTAGAGCATTTCTTGAATCTATTAAGTCGGTTCTATTATAAAGATTACCTTCAGTTAGATAAAGCTCTCTGCGAATAACTCTATCAACTGTTTTGGTGTTACCTGAAATTTCAACATTTCTAATATATACTTTTTCATTTGGTATGACTTTAAAAATAACCATAGCTTCATGGTTTTCCTTATCTTTTTGTATATCAGGTATAACTTGTACAAAAGCATAACCTAAATCTGCTGTTTTGGTTTCTATAGTTTTAATATCTTCTCTTAGTTTTTCTATGTTAACTATTTTTCCAATACTTAATTTTAGATCATTCACTAAGACTTCGTTTTCTTCATCACTAAAAATAGGATTAAAAATTTTAATCCCCTTTACTTTGTAAACTTCACCCTCATTAATAAAATAAGTTAAATCAGCTTGATAAGTATCAGTATAAGTATTTAAAAAAGCAGGAGAAACACTCACATCAAGGTAACCTTCTTTTAAATATACATCTGAAATTCTTGAGCTATCATTTGCTAAATCAAAGATTTTAAGCTTGCCATCATTAAAACCCCACATCCAGCCTAGAGCTTCTCTTTGTTTATTTGCTATTGCAGGCTCGACATCTGAATAGCTTAAATTTTTTGCACCGCTTAAATGTACTTTTTCTATGATAATATTTTCTCCACGATTTACAATAAAAGTAAGTTTTAGAGAACTTGAGTTGCTTAATTTTTCATCTTTGATTTCCACAACAGTATCATAAAAACCTTTAGCTTGATAAAAAAGCTTAATTTTTTCAGCAGCTTCTTTGGCTGAATTTTCATCATATAAAATTCCAGGTTTTAAACCGACAAGGGTTTCTATTTGTTTTCTATCATTACTTGCTATACCTTGAATATCTATTTTTCCTATAGATGGTTTTTCTACTACTTTAAAAATTAGTATCCCATTTTTTTCTTCTACGACTATATCTTTAAAATAGTTTCTATCAAAAAGATTTTTGATTGCCGCATCTATATTAGCAGGACTAGCTTTTTGTCCTATTTTTAATTTAGAAATCGCAATAGCGCTTTCTTTGGAAAGTTGCGATAAGCCTTCAAACTTTATATCTTTAATTGTAGTTGCACATAAAGAACTTGAGAGTGCAAAGAAAACAAACCATTTTTTCATTATTTTACCTAAATTTTTATATACAAAATCGTTATAATACCAAAATATTTTTAACTAATGCTTTTTAAGGAAAATTTATGAAAATAGGTATAGTTGGACTTGGCTTGATAGGTGGATCTTTGGGTCTTAGCTTAAGAGAAAATAAATTAATAGATTTAGTTTGCGGATATGATATAAATAAAGAATTTGAGCAAATTGCTTTAGAGAGAAAACTAGTAGATAAGATTATTTCATTTGAAGAATTGGAAAAGTGTGATGTGATTTTTTTAGCTATTCCTGTAAGAGCTATTGTAAAAATTTTAAAAAAATTTCAAGGTCTTTCTAAAGATTGCACTATCATTGAGCTTGGAAGTACCAAAGAAGAAATTATTAAAAATTTACCTTCCTATTTGCAAAGTCAATTTATTGCAGCTCATCCTATGGCAGGAACTGAAAACAGTGGCCCAAGTGCAGCTGTAAAAGATTTATATAAAAATGCAGTTTGTGTTTTATGTGATGTGCAAAATGCTGATCATGTTCATCAAAAAAGAGCTATAGAAATTTTTTCAGATTTAGGAATGAAACTTGTATTTATGGATAGTATTTCGCATGATCATCATGCTTCTATTATTTCACATTTACCGCATGTGATTAGCTTTTCTTTGGCAAATTTTGTGATGAAAGAAGAAAATAAAAAAAATATAGCCCATCTAGGTGGTCCTTCTTTTAAAGATATGTGTAGGATTGCCAAGTCAAACCCTCAAATGTGGAGTGGTATTTTTGAACAAAATAAGCAAAATGTATTAAATTCTATTGATTTGTTTCAAAAAGAATTACAAGAATGTAAAAAAATGATAGAAAAATGTGATATAAACGAGCTTGAAGTTTGGATTAAAAGTGCAAATAAGCTAAGAGAAATTTTGTAATTTTTTTATAGTTTACTCTTAATTTGCTAAAGCATAATATATTTTTAAAAAATATAGCATTGAAAGTGAAAGATATGGTTTTTGCACGTAAAAGATCAAGTAAGAAATGGATTTTTATAATTTTTTTAATACTTTTGGCTTTTTTAGTATTTATTTTAAATACTAACTTGTTTGAAAAAAACCCTCCATTAATTCAAACAAAATCAGATGTTATTTATAGTAATTTAAACGATCCTATTTCGATAGAAGTAAATGATGAGAGTGTTTTAAAAGATATTAAAGTTACCTTGTTTAAAGCAAATGAATTAAATGGAGAAATACTTGTAAATGAGCATGTTAAAGGTGCAAAGAAAAATGTTCATTTTGATTTAAAATTACCAAAACTAGCTTATAAAGAAAAAGTTGATTCGTATAAACTTGTTATTGAAGCAAGCGATGGTAGTTTTTGGAATTTTTTTTTAGGAAATCAAGCATTTAAAGAAGTAAAAATTATTGTAGATACGAAAAGACCACTTGTAGAAGTTTTAAATAATTCTTATCAAATCGAACAAGGTGGAGTAGGCAGTGTGGTATTTAAAGCAAGTGATGAAAATTTACAAGAAGTTTATATCACAACCGATAAAGATAAAATTTTTAAAGCAACTCCTTATGTAAAAGAAGGGTATTACGCTGCTTTGATTCCTTGGCAGGCAACTGATGAGCATTTTAGGGCTTATGTGGTAGCTATAGATAAGGCAGGTAATATAAATAAACAAAGAATCAGATATTATTTTGCCAACAAAAAATATCGTGTGTCTAATATAAAAGTAAGTGATAGATTTTTAGATGGTAAGATTGAATTTTTAGCACAAAAATATGCTCCAAAAGATAGAGAATTAAGTAGGCTTGAAAAATTCAAATTTGTAAATGAAGATTTAAGAGCTTCTAATGAAGTTATTATCCATGATATTACAAGTAAAGTTCCTGATACTATGATTAATAATTTTAAAGTCAATCTTTTTAAACCTTTAAAAAATGGTCAAAAAGTAGCCGATTATGCTGATCATAGATTTTATTCTTATAATAGTCAAGCATTTAGTAGTTCTTACCACATGGGGCTTGATTTAGCAAGTGTAAAAGAAGCACCTATTATTAGCAACAATGATGGTGAAGTAGTTTTTGTGCAAGAAAATGGAATTTATGGATTAAATATTATCATTTATCATGGTTTTGGAATTTACACTCTGTATGGACATTGTACCAATACAGAAGTGAATGTAGGAGATAAAATTAAAGCTGGAGATGTTGTAGGCACGACAGGTACTACGGGATTAGCACTTGGGGATCATGTGCATTTTGGTGTTTTGATACAAGGTGTTGAGGTGCGTCCTGAGCAATGGCAAGATGCAAAATGGATCAAAGAAAATATTTATAATGTATTAGAATCAAGTAAAAAAAGAATATTGAGTGAATAAAAATGAATCAAACAACAATAGCAAGAGAAGTTAAAGGTGTTGGTATAGGTTTGCATAAGGGTGAGCCTATTAGTATAAAATTAGAGCCACTAGAAGCTGGTGTTGGTATAGTTTTTTATAGAAGCGACTTAGGAATTTCTTATGAAGCAAAACCTGAAAATGTCATCGATACGCAAATGGCTACTGTAATAGGTGATCATAGGGGTTATGTTTCTACTATAGAGCATTTAATGAGTGCCATTAATGCTTATGGTATTGATAATGTGCGTATAGTTTTGGATGCCAACGAAGCTCCTGTAATGGATGGTAGTAGTATAGGTTTTTGTATGATGCTTGAAGAAGCAGGTATAAAAGAGCTTGATATGGCTAAAAAAATTCTAGTGATAAAAAAACCTGTAGAAGTAAAAGAAGGTAATAAATTTGTACGTTTAAGCCCTACTGATATGCCTATTATAAACTATACAATCGAATTTGATAATCCTATCATAGGTAAGCAAAATTATTGTTTTGAATTTAGTAAAGAAAATTATATCAATGAAATCGCAAGAGCAAGAACCTTTGGGTTTTTAAAAGATGTTCAAGCTTTAAGAGCTATGAATTTAGGTCTTGGTGGAAGTTTAGAAAACGCAGTTGTGATTGATGATAACCGTATCTTAAATTCTGAAGGTTTGCGTTTTAAAGATGAATTTGTGCGCCATAAAATTTTAGATGCTATCGGAGATTTAACCTTGCTTGGATGCAGAGTTTTTGGAGATTATACTTCTTATGCGGGTTCACACAAGCTTAATCATCTTTTAACCAAAGAACTTTTAAAAGATTCTAGTGCTTATGAAGTGGTAAGTTTGGAAAAAAGTGCGTATAAAGTTTATGAAAAGGTTTTTGCATAAAAAAGGTTACTTTGCTTTTAAATGCCATAGCAAAGCCTTTGATGCTTGGTATTTATGAAAATGACGTATTAATAAAAACTATCGAGAGTGATTTAAAAGTTAGCGAAGTTTTGGCAAAAATATTGCAAGATTTACTTTCACAATATGAGTTTGAAAAGCTTATTTACGTGCATGGACCAGGCTCTTACATGGGTATAAAGATTTCTTATGTTTCTTTTAAAACACTAGCTGTAGTTAAAAACATTCCTTTAAAGGCAATTAGTGCTTTTGAGTTAAACAATAACACTCCTATAACAGCTAATAAACATTTATGTTTTGTGAAAAAAGATAACGATGAAATTATTTTAGAAAAGACACAAGCGGGAAGTTTTTTTATGCCCCAAAGTTTAAAAGGTTTAAATTTCAGCAAAGAAAATACACCTTTTTATGTTTTAGATGCGATTAATTAAGGTAAAAAATGAAGATTTTAGTTCCTGCAACAAGTGCAAATTTGGGTCCTGGTTTTGATTGTTTGGGTTTGAGTTTAAAATATTTTAATCAAACTATAGTCGAAAAATCTAAATTTTTTAGTATTAGCATACACGGGGAAGGTGAAAATAATATCTATCTTAAAAAAAACAATACCTTTGTTAATATTTTTTATGAAATTTATCAAAGACTTAGTGGTAAAAAAGATAATTTTCGCTTTGTTTTTCAAAACAATATCCCTTTAGCTAGAGGTATGGGAAGCTCTTCTGCTGTGATAGTTGGAGCTATTGCTTGTGCTTATGAATTAAGTGGGTTTAAAGCGGATAAAAATACCATTTTAAATGAAGCTTTAAAATATGAAAACCATCCAGATAACATAGCTCCAGCAGCACTTGGGGGTTTTATATGTGCATTAACTCATAATGAAAAAGTTTTAGCTATAAAAAAAGAAGTGGATAAAGACTTACAAGCTGTTATAACCATACCAAATGTAGCGATGAATACTCAAAAATCAAGAGCAGTTTTAGCTAAAAAAATCAACCTAGAAGATAGTGTTTTTAATCTTTGTCATGCTTCATTTTTAACCGCTTGCTTTTTAGAGAAAAAATATGATTTATTAAAATATGCAAGTTTAGATAAACTTCATCAAAACCAAAGAATGAAACTTTTGCCCGAGCTTTTTGAGGTGCAAAAATTAGCTTTAGATAATAATGCTCTCATGAGCACGCTCTCGGGTTCAGGCTCAAGTTTTTTCACTCTAGCTTATAAAGATGATGCTAAAAAAATCAAAGAAAAAATCAAAAATAAATTTGCTAAATTTAGAGTTGAGCTTTTAGAATTTGATGATGAGGGTTTTAAAATTTGCTAAAAATTCCAAAAAAAAGATATAATTTTGAAAAATCATATACCCATTAGAATGTGCATTGTTTGCAAAGGCCGTTATGAAAAGCAAAGTTTGCGTCAATTCCAAATAAAAAATTCTCAAATTATCACTAAAGTGGAATTTGGCAGGAGTTTGTATATTTGTAATTCATGTTTTAATAAAGATGATAAAACATTGCAAAGGGCTTTTATGAGAGCTTGCAAAGGCAATTTTCATGGTAATATAAATCAGCAGGATTTAAAGGAGATATTTTTTAATGGCAGATGTAAAGATTAGCGAGATCGCTCAAGAGTTAGGATATACAAGCAAAGAAATTATAGAAAAAGCCAATGAAATGGGCTTGGAAGATATCAAATCCCCTAACAAAAAAGTATCTTCTGAAATTGCAGAAGCGATTTATCAATATGTTCAATCAGGCGAAATACTAGATGTGGTAAAAAAAGTAGCCAAACCTAAAAAAGAAAGCACAGCAAAAAAAACTACTAAAAAAGAAGAAAGTAAAAAAGAAGAGAAAAAAACCACTATTAAAAAAGAAGGTAAAAGCTCTGTTAAAGCAGTAAGTGAAAAAAAAGATGAAATAAAAAAAGAAGAAAAACAACCTGAAAATCCTATAAAAAATGAAGTATTAGAAGAGAAAAAAGAAGAAATTAAACTCGATGAAAAGCTAGGTTCTAATTTAAATTTAGCCAAAAGAAGAGGCTTAGTCATCGTTAAAAAGAAAAAAGAAGAAAGTAAAGAAGCTCAAATAAACAAAGAAGAAAAAGCTAGCACACAAGCTACTCAAGGTCTAAGTCTTAGTATGATTTTTTCAAATTCAGATGAGAGTTTAAAAAGAAAGAAAAAAGAAAAGAAAAATCATCCTGTAGTAAGCAAAAAAGAAAGCACTACTAAAATGGATCTTTTAGGAGATAAAGATTTTGCTGATATTTCTTTAGAAGATGATGATATGGTAGTTTTACCTGATTTTAGTGTAAAAGAAAACAAACCAGCACAACCAGCAAATAAAAAACAACCAAATATCTTAAAACAATCTTTAAATAATTCTATCAATCCATTTGGCGAGGGTGGCATACAAAGAAGAAGTCGTAAAAAACCACCTAAAAAAGTAGAGAAAAAAGAAAGTGAAGCGATCACAAGTGTAAGCATACCTAAAGAAATTCGTGTGTATGAATTTGCTGAAAAACTTGGTAAAAATACCGGAGAAGTTATCTCTAAACTTTTCATGCTTGGTATGATGACGACTAAAAATGACTTTTTAGATGAGGATGCTATAGAAATTCTTGCAGCTGAATTTGGAGTGGAGATTAATATCATTGATGAGGCTGATGAGTTTGATTATGTAAAAGATTATGATGAAAATCAAACAGAAGAAAATTTAAGCCAAAGAGCTCCGGTTATCACTATCATGGGGCATGTGGATCATGGTAAAACTTCTTTGCTTGATTATATTAGAAAATCACGCATTGCAAGTGGTGAAGCAGGTGGGATCACTCAGCATGTTGGTGCTTATATGGTGGAAAAAAATGGTAGAAAAATCACTTTTATCGATACTCCAGGCCATGAGGCATTTACTGCTATGCGTGCAAGGGGAGCTAGTATAACGGATATTGTTATTATCGTAGTAGCTGCAGATGATGGGGTAAAACCACAAACTAAAGAAGCGATTAATCATGCAAAAGCAGCTAATGTGCCTATTATCATCGCTATTAATAAAATGGATAAAGAAAACGCAAATCCTGACATGGTAAAAACCCAGCTAGCAGAAATGGATATCATGCCAGTAGAATGGGGTGGAAGTCATGAGTTTGTGCCAGTTTCAGCTAAAAAGGGTGATGGTATAGAGGATTTACTTGAAATTGTATTGTTACAAGCTGATATTTTAGAGCTTAAAGCAAATCCAAAAGCCCATGCTAAAGCAAGTATTATAGAATCTTCAGTGCAAAAAGGTAGAGGTCCTGTGGCTACTATCATCGTACAAAATGGTACTTTAAGAGTGGGAAATACAGTCGTAGCAGGGGAAGCTTATGGTAAAGTGCGTGCTATGAGCGATGATCAAGGTAAAGCTTTAAAAGAAATAGGCCCAGGTGAGTGCGGAGTGATCATAGGTCTTAGTGAAGTAGCTGATGCAGGAGAAACGCTAATAGCTGTAGATAGCGATAAACAAGCAAGAGAATACGCTAATAAACGCCATGAATACAACCGCCAAAAAGAACTAAGCAAATCCACTAAAGTAAGCATAGATGAGCTTGGTGCAAAAATCAAAGAAGGCAATTTAAAAGCCCTTCCTGTGATCTTAAAAGCAGATGTGCAAGGTTCACTTGAAGCGATTAAAGCTAGTTTAGAAAAACTCAAAAACGATGAGATTAAGGTTAATATCATCCATAGTGGGGTAGGTGGGATTACTCAAAGTGATATAGAGCTTGCAAGTGCTAGTGAAAACTCTATCGTTTTAGGCTTTAATATACGCCCAACTGGTGAGATCAAAGAACGCGCTAAAGATAAAGGCGTAGAGATAAAAACTTATAATGTTATTTACAATTTGCTTGATGATGTAAAAGCCTTACTAGGCGGTATGATGAGTCCTATCATCTCTGAAGAACAACTTGGTCAAGCTGAAATTCGCCAAGTGATCAATGTACCAAAACTAGGACAAATTGCAGGTTGTATGGTAACAGAAGGCACGATCAATCGTGGTGCGAAAATCAGGCTCATTAGAGATGGGGTTGTGGTATTTGAAGGTAATGTAAGCTCGCTCAAACGCTTTAAAGATGATGTAAGAGAAGTTGCAAAAGGCTATGAATGCGGTGTAGGTATAGAAGGTTGTAATGATATGAGAGTGGGGGATTATATAGAAAGTTACAAAGAAGTTGAGGAACAAGTAAGCCTATGAATCCAGCTGAAATCAAAAAGCTACGCACAGAAAGCATTTTAAAAGAACTTATACCAGAAGCTTTAGCAAATTTAGACAACGAAGCTTTAAAAAATTTGTGCGTAGTGGATGTAGAGTGTAAAAAAGGCAGATATGATGCTTTTGTGTATTTAGATAAAATGTTTTTTAATACCCAAGAGCAAGAAATCATACTCAACCAACTCAAAAAAGCCGCCCGTGCTTTGCAAAATTACTGCATGAGTGAGCAAGGGTGGTATAGATGTCCGAATTTTCACTTTAAATTTGATGATAGATTAGAGTATCAAAACCATATGGATGCTTTATTTGAAAAAATCAAAAAGGAACAAAATGAATCTTGAAGCACTTTGTAAAGAAGCAGGACTTAGCTTTTATGATGATGAGCTAGTAAGTGAAAATGGTAGAAAGATTTATAGAATTTATGTGCAAAAAGAAGGCGGGGTAAATCTTGATGATTGTGCTAGACTTAGTGAGATTTTATCGCCTATTTTTGATGTAGAGCCACCTGTGAGCGGGGAGTATTTTTTAGAAGTATCAAGCTGTGGGCTTGAGAGAAAACTTAGCAAAATCGAGCATTTTGCAAAAAGCATTAATGAGCTTGTAAAAATCACAACTAGTGAAAAAGAAAAAATCGAAGCAAAAATCATCGCTGTAGATGATGAAAATATCACTTTAGAAAATTTAGAAACTCAAGAAAAAACTACTATAAATTTTAGCGACATAAGAAAAGCTAAAACCTTCATACAATGGTAAAAATTTAGAAATCTAAATTTTTACTTATCTTTTGTATAATTGAATTTAAACATAAGAATAAAAAGGCGTATAATGCTTGAAAATAAATATGATTATAAAATCAGTAAAGCAGATAAAAATGGCAATGTGTATTATCATTTTCCAAAAGATGAAGATGAATTTAAAGAAGCAGTTGTAAAAAATGGTGGCATGAGTGTGTATGTTTATCAAGATGATAAGTTAATAGATGAATTTCATACAAAAAGTCAAGGCTATAAATGGACTTCGCCTGTTTTTAATTATTTAAAAACTATGAATAAAAATGGGGAAAGATTTTATAGATATTATAAAAATTGTAAATTTTTTGCGGTTGTGGATTAGGAAGGTTTTATCATGATTGAATTTTCTAATGAGGAAAGAGAAAAATTTAAAGATTATTTGATTAATTTTTTTAACAATGCATATGGTGGTAATAAATTCTCTCGAAAAGATGAAGAGGATAATTTTAATTTTTTAAAAAAATATGGCTATTTTGTTAAATTGAGTTATGGAAGAGGAATCGTATCTAAAATTCCTTGGATTATATTTGTAAGAATGGATACACAAGAATATAAAGCATCTTATGGTGTTTATGTATATTGTGGCATAAAGCGAGAAAATGGAGAAATTGTAGTTTATATCGGAGAGAGCGAGGATATAATAATTAATTATATTGCAAAAGATAAAGTTGATGAATATAATACAAAATTTAATAATGTGGTTTTTCACTATTCAAATTTAAATAATGATATTGATGTGATTGTTGATAAAATTATAGAAAATATGCACTGGTTTAAAAGGCTACCATTAAATGAAATTCAAGATAGAAATGCTTTATCTATAAGTAATAATAAAGAAATAAGAAATAATGAAAATGAAATATCAAATAAAAAAGAAAATCAAAATCTACCTTTAAATCAAATTCTTTATGGACCTCCAGGCACGGGAAAAACTTATCATACTATAGATAAGGCTTTGGAAATCTTGGGTGAAAATTTAGCAAATAAAGATAGAGATAGGAAAAAAGAAAAATTTGATGAGTATGTAAAAAATAGGCAAATAGTTTTTACTACTTTTCATCAAAGCTATGGATATGAAGAATTTGTAGAAGGTATAAAGCCTCGTATAGATAGCAAAGAAAATTCTAAGGAAGTAGAATACGAAATAAAAGACGGAATTTTTAAAGAACTTTGTAAAAAAGCTTTGGATAATTACAAAGTATCTTTATTAACACAAGAAGAATTTGTAAAGAGTGAAGATTTAGAAAACAAAATAGAAATTTTTTTAGATGAATTGGTAGATCAACAAAAATTTATAGAAAAAACTCAAAGTGGTGGATTTAAATTAGAAGAATATAATGAAAAATATAGAATTATCACAGATGATACTAATGCAAATTTGTATTTAAATTTAGAAATTTTTAAAACGCTTTTGGAAAATAAAGATAAGATTATAAACGGAAGAAGCATTAAGCAAATTTTAAATAATAAACATAGAAGACAAATCGATAGTTACTATTTTCAGCTAGTTAAATTGTTTAAAGAACGAGAACAGGATTATAAAGTAGATAATAATCCTGGTGAGAAGCCAGAATTAAAACCTTATATAATCATCATAGATGAGATTAATCGTGGAAATGTAAGTAAGATTTTTGGTGAGCTTATAACCTTGATAGAACCTAGCAAAAGAATAGGTAAAGAAGAAGAGTTAAAGGTAACTTTGCCTTATAGTAAAGATGAATTTGGAGTGCCTAAAAATGTTTATATCATAGGCACTATGAATACAGCTGATAGAAGTATAACTTCACTTGATACAGCTTTGCGAAGACGTTTTGAATTTGTCGAGATGATGCCTGATGTGAGCAAATTATCTATGGATTGTGAAGGTATTAATTTACAAGAATTATTAAAAGCTATCAATACGCGTATAGAATACTTGCTAGATAGAGAAAAGACTATAGGCCATGCATTTTTTATAGGCGTTGATAGTTTAGAGAAATTAAAAAAAGTTTTTCAAAATAAAATCATCCCACTATTACAAGAGTACTTTTATAATGATTATGCATTGATTGACGCGGTTTTAAATAAAAATGGTATGCTAAAAAAACAAGATAAAAAAAATATGACAGATTTTATAGAAAGTGATAGGGTTATTTATAAATTTAGTGACAGTGAAGATTGGGATGAAAATACTTTTAAAAAAATATATGAACAATGAAAACAATCAACACCTTTTCTATCATCGAATACCAAGATTTTTCTAAAGAAGATTTAAAAGAAATTTTCAAAGAAAAAGCTGAAATATTTTATAAAGAGCTAGAAGACTTTGCAAAAAATAATGAAAGTCTTCTAGGCTTTAAAAGTAAAAACGCCTTAAAAGCTAAAAATTATGTCGGCATTATACAGACTAAAAGCGGTGTTTTAGAAATCTTGCCAAAATGCACAAATTTAAAAAAATATACAGCTAACAATAAGAGCAAATCAAAACTATTTTTAAAAGAAAATTTTAAAAAGACTTATACAATAGACAATAATAATGAATTATCTACAAAATTTAGTTATTTTCAAGATTGTAAAATTTTTACGAATACTAAAATCAAAGATTTTAAAAATCTTAAAATAAAAAAATTTTATAGTCTAGCAAAAACAAATTTTTGCCCTAAAAATCTTTTAATTAATATGCTAAAAACCTTAAAAAATTCTCCCTTTAAAAAGTCTCAAATTTCATCTTTACAAATTGCTAAAATGCCTTTGTTTGAAGTATTTATCACGATGTTTTTAGATGAATTTGATAGTGTGTATAAAAAAGGTTTGATGAGATCTTATGTAAGTAGCGAAGAAAACAGAACTTTTTTAAAAGGAAAATTACTTTTTAATGAGCATATAAAATCAAATTTAATACACAAAGAAAGATTTTTCACAAGTAGTGATGAATTTGTTTTAGACATAGCGCCAAATCGTTTGATAAAATCAACGCTAAATTTTTTAAAATCCAAAACAAGCTTGAATAAATTTAAAATCATCAAAGCTATGCAAATGCTTGATGAGGTAGAATTTTCTAAAAATTATGAAAAAGATTTTAGTTTTAAAATTTCAAGACATTTTGATTATTATGAAAATATACTTTCTTGGTGTAAGATATTTTTGCAAAATAAAACTTTTACTCTATATAAAGGCAAAAACGAAGCCTTTGCTTTACTTTTTCCTATGGAAAAACTTTTTGAAAACTATGTAGCTTATATGTTTAAACTTGCTAATCCAAATAAAAATATAAAAACCCAAAGTAGTGGAAAGTATCTAATCTCAAAAAATGATGAAAAATGTTTTATGTTAAAGCCTGATTTATATATAGAAAATAAAATGATTTTAGATGCCAAATGGAAAATTCCAGATGATAGTGAAGATGAGGAAAAACATGGTATATCGCAAAGTGATTTATATCAAATGTTTGCTTATGCAAATAAATACGAGATAAAAGAAATTTATCTTATTTATCCTCTATGTGAGAGAACTTTTGACTTAAGAGAGAAATTAAAAACCAAAGATATTAAGTTTTTAGCGCAAGGTTTTTTAAAAGCTTGCGATGAACATGTAAAGCTTAAGGTATTTTTCGCACCTTTACCTTTTTAGGAAGTAATATGAATCACGAATTTTATATGAATTTAGCCATAGATGAAGCTTGGAGATATCAGCTTTTAACCTACCCAAATCCAGCCGTAGGCTGTGTGATCTTAGACAAAAATGGCAAAATTTTAAGCATAGAAGCACACAAAGAAGCAGGCAAGGCTCATGCAGAACTTAAAGCAGTGAGTAAAGCCTTAAAAGTGCTTAATCCAAATTTAGATTTACCACAAAATGCAAATGATTTGCATGAGTTTATTTGTCAAAATCATCAAGGTTTGCTAAAAGGCGCTAGTGCTTATGTGAGTTTAGAACCTTGCAATCACCAGGGTAAAACTCCACCTTGTGCAAAGCTTTTTAGCACGCTTGGTTTTAGCGAAGTTTTTATCGCTACTAAAGATGAACACAAGCTCGCAAGCGGTGGAGTAGAGTTTTTAAAAGATCAAGGCATAAAAGTTCACATGGGAATTTGCGAGCAAAGAGCCAAAGAGCTTTTAAAGCCTTTTTTAAAATGGCAAAAATCAAGTTTTAAATTTTTTAAACTAGCCCTTTCTTTAAATGGTTCTGCTTATGGTAAAATCGTAAGTTCTAAAGCAAGTAGAACTTACGCTCATGCATTGCGCTCAAAGCTTGATTTGCTTGTAGTAGGTGGAGAAACTATAAGACATGATAGGCCTATTTTAGATGCAAGGCTAGCTCAAGCTAAAGCACCAAATTTATGTATACTAAGCCATCAAAATTTAGAAAGTTTTGATCCAAACATTCCTTTATTTAGCGTGCCTGAGAGAGAAATTTTTACAAGCATTCCTAGCAAAGCAAAGTTTATTATGTATGAGGGTGGGGAGAATTTTTTAAAAGCCTTTAAAGATGAGCTAGATATGCTTTTGATTTTTTCAAACTCGAATTTAAACACCCTTGAAAATGTTAAGTTAGATTTAAAGCTAAAGCCTTTATACAAAGGCTTTTTAGAAAATGATACTTATGGATTTTATGAGATTATTAAATCTTAATAAATTTTTTGTGAGCTTACTTGTGTGAAAAATTGTGTCAAAGTGTTAGCAAAAAAGCTAGCACTTTGCTCTTCTAAACGTTTTAAAAACTTATCTATAGCATCTTCTTTTTGCCAGATAGGGTTTTGCACTTTGGCTAGTTTTTCTACTTCTTTTTTGGCTTGCTCGTAATTGCCTATTTTATCAATGAGTTTTAATTTTAAAGCCTCATTAGCTAAAAATACTTTCGCATCAGCCCATGAGCTTGTTTGGTTTAAGTCTAGCTTACGATTTTTAGCGACAAATTGCGTGAAAAGCTCATAGCTTTGATTGGCTAAATTTTGCAAAAAGTCTTTTTCATCTTCGCTCCATTTGCGCATGAAAGTTCCCGCTTCTTTGTAATTTCCTGCTTTGATAGTTTGCTCATTTATACCAAGTTTTTGTGCAAGCTCACTTACTTCAAAGCCTTGCATGATTACCCCGATAGATCCTACAAAGCTAGCAGGATTAGCGATGATCATATCAGATCCTACTGCACTTAAGTAACTCCCACTTGCTATAGTTCCACCTGCATAGACTACCACAGGTTTTTTAGCTTTAAGATCTTGTATAGCAAGAGCTATTTCCATACTTGGAGCAAAAGCTCCACCAGGGCTATCTATAAAAAGTAAAACCCCTTTTATAGCTTTATCGTCTTTGACTTTGTAAATTTGCTCTAAAAGATTACTCGCATCGCTAATTTCGCCTTTAAGATTAATTTGTGCTAAGTTTGCATTAGAAAGTTTGACATTATCCCCACTTGGAGCAAGGATTAAAAACACAATAAATAAAAACACAAAGGTTTTAAAATAAGTGTTGATATAAGAAATGATTTTTCCAATTCCTTTAAAAAATGACTTTATAATTTGCATTCTTTCCCTTCTATAAAAAGTTTTAACACTTCTTTGCTTTGCAAGATAAATTGCAAAGGAAGTTGTTTTAAATTTGTGCTATTTGGTAAAACAAAAAGACTAAAATCAGCGATTTTGCCTTTTTGAATTTGACCTAGGTTTAAATTTAAAGCTTTTGCGGCTTTGTTAGTCGCCATTAAAAGCAATATTTTAGCAAAATTTTCTAACTCAAAATCATCATGTATAAGTAAATTTGCTCTCATTTCATCAAGCATACTTAAAGAGGTGTTTGAACTTAAACCATCAGTTCCTAGATGGATATTAACACCATTTTTTAAAGCAGGTTTTAATTTAAAAGTATTTTTACTCAAAAGTCTGTTTGAAAAAGCACAATGCGTGATCGAGTGTAAATTTTTATCTAATAAATCCCATTCTTTAAAATACACACAATGTGTAAATAAAGTCCTTTGGCCTTTAAAAAGTTCTAAAAAGCTTTGTGGAGTGTAAAATGGCATAGGATTTTTATTAAATTTAGCCAAGCTTTTTTTAAAACCACCTTTTTTAAACCTTAGCCAGTTGTTTTCATGATTGCTTTCAAGAAAATGTGTGCTTAGCAAATGATCATTTTCTCTAGCAAGTTTTATAGCAAATTTGGCAAGTTCTGGGTGGGTTGAATAGGGTGCATGTAATGAAATAGCAGGGATAAATTTAGAAGCTTTAAAACTCATGCTTTTTTCATAGCGAGTTAAAAATTCCTCTTTTTTAGCTTGGACAAAATTTTCATTTGAACCTAAAATTTCATTGAAAAATATCACTCTAGCTTGTGAATTTACACAAGGATTTAAATCATTCCCAAAACTTGAAATTTCTCCTATGGTAGCAGTGCCACTTTTTAGCATTTTATGGATATTTTGTGAGATTAATTTTTCTTTGGCTTTTTCGTTTAATTGTTCGCGGTTATTAAAAATGCTATCAAGCCATTTTAAAAAGTCTCCAAAGACTAAATTTCCATTATTTGCACTAAATTCTAAATGTGTGTGCGGGTTGATAAAAGCAGGTAAAAGTAAGGTATCTTTTGGAGTTGGTATAAGCTTAGCTTGTGGGTAGGATTTTTGTAAATTTTCTAAGCTATCAATTTCTAAAATATTATCATCAAAAAGAACTGCTTTGTTTTCTAAAATATTAAAATCATCATCGCAAGTTAAGATGATTTTGGGTGCTATTATAAACATTTTCTATCCTTTAAAAAGGGAAATTGTAGCTAAAATTTAGCTTTAAAATGCTATAATATAGTAAATTTTACTAAATAAAGGTTAGATTATGAAAGTTATGGTAATACAAGGACCAAACATCAATATGCTTGGTGTAAGAGAAACTCATATTTATGGCAATATGAAAATGGAAGATATCCATGAGCAAATGAAACAAGCTGCAAAACAAGCTAATGTAGAGATTGAGTTTTTTCAAAGCAATTTTGAAGGTGAGCTAGTTGATAAAATTCAAGAATGCTTAGGTAGTGTAGATGGAGTGATTATTAACGCAGCTGCTTATGCACACACTTCTATAGCAATCCGCGATGCGATTGCAGCGATTAATATGCCTGTGATTGAAGTGCATATTAGCAATACTTATAGAAGAGAAGAATTCAGACAAAAAAGCATGATAGCACCAGTTTGCGCAGGTAGCGTGGTAGGTTTTGGCCCTTTTGGTTATCACATGGCTTTAATGGGACTTTTCCAAATTTTTGATCAAATCAATGCATATAAAGCAGCTCAAGCAAAAGCACAACAAGCAAATCAATGAATTTTATCTTAAAAAACGAAAATGCACTTTTTTATGAGTGTGGCTATTCTTGCGATAATGCTTTGTTTTTAAAACTTGAAGATGAAGCATTTTTTATCACTGATGCAAGATATAGCTTTGAAGCTAGTGAAATGATAAAAAATGCTAAGGTGGTTTTAGCACAAGATCTTTTTGCTAGTGCTAGAGAGCTTTTAGAAAAAGCAGGAATTGATAGGGTGTGTTTTGACCCAAAAGACTTTAGCTATTTTGAATTTAAAGAACTTAGTAAAAGTGCAAATATCGTTTTTGAAGAAAAATTAGACTTGAGTAAAAACAAACGCATTATAAAAAATACTAAGGAATTACAACTTTTGCAAAATGCTGTAAATTTTGGTAAAGAATGCTTTGAAGAATTTGCTAAATTTATCAGCCAAGAAGGCCATGGAAAAAGTGAAAAAGAATTGCATTTTAAAGCATGTGAAATTTTTCAAAAAAAAGGCGCTTTAGGACTTTCTTTTTCACCTATTGTAGCTATTAATGAAAATGCGGCTAAAGCACACGCTTTACCTAGTGATAAATGTTTAGAATATGGAGATTTGTTATTAGTTGATGCGGGTGTGGTTTATCAAAGGTATTGTTCTGATCGTACAAGAACGGCTTGTTTTGATGAGAGTGGTATAGTATTTGATAAAAATAAGCCAAATTTTAAAGATAAAGAAATTATGCAAATTTATGAAGTGGTCAAGCAAGCTCAGCTTCAAGCTATAGAAAAAGCACGCGTTGGTATGATGGCAAGGGAGCTTGATTTTATCGCAAGAGAAGTGATTAAAAACGCAGGTTTTGAAAAAGAATTTATTCATAGTTTAGGGCATGGAGTAGGACTTGATATACATGAGTTACCAAACATTAGTCCAAGAAGTGATTATGAACTAAAAGAAGGTATGGTATTTACCATTGAACCTGGAATTTATATCAAAGATAAACTTGGTATCAGGATAGAAGATATGATCTATCTTGATAAAGAAAAGGCAGTGGTGTTATAATTTGCTGATTAAAGGAGCTAGAAGGTTAGAAAAAATTCGTTTTTTTCCTTTTTATTCAAAGGCAGATAAAAAAGGAAAATATATAGCCATTATAGGACTTGGGAGTAATATAGAAGATGAGAAAAAACGCTTTCGGAGTTTATTTAGGCTTTTAATGCAAGATAAACGCTTGCAAGTATTGCAAACATCGCCATTTTTGATTAATAAAGCTTTTAGCTTTGAAGAGCAAAAAGATTTTACTAATGCAGTGATGATTGTTAGCACAAGTTTGCACGCAAGAGCACTTCTAAAAGTTTTGTTTTTTTATGAGTTTAAATTCAAAAGAAAAAGAACTTTTAAAAATGCTCCTAGAACGCTTGATTTGGATTTGTTGTATTTTTCAAAAAAAGCGCGTAAAGATGAGTATTGCACAGTACCTCATGTGGGGGTAAATGATAGAATTAGCGTAACTTTGCCTTTGGGCTTGTTAAGATAAGGAAAAATATGGGACAATTGATTCATACTTTTACAGTTGAAAGCACAGATGAGATTATACCTAAGGTTAAGCAAGATTATGGCGATAAAGCTTTGATAGTAACTAATAAGCAAATTCGTCCAAAAACTATCAATCAAAAACCTTTATATGAGGTTATAGTGGCGATTGAAGAGGCTGATTATGAAGAGCATTTAAAACAAAACAATTTACCTATGCCACCAAAGAAAAAACCAAACACAGCAAGTTTTCCTGAGGCTAAAATTCAAGCTCCAAAATTTGAAGATGAAAAAAAAGAAGAAGATGTAGTGCTTGATTTTTCTTCAAAAGCTAAGCAAAAACCTATTAATCCTTATTTAAACACAAGCAAAAAAGATGATAATTTTTTAAATTTAAAAAATAAACTTTCTCAGGTTAGTTCAGAAATTAGCAAAGTTTCAAACTATCAAGATTTTTCTATGCCAAATCCAAATTATGATAAAAAAATTGAAGCCTTTGAAAAGCAAATGAATAAGCTTAATGATAAAATGAATTTGCTTGTGGATATGATGTGGGATGATAAGGCAGATTTACGCAAAGAACTAGCTATACCACCTGAGTTTGCAAGTATTTATAAGCAAGCTAAGGCAAGTGGCATGCAAGAAGCGCATTTAGAAGCGATTATGAAAGCGACTATTGAAAATATGCCAAGTACTATGAAAGCAAATCAAGAAGCAGTGCAAAGGTATTTTTACTCACTTTTGCGTAATATGCTTCCATGTCGTTTAGAAAGTGAAATTAAAAAGCAAAAAATCATGATGTTAGTAGGCCCAACAGGAGTGGGTAAAACTACCACTTTAGCTAAACTTGCTTTTCGCTATGCTTATGGAGATAGACGCTATAAAACTGGTATTATCACGCTTGATACTTATAGAATAGGTGCAGTAGAGCAACTTTTTCAATATGCTAAGATGATGAAACTTCCTATTATTGATAGTATAGAGCCAAATGACTTAGATGATGCGATTAGAAGTTTAAATACTTGTGAGGTTATTTTAGTAGATACAACCGGAAATTCACAATATGATAAAGCAAAACTTGAAAAAACAAAAGAATTTTTATCGCATTCTAATGCGCAAATTGATGTAAATTTGGTACTTTCAGCAAATACAAAATATGAAGATTTATTAGAAACTTATAATAATTTTTCATTTTTAAATATAGACACTTTAATCATTACCAAATTTGATGAAACAAAAGTATTTGGAAATGTATTTTCTTTGCTTTATGAAACTAGCACTCCGATGAGCTTTTTTTCCATAGGTCAAGAAGTGCCTGATGATATAGAAGTGGCTAATAGTGACTTTTTAGTGCGTTGTGTGTTAGAAGGTTTTAGAAGGGATGAAAATGAGTAATCAAGCAGAAAAATTAAAAGATCTAGTAAAAAATGACAACTCAAATACAAAACATACTCATTTTATCGCAGTTACTAGCGGTAAAGGTGGGGTTGGAAAAAGTACTTTTAGTGCAAATTTAGGCAACATCCTAGCTAAAAATGGTTATAAAGTAGGGCTTTTTGATGCAGATATTGGGCTTGCAAATTTAGATGTGATTTTAAATGTGCGTGTGGAAAAAAACCTTTTGCATGTTTTAAAGGGCGAATGCTCATTAGAAGATATTTTAATAGAAGTAAAGCCAAATTTATGGCTTATCCCAGGTGAAAGTGGCGATGAAATTTTAAAATACAATGATAAAAATATTTATGAGAGATTTTTAAATCAAACAAGTATTTTAGATGATTTAGATTTTTTGATCATTGACACAGGAGCAGGCATAGGCGGCAATATAGGAAATTTCTTAGAAATGTCTGATGAGGTTATTGTTATTACTGTGCCTGATCCTGCCGCGATTACCGATGCTTATGCTACTATAAAAACCACTTCAAAAACTAAAGAGAATTTATTAATGGTGTTTAATGTAGTTAAAAATGAAAATGAAGCTTTGAGAATTTTTGATAACATTAAAAAAGTAGCAGATATTAACATTAAGCATAATTTAAATTTAGAATTTTTAGGATTTTTAGGTCAAAGTAAAGATATTAGTTCTAGTATTAAAAAAAGAACTTTATTTAGTGATGATGACACTAATGCAAGTGATGAGCTAAAAACCATAGCCTCTAAGCTTTTGTATAGGTTGGAACAAAAAGTGCTTAATAATGTGGGAGATAAAAGCATTATGAGTTTTTTCAAAAAGCTTTTGGATCGTTTTTAGATTGAGGGAAAAAGATGAGACCAGAGAATTTTGTTGCTTTTTTTACTGTTTGTGGTTTTTTTATAGGATTAATGTTTACCATAGTTAATATAGAAGATGCAGTAGAGATAGTTGTATATACTTGTTTGATTACTTTTGTATTTTATGTGTTAATCCATATAGTAATTATGATTTTTGTAGATGTTAATAAAATTAGCGGTAGAAGCTTTAATAAAGAAAAATATGAAAATGAAAATAATAGTTTTATAGCAGAATTAGCTGCAAGAGAAAAGAAAATGGATTACTTGCTTGAAAAACTTCAAGAAGAGCGTGAAGACCTTAAAAAACTTGAAAGCTCTTCAAAAAGAAAAGTAAAACATGCAGCCGCATAATGCCTATGCTTCTACGCTAAAAAAAGAACAAGATGACTTAGTCATCTCTTATATGCCAGCATTAAGAGCTATGGCTTTTAGACTTAAAGAGCGTTTGCCTGCTAGTATTGATGTAAATGATTTAATTAGTATTGGTGTAGAAGAAATGATCAAACTCTCACGCCGTTATGATAAAGAACAAAATGATAATTTTTGGGGTTTTGCAAGAAAAAGAGTCAATGGAGCTATGCTTGATTATCTAAGAAGCCTTGATGTAATGAGTAGAAGCAATAGAAAAATCATCAAAGATATTGACGCTATTATAGATGAGTTTTATCAAGAAAATGAAAAAGAGCCTGATGATGAATATTTAGCACAAAGACTAAATTTAGAAGTAGAAAAAGTAAAAGAAGCAAGAGCAGCTCATGCTATATCGCTTGTTATGCCTTTGGATGAACAGCTAAATTGCTTTAACGATAGTAATATCATAGAACAAATAGAAAAAGAAGAATTAATAGAAAAAATCAATGCAGTTTTGGAAGAATTTAAAGAAAGAGAAAAGCTTGTAATACAGCTTTATTATTATGAAGAATTAAATTTAAAAGAAATCGCAGAGATTTTAGAGATTAGCGAGTCAAGAATTTCACAAATTCATAAGCGTTTGCTTAAGAAGATTAGAGAAAGGCTAGTTTAATGGCTGAGATACTTTCCCAAGAAGAAATTGATGCTCTTTTAGAAGTTGTTGATGATGATAGCGATGAGAGTACAGCTACATCAAAACTAGAAGAAATAGAAGATAAAAGAGATATAGTAGTATATGATTTTAAGCGTCCAAATAGGGTTTCTAAAGAACAGCTTCGTTCTATTAAAGGGATTCATGATAAATTAGCAAGAAATCTTGCTTCTCAAATTTCATCTATGATGAGAAGTATAGTTGAGATTAAACTTCACTCAGTGGATCAAATGACTTATGGTGAGTTTTTGATGTCTTTACCTTCGCCAACAAGCTTTAACGTTTTTTCAATTAAGCCTTTAGATGGAAACTGTGTTTTAGAGATTAATCCAAGTATTGCTTTCCCTATGATAGATAGACTTTTGGGTGGTCAAGGGGAAAGTTTTGACACCTTAAGAGAGCTTACAGAAATCGAGCTTAATTTGCTTGATTCTATTTTGCGTATTATTATGCAAAGACTTAAAGAAAGTTGGATGAATGTTACTGAAATTTATCCAAGCGTAGAAGCAAAAGAATCAAGCCCAAATGTTGTGCAAATTGTTTCTCAAAATGAGATTGTTATCATGGTGGTAATGGAGATTATCATCGGAAATTCAAGCGGTATGGTAAATATTTGTTATCCGGTAGTGCATTTGGAAAGTATTTTGAGCCGTTTGGCAAATCGTGATATTATGATGGGTGAAACTTCGGCTAAAAAGTCAAGAAATAAAGAACTTAAAACCTTGATCGGTCGTGCTGAGGTAATTTATGAAGCTATGCTTGGTAAAACTTTTATCAATGTGAATGAATTTTTAGATTTAAAACAAGGAGATATTTTAAAACTTGATAGAAGTGCAGATGATAAAGCTATAGTTTCTATAGATAAAAAAGAAGTATTTTTAGCTCAAGTTGGACTTCATAGATTTAGAAAGTCGATTAAAATCTTAGAACTTATCAAAACTGATAAAGATGAGATTAAAGAAATGCTTGAAAAATATGAAGATGAAAGAAGAGCAAAAGCAAATTCGTATGATGATAATGAAGAACTAGAAGAGGAAGACGATGATCAATGATTTTTTAGGCATATTCGTCAATGAATGTGTAAGTACAATAGAGGGTTTAACAGGAAAAAGTGCTGAATTTAGTGAGTATTATGAGTATGATGTAAATTCTCAAGATTCTATGACTCCACCGCTAGTTAGTGCTACTTTTAGTGTTAATAGTGAAATGAAAATTAAAATCTTAGCAAGTGCGGTTTTGATGAGTGCAATTGGCGAGTGGATGATGGGAGAAGAAGAAATCTCTAAAAATAGCGAGCTAAATGAAGACGAAATGGACGCAGCTAAAGAAGCTATACAAAATATCATCTCAGCATTTTCTACAACATTGGGTGCACAAAAAGAAATTCCAAAAATGGAATTTAGTTTAGAAAGTTGTGAATTTGTCGCAGGTTCTTTAGAACTTGGCAGTTTTCATAAATTATACTTGTATAATGTCAAAATAGCTGACTTAGAAGAAAAAATTTCTTTAGTTTTTGATGAAAAAATTTATAAAATTTTAACCAAAACTGATTTAGAAGAAATTGTCGCAACAAGCGAAGATCATGTGCAAGATCACAAATCTTTAGCAAATGTTGAAGAATTAAGAAATATTGGTTTGATTATGGATGTACGCCTGCCTATAAGGGTGCGTATAGGTAGTAAAAAAATGCTTTTAAAAGATGTTTTGACTATGGATATAGGCTCAGTAATTGAGCTTGATCAACTAGCAAATGATCCTTTAGAAATTTTAATAGGCGATAAAAAAATTGCTTATGGAGAAGTGGTTATTGTAGATGGAAACTTTGGGGTTCAAATTACTGAGATTGGCTCTAAAAAAGAAAGATTAGAACAACTAAGATGAAAGAATGTATCATTGAAGATATTGTTTATCTTAAAGAATTAGAAAAAATTCAAAAAGGCATAACTTTTTTTGGTTCTGCTCGGTTAAAAGAAGATAATGAGTATTATATTTTAGCTTCAAAACTAGCTCAAAAGTTAGCCGATGAGGGTTATAGTATTATTAGTGGTGGAGGTGGTGGCATTATGCAAGCTGCTAATTATGGAGCTATACAAAGTAAGGCCTCGCATTTAAAATCTTTTGGATTTAACATACATTTACCATTTGAGCAAAAAGCAAATGACTTTTTAGAGTATAATATTACTTTTAAGAGCTTAGCCATTCGCAAAATGGCTCTTATTCAAAAGAGTCTAGCTTTTGTGATTTTCCCAGGCGGCTTTGGGACATTAGATGAATTTTTTGAAATTCTTACTCTTAAACAACTTAGTTTTAAAAAAGATGTTCCTATTATTTTAGTTGGGCAAAAATTTTGGCATACTCTTGATGAATTTATCAAAACTTCTTTACTAGAACTTGGAACTATATCTAAAAATGATGAGTTGAAGTATAGTATAAATGATGATTTAGATGAAATTATAAGAACGATAAAGGAAAAAGATGAAAATTCTTGTTGCAATGAGTGGGGGTGTGGATAGTACTGTAACTGCTTATAAGTTAAAACAAGCAGGACATGAGATCATAGGCTGTTATATGAAGCTTCATGGAAAGCCTAATTATCATGAAGAAAATATACAAAAAGTAGAAAAAGTTGCTAAATTTTTAGACATCAAATATCATATTTTAGACTTACAAGAAGACTTTAAAAATCAAGTTTATATGCCTTTTGTTAATACCTACAAAGAAGGAAAAACACCAAATCCTTGTGCTTTGTGTAATCGCTTTATCAAGCTTGGCAAGCTTTTGGAATTTGCTAAGAGTTTGGGTTGTGAAAAATTAGCCACAGGTCATTATGCAAGGATAGAAAATGGTTTGATTAAAACTGCAGTTGATGAGAGTAAGGATCAAAGCTATTTTTTAGCAAATGCAGATAAAGAGGCTTTGGAGTATTTGATTTTCCCTCTTGGAGAGATGAAAAAAGAAGATGTGAAAAAATTTGCTTTAACCATTGATGTTTTAAAGTCTTTTGCAATACAAAAGGAAAGTTCTGAAATTTGCTTTGTAGAAGACACTTATGTACAAGTTTTAGATCAGTTTATGGATACTAAAATTCCAGGCGTTGTTAGAGATAGTAGCGGTAAAGAAGTAGGAAAACACGAAGGTTATATGCACTATACCATAGGTAAAAGAAGAGGTTTTGAAGTGCGTGGGGCTCATGAGCCACATTTTGTATTAAAAATTGATCCTAAAAAAAATGAAATCATAGTAGGTAAAAAAGAAGAGCTTAAGATAAGTGAATTTAAGCTTGATAATATTAATTTATTTATCGATGCTAAAGAGTTAGATTGTGAAGTAAAAATACGCTATAGGTCAAGATCAACCCCGTGTAAAGTTTTGATTAATGAAGATAAGAGTGCAAAAATCATCTTACAAGAGCCTGTTTATGGGCTTGCTAGCGGGCAAATGGCAGTATTTTATGATAAAGATTTGGTTCTTGCTAGTGGATTTATAAATTAACACCAAAGAGATTACTCTAAATCTCTGTCAAAAGAAGAGAGTTTTTTTAATATTAATATAAGCCTATTTTATTGTATTTGTTTAATAAAAAAAAGAAAATAAGTAGTTTTAGCTACTTATTTTCTGAAGCAACTATTATTTGATTTATTTTTTCCAAAACTTCTGGTATTTTTAAAAGCTCTTCAATGAAATAATTGAAATTTTCTTCCATGTCATTTTTTCGAATATTTATAATTTCTTGATAATCAATATTTAGCAATTGACAGAGCTCTCTGCCGGTCATAATATGTTCTAAATCAAATTCATTTTTCATTCCTTCTCGAATAATTTCTTTGTTGTTTTGATTAAAACAACAAACATAATAATCTGTAGAAAATGGTATTTTTGCTCCAAATTTTTCAGAAAATGTTACAAGATTAGTTTTTTCACCTTTCACTTTTTTTGTATCAAATGTATCCCCATCTTTTAATTCTATTATCTTGCACAATCTATAATCACTAACGATAAAAATTATCATATCTGGCTCAATACCTTTTATTACATGTTTATAATCTTGTGTTTTTTTTAAAATTTTTTTAGTACAAAGAAAGGTTCCTTGATTTATCTCGCTTCTTGTAACTTTTTCAATAAATATGTCTATATTATCAATTGTAGAACATCTATTAATCAATAATTTTTCTAACTCATTACCATTAGAGATTACACAAGCTTGAACTCTTGAAAGAAGTTGTCCTAGCGCATCATTTCCGACAGTTCTTGTGTATCCAGATACTCCACTTTTTTGAACATTTCGTCCTTGTTGATTTGATATTTTACTCATATAAGTCTCCAAATTTTAAATCACATCCTAGAAATTTTCGATTGGTTTCTTCGCAAGCTCTTAAAACAGAGTAGCCTCCGCTAGCAGGATCAACAACAATATCTTCTTCTTGTGTCGTTGCTAAGATTAGTTGTTTTTGAAGCTCTACCGGCTTTGAGTGTGTATGAATTTTGTTATTTATCTTTTCACCCCAAACATCTGGAATATTATGAATATTCCAAGTGGTTTTAGCTTTTCTTGGACTTTTTTGAATTATAATTAGATATTCACATCTTCTTCTAGAGCGGTATCCCATACCAATTTTTTGTTTGTCCCAAGTTATCATATCTACTATTTCAATAGATTTAAAATTACCTATCCAATCTTTACATTCGAACAAATGAAATTTATCTACCCATAGAAATAAATATCCATTAGGTTTTAAAATTTTTTCTATTTGGTTAATAAAAGTTAATATAATTTCTTTTGTCATTTGAGGTAGTTCGGAACGTTCCCTACCTCTACTTTTTCCTTCATTGCCATAAGAAAGTTTGTCTAAAACACCTCTATATTGTGGGTCAAAAAAAACCACTTTTATACTTTCTTTGTCAATTAATTTTAATAATTTTAAGCCATTCATTTTATTTTTTTTATTCATAATAGCTTTGTATGACATTAATGATTTTCCTTTAATTTTTTAAATAAATACAATAGCATTTGTGGAGTTAAAATATCTCCATAATACTTATATCAAACCATAATAGATCAAATTTAAGTAAAATTCCATAAATCACAGCACTAAATAATCCTGCGAAAATTCCTGCTAAAACATCATCTAGCATTACACCTAAACCGCCTTTGGTTTTTTTGTCAATTTTGCCTATAATAGAAGGTTTTGTGATATCAAAAAATCTAAATAAAACAAAAGAAAGTAAAAAAGTAAAAACACTTTGTCCACAAATTGCCAAAGCTAAAAATACTCCTACAACCTCGTCTATTACAATATGCTTGTCATCGTGTTTGCCTGTTTGTTTTTCATATTGGTCGATGATTTTTATAGAAACTAAGAAAAGTAAAATTGCAAGTAAAATTAAAGTTCCTATACCCAAATACCTTAAAATAAAAAAAGCAGGGACTAGTGCTGCTATTGTGCCAAAAGTTCCTGGAGCTTTATTAACACTACCTGAATAAAAAAAAGTTAAAAATAATTTTTGCATAATCACACCATATAAGACATTTGATGAAGTTTTATAAGTTGTTCGTAAAATTCTTTATCGCTTCGATACTCTAAAATACCATGCGTAGGGAAAAGATTGCTATAGATATTTTGTTTATTATGAAAGCGATTAGGGAAAAGCTCAGATAAAATCAAAGCTGAAATTTCTCTTCTTATAAAAACTGCTGGTGGAATGATACCAAGTCTAAGTAAATTTTTTAAAGAATCTCCATGGTATTTCATGTGATGATGGGCACCATGTGGGCATGATTTGGTGCTTACTATCATTTTGCATTTATCACAAAATACGAACTCAGGAAGTATGGTTACTTCTATATTGTAATCTTTTGCAAAGTCATCAAGCACAGTAAAGGCTCTGTTTTGATTAAAAAACATTCCAAGTCCTGCGTGATTTTGTCCTACGAAAAGTTTATTACAATCAAAACTTTTAGCCAAAGCACATTCAAGTACCGGATTTAAATGTGAGGCAAAAATTTTGATATTATGTAAAGGTATGAGTAAAACCCTAGAAGATGGTAGATAATTTTGCGCAAAAATATCAAAGCAACGCTTTTTAAGTTTTAAGCTTAAGCCATTGTTTTCATAAGATTCTATGAGGAAGATAATCACTAGATCAGATTGTTCTATAGCCCATCTTAAAATTCTCTCATGGGCTCTATGAAAAGGATCAAAACTTGAGACAATAGCTGTGATATTAGAAGGATTGAGTCTTTTTTTAATTTTTTCAAAATCTTCTTTAATAGCTTTGATATGATTATGATAAATTTCAAATTCTCCACTAATGCAAGTTTCCCCAAAGTCTTGAATCAAACAAGCATTAGGCCTAAAAATATCATTACTATTTTTATCATTTTCAAATTTACTTTCTAAAATGATATGTCCTATGGTTTTATCATTGCAGATAAAGTCTATTTTGTCGCCCACTTTTGCACTTTCTAAAATTGTGTTATTTTCTTTTGTGCTAGCGGGTGCAAAGGTTAGAGTATAAGGAATTTTTTGATTATGAATCATTCCTGTAGCTAGGACTTCATCTCTTTCTTTTTGATTCATTAACTTAGTAAAAAAACCAAAAATTCCTTCTTTGATAAAGCATAAAACTTCGTATTCTTCTTCTGAGATTACAATACTATTTTTTCTTTGTAATGCCATATTTTTTCCTTTTTTCCCACAAAGACTTTCTTGAAATTCCTAACTTTTTAGATAAATCCGTATCAGGAAAGATATTTTGATAACTAATGATAATATGTTTAACATAATCATCAATGGTTAAAATCCCATTGCTTTCAAAGCTTTTTTCATCTTCGCCTAGCTCTAAAATTTGGAAATCACTATGCTCAATATTCGCATTTGTATGTATAATAACAGCTTTTTTTAAAGCAAGATTTAACACCTTTTCTTTTTCTAAAGGTTTTAAGGTTTGAAAATTGACTAAATAATATAAAGAATTATCCTTAAAAATCTTATCTAAATTTTGTTGGTGCGAAAGATCTATGTAGATATTTGCGATATTGTGTTCATTAGTATAATTAAATACAAAATGATCTGCAAAAATTTGATTGTTGGTTTTTAAAATCAAAGGCAGTTTGAATTTTTTATAATCAAAATTTGGTAATTTTGCTGTTTCAAATTTATGTTTTAAGTAAGATCGATAAGTATGATTTAAAATATTTATTTTTTTAAATTCTTGAAAATGCTTGATTTTGCGCATTAATTCTTCTATCATGAAAGGCTTTTGTATGTAGTCACTTGCACCAGCTTTTAATGGTGCTAAAACAGTATCTGAGCTTATGTAAGATATAAGCAAAATAATGATTTTATGCTTAAAAATTTCTATAATATGTTCAAAATTAGCCATACTAGTAGAAAGTAAAATAATCTCATAATCATGATGAGCAAGTTCATTAACATTTGCGATAATATCACAATCATAACCTATAGAATTAAGCTTTGAACCTATACTTTGGGCTAAATAAAATTCATTTTCTACTATTAAAACTTTCATAATTTCATCCAATCAAAATATTTTAAATTTACACTTGCTAAAACCGCAATCCCTTCTTTTCTTCCTACAAATCCTAGGTGTTCTGTGGTGGTAGCTTTGATATTGATTTTATTAGGCGTAGTTTTTAATGTTTTAGCGATATTAAAAGTAATAGCTTCTTTAAAATCTTTCATCTTAGGTGTTTGAGCTATGATGGTAATATCAGCATTTACAAGCTCAAAACCATAATTTTGCACTAAAGTATAAGCGCTTTGTAATAAAAGCATAGAATCAGCATTTTTATACTGCATATCATTATCTGGGAAAAGTTCGCCAATATCTCCAAGTCCTGCTGCACCCAAAAGTGCATCAATTAGCGCATGAGCTAATACATCTCCATCAGAATGAGCTTTTAAGCCCATACTTTCATGCACTTTTACTCCACCTAAAAGTAAAGCTCTTTGTTCTCCAAATTCATGTACATCAAAGCCATTTCCATTAAAAATATCCAAAGATGGTTTTGGTAAATTTAAGCTTTTCAAATCTTCTTTAAAGGTAATTTTTTTAGCTAGCTCATCACCTTGTACGTACCAAATTTTACCACCAATAGCTTGTATAGCTGTGCTATCATCAGTGAAATTTGAGCTTTGCTCTAAAGCTTTTTTTAGCATACTTGTATGCGAAAGTTGAGGGGTTTGTATGAGTTTGATTCTATCTCTATCGATAGCTTCTTGAGCATAAATTGTAGTATCACTTACTTTTAAAATAGGTGTAATGCAATCAGCTTTGTCATGATTTTCTATGATATTGTTAAAAAGATTTTTAGAAATCAAAACTCTTGCAACATCACTAACTAAAACATATTCACTCTCAACCATGCTTAAAGCATTGAGTAAAGATTGTGCTCTAGTTGCACCACCTTGAACAAATTTGTATTCAGGGGCAAATTTTTTCATATAAGAAATATTACCAGAAGTAACAACTATTTGTTTAAAAGGATAAAAAGAACTTAAATTTTTAGTAGCATAAAGCCATAAAGGTTGTTCGCCTAGTCGTAAAAACTGCTTTTTTACCGGAGCATTAAATCTTGATGATTCTCCCGCAGATAGCATTATCAAGGAAATATCTAACATTTGTTACACCTTAATTTCTTATTAATGTTACGATATTATACACCATAAAAGCCAAAATTTATATTTATGTTAGTAGAATTAATCATTTTAAATAACAAGGAGAAAAATTGAAGGAAAAAATTGAAGAAAGATTAAAACAAGTTATATATCCAGGATTTAAAAAAGATATAGTTAGTTTTGGTTTTGTAAAAAAAATTGAATCAAATGAAAATCAAGCTCATATTGTAGTTGAAATTGTTTCAGCTAATGCTCAAATTGCACAAGAGCTTAGACTAAATATTGCAAATGCTTTAAAAGATTTAAATTTAGAGCTTAATTTAGAAATCATACAGCCAAAAATTCCTGAAGAAAAAAGCAATTCAAGAAGTGGCAAAAATATCGCTCCGCAAATTAAAAATTTCCTTATGATTTCAAGTGGTAAAGGCGGGGTAGGTAAAAGTACTACAACTTTAAATTTGGCTATTTCTTTAGCTAAAATGGGTAAAAGAGTGGGACTTTTAGACGCAGATATTTATGGACCAAATATACCAAGAATGCTTGGCGAGAGTAAAAGCAAACCTGAAATTGTAGGTCAAAAAATTCGTCCTATTTTATCTCATGGTGTTTATATGATGAGTATGGGTGTGTTAATAGAAGAAGGAAAAGGTTTGATGTGGCGTGGTTCTATGATCATGAAGGCAATTGAGCAACTTTTAGCTGATGTGCTTTGGCCTGAACTTGATGTATTATTACTTGATATGCCTCCTGGAACCGGTGATGCGCAAATTACCTTAGCTCAAAGCGTGCCAGTGAGTGCAGGTGTGTGTGTAAGTACTCCTCAAGTAGTATCTTTAGATGATAGCAAAAGAGCGCTAGATATGTTTGAAAAATTACACATTCCTGTTGCAGGTATTATAGAAAATATGAGTGGCTTTTTATGTCCTGATAATGGTAAAGAATATAATATCTTTGGTAAAGGTACCACAGAAGAAATGGCAAAAGCTTATAAGTGTGATGTTTTAGCTCAAATTCCTATCGAAATGAGTGTAAGAGAAGGTGGAGATAGTGGTAAGCCTGTAAGTTTTTATATGCCCGAGAGTGTAAGTTCAAAAAGATATTTGCAAGCTGCTGAAAAAATTTGGGAATTTATAGAAAAGGTTAATCAAGAAGGTAAAGTAGATAATTCAGCTATTCAACCTGTAATGAATGGCAAAAGTGCGTGCTCGCAATAAGGAGGAAAATATGCCAATAGAAAGTAAAGAAGAATTTTTAAATTTAATCAAGCAAATCGAACAAAGGATTAATTATAAAAAGCCTAAAGCTTTTGCTATAGCAAGACTTGATCTAAGTCAAGTTGATCCTAGTAAAAAACTTCAAGCTAATTTTGGTGTGATTAATTTTGAGCAAAATTATGCTGCTGCAGCTGTTATGTTTGAAGCTTTTTTTAGAAGAGGGGTTGATGTTGATTTTAATGAAAGTGAGTTTGTGGCTACTTTGATTAAAGAAGATTTGGATTTTGCACTTGAATGCTTTGCGCCATTTTTGCAAGAGCAAGGTCATAAAAATATAGAAGCAATCAAAGCAGCCAAGGAAAATTTTAGAGAAAATGCTTTTTCTTTTGTTTGTATTTTTGAAGATGAGGCACCAAAAAGTTTAGAAAGTGTGTATTTAAAACTTTACTTGCTTTCAAATAAAAAAGTACCTTTAAGAAGCTTAAATTTAACAGGTGCTTTTGGGATTTTACCAAATGTTGCATGGAGTGATAATAAGCCTATTGATTTAGACTTTTTAAGAGAAAATGAGATTGATTTAAAAATGAGTGGAAGATATCCAAGCATTGATTATGTAGATAAATTTCCAAGATTTTTAGCCCATATCATTCCTGAGGATAATACTAGAATTTTAGAAAGTTCTAAAGTAAGAATGGGTGCGGTTTTAGCTGCAGGCACTACTATAATGCCAGGGGCTGCTTATGTGAATTTTAATGCAGGTACAACCGGTGCTTGTATGGTAGAAGGGCGTATTAGTTCTTCGGCTGTAGTAGGTGAGGGAAGTGATGTAGGAGGTGGTGCCTCTATACTTGGTGTTTTAAGTGGTACAAGTGGAAATGCTATTAGTGTAGGTAAAGCTTGTCTTTTGGGTGCAAATTCAGTTACAGGAATTCCTTTAGGGGATAACTGTATCGTTGATGCAGGTATTGCTGTTTTAGAAGGGACTAAATTTGCTTTAAAAAATAAAGAAGAACTTCAAAAAATCAATCCTGATTTTAACTTTGATAAAGATATATATAAAGGTTTAGAATTAGCAGGGCTAAATGGCTTGCATTTTAGACAAGATTCACAAAGTGGAGTAATGATAGTAGCTTTTAATAAAAAGGCTGTAAAACTTAATGAAGATTTACATTAATTCTTAGCCCTTATGGGTTAAGAATTTTAAATAATTCGTGTAGTTTATAAATGCACACACTAGGGTGATGTTTAATGCTTCCTGTGTGTAGTAAAATCTCTTTACTATCTTTTTTATAAAGTTTTTGTACAAAATTAAAATTCCACCATTTGTAAGTTTTGAAATTTAAATTATGGGTAGTATTTATATGAAAATTTATATAAGAGTGGTTTTGAAAATTTTGTTTTAAACCAGGTGCTTGAAAGGCATAGACTTCTTTTACTGCTTTAGGAAAAGTTCTTGCAAAAGTTTGAGCTAAATATCCTCCTAAAGAATGCCCTATGATGATAAGATTTTTATCAATGGTGTATTTTTGCTTGAGTTGATTGTAAAAATAATGCATAGATTGAATTTGGTCTTTTGGAGTTTTATTAAGTAAAATCAAAAAATCACTATAAAAATCTTTAAAATCAAAACATAAAGGATTTAAATCACTCCCTGCAAAAGCTAAAATATAGTTTTTTATTTTTTTATCATAAATAAAACTAGCTCTAAAACCCATTTTAGATTGAGGGTGTGCTTCGTTGATGTGTTCAAGTATTTCATAATTTTTTACAAATTTTAAGGCTAAAAATGCATTATTTAAGCCACCTACAGGTATTTTTTCCTTTTTATAAAAAGGATTAGTTAAGGCTTTTATAATGGCTTTGTGTTTTTGTAAATCTTCTTTTTGCAAGCTTTGGTTTAAATATACATTAGCACAATAAGCTACTAGGCTATAATCATATAATTTTTGTAATAAATTGATATTTTTTTCAAAATGAGTATGGAGTTTTAATAAGAGTAGTTTTTCTTGAGAGGTTAAATTTGTTTTTTGACTTAAAGCAATAAAGCTTTGCAAGTCAAAAAACATTATAAATTCTTACATAGAGCAAGTATTTTGGATAGTTGAATTAAGCATCCAAAGAGCTTTTTCATATTTTGCAATATTTTCTTGAGCAAATGCTGCTGTTGTAGTATCGCTTGCTTTTTCAGCTTCTTCATTTAGTTTTTTAAATTCAGCTAAAAGATATTTATAATCTTCTTTAATAAGCTCTAAAACTTCTATTGGAGTAAAGCAGTCTTTTTGAACCTTAGGTGCTTTTGCATTTTCTAGTAATATTTTTGGGCAAACGATAGCTTTTTCTCCTAGTTGTAAAGATCTCTCAGCACAATCATCAAAAAGCTCTGCCATTTCTTCGTAAGCTTTTTCTGTATATTCATGAATTGAGAAAAATTGTAAACCTTTTACATTCCAGTGGTAATTATGAAATTTAATCCATAAACTATGAGCATCCGCTTGTAATTGTAATAATTGTTTTGTTACTGACATGTTATCTCCTTTTTTTATTTTTAAAAATTATAACATAAAATTCTTAAATAATAATTATTATTATATAATAAATTTTAATATTAATAATTATTATATTTTCATTATACTCTTTTTTTACAATAAAGCAAATTTATTTACTTAACATATTTTTGAGTATTAATTTTCCTACTTCAACACCAGGTTGATCATAAGTATTAATTCCAAGCATAATGCCACAAGCTGAGGTAAATAGTTCATAATAATACATCAAATACCCACAATGATAAGCATCTAATCTTTCCAGCTCTATCACATCAACACTTAAATTTTCAGCAATTAATGCATGCATGGTTGCATCACATTGAGCGTTTAAAAGATCATGTAAATTGACTTCATTGGTAAAATCACAATTTCGCAAATGATTAAAGCTTATATTTGGAATACTAGGGGATTTTTGACTATCTTTGATTTTTAAAAAAGTAACAGTTTTGTCTTTTGGTCCATCCATGATAAGTTGTAAAAAGCTATGCTGATCTCTAGCACCAATTAAAGCAATAGGAGTTAAACCTATGCGTTTAAAGCCTTGTTTTTTGCCTAGACTTTCAGCAATTAGTTGAATATACCATTCATTAAAGCCCCTAAAAGCATCTCCATAAGAAAAAAGCACATTAATATGTGCACTTTTATGCGTGCAGTAATGATAAGCTTTTTGCAAAATTTGATCACATTTTTTCTCAAAAAAATCCACATAACAAGCTTTTGCACCTTCTAATAAGGCTTTAGTATCATAACCACAAAAGCTCAAAGGAACAATACCAATAGCAGATAAAACACTAAATCTACCCCCTACATTTTTAGGTATAAAAAAACATTTTATATTCAATTCTTCACCTAGTTTGTGAAGTTTTGATTCAAAATCAGTAATAAACACAAAATTTTCATGTAAATTTTCATTTTTAAAATTAAAATGAGCAATGATGAGTTTAAATAAAGAAATTACTTCTATAGTTGTGCCTGATTTACTTGCTATGATGAAAAGTGTTTTTTTTGGGTTTATTTTTTGTATAGTTTTGGTAAAAGTATGCGAAGAGGTATTATCTATAATGAAAAGTTTTTTTTCTTCTACTTGATCAAACAAAAGCTCCTTTAAAGCTTTAACCCCACAGCTTGATCCACCCATACCTACCAAAATAATGTTTTCTATATGAGCCTTAGTTGCGATAAATTCTTTGCTTTCTTTAATTAAATCAAAACTTGTATCAACTAAGTGATAATACCCTACATCACCACTTTCTAACTCATCATTCATTCTATTTGCATAAGCGGTAATTTTTTTAAAATCTTGGGTTTTAAAAAATAAAGTATTATTTAGCATTTTTACTTTTCTCATAAAAATAATTTGTCGCTTCAACAAAGCCTTCTACACTTCCACAATCAAATCTTTTTCCTTTAAATTTATAAGCTAAAACCATATTATTAGTTGCTTGTGAAAGTAATGCATCAGTGAGTTGAATTTCTCCATTTTTACCTGCTTTAGTATTTTCTAAAATACCAAAAATATCAGGCGTTAGAATGTATCTTCCTATGATAGCTAAATTACTTGGAGCATCTTTTGGATCAGGTTTTTCTATCATAGAATTCACCATGATTAAATCCTCTTCTACGGCATTTCCAGCTATAACCCCATAATTTGAAACTTGATTAGCTTCAACTTCCATCACAGCTATAACAGAGCAGCGGTATTTTTCATAAATTTTTACCATTTGAGCTAGGACATTTACTCCATCTTCATTTACACATAAATCATCGGCTAAAATTACCCCAAAAGCTTCATCTTGCACTAAAGGTTTTGCTCTTAAAACCGCATCTCCTAAGCCTCTCATTTCATTTTGTCTTGTAAAAGTAAAAGTACAACGATCTATAAGTGTTCTTATTTCACTTAAAAGATATTCTTTTTTAGTACCTGCGATTTGGTGTTCAAGTTCATAAGAAATATCAAAATAATCTTCCAAAGCTCTTTTTCCGCGTCCTGTAACAAAACCCATAGTTTCCATGCCAGCTTCTAAAGCCTCATCTACACCATAGTGAATTAAAGGTTTAGTTAGTATAGGTAGCATTTCTTTAGGTAGGGTTTTTGTAACAGGTAAAAATCTAGTACCATAACCTGCTGCAGGAAAAATACAAGTTTGAAGCATAGTTTATCCTTAAATTTCTATAAGTTGTATTGATTATAATTTCATTTAAATATTATAACTAATTTAAGGAAAAAATGAAAACCATTGACCAAGTTTATCAAGCAAAAATAGAAATCAAAAAATCAACTTTTTTGTCTTTTTTATGTCCTTTTGAGGATTTTCAAGAATTAATGCAAAAGCTAAGAAGTGAGCATTTAAAAGCTGTACATTTTGTATATGCTTATAGGTATTTAAATGAATTTGATCAAATTGTAGAAGATAAAAGTGATGATGGTGAGCCAAAAGGAACTTCTGCAATGCCTTGCTTAAATGTATTAAGGGGGGCTTTACTTGTTAATTGTGCAGTGATTGTGGTGCGTTATTTTGGAGGGATTAAACTTGGCACGGGTGGGCTTGTAAGAGCTTATAGTGAAGCAACAAATGAAGTTGTTTTAAATGCAACGCTTTTGGAGTTTGAAGCCAAAAATATTTTAAATTTAAACATTCCTTTTCATCTTTATGCAAGATTTGAGCATTTTTTAAATAAAAATAACATCTCTTATGAAAAAAAATTTCAAGAAAATGTTAAGTTGATTTTGAGTGTTAATGCAAAAGAAGAAGAGAAATTTAAAAAATTTGCAAAAGAGTTTGAATTTAGCGGACTTGTTTGGAAGTAAGCACTTGCTTACTTCATTTTTATAAAGAACTTAAAAGATCTTTTACCATATCTTTTTGTGGTTCTTGTTTTTCTTCTATATTAGCTTGCATAGGAGTTTCGTTTTGTCCTCTAAAACGATAATTATAAATATTTGACATATTTGAGCTAAAAATTCCTGTGCTAAATTGATCCTGACTCATAGCTTTTGAAAAAAGCTCATCAAGTTTTATGCTTTGCTCGTTTAAATTTTCGCTATTGTTTTGACTAAGTAAAGACATAAAGTCTTCATTAGCTCCTTGAGTACTTTTATAAGTACTACTTTGACCATATCCATACTCTTTAACCGATAAATTATCATGGTTAACTTGCATGTTTTCTCCTTTCAAAATATTACAAGGAAAAAACAAGCAAAAATCATTCCCTAATCACCATGAGTTGGGTGGTATTCAGCTTCTATTTCGTTGTTTTTGATAAACTCTTCTCTAGCTTTATTGCAACGCTCATCTCTTAATTTTCTATAAGCATTTCTACTTTCTAATTCTTGAGGCTTTAAAGGGCGATCTTCTAGAAATGAAATGTGAAAATAAGTATCATCTTCTTTGCTGAATTTTTCATAAAATTCCACATAGTCAAAATAATCTTTTTCACTTTGAAAATCAATACTTTCTTCTACATAAATAGTTGGACCAAAACCTCTGTGATTTTGAGTAAAATGTCCAAAACCAGCTGCGTATTTTATCTTAAACGAATTCATTCTAAACCTCCTAAAAATTCGTCATAACTTCCTTTGAAATCTGTTAATTTCCCATTTTCTAAAAACCATATACGATTGGCAAAAGCACTAATTAGCTCTCTATCGTGGCTTATGCATATCACACAACCTTTGAAATTATACAAAGCTTCACCTAATGCAATAATACTTTCAAGATCTAAATGATTATCTGGTTCATCTAAAAGCAAGAAATTTCCACGCTCTAACATTAACTTTGAAAGCATTAAGCGATGTTTTTCGCCTCCGCTTAAGCTAGAAGCCATTTTTTCTTGATCGCTTCCGCTAAAGAGCATTCTACCAAGACATTTGCGAATTTCATCTAAATCTTTGAATTTTTCACTCATTAGCCATTCATAAAGTTTCAAATCTTCATTAATTAAATTTGTCGTATCTTGTGAAAAATATCCCATTTCTATAGTAGCACCAAGATGAATGTGACCATTATCAGGTTCTAATTTTGATGCAATGATTTTGGCTAAAGTACTTTTCCCAACGCCATTTGCACCGATTAAGGCTATTTTATCACCTTTTTCTAATTTTAATTCTAAATTTTCAAATAAAGTTTTATCATAAGCCTTGCTAATACCTTTTAATTCTAAAACTTCATTTCCTATTTCTCTATTAGTTCTAAAAACTATACTAGGATCACGCCTGCTTGAAGTTTTAATCTCTTCAAGCTCAAGTTTTTCTAAAGCTTTAGCTCTACTTGTAGCTTGTTTAGCTTTTGAAGCATTAGCACTAAAACGGCGTATGAAATTTTCTAGTTCTTCTCTTTCTTTTAAGGTTTTATCGCGTTTGAGTTCAGCTTGTTTGGCAAGTAAGGTTGAAGCCATGTACCAATCATCATAGTTTCCAGCAAAATCGCGTATTTGTTTAAAATCCACATCTAAAATTCTTGTACAAACTTTATTTAAAAAATGTCTATCATGGCTAATTACTACTAAAGTTCCCTCATGTCTTAAAAGCTCATTTTCAAGCCAAGAAATAGCTTCTAAGTCAAGGTTGTTTGTAGGCTCATCTAAAAATAATACATCAGCACCTAAAAATAACACTTGAGCTAGTAAAACCTTAAATTTATCTGCACTTTGTAAAGTACTCATTAAAGCGTTAAAGTCTTTGATTTTCAAAGAGCTAAGAATTTTTTCACATCTAAGCTCGCAATCATAATTTGGATCTTCTTCTGCTGTTATGATTTCAAGCTCGCTTAATCTATCATTGATTTCATCGGTAAATTCTTCACTCATATAAAGTTTTTCTTTTTCTTTTAGTGCATCGTATAATCTTTTATTTGCACACATTACCGCATCTTTGATGGTGTAGTTTTCAAAAGCAAATTGATCTTGACCTAAAACAGCTATTTTTAAATTTGGATCTATGCAAATTTCTCCACTACTTGATTCTATTTCGCCTGAAAGAATTTTTAAAAAAGTTGATTTTCCTGCACCATTTGCACCTATAAGTCCATATCTTTCACCGCGATTTAATTTTAAATTTACATCTTCAAATAAAAGTTGGTTTGCAAAACGCATAGTGAGATTTTTAACTTCTACCATGAATATTCCTAAGTTTTTGCTTGAAATTGTATCAAATAATAGTATTATTTGAAATCTTTCATAGAAATTTCTTTTAAAAGTTTTTTATTGTCTTCAAGAAAATCATAAAATACATCTATTGCAAAACCTGTAATAACTGCAACATAAATTTCTGATTCTAGTTGTGTTATGCTATAAATTCCTTCTATTTTTACATATTCTAGCATATTAGCATCTATTGCTAGGGCTGAAAATAAAAAAGGTGAAGAAGCTTTAACACTACAAAATCTAATATTTGGAATATTACTGTCAATGATAAATTTAAAATTTTGAAAACCAAAGTCAAAATTTTTAATTTCATTAAAAGCTTCAATCTTATCTTTTTCAAAAATTGTAGCTGTTTCAAAATCATTTTGATTTAATTTTTCTTTTATAGCTATATTAAACATTTCATCATAGTGTGATATATAAAAATTCTTTAATTGCTGGTCTAAAAGAGTGATGATTTTTGGATCATCACATCTTGGTAAAGAATTTGCAAAAATAAAGGTGTGAAAAAGTAAAAATAAAAGAATTTTTTTCATAAAAAACCTTTAGATTATTTTTGAATCAATCTTCCATTTTTAAATTTTTGCTCATCTATTATAGCACCATTTCTATATGTTCTAAAAATACCATTTTTTAAATCATTTTTGTATTCTTCTTCTGAAATTAAGGCTCCATCTGGACTATACTCTTTAAAAATTCCATCTTTTTTACCGTCTTTGTTATAGTTTTGCTCTAAAATAATATTCCCATTAGAAGCATATGTTTTATAAGTACCGATGTATTTTCCATTTTTATAAGTTCCCTCAGCGTTTATTTTTCCATCATCATAATAATATTTAAAATGTCCATCATATTGATTATTTTTAGTTTGTGCTTCAAGTTGGAGTTGTCCATTTTCAAAATATTGTCTTACAAAACCTTCTTTTTTACCATCTTTGTATTCTTCTTCACTTTGTAATTGTCCATTACTAAAAAAAGTTCTTTTAATTCCATGAATTCTAGATTGAGAATTATAAGGAGTTTCTTCTTTAAGATTTCCATTTGTATATTGACTTTGGTTTACTTTAACCGTATCGCTTGGTTGTCCCGGAAATTTTTCTCCACCGCATGCTACAAATAAACTCGCTAACCCTGCTATAAAAGCAATTTTAATTTTTTTATTCATTTTTATCCTTTGATATTGTTTTTTCATTTTGTATAATTATTGTTTGCTGTGATTTGTTTATGAAAGACCATATTAAACAAACAATCCATACTATTAAAGTCCATCCTAGTAATAAATTTAAAGCAATAATTGCAAACCAATTGCTATGTTTTCTACAAAGTGCTATTACTGATGGAAGCATATATAATGTAAATATTATAATAGCTGTAGTATTGCCTATCTCTTCGGCACTCACATTCAATTCCTCCTTAATTTTTAACTTAGATTTTATTTTCAAAATTATAAAAAATAAATATAAAATAAATCTTAAAAAATATAATATTTATTTATTTTTTTAAAAAAAAGAATAAATATTATGCTGTTATCTTTTAAATAATTTTCAAGTATGCTCAAAAATATTAATTTTTGCAAAGAAGAATTTGAATATGACAAAACGAGATATAGCAGGCTTTTTAGGAGTTGATGTGCAAACTTTACGTAATTGGCAAAAAACACGTCCTAATCTTTATCGCGTTATTATGCAGGGTTTGGCTATTGAAGAAGCTGTAAAAGAGAGCAAAGAGCATTATGAAAAACTTTCATCTATTGCAAAGGATGCACAAAAATATGTAATGAAAAAATAATTCAAAATTGTTGTATAATTTTTAAAATTATTTTTAAGTTAAGGTTATTTGATTGAGTTTAGTTTTATTATCTTTTTTACCTTCTTTTAGTCTTGTTTTGGAGTTTTTAGCTTTATTTTTAGCTTATTTTTTTAAGCAAAATAAGATTTTTTTCTTACTTTTGTTGATTTTATGTGCTAGAGCTTTATCTTTAATAGCAAGTGAGTATCAAGCGCATTTGTTTATCTCGGTGTTTTTACCTTTTTCTTTTGTGCTTTTTGTGTTTTTACAAGATAGCAAGCTTGTTTTTGAAAGAACCAATCTCGTTAAATTTGTGTATTTAGTCTTTATGGGTTTTGTAGCATTAATACTTAGCACAAGTACTAATTTTAATGCAAGCATTACAAGTGAAATTTTTGGCCTTTCAACGCAATTTTTTAAGCCTATTAGTGAGTTAAGTTTTTTTGTGTTTTGGGTAGGATTTGTATTTTTATTATTTTCATATTTCAAAAATAATGATTTTCATTTTTTACTAGCTTATATAGGCTTGAGTGTGCAGTTTTTATTTTACAATAATGTTGATTTGGGTTATTACGAATTTGCTTCTTTAGTTTTAATAGGATTTTTAGTATATAAAGCTTATAAAATAGCCTTTTTTGATACTTTAACCAATTTGCCAAACTTAAAAGCCTTAAGAAGATATGCACAAGGTCTTGAAAATTTTCATTTGGTGTTAGTAGAAGTAAAAAATATCAATGAAATTGATCGTCAAAAAAGCTCAAAAATGGGCGAGTTTGTAATGCATGAATTTGCTAGGATTTTAAAAAAAGCCTTACATGCTAGGGTTTTTAAAGATGATAAGGATTATTTTATAGTTGTATTTGAAAATGAAAATATGGCCTTTGTGCAAAGTAAGCTTCAAATGCTTGAAAATTTTATGCAAAAATATAGTTTTGAATTTAAAGACCAAAATGCAAAATTAGAAATTAAACTTTGTTTATCAAGCAAAAATGAAAATATAGAAGAAAGTTTAAAACAAGCAAAATTAGAACTTAGAAGACAAAAGGATTAAAATGCTGGATTTGATTTTTAGAGAGTATGATATAAGAGGACTTTATCCAAGCGAGTTGAATGAAAAAAGTGTAAAAGCTATAGGTTATGCTTTGGGTTTAGAAATGAAATCAAGAGGTTGTAAGAAAGTAAGCGTAGGTTATGATGCAAGATATAGTGCAAATGAACTTTTCAACTATTTAATCAGCGGTTTAAATAAAGCTAATATGCAAGTTTTTAATATAGGTTTAGCACCAACTCCTACGGGATATTTTAGTTTGTTTTTTGATGATATTTTTGATGCAAACATCATGATAACAGGTTCGCATAATCCAAAAGAATATAATGGCTTTAAAATCACGATTAACAAAGAAAGTTTTTTTGGTGCTGATTTGAAAAAACTTTCTTTAAAAGTGCAAGAGTATTTAGAACTTGAAATCAATGATGATTTAAGATATGAAAATTATGATATCAAAAGCTTATATATAGATTTTTTAGTGAAGCATTTTTCACATCTTAAAGACTATAAAGAAAAAATCATTATTGATTGCGCAAATGGAGCTACTGGGGTGATTATAAAACCTTTAGTGGAAAAATTAAATCTTAATGCACAAATTTTATTTGAAAATCCTGATGGAAATTTTCCAAACCATGCGCCTGATCCAACAGAGCTTGAAAATTTACACGCATTGCAAGTTGCGTTAAAGGAAAATGAAAATGCAAAAATGGGCTTTGCTTTTGATGGAGATGGAGATCGTTTGGTGGTAGTAAGTAAAGATTATGTGTTTAAGGGTGATGAGCTTTGTTATTTATTTGCTAAAAATATAAAAAATCCTAGAGTTTTAGGTGAAGTAAAATGCTCTAAAAATCTTTTTGATGAGGTGGCAAAATTTGGTTTTATCATGATGGGTAAAACTGGACACTCTAACATTAAAAAAATGATGAAAGAGCAAAATATTGACATAGCAGCAGAGCTTAGTGGGCATATTTTCTTTAAAGATAGATATTTTGGCTATGATGATGGAGTTTATGCATTTTTAAGAACTTTAGAGCTTTTGGTAAATGGTTTTGATATAGAAAAATTAGTTAAAGAGTTGCCAAAACTTTATGCAAGTGAAGAGATTAAGCTTAAAGTTAGTGAAGAAAATAAATTTCAAATTATAGAAAAATTTAAAGAAAAAGTAAAAGCAAACGCTTTTGAAAATGTGCTTGATTGCAATGAAATCGATGGAGTTAGAATCACCTTTAAAGAGGGCTGGGCACTTTTGCGTGCTTCTAATACAAGCCCATATCTTATCATGCGTGCTGAAGCTACAAGTGCTGAATTTAAAGACTTTTTAGAAGCAAGAGTAAAAGAACTTTTTGAAGAAATCATAAAAGAGCTTGCATAAGCTCTTTTACATCAATATCTTTTGTGTATAAATATGCTCTTAAAAGTTTAGGAATTTTTGCTTTTCTATAAATTTCTTTAGATTCTTTTGGTATTTTTTCACAACTTACAAAAGGAAAAATCAAGACTTTTTCTTGTATATAAACAATGCCTATTTTATGTGAAATCACTCCATCGCCTTTTAATGTTTCTTGTCTTTGTTTAGCACTTAAAAGTACTCCAAGTTTTTTAAAACATTTTGCGATTAAGCTTTCGTCTTTGTGAGTAATGTAGATATTTTTAAATTCACAAATATTTTCTTCTTTTAAGTTTTTTTCTAAGTAAGCAAAGCTCTTTTTTACTCCATTTGGATAAAGCTTTAAAAACTCATTAGCAAAATTTTTTCGTATAAAATTTCTAAAATATTTTTCATTATCATTACTTTCATCATGAAAATAAGCGATATTATTTTCTTTTAAGTAGTTTGAAATTTCTTCTTTTGGAGTTTCAAGCAAGGGTCTTATGATAGTAAAATATTTTCTTTTTTCAATGTCTTTAAAACCAAGCAATTCTCTAAGTCCAGCACCTTTAGAAAATTGCATTAAAAACCACTCTAGTTTATCATTTAAATGATGAGCTAGTAAAAGATTATCATAAGAGTAATTTTTGCAAAGTTCTTCAAAAAATTCATAACGTAAAATTCTTGCGTGAGCTTCGAAATTTTTTGTTATTTTGGGTGCGGTTTTGATGTAAATTTTTTTGTGAAAACGCTTGGCTAATTCTTTAGCACTTTGCTCTTCTTTGTCGCTATTTTTGCGAGTTTTATAGTTTATAAAAGCAAGATCAAAATCTATATTTTTTTCTAAAAGTATGAAAAATAAAGCGCTAGAATCACTCCCATGAGAAAATGCTAAAAGATTTCTCCTTTGCTTTAAATGATTTAAATATTTGCTATCAATCATCAAGCTTTCTTAAAGCTTTTGCTATGAGTTTTTTATCTAAACTTTGTGTGATTTCACACTCATAAAGTTTACCCATTTCTAAATTGCCACAATCACATTCATTGATGAGAATTTCTCCATCAATATTTCTATCCCAACGCAAATCTTTTGCACCGATGAAAAATTCTCCTTCAGAGCTTTGGCCTTCGCAAAATGCTAAAGTCTTTTTGCCAACTTGCTGATTAAAGCTTTTTTCTATGCATTCATCGACGATTTTTTCTATGATTTTTAATCTTGCATTGATGATTTTACTAGGAATTTGTTCCATTTCAAAAGCCACAGTATCTTCTTCCTTAGAATAAGCAAAAATGCTAACTCTATCAAAACTAAATTCTTTTATAAAGGCACATAATTCTTCAAAGTCCTCATTACTCTCTCCAGGGTGTCCTACTATAAAACCTGTACGCAAAAATGAATTTGGAGCTTGTTTCATTAAATTTAAAAGCTCGATTAGTTTAGTTTTGTTAGCTCCACGTTTCATGATTTTAAGCATATTATCACTGATGTGCTGCAAAGGCATATCAAAATAATTTACAAAAATTTTTGACTGAATAATTTTTTCTATCACTTCTTTACTAATGCTTGTTGGATACAGATATAAAATTCTAGCAGCCTTTACACCTTGGATATTTTCTATAGCTTCAATAAGTTTTAAAAGCCCATCTTTTTGGCCTTGATCAAATAAATATGAACTTGTATCTTGAGCGATAAAAGAAAAGTCTTTATAACCTTTACTAACAAGTTCTTTTACTTCATTTATAATGCTTTCTAAGCTTCTTGATTTGAGCTTACCTTTAAAGCTTGGTATGGCACAAAATGAACATTTTTGATTACATCCTTCAGCTATTTTGATAAAAGCATGGTAGCTTGATCCTGTGATCACGCGATTGGTATTTTTATCTTGCAAGTAAGTAGAATTTGAGAAAAGATTGGTTTTTTTAAGTATCATTTCATCGATCTTTTCATAATCTCCCACACCGGTAAAAAGATCAACTTCAGGTAGTTCTTTCATTAATTCCTCGCGGTAACGTTGCATTAAACAACCTGTTACAACTAACAACGAATCTTTTTTTCTTTGCTCATGTAAATCTAAAATCGCATTTATGCTTTCTTTTTTGGCACTATCTATAAAGCCACAAGTATTTACAATCAAAACATCAGCTGTGCTTGGTTCATCACAAATTTCATAATCACTTAATCTTCCAAGCATTATTTCACTATCAACTAAATTTTTATTACAACCTAACGACATTAAAAAAAGTTTTGGCATATTTCTCACTTTTTAAATAATTTATTTTTTGCTAAAATTATAAGATTAAATTATATCAAAATTGGAAAGAAAATTTTTATGGATAATTACGAATACAGCGAACTTTTAAAAAAATTAAAAAACAAAGTTGGAAATATCGCTTCTATTATTAAACCCGAAGATATAAAAGCAAGATTAAAAGAAATAGAAAATTTAGAAAATTCTCCTTCTTTTTGGAGTGATGTAAAACAAGCTGGGATTATAGGTAAAGAAAAAACTAAAATTTCAAATTTACTTAAAAATTATGAAAATGCAAATAATGCATTAAATGATGCAAGCGAGCTTTTTGATCTTGCAAATAGTGAAAATGATTTAGATACCATAGAAGCTTTATTTGAAGATGCAAATAAGCTAGAAGATCTTATCGTAAATCTTGAAATTTCTATGCTTTTAAGTGGGGAAAATGATGGTAAAAATGCTATAGTTTCTATTCACCCAGGAGCGGGTGGAACAGAGAGTAATGACTGGGCTAGTATGCTTTATAGGATGTATTTGAGATTTTGTGAAAGAGAAGGTTTTAAAGTAGAAACACTTGACTTTCAAGAAGGTGAAGAAGCAGGGCTTAAAGATGTTAGTTTTTTAGTAAAAGGTGAAAATGCTTATGGGTATTTAAAGGCTGAAAATGGCATTCATCGTCTTGTAAGAACTTCTCCTTTTGATAGTGCAGGGCGTCGCCATACGAGTTTTTCTAGTGTGATGGTTTCACCTGAACTTGATGATGATATAGAAATAGAAATTGAAGAAAAAGATATAAGAATAGATTACTATAGAGCAAGTGGAGCAGGTGGACAGCATGTTAATAAAACCGAATCAGCAGTGCGTATAACTCATATGCCAAGTGGTATAGTAGTGCAGTGTCAAAATGATAGAAGCCAGCACAAAAACAAAGCAACAGCTTTTAAAATGCTAAAATCACGCCTTTATGAGCTTGAGCTTATGAAACAACAGGATGAAGCAAATTCAAGTGAAAAAAGTGAGATAGGTTGGGGGCATCAAATTCGATCTTATGTGCTTTTCCCTTATCAGCAAGTTAAAGATACACGCTCAAACGAAGCTTTTTCACAGGTTGATAATGTCTTAGATGGGGATATTAAAAAGATCATAGAAGGTGTTTTAATAGCACAAAAAGCACAAGATTAAAACTACAGAAAAAGGAAGTAAATGGAAAAAATTCTAGTTTGTGTGGATGTTTTGGAGCCTTGCAAGGATAGCTTGTATTATGGAGTGTATTTAGCTAAAAAACTAGATTTGCCTTTAATGTTTTTATACACTATAGAGCCAAATTTTACTAATGCAGAATTAGCTTGTAGTTTTGGTATAGGAGCTAGTGGGTGTGTGATTGAAGATTTGGTAGAAGAGCAAAGCCAAAAAAATGAAAATCTTTGTAAAAAAGGACAAAGAATTTTAGAAGAATTTTGTGCTTATGCAAAAGAGCAAGGTGTAAAAGAATGCTTTAGTGTCCAAAGAGATGGGGACTTAGAAGATGTTTTGAAAGAGTATGATAATCAAATAAGATTAGCAATAGCAGGTTTAAAAGGTGGGGGTAAGAAAAATAAAATAGGCATTCATACAGAAGAATTGGTAAGAGCTTTAAACGTGCCTATTTTGCTTGTAAATTCTGCATTTAAAGAGATTAAAAGTGTAATGATGGCTTATGATGGAAGTGATTTGGCTAAAAAGGCTATAGAACAAGCCATTAAAAAGCCTATTTTTAAAGAAGCTAAGCGTTATGTGGTAAATGTATCTAAAGATGAAAAAGCTTCTTATGAGTTATTAGCTCAAGTAAGTCAAATTTTTAAAGAAGTAAATTTAAATATACAAACTCAGCATTTAAATGGAGAGATTACTCAAGCTTTATTTGATTTTGGTGAACAAAATGATGTAGATTTATTGATTATGGGGGCTTATTCTCATCACTGGTTAAAAAGTATTTTATTTGGTAGTTTAACAAATGATATTTTAACCAAAGCTAAAAAACCTTTATTGTTAATTCGTTAATGTTGTATCATAAGCTTTTAAATCATTATATTAGCATTTATCATAAAAGCACCAAGCGATTTCTTTTTATTTGGACTTTACTTGCTATTACGCCTTTATTTTGTAGTTTTTTGTTTGATGAACTTGCTATTTATGCAACGGGTAAAATTACTTCTGGAATTTTATTTTTAATTTTAAATATTATTCCTATTATGGTAGCTGTAGCATTGATGATGTTTTTACTCATTAGTATTTGGGCTGTTTTTAGTAGCAAGATTAATATCAAGGAAAAATTTTTTATTATTTTGTATGCTTATGTCTTGATATGGTTTGCATATGGAAATTTGTATTATTTTTCTTGTGATGTAGATAATTATAATAGAATGTTAATTGCTACTCAAAAAAATGCAAATTTAGATATTGTAAATTTACAAGAAAAAGTCATAGAAGTTCAATTTCAAACACCTATAAGAGGAATTCATAATTTTTGGTCTTTAAACGATGAGTTAAAACCTCAAATTCAAAATAGAATTAAAGGTTTAATCGATTGTTATTATTTTAGTGGGGTTACAATGCTAACGATAGGTTTTGGTGATGTAACGCCAGTTAGTTCTTTACTAAGATTATTTAGCGTATTTCAAGGATTTTTAGGTCAAGTAATTGTTGTAATTGCTATGGGGCTTTGGATTAATCAGGCAGGTAAGCAAGAGTAGCTTACCTGTTAGTATTTCATACTATATTTGTTTTGAATTTCTTCATGTCCTAGCATTTTTTGTGTATTGCAGTTTTTATCAATATCTAATTTTTTTGTATCATGATGAAAATTAGTACAATTGTGCAGTAAGAATGCCATTGTTTTAGCATTGTGAACATCCCATCTTGATAAATCTTGGTCAAATTGTTTACAATTTTCAAACATATGTGCCATAGTAATAGTATTATGAACATCCCAATTTTCTACTTTATGGTTAAATTTAAGACAATTGCAAAACATATAATTTGTATCTTTGACACTTGACATATTCCAAGAAGATAAATCTTGATCAAATGCTTCACAATCAAAAAACATTCCTTCCATATTTTCAACATTTCTAACATTCCATTTAGAAATATCATTATTAAAATTTTTACAACAATAAAACATATAGGACATATCTTTAACATTTGATACATTCCATTGTTCTATACCAGAAAAATCAGCTCTAGTGGAATAATAAAATAAATAAGACATATCAGTAATTAAGCTTACATCTATTTCATTTAAAGCAATAAGCTCTTCTCTAACAAGAGCAACTAATTCACATTTTGTTTTAGGCGTAAACATGTTAGCTCCTTTATTTAATTTTTCGTTTTAATTATAATACTATTTAAATATAAAGTAGTAAAATATAAATAATAAATTAATAAAAAATACAAAATATTTATAATATGTTTCATAACGAAACATATTATAAATTTAATAGTAAAATTAAGCTAATTGATATAAAAATCAACCATATGAATAAGATCAATGCCATTAAAAATGGTTTAAACCCTGCATTTTTTAAAACATTTTTATGGATATTCACCCCCAAAGCTACCATAGCCATAGAAAGTAAAAGTGTATCTATAGTTTGTATACTCGGTTTTATATAGTTAAGTGCAAAATCGGTATTTAATATTTCAAGTGAGCTAATACCACAAGCAAATAAAAACCATAAGGCAAAATAAGGAATATTTGCTTTAATGGAGATTTTTTCATTATTTTTGCTTAGAAATTTCAATGAAAAAATACTTAAGAAAATTAAAAAAGGCACTAGCATTAAAACACGCATCATTTTTTCTATGACAGCACTATCTCCTGCTTGTATAGCTTCACCTGCTGCAACAGCATGTGCAACTTCATGCAAGCTTGCTCCCATGAAATACCCCATTTGCTTTAAACTAAAAAAATCAAACCAACCCAAATTCCAAGCCAAAGGATATAAAAACATCCCTAAAGTTCCAAAAACCACCACAGTACAAACTGCCACGCCAACTTTAGCAGAGCCACCTTTAACAATGCTCTCACTTGCCATCACAGCAGCTGCTCCACAAATACTTGAGCCACTACTTATAAGTATGCTTTCTTTAAGATCAAGTTTAAACAATTTTCCAAGTAAAAGTCCTATAAAAAAGGTAGAGAATACTACTAAAAATGCGAGTAAAATTCCATTTAAGCCAACTTTTTCTAAATCATTAAGGGTAATTCTAAAACCATAAAGTATAATTCCAAGTCTTAATATTTCTTTTGTCGCTATATTTAAAAGTCCTGATTTTTTGAGTAAATTTGCATTTTGATGTGCTAAATTTCCTATCAAAGCTCCTAAAGCTACAGCTATAATTAAGGCTGAAATTCCAAGATTTTTAAAAAAGCTAAGTTCAGAAATAGCAAAAGAACAAAAAGCAAGAGTAAAAAGCAATATAAATGCTTCTAATTTTCTGTTTTTATAAATATTTTTATGCATAATTTCCCTTTCTTGTTTTATTTTTTTTGTAATATTAATAGTTTTTTTGTGATAAGTAAAATTAATTTTATTTGATATAATGATTAAAAATATTTATCAAAAAGAGTATTTATGACTTTCAAACAAATAAAATATTTTCAAACTTTGTGTAGAAATTTAAATTTAAGAGCTTGTGCTAAAGAGTTAAATATAACTCAATCTGCCCTATCTTTGGCTATATTTGAGCTTGAAAAAAGTTTAAATACCAAATTATTCGACAGAAACGCTAAATTTTTAAGTTTAAATGAAAAAGGTAAGGTTTTTTTAAAGCAAATTGGTCCATTAGTTTTAGAATTTGAACGCATAGAAAAAATAATGCAAGATGATCAAAGCTATGAATTAAACATAAAAGTAAGTCAAAATGTAGGTACTTATTTATTGGTATCTTTTTTAGATCAAAAGGCAGAAAATATTAAGCTTAATTTATCTTTGGATAATACCAAAAATATCATTAAATCTGTTTTAGACAAAGAAATCGATATAGGTTTGATTGAAGGAGTTTGCAAAGACAAAGACTTAAAAAAGACTAAAATTTGTGATGATGAGCTTATTGTAGTGAGTAAAAACGATTTAAAAAGAGAATTTTTCATAGATGAATTAAAGAATTTTAAATGGTTAAGTCGTGAACAAGGATCAGGAGCAAAAGAAGTTTTTTTAAATGCTTTACCTAAGAATGTAAAGCTTAATTTGGTATATGAGTTAAATTCAACAGCCATGATAAAAGAATTAGTCAAAAATGGTAATTTTTTAGCAGTTTTGCCTAAATTTAGCGTCAAAGAAGAGCTTAGGAGTAAAAAATTATTCCAAGTGAGATTGAAAAATTTTAAAATTTCAAGAGAGCTTTGTTTGATTTATCATAAAAACAAGGAGCCAAGTAAAAAATTTAAAAATTTATGTGAATTCTTAAGTGTTTGTATTAAAAAGGACTTAAGTTAATTTATAAATACATTCTTTGAAAACATCACCTCTTTCTTCGTAGGATTTAAATTGATCCAAACTTGCACAAGCAGGGCTTAGCAAAGCTACTTCATCATTAGTTAGGTTTTGATTGATTTTTTCTACCGCTTTAGGTAAAAACTCACAATAATGTGCTTTTAAATTAGCATTTTTAGCATATTCAAGCATTTTATTAGTGCTTTTTCCTATGGCATAAAGTTCTATATTAAGCTCTTTCATAAAAGTAAATAAAGCACTTAAATCCACTCCCTTATCATCCCCACCTATGATAAGATGAATTTTTTTATCCTTATAGCGTTTAAGAGCAGCTAAACTAGCATCAAGATTAGTTGCTTTAGTATCATTTACCCAAAGTCTATTTTTATGATCAAATATTTCTTCAAGCTTGTTTTTTTCTATCTTAAACTCATTTAAAAGTTCATAAGAGCAACGATCTAGTATGATTTTTTCTATACTTAAAGCAATAAGTGCATCAAGTAAAAATGGGGTTTTAAAATGAATTTTTTCTAAATCAATTTGCATTTTTTTAGCTAAATCTTGCTCATCTTCATAGCTTACAACATAAGCATGAGTTGGATAAGCCTCATACTTTTTAGGTAAAATTACCACATCGTTTTCATTCATTCTTTCAAGCACGCTAAGCTTTGCTTGCTCATAATTTTCAAAACTTTTATGCCAAGAAAGATGATCAGGTGTGATAGGTAAAAGTGCATAAATTTCAGGTTTAGCTACTTTGGTGTAAAAAAGTGAAAAAGATGAGCTTTCTAAAATCCATAATTTAGCATTAGCGTCCATTTGTGCTAAAGGAGTTCCTATGTTTGCTCCCATTTGTGCGTTAATGTGTTTTAAAAGATGATGTGTCATTTGAGTGGTGGTGGTTTTGCCATTTGTTCCGCTTATCCAAACACTTTTTGGCATAGCATCATAAAAAAAATCGTATTCACTACTTAAATTTTTTGCTTGTTGCACAAGAAAATGATTATTCGGAAAACCAGGGCTTGGAATTTCTAAGTCACTTTTTAAAGGATCAAATTTACAAGGTGGTAAAAGTGTATTGCCAAATTCATCTTTACTTATACTTGTAAAATGATCATCATAAATATCGCAATTTCCAAAACGCTGCGCAAAAGCTTTGGTTGTTTTTCCGTATCCAAAAAGTGAAATTTTCATTATCTTAACTTTATACTAATTAATGCAATGATATTTGCAAGTAAGGCTATCATCCAAAAACGCACGATGATTTTATTTTCCACCCAGCCTATTTTTTCAAAATGATGATGAATAGGTGCCATTTTAAATACTCTTTTGTTAAAGATTTTAAAACTTCCTACTTGTAAAATCACTGAAATAGTTTCTAAAACAAATACAAAACCTATAAGCAAAAGTAAAATTTCATTTTTACTTACTATACCAAGATAGCCTAAAAATGCCCCTATGCTTAAACTCCCACTATCTCCCATAAATACTTGTGCGGGATAACAGTTATACCATAAAAATCCCATTAGTGCACCAACTAAAGCAGAGCTTAATACTACAAGTTCTCCTAGGCCTTGAATTTTAGGTAAAAATAAATAAGAACTATAAATAGCATTTCCGCTCAAATATAAAAAAGCACCAAGACTTAAAAGAGAAAATATAGAAGGCACAGTTGCAAGACCATCAAGTCCATCGGTTAAATTCACAGCGTTGGAACTTGAAATAATAACTAAAACCCATAAAAATAACATAAATATTCCACCATCAAAAACAGCATATTTATAAAAAGGCAAATAAAATTCAGTATTTATGTTAAAAAAATATAGCAATGTAATACATATAAAAGCAGCACTAAATTGTCCTAAAAGTTTCATTTTAGGACTAAGACCTGCATGATTGTCTTTTTTTAAAATTTTACCCAAATCATCAACTAAGCCTATGGTGCAAAATAACACTAAACATAGCAATCCAACTATAATAAAACTATTGTTTAAATCAGCACTTAAAACACTAGCTACAATAGTAGCAAAGATAAAAACAAGCCCGCCCATGGTAGGGGTGTGAGATTTGGCCTTGTGAGATTGTGGAGCATACTCATAAATAGGTTGGTTTGCTTTTTTGTTTTGAGCCCATTTGATAAATTTTGGCATTAAATATAAACTCAAAAACAAAGCGATAAAAAATGCAAAACCAGCACGCACGCTAATATAAGAAAAAAACATGTGATTTGTATATTCTGTAAGATAAAGCAAAATTTTAACCTTGTATTTGTTTTTTAAAAACATAATTTTAGTAAAATCATATAAATAAATTATAAAAAAAGAGTAAAAAATGAGTCAAAAATGTATTTTGGTAATCACAGATGGTATAGGTTATAATACAAATTCAAATTATAATGCTTTTTTTCATGCTAAAAAGCCAACTTATGACAAGCTTTTTAAAAATACTCCTAATGTTTTGATAAAAACAAGTGGCTTGGCAGTTGGCCTACCTGAAGGTCAAATGGGTAATAGCGAAGTAGGACATATGTGTATAGGTAGTGGACGCATAATTTATCAAAATTTAGTTAAGATAAATAAAGCCATAGAAAATGACACTTTAAAAGATAATAAGGCTTTAAAAGATTTATTACAAAAATGCAAAAGAGTGCATATTATAGGGCTTTATAGTGATGGCGGGGTGCATTCTATGCATACGCATTTTAATGCGCTTTTAAAAATTTGTAAGCAAGAAAATAAAGAAGTCTTTGCGCATGCAATTAGTGATGGTAGGGATTGTCCTCCAAATTCAGGTTTAGAATTTATAAAATTTTTACAAGAATTTTGCGAAAAAGAAGGGGTTGGTTTTGCTTCTTTATCGGGAAGATTTTATGCTATGGATAGAGATAAGCGTTATGACAGGGTTAAGTCTTATTATGATGCTTTATTTGCTAAGGCACCAAGGTGTGATGATTTTGTGCAATTTATACAAAAAAACTATGATGAAAATATTACAGATGAGTTTTTAACTCCAGTTATTAGTCAAAACTTTGATGGGATTAAGGCTGAAGATGGTGTGATTTTTATCAATTTTAGAAACGATAGAATGCGTCAATTAGTCGCTTCTTTAACCCAAGAAAGTTTTAATGAATTTCCAAAAGAAGTGCTTATAAAAAACGCCATTACTATGAGTTTGTATGATGAGAGTTTTAAACTGCCTGTGATGTTTGAAAAAGAAGAATTAAATAATACCTTAGCTTCTGTGATAGCTAATGCAAATTTAAGCCAACTTCACACAGCTGAAACAGAAAAATACGCTCATGTAACCTTTTTCTTTAATGGGGGGAAAGAAGAATTAGAGTGTAATGAAACAAGAGTTTTAATCCCAAGTCCTAAGGTAAAAACATACGATGAAAAGCCGCAAATGAGTGCTAAAGAAGTCGCAGATGAAGTGATTAAGGGTATAGAAAATGGTATGGATTTTATCGTAGTAAATTTTGCAAATGGTGATATGGTAGGACATACGGGTGATTTTGAAGCTGCAGTTAGTGCGGTTGAATGTGTGGATGAGTGCTTGGGTAGGGTTATTGCTAAAGCAAGAGAGCATGATTATGCTTTTATTATTACTTCAGATCATGGAAATTGTGAAGCAATGAGGGATGAAAATGAAAATATGCTCACTAATCACACAACCTTTGATGTTTTTGCTTTTGTAGAAGCTAAAGGAGTAGAAAAGCTTAAAGAAGGTATGGGACTTAGTAATATAGCACCGAGCGTGCTTAAAATTTTAAACTTACCTATTCCAAAAGAAATGGATGAGGCTTTATTTTAATTTAAAGGAGAACAATGAAATTTAGTGGAAAAAATGTTTTAATAACAGGTGCAAGTAAAGGTATAGGTGCAGCAATAGCTAAAGAATTAGCAAGTCATGGTTTAAAAGTTTGGATTAATTATAGAAGTAAACCTGAACTTGCTGATGCGTTAAAAGAAGAGATAGAAAAAAGTGGTGGCACTGCAGCTGTGATTAAATTTGATGCAAGCGTTGAAGAAGAATTTACAAGCGCTATTGCAACTATAGTAGAAAGTGATGGTGAACTTAGTTATTTGGTTAATAATGCAGGTATTACAAATGATAAATTAGCACTTAGAATGAGTATGGATGATTTTTCTTCAGTGATTAATGCTAATTTAAATTCAAGTTTCTTAGGTTGCAGGGAAGCGTTGAAAACAATGAGCAAAAAGCGTTTTGGTGCAGTTGTAAATATCGCTTCCATAGTTGGAGAAATGGGTAATGCAGGTCAAACTAATTATAGTGCTAGCAAAGGTGGTATGATAGCATTAACCAAATCTTTTGCTAAAGAAGGTGCAACAAGAAATATAAGATATAATTGTATTACTCCAGGTTTTATAAAAAGTGATATGACTGAAGTTTTAAGTGATGAAATTAAACAAAATTATATTAACAATATACCTTTAAAACGCTTTGCTGATGCAAGTGAGGTAGCTCAAGCTGTGGCGTTTTTATTAAGCGATCATTCTTCCTATATCACAGGAGAAATTTTAAAAGTTAATGGTGGGCTTTATATGTAAGCAAGGTTTAACCTTGCTTTGTTTCTATAGCCACTACTGCTATAGCAAAACCCCCATCATGCGCTATACTTACACTTACTGATTTAATTTTAAATTCTTGTATAACTTTTTGAGAAAAATTAATGTGTGGAGCATTTTTATCATCTTTAGAGATGATGATGTCAAAAAAAGAACATTCTTTAGAAATTCCAACTCCTAAAGCTTTAGAAGCAGCTTCTTTAATAGCCCAAAATCCTGCTAGGGTGTTGGTGTTTTTTATGTAGCTTTGCTCTTGCTTGGATAAAAATTTATCCAAGAAAAGTGCTTTGTGTCTTTTGTAAATTTTTTCTATGCGAGAGCATACGACTATGTCACAGCCTATCATTAAGATACTACAAAGTCAGTAAAATAAATATTTTTAATAAAACCATCGGTTAAAACCTCATTGATTTTACCGGTTAATTCATCTTTTAATCTTTCTTTGCCTTTTGTAGTGCTTACCTCTTCAAAGGTTTTTGAAGTTAAAGTCCTAATGATTATATCTCTAATAATAGCAACTTTTTTATCAAGCTCAGGGGTTAGAGTTTCAACATTTTGTTCAAGTTGTATAGTACATTTTACATATCTTGATCCACCATCACTTAATAAATTCAATGTAAAAGGTGCTAAAGGATACATAACGCCGATATTTGCATAATCACTTCCTCTAGCTGCTACTGCATTTGTTTTTTTAGGGGTTTGTGCAACTTGTGTATTTTCTTCAGTTTGTGGTGTTGGGTTTTCTTCTGAGTTTCCACTGAACATTAAATAGGCAATTGCTCCTACAATCACAAGTAAAAATACAAATAAAAATACAACGATAATAATTACTAAAGTATTGCCACCTTTTTTCTTTGATTCGGTCTGTTCATCCATCATATCTTCAGCCATATTTTTCCTTTTATAAAATTTTTTAAAGTATTATTGTATCAAAAATTATATTTTTTTAAAATTATGATTATTTAATCTTTTGTAAATGTCTATAAACACTAGGCTCAGAAATACTTAAAAGTTCAGCAACTTTAGGGATGACACCTTTTACATTAAATATACCTTTTTCATATAAACTAGCTATCATTTTTTGTTTTTCTTTTGGTTTTAGACTTTTATTTTTAAAATTTTCTATGCTCATACCTGAAATATCTTCAATAATTTCTTCCAAATTAAGTTTTATATATTCTTTACTTTCTTGTTCAGGATTTTCATAAGAATTATCATAAATATTTCCAAGATTTAAAATTTCATCAGAAATCTTTTTAAATGCCGAAGTATCATGATTGATGCAAAGTAAACCTTCAAGTTTTTCATCTTTTTTGATAAAAAAGGTAGAGCCTGACATTACTTGTAAGTTTTTAGTTGAAGTTTTATAATGTGTTATGTAATCACGCTCTAAATAGATTTTGTTTTGAATCATTTCTATGGCAAAACCAGTTAGAGGTGAATTTATAGTTCTTTTGCTAATATGATTATTAGCAATTTCTGCTATATTTGCTCCATCTTCACTGACATCATGTAAGACTATTTCATAATTTCTTCCTAAAGTATCTGCAAGAAATTTTACTAATTTAATATAATAAGTTCTTGTCTCCTTGTCCATAGGATATCCTTTTTATTGGTTTTGTAGTAAAAATATTCAAAATAAGAATGTTTATTCTTATTTTTTAACAATTTTAATACAAAACAAAAATAATTTTGCTTAAAAAAATATTATATTTAAAAAATAATAAAAATATAGTCATTTTTAAATAATGATAATTTTTATCGTTTAATTTTATTTTAACAATATATGGATATAATTTATCAAATAATAAAAATTATTATTTAAAAAAAGGAGATATAGTGAAAAAATTAACTAATGATTTTGGAAATATCGTAGCTGATAATCAAAATTCGCTAAGTATAGGTGCTAAAGGACCGCTTTTGATGCAAGATTATATTTTACTTGAAAAACTTGCTCATCAAAATAGAGAAAGAATTCCAGAAAGAGCAGTGCATGCAAAAGGAAGTGGCGCTTATGGAGAACTTAGGATAACCAAAGATATATCTAAGTATACCAAAGCAAAAGTTTTACAACTTGGAGAAAATACACCTTTATTTATAAGATTTTCAACTGTTGCAGGTGAAGCAGGTGCAGCTGATGCAGAAAGAGATGTTAGAGGTTTTGCAATTAAATTTTATACTAAAGAAGGAAATTGGGATTTAGTAGGTAATAATACTCCGACATTTTTTATAAGAGATGCATATAAATTTCCTGATTTTATCCATACTCAAAAAAGAGATCCAAGAAATCATTTAAGAAATAATAATGCTGCATGGGATTTTTGGACTTTATGCCCTGAAAGCCTACATCAAGTGACCATTTTAATGAGCGATAGAGGAATTCCTGCAAGTTATCGTCATATGCATGGCTTTGGAAGCCATACCTATAGTTTGATTAATGATAAAAATGAAAGATTTTGGGTAAAATTTCATTTTAAAACAAGACAAGGCATTAAAAATTTAACTAATGAAGAAGCAGCAAATTTAATAGCAAATGATAGAGAAAGTCATCAAAGAGATTTATATGAAGCTATTGAAAAAGGAGATTTTCCAAAATGGACTTTCCAAATTCAAGTTTTAAAAGAAGATGAAGTAGAAAAGCTAGGTTTTAATCCTTTTGATTTAACTAAAGTTTGGCCACATAGTATTGTACCTTTAATTGAAGTAGGTGAATTAGTGCTTAATAAAAATGTACAAAATTACTTTAATGAAGTGGAACAAGCTGCATTTAGCCCAAGCAATATTGTTCCTGGTATTGGTTTTAGTCCTGATAAAATGCTTCAAGCTAGAATTTTTTCTTATCCTGATGCACAAAGATATCGTATAGGAACAAATTATCATTTATTGCCAGTTAATCGTGCAAAAAGTGAAGTAAATACTTATAATGTAGCAGGAGCTATGAATTTTGATACCTATAAAAATGGTCCAGCTTATTATGAGCCAAATAGTTATGATGATAGTCCAAAAGAAGATAAAAGCTATCTTGAGCCTGACTTATCACTTGAAGGTAGTGTGCAAAGATATGCTCCACTTGATGATGATTTTTACACCCAACCAAGAGCTTTATTTAATATAATGAATCAAGATCAAAAAGAGCAGTTATTTAAAAATATCGCTGCTTCTATGAGTGGGGTTGATGAAAAAATTATTGCTAGAGCATTAAGTCATTTTGAAAAAATTTCAAGTGAATATGCAAATGGTATTAAAAAAGCTTTAAAAATGTAATTTTTACTTGCCACTTTTAAAAGTGGCAAACTAAAGATTATAAAGGAAAAATATGTTTAACAATGAAGAAGAAAAAAGAATTCAAGAGCTTTGCACTATGGCTTTTGACTTTGCAAGAAAAAATGATTTACAAAATTTGAAGATTATGATAGAAGCAGGTTTGAGTGTGAATTTAAAAAATCATAAAGGCGATAGTCTTTTAATGCTTGCAAGTTATCATAATGCTTATGAATGTGCTAAGTTTTTACTAGAAAATAATGCTAGGGTAGATGAGAAAAACGATAGAGGACAAACTCCATTAGCAGGGGTGTGTTTTAAAGGGTATTTACCTATGTGTAAGCTTTTAGTAGAATATGGAGCAAATATTGATGAAAATAATGGTCTTGGTATGACACCTTTTACTTTTGCACTAATGTTTGGACATAGAGATATAGTAGAGTTTTTAACAAAGCATTCTAAAAAAAGTTTTCTTAAAAAAATAGCTTTTGGTATATTAAAAATTTTTAAAAGAAATAAAAGTTAAACTCTTTGAAAAAATAAAAATTATAAAATTACCCTTTTATTTGTAAATAGAAGGATAAATATGTCACAAAAAGCAGAGAAATTATGGGGTGGACGTTTTGATTTACCTACAAATAAATTAGTTGAAGAATATACAGCATCATTGCCAGTTGAGCCAAGACTTGCTCCTTTTGATATACAAGGAAGTATAATTCATTGCACTATGCTTGCAAAACAAGGCATTATAAAAGAGGATGAGGCAAAAACTATCATCAAGGGTTTAGAACAAGTCAGAGAAGAAATTCAAAATGGAACTTTTGTTTTTGATATAGCTGATGAGGATATTCATATGGCTGTAGAAAAAAGAATGACACAAATTGTAGGCCCAGTAGGCGGAAAGCTTCACACCGCAAGAAGTAGAAATGACCAAACTACGCTTGATTCAAAAATGCATATGAGAGCAGTTATTAAAGAAATATTAACTCAAATTACTACTTTGCAAGAAGAAATTATCCATCAAGCTCAAAAAAATATTAAAGCTATTATGCCAGGTTATACACATTTACAAACTGGTCAACCCATACTTTTTTCTCATTGGATTATGGCGTATTTTTGGATGTTAAGCAGAGATTATTCTCGTTTTGAAGATTTATATAAAAGAATGAATGAGTGTCCTTTAGGAGCAGCTGCACTTGGTGGAACTACATTTAATATAGACAGACATTTTTGTGCCAAAGAACTAGGCTTTACTAAACCAACAGAAAATAGCATTGATAGTGTTAGTGATAGAGATCATATGGTTGAATTTACTTCCGTTGCTGCTATGTGCTTTATGCATCTTAGCCGTTTTTGTGAAGAGCTTATACTTTTTTCAAGTCAAGATTTTAAATTTATAGAATTAAGCGATGATTTTTGTACCGGCTCAAGCATAATGCCTCAAAAGAAAAATCCTGATGTAGCTGAAAAAATGCGTGGTAAGACAGGTAGAATGTATGGGAATGTTATGGCAATGCTAACTATTATGAAGGGTATTCCACTTGCTTATAATACTGATATGAGTGAAGATAAGGCTCAAGTTTATGATTCTATGGATACTTTAATGGCAAGTTTAAAAATCATAACTCCTATGATAGAAAAAATGCAAGTAAATGCTAATAATACAAGAGCAGCAGCTGCAAAAGGATTTTCAAATGCTACAGATATGGCTGATTATTTAGTGAGAAAAAATATACCATTTAGAGAAGCTCATAGTATAGTAGGTGCAGCTGTGAATTATTGTATTAAACATGGAAAAATGCTTGAAGAGCTTAGTATGGAAGAATTTCACCAATTTAATGAAAATATTCAAGAAGATATTTATGAAGCAATTGCTTTAAAAACTTGTGTAGATGCAAGACTTTCTTATGGTGGCACAGGAACTAAAGTAGTGTTAGAACAAATTAAACATGCAAAAGAGTTTTTGGACAAATATAAGGCACAAAATTAATGGATATTATTTTTATATTAGAACTTTTTATTATTTTTTCTATGATAGCCATTGGTGGTAGATATGGTGGTATAGGACTTGGTGTTGCGGGTGGGCTTGGTATGTGTATTTTAGTTTTAGTTTTTGGTATGCAGCCAGCTTCGCTTCCTGTGAGTGTTGTATTTATTATACTTGCTGTAATTACTTGCGTAAGTGTTTTGCAGAGCGCAGGCGGACTTGATTTACTAGTAAAAATAGCAGAAAAAATTTTAAAGAAAAAACCACAAGCTATTGTTTTTATGGGACCTTTGATTAGTTCCACTTTTACGATTTTTTGTGGTACTACTTATGTAGCTTTTTCTATTTATCCAGTGATTGCTGAAGTGGCCGCTCAAGCTAAAATTCGACCCGAAAGAGCACTTTCTGTTTCGGTGATTGCAGCAGGTATTGGTGTCATAGCTTCACCTATGAGTGCAGCCACTGCTGCTATGGTAGCTGTTTTAGCTTTTAGCGGTATAACAATAGTACAAATTCTAATGGTAAGTTTACCTGCTTTTTTTATAGGCGTATTTCTTGCATGTTTAAGCGTTTTTAAAAGAGGAAAAGAGCTTGAACAAGATGAGGAATTTCAAAGAAGAGTAAAAGCGGGGGAATATCATTTTTTAAGTGAAGACTTGCAAAACAAAGACAGTGAACATGATCCTATGGCAAAAAGATCTTTATATATTTTTGCTTTGGGGATTTTAACCATTATTTTCTTTGGAACTTTTACAAATTTATTACCTCATTATGAGCTTGCAAACGGTAAAATAGAAAGACTTTCTACTCCAAATTTAATCCAAATGATTATGCTTGCAACGGCTTGTCTAATTATGCTTTTTACCAAAATTCCTGCTAATAAGCTTGGTGAAGCTTCTGTATTTAGATCAGGGCTTATAGGAGTTGTAGGGGTTTTTGGTATAGCTTGGATGACAGGGACGTTTTTTGAAGCTTATAAACCTTTATTTAGTGATTCTTTATCGCATGTTGTAGAGGATTATCCGTATTTATTTGGGGTGGCTTTATTTGCCTTTTCTATGGTAATTTTTTCTCCTTCAGCAACAGTAGCTGCTTTAATGCCTTTGGGTGTGAGTTTGGGAATCCCTCCTCAAATTCTTATCGTGCTTTATCCTTGTGTGAGTGGAGATTTTATAGTGCCAGGAGCTAATCAAATAGCATGTGTGGCTTTTGATAGAACAGGAACAACAAAAATAGGTAAATTTGTGATCAATCACTCTTATTTAAGACCAGGTTTTGTTTTAATTATTAGTGCAACTATAACGGGTTATTTTATCTCTAAGCTTGTGTTTTAGCTTAGAGGTTGTTTTTGAGTTTTTGTAAATATCTATAAACACTAGGCTCTGATATATTGAGTGACTTAGCAACTATTGGTATACTTCCTTTTATATTAAAAATTCCTTTCGAGTGCAACTTTTTAATAATCTCATCTTTTTGTTCAGTGCTTAAGCTATATCCTGAGTTCAAATATTTTAAGTCTATATTTTCAGCTAGAATGTCTTCTATAGAATGACTAAGTGTTTCTATATTACTCATATTGTGTAATTTTACATTGTTTTGATTATGAACGTCTAATAAATCACTAAAATCATTAATTTTTTCAAGTTCTATGATTTTACTAATAGCATTTCTAAGCTCTGTGGTGTCGTGATTTATACATAAAATTCCTACAATTTTATTTTTATTTTTAATGAAAAAAGTTGATCCAGTAACAATCTTAGATTTTCCAACTTTTGCTTTATAGTCACATAAAAAATCTTTATTTAAATATTCTTTTTCTTGTACAAGCTCACTTGCAAAAGAGGTTAACGGAGAATTAATTGTTCTTCCGCTAATATGGTTGTTTGCGATCGCTGCTATATATGAACCTTCATCTGAAATCACATGAAAAACTATTTCGTATTGATCTCCAAGTACTTGCCCTAAAAACTGAGTAAGCTTGACAAATAATTCTTTTTGTTGCTCATCCATGATCTAGACCTTTTTTATTATTTTTGTTATTTTACAAAATATTTCATCAAAGTTGCTAATATTTATCATAATAAAAAAAATTATTATTATGATAAAAAAATATTGACAATTTATTATTATGATGATAATATTGTATTACTATTTTATTTAAACACAAGGAGCGTACATGGCAAATTATCCAAAGGCTATAGGACCATATTCAGCTTATAGAGAGGCAAATGGTTTGTTGTTTATTTCAGGACAACTTCCTATTAATCCAGAAAGTGGAAATATAGAAAGTGATGATGTAAAAGAACAAACAAGACAATCATTGCTAAATATTAAGGCTATATTAGAAGAAAATAATCTTTATTTTAATAATGTAGTTAAAACAACTTGTTTTTTAGCAAATATTGATGATTTTGTGGCATTTAATGAGGTTTATTCTGAATTTTTCGCAGCTCCATACCCTGCAAGAAGTGCTTTTGCGGTTAAAGATCTTCCTAAGGGTGCAAAAGTGGAGATAGAGGTTATTGCTCATAAAGGATAGAGCATGTTGGGTTTATTTTTTGCAGGATGTTCTGTAGTATTATTAGTTTTTATGCTTTATAAAAAAATCAACGCTCATATGGCGTTGCTTTTAAGTGGTTTATTCTTGTTATCTTTGGCAGGAATTTTTGGTCTTTCTCCTATCATTAGCGAAAAGCAATCTTTACATTTGGGAATTTTTGATATTTTCCAAGTTGTCAATACAAATATGTCTAGTACTTTAGCAGGACTTGGACTTACTTTAATGTGTATAGCAGGATTTTCTGCTTATATGGATCATGTTGGTGCAAGCTATGCTTTGTTTAAGGTTTTTGAAAAACCTTTAAAAGCGGTAAAGTCTCCGTATGTTTTACTGCTAGTTTCTTATTTTGTAGTTCAATTTTTGGTACTTTTTATTCCATCGCATGCAGGTTTAGCGCTTTTGCTTATGGTTACAATGTATCCTATTTTAGTGCGTTCAGGTGTTTCTAAGCTTTCAGCACTTTCAGTGATTGCTATATGTCAATATATTGATCATGGTCCAGGCAGTGGAAATGTTATTTTAGCTGCAAAAACAGCTGAGATTGATCCTGCGGTGTATTTTGTACATTATCAGCTTCCTACTACAGTACCTATTATCATAGCAGTAGGAGTTGCAATTTATTTTTGTGCTAGATATTTTGACAAAAAAGAAAATTTTGTATTTAATCGTGATGAGATAGAAAAAGAACTATCAGAAAATGATAGTAAAAAAGAAGAGATGAAAAAACCTCCTAAAATTTATGCAATATTACCTATTATACCTTTAGTGTTGATTTTAGGTTTTAGTAGTGTTTTAGATAGTATTATGGTTTTGATGGGACTTACTACTATGGAAGAGGTTAAAGCAGCTTCATCTACTGCTATTAAAATGAATGTTCCTGTTGCAATGATGATTTCTACTTTTATTGCAATTATTTTTGAGATTATCCGTTATAGAAGCTTAATCGATACTTTAAATTCTATTATGGTATTCTTCAAAGGTATGGGGCATTTGTTTGTGATAACAGTTTCTTTGATTGTTTGTGGTCAAGTTTTTGCAAACGGACTTTTATCAGTTGGTTTTGTGGACACTTTAATAGGTTTTGCAAAAGATGCAGGTTTTGGAGTACTTGCTATTATTATAGCAGTATCTATTTTGCTTGCTGTATGTGCATTTTTAATGGGTTCAGGAAATGCAGCGTTTTTCTCTTTTGCACCACTTATTCCAAATATAGCAAAATCTTTTGGAGTTGAAACCATAGCTATGATAGCACCTATTCAAATTATGACAGGTTTTGGTAGATGTGTTTCACCTATAGCCCCAGCTATTTTGGCAATTTCAGCTATGGCTAAAGTAAATCCATTACAAGTAGTAAAAAGAACAGCTATTCCTATGCTTGTTGCTGCTATTGTTAATGTGATAATGACTTATGTTTATTTATAAAAAGGAGTACAAAATGAACAACAAAACTAAATTAATCCATCTAGGAAGAGGTGATCAAAATGTTGAGGTAAGATCTGTTAATCCAACCTTAATGCGTGCATCAACCATACTTTTTAAAGATCATGCAACTTGGCAAAAATACCGTGAGTTAAGAAAAACTGATCGTGTTTTAAGTTATGGTGCTAGAGGAACAGCTACAAATTTTGAACTTGAAAAACTAATTTGCGAGCTTGAAGGTGGTCATAGAGCACAACTTTTCCCAACAGGACTTGCAGCTTTAGCTATGGTGCTTTTAAATTATGCTAGTAAAGATGCACATTTTTTAATCACTGATGCTATTTATGGTCCTGTTAGAACAATTTGCGATTTATTTTTAGCTAAAATGGGTGTAGAAATTGACTTTTTAAAAGCTGATGCATCTGATGTAGAAGAAAAAATTAAACCTAATACAAAATTAATTCTTTGCGAAAGTCCAGGTTCTATACTTTATGAAATCATAGATTTACCAAAACTTTGTGAAATTGCACATAAGCACAATATCCCAGTAGCAATTGATAATACTTATTCAAGTGGATATTTTTTAAATCCACTTGAGCTTGGAGTGGATATTTCAGTTATTGCTGCGACTAAATATTTAAGTGGTCATTCAGATGTAACTATGGGTATAGTAGTTATTAATGAAAAAGAATGGAAAAATTTTGACAAACTTCCTGAGGCTTTAGGATTTACTACAAGTCCAGATGATTGTTATTTGGTGCTTCGTGGTATGAGAACTTTGGATATAAGAATGAAAGCTCATGAAAAAAGTGCAGATGAAATAGTAGAGTTCTTACAAGGTAGAAAAGAAGTTAAAACTATTTTTTATCCGAAATTAAAAACTCACCCAAATCATGAAGTTTTTGTACGTGACCACAAGGGTGCTAATGGTATGGTAACTATTGAATTTGCAGATGGTGTTTCTAAAGAACAGGCTATTCAATTTGTGGATGATTTAAAATATTTTTCAATCGGCGCAAGTTGGGGTGGTTATGAGAGTTTAGCTACTGTTACTACTCCACCAAGAACAGCTACTGATTGGAGTGCTAGAGGTCCTTTTGTAAGATTTCATATAGGTCTTGAAGATAGTAAAGATTTAATTGAGGATTTAAAACAAGCATTTGAAAAAATAAATTTTAAAGGATAAAAAATGGGTGTGAGTGTATTTGATATGAGGTTGCTTCAAGATTCTTGGAGCACCCCTGCAATGAGAGCTATTTTTAGTGAAGAAAATAGAATTCAAAAATGGCTTGATGTAGAAGCTGCCCTAGCAAAAGCTCAAGCAAAGCTTGGCATTATCCCACAAGAAGCAGCTGATGAAATAGCTAAAAAAGCTCATTATAAATTTATGGATATGGATTTTATTTTTGCTGAGTTTAAAAAAACAAAACATCCTTTAGTTCCGACCGTGCGTGGTTTAGAAAAAGCTTGTGAAAATGGTTTAGGAGAGTATGTGCATTTTGGCGTAACTACTCAAGATATCATTGATACAGGTATAGTTTTACAATTTAAAGAAGCTATGGCTTTAATCAAACAAGATTTAAAAGATATAGCCAAAAATTTAGCAAAACTTGCAAAAGAACATAAAAATACTGCAATGATGGGAAGAACCTTAGCTTTACAAGCTTTACCTATAACTTTTGGACATAAAGTTGCGATTTGGCTTAGTGAGTTAAATCGCCATTATGAAAGAATTACTGAACTTGAAAAAAGACTATATGTAGGATTAATCGTGGGTGCAGTAGGAACTAAAGCTAGTTTAAGCGATAAGGCTAATGAAGTAGAAAAACTTACTTTAGAAAGCTTAGGTTTAGAAGTTCCTGATATCTCATGGCAACCAGCAAGAGATCGTTTTATAGAGCTTGGTTATGTTTTAGGTAATATCAATGCAACCTTTAACAAAATTGCACATCAGCTTTTAATCTTAGCTCATAATGAAATCGATGAAATTGCTGAACCTTTTGGAAAAGGTCAAGTAGGAAGCTCTACAATGCCACATAAAAGAAACCCAGCAGTAAGTGAAAATGCGGTAACGGTAAGCAATGCTCTAAGAGCAAATATTGCAATTTTAAGCGATATAGAAAGGCATGAGCATGAAAGAGATGGTCAAGTATGGAAAATGGAATGGAAGCTTTTACCAGAAGCTTTTTTAATGCTTTCAGTGGTATTAGCAAATATGAAATTTGTCTTTGATGATTTAGAGGTTAAAAAAGATAAAATGTTAAAAAATCTTAATACGCTTAATGGCTTTGTATTAGCAGAACGTGTGATGTTTGCCTTAAGTGATCATTATGGTAAGCAACACGCACATGAAATTGTATATGAAAATGCTATGAGAGGTATAGAAAACCATAAAACTTTCAAAGAAGTTTTACTTGAAGATGAACGTGTGAGTAAGGTTTTAAGTGAAAAAGATATTGATGTTTTGATGGATGCTACAACTTATGTAGGTTATGCACCAAAATTAGTAGATGAATTTTTGGAAAAAATTGTAAATTCTGAAATTTTAAAGTAGGAAAAAATGTATTTAAGTGAAAAACTAGCCGAATTTATCGTAAATTTAGATTATGAAGCTATTCCTAGTGAAGTAAAACAAAGAGCAAAAGAGCTTATGCTTGATGCATTAGGAACAGCTTTAGCTGCTAAAAATGAAGCTTGCGTTTTAAATGCAACTAAAGCTTTTGAAGTTTTAAGTGTAAATCCTAGTGAAAAAATTTGGAGTGAAGATAAAAAGCTTGATGTAATATATGCTGCGATGGTAAATGCTATTGCAGCACATGCCCTTGATTTTGATGATACACATACAGAAGCTATTTTGCACGCTAGTGCTATTTTAACTCCGCTTTGTTTAACTTATGGATTTAGCGTAAGTGAAGATGGAAAAAAAGTTTTGAAGGCTTTTATCGTTGGTTGGGAAATTGCTGCTAGAGTGGGTATAGCAAGCAAGGGAAGTTTCCATAAACGTGGGTTTCATACTACAGCTATAGCAGGAATTTTTGGTAGCGTGGCTGCAAGTTGTGTTTTGCTTGATTTAGATAAAGAGCAAATTATTAATGCTTTAGGTTTAGCAGGAAGTTTTGCAAGTGGTGTGAATGAGTTTTTATCTAATGGTTCTAATTCTAAAGTTTTACACATAGCTAATGCTTTGAAAAATGGAATTTTAGTAGCAAATTTCGCAAAAGCTAATATGAGTGGTCCTTTGAGTATATTTGAAGGAAGAGATAATATCTTTAGAACTTTTGGTTTAGAAGATGAATGTGATAAAAATGAACTATATAAAGGAGTAGGTGAAATTTGGCAAGTAATGCAAGTTTCATTAAAGCCTTATCCAAGTTGTCATTTTGCACATGGATTAATTGATTGTGCTATGAGTTTAAGAAGCGATGGTTTAAAAAACGAGGACATTAAAAGTATACATTGCTTTGTGGATGAGGTGCCAATTTCATTTATATGTGATCCAATTGAAGCAAAATATACACCACAAAGTGCTTATGCGGCAAAATTTTCTATGCCTTTTTTAATGGCTTTAGCATTTTTTGATGGTAAAATCACTTTAAAATCATATGAAGATTTAAATAGAGCCAATTTGATAGAATTTGCTAAAAAAATTAGCTATGAAAAGAAAAAATCTAGTGGTTTCCCTAAATACTTTCCAGGGCATTTAGAAGCTGTTTTAAATGACGGAAGAGTAATTAAAAAAGATGTACTGATTAATAAAGGAAATTTTGATAATCCTTTAAGTTTTGATGAATTAAAAGATAAATTTCTTTCTAATGCTAGCATAGCAGTTTCTTTAGAAAAGGCTCAAGATTTAGTTAAAAAGCTTCAAAATTTAGAAAATTTAAATCATTTTGATTTCTAGCAATCTCTTTTTTGAGATTGCTTATCATTTTAAGAAATAAATAATTTCATTTTTTATATAATATTACATCTTAGTTTTGTAAAGGAAAAACATGACCTTAGATGTTTTAAAAGATAACGAAGAAGCTATTATAGTAGGTTTTAATACAGATAAGCAACTTCAAGCAAGGCTTTTTAGTTTTGGTTTTGCTAAAAATAAAAAAGTAAAAAAAATTCGATCTTCCATGGCAAATTCCACTATTATGGTTGAACTTGATACAACTTGTGTGATTTTAAGATCAAGTGAAGCAAAAATAATACAAATTTCAAAAGAGTTTTAATGAAAGAAATCACTGTTGCTTTAGTAGGTCAACCAAATGTTGGTAAAAGTTTATTAATTAACGCACTTTGCAAAGCTAATATGAAAGTTGGAAATTTTAGTGGAGTTACTGTAGAAAGAGCCGAAGCTAGATTGATTTATAAAAATTATGAGTTTAAATTTATAGATTTGCCAGGAACTTATGCGTTAGATGGTTATAGCGAAGAAGAAAAAATTACAAAAGAATTTTTAAAAAATGGTAAATTTGATCTTGTGGTGAATGTTCTTGATTCTACAAATTTAGAACGTAATTTAATTTTGAGTGCATCTTTAATAGAAGCTAAAATTAAAATGGTTATGGCTTTAAATATGCAAGATGAGGCAAAAAGTGAAGGCTTTAACATAGATTTTAAAATTTTATCACAACTTTTAAATACACCTTGTCTTGGTGTATGTGCTAAAACCAAAGAAAACTTAAATACACTTTTAGATTTAATCATTTCAACACATCAGACTAAATTTGAGGCTAAAGAGCGAATTTATAGTGATATTATAGAAGAAGAGCTTACTAAAATAAGTGATTTTTTAAATCAAAATGAAATTACACACTTAAATTATTCTACTAAAGATTTAGCGCTTGCTTTACTTAAAAATGAAACTGATATGGTTATTTCAGAGTCTTTAAGAAAAATTCTAGATAATGCTTTGGAAAAAATTTATATGGCATATCATAGTAAAGATATAGAAAGTATTTTTAAAGAAGAGCTGATTGCTTTTGCAAATGGTATATGTGCTAAAGTTTTAAGTAAAGGTGTTAAATATAAAAATCATACCAAAGAAATAGATTCTATTTTAATTAATAAATTTTTAGGAATTCCTATATTTTTATTTTTTATGTGGGTTTTGTTTCAGCTAACCTTTACTTTGGGGCAAATCCCTATGGATTATATAGAAAATTTTTTTGCAACTTTAGGAGAAATGGTAAAGAATAACATAAACAATGAATTGTTTGCTTCAGCTTTAGCTGATGGTATTTTGGGCGGGGTTGGAGCGGTTGTAACCTTTTTGCCAAATATTGTAATTTTATTTTTTGGTATAGCTTTGCTTGAAACGACTGGATATATGGCTAGAGTTGCATTTTTACTAGATGGAATTTTATATAAATTTGGTTTACATGGTAAAAGTTTTATACCTTTAATTACAGGTTTTGGTTGCTCAGTACCTGCTTTTATGGCTACAAGAACTTTAAAAAATAAAAAAGATAGATTATTAACTCTTTTTATTATTAATTTTATGAGTTGTGGTGCAAGACTTCCTGTATATGTACTTTTTGTTGGAGTATTTTTTCCTGCTGAAGTTGCAGGAAATTATCTTTTTGGAATTTATATTTTAGGTGCATTGTTGGGTTTAATTGCAGCTAAAATTTTGAGAATGAGTGCCTTTAAAGGACAAAATGAACCTTTTGTAATGGAAATGCCAAAATATAGAATGCCAAATTGGAATTTAGTTTGGTTTATGGTATTTAATAAAGCAAAGATGTATCTTAAAAAGGCTGGAACTTTTATTTTGGTAGCTTCTTTGCTTATTTGGTTTGCAAGTAATTTTCCTATGCAAAAAAATAGTCAAGATATTTCAAATCAAGAAAATCAGATAGAATATAGCTATTTAGGGCAATTTGGTAAAGCTATAGAGCCTGTTTTTGCGCCACTTGGCTTTGATTGGAAACTTAGTGTTTCTTTGGTGAGTGGTTTAGCTGCTAAGGAGGTAATGATTTCTACTATGGGTGTACTTTATTCTTTAGGTGATGAGGTTGATGAGACAAGTTCAAATTTGCAAGAAGCTATAAAAGAAAATATTCCTTTTAGTACCGCAGTTGCTTTTATACTTTTTGTTATGATTTATAATCCTTGCTTTGCAGCAACTATAGTTTTTGCTAAAGAAGCAGGAAATAAAAAATATGCATGGTATCTTTTTATATTTACATCTTTATGTGCGTATTTAGTTGCTTTTATAGGTATTAATATAACCAAATTAATAGTTTAATCATTTCTATGATGATTAAACTTCCATTTTTTGCTCCAAAGAGTGTTGCCAAAAAGCTATTTCAAGTCTTATGGTGGTATAAAAAATTTCATTTAACTTTTTAAATTTCTCTTCACTAATACTATTTGTGTAAGAGTTAAAAAAGCTTTTAAATTCTTTGACTTCACCTTGAAATTCTTTACTTGCATAGGTTGAAATCCATTCTTTATAAGGGTGATTTTCCAAGCTTTGTTTATCAAGTCCTTTGTAAATTTCTTCACCTATACAAGCATAACCTATAGCACAAGCGCTCAAAGCACATAGCATGTCTAAATAATCTCCATTTTGCCCTACACTTAGTAGGTATCTTGTATAGGCAATATTAGTTAAACTTTCATCTTTATAGCCTAGTTTTTCCACATCAATACCTAGCTTTAAAATGCTTCTATGAAATTCTAATTCTCCTTCTAAGGTATAGTTTTGATTTTTAATGGCAAATTGAATTTCTTTAGCATTGTTTGCATTTAAAGCAAGCATGGCATAGCATTTTGCATAATTATTTAAAAAGATGTAATCTTGTTTTAGGTAAAACAAAAATACATCTTTTTTCAAAGTACCATTTTGAAGTTTTTTTACAAATTCATGATGGATGTATTGATCCCAAGTTTTTTTATTTTCTCTTACAAGTTTATCAAAAAGCATAAATTTCCTTTTTAGTAAAATAAGCTTTTATTTAAACACAGATAATTAAATTTTTTCGTAATAATCTTTAATTTTTAACTTTTTAAACAAGAAATTTAATTTTTTATTGTAAAATGTGGTTTAATTTTTTAAACTAGGAGACAAAAATGGCAATTTTTGATGATGTAAAAAAAGTAGTTGTTGAGCAACTTAGCGTAGATGAAGATGCGGTTAAAATGGAATCTAAAATTATTGAAGATTTGGGTGCTGATTCTTTAGATGTAGTTGAATTAGTTATGGCTTTAGAAGAAAAATTTGATGTAGAAATTCCAGACAGCGATGCTGAAAAATTAGTAAAAATTGAAGATGTTGTTAATTATATAGAAAATCTTCAAAAATAATTTTAATTTTTAAATTAAGGAGTGTGGTTTGAAACGCGTTGTAGTAACAGGTATAGGAATGATCAATGCCCTTGGTTTAGACAAAGATAGCTCATTTAAGGCTATTTGTGATGGTAAAAGTGGCGTTGATAAAATCACTCTTTTTGACACCACTGATTTTCCAGTGCAAATTGCTGCTGAAGTAAAAAATTTTGATCCTTTAAGTGTTTGTGATGCTAAAGAGGTTAAAAAGATAGATCGTTTTATACAACTTGGTATTAAAGCAGCAAGAGAGGCTATGGAGGATGCTAAATTTGATAAAACTTTAAATAAAGAAGAATTTGGTGTAGTTTCGGCAGCTGGTATAGGTGGTTTACCAAATATTGAGAAAAATTCTGTTACTTGTGCACAGCGTGGACCACGCAAAATCACTCCTTTTTTCATACCATCAGCTTTGGTTAATATGCTTGGCGGTATTATCTCAATCGAGCATGGTTTACAAGGACCAAATATCTCATGTGTAACTGCTTGTGCAGCAGGGACCCATGCTATAGGCGAAGCTTATAAAAGTATAGCTTTAGGCAATGCAGATAAAATGCTTGTAGTGGGAGCTGAAGCTGCAATTTGCGCTGTGGGTATAGGTGGCTTTGCTGCCATGAAAGCTCTTTCTACTAGAAATGATGATCCAACTAAAGCTTCAAGACCATTTGACAAAGAAAGAGATGGTTTTGTTATGGGTGAGGGTGCTGGTGCTTTGGTTTTTGAAGAATATGAAGCTGCTAAAAAGCGTGGAGCTAAAATTTATGCTGAATTGGTTGGTTTTGGTGAAAGTGCAGATGCACATCATATCACTTCACCAACCTTAGAAGGGCCATTACGTGCTATGAAAAAAGCTTTAAAAATGGCAGGAAATCTAAAAGTAGATTATATTAACGCACATGGAACTTCCACACCGGTAAATGATAAAAATGAAACAGCGGCTATTAAAGAGCTTTTTAAAGATCAAATTCCTTTAGTTAGTTCTACAAAAGGTCAAACGGGACATTGTTTAGGTGCTGCTGGTGCTATTGAAGCTGTTATATCTTTAATGGCTCTTGATCAAGGTGTATTACCACCAACTATTAATCAAATCGTAGCAGATGAAAATTGTGATCTTGACTATATACCAAATACTGCAAGAGAAAGCAAAGTTAATGTTGTAATGAGCAATTCTTTTGGATTTGGTGGAACAAATGGTTGTGTAATTTTTAAAAAAGTAGATTAATATGGCTTCTTATTTAGATTTTGAGAAAAATATTCAACAAATTGATGAGGATTTAGCAAATGCTAAAATTAAAGGCGATGATGAAGCAGTAAAAATTTTAGAGAAAAACCTTGAAAAAGAAACTCAAAAAGTATATAAAAATTTAAGTGATTATCAGCGTTTACAGCTTGCAAGACATCCTGATCGACCTTATGCACTTGATTACATTCAAGCTATACTAACCGATGCATATGAAATTCATGGTGATCGTACTTTTAGAGATGATCCTGCTATTGTATGTTACGCGGGTTATATAGGTGGAAAAAAAGTCATTGTTATAGGTGAGCAAAAAGGTAGAGGTACTAAAGATAAACTTCATAGAAATTTTGGTATGCCTCATCCTGAAGGTTACAGAAAAGCTTTAAGAGTAGCAAAAATGGCTGAAAAATTTGACATACCGATATTATTTTTGGTAGATACTCCAGGTGCTTACCCAGGAGTGGGTGCTGAAGAGCGTGGTCAAAGCGAAGCTATAGCTAGAAATTTATATGAGTTAAGTAGCTTAAAAACAATTACTATAGCAGTTGTTATAGGTGAAGGTGGAAGTGGTGGCGCTTTAGCCATAGGAGTAGCTGATAAACTTGCCATGATGAAAAATTCAGTTTTTTCTGTGATTTCACCTGAGGGTTGCGCTGCTATTTTATGGAATGATCCATCAAAATGTGAGGCTGCTACTAAAGCGATGAAGGTAACTGCAGATGATTTAAAAAATCAAGGCTTAATAGATGATGTTATTGAAGAGCCAATGAGTGGAGCACATAGAGATAAAGAAAATGCGATTAAAAATTTAAGTGATTATGTCTTAAAAGCTATAGAAGAATTAGAACAATACGATAAACGTGAATTAGCTGCACTAAGAATGCAAAAAATCTTTAAATTCGGGGCTTTTTCCGAATAATTTACATTTTTGTGTAAATTTCAATTTTTTTTAAAAAAACTATTGTATAATTACAACTTCAATTCAGTGGTTGGATAGCTCAGTCGGTAGAGCAGCAGACTGAAAATCTGCGTGTCGGCAGTTCGATTCTGCCTCTAACCACCATCTTTTTTATTATAAAAATCATCTAATTCTTTGAGTTCATTTTCTTTAAAACCAGCTTGAATTCTGGCTGTTTTATTATATACTTTTCCTAAAAGATTAAGTTCTCTATATTTAGTGCAAAGATCAAGGTAATTGTCATTTTCCTTTTTGGCATAATTCCACCAAAAATCTCCTTTATTTACATGTTTAATTTCATCATTTAATATAGTGGTAAAAATTTCATTAAATAAGCTTTTTATAGGATGATTGGTTGTGTTTAGTTTTTTCAAAACAAAAGGATTAGCATCAAGTCCTTTTGCCTCAAGTCCTCTATGTACTATACCCATTCTATGAGCAAGATTATCTTTAGTTAAAAATAAAGCTTTTTCAAGATTATCATGTGCATGAAAATCTCCATATTTAAAACCAAGTTCATTTAAAGTTTTTTCTAAAAGTAAAAAATGCTTTATTTCCTCATCAGCCACCTCAAGCCAATCTTGATAAAATTTCAATGGCAAGTTTTTAAATCTATAACTAGCATCTAAAGCCAAATTTATAGCACTATATTCTATATGAGCAACTGAATGTAAGATTTTAGCTAAAGATAAAATACTATTTGCTTCTTTGGGGCGTCTTATTTTCATAGGATGAAGAATTTTAACTTGTGAGTTTTCACAAATAATAGCTTCGTGAGAATGATCAAAATCATACAAATTAGATTTAAAATTTTCATAAAATTTATTAAATTGATTAATCTTTTCAAAAAGATCTTTATGGTATAAAATTTTTTCTAATTCTTCAAAGAAATTTCTTTTCATTTTTAAACCTTGTTAAATATTATATAAGATAAAAAAGTATAATATAAAAATTTTGAAAATTTGAAAAAGGTTTGTTAAAAGTATGTTTAATGTCATACATGCTCTTTTTTTTAGAGAGTTAAAGACAAGATTTGGTATTAATAAATATTTAGGTTATTTTTGGGTGATTGGAGAGCCTATGATAGTGGTTTTGGTAATTACTTCCATTGTGGCAGCTATTAGAGAATTTCATCATCAAATTATGCCCGAAGGTATTTCTATATTTTTATTTTTAGCAGTAGGAATTATACCTTTTTTTATGTTTAGAAGTATTATAACTCAACTTTTAAACGGCATAGGTGCAAATTTGGCTTTATATGCATATAAACCAGTAAGACCTATACATGTATTTGTTGCTAGAACTATGCTTGAATTTTGTATTTATTTTACTATTTTTATTTGCGTAATGTTTTTAGCGGGTTGGTTTTTGCATATGCAAGTTGTACCTATACATTTTCTAGAAGTGATGTTTTCGCTTTTTTTACTTGTGGTATTTGGTTTTGCTACGGGAATGTGTTTTGCTATAGCAGGACATTTTGCAGAACCTTTAAAAATGGCTTTAGGTTATTTAAATGCTATTTTATATTGGACTTCTTTGGTGGTGTTTCCTGTATGGATAGTTCCTAAGCCTATTTTGGATATTTTATATTACAATCCGATTTTGCATATTATGGAGCTTTTAAAATATAATTTTTTTCAAAATTATCCATTACTTGATGATTATAATTATTACTATCCTATTGCATGTTTGAGTGTGGTTTTGTTTTTGGGTTTGTTTTTTTATTATTTTACTAGAGAAAAGTTGATAGCGGTACGATGATAAAATTAATTAATTTAACTAAATCTTTTCCTTTGCGTAATGGTGGAAGGCATTATGTTTTTAAAAATTTAAGTTTTGAGTTTCCTGAAAATTGTAGTATTGGCTTGATGGGGTGCAATGGTGCAGGAAAATCTACTTTAATGAAACTTTTAAGTGGTTCATTGCTTCCTGATAGGGGTAAGATTATAACTAATAAAAAACTCTCTTGGCCTTTGGGTTTAGCAGGTGCGTTTCAACATAGACTTTCAGCAAGAGATAATGCACGTTTTGTAGCTAGGGTGTATGGTTATAAAGGAAAGGCTTTAGAGGAAAAGATTAAATTTGTTGAAAATTTTGCTGAACTTGGTAAATTTTTTGATGAACCTATGAATACTTACTCAGCAGGTATGAGTGCTAGAATATCTTTTGGTTTAAGTATGGCATTTGACTTTGATTATTATTTGATCGATGAAGCTGGAGCTGTAGGGGATCCTAAATTTAGAGAAAAAAGTTCTAAAATCTACAAAGAAAAACTAAGTAGGTCAAAAGTTATCATGGTTTCGCATAATGTAGCTGAAATTAAACAATGGTGTGATAAAATTATATTTATGCAAGATGGACAAGCTACTATATATGATGATGTAGATGAGGGTATAGCGGTGTATCAAGGAAAAATAAATGCAAAATGATTTATTAAAAAAACTTAAAAATTTAGAGATATTACATTCTTTTAAAATAGTATTAATTTTAATGGCATTTGTTGTGTTTTATTATGTTTTTATAGCAGCAAACCGCTATGTAAGCGAAAGCGTTTTAAGCGTGAAATCAACCACAGGAGATAGTGGTGCTATTACAGGTATTGCTGCATTTTTGACTAATAATTCTTTTTCAAGTGAGGATATAACTTTCTTAAAATCTTATATTCATTCTTTAGATATGTTAAGTATCTTAGAAGAAAAAATACAAATCCGTGAGTTATACCAAAAACAAAAACTTGATTTTTTTTATAGTATCTCTTCATCAGCTGACCAAGAGGATTTTTTAAAATATTATCAAAACCGTGTTAAGATCATTCAAGAAAACTCAGCTAATGGGCTTTTACGTGTAGAGGTAGAAGGTTTTGATCCGCAAAGTGCGCATTTGATAGCTTCAACTATAGTTAAAGAAAGTGAAAAATTTATCAATGAAATTTCACATAAAGCTGCAAGAGATCAAATGCAATTTGCCGAAGAAGAACTTTTGCAGTTTAAAAAAAGATATCAAAAAGCTAAAGATGAACTTTTAGCTTTTCAAAATAAATATGGAGTGTTTGATCCACTTAAACAAGCAGAAGGCGCTCTAAAGTTAATAGCTGAGCTTGAATCAAAAATAGCAGCCAAAGAAGCTGAGCTTTTGATGATGCAAAGTTATATAAATGATAATGCACCACAAATTGTCACTATAAAAAGTGAAATCACAGCCTTAAAAAAACAACTTCAAAAAGAAAAGTCTAAAGTTTCATCACCAAAGTCTTCTCAAAAACTTAATGATCTTGCGGCTAAATTTCAAGATCTAACCATTGAAGCGGGTTTTGCAGAAAGTGCTTATACAGCAGCTTTAAAAGCTTACGAAAGCGCAAGAATAGAAGCTTTAAGAAAAATAAAACAAGTAGTCATAGTTCAAAGTCCAAGCTTGCCACAAAGTGCTAAATACCCAGAGACTTTGTACAATATATTCACGGCTTTTATGATTTTGTCTTTGATTTATGGAATTGTTAAATTTATTAAAATGATTATAGAGGAGCATAGATACTAATGAAAAAGATATTTTTATTTTTACTTTTACCTTTGTTTTTATTTTCAGCGGTAGATGTTTCTCAAATTGCAAAAATTCAAAATCAACCATTAGCTCCATCTTTAGAGCCACAAATTATAAATTATGATAACAACCAAAGTGATTTTAATCAAACTCAAGCTCCGATAACTAAAGTTTTTGGTGCACATTTGTTTAATGGAAACTTTACTAAATTTACCCAACATGTTTACAATCCTGATTATAAATTAGCAGTGGGTGATAGGATTAATGTAAAAATTTGGGGTGCGGTAGAGTTTATACAAACTTTAACAGTAGATTCTCAAGGAAATATTTTTATACCAAAAGTAGGCGCGATTAATCTTTTGGGTGTGAAAAATAGTGCTTTGGTACAAGTTATTACAAAAGCTATTAATAAAATTTATAAAAGCAATGTCTATGTATATGCGGATATGGATATTTATCAAAATGTATCGGTATTTGTTACAGGAAATGTGAATCAACCAGGCCTTTATCAAGGACTAAGTTCAGATTCTATTATACAGTATTTAGATAAAGCAAGTGGAATTAATTTAGAATATGGTAGTTTTAGAGATATTCAAATTTTAAGAGATAATAAAGTTATTAAAAAAGTAGATTTATATGATTTTTTACTTAAAGGTCAGCTTGATCTTTTCCCTTTTAGAATGGGTGATGTGATTTTAGTAGGTAGTGTACAAAAGTATGTTTTTGTAGAAGGAGATGTGCAAAAGCCTTTTAGATTTGAGCTCAGTAATGATATTTTAAATTTAGAAGATATAGCAAGGGTTGCAGGAGCTAAACCTATAGTAACTAATGCTGTAGTTAAAAGCTATCGAGACGATCATAAGCTTCATGTGGACGCTTACAGTAAAAAGCAGTTTTTGGGAGTGAAATTATATAATGGTGATGAGATAGATTTTAGACCTGATTATACAGCACAAAATATTAGTATTAGTGTGGAAGGCGAGCATAGTGGTCTACATTCAATGGTGGTAAAAAAAGGCACAACTTTAGCCGAGCTTGCTAAAATGATTTCAGTAAATGAGCAATCTAATGTTGATGCTTTGCAGGTATTTAGAAAAAGTGTAGCGGCTACTCAAAAACAACTTATCGAAGCTCAGCTTAAAGAACTTGAAACACTAGCCCTAACAAGTTCTTCAGTAAATGCTGAGCAAGCTAGTATTAGGGCAACACAAGCGAAGACGATTTTGGAATTTATTGCACGTGCAAAACAAGCCCAACCAAAAGGGCAAATCGTTATAGATAATGTTAAAGCGTATAATTCTATAGTGCTAGAAGAAGGTGATGTGGTAAATGTACCTAGTAAAAATAATCTTGTTTTAGTTCAGGGTGAGGTTTCTATACCAGGTGCGTTTGTGTATATGGATAAAGAAAAATTAAGATATTATATTAATTTAGCAGGTGGTTTCAGTGATAGGGCTGATGTATCAAGAGTTCTAGTGATTAATGCCAATGGCAAAGCGACTAAATATAGTGGTAGAAGTTCAGCAGATATTAAAGCAGGAGATTCGATTTTGGTTTTACCAAAAGTAGATAGTCAAAATTTACAAATCTTTAGCATGTTAACGCAAATTTTATACCAAATAGCTATTGCAACTAATGTAGTGTTAAATATATAGGATTTTAATATGATTCGGATAGATGCGATTAAAATAGCCAAAGAAGTTTTTGAGATAGAATCAAAAACTATTTTGGATTTGTGTAATAGTCTTAATGAAAATTTTAGTAATGCGGTCGAGTTGATTTTATCCATTAAGGGTCGATGCGTGGTAAGTGGTATGGGTAAATCAGGTCACATAGGAGCTAAGATAGCTGCAACTCTAGCTAGTACAGGTACTCCGAGCTTTTTTATGCATCCAGGAGAGGCATTGCATGGGGATCTTGGCATGCTTACAAGTGAGGATGTGCTTTTAGCTATTTCAAATTCAGGGGAAACTGAAGAAGTTTTAAAGCTTATACCAGTTGTAAAAAAAAGAAAAATTCCTTTAATAGTTATAGCAGGAAATCAAAACTCTACTTTAGCAAAACAAGCCGATATTTTTATCAATATAGCAGTGAAAAAAGAAGCTTGTCCACTCCAACTTGCTCCAACTTCATCTACCACCGCTACATTAGCTACTGGTGATGCTATAGCAGTGGCTTTAATGAAGGCAAGGAAATTTAAACCTGATGATTTTGCATTATTTCATCCAGGAGGAAGTTTGGGTAAAAAGCTTTTAACTAGAGTAGGTGATTTGATGGTGTCAAGTAATTTACCTATAGTACATCCTGATAGTGAATTTAATGAATTGGTTGATGTGATGACTAGTGGCAAGTTAGGACTTTGTATAGTACTTGAAAACGAAAAACTAGTTGGGATCATCACAGATGGAGACTTAAGAAGGGCTTTAAGGGCAAACGATAAGCCAAGATTTGATTTTAAAGCTAAAGAAATCATGAGTGAAAACCCAAAAACCATAGAAGCAAGTGCCATGGCAAGTGAAGCAGAAGAGCTTATGCTAAAACACAAAATCAAAGAAATAGTTGTCACTCAAGATGAAAAAATAGTAGGTATTATACAACTTTATACGATAGGGAATGTCTAATGATTACAATTATTACATTTGGAACTTTTGATTTATTTCATTATGGTCATTTGAGAATTTTAGAAAGAGCTAGTGATTTAGGTGATAAACTTATAGTGGGTGTTTCTTCGGATATGCTGAATTTTGCAAAAAAGGGAAGAAGGCCTATCTGCAATGAACATGAGAGAATGAAGATTATTTCAGCTTTAAAATGTGTTAATGAGGTTTTTTTAGAAGAGTCTTTAGAGCTTAAAGAAGAATATATTAAAAAATATCGAGCAGATATTTTAGTCATGGGTGATGATTGGAAGGGAAAATTTGATTGTTTTAATAAAATTTGTGATATTGTGTATCTAGAAAGAACACCTAGTATTTCCACTACTGAAATTATAGAAATGATTAAGACATGACCTTTAAGAGTTGTTTGCAAAAAGCCTTAAGAGAGTCTAAAGGATTTTTTTTTACACAAAAAATTTTAGCACTTTGTGTGGTTTTGTTGATGCAAAAAAAAACAAATCACACAAGATTGTTAACTTTTTTTAAAATTTGTATTTTTATGCGACAAAAGATAACGTATTATTATCAAGCTGAATTTGATTTTTACCACCGTGAATATTCTAAAGCACTTGAATATATTGATTATTTTTTGAAATTTCATCCCAATCACATAGAAGCTAAATATCTTAAGGCTCAAATATTATTTTCACACGATAAAAAGCAAGAAGCTTGGGGTATTTTAATCGAGTGTTTAAATCAAACAAAAAGATTAAAAACTTGGTTGTTTTTAAGTAAGATGATTGAAAATCAAAACGATGCTAGTAAATTAGAGAATTTATATTTAAAACATAGTCAGAATTATTCTCAAAAAGAGCAAGTAGTGATAAATAAATATCTAATAACTGCTTTTAAAAAAATTCACGACTATATTCAAGCCAAAGAATATATAAAAAAAAATATACTACAATGTCCGCTAGAAGTCGTAAGTAAAAAAAGTAAAATGGTAAAACAGGATGCAATAAATGCTTTAAGAGATATAAAAATAATTTTTGATAATGCTAATATTGATTTCTTTCTAGTTAGTGGCACGTTTTTAGGATGTATTAGAGAAGGTGATTTTATAGGCCATGATTATGATATTGATATTGGAATTTGGAGTGAAGATTACAGTAACGAAATAAAAAATAAAATTTTAGAATATGGAGTTTTTATACAATATGATTTGAATTGGATTGGTGGTTTGAAGTTAAAACATGTTAATGGTATAAAAATAGATATATTTTTACATTTTCGGGAGTATGATAAAATATATCATCAAGGAGAAGTAGTAAAATGGTATAATACTACACTTCAGTTACAAAAATATAATTTTATCGGCGATGAATATTATGGATTTAAAGATTTTGACAAGTATTTAAGCGAGAATTATGGTGATTGGAAAGCAAAGAAAGCAGATTTTGATAATATTTTGGATACTCCAAATGCTGTTGTTATGAATAACAATGCCTTTATTGTTCATTTATATCAATTATTGATGAGTCAATATGTAAAAAATAATGAAAGTAAAATATTAGTCTATTTAGAGCAATTTGGAGAAAAAATATAAATAAGGATATGTTCCATGTTTTGGATTTATTATTTTTTTGGTATATGGTATTATCATAAAAAGAAAGATTATAAAAAAGCTCAAAGTTATTTTTTAAAAGCATTAGAAAGACAAGAGAATCATTCAAAATGTAATTTCAAGCTTGGTATGAGTTATTTTAAGTTGAAGCAATGGAAAGAAGCAAATGAGTTTATTTTTAAAGCTTTAGCTGTAAATCCATCTAAAAAATCATGGAAAATTCAATTAAGACAGACAGAAAATCATCTAAATGGTATGTTTTTTAGACCACAAAAATTGTGGTGGAAAGAAGTTGAGGATTTAAAAAAGCAAATCCAAAATAAAGAAAAAAATTTTTTTATATGTAGAGAACTTGCAATAGCTCTTGAGAATATGAAAAGATATTATGAAGCAGCAAATTATTACGAGCAAGTGATTAAACTTAATGATAAAAAAGATTCAGTGTTATATTATAAATTAGGTTATTGTTATGAAAACAAAGGGCATAGTAGTGAGTCAAATGTTGAGTTGGTACAAAAATACTATAATAATGCTATTAAATATGATGAAAAACTTGATGCGTTAAAATTTGGTATTGGAATTTTTCATGAGCAACACGGACTTTGGAAAGAGGCAAATAAAGCATATTTGGAGTATTATAAACAAATACAATCTTCAGAAAACGATGATTTGCTTTATAAAATAGCTTTTAGTTTTGAGAAGTTGTGTGATTGGGATTATGCTGAAGTTTATTACAAGAAAACATTGGATGTAAATTATCAAAGACCTTATACTCATTACAGATTGGCTCTTGTACTTGAAAGACAAAAAAAAATTGAAGAAGCGGTTAAATTTTACAAAGAAGCTCTTAGAAGAAGCAATACACATAAGTCTCATTGGTATTTTCATTTATGCAAGTGTTTAAATATTTTGAATAGATATGATGAATCAGCAAAATTTTTAAATGAATCTCAAATTATTCAAAATAAGCTATGTGGATTATCGGAAAATATTTTAAAAGATAAGAATTTAAGAAGAAGAGTGTTTTATACTGAATGCTATGAAAATTTGGAAATTATTGATAATGCAATTTTGTATGAAAGCTTCCATGGAAAATCAATGTCATGTAATCCTTATGCTATATTTTTATATCTTTTAGAGAAAGATGAATTTAAAGATTATACTCATGTATGGGTTGTAAATAATATTAATAATGTAAAATCAAAATTTAAAAAATTAAAAAACGTTATTATTGTTAAAAAAGATAGTGAATTGTATTTGAAATATATTACTAGTGTAAAATATTTGATTAACAATAGTACTTTCCCAGAATATTTTATCAGAAAAACAGATCAGATGTATTTAAATACTTGGCATGGTATCCCTTGGAAGGTATTAGGAAAGGATATTAAAGGCAGTTTTATGGAATATAAAAATGTCCAAAGAAATTTTTTACATGCTACTCATTTAATAGCTCCTAGCAAGTATACAATGGATATTATGATAAAACAACATGAAATTGAATTTCTTAACTCTTCTAAAAAGTATTTAAGTGGGTACCCAAGAGTTGATATTAGTTTAAATCAAACCAAAAGTGAAAAAGAAGAGTTAAAAAGTACTTTGGGAATTCCGTTGGAAAAAAAAGTTATTTTATATGCTCCTACTTTTAGAGGAAGTTTTTATGATTCAGAAGATGTACCAAATAAAAAAATAAATGAATTATATAATAAAATTAAAGATAATTTTGACGAATATTGTTTGATATACAGAGGACATTATAGCGTTAAGAATGAAAATATATTGCATAAAAATATCATCATCCCACCAGTGTATATTGACACCAACGAATTATTGGGAATTACTGATGTGTTAATCACTGATTACTCTTCTGTGATGTTTGATTTTATGAGTTTAAATCGCCCTATAATATTTTTTATATATGATTATGAAAACTATAAAAATAATAGAGGGCTGTATTTTGATATAAGTGAGATCTCTCAAGAATATTGTATAACTATTGATGATGTAATTAATTCCTTAAAAAATATAAATTATTCTAAAATTTCATGTTTTTATAACCAAATAAAAGATTATTATTTTATCAAGGAAAAAGGCCAAGCAACAAAAATGACAGCAGATTTCTTTTTTAAAGATATTATAAAAAATAACTTAAATATTGATTATACTAATACTAAAAAAAATCTTTTATTTTATCCTGGTGCATTAATGCCTAATGGTATTACAACTTCTTTTAAGAATTTTGTAAATACTTTTAATCAAAATGGGTATAATATTCATGTGTCTATTGATGCATCTTCTGTTGAGGGACATTTAGAGAGAATTGAATTTTTCAATGAGATCAAAAATAAATTTTTAACATTATCTTCTGTTGGAAATATGAATTATACCTTTGAAGAATATTTTATATATACTTACTTTTTAGAGCACAATAATTGGCAAAATCAATTAGCTAAAACATTTTTTGAGAAAATATTTAGAAGAGAATTTAGACGAATGTATGGTGATGCTAAGATAGATTCTTTGATTAATTTTGATGGATACACAAGATATTGGCATTTTTTATTTGCTATAAATAATATAAAACAAAAGATAGTTTTTTTGCACAATAATATGCAAGGAGAATTTGATAGAAAATATCCACAGCTTGAACAGAATTTTAGATGTTATGATTATTATGATAAAATTCTTTCCGTGTCAAAACAGACAAATGAAGAAAATAAAAAAAATCTAGCTAGTAAATATAATATTGATGAAACTAAATTTGATTTTTTGGAAAATACTATTAATTGTAGTGAGATAGTACAAAAATCAAATGAAAAGCTAGATAAAAAAATTGAGAATAAATATTTTAAAAAAGACTATAAAGTTTTTATAAACATAGCAAGATTATCTATAGAAAAAGATCATGCAAAACTTATAAGAGCTTTTAGTGTTATACATAAAGAAAATCCCAAAACAATATTGTTGATTTTAGGTGATGGAGTTTTAAAAAATGATCTAAATAATTTAATTTTTAAATTAAAACTTCAAAAATCTATTTTTTTACTTGGTAGAATCCCTAACCCTTTTCCATATTTAAAAAAATCAGATTGCTTTGTAATGAGTTCAAATCACGAGGGGCAGCCTATGACATTATTAGAGGCACTCGTTTTAAATAAGGCTATAGTTGCTACAGATATTCCAGGAAATATTAGTGTGTTGGATAATAGAGGTGGTTTGATTGTAAAAAATAGTGTAGAAGGTCTAATATATGGTATGAAAGAATTTATGGAAAATAAAATAAATATATGCGATTTTAATGCAAATAAATACAATGATTATATTATAAGAAAATTAGAAGCACTATTATCACAGTAAAAAAGGAATTAAAATGATATGGAAAAATGAAGATGTAGAGGATGTTGCAAAAAATAAATTTTCTATTCAGAGTTCCATAGGTAAATACTCTATACAAAATGCAAATATTAATTTGTTAAAAGAAGATTTTCCGGTGGGAGATCACGCTTTTCACACTGCAAAAGAAGATAATCCATGGTGTATTATTGATTTGGGACAAAATTATCCAATTGAACATATTAGAGTTTATAATATAAAAGATGAAAGATATAGAGAAAGAGCAAAGAGTTTATGCGTAGAAATTTCTCATAATGAAAGAGATTGGATAAGAGTTTCTTCAGAGTTATGTTATTGGGAAGATAATTACTTTGTTTTTAACGCTGTATTATCACAAGTGTATTCAGCTAGATATGTTAGATTATTTTTAAATGAGAGAAATTATTTTCATCTTTCTAAGGTGCAAGTGTTTACTAGAAAAATTCCAGGTTATATAATTTCTGCAAAACCAGATGGTTTTGGTGCTAGATTAGGTGCAATTATTTGTGGTTTGTATACAGCAAATAAGAGTAATATGAAATTTAAATTTACTTGGAATCCTAATCTAAATGATGAGTGCTTAGGGGTAAAAGAAAATGAAAGAAATGAGAGGTTAAACTATATTAGTATAACTATGGAATCAGCTGATAAAATTTTTTCTGATAACTTTATTAAAAAGTATTTGATCGAGTATAGCAAAATAGAGCCAAATTTTTATTCGGATATTCAAAAAAAAACATTTGGTAGATTAAGTGAATTTCCTATGAGAAGAAAATGGGGTTGGTACGTTAATCATGTTTTACCTTTCTTACCTGATAGAATTATAGACTGTGATAAAGAAGAATGTTTGCAAGAATTAAAAAAAATTTATGGCAATATTGAGTTCTCGCAAAATTTTCAAAATATAATTATAGATGTTGAAAATAAATTTAATAAATATAATAAAAATTTTATTGCTATTCATATTAGAGGTGGTGAAATTATACTAGGAAAACTTAAAGTTGCTCCAGAAATTTGGATGAATAATAGACATTTTCCATATGAAGTTGCTATTGATATTATTTTAAAAGAATTAAAAGAAGATAGTAATATAATTATTTTTGGTCAAGATCTTAATGCCAATGAAGAGTTAAAGAAATTTATAAATAAAAAAAGCAACAGAGAAATTTTAACCATAAATGACTTTATCAACCATGATTATAGTGATATTGAACAAGTTTTTTTTGAAATGAATTTTATGTCAAAGGCTTCAAAAATTTATTCTACAGGAAATTCTATTTTTCCACAATGTGCTGAAATGATTTCTGGTAAAAAAATGATAACTTCTTTTTATGATATTTATGATGATTATCAACTATACAGTGTTATAGAAAATAATAAAGATTGTTTAAAATTAAATAATTTACATAGAGCGTATTCATATTATAGATTATGTCATCTTTCAAAAAAATTAGCAATGCCTATAAATATTTCTTTGAAACATGCTGAAGATGCTTTAAAGGAAGATATGACAAATGGTGCTTATATGATTGCTATTGTAGATTTATTGTTTTTAGATAATAACCTAAAATTAGCCAATATTAGATTAGGTCAATACTTTAACAAAGGCTATATTGATAATTTTTTTGAGGCTTTAGTTGGTCCGCAGACCACTGCAGTTGATTGGAAAAGAGATTTTTACAAAAATATTTTACAGACATACTTATGTAATGCTAATCCAAAATATCCATATATTAGTTATGTTGCTGCAAGAATATGTGAATATGAAAATCGAAATAGCGAAGCATCGAAATATTATAAATATATAGGAGAAAATAGTATCAAAGAGGAGGGATTTTTAAGAATGATAAAAAAATATTTAGTATGGAAAATAAAATAAATATATGCGATTTTAATGCAAATAAATACAATGATTATATTATAAGAAAATTAGAAGCACTATTATCACAGTAAAAAAGGAATTAAAATGATATGGAAAAATGAAGATGTAGAGGATGTTGCAAAAAATAAATTTTCTATTCAGAGTTCCATAGGTAAATACTCTATACAAAATGCAAATATTAATTTGTTAAAAGAAGATTTTCCGGTGGGAGATCACGCTTTTCACACTGCAAAAGAAGATAATCCATGGTGTATTATTGATTTGGGACAAAATTATCCAATTGAACATATTAGAGTTTATAATATAAAAGATGAAAGATATAGAGAAAGAGCAAAGAGTTTATGCGTAGAAATTTCTCATAATGAAAGAGATTGGATAAGAGTTTCTTCAGAGTTATGTTATTGGGAAGATAATTACTTTGTTTTTAACGCTGTATTATCACAAGTGTATTCAGCTAGATATGTTAGATTATTTTTAAATGAGAGAAATTATTTTCATCTTTCTAAGGTGCAAGTGTTTACTAGAAAAATTCCAGGTTATATAATTTCTGCAAAACCAGATGGTTTTGGTATGAAGTTATATAGTATTTTAGCTGGAATGTTTTTAGCAAAGAAGACAGGATTGAAATTTTTATTTAGTTGGTATACCCCAGCAGATTTTGCCAATAAAACAGAAAAATGTTTAGGAATTAGTTTTGGGAGTGTTGATGAGGTATTTAGTTCAGAATTTATATCGCATTACTATATATCAAATTCTTTAGTTGAAAAAAATCATGGTTTTTTTATACATTCAAAAAAAAGAACTTTTGAAGAAATTTCCTATGGTCCTTATGAAAATAAATGGGGATGGTATGCTCCTGGAATAGAAGGAGGGTTATTGAATGAGTGGATTGAAAATATCAGTTTAAATGATTGTATTGTAGAGTTAAAAAAAAATTATGATAGTATTTTATTCAGTGAAAAATTTGAATATATCAGAAGGCAATCTACAAATGATGCACAGGAGTATGGAAAATTTGTTGCTTTGCATATTAGAGGAGCTGACATTGTTTATTCGGAACATTATAAAAGATTTGCTTTATATGGTTTTGTTGGTGATAAATTTTTCCCATATGAGATTGCCGTAGAGCTTGCTTTATATGAGATAAAAAAAGGTAATAAAATTATTGTTTTTGGTCAAGATATATCGATGAATACTAGTTTTGTACAGTATATTTCGAAAATTACTAACCAGAAAAATATTACAACTATTGATGATTTTTTGGAAAAATATAAGTTAAATGATTTTGAGAGATCATTTTACGAAATGAATTTTATGTCAAAGGCTCAGCTGATTTATACTCCAGGTATTTCGAAGCAAAAATCAGCTTTTTCCTACTGTTCTATGATTATTTCTGGTACAAATAATGCCATTTCATTTCATGATTTATATTCAAGAAAAGATCAGTTTAATATTATTCTAAGACGATCTCAAGAATTTGAAACAAATAATAAATATAAGTCTTTTTCTTATTTGAGATTATTTTTACTTTCAAGAGATTTAAAATACAAAGAAAAAGATAGCATTAAATATATACAAAAGGCTTATGAGTATGATCCCGAGAATGAATCATATGTGATTTTAATTGTAAAAATGCTTTTTTTGATGCAGCAATATGATAAAGCTGAAGAATATTTAAAAGAAACTATACTTAAAGACGAAGATAGATTTTTTAAAACATTGTTTATTCATTATTCTAGAGTATATAAGAACGAATTTCAGACTTATATTAAAAATGCAAATTTAAGATATCCTTATATTAGTTATATTGCGGCAAAAATATGTCAGCACGAAAATAAAAATTATGAAGCTTTTGAATATTGTAAATATTCGTTATCAATACCAAATGGTCTTAAAATGTTTGAAGTGCTAAAAATTGATATTAAAAAAAGTTAGCTATAATATTATTATAATTTTAAAATAATAATGTTTGAGGTAAGTAATGGCTATAGAATTTGATATACAAGAATCAAAAATTTTAAAAGGAGTATATATAATAACTCCTAATAAATTTAGAGATTTAAGAGGGGAGATATGGACAGCTTTTACAAGTGAGGCTATAGATAAGCTTTTGCTAGAAAATCTTCAATTTATGCATGATAAATTTATCCACTCTAAGCATAATGTCATAAGAGGTATACACGGAGACCATAAAACATATAAATTAGCAACTTGCGTTTATGGAGAAATACATCAAGTTGTGGTTGATTGCAGGAAAGACTCACCAACATATTTAAAACACGAAAAATTTATAATAAATCAAGACAATCAGCAAATTATTTTAGTTCCAGCGGGCTTTGGAAATGCACATTATGTAAGTAGTGAAAGTGCGGTGTATTATTACAAATGTGCATATAAAGGAGAATATGTTGATGCGAATGAACAATTCACCTATGCCTGGAACGATAAGAGAATAGGGATTGATTGGCCGACTAATTCGCCAATTCTTTCAGAAAGAGATATTTTAGCCACAAGTAAGGATGGTCTATGAAAAAAAATTCTAAAATTTATATAGTAGGGCACCGAGGATCTGCTGGAGGTGCCATAATGGAAAAATTGCAAAAACTAGGCTATAATAATTTAGTATATGCAACAAGAGAAGAGTTGAATTTACTTGATTTTAATGCTGTTAAAAAATTTTTTAATAACAAACAACCGGAATATGTTTTTTTTGCAGCAGCAAAAATGAGTGCTTTAGGTGTAAAGACTCCGGCTGATATTTTATACGAAAATTTGACAATTCAAAATAATATTTTTTATAATTCTTATCTTTCAAATGTAAAAAAATTAATTTTTTTTGGTAGTTCTTGGATGTATCCGCAACATGCAGATAATCCAATAAAAGAAGAAAGTTTACTCACTAGTGAATTAGAGTATAATGCAGAACCATACGCTTTAGCAAAAATTGCTGGAGTTAGAATGTGTGAATTTTTTAATTTACAATACAATACTAATTTTATTTCTGTTGCATTGACTAATTTATATGGAAAAACAGCTGATTATAATTTAAAAACAGCTAGGGTGTTACCAGCAATGCTTAGAAAATTTCATTTGGCAAAACTTCTCAATGGAAAGAGATATGATGAGATTTTATTAGATCTTAACTTGCAAAATAAAGATGATGCGATAAAACATCTTAATGCAAATGGAATTTACGAAGAACATATAGAACTTTGGGGGGCAGGTAAGACTAGGAGAGAATTTATACATTCAGATGATTTGGCAGATGTTTGTATATATATAATGAATAATATTGATTTTTCTGATTTATCTAAAAATAATACAAAAAACACACATATTAATGTGGGTACAGGTAGTGATTTATCTATTGCAGAATTGGCTCATTTGATAAAACAAATTACACAATACCAAGGTAAAATAAAATTTGATACAAGTAAGCCAGATAGCTCGATGAATAGATTACTTGATTGTTCTAAAATTCATTCTTTGGGTTGGAAACATAAAATAGAACTTGAAGAGGGAATAAAGATGATGTATGATCGGTATTTAAATGATCATGACAAGGATATGAAAAACTCACAGGGGGGGATATAGAAATATAATTTGCATTTATCCTTCTTATAATAATATTTATAAGGAGGTAGCATGACAAAAAATTCCAAAATTTATATAGCTGGACATAATGGTTTGACTGGTTCAGCTATTGTAAAAGAACTTAAATCCCAAGGTTATAATAATCTTATATTAAAATCTCATAAAGAATTAGATCTTATAAATCAACAAGACGTGCAATATTTTTTTGAAAAAGAAAAACCAGAATACGTCTTTTTGTGTGCTGCTAAGGTGGGAGGGATATTGGCTAATAATACTTATAGAGCTGATTTTATTTATCAAAATTTAATGATACAAAATAATGTTATACATGGTGCATATTTAAATGGTGTAAAAAAATTAATTTTCATTGCATCTACCGTGGTTTACCCTAAAAACGCTTCATTGCCTACTAAAGAATTGCAAATGCTAAATGGGGAATTGGAATTTACAAACATGCCGTATGCTGTAGCTAAAATAGCTGGTTTAATAATGTGCGAATCTTATAATTTACAATATAATACAAATTTTATAGGGGTAACTCCTATTAATTTATATGGAAATAATGATAAATTTGACTTAGAAAAATCTCATGTTTTACCTGCTTTGATTAGAAAATTCCATTTAGCTAAATTATTAAATGAAAAAAAATATGATCTTATTTTAAAAGATTTACATGTAGATGATATGAACGAAGCTAAGAGATATCTTAAAAAATTTGGCATCAATGAAAATGAAATTGAAATTTGGGGTAGTGGATTGCAAACTAGAGAATTTTTACATAGTAGTGATTTAGCTCAAGCTTGTGTTTTTATAATATAATAAAGAAATAAAAAATACTCACATTAATATAGGTGTAAATAAAAATATATCTATTAAAGATCTAGCTTATCTTATTAAAAAAATTATTGGTTTTAAAGGGCAACTTGTTTTTAATACAAATATGCCCGATGGATTTAAAGAAAAATTAACCGATTGTTCCAAAATTCATTCTTTGGGTTGGAAACATAAAATAGAACTTGAAGATGGAATAAAGATGATGTATGATTGGTATATAAAATAGCATAAATAAAAATTTTATTGTATAATACTTGTAAAAAAGGTTTTTTTATGAAGACAGCGTTAATTACAGGTTTTACAGGTCAAGTTGGCTCGCAAATGGCAGATTTTTTACTAAAAAATACAGATTATGATGTTATAGGTATGATGCGTTGGCAAGAACCTATGGATAACATTTATCATCTAAGCGATAGGATTAATAAAAAAGATAGAATTGGTATTTTTTATGCTGATCTAAATGATTACTCAAGTATCCAAAAACTTTTTGAGAGCAAAAGACCTGATGTGATATTTCATTTGGCGGCACAGTCTTACCCAAAAACTTCTTTTGATATACCTATAGAAACTTTGCAAACTAATATTATAGGTACGGCAAATATTTTAGAAAATATTAGATTATTAAAAGTTAAAGATGGTTATGATCCTGTGGTGCATGTGTGCTCCTCTAGTGAAGTTTATGGTAGGGCAAAAGTAGGTATTAAATTAAACGAAGATACAACTTTTCACGGTGCAAGTCCTTATAGTATAAGTAAAATTGGCACTGATTATTTAGGAAGGTTTTATGGCGAGGCTTATGGTATAAAAACTTATGTGACTAGAATGGGGACTCATAGTGGTCCAAGACGATCTGATGTATTTTTTGAAAGCACAGTTGCAAAGCAAATAGCTTTGATTGAAGCGGGTTATCAAGAACCTGTTATCAAAGTAGGAAACCTCTCAAGTGTAAGGACTTTTCAAGATTGTCGTGATGCTATAAGGGCTTATTATCTACTTTCGTTAGAAAGCGAAAAAGGAAAAATTCCTTGCGGTGAAGCTTTTAATATAGCAGGTGAAGAAGCTTTTAAACTCCCTGAGGTTATAGATATACTTTTAGGTTTTTCTATAAGAAAAGATATTAAAGTAGAACAAGATGAGCAAAGATTGCGTCCTATTGATGCAGATTATCAAATGTTTGATAATACAAAAATTAAAAGCTATATTAATTGGAAACCAGAAATTCCGGCTAGAAAAATGTTTGAGGATTTGCTAAATCATTGGAGAAAAGAAATTTCTATGGGTAGAATCCCACTTAATAGGTAGTAAGCCATGATAATTCGTTCTCAAACCCCACTGCGTTTAGGTTTAGCTGGTGGAGGCACTGATATTAATTTATATTGTGATCAATATACAGGTTATGTTTTAAATGTAACCATATCTTTATATGTGCATTGTACTTTGATAGAAAGAAATGATCAAAAAATCATCTTTGATTCATCAGATACTAATGTAAAAGTAGAGTATCAAAGTCAAGAATTTTTAGAAAATGATGGTAAATTAGATCTTTATAAAGCAATTTATAATCGTTTAATAAAAGATTATGTAAAAAAGCCTTTAAGTTTTTCTTTGCATACTTATTCTGATGTTCCTAGTGGAAGTGGTTTGGGTGGAAGTTCTACTTTAGTTGTAGGTATTATAAAAGCTTTTGTAGAATGGCTTAATTTACCACTTGGAGAATATGATATAGCAAAACTTGCCTATGAAATAGAGCGAGAAGATATGGCTATCGTAGGTGGAGCACAAGATCAATATGCTGCAACTTTTGGCGGGTTTAACTTTATGGAATTTTATGATCAAAAAAGAGTTATAGTTAATCCTTTGCGTATAAAAAATTGGATAGCAAGCGAGCTTGAAGCTAGAATTTTGCTTTATTTTACAAATATTACTAGAGATGCAAAAGACATAGAAGAGCATAAAAAAGGAAGATTGGGAGATGAAAATTCTCTTAATGCTATGCATGCTATAAAACAAGATGCATTGGATATGAAAGAAGCATTATTTAGAGCTGATTTTGAAAAAATAGCTCAAATTTTAGGTAAATCTTGGAAATCAAAAAAAATTATTTCTGATATAGTAAGCAATGATGAGCTTGAAAGAATTTATCACTTAGCTATGGAAAATGGCGCTTATAGTGGTAAGACAAGTGGAGCTGGTGCTGGAGGGTTTATGTTTTTTATAGTAGATCCCGTGAAAAAATATAAACTTAAGCAAATTTTAAACGAACAGCAAGGATATGTGCAAGAATTTTACTTCACTAAGGAAGGGGCAAAATCATGGAAAATTTAAATTTATATATAAAATCTCATTTTAGTGACTCAATTAATATTAAAGATAAAATATTAAATGATGATAATATGATTAATTTAATCAAAGAAGTGTCTTTAAGAGTAATCAATGCTTATAAAAATGGCAACAAAACTTTGTTGGCTGGTAATGGTGGAAGTGCAGCTGATGCACAACACATAGCAGGAGAATTTGTAAGTAGATTTTACTTTGATAGACCTGGTATTGCAAGTATTGCTTTAAGCACTGATACAAGTATTTTAACGGCTATTGGCAATGACTATGGTTATGAAAATTTATTTGCAAGACAAGTGCAAGCTCAAGGTAATAAAGGAGATGTATTTATAGGAATTTCTACAAGTGGAAATAGTAAAAATATCTTAAAAGCTTTAGAGGTTTGTAAGGAAAAAGGAATTTTAAGTATAGGTTTAACTGGAGCTAGTGGTGGGACTATGAGTGAGCTTTGTGATTATTGTATCAAAGTACCTTCATCTTGCACACCAAGAATTCAAGAAGCACATATTTTAATAGGTCATATAATCTGTGCTATAGTGGAAGAAGAACTTTTTGGCAAGGGGTTTGATTGCAAGCTATAGTTTTAGCTGGGGGTCTTGGTACAAGATTAAAAAGTGTGGTACAAGATCTTCCAAAACCTATGGCACCTATTAATGGGAAGCCATTTTTAGCTTTTGTTTTGGAGTATTTGAAAAAACAAGGTATTAGAGAAGTTGTTTTAAGTGTTTCGTATAAATACGAACTTATTCAAGAGTACTTTAAAGATAAATTTAAAGGTATAAAAATATGCTATAATATTGAAAAAGAACTTTTGGGTACAGGTGGAGCTATAAAAGATGCTTTGAAATTTATACAAAATCAAGCTTATGTTTTAAATGGTGATACTATATTCGATATTGATCTAAAAAAGCTTGCTTTAAATGATAGTAAAATTTGTATTGCACTAAAACAAATGCAAAATTTTGATAGATATGGCACTGTAAATATTGATAATCAAGGTTTTATAACATCTTTTGAAGAAAAGGTATTTAAAAAGCAAGGTTTAATTAATGGTGGTATATATTTGATAAAAAAAGATATTTTTGATGAATTTGACTTGGAGAAAAAATTTTCTTTTGAAGAATTTTTGCAAGAAAATCATAAGACACTAAAAATACAAACTCAAATTTTTGATGATTATTTTATTGATATCGGGATACCACAAGATTATTATTTATTTCAAAATTACATTGTTTTTTGATTGGATGGATTTTTTGAGAAATAAAAAATATAATATTGTATTAATAGGAGAAAGTCATTTCATTATGAAAAATGGCTTTCAAAGCGGATTGGAATCAGAAATTACCAATGTTTTTAATTTATCTTTAGGTGCCTCTCCTGCTATTCAAAGTCTCTATGAAATTATAAGAAATAGAAGTATTTTTATGGAGGCAGATTTAATTATTTTTGGTTCAAATACTGTTGATGTGATACAATATAATTCTCTTCAATTGCTGCCAATTAGTATTCAGGTAATTAATTGGGTTTATGAAGAATTGTTTTTTTTTAGAAAAAAAATTTTTGTTTTTATAGCTCCAAACTTCCAAAATTTAAATCAGGAATGTGTTAAACAAATAAATTACCACCATAGAAAATTATGTTTGTATTATGGTTATAATTTTATTGATATGCATGATTATTATATCGAAAATAAATTGCAAGCATTTCAAAAAATTAGAGATGGAGCTCATGATTTTAATTTTATTATGAGAGAGTTGGGAAAAAATATTATAAAAAATATAGATTTTTTTCATTTACCATTATCAAGTAGTATACATAATAGCAATCCTAATTTCCGTATTTTTACCTTCAATGATGAGATTAAAAATGAAATTAAAAAAAACTCATTGTATTGTGAGAAAATTTTTCCTTTAGAAAGTGTTTTCAAATTAGAAAAATACATACACTATACTCCAATTGGTATACATACTTGGAATTCTGAAAGAAACAATAATAGACAAATTAGTATTGTCAATGATGTTGACACGATTAAGGTATTTCCAAAGCATCCTTGGATGCAGTTTTTAGATTTTTATGATAGAAAATTTAAAATTACAAAAGATACAAAAATAGTTTTTACCCATAAAACGAATTTTATAGCTTTATTTCTAGCTGATTTAAATAATAAACCAAAAGTAGAAAAAATACCTGATATTTTTTTTGAAAATGAATTAAAAGAAAAATATAATTTTAATCATTTGATACCTCCAATAAAATGGTATAAAGAAATTATTGATGAATATTGCGGAATAGTGGATCCAAGAAAATTAGCTCCTTTGCAAAACCGAATCAATACATTATATTCTACAGTTTCTTTACTAGAACAAGATAATATTTTTTTAAAAAAAACTTTAAATTCTTTGTCTATAAAAAAACTAGAAATAAAAACAAACTCAGCTAAAACAAGAATTCAAAACCAACTCTCTTATAAACTAGGTCAAGCTATGATAGTAAATTCAAAATCTTTCTTAGGTTATATAAGAATGCCTTTTGTATTATCATATATATATGATAAACACAAACAAGAACAAAAAATCTATCAAGAAAAAATAAAAAAAGATCCTTCTTTAAAATTACCATCTTTAGAATCTTACCCTGATTACAAAGAAGCCTTAAAAGAAAAAGAATGTTTTACTTATAAACTAGGAAAAGCTCTTATACAAGCTAATAAAACTTGGTATGGGGGGGGGTATATAAAATTGCTATTTGAGATTAGGAAGTTGAAAAGAGTGATTGAGAGAAAATAAGAAAGCCAAGTAAGTATAGAAAATATAAAATTAAAAAAAATTATTTAGCAAAGCAAAAATTTCAAAGTAAAAACATTTTTTGATAGAGCTATAAAATGAGCTTTTTATATTTTAGAAAAGTATATTTTAATTCGAAAAATAAAAAATTATTTTACAAGTATTCTTAATACAGATAAATATTTTCTTGAAATTTCTTGTTTGTTTTTCTGCTTTTAAGTTATTATTTTGACATCTTGATTGTAAAATTGATTTTAATTTTATTGCTTCTAAAAAAGCATAGATTTAAAGCTCCTTTAATACTTAGTAGTATGCAATAGTTTTTAAATATACATTTTTTTAGCTTTTCTTTTTCTTATTAGTATTTTTAAAATACTAATAAGAAAACCTTTTGCACTATAAATTTGTTTTATAGGCATATCGGGTTAAAAACCATAAACATGGTTTAATGTGTTTTTAAATAAAGACAACAAATATCAAATTAAGATTTTGATCTTAACTTATTTAATCTTTTATTTTAAATTCATTTTAGTAAACCCTTATAGTTTTTTATGGTTTTTCATTACTATTTTTTACGTTATATATTTTGTGATTACTGAATATATTGTTTAAAACACTAAGTTTGATTGTGTCAATTATATAGTGTCCTTTATTTCCATTTTTTTCATCTTGAATGAGATTGGAATTTGTTTTTTGTTTGAAATTACAATACGAAGTAATTCCATAGGTAATACTACCACCTTTTAGTTGTTTAGTTAAATATTGCAGTGCAAGTTGTTCAGTCGGTGCAACATAAACACTAATTTGCATACCTATTTGGTTAAAATCATCTTTTTCTGTGTTTTTTACTTCCGAAATTTTTCTTATAATTACCCAATTATCTTCTATTTTGTTATTTTTTGCCATTTTTTTTCCTTTCTATTTAAAATATAAGCCAAATTTTTTCAGCCAAATCATCATTTATAGGTTTGTTATCTATAAGTAATTTTTGATTGCTTATAGTGATTTTGTGTGTGCTAAAATGTTTAAATAAACGCCTAAAAAAATTTGGTCTTTTGGTCAAATATCTATTTTGCTTTTCTTTGTATATATTAAAACTAAGTTCTATATCTAATGTATATTTCGGATAAAAAAACATTTTCAATGCTTGTTTTAACTTAATGTTGAAATATTGCTTTGCTAAAAAAGCTAACTTTTTATGGTTTCTTTTATAGAATTTTTGAAGTTCTTTTTCGCAAAACATTTTCTCATTTTGTAAAAGAAAAGCAAAATATTGCAAGGAGATAGATTTTTTCATTTGTTTTCCATCCATAAAGGCTTTGTTTTAAATCCTATATGATACACAATCCATTGCTGAACCACTTGATGCTCTCCAATGTTTAAAACATTAAAATTTTTTTCACAAGCTACAATACGTCCTTTTGGAAAATCATTTAAACATTTGTTGAGAAATTTTATATCTTGCTGTGCTTGTTCTTCTGTGTATATAGACTTTGTATCTTTTTGTCCCATAGTGATTCTTTTAATAAAACCTATTGAACTTAGATCTAAAATTTGAGCCATTACGCTACTCCTTAAATATTTAGTAAATGATTTTTATATACTACTAGTTGTCATTAGCAGTTTGTGTATTTTCTACTTGTTTAGCAACACCTCCTACTTTTGGTTGTATTGAATTTTGAATAATATCCAGTACTCTTGATAAACCTTCACTCATTCCGTCGTTTCTAGCGTTTAGTTCAACATGGTATTTTGCAGAGGTATCTGTCTTTCTAGTATTTTCTTTATGTGAGCTAATAGACCCTTTTACAGAAACCTTAGCTTTGAAACATCCAAATCCAAGCGATGCACTAGCATCCAAGGTTCCATTTTTGTCGCTTGATTCTTTTGATTCTTCTGTAGACTTAACTTCCATATCGAAGGTAATATCTAAAGTATCAATGGTTAAATTTGGAATTTTTACAATAGCAAGCAATGGAGCTTGAATGCTCATTTTTTGAGAACTTCCATCATCTTTTATTTGCTCATAAACAAAATCCGCTGTTCTAACTGTTTCTCCATCTTCTTTCATCCCTACTGTTTTGATAAAATTTGCTGTAGCATTTGCAAGTTGCAATTGTGCATCGCAAGCTGCCTGCAAAGGACCTCCGATTAAAGAAGCCATTGGTAATCCTGAAAATTGATTAGATATTTCTAGTGACATTTACTTTCCTTATTTTATAAATTTAGTGTTTTATTATTTTCATTATCTTGCTTTTCCTCCTTTTGTAAAATTAAATCTTCTTGATATCCTTGAGCATTATTAATAAGTTCATTTATCATTCTTGAAGTACCTTCTGGTAATTCATGCTTACTCATAGTTAGACAAATATGAGCAGATAGTCCTTTTTCTCTACCAAAAGCTGCCCCTATGACATCAATTTTTAAAGAAGGTAAATCTTTAAAATATTTCATTTCTTCGTTATTGCTTGTTTTGTTTTTAATTTTGTTTTCAAGTCCTATTAGACTTATGTCAAATTCTGCTTTAATACTTTCTATGTGTATAGGTGTTATGGGTAAAATATTAATATAGGGAACACTATAGTATTTTGTTTTAAAAAATTTTGAATTAGAATCAGGAATTCCTATTTTGAGTCTTTTTGGGAAAATTCCTGGTAATAATTCATTTGTAGTTTCTCCTTTTTTATTTTTTTTAAATTTTCTTTCGAAAAATGTAAAAAGGTGAGAAAGCTGAGATTCTTCTACATCGCTTTGTGCTTGTGCGACAGATTTTGCAATTGATATAATAATATCACTTAAAGATTTACTTGTATCGTTATTCATATTTTACCTCCTAATATTATTGAATAAAATCATACAATAATCACTAATTAGTGATTATTCAAATGTTTAAACATTTGAATAATCACTATGTTATTGTCAATACTTTTTCCATTTTTTATCTTAAATATATTTTTTTTAAATAAAAAATATAACAATTTAAGTAACTTTTAGAATTACTCATAAAAAGATTTAAAATTAATTTTGAGTTAAATTGCGGATAAAATAGTTTTTTAAATATTTAAATTTAAAAGATAGCTTTTGTTAATAAAATTATATAGTAGTTGGTAATTTTATTATGTTAAAATATACAAATGGATTTTTGTTGGAAAATAATATTAAGCATTAAAAATAAGAATATAAAAATTTTTAAAATAAAAGCTTTTAAATTATAATTTATTTTTTGATAATTAAAGAGATATTATGAAATTTTACACTACATCAAAAAAATTAAAAAAAAATATTGAGAATTTTTATAAAGTATTTCTATATAGGAGCTATAAAAATATAAATAAAGAAGATACTTTTGTAGGTTGGGGTAGAAAAAAGTCAGGTTTAGAAGCTATAAAACTAGCTAAAAAATATAGTGCAAAATTTTTGCTTTTAGAAGATGGCTTTTTGCGTTCTTTAAATCTAGGCATAGAAAATAGCCCAAGTTTTTCTATAATTAAAGATAATGTTGGTGTTTATTATGATGCAACTGCTCCATCTAAACTTGAAAATATTTTAAATACTCACGAATTTAGTTTTGAAGAGTTAGAACAAGCAAAAAAAGCTATAGAGCTTATAAAAAAGGAAAAGCTTAGTAAGTATAATAATAATCTCCATATACCAAAAGAGCTTTTTAGTACTAACGAAGAACGTGTCTTAATTATTACTCAAGTGGCAAATGATGCTTCGTTAAAATTTGGTTTAGCTGATAAATTTTCAACTCAAGAAATTATAAATGATGCTATCAAAGAAAATCCAAATGCTAAAATATACATTAAAATTCACCCTGATGTGCTAAGTAGTAAAAAACAAAGTGATTTTAATGCACAAGATTTGCCAAGTAGGTGTGTGATTTTAAAAGAAAATTACAATCCTATAGAACTGCTAAGTCATTTTAAAAAAGTTTATACCAAGACTTCCGGTATGGGTTTTGAAGCTTTGATGTTAGGACGAGAGTGTGTGTGTTATGGTGTACCATTTTATGCAGGTTGGGGTCTAACACTAGATAAACAAGCGTGTAAAAGAAGATGCAAAAAAAGAACTTTAGAAGAAGTTTTTTGTGCTGCTTATATTTTATATAGTGAGTATTTTAATCCTCGCTTAAATCAAAAAAGTGATATTTTTGATACTATTTATACTTTAACAAAGTATAAAAAGATAGAACAAGTTAATTCAGGTAGCTTGTATTTTTTAGGTTTTTCTAAATGGAAAAGAGAGTTTATAAAACCATTTTTTAAAGCCAAAAACAATAAAATCATTTTTTTAAACTCGCTTGATGAACTTTATAAAGTTAAGTTAAATTCTAAAGATAAAATTTTTATTTGGGGTAAAAAATACGACAAAGTTTTGCTAGCTAAAGATTTTAGTAATGAAATTTTCTTAGTAGAAGATGGCTTTTTACGCTCGGTATTTTTAGGTTCAGATCTTACACGCCCTTTTTCTTTGATAGTAGATAGTAAAGGTTTATATGTAGATCCAAACAATCCAAGTGATTTAGAAGATATTTTGCAAAATTATGAATTTGATGATAGTTTAAAACAAAGAGCTAAAAAGCTCATCGTTACCATCACGCAAAATAAATTTTCAAAATACAATGGTCTAAAACATAAAAATCTTGTTTTTAATACAAATAAAAAAATTATTCTCATTCCTGCTCAAGTAGAAGATGATGTATCTATGATCTTAGGTGGATCCGGTTTTGATACTTTAAAACTTTTACAAAGCGTAAGAGAGGCAAATGAAAATGCCTTTATAGTTTTTAAACCTCACCCTGATGTCTTAAGTGGTAACCGTAAGGGTTTAAAAGACAAAAGTATTATTTTAAAATATTGTGATGAAATTATTGAAAACATTAGCATAGATAGTGCTATAAATGCATGTGATGAAGTGCATACCATCACTTCTACTAGTGGTTTTGATGCGCTTTTGCGTAGTAAAAAAGTAGTAGTTTATGGTAAGCCTTTTTATGCAGGTTGGGGTCTAACTCATGATTTGCATGAAATTCCAAGGCGAACAAGAGTACTTAGTTTAGAAGAATTAGTTGCGGGTGTTTTGATTCTTTATCCAAGATATATTCATCCAAAAAGTAAAAATTTATGTGAAGTTGAGTTTGCATTGGATATAATGCTAAAAATGCAAAAAGATTATTTTTCTAAATTTTATTTGCGTTGGTTTATGGATATAAGAATTTATATATTAAGAAAAATAAGAAGATTAATAGAATTTATTTTAGATAGATGAATTTAAGTAAAAAATTAAAAAAATTTTCTGGTAAAAATGTTTTATTGCTCCAAGGACCCGTGGGAGGTTTTTTTTGTAAAATCGCTACGAAAATCCCAAAAGCAAAGGTTTATAAAGTAAATTTTAATGGCGGAGATTTTTTCTTTTATCCTTTTAAAAGCATTAATTATACTAAAAGTTTAGCTAAGCTTGAAAACTTTTATAAAAAGCTTTTTGAAGAAAAACAAATCCAAGTTATCTTGATGTATAATGACTGCAGAAAAGTACACGAAATAGCCATTAATGTAGCTAAGCAAATGGGTATTGAAGTATGGATTTTTGAAGAAGGATATATAAGACCAAATTTCATTACTTTTGAAAAAGATGGGGTTAATGCAAACTCGACTCTACCAAGAGAAAAAGAATTTTATCTGAGTCAGAAAAAATTTGATAAAGATTTTAAATTTAAAACCTTCTCAAGTACCTTTAGAAATATGGCTTTTGCCTCATTTTTGTATTGGCTTTTTGCTTTTTTATTTTCTTGGTATTTTAATAATTCTTTACACCACAGAAGTTTAAAATTATTTGACTTTTTACCTTGGTTTTGCTCGGTATATAGAAAAAACAAATACAAAGTTACAGAAAAAAGTTTAAATGAAAAAATTCTTTCTTTGAAACAAAAGTATTTTTTAGCTGTTTTGCAAGTACATAATGATACTCAGCTTTCTCATCATTATAAAAAAACTACGGAGAAATTTATAGAGGAGGTGATTATTTCTTTTGCCAATCACGCTAAGGCAAAGTCTTACTTGGTTTTTAAGCACCATCCTATGGATCGTGGTTATAAAGATTATACAAAGCTTATAGAAGATTTGAGTTTAAAATATAATGTTGAGGGTAGAATTTTATATGTACATGATTTGCATTTACCTACACTTTTAATCAATACAAGGGGTACTATAGTGATAAATAGCACAGTAGGACTTTCTGCTTTATATCATAATAGTCCTTTAAAAGTTATGGGAAAAGCGTTTTATGATATAGAAGGTTTAACTTATCAAAAAAGCTTGCATACTTTTTGGAAAGAATGCAGAGCATATAAACCTGATGTTGTTTTGCATGCTAAATTTAGAAACTATGTGATATATAAAACCCAAATCAATGGAAATTTTTTTTAAAATACTAGTTTAGACTAAAATTTCTTTTTATAATTTTTAGCAATCTTTCTAAGTTTAAATGGTAAACTTAAGTAGCCTATTTTAAAAGGGGTTCTTGAAGCTTGTAAAAGTGCATTGCCTAAAAGATAGGGTAAATGTGTTTTAGCTATTTGGGCATGTTTATAGTCTGCATAAGCTTTTAGCGGAGGTAGATTTTTTTGTTCTTTTTGATTTTTAAAATGCTCTTTTTTAACTTTTCTTAATTCAAAAGGTATTTTGAAGTAATCTAGATAACTTTTGCTATTTTTCATGATAGCTTCTCCGAGCTTATAACTTAACCTTTCTTTTATCCTTAAGCTAGCTCCATAAAGCTGGTTGTTTTGATGGATAAACATTTCATACTCATTTTTTAAATCCTTGTGATTTAAAAAACGTAAAAGATTATGATTTTGACTTTGTAAAAATGTTTGCGTATCAAGTTTAGTGAGTTCATAATATTCTAATGCTAGCTCTTTATAAAATACTATAGGTGGTATCAAAAGCTCATGAGTGTTTGTAAGATGAATTTTACATTCAAGTTTTTTATTGTTATCATTTTCTAAAAGTAAAATTCCTATTAAATCTACATAATCAAGTCTAGATGTTTTTTCATTTGTCATGCTTAAGCCAGAGCTATCTTCGCTTTGCTTGACAATTTGTGTATTAACATATAAAAAGGTTTGTTCGTCACAAATTGCCTTTTCATTTTGTATATCTTGAAAAGTATTGATAAGTCCAAAATTTTTTACCAGTTTAAAAGAAGAATTTTCAATACTTACGGATGACACGGTGTGAGTTGATAGATTAGTGTGATTCCAAGTATGTATACCTAAAATTTGATAGTTTTTTAGCTCTTTTGAAAAAATGATTTTTTCACTAGCTTTAATCCTTGTAACTTTTTCACAAAAAAATGAATTTTTGTGTTCTATTTTAGCTAAATTTGATGGTGCAAAGATATGATATTTTCTTTTTGAGCAAATGATATTTTCTTTGGATTTTTTAAAAACATGTAAATTTTTTATAATATTTTTACCAAGTTCTTGCATAGCAAGTGGCATAGGATGAAATTTATAGTTTTGGTCAAAATCATAAAGATTATTTTTTTGATAGTAAAAGTCTACATCAATTAGATTAAAACCATAATAAGTGCAATTTTTCCTATGAGCTTCGTTGATGGCTTTTGATTTATCATTGTAAGCTGGTATGGGGAGTATAAGTACTATGGTAGTTTTATGTGTTTTGTAAAGTTCTTCGTAAAAATAATCAATATTTCTAAGTATAATATTTAAACTCATAGGACTTAGATAATCATTGATATTTGATTCGCTGATGATATAATTACTCTTACTCACACTTTCTTTATGGCGTATTAACTCATAAAGATTTTGTAAAGAAGTACTAAGCCCTAAAGCATAATTGTGTAGTGTAATATTTTTATTTTCAAGACCTATTCTAAGACCATTTTTTACTACGCTATTGCTACCACCTAGTAAGATTATATCCATAAATTCTTTCTTGTTTTATAAATTTTTTATTTATTTTATAAAATATTTTTTAATGAATAATTTCAGAGGAAAAACACCTTATTTTGCCCTTAAATAAGCATTTGACAAAGATAACAACTTTAGCTATATTTTTAACTTCATTTTGAGTTTATTTGGGATTTTAAATGGATAAATTGTGTCAAAAAAGAGATGTTTTTTATATAGCTGGTTATGATCCTAGGGGTTATAGACATTATTATGCTATGTTTAAAAAAAATTTAGCTGAGCAAAATACACTTTTAAAATATGATTATACTTTATCAAAAGCTCAAGTTGATGTTTATCCTTTTTGGCAAATTCAAACCCCATATACAAGTACTACTTACACCTTTTTAAACTGGAATGATATAGTTAAAAAAAACTGGTCAGAGGATATAAAAGATGCTTTGAGTGATTGTTATAGTTTTTTTAGAATTTATACCATCACAGGACTTTTTTTGAAATTTGGTAAAGAATCTCCTCATCAACTAATCACAGGTTATTATCCGTTTTTTTATGTGCTTTTGAGTTTGATTTTTACTTTAGTTTGTGCTTTTGGAAGTTTATTTTGTCTGCAAAATTTTCATGTTATTTTGGGAATTTTAGCCTTTATTTTATCTTTAGTGTTTTTGCCAAAAATGCTTTATAAATTAGGTAAGAAATTGGCTGTTTTTTGGATAGCTAGAATTTGTTCTTTTTGTGCAAACTGGGAGAAAAATTCCCAAGGTGAGCTTGAATTAAGGATAGATGATTTTGCTAGGGTTATTTTTGAAAAACTAAAAGAAAATGCAAGTGATAAAAATTATGAGCTCATCTTAAGTGCACATAGCGTAGGAACAGTACTTTGTATAAATGTTTTAGCTAAAGTGCTTAGAAAATGTGAAAAAGAAAATATTTCTTTTGAAAATTTAAAGGTTTTAACTTTAGGTGAGTGTATACCTTTGGTAAGCTATCAAAAAAGATCTTTTGAGTTTAGGAAAGACTTAGAGTATTTAGGAAGTAAGAATTTAATATGGTATGATTTTACTTCTATTATTGATGGTGCATGTTTTGCACAAGTTGATTTTATACGTACAAGCGGAGTAAAAGCACAATTTAGCCCAAAGTACTTTTCGGCTAAATTTCATACCTTATATAAAAGTAAAGATTATAAAAAAATCAAAAAAGACAAATACAAAGCACATTTTTTATATTTATTTGCTACGCAAATTCAAGGGGTATATAATTTTTTTGAATTTATTGCAGGTAAAAACAAATTAGAAGAAAAAATCAGATAGGAGAAAATTATGGGTCAATGTCCTTTTCATCCAAAACCTTACAAAAACAAAGCTTCTACGCTGACCACTTTTTTATTAAAAAGAAGATCATGGCTTGATGGGCTTTATGAGCGAAGTTATAAAATGATGATGGGTAGAGTAAAAATGCCTGGGTTTGACCTTTATGTGGTTAATGATCCAAAAGAGGTAAGACGTATTATGGTAGATGAGGTTAGAGAATACCCAAAAAGCCAACTTTTACATGAGCTTTTGGAGCCACTTTTAGGTGTAAGTATTTTTACTACAAATGATAAAGTATGGGAAAAGCAAAGAGAACTTTTAAAACCTTCTTTTGAAATGACAAGAATTTCTAAAGTTTTTGATTTAATGAGTGAAGCTGCCTCTGATATGATGGGTAGATTTGCGAAGTATGAAAATAAAGCAGTTATAGAAGTAGATGAGGCTATGACTTTTGTAACTGCAGATGTGATTTTTAGAACTATCATGTCATCAAAACTTGATGAGCAAAAAGGCAAACTTGTTTTAGATGCTTTTGTAACAGTGCAAGAAGAAACTGTTAAAACAGCTATGCGAAGAATGTTCCGCTTTCCAACTTGGCTTTCAAATCTTTTAGGAGAGAAGAAAAGGCTTAAGGCAGGTGGAGTTATACGCAAGGTTTTATCAGATATTATAAAACCAAGATATGATAATGCCCTAAATGATCAAGGAAAATATGAGGATATTTTATCATCATTACTTATGGTGGTAGATGCAGATACTAATAAAAGATTTTCTTTCAATGAAATTTTAGATCAAGTTGCCATGCTTTTTTTAGCAGGCCATGAAACCACCGCAAGTTCACTAACTTGGACCCTATATATTTTAAGTATTTCACCAAATGAGCAACAAAAAGCTTATGAAGAAATTATACAAGTTGCAGGTAATGGAGAGTTTAAAATAGAACATATTAGAGCGATGAAATATGTTACTAATGTTTTCAAAGAAAGCTTAAGACTTTATCCGCCAGTTGGCTTTTTTGCCAGAGAGGCAAGAAATGAAAGCAAAATGAGAGATAAGCTTATTAAAAAAGGATCAGGGGTGGTTGTGGCTCCATGGCTTATTCATAGACATGATAATTTTTGGGAGAATCCACATGAGTTTGATCCAAGTCGTCATGAGGATAAAGGTAAGATTAAAAAAGATACCTATATGCCTTTTGGTATGGGAGAACGTATATGTATAGGACAGGGTTTTGCTATGCAAGAGGCTGTTTTGATTTTAGCAAATATTTTAAGGACTTATAAGTTAGAATTAGAGGAAAATTTTGTGCCTGATATTGTAGGAAGACTTACTATAAGATCGGCAAATGGTATGAATATAAGATTTATAAAAAGGCAAAAATGAAAGAAAAGTTAGCAGGAACCATACTGCTTTGTGCTATCGTTCCTTTAGCGGTAATTAGTTATCTTTTTATTGTTATAGTGGGTACTTTTGGTAATCCTGCTAGAGTAAGACAAGGTGTGAGAGCACTTGATCATTTTGTAAATGCTACTTTATTTAATGGTTATGCTTGGGAGTCTTTATCATCTCATGCATGGAGAGAACGTGATAAAAGATGGGCTAAAATAGTTATTAAAATTACAGATTTTTTTGACAAAAACCACTGCCAAAAGGCCAATAAAAGAGAACAAGAGATTGTAGATTTGGTTTTAAAGAAAAAGCTTACCGAACAAACTGTCGGTAAGCAATTTTAATTTTCCCCAAACAAGGCTTTAAGATTTTTAAGCGCTTCTTCTTGATTATTAGCTTTATTCTCATTATTTACTTCATTAAGCTCTATTTCATATCCAAGAAGCATACTGGCTAAGCGTATATTAATCCCACTTTTTCCTATAGCTTTACTTTTTTGCTCACTATTTAATGTTACAATAGCCTTTTTATTTTCAATATGAACTGAATTTATAATTGCTGGAGCTAAACTTCTAGTGATTAAAATTGCCATTTCGTTAGAATATTCAATACAATCAATATTTTCATTTTTTAATTCTTTGCTTACGGCATTAATTCTAACTCCTTTTACACCTACAGTTGCCCCTACTGCATCAACACTCGGGCCATTGGCTTGTAAAATGATTTTTGCTCTCTCGCCCGGAATTCTTGCACTTGCATAAATATTTATAAGACCATCTTTGATTTCAGGAACTTCAGCTTTTAATAAAGCTTCTAAAAATTTAGGACTAGTTCTACTAAGTTCCATTCTCATGCCTGATTTATCGATATATACATGTCTAATAACAGCTTTAATCACATCACCAACTTTAAATTTTTCACCTTTGATACGATTTTTTCTGGGTAAATATGCACGAAACTCATCAATTTCTACATAAGTATTTTCTTCACTATCTACTCTTACTACACTACCAAAAACCATGTGTCCTACCATTTTTTGGTATTTTTCATAGATTTTTTCTTCTAAGAGTTTTTGAATGTTATATTCTAATTCTTTATGTAAAATATTTACAGCAGTGCGACCTAAATTTTCTAAAGAACACTCATAAGTTAACTCATCACCAATTTCTACATCTTTAGCTTCAGCTCTTGCTTTACTTAAAGCGATAAAATATTCATTTTCATTTTCTAATTCTAATCTCTCATCATTATCAGCTACAACGATGATTTTTTGATAAAGTTGTAAATTTTTACTTGAATCAACAAAAAATTCATATTTATCTCCATAAATCTTTTTAGCGGTATTAATAAGTGCTTTTTTGACTCTTTCTCTTACATCTTCTATTTGTAAATTTTTTTCATTAGCAATTGATTCAATTATATCTGTGATTTTTTCCATAATAACAATACAACCTTAATTTTGGATTTTAAAAGTTTGAAGAGTAAAATTATATCTTTAATAAGTTTAATTAAAAGTAAAATTTGCTATAATTTCAGATTAAAAAAAACTTGAGGATGATGATATGGATTTAAAAATAGCAAGAACCTCTGTTGATGAAAAGCCAAAAAGTATAAGTTTAGAAAGTATTGAAAAGGCTGTGGACAAAGAAGGTCAGAAATTTTTCTATTTTGATAAAGATAACGCCCATAAGCAATTAATCGCTTTAGTAGAATATTTTGAAAAAAAAGGAAAATGTGTTTATCATAGAACAATCAAGTATGGTTTAGATGATACAGATTTTATGTATGAGGTACATATTCTTTGAGTAAAAAACTTTTTATACAAACCTTAGGTTGCGCTATGAATGTTAGAGATTCAGAGCACATGATAGCTGAACTTAAAGAAAAAGAAAATTATGAATTAACTCAAGATGCAAAAGAAGCAGATTTGATTTTAATCAATACTTGCTCAGTGCGCGAAAAACCTGTACATAAGCTTTTTTCGGAAGTTGGAAGCTTTGAAAAAATCAAAAAAAATGGGGCTAAAATAGGAGTTTGTGGTTGCACGGCTTCACATTTAGGAGACGAGATTTTTAAACGTGCTCCTAATGTGGATTTTGTTTTAGGTGCAAGAAATGTTTCTAAAATCACAAAGGCTGTAAATACGCCAAAATTTTTAGGTAATGATATAGATTTCGATGAGAGTAATTATGCTTTTGCAGATTTTAGAAATAGTCTTTATAAAACCTATATTAATATTTCTATAGGTTGTGATAAACATTGTACTTATTGCATAGTGCCTCACACAAGGGGAGATGAAATTTCCATACCCTTTGAGATTATTAAAAATGAAGCACTAAAAGCTGTTTCTAAAGGTGCTAAAGAGATTTTTTTATTAGGGCAAAATGTTAATAATTATGGTAAAAGATTTTCTAATGCACACGAAAGGATTAATTTTTCAGATCTTTTGGAAAAACTAAGTGAAATAGAAGGCTTAGAGCGTATTCGCTTTACAAGCCCACATCCATTGCATATGGATGATAGATTTTTAGAAGTTTTTTCTAAAAATCCTAAAGTATGCAAATCTATGCATATGCCTTTACAAAGTGGTTCAAGTGAAATTTTAAAAGCTATGAAGCGCGGTTATACTAAAGAGTGGTATTTAGATAGAGCATTAAAACTGCGTTCTATGTGTAAAGATGTGAGTATTTCTACTGATGTGATTGTAGCTTTTCCAGGTGAGAGTGATAAGGACTTTGAGGATACTATGGATGTGCTTGAAAAAGTACGTTTTGAGCAAATGTTTTCTTTTAAATATTCAAAAAGACCACTAACTAAAGCTGCAACTATGCCAAATCAAATTTCTGATGATATAGCTTCAAAACGTTTGAATATTTTGCAAGTTAAACATACAGAAATTTTAGATGAAATTGTTGCAAAACAAAAAGATAAAGAATTTGAAGTTTTATTTGAAGAATTAAGAAGTGAAGGTTTTGTAGCAGGTAGAAGTGATAATAACTTTTTGATTCAAGTTAAAGGTAGTGAAGAGTTATTAGGGAAAATGAAAAAAGTAAAAATCACCAATCCTAGGCGTATGGTGTTAAATGGCGAAATTCTTTAAGATTAATTTTTTGGCTTTTGGAATTTTTTTATTGCAATGGCTGATTTTTCTAACTTGCAGAAAAGTTTATTTGGGGCAAAAACTCCCAAAAAGATCATGTGTGATACTTTTTTGGCATGGGCGTCTTGCTCTAATGCCTTTTGCATACCACAAAATGGGTATTAAAGGAAAAAAAGCTTATGTAATGGTTTCGCATCATAAAGATGGAGAAATCATCGCTAGAAATATTGCTTTGTTTGGTTTAGATACTCTAAGAGGTAGTACAAGCAAAGGAGCTTTGGCTTTATTGAAACAATCTTTTAAAATTTTAGATCAAGGTGATGATGTGATTATCACACCAGATGGACCAAGAGGACCTTATCATAGCATTTCAGATGGTTCTGTGATGATAGCTTTGAAAAAAAATACCCCACTTTTTTTATTAAATTATGAAGCAAGCTCTTTTTGGGAATTTAAAAGTTGGGATAAAATGATCTTACCTAAACCATTTTCTAAGATTACTTATAGGCTTAGTGAAGAAATTAAAATACAAAATTTAAATTTAGAAGAAGCTAAAGTATTGATAAAAGAAAAATTTGATATGATAAGTCAAATAGACAAAGGATAAACATTATGTTATCTTTTTTTAGAAAGTATATTTTACAACTTTTAGTTTGTATTTGTTATGATGAAAAACAATACATTATAAGATGCCATACTTGGAAGAAATCTCAAGCTGTTGATACTTTTGAAAAGAGCTTTGAGGATAAAGAAAAAGCTATAGAATATGTGAAAAATTTAGCTAAAGATTTTCAAATTTATTATATATCTACTCTTTTTACCCCTATTGCTCAAGGTGTTATACCAAGCTCTAATTTTAAAGATCTTTCAAATTTTGGAGTAGATGTAAGTAGTGTTAAGTGCATTCCTTTTAATAACGGTTTGCTGTATGCTTCTAGCCATTCTTTAAATTTGTATGAGCAAGATTATGGAACTTTCGGTGGTCTAGATTTGCTCTATTCACCTTTTTCTTTACTTTATCATTGTATAACAAATAGAGGGTTTGAAGAGAAAGCTGGTCTTTATGTGTATAGATATCATGACTTTGTTGCAATGTTAATTTGTAAAAAAGAAACTATATTGTTTGGAAGTTATTTTAACATAGCTAGTCAAAATTACGATGAAGTTGATTTTTTTGATGACATTAAAGAAGAATTTGATTTAAATATTGATGATGAAAATCAAGAAGAAGAAAATGAGCAAAATTATGATCTAAAAAGCTTAGAGGAAATGAGTCAGGAACTTGATAAGCTTGAAGAGTTAGATGATGAAAAAGAAGAGCTTCCTGTGGAATCTTTAGAAAATTTTAGTTCAGATATGAAAATGATAGAATACATTATTTCAAGTGTAAAAGAATTTTACAATAATCCTTTATATGAGAATAGTTTTCTAGAGGAAATTATAATTTTTGACGAGGAAAGTTTTAGTGTGACTTCTTTAGATTATTTAGAGAATGAGCTTTTTATAAAACCAAAAGTAGAGCTTGTAGATACCCTAAATTTGATGAATGAACTTATGGTAAAGGATTTAAAACTATGAAATATAGTCTAATCAAGCCTAAGATAAAACCTGTTTTTAATCTTTTTACTAGAATTTGGATTTATTTTACTAGCATTAGTGTTATTTTGATTTTTGTAGTATTTGTTGTAATTGTTTTTAAAAATTATTATGCTTCTGTACAACTTGATAATAAAAAAGAAGAATTAGCTCAAATTATCGCACAAATTAACGCTAATAAACTTAAATACCAAGAATTGATAAGACAAAATAATAAAGCCGAATTAGTTTTGGGAAATTTAGAACAAGAACAAGAAAATGGTAAGAATAAAGTTTTATTAAAAAGTATTCAAAATCTTTTTACCTTAGTGCCTAAGAATATATCTTTAGATGAGGTTTTAATGGAAGATAGATCACTTATTTTAAGAGGTGTTACACCTACTAAAGAAATGTTTGCATTGTTATTGGAAGCTCCATTAAGAAGTATTTTTTCAAATTCTCAAACAAGTTACTATCAATTAGAAAATGGTTGGTATCGTTTTGTGAGTGTAAATATCACTATACCAGAGGGAATGTATGAGTAAAAACGACAAAAGCTTAGAAGAAGCTGATATATTAAAAATATTGATTTATTCTTTTTCTTTTGTGGCACTTTGTGCAATTTTGATCTTGTTTTTAATTATGCCCTTTTTAAAAGAGTATAAAATACAGTATTCAAGATTAGCCACACAACAAATTCAAAATACTAAGGCATTAAATGAATTGCAAACTTTGGAAAAAGTTATTGATGATTTTAAAAAAATTAATACACAAAAACTAGCCCAAATTAACGCGGAATTTTCACAAAAAGAATTATTAGAATTTATGAAAAATTATTTCGATGATATTAAAATCAATCTTACTCCTATTAAAAAAGAGCAAGAGTATTTAAAATATCAATTTGGAGTTAGTGTAAAGATGAAAAATCCTCAAGCTTTCTATTCTTTTTTAAATGATTTACAAAAATATAAAAATTTAATTGAAATTAGTACTCCTATTGAGTTTAAATCAGAAGAAAAACACATTAATCTTAAATTTAAGATCAAGGTGTTTTATGCACAAGCTATTCAAAAATAATTACTTCATTGTTTTGATATGGAGTGGTTTTTACTTCTTCATCATTTTGTTTTATATCTTGAACTTCTGAGTTTTCTCGTGTTTTTAGTTCTTCTTTGATTTCTTTTATGCTAGTTTTTAAACTAGATGCGATTTCTTTATAAAAAGCAACAAAAACTTTATCAATTTCTAAAGCACTTGCTGCAAGAGATTCATTAACTTGCGTTGGAACAGCACTATATACTTGTCTAAAACTTTCTATACTCGCTTGCCCCTTTATAGGATAATTTAGAGTAATAGGATCGTTTAATTTTGCTGAGCTTGTTGTACTTTGAAAAGTATCTTCTTGATGTAAATTATTCAAACGACTTTGAGCTTCTAAAATAATCATAAAAGAAGATTCTATACTATCGCCCCCAAGACTTGAATTTCTTGTAACTTTATCTTCGTATAAATTAGCGTTAATTACAATATTAAAAATATAATCAGGATTTTCATTGTCGATAATATATCCTTTGCTTTGAAGCAATGCTTTGCTATCTTCTAAAAGTTGTTTTTTGAGTAATTCTAAGCTTTTATTGATTCTTTGATTTAGAGTAGATTGCTCAAAATATGAACTATAAAAAGTACTTTTTATAATTTCTACATCATTGACTTTAACTTTAGGACTATTGGCATTTGTGTAATTGTGTTCTTCAAAAGTGCTTTTAAAATTTGGCATAGAAATATAATAAGTTTTTTGATTACCAGTGCAAGCACTTAAAAATAAAATTATACTGAAAAATAATAATATTTTTTTCATTTTGTCCCCTTATGTTTTTTATAATTATAACAATTTTTTGCTATATTATATGTTTTATAATAAAGGCTTTTTATGGATTTTTGGCAAAATATTTATGCAAATTTTGATGTGATAGCTTTTGATATTTTTGGTTTAAAAGTGCATTGGTATGGCATTATGTATGTATTAGCTTTACTTGTTGCTTTAATGGTTGCAAAATACTATGCTATTAAGGATAATATGGGAATTTCTAAAGCTATGCTTGATAGTTATTTTATATGGGTAGAAATTGGAGTAATTTTAGGAGCAAGAATAGGCTATATTTTAATTTATGATACACATACTTTATGGTATCTTATACATCCTTGGCAAATTTTTAATCCTTTTTATAATGGAGAATTTGTAGGAATTAGAGGTATGAGTTATCATGGAGCTGTTATAGGATTTTTGATTGCTACTTATGCTTTTTGTAAAAAAAATAGGCAAAATTTATGGAAATACCTTGATCTAGTAGCTATTAGTGTACCATGTGGTTATATTTTTGGTCGTATAGGAAATTTTTTAAATCAAGAATTATTTGGTAGAGTTACAGAAGTGTCTTGGGGTATTTATGTTGATGGAATATTGCGTCATCCTTCACAGCTTTATGAAGCGTTTTTAGAAGGCTTTGTTGTTTTTGTTATTTTGTTATTGATAAAAAAATTCAGAAGATATAATGGAGAATTGATTGCTTATTATACGATTTTATATGCCCTAGCACGCTTTGTGTGTGAATTTTTTAGAGAGCCTGATTTTGGTATAGGCTTTGTTGCTTTTGGTATGAGTATGGGTCAAATATTAAGTTTATTGATGTTTTTTTTAGGACTATTTTTATCTTTTTATTTAAGAAATATTAAAAAAAATTTATAAATTTTTATTTATTTTAAGAATAAAAGTTCTATAATTGCTCCGATATTAAAACTTATCAACTTTTAAAAGGAGTAAATATGAGCCAACTCATTGAAGGTTTTTTAGGCAAGAGTATTGATGGCAAAAAAAGTAAAATGCCAGCAAAACTTGACTATATTCAAAGTGCAACAGGCTTGATTTTAGGCTTGTTTATGTGGGCACATATGTTTTTCGTTTCTACCATTTTGGTTAGTGATGATTTTTTTGATTCAGTGGTTCACTTTTTAGAACTAAAATTTATCATTAATAGCCCTATGATGAGCTACATCACTTCTTTCTTAGCTGCCTGTGTTTTGGTTATTTTCTTTGTACATGCAGGTCTTGCAATGAGAAAATTTCCAATTAATTTTAGACAATATCAACTTTGTAGAACACACTTAAAATATATGAATCATGGTGATTCATCTTTATGGTGGGTTCAAGCTGCAACTGGTTTTGTAATGTTTTTCTTGGGTTCTGCACACTTAATTTTTGTTATTACTAATGCAGATAAAATTAGTGCTGATATGTCAGGTGATAGAGTAGTAAGTCATTTTATGTGGTTATTTTACATCGCCTTATTAATCTGTGTGGAGTTGCATGGAAGTATTGGTCTTTATAGATTATGTGTAAAATGGGGTTGGTTTGAAGGTGAAGATGCAAAAGAAAGTCGTAAAAAACTTAAAAAAGCAAAATGGTTTATTAGTATTTTCTTCTTAGTTTTAGGTGTATTAAGCTTAGCTGCATTTGCGAAAATAGGCTTTAATAATTACCAAAACAACTCTGTAGCACAAATAGTAAAAACTTATGATGGAGCTAAATATGAACATACAATATAGTGATGCTTTAGTTATCGGTGGTGGTCTTGCAGGTTTAAGAGCTGCTATTGAAGTTGCAAAAAGTGGTCAAAGTGTAACTTTATTAAGTATTTGTCCAGTTAAAAGATCTCACTCAGCTGCTGTACAAGGTGGTATGCAAGCTAGTTTAGGAAACAGTGTTAAAGGCGAGGGAGACAATGAAGATGTGCATTTTGCTGATACTGTAAAAGGATCAGATTGGGGTTGTGATCAAGAAGTTGCAAGAATGTTTGCACAAACTGCTCCAAAAGCTGTACGTGAACTTGCTGCTTGGGGTGTGCCTTGGACTAGGGTTACAAAAGGACCTAGAACTGTAGTTATCAATGCTCAAAAAACTACCATCGAAGAAAAAGAAGAAGCACATGGTTTAATTAATGCAAGAGACTTTGGTGGTACTAAAAAATGGAGAACATGTTACATCGCTGATGCAACAGGGCATTGTATGTTATATGGTGTTGCAAATGAAGCAATTAAACATCAAGTTAAAATCATCGACAGGATGGAAGCGGTAAGAATTATCCATGATGGTAAAAAATGTCTAGGGGCTATTGCTAGAGATTTAACTAATGGAGAATTAATTGCTTATGTTGCTAGAGGAACTATGATTGCAACAGGTGGTTATGGTAGAATTTATAAACAAACTACAAATGCTGTTATTTGTGAAGGTACAGGAGCTGCTATCGCACTTGAAACTGGACTTTGCAGACTTTCAAATATGGAAGCAGTACAATTTCACCCAACTCCAATTGTACCAAGTGGTATCTTACTAACTGAAGGTTGTAGGGGTGATGGTGGTATCTTAAGAGATGTTGATGGTTACCGCTTTATGCCTGATTATGAACCTGAGAAAAAAGAACTTGCAAGTAGAGACGTTGTAAGTCGTAGAATGATGGAGCATATTAGAAAAGGAAAAGGTGTAAAAAGCCCTTATGGAGATCACTTATGGCTTGATATTTCAATTCTTGGTCGTGCTCATGTTGAAAAAAATCTTCGTGATGTTCAAGATATCTGTAAAACATTTAATGGTATTGATCCTGCTGATGAGGGTCCAAAAGGTTGGGCACCAGTTTTACCTATGCAACATTATTCAATGGGTGGTATTAGAACTAAACCAACCGGTGAAAGTCAATGGTTAAATGGTCTTTTTGCATGCGGTGAAGCAGCTTGCTGGGATATGCATGGATTTAATCGTTTAGGTGGAAATTCATGTTCAGAAACTGTTGTTGCAGGTATGATTGTAGGGGATTATTTTGCACAATATTGTAAAGAAAATGGTAATGATATTGATACAAATATAGTTAAATCTTTCCTTTCTAAAGAGTATGATTATTTAAAATCTCTTGTAAGCAAAGAAGGAAAACATGATGTATTTGAAATCAAAAACAGAATGAAAGACATTATGTGGGAAAAAGTAGCTATTTTTAGAACAGGCCAAGGTCTTGAAGAGGCTGTTAAAGAATTAGAAGAGTTATATCAAAAATCACTTGATTTAAAAGTACACGATAAAGAATTAAAATGTGCGAATCCAGAACTTGAAGAAGCTTATAGGGTTCCAAGAATGCTAAAAATTGCTTTATGTGTTGCTTATGGAGCACTTTTAAGAACAGAAAGCCGTGGAGCTCATTATAGAGAAGATTATCCAAAAAGAGATGACTTAAACTGGATGAAAAGAACAAATACTTACTGGGTAGAAGGTGAAAGTATGCCTAGAGTTGAGTATGAAGATCTTGACATTATGAAAATGGAAATTCCACCTGCATTTAGAGGTTATGGTGCTAAAGGAAATATTATTGAAAACCCATTAAGCGAGAAACGCCAAGCTGAAGTTGATGCTATCCGTGAAAAAATGGAAGCAGAGGGCAAAGGAAGATATGAAATTCAACATGCTTTAATGCCTTATGAATTACAAGCTAAATTTAAAGCACCAAATCAAAGAATAGGAGTTGATTATGAGTAGAAAATTAACAATAAGAGCATTTAAATACAATCCATTAAGTAAAATTTCTAAGCCTCATTTTGTTACTTATGAGCTTGAAGAAACTCCATTTATGACCATTTTTGTGTGCTTAACTCAAATCAGAGAAAAAATGGATGCAGATTTGAGTTTTGACTTTGTATGTAGAGCAGGAATTTGTGGAAGTTGTGCTATGATGATCAATGGTAAACCAAAACTTGCTTGTAAAACATTGACAAAAGATTATCCAGATGGCGTTATAGAGCTTATGCCTTTACCAGCATTTAGACACATCAAAGATTTAAGTGTTAATACAGGTGAATGGTTTGATGGTATGTGTAAACGTGTTGAGAGTTGGGTACATAATGAAAAAGAAACAGACATTTCTAAACTTGAAGAGCGTATTGAGCCAGAAGTTGCTGATGAGACTTTCGAGCTTGATCGTTGTATAGAGTGTGGAATTTGTGTTGCTTCTTGTGCGACTAAGTTAATGAGACCTGACTTTATCGCAGCTACTGGACTTTTAAGAACAGCTAGATATTTACAAGATCCACATGATCATAGAACCATAGAAGATTTTTATGAATTAGTGGGTGATGATGATGGTGTGTTTGGATGTATGTCTTTACTTGCATGTGAAGATAATTGTCCAAAAGAACTACCTTTACAAAGCAAAATCGCTTATATGAGAAGACAGCTTGTCGCTCAAAGAAACAAATAATCCTAGCCCCCAAGAAAAGGGGGCTCTTAAAACCTTACTAAAACAAATTTGGCAAAATCATAATGTTTATCTTGACACAAATACACTTTTTGATGAAAGTTTAATTGATACTCAAAAAGCAGCAATTATTTTAAGTACTAATCTTGATAATTATGAAAGATTTGGTGCTTTAAATGAATTTAAAAGTTTAATGAAAAGTTTAAACTTACGCTTAGATCTTTATGGTATACAGTATGCACAGGTTTGTTTTATTAATGCTTTAAATTTGGGAATTTTAGATAAAAATGAGCTTTTAAAAGCCTTAGAAGAACTTCAAAAAATTACTAATAATTCTTTAATTTATACCTTTATATCTAGGCAAAAAGTTATTCAAAAAGATTACAAGCAAGAAGTTAAAAACTCACATCAAACACTAGATCTTATTAATCAAAACTTACAAGAGCTTTGTGAAGATGAAAAAGTTCAAAAACTCTTACAAGAAGCTTTGGTTAAATTTAGTAATATTGATTTTTCTATCGCAGTAACGGGTGTGGTAAATGCAGGTAAATCAAGTATGCTAAATGCACTTTTAAAAAAAGATTTTCTAGGTGTATCTAATGTACCTGAAACTGCAAATTTGAGTGTTTTAAAATATGGCAAAGAACAAAAAGCTAAGATATATTTTTGGAGTGAAGAAGAATGGCAAGATATTTTAAAAAGCTCTAAAGATAATCAAGACATGCAAGAGCTTATAAAACAACTTGAACAAAATTTTAATCTAAATGAGTATATTGAAAAAGAAAATAAAAATATAGAAATAAAAATTGAAGAATTAAAAAATTACACTAGTGCAAAAAATAAAATTTCAGCACTTATTAAAAAAATAGAGCTTTTTGCATCGCTTGATTTTTTAAAAGATAATGTTTGTATAGTTGATACTCCAGGACTTGATGATATGATCATCCAAAGAGAGCTTTTAACAAAAGCTTATATAAGCAAAGCTGACTTTTTAATCCACCTTATGAATGCTTCTCAAAGTCTTAGTCAAAAAGATTGTGATTTTATTATAGAATGTTTGCTAACTTCAAGAGTAAGTAAGCTTTTGATTGTACTTACTAAAGCTGATTTACTTAGTCAAAAAGACTTGCAAGAAGTGATTAGTTATACTAAAAATAAGCTCAAAGAAAATTTAGCACAAAAGCAGCTTAGCCAAGAATTATTAGATAATGTAGATTTTGTGTGTATTTCTTCAAAACTAGCTAATGATTTTTATCAAAAAAGAGGTGGAAATTTAGAACAAAGTAATATTTTAACACTAGAAGAACTTATAGCTAAAAGCTTATATGATAAAAACAAAATTGCTCTAAGTGCTTATAAAAAAGAATTATTATTACATTTAGAAAAAATAGAAGAAAAAATTAAATTTTCTAATAAAATGCTAAATTATGAAAGCTTTGAGCTTGATAAGCAAAATCAAACTATTATCAATGATTTTAAAACAAAAAAAGAAAAATTAACGCAAGTAAAAGCAGAGTTAAGTGCTATTTTTAACAAAAAAGATGAAAATACTCAAGAAATTCTAACGCTTTTGTATTTACTAGCTAAGAAATTAAAAGAAAAACTTATAGATGAGCTAAAATATAATCAAAATAATAAAATCAAAAATAACACTCAAAGATTAAATACTATCATCGATACGACTTTAAAAGATGGAATTTTTGATCTTTTAAGAGAGTTAAAACAGCAAAGTGAGTATAAGATCAATGAGCTTAAAACCACACTAAGCGTGAAATATGATTTTTTAAAAGCTATTTTAGAGCAAAATTGTGATGATTTTAAAAGTAAGGTTGAAGCAAAAATAGAAGGTATTTTCACTAATGATCTTTTTATGACACTAAAAGCAGAGCTTTTAAAAAATTTAGAGTCCACTCAAGATATTTATAAACTAGAAAGTTTTTTAGAAAATCAAATTTTAGAAAAATTACAAACATTTAATATAGAAAAAATTGCCCTAGATTTAAAAAATAATCAAGAATTTTTTGCTAATTTGGAGCTTAGTTTAAATTTATACGAAAAAGAGCAAGAAGATCAAATCAAAGACTTAAAAGACCTGATTTTACAAATAGAACAAAATGAACAAAATTCCAAAGAGCTCTTAGAAAAAAATAATATAAAATTACAAAGTTTAAAGACTATAAAAACGGAGCTTTTAAATGCAAAATGATTTGATTAATGATTTTTTAAAAGCTTATGAAAATGCTTATTGTAAAAGTTTTGATGATAGTTTTGAAGGAAAAATTCTAGCAATCAAAAATGCATTTTTAGAACCAAGTTTGCATTTAAATGATGTATTTTTAAAAGATCTTGAAATGATTATAGCCAGCTATAAAAGAGCCATTAATGTGGCTATTATAGGGCAATTTTCCAGTGGTAAATCCACGCTTTTAAATTTGATTTTACAAAAAGAATGCCTGCCAACAGGTGTGGTGCCAGTGACTTTTAAGCCTACTTTTTTACGCTATGCTAAGGAGTATTTTTTAAGAGTTGAATATGAAGATGGCAGTGATGAGATTGTTGATATAGATGAGCTTGTTAAATTTAGCGATCAAAGAAATGAGTTAAAAGAAACTAAAAGCTTACACCTTTTTGCACCTATTGAGCTTTTAAAAGATATCACGCTTATAGACACCCCGGGTCTAAACGCAAACACCACTGATACACTAACTACTTTTAAAGAGCTTTCTTTTATGCATAGTGCTATTTGGCTTAGTTTGATTGATAATGCAGGTAAAAAAAGCGAAGAAGATGCTATAAAAGCAAATACCAAGCTTTTAGAGCGTGGCGGTATTTGCGTGCTAAATCAAAAAGATAAGTTAAGTCAAGATGAGCTAGAAAATGTTTTAAATTATGCTCATTTAGTTTTTGATAAGTATTTTGAAAAAATCATCGCAATTTCATGTAAAGAAGCAAAATTTGATTTGCAAAAGTCAAATTTACCTTTACTTTATGAGTATTTAAAAGAGCTTGATTATGAGTGTATTAAAAAAGATTTTATTAAAGAAAAACTTAGTAATTTATGCGAGCTTTTGTCAAATCAATATGATTTGTTTCAAAATGCACTAGAGCAATTAGAGCTTAAATTTAATGCTATCTTACAAACCTTTGAAGCAAGCAAGCTAGAGCAGAAAATCAAAATTTTAAATCATAATTGTTTGGATAAATTAAAGCTTGTTGGAGAAAAAATTTCTCAAGAAATTTTAAAATTTATCAAAGAAAAAGATAGTAGCTATTATAAAGAAGCTAAGGGTTTATTTAAGAAAAATCTTTATGAAAAAGTCGCTTATAAAGCTCCGTATCTTTCAAGCGATGATGCATTTTTGGCTATGTTTTATAATTCTGAAGTAATGAATAAGGAATTTAAAAAATTAAAAAATGAAATCACTTTAGAATTTAGTCAAATCAAAGATGATTTTTCCTTATTTTTTACTATTTTAGAAGAGCAAATTTTGCTTTTTAAAGCTCAATTTTCAAATTTACAAAAAGAAAATGCCTTAGAAAGTGAAAAAGAATTTGCTAGTTTTAGAAGCTTTGCTAGTGCTAGCGAGGAGCTTTTTTTAAAAGATTTTAAGCAATTATTATTTAAAAGCCAACTTGAACTTGATTTATTTTTAGAAAAGCTTAATCTAAAAGCTTTAGCAAATTATGAAAGTGCTACTAAGCTTACTTTGGGATTTTTTAGTGCTAAAATGAATGCGAGTAAAGAATTTTACGAGCTTGATAGCACTGAGTTTAGCTTGTATCATCCAAAAGCAAGTGAAGTTCACCAAAGAGTATTAACCGAACTTAATGTATATGAATTTGAAGATTTGCTTTTAAATAAGCCTGTAGTTTTAAAAATTTATAAAAATTATATGCAAAGCTTTGTTGATTTTGCAGAAGCTAAAAGGCAGATTATTTTGAATTTAAAAAGTGAATTTGATGCTAAAAAATCAATGATTTCTAGCATCAAATCTCAAATTTCTAAGCTTTAAAAATTTTTTCTAAGTGCGTTTTGTAATTTGTGAAATATTCTTGCACTTGAGGATTTTTAATCACATCATTACAAATAAAAGTAGGTAGTGCTTTCATACCCAGAAATTGATTTGCCTTATGTAAATGTAAATATACTCCATCTACACCTACACCTTCAAAAAACTGCTCTTTATCAGTAAAAGCTTGTATTGGAGCATTCCAGGTAAGAGAAAGCATATATTTTTTATCTTGTAAAAGTCCACCGCTTCCATATTTTTTATTTACATCATTTCTACTTCTTCCATCACTTGTATAAAGTTTTCCATGACCTGCTGTGAAAACATCATCAATATATTTTTTCACTATCCAAGGCTCTCCCATCCACCAACCAGGCATTTGCCAAATCAAAACATCGGCATTTAGAATTTTTTCTACCTCATCTTCTATGATATAGCCTTGATCTATGTGTGTTTGTTGGGTTTGTAAGCCAAGTTCTTGTAAGGTTTTAAGTGCAACTTCATGCAAGCTTGTATTTAGTCTTCCTTTAGAGTGTCCAAAGTCTTTTGCACCATTTAATAACAATATTTTTTTCATACCCATCCTTTGTATTTTAGAAATTATAATTTTAACTATAATTTTATGTCAATACTGAGATTTATGTAAGATACTATATTATAGTAAAGTTTAAAAAGTAATTATGTTACTTTTTATAGTTTATTTTTTGAAAATCATACAAAAATTATATTATTTTTTTTATTTAAGATCAGATTAAAAAAGTAAGGAATAGAATGGATATAAGTTGATATTGTCAATAAAAAGGAGGAGAATATGCAAGATAATGTTATCGATCGTAGAAATTTTTTCAAATTAAGTCTTTTGAGTGGTGGTGTGGTCGCTGTTAGCACCATAAGTGGTGGAGCTATATTACATGCTACGGAATTAACTCATGTACATAAGAAAACACAAGAAAGTTCAAATAAAATAAGAGGAAAAATGTTTTTTCAAGTGCAGACTGATTTTGATAATCTAAGTGCAGCGTGTGAGAGAATTTATCCAAAAGATGAGCAAGGAGAGGGTGCTATAGGTTTAGGTGTGCCTTATTTTATTGATAATCAATTGGCTTCAGCTTATGGCTATAATGATAGAGAATACCTACAAGGACCATTCATAGAAGGAATTGCCGAGCAAGGTTATCAAACTCCAATGAGGCGTAATGAGATTTTTTTAGAGGGTGTTAAAGCTTTAGAAGCAATATCTCAAAAGCGTTACAAAAAAACTTTTTCATCTTTAAAAGGAGTTGAGCAAGATAAAATTTTGGTTGATTTGGAAAAAAACAAAATTGATTTCATAGGATTTAAATCTTCTGAATTTTTTACTTTTTTAAGGGATATGACAATAGCTGGAGTTTTGTCTGATCCAATTTATGGCGGCAATGATAATAAAAATGGATGGAGAATGATGCAATATCCTGGTGCTCAAATGAGTTATATTGACAAGATCACAAGTGATGAGTTTTTTGACATAGAGCCTATGAGCTTAGCTGATATGGAAGGATAGATTATGGCGGAAGTATTAAAAAAAGTAGATGTGGTAACAGTAGGGGCTGGTTGGACAGGTGGTATAGTTGCAGCAGAACTTACCAAGGCTGGCTTGAATGTACTGAGCTTAGAGCGTGGTATGATGCAAACTACGGAAAATTTTGCAATGATTCACGATGAGTGGAGATATGGTATTAACTATGGTTTAATGCAAGATTGCTCAAAAGATACAGTAACTTTTCGCCATAATGTTAATGGTTTAGCCTTACCATATAGAAAAATGGGATCTTTTTTACTTGGAAGTAATGTTGGCGGTGCAGGGGTTCATTGGAATGGTTGGACCTTTAGGTTTTTACCTTATGATTTTGAGATTAAAACAAAAAGTTTTGAAAGATATGGTAATAAATTAGGTAATGATTATACCTTACAAGATTGGGGTTTAACCTATAAAGACATGGAGTCTTATTATGACAAGTTTGAAAAAACCTGTGGAATTTGTGGAGAAGAAAACCCACTTGCTGAAAAAATGGGTTTGTTTAGATCAAGTCCTTATCCACAAGAACCTTTAGAAAATACTAAAATGCTTAAACGCTTCGAAAAAGCTGCAAAAGAAATGAAATTACATCCATTTAGATTACCTGCGGCTAATTCAAAAGGTGGTTATACTAATCCAGATGGTCAAGATCTAGCCCCATGTCAATATTGTGCTTATTGTGAGCGTTTTGGTTGTGAGTATGGTGCTAAGGCTAGTCCTATTAATACTGTCATACCTAAAGCCATGAGCACAGGAAAATATACTATAAGAACTCATAGTAATGTTATAGAAATATTAAAAAAAGATGGCAAAGCTACAGGAGTTAGGTTTGTAGATACTAGAACTATGAAAGAGTATATTCAGCCAGCAGATATTGTAGTGCTTACAAGTTATATGTTTAACAATGCTAAGCTTTTAATGGTAAGTGATATAGGTGAGCAATATGATCCAAATACAGGCAAAGGAACTTTAGGTAAAAACTATTGTTATCAAATCAATATGGGAACAACAGCGTTTTTTGATGAGCAATTTAATACATATATGGGTTCAGGTGCTTTGGGTACAACTTGTGATGATTATAATGGGGATAATTTTGACCACTCAAAAGAGAAGTTTTTGCATGGAGCTATGATTTATAGTGTGCAACTTGGAAATCGTCCTATTCAATCAGCTCCAGTGCCAAAAGGGACTCCAAATTGGGGAGCTAAATTTAAAAAAGCTTTAAATTATAATTTTACAAGAGCTATTACAGTAGGAGGACAAGGAGCATCTTTGCCACACAAAAGCAATTATTTGAGTTTAGATCCAACCTATAAAGATGCTTTTGGAATGCCACTAATAAGACTTACTTATAATTTTACAGAGCAAGATCGTGCTTTGCATAAATTTATAACAGATAAAACAGCTGAAGTAGCTAAAAAAATGCAAGGAGTGAGATCGATTAAAAAAGGAGCATACTTGAAAGATTATAGTGTAGTGCCTTATCAATCTACGCATAATACAGGCGGAACTACAATGGGTGCTGATCCTCAAACAAGTGTTGTTAATACTTACTTACAACATTGGGATATGGATAATCTTTTTGTTGTTGGTGCAGGAAATTTTCAGCACAATAGTGGATATAATCCTACTGATACAGTTGGAGCTTTGGCTTACCGTTGTGCAGAGGGTATTTTAAAATATCATAAAAATGATAGACAATTAGTATAGATATACTTGAAGCATTTTGCTTCAAGTATTATTTTTCGCTACTATCTTTTTCTTTTTTCTTTTTCCACAAATGAAGCGCAGCTCCACATGCACCACCAACAATAGCGGCAATGATAAGATTTGTGATAAAATCCATAATTTTCCTTTTTAAAAATTGTTTTTGTTTTGATAAAAAACGATTTTGGATTATAATATAAAAAGCATAATACTATATTAAAGGAAAGTATATGGAAGAAAAGTGTGATTTTACAGAATGCGGGTTTAATTATACATTATCTTTGATTTCGGGTAAGTATAAGATGAGTGTTTTGTATTGTTTATTTCGCTATGAAGTAGTAAGATATAATGAACTTAAAAGATATCTTGGCAATATTTCTTTTAAGACTTTAACGCACACTTTAAGAGAGCTTGAAAATGATGATTTAATCACACGTAAAGAATACCCACAAATCCCTCCAAAAGTAGAATACCGCCTTGCTAAAAAAGGTCAAAGTTTAATTCCTATTTTACAAGCAATGTGTGATTGGGGTGAGATAAATCAAAAGGAAGAAAAATGATAGAATTATTAGATGGTATAAATTTAGAAAAATACATGGGCACATGGTTAGAAATGGCTAGAAAACCTGCCTTTTTTCAAAAAACTTGCAAAAGCGCTAAGGCAGAATATGAGCTAGAGTATGAAGGCTCTACACCTATAATTAAAGTCAAAAATATATGCACTAAAGAAAATGGAGAAATCTCTCAAGCAAATGGCAAAGCAAGGGTAAAATCTCCAAGGACTTTGGCGGTTAAATTTAGTATTTTTATGAATGTTTTTAACAAACCAAATTATGAGATTGTTTACATTGATACAAATTATCAAGTTTCTATCGTAGGTAGTCCTGATAAAAAATATTTATGGATTTTATCAAGACAAATTTTAGCAAAAGAGCAAATAAACTCTTTGCTTGAAATAGCCAAGCAAAGAGGTTTTGATATAAGTGATGTGATTTTTGATGAGTATTAATCTTCTGTGCTCATATCGATTACATAGCGGAATTTGGCTTTTCCTGAAGTGAGATTTTCATAAGCTTTGTCAATCTCGCTTGGTTTGATGAGTTCAATTTCAGGATAAATTCCATGTTCTAAAGAAAAATCAAGCATTTCTTGAGTTTCTTTAATACCACCAATAAGCGAACCATATACTTTTTTACCTGCTTTAAATACAAAATGAATAATGTTAATGCTAGGACTTACTTCATGTGGAGGTAATCCTACTATAGCCATTTCACCACCAAATTTTAGTAAATCCATATAAGCTAGCGGATCATAAGGGGTTGGTATGGTGGAGATGATGAGGTCAAATCTTTCTTTTACTACACTTTTATCAGTACTAGTATAAAAATTACTTACACCCATAGCTAGAGCTTCTGCTTTTTTGTTTTCATTTCTTGCAAAAACACTTACTTTTGCACCCATTTTCACAGCATATTTTACTGCCATCATACCAAGCCCACCAAATCCTGCTATAGCTACGCTTGAGCCTTCTTTGATATTTGAAAATTTAAGCGGTGAATAGGTAGTAATGCCTGCACAAAGTAAAGGTGCTACTTTTTCAAGTGGAGCATTTTTTGGTACATTGATAGCAAATTTTTCACTTACTACGATGTTGTTTGAGTAGCCTCCATAGGTGTTTTCATTGTCATGAAATACATCTTTGCAGTTATAAGTAAATATGGTTTTGCCATTTTCGCAAAATTGTTCTTGAGATTTTTTGCATGCTTCACACTCTCCACATGAATTTACCATGCACCCAACTCCAGCTAAATCGCCTACTTTAAATTTACTCACATTTTCACCTACCGCGATAACTTCACCTGCTATCTCATGTCCGGGTACACAAGGATAGGTTGCTTCACCCCATTCGCTTCTTGCGGTGTGAATGTCACTATGGCAAATTCCTGCGTATTTGATAGCGATTAAGATATCATTTTTGCCTATTTTATGGCGTGTAAATTCAAAAGGTGTGAATTTAGAATCTTTGCTAAGCATAGCATAACCTTTGCTTTTAACACGACCATTTTCTAAAAAGATTTTTGAGTCCATTTTCTCTCCTTTGTGGTTTTTAAAATTATAAACTAATTAAGGTAAATTAAATTAGGGTTTTATGGATTTATCTATTTTGTTTCAATTTTTGCATATAAACTATAAATTTCTATTATATGTTAAGATCTTTATGTTAATTGGTAATTTTTTATACTTTATAACGTATTTTCGTACTTTATATATGTTTTTATCTACAAAAGGAAGTAAAAATTTACTTCCTAAAAGTTATTATACTGAGAAGAAAATTTAGCAAGTTTTGTATATAGAAAAGCTTAGAAAATTTTTTCTAAAATACTAAATTTATGTTAAAAATCATTTTAAGCTTGCTTTTTATTGAAAATCAGGTTGTTATTAATAAAAATTATAATTATTTTCCTACCCTTTCAGCTGCTTCACCCTTATAACGATCGCCTTTAATTTCTATCTTGTCTAGAATCATTTTTATAGTTTTTAACTCTTCTTTGTTAAAACTAATATTTAAAGCATTAGTATTTTCTTCTAATCTTTGTAAGTTAGTTGTACCAAAAATGGGTACAATGAAAGATTTTTGTGCTAAAACCCAAGCAAGTGCTATTTGTGCTAAAGTGGCATTTTTGGAATCTGCTAAATCTTTTAGTGTATTGAGTAAAATTAAATTTGTCTTTAAATTTTCACTCTCAAATCGTGGTACTTGAGATCTAAAGTCATCGTTTGCAAAAGTGGAATTTGCATCAAATTTTCCCGCTAAAAAGCCTTTTCCTAAAGGAGAAAATGGTACAAAGCCTATATTTAATTCTTCTAAAACACTTAAAAGTTCATTTTCTGGCTCTCTCCACCATAAAGAATACTCGCTTTGCACTGCACTTAGCGGGAAAATCGCATGAGCTTTTTTAATACTTTGAATACCTGCTTCACTCATGCCCCAAGCTTTGATTTTACCTTCTTTGTAAAGATCACTCATTAAATTTGCAACTTCTTCCACATTTATCTTTGTATCAACTCTGTGCTGATAGTAAAGATCAATACAATCAACATTAAGTCTTTTTAAACTTCCTTCAATGCTTTTTCTAATGATTTTTGGTGAACTGTCTAAGATTTGTTTGTTATTTTCTATGGTAATGCCAAATTTAGTCGCAATGATTACTTCATGTTTAAAAGATTTTAATGCTTTGCCAACTAATTCTTCATTGGTAAATGGTCCATAAACTTCAGCTGTATCAAAAAAATTTATCCCAATATCTTTTGCTTTATGGATAAGATTTATCATTTCTTTTTCGTCTTTAGCTTTACCATAGCCAAAACTCATACCCATACAACCAAGTCCTAGAGTGCTTACTTTTAAATTTCTTAGCTTTCTTTTTTGCATTGTTTTTCCTTTTTTTGAAATTGGTTAATAAATTATAAAAGCTAACACCTAGTGTAAGTCAAGACTAAAACTTTAAAAATTTGGAATTTTTTAAAGTTTTAGTCGTTTTTTACGTTTTTTATAATTTTTGCTTAGAGGATTTAGTTTATCTTCACCCTCTTTTGTCATTTTTTCATAATATTTCACTTTAAAATCAAGTTTTTTTAAAATAGCTTGAAACTTTTGGATATCTTTTAGTGTTTTTTCTTTTAAGCTTAAAATAATCTCTAGCCTCTCTTTAGCTGTGTTTTTTCCTTTAGCACAAAGGGCAATATAATCTTTTAAATCTTTAATGCTCATACCAATTTGTCTATAGCAATCTATCCAGAGTACCCATTGTAAGTCTTTTTCACTGAAATAACGTACCCCTTTTTCATCTTTTTCTATGTAAGGAAAAAGACCTTTATCCACCCAAAATCTAAGCGTTCTACTAGAAATACCTGTTTTTCTCTCTACTTCTATAATAGTGTAAGCCAAATTCACTCCTTTGTGATTTTTACATTGAAATCACCTTTTTGTGCTTTTAATATTTCTAAATCACCTTGTACTTTACCCAAAAACACCAAATCATCATTTGCCTTCTGTAATTCATAAAAAATACCAATATTTCCCCATGGTGCATAATAAAATAAATCCCCAACTTGTGGTTTATAGGTACTATTTCCTTTTGCGTTTAATGTTTGCGGTAAATGAGCAATTTTTTCTTTTTTTGCAAAATCACTAAATTTTAATTCCATAGGTAAGGTATTATAAAACTGCTTTGAAGTTTCATTCTCTTCTAAAATTATAAGCAACTCTTTATCGTCAAAAAGTAATTTTATCTGCATTTGTTCCCCTAGTAAAAAATTAAAACATATTAAACATGAAAACAATATTTTTATCATAATCAAGCCTTTAGAGTAAGGCTGTCAAGTACTACAATAGCGTTTAATGCCTTTGGATAGCCGATGTAAGGGATAAGCGCAGCTATGATATCTAGCAAATCTTCTCTACTTTGGCTCATATTAATATTCCCTTGCATATGAGCTTTTACTTGATTATCAGCTCCACCAAGTGAGATTAGATACACCAAGGTTAAAAGTTCTCTAGTTTTCAAATCAAGTCCATTTCTTGTGTAATAGTCTCCAAAGCAATTTGCACTTAAAAAATCATTTATAAAGCTTTTATCCTTAGGGGTAGATTCTATCATTTTAGTGATATTTACCTCGCCAAAAATCATATTTTGTATTTCTTTACCTTTTGTTTTACGATTAGATTTTGTAGTTGTACCTTGCGACTTTAAAGGCAGAGTAATATTTAACTCTTTAAATATATCATTACAAAGACTTAAAAAATCAAGTACCCTAGCAAAACCTATATAAGGTGTGGCTTGATAGATTATTTCTTTAATCTTAATAGGATCTACCTCATTTTTAATCGCCGCTTTGAGTAAAATTCCAAACTCTATTTTTCCACCCACTGCTAAAGTAGAAGCAAGTGTGATTAAAAAATATTTTTCTTTATCTAAATTTGCCTTTACAAAACTTTCGCCAAAAGTAAAATTAATGTGGTTGGTAAAATATTCTTTATCATTTTGTATAAGTGTCAAATTCTCTGTTTTTCCAAAAAATTTCTCAAAAATTTCTTTTGCTTTTTGTGTTAATTGCATGGTTTTTTCCTTAGTAGTTTTTAAAGTTTGCGAAAAAATCGTGTTAGATATTGTACTCAAAAATATAAAAGTTTTTATACTTAAATTTAAAAAGTTTCTACGTTTCATTTTTAAAATTTATCATATATTTGTAGAGATTTTATAAGCTTTACTCTTGCTTTCTTGCCTCTTTGAGTGCATTCTTATACTCTTCATCGCTAACTAATTCCAACCATTCTACATTTCTACCATCGATTTCACTTGTGAGTGCTATATGCACCCCTTTACTTGTATTCGTTGCTCCGTGGAAATGCTTTACTCCAATTGGACAGCTTATAACATCACCTTTTTTGGCTATTACAGCTTTTTGACCTGGTACTTTTGTAATAATTTCTCCTTCTGTTATAATTAAGGTTTGTCCTTTAGGGTGAGTGTGCCACGCACTTCTAGCATTTTTACTAAATTCTACTAAGCCACCACTAAAATCTCTCCATTCATTTGCCTTGAATATCATATGTATTTTAACATCACCACTAAAGATTTTAGAATCCCCTTTAAAGCTTCCATGCTTTCCGGCTTTTTCTATAATTTGCATGTTTTCTCCTTTATATACTTGATTGGCAAATGATAAAATGATACTTGTAAGTGTTAAAAATAGAATTTTTTGCATATCTTTCCTTAGTTTATAACTATAAATAAAATATAACAGAATTTAGTTAATTTAAAGCATCAAAACAATATCCACTAAATCATTTTCTTTTATATCATCATTTGCTATCATAAGAGCAGCTTTGTGGTTAAGGTTGTTGATGATGGCACTTGAGCCTTGTTTTTTGCCTTTTAAATTGGCATAAATTTTTCCATCTTTAAATTCTACATTGCAAGCCACAAATTCTAAATGTGAACTTTTTTTCTTATAGTCGGTACTTGCAAATGCTTTAAATACATAGTCCTTTTCTTGTAAAAACCAAGCATTTAAAAGCTCTCTTACATATAAGTTAAACATCACCATAGCCGAGTATGGAAAACCCGGTAGGGCAAAGATGAATTTATCTTCAAATTTGGCTATTTTGATGTGCTTGCCAGGCTTTACATCGACTTTGTCTAAGATGATTTCATGCTCTTTAACAGCTTGCTTTAAAAAGTCAAAATCCCCCATGGAAACTCCACCAGTGGTAACTAAAATATCACATGCATTAAGTGCTTGTTTTAAAACACTTGGTGTTTTTTGCATATCATCTTTTAAAAGTGGGAAAATTCTAGCTTCAGCGCCAAGTTTTTTCGCCATATTAGCTATGGCTATATGATTTGATGAGCGAATTTGTGCAGGGTGCTCTAAGCTTTCGCCCAAGTCTTTGATTTCACTTCCACTACTTAGCACACCTATGATAGGTTTAGCAAATACACTAATGTGAAAATATCCAAGCTCAGCTAAAAGTGCTATCTCACTATAGCCTAGTTTTGTACCTTTAGTGAGTAAAATTTCGCCCTCGGTGTAGCTCTCGCCCACCTTTCTTACAGCAAAGCCTTGTGAAACTTTTTCCTTTATATAAATTATGCCGTTTTTAACTTCAACTTTTTCAACAGGCACTAAGGTATCACAACCCTCACTCATCAAAGAGCCTGTAAAGGTTTTAACACATTCTTTATTTTGTATTTTAAAGCTTGGAAAAACTCCCGCAGGTACTTCGCCTATGATAGACAAAGCTTCATCTTGCTCACTAAATTTGATCGCATAACCATCCATAGAAGCAGTGGGAAATTGAGGGTTGTTAGTAGAAGCTTTGATGTCTGTGGCTAAAATTCTATCTAAGCACTGTGTTAAAGCGATGTTTTCTATTTTTTCATATGTTTGTATGTGTGAATGAAGTATGTCTAAACTTTGACTATAAGAAGTTAGCATTTTAGTCCTTAGTGCTTAAAATTCCTGCTCCTTGAAGTTTCAAAGAGCGTTCTTTGGCGTAAATTTTTTCGCCATTAATGATATCATATTTCCATATAGGCGCACTTGCTTTAAAATCTTCTACAAAATCATTAATTAGTTTTAATCCTAATTTTCTTTGCTTGCTTAAAACCCCAGCAAAATAAGAACTCTCATGCACCTTAACCTCACCGATAGAGTGAGCAAACATCAAGCTTGCATTTTCATTTGCGAGTTTTTGGCACCATTTTTCAAACCAAGTTTTTAATAAAGGCTCATATATATCAAAACTCAAAGCCTCAATCTCATCTTCAGCTCTAACTATACCGCAAAATGTGATCAAAGCTCCGTAGTTTTTATCTTTAGCATATTCATACCATCTAGCATAAATGCTAGGAATTTCTAAGGCTCCTTGATGTAATTCAAACATAACTCATCCTCCACAAACCGGTGGTAATAAGCATATTTTATCCCCATCTTTTAAGGTAGTTTCATCATCAAAAATCATTTCATCATTTAAAGCAACCGCACAAAGCTCAAGCCATTCTTTTAAGCTTTCATCTTGCCCTAAAATTACTTTTAATTCTTTAAGATTGCTTACGTTTAGTTCTAAGCTTTCTTTGTTAATTGGCCCTAGAAATTCAACTTTTACCATTTTTTTTTACCTTTATTCTTTTATTTCTAAAATTCCCATCATTCCAAGATCTTCATGCTCTAAAATATGGCAGTGAAACATTCTAATACCGGTAAATTTTTGACTCACTCTAAGTCTTAGTTCTTCACTAGGTCTTACATTAATCGTATCTTGCAATGCTCTGAATTTTGCTTTTGTTATTTTATCCTTAAATTTAGAAGAAATGAGTTCAAATTGTGTTCCATGTATATGGAAAGGATGATCCATATGTGATTTGTTTTTTACTACCCATTCTTCTACTTCATTTAATTTTGAGGTTAAATCCGTTCTATTCATATCAAATGTTTTACCATTGATTAAAAACATAGAAGCAAGGCTTTTTTTGATTTCTTCTTCACTTTTTTTACTTATACCATGCATTTGCATATGATCTTCGCTCATAATCACTTCTTTAAAGCTTGTAACTTCTTTTAAAGGTGAAAATTCGCGTAATTTTTCAGGTATGTTTTCTATAGTTTTTTCTATTTTAAGATCAGCTAGCATAAGAGTGTAAGGTTCTTCTTTAACAAGCATTTTATCGCGGTCATAATAAATGCTTTCAAGTTTAAAATTACCCTTACTTGCTTTGATTAACACTTCTACTCTTGAAGCAGGACTTAAAAATAACTCATCTAATTCAACACCTTTTTCTATAAGCCCTCCATCAGTTCCTACTAAAATAAATTTAGCACCTTTAATGCGTAAATTTAAATATCTTGCCGCACAAAGATTATAAATACGAATTCTTTGAGCTTCTCCAAGTGTTATTTTTGGTTTTAATTGTCCATTGATAAGAACTAAATTTCCTTCTCTACCATTTAGCCAATCAAATAAATTATTATCAGGAATTTGTGCATTTTCATCTAAACGCAAATCACTAATCACCCAATCTTGCTCTTTTAAATGCGACAATGCATCTTTTTTAGCTTTTACCACAAATACCCCTGCTAGGCCTTTATAAACTTGCTTTGCTGTGGTGTAGTGTGGGTGCGGATGATACCAGTAAGTTCCTGCTGAATTTTCTCCAAGTTTAAAGCGATAAATTCTTTCTCTACCAGGCATGATAGGATCATGTGGGTTGCCATCTTGTTCAGGTGGTATGTCAAGTCCATGCCAGTGGATAGTAGTTGGTTCTTTTAAACTATTTTTTACCAAAATTTCTACAGTATCACCTTCATAAACTTCTATTTTAGGTCCAGGTATAGAGCCATTGTAAGTAAAGCATTTTGTTTTTTTGCCTTTAACAAGTTCTATTTGACTTTCTTTGATTTCTATACTTGATCTGAAGAAATTTTTCTTTGTACTTGTATTTTTTAGAAGTTTTAATTTTGTTAATGTTTGTCCGCTAGGAAAGTTTTTTTCATCGAGTAGTTTAATGTTTGGATTTTCTAGTTTTATAAAAGAAGTATCGATTTCTTTTATATCTTTTTTTGCATGTTTTGAGTGCATATTGTGATGAGAATGATCTCCCATTGCATACACACTGCTAATGCTTGCTAAACCTAAAACATTAAATTTTAAAAATAACCTTCTGTCCATTAAATTTTTTTACTCCTAAATTAATTTTGATTTAGATTTTGATTATAACTATTATTTGATTAATGATTGTAAATTATAAAAACAAGATATAATTTTAATATGATTTGTTATACAAGCAGTTTAAATCAAAAAATTAAGGAAAAATAATGCTAATTAAAAATCATCTAGATAAAAATTTTCAAACTCCTGCTTATATTTTAGAAGAAGATAAACTAAGAAAAAATTGTGAGCTTTTGACTAAAGTAAGTGAGCAAAGTGGAGTAAAAGTTTTACTTGCCTTAAAAGGTTTTGCTTTTTCAGGTGCTATGGATATAGTGGGTGAGTATTTATCAGGTTGTACTTGTAGTGGGCTTTGGGAAGCTAAATTTGCAAAAGAATATATGGGTAAAGAAATTCATACTTTTTCACCCGCTTTTAAAGATGATGAAATAGATGAAATCATAGATCTTTCACATCATATAGTATTTAATTCTTTTAATCAATTTAAAAAATTTAAAGATAAAGCAAGTCACAAATCTCTTGGCCTGCGTTGTAATCCAGAGCTTTCAGTGGCTCCAAAAGAACTTTATAATCCTTGCGGTAGATTTTCAAGATTAGGAATTTGTGCGATTGATTTTGAAAATGAAGATTTAAGTGCTTTAAGCGGACTTCATTTTCATGCTTTATGTGAAGAAAGTGCGCATTCTTTAGAGCTTGTGTTAAATGCTTTTGAAACTAAATTTTCAAAATTTATTAAAAATATGAAATGGGTTAATTTTGGTGGGGGTCATCATATCACAAAAGAAGGTTATGACACGCAAAAACTAATTGATCTTTGTAAAAAATTTAGTGATAAATACGGAGTGCAAGTATATCTTGAGCCCGGTGAGGCTGTGGGTTGGCAGTGTGGGACTTTAGTCGCAAGTGTGATAGATATAATAGAAAATGAGAAAAAAATAGCTATTTTAGATACTTCAAGTGAAGCTCATATGCCAGATACTATCATCATGCCTTATACAAGTGAGGTTTTAAATGCTAGAATCTTATCAAGTCGTGATGGGGAAAAATATAGTGAGTTAAAAGAAGATGAATTTGCTTATTTACTTGGTGGTAATACTTGCTTAGCAGGGGATATCATGGGTGAGTATGCTTTTAATCAAGAGTTAAAAATAGGGCAAAAAATAGTATTTTTAGATCAAATTCATTATTCTATAGTTAAAAACACTACTTTTAATGGAGTAAGACTTCCAAATTTAATGTTCTTAGATAAGAATGAGAATTTATCTATGGTTAGAGAGTTTGGTTATGAAAATTATTCGAAAAGAAACTAAAAATTGAGTTTTTTTGTAGTTTTTTGCAAATTTATGTTTTTTAAATAAAACTTTTTTTAAAATAAAAATGGAAACTGAAAATTAACAAAACTACAACGCTAAGCTTTTTCTAGCGTGTAATGTTTAGGAGTAATTTATGCATAGAGTTATACTAGCTCTTTTAGCCTGTTTTAACTTTCTATTTGCTCAAGAAAATTTTGAAGTTAAAAATACTCAAATTTGGGATGTGCAAAGAGTGATGAATATAGAAAGTTATCAAAATTTTGGTGCTTTGTGGACTAAACTACAAGGTGAGTATATTGCAAGTGCTGTTTTAATTATACTTATAGTGGTGATTTCGGCTTTTGCTTTGCACTATATGGTTATAGGTCCAAAGAAATTTTCTCATGATGGTAAGAAAATTTATGCTTTTTCGGTATTTGAAAGATTGTTTCATTTTGTAGCAGCAATCTCTTGGATTATCCTTGTGCCAACTGGACTTATTATGATTTTTGGATCGTATTTTGGTGGTGGATTTTTTGTAAGAATGTGTAAAAACTTACATGGTATCGCTACTATTTTGTTTATCATTTCTATCATTCCTATGCTTTTGTGTTGGATTAAAAGAATGCTTCCTGCAAGTTATGATTTAAGATGGATGATGATAGTGGGTGGATATTTAAGTAAAGAGAAAAAACCTGTGCCTGCAGGTAAGTTTAATTTTGGTCAAAAATCTTGGTATTATATAGCTGTTTTTGGTGGCTTTTTGATGATAATTACTGGTGCGTTTATGTTTTTCCTTGACTTTAACTCCACTTCTTTGCAGTCTATTTTTGGAATTTCTCATATAGATATTTTAAGAGCTTCAGCTATCATCCATAATATTTTGGGTATTTTATGTGCGGTATTTTTTGCTATTCATATTTATATGGCTGTATTTGCTATTAAAGGAAGTATCCACTCTATGATTAGTGGTTATAAAGAAGAAGAGGAAGTTTATATTTTACATTCTTATTGGTATAAAGAATTAAGCGATAAAAAGCAAATCAATCCATCATTTACTTACGATTCTAAAACAAAATTTTAAAATCTCACTTGATTTTTTTAAATTTTCCTTGTTATAATCAAATAAAAATAACAAGGAAAATGAATGATACAAGATATTGATCTTTCGCGTAAATATTTTTATGAATTTTTTTCAAAAGCTTTTAATTTTATTGATGAAAATGAATTTAAAATTTGGCACGAGCAAGTTTTAGTTTTAGCTCAAAGCCCTTTAGATGATAGTTTAAGATCTGATTTTGAAAAACTTAGCTCATGTGATTTTGTAAGTTTTAAAGAAGAGCAAAATGCTGTATTTTTTGATTTTTCTTATGTGAATGTACCTATTAGCGCTTCTTTTTACGATGAGGGCAGAGATGATGGTAAAATGAAACTTCAAGCTTGCGAAATCATTAGAAAAACCAAATTTAGAAAAAAAGAAGATTGTAGACAAAGTGAAGATGAATTTGGCTTTTTATTTGCTTTTATAGCAAGTATTATTGAGCATGATTTAAAAGTTACACAGCAATTATTTCGTTTTGTGATAAATCCTGTAATAGATGAATTTATAGAAAAATTGCAAATTCATAAAAACTCAAATTTTTATATTTGCATTGCTAATATTATGAAAGTTTTTTTTACAAATGAAAGAGCTTATTTAGAAGTGCAAGCGCCTATAAAAAAAGAAGGTAAAAGTATAGCAGATGAGGCTTTACAAAGACTTCCTTATGAACCAAGACTTCCTACTAAATTTAGTAAAACAAATATAGAAGAACTTAGTAAATTATAAAAATTAATATGTATTTTGTTACCAAAATACATATTATCAAAATCATCTTTTTATGAAAATAGAAATTAAATAAAATCTTAAGTGAAAATATGCAAAATTTATTTCGTTAAGTGTGTAAATACTTTAACAATAAGGTATTTATAGTTATTCTTTACTTTTATTTCAAAGGAGAGAACATGGAGGCCAATCAAAGAAGGGATTTTTTAAAAAAATCTTTGAAAATTGGTGCTTTAGGGGTAGTAGCTGGAGCGAGTGTAAATGCTTTAGCTAAAGATGATTACCAAGAGCAAAATACTGTAGTTTTGGGAAAAAGTACTAAAAAAGAAGTACTTTATAAAAAGACTATGCATTGGGAAAAATACTACAAAATAGCTTATTAATTAAGAAAGGAAGAAGATGGCATTAGCAAGAAGAAATTTTCTTAAGCTTGCTGGTATTGCTAGTCTTGGAAGTGCGGCTTTTGGTAGTGAAAACAAAGCCATTAGAGTTGCAAGTGAGCAAGAAGTAGCAAATCCTTATCCAGATTCTAAGATTGTTAGAACAATCTGCAGTATCTGTAGTGCAGGCTGTGGAATTAAAGCAGAAGTGCAAGATGGAGTTTGGGTGCGTCAAGAAAACGCTATAGAACATCCTATTTCACAGGGATCACACTGCTGTAAAGGGATAGATCAAATCGATCTTACTAAATCAAAACAGCGTATTAAATATCCTATGAAAAAAGAAAACGGTAAATGGGTGCGTTTAACTTGGGAGCAAGCTATCAATGAAATTGGTGATAAAATGCTTGAAATCCGTAAAGAAAATGGACCTGATAGCGTTATGTTTTTAGGTTCGGCTAAATTTAATAACCAACAAGCTTATTATTTTAGAAAATTTGCAGCATTTTGGGGTACTAATAATATAGACCACGTTGCTAGAATTTGACACAGCGCAACAGTCGCCGGTGTGGCGAATACATGGGGTTATGGCGCTATGACAAATCATTTTGGTGATGTGACTAAACACTCAAAAATGATGATTATTTTTGGTGCAAATACTGCTGTGGCAAATCCTATTGGATTTAAACACTTATTACAAGCAAAAGATCGTAATAATGCTAAATTAGTAGTTGTAGATCCTGTATTTACAAAAACTGCAGTGCATGCTGATGAATATGTGAGAATTCGTCCAGGTACAGATATAGCTTTAGTTTATGGTATGCTTCATTTGATCTTCAAAAATGGTTGGGAAGATAAAGAATTAATCAAAACTAGAACTTATGGAGTTGAAGAAATAAAAGCAGAAGCTGCTAAATGGACTCCTGAAGTTGTAGAAGATGTAACAGGTGTTCCGGCTGCTCAACTTGAAAAAATCACAAGAATGTTAGCTACAATTAAACCTGCTACGCTATTTTGGGCTTTAGGTATTACTCAACACTCAGTAGGTAGCTCTAATACAAGAATTCTAGCTATCTTACAACTCGTTCTTGGTAATATAGGCAAACCAGGCGCAGGAACAAACATCATTAGAGGTCATGATAATGTTCAAGGTGCTACTGATATGGGTTGTTTGGCTGATACCTTACCAGCTTATTATGGACTTGATGATAATGCTTGGAACCATTTCTCCAATGTATGGAATGTCGAAAGAGAGTATTTAAATTCAAGATTTTATTCTAAAGAATGGATGCATGAAAAAGGCTTTTCACTAGCAAAATGGTGGCAAGGTGTTTTACATGAAGAAAAAACTTATTCAAACTCACCTATCCGCGTACTTTGGGTGCAAGGAACGGGTATTACTTCTATGGCACATACGGTAAAAATTCAAGAAGCACTTAAAAAGCTTGATATGATCGTAATTGCTGAACCTTTTGTAAATGAGGTAGCAGTTTTAGCAGATCGCCCAGATGGTATTTATATCATTCCTGCTTCAACTCAATTTGAAACAGAAGGCTATGTGACTGCAACTAACCGTGCTATGCAATGGCGTTCTCAAGTAGTAAAACCAATTTATGAAAGTAAAGAAGATCAAGAGATTATGTTTGCTTTTGCTAAAAAATTTGGTTTTTATAAAGAATATACTCGTGGCATGAAAATGGAATTAAAAGATCATAAACTTGTACAAACAAGAGATGATAGTGATGATAATTTCGTATGGCCTGATGATGCTACAAGAGAAATGAGTAATGGTCTTTTAAGTATAGGTTTAAGAGGTATTTCAGCTGAGCGTCTAAGAAAACACCAACAAAATTGGGAGCATTTTGATCCTGATACTCAAAGAGGTCTTGGTGGTGAAGTTAAAGGTGAATACTATGGCTTACCTTGGCCTTGTTGGGATAAACAACACCCAGGTACTTCTATCATGTGGAATACTGATATACCTTATGAAGAAGGTGGTATGGGCTTTAGAAATCGCTTTGGTTTAGAGCATGATGGACATTCTCAGTTAGCAGATGATAGTTTTACTCCAAAAGGATGTAAAGTTAAAGGCGGATACCCACAAATTACTAAAGAAAATATCGAAAAAGTGTTTAATATTAAACTAAGTGATAAAGAAAAAGAACTAATGGGTGCTAGCTGGAGCACAGATATTTCAGGTATTATCTTAGAAAAATGTAGGGAAAAAAGTGCTTGTTGTTTAGGTAATGCAAGAGCTAGAATGAAAGTTTGGGAATTTGCTGATCCTATTCCACTACATAGAGAGCCTATTCACTCGCCTCGTTGGGATTTGGTTAAAAAATATCCTACTTGGGGTGATCAAGAGAAAAACTTTAGGGTTGAGAGTAAATTTATTAGTGAGCAACAAAAAACAGATTGGAGCAAAGAGTTTCCAACTATTATTTCAAGTATGCGCTTAGTAAATTTAAGCGGTGCGGGTATGCTTGAAAGAACTAGTAAATATCTTGCAGCTATTACACCTGAGATGTTTGCTAATGTACACCCTGAACTTGCTTTAAAATATGGCATAAATGATGGTGATATGATGTGGATTCATTCACCACAAGGCACTAAGATTAAAGTAAAATGTGTGCATAATCATTCAGTTACACCAGATAGAATTTGCTTGCCTTATAACTTTGCAGGTATTATGCAAGGTGTGGATTTAAGTTATAATTATCCTGAAGGCACTAAACCTTATACTATAGGGGAAAGTTCTAACACGGTTACTAACTATGGTTTTGATATAAATACGCAAATTTCTGAGTTTAATGCAGGACTTTGCAGACTTGAAAAGGCTTAAGGGGTAAGTTATGGCTAGAATGAAATTTTATGTAGATAATAATCGCTGTATTTCTTGCTTTGCTTGTCAAGTAGCTTGTTCAAGTGCGCATGAAGTACCAGTGGGGATTAATAGAAGAAAAGTAATCACTCTAAATGAAGGTATAGAAGGCAAAGAGTTTTCAACAACTCTTGCTTGCCAACATTGTACAGATGCTCCATGTGAGCAAGTTTGTCCTGTAAAATGCTTTTATATTAGAGCTGATGGTATTGTTTTACATGATAAAAAAACTTGTATAGGTTGTGGATATTGTCTTTATGCTTGTCCTTTTGGTGCCCCACAATTTCCAAGAGATGGTGCTTTTGGCATTAAGGGTGAAATGGATAAATGTACTATGTGTGCAGGTGGTCCTGAGCCTACTAACTCTCATGAAGAAAGAGAGCTTTATGGACAAAATCGTATCGCAGAAGGTAAAGTGCCTATGTGTGCTGCGGTTTGTTCTACAAATGCACTTTTGGTTGGTGATGCAGCTGAAGTTAGTGCAATGTATAGGAAAAGAGTTTTGCTTAAGGGTCAAAATTTAGGACTTGATGCAAAATAATTCAAAGGGTGTTTACAAGCACCCTTTTTACTACTTATAATCCAAGGTTAATTCATGGAAGAGCTAATTTTACAAATTCAAAAAAATCTTGATGAAAATAATAAACTTACTTGTAAAAAAGCACTAGAACTTTTAAAACAATATTCTAAAGAAGATTTTCAAACTGCTATAAAAGAATTAGGTGTAAAAATTTCAGATTGTGAGCTAGGTCAATTTGGCAAGTTAAGCAAAAATATAGCAAAAAGTGAAATTTTAGAAAAATTAGAAACAAAATTAGATTCTAAGCGTCGTATATCATGTAAAGATGCTTTAGAATGTGCTAAAGACTTTAATATGGCTGATATTAGAGCCACACTTAAAACTTATAAAATTGATGTTAAACACTGTGAACTTGGTTGTTTTGAAGAAAAAAAAGGTAAAAAGTTTCATATAAAAAGTAAAATTTGGATAGAAAATTCTGATGGAGAATTACTTTTTGGTAAAGGTAAAACAGATATTTTAGAATTAGTAGGAGAATGTGGAAGTATTTCTCAAGTAGCTAAGCAATTAGGGATTAATTATAAAAAAGCATGGCTTTATATACAAGATTTAGAAAAAAACATGAAAGAAGAATTACTCATTGCTAAAAAAGGAAGAGGAAGTGAAGCTGGTAGTAAACTTACTCCAAGAGCATATGAGTTAATTCAAAATTTTAAAATTTTACAACAAGATGTAGAAGAATATACTAATAAACGCTTTAAAGAATTATTTTTTAAGAAAAATCAAGAAAAAGACAAAACTTAATTTGAATACAAGTTATAACAATATATCATTAAATAAAAAAGGCAAAAAATGAAAATTGATTGTAGAGACTTAGCTTGTCCGCGTCCTGTGATAGAAACAAAAAAAGCTTTAGAAGAGTTAAAAGAAAATGAAAATTTAGAGATTCTTTTAAATTCTCAAGCTTCTAAAGAAAATGTAATGAGATTTTTAAAATCTTTAAATTTGGAATTTAGTGTTAAAGATTTAGATGATGAAAGTATTATTAGCATCGTAAAAGATAGTAATATAGCTCAAACTCAAGAAAAAAATCTGCAAGAATATAATGTATTATTTCTAAAAAGTGATAAAGTAGGTGAAGGAGAGTTAGGTAAAAATTTAATGTTAGGTTTTTTAAAAACCCTAAAAGATTTACCTAATAAACCTGTAAAAATCCTTTGTGTCAATGATAGTGTTTTGATGAATGTTGATTGCTCTCATATGGCTTTTGAAGCTATGAAGGAGCTTGAAAATTTAGGAGTTGAAATTTACAGCTGTGGGGCATGTTTGGAGTTTTTTGGCAAAACTCAAGAGCTTAAAATAGGTAAAATAGGTAATGCCTATGAAATTTTAAATGAACTTTTTGGAAAGGCAAAGATTATTTCTTTATGATATATAAAGATCAAAAACTAACCCATTATGTAAAAGCTGCGGGTTGAGCTGCCAAATTAGACTCGGTGGGTCTTGACAAAATTCTTGGCATTTTAAAACCGCATAAAAACATTTTAAGTGGTGTTAATAATAACGAAGATGCAAGTGTTTATAAGCTAAATGAAGATTTAGCTTTAGTGCAAACTCTTGATTTTATTACACCTGTGGTTGATAGTGCATATCATTTTGGCACTATAGCTGCTGCAAATGCCTTAAGTGATGTATTTGCTATGGGTGCTGAGGTGATTAATGCTTTAAATATTGTAGGCTTTGATACTTGTCATTTTAACAATGAAATTTTACTTGAAGTGTTAGAGGGTGCTAGAGCTAAGGTTGAAGAAGCAGGAGCTGTGCTAGTAGGTGGGCATACTATAGAAAATGATGAATTTATTTTTGGACTTAGTGTAACAGGCGTAGTTCATCCTAAGAAATTTATAGCTAATAATAGTGCAAAAGATGGCGATGTGATTTTACTTACCAAGCCCATAGGCAGTGGTATTATCAGCACTGCTATAAAAGCTAGTTTGCTAGAAAAAGAAAAAATTTTAAAAGTAGTAGAGCAAATGAGTTTTTTAAATTTATATGCAAGTCGTATTTTGAGAGGATTTAAAAGTCTTAGTGCTTTAAGTGATGTAACAGGTTTTGGTCTTTTGGGACATTTAAAAGAAATGTTAAATAAAGAGATTATGATAGAAGTATATAAAAACGAAATTCCTTTAATAGATGATGTTTTATCTATGGCTAATATGGGAATTATTCCTGCAGGAGCTTATAAAAATAAAGATAGTTTAAAAACTTGGGTTGAAAATTTAAGCGAAAAAGATGCGGATATAGTTTTTTATGATCCTCAAACCTCAGGTGGACTTTTAGCTGCCTTGAATGAAAAAGAAGCAGATGAAGCCTTAAAAATTTTAAAAGAACATAACATAGAAGCAAAAATCATTGCTCAATGTGTAAAAAATACTCATAATTATTTATTATTACACTAATATTTTATTTACAATCAAAAATATATGTTTATATTTGTTACTTTTTGACATATAAAGGCAAATTATAATTAAATATATGTTGATTTTTGTTGCAATTTTTGTATCATAAATACATATTAACTATTAAAGTGGAGGAAAAAATGATACAAAAAGCTTTGCAATTAGCTGAAGAATTACAAAGAAAGATAGAAAGTAATATCTCTCAAAGCGAAAAAGAATTTCATGCCAAAATGCAAAAACTTTTAAACAATCCTAAAAATAAAGTGATGTTGATTGAGCTTTTAGACCGATCTTTTAGATGTAAAGATAAAGGTGCGAGTTTTGAACTTATAGAGCATACTTTAAACAAATATGGTATAGCAGACTTTTTTAGTGCTTTTGAAAAATTCTTGCTTTTTTCATTTTTAAATTTTGGAAAATTTGCACCAACTCTTAGTGTGCCATTTTTCATTAAGCATTTAAGAGAAGATACTAAAGCTATGGTTTTAGATGCAAATCCTAGTGTATTAGAGCCTCATATGCGTAAAAGAAAAGATGAGGATAAAATCACCTTAAATGTAAATTTAATTGGTGAAGAGGTCTTAGGTGAAGCTGAGAGTGCTTATAGGATGAAAAAATATGAAGAAGCGTTAAAAACTAGCTATATTACTTATATTTCTATTAAAATTACTACCATTTTTTCCCAAATCAATATTATTGATTTTGAATACTCTAAAGATGAAGTAGTAAAAAGATTAGATAAATTATATGCTCTTGCATTAGAGGAGGAAAAAAAGCAAGGTGTATCTAAATTTATCAATCTTGATATGGAAGAATTTAGAGATTTAGAATTAACTGTTGAGGCCTTTATGGAGAGTGTTGCAAAATACGATATTAAAGCAGGTATTGTTTTACAAGCTTATTTGCCTGATTCTTATGAGTATTTGAAAAAACTTTTTGCTTTTTCAAAGGAAAGAGTTTTAAAAGGTATGAAACCTATAAAAATTCGCTTTGTTAAAGGGGCGAATATGGAAAGTGAAGAAACTATAGCTTCACAAAGAGGTTGGGCACTACCTACTTTTTATAAAAAAATTGACACTGATAGTAACTATAAAAAAATGCTTGATTTTGTATTAGAAGGAGATAATCATAAGTATATTAATATAGGTATAGCAAGTCATAATTTATTTGAAATAGCTTATGCTTATACTAGAATTTCACAAGCAGGAGCTTTATCATCTTTTACTTTTGAAATGCTTGAAGGTATGAGTTTGCAATGCTCTTATGAACTTTCTAAAATGCATGATCTTATACTTTATGCACCAGTGTGTGATGAAGCACATTTTAATAATGCTATTGCATATTTAGTAAGAAGACTTGACGAAAATACTAGTGAAGATAATTTCATGAGATATTTTTTCAATCTTAAAATCAATGATAAAAATTGGCAAATGCAAAAAGAATTATTTGTAAAATCCTTAGAAGGTGTTGCTAGTTTGGATAATTCTACCCATAGAATTCAAGATAGAAATAATGAAGTAAAGACTATAAGTTCTTATGAGAGTAAAGAATTTAAAAACGAACCTGATACAGATTTTATCTTAAAAGCAAATAGAGAGTGGGCTAAGGGTATAAGAGCTAAGTATGAAAATTTAGAAAATTATGATGTGTATCCAGTTATAAAAGATGAAATTAAAAATGAAAATTTACAAGTAGTAGAAGTTAAAGATAAAATCAAAAATCGTACTATAGGTAAAGCATACTTGGCAGGTGAAACAGAGATTAAATATGCTTTAGATGTGGCTAAAAATTCAAATTTTAGCGAGTTAAGCCATGATGAAATTTATAAAATTTTAGCAAAAACTGCCCAACTTGTTAGAGAACGTAGAGGGGATTTAATAGGTATAGCAGCCTTAGAAGTAGGAAAAACTTTCTTGGAAATTGATCCTGAGGTTAGTGAGGCTATAGACTTTTTAGAATTTTACCCATATTCTTTAGAAAAATTAAAAGAGCAAAATCCAAATACAACTTTTAAAGCAAAGGGTATAGGTGTGGTAATTGCACCATGGAATTTCCCAGTAGGTATTTCAGTGGGAACCATAGCAGCACCTTTAGCTGCAGGTAATAAAGTGATATATAAACCTTCATCTTTATCGATGTTAACAGGTTATATGCTTTGTAAATGTTTTTGGGATGCAGGAATTCCAAAAGATGCTTTGATTTTCTTACCTGCTAAAGGTAGCGATATATCAAAATACTTGCTTGTTGATCAAAGTGTGAAATTTTCAGTATTAACTGGTGGAGAAGAAACTGCTTATGCAATGCTTAAAGCTAATCCAACCTTGCTTTTAAGTGCTGAGACAGGTGGTAAAAACGCAACTATTGTTTCTAAATTTGCTGATCGTGATAGTGCGATTAAAAATATCATTCATTCAGCATTTTCAAATTCGGGTCAAAAATGTTCAGCTACTTCTTTGCTTGTTTTAGAAGAAGAAGTTTATAATGATGAGGAATTTAAAAAGACTTTGGTAGATGCTGCAAATTCTATGGCTGTTGGAAATCCTTTTGTATTTAAAAATAAACTTGGTGCTTTAGCGGATAAACCAGATGTAAAATTACAAAAAGCTTTAGATGAGTTAGCTCCTTATGAAAGTTGGGCTTTAAAACCTAGATTTATAGATGACAACCCTTATCTTTTAACTCCAGGGATTAAATATGGCACTAAAAAGGGTGATTTTACACATATGAACGAACTTTTTGCACCAATTTTAACTGTAATGAAAGCAAAAGATTTAAAAGAAGCTATTGATATAGTAAATTCTACTGGCTATGGTTTGACAGCTGGATTTGAAAGCTTAGATGAGAGAGAATGGGAGTATTTTCACACTCACATAGAAGCAGGAAATATATACATTAATAAACCAACAACAGGTGCTATAGTTCTTAGACAACCTTTTGGTGGTATAAAAAAATCAGCAATTGGTTTTGGTAGAAAGGTAGGAATTTATAATTATATCACCCAATTTATGGATATAGAACAAAGTCAAGCTGATCAAAATGTTTTAGATAATGAAATGATTTCAAATTTAAATGCTTTGAGTCTTGATTTAAATGAAAAAGATAAAGCAGATTTTGAAGTTATTAAAGCTATGGCGAAAAGTTATGCTTATCATGCAAAGCATGAATTTGCGAGTGCGAAAGATTATGTTAATATTAGAGGTGAGGATAATCTTTTCTCTTATACAAAGGTAAAAAATATTGCTTATAGAGTACATAAAGATGATAGCTTAAAAGATATTTTAGGGGTTATTTTAGCAGCTAGTGTGCTAAATATTGATCTTATTTTGAGCTATGATGAGCATGAGAAAATGGATCTTGTGCAAAAGATTAATCAAAAAATTAGCTCAAAAACTTTATTTCTCAAAGAAAGTAAGGAAAATTTCATTAGCAAAATAGCTGATTATGAAAGAATTCGTTATTTTGCTCCATTAGATGTTAATGATGAAATTTTTATAAAAGCAGCAAGTTGTGCAAAAATCATTGCCAATGTTAAGCCTTTAATAAATGGTCGTTTTGAGCTGCTTTTATATCATAATGAAAAAGCTTTAAGTATATCTTTCCATCGTTATGGAAATTTAGGCATTCGTGCTTTAAAATGAAAAAAAGGAGAATAAATGGAGGTTGTACATATTAATACGCAAATTGCGATAATGTTTGTCGCATACTCAGCATTAATGCTTTTTATCGGATTTTATTTTTATAAACAAAATAAAAATTCAGAAGACTATTTTTTAGGTGGTCGTTCTATGGGGCCAGTAGTTTCTGCACTTAGTGCAGGAGCTTCTGATATGAGTGGTTGGCTTTTGATGGGTTTACCAGGAGCTTTATATGTAAGTGGTTTAGCTGAAAGTTATATTGCAATAGGACTTAGTATAGGAGCGTTTTTAAATTGGGCTTTTGTAGCAAAAAGACTTAGAATTTATACTAGTGTGATTGCAAATTCTATTACCATACCTGATTATTTTGAGACAAGGTTTGATGATGATAAGCATATATTAAGAGTGGTTTGTGCTATTGTTATTTTGATTTTTTTTACTTTTTATGTTTCTTCGGGGCTTGTAGGTGGAGCAAAGCTTTTTGAAGCAACTTTTGGAATTCAATATGATTATGCACTTACTACAGGAACTGTAATTATAGTTGCTTATACATTTTTGGGTGGATATAAGGCAGTTTGTTGGACAGATTTAATTCAAGGTCTTTTAATGATGGGTGCTTTGATTGTTGTTCCTATAGTGATGATTTATCATTTGGGTGGTTTTAGTGAGGCTATGAGTATAGTTAAAGAAATTAAACCAAACACTTTCTCTATGGGAGAAGGATTAAGCTTTTTAGGTATAGTTTCAGCGCTTTCATGGGGGCTTGGTTATTTTGGACAACCTCATATTTTAGTACGCTTTATGTCTATACGTTCTACTAAGGATATTCCTGTTGCTACTTTTGTAGGAATTTCTTGGATGGTTGTGTCTTTAATTGGTGCTTGTTTAATAGGTGTCTTAGGAATAGCTTATGTGAGTAAATTTGAGCTTAGTTTGCAAGATCCTGAAAAGATTTTTATCGTAATGTCGCAATTACTTTTTAATCCTTGGATAGCAGGAATTTTGCTTAGTGCTATTTTGGCAGCTATTATGAGTACAGCAAGTTCACAATTACTTGTTTCAAGCTCAACTATAGCAGAAGATTTTTATAAAAGAATTTTTAATAAAGAAGCATCTAATAAAATGGTAATGACCTTAGGTAGATTTGGTGTTTTGGCTGTTGCGGTAATAGCCTTTATCATTTCCACTGATAAAAACTCAAGCGTATTAAGTATAGTGGCTTATGCTTGGGCAGGATTTGGAGCAAGTTTTGGTTCTGTAATGCTCTTTTCATTATTTTGGTCAAGAATGACTAGATATGCAGCTATTGCAGGTATGATTACCGGTGCAGTTGTAGTTGTAGTATATAAAAACTTCTTGGCCGAGTGGTTTGATTTTCCTATTTATGAAATTATTCCAGGATTTTTAGCCGCTTCTATAGTTATAATTATAGTTAGCTGGATGACTAAAGTACGTCCAGGAACAAAAGCAGCTTATGAAACAATGTTAAAACACCTATAAAATCCCTAAATTTCCCTACTTTTTTGTAGGGATAATTGTGTATAATTTTTAAATTATATTTTTTTGGGTTTTTTTATGAATGATTTAATTACACAAAATGACAATACTACTATTGTTACAGAATACAAATTTACACCAAAAGAGCCAAAAGCTTATCAAAATGAAGAAGATTTAGAAAAATTTCTTATTAAAGAATTAGAGCTTCAAGGCTATGAAAAATTAGAGCTAAATAATATCTTAGAACTTGAAAATAATCTCAAATTACAACTTGAAAGATTAAATAATATCGTTTTCTCACAAGAAGAATGGCAAAAATTTTATAAAGAAAATATTGCAAATAAAAAACTAAATTTTGAAGACAAAACCAAGATGCTTCAAAATGATAGTTTTACTCTCACACTTGAAAAAGATGATGGAAGTAAGAAAAATATCATTCTTATAGATAGGATCAATCCTATTAATAATTATCTTCAAGTTGTGTCGCAATTAAAAAATGAAAGTGGTAAATTTAAAAATCGTTATGATGTTAGTATTTTGGTAAATGGTTTGCCTTTGGTACATATTGAGTTAAAAAGACGTGGTGTAAATTTAAAAGAAGCTTTTAATCAAATTAAGCGTTATCAAAAAGAAAGTTTTTTACAAGGAAATGCACTCTATGAATTTGTGCAAATTTTTATCATTTCAAATGGCACATTAACCAAATATTATAGCAATACAAATCAATATAAAACTAAAAAATCTTTAAATGATAACTATGCTTTTTGTATGAGTTTTTCAGATGCAAAAAATAACATCATTGAAGACTTAGAAGATTTTACAAAGACTTTTTTAGCTAAAAGAAATTTACTTAATATTCTTACAAAATATTGTGTTTTTAATGCTGATAATGAATTATTGATTATGCGTGCTTATCAAATCGCAGCAAGTGAGAGAATAATCAATAAAATTAAAATCGCTCATAAGTATAAATACTATGGAAATGTAGAGGCAGGAGGGTTTATTTGGCATAGTACAGGAAGCGGAAAAACTTTAACTTCGTTTAAAACAGCAATTTTAGCTACAAAACTTGACTTTATTAAAAAAGTACTTTTTATTGTGGATAGAAAAGATTTGGATTATCAAACCCAAAAAGAATACGATAAATTTGAAAAAGGTGCAGCAAATGCTACTAAAAACACCGATGAGTTAAAAAGAAGGATTGAAAGCACAAAAGAAGATGAGAAAATCATCATTACTACCATACAAAAACTTTCAAAATTTGTACAAAAATACGATAATTCTCGCATTTTTGATTCTGAAATTGTTTTTATCTTTGATGAATGTCATAGAAGTCAATTTGGAAAAATGCACGAACAAATCATTAAAAAATTTAAAAAATACTATATTTTTGGTTTTACAGGAACGCCTATTTTTGAAGAAAATGCGGGAAAAAATTATTTTGTAAATGATAATAAAAATTTAGAACTTAAAACTACTCAAAGCACTTTTGGCGATTGTTTGCATTCTTATACAATATTAAATGCGATAAAAGATAAAAATGTTTTACCTTTTAAAGTAAGTTATCATTCTACAATGAAACAAATTGAAAGTGATTTAGATAAGAAAATTTCCACTATCGATAGAGAATCAAGTCTTTTAAGTGATGAACGCATAGAAAAAATCACAAGTTATATTTTAGAAAATTTCAATCGCCACACCAAAAGACAAAGTGCTTATATGCTAAAAAATCAAAGAGTTCAAGGTTTTAATGCGATCTTTGCTACTGCTAGTGTAGATTTTGCTAAAAAATACTATGAAGAATTTAGTAAGCAGTTAAAGCAAAATAATAGTAATTTAAAAGTTGGTGTTATTTATTCTTATGAGCAAAATGAAGATTTAGATGAATTTATAAATGATACACAAAGCGCTAAAGAGTTTTTAAGCAAGGCGATAAAAGATTATAATAGTTATTTTAAAAGTGATTTTAGTTTAGAAAAATTTGATAATTATTACAAAGATGTATCACAAAAGCTTAAAGATAAAGAATTAGATTTACTAATCGTAGTAAATATGTTTTTAACAGGATTTGATTCTAAAACAATCAATACTCTTTATGTGGATAAAAATCTAAAATATCACGGACTTTTGCAAGCCTTTTCACGCACTAATAGAATTTTAAATGAGCAAAAAAATTGTGGTAATATTGTGTGTTTTAGAGATTTAGAAAATGCGACAAATAAAAGCTTACAGATGTTTGGCGATGAAAAAGCATCGAGTATTGTTTTGTTAGAAAATTTTGCTTTTTATTTTGAAAAGTATGTTGTGCTAATAGATGAGTTAAAACAAAAATTTGATCTTTTAAATTTCCCACTTTATAGTGAAAAAGAGCAAAAAGAATTTATTAAGATTTTTAATGAGATTTTAAAACTTGAGAATATTTTAAGTCTTTTTGATGAATTTAAAAATCCTTTAAATATAAGAGATAAACAAGATTATCAAAGTCATTATTTAGAGCTTTATGCTACACTTAAACAAAAAACAGAAAAAGAAAATATTAACGATGATTTGATTTTTGAAATTGAACTCATTAAGCAAAATGAAATTAATGTAGATTTTATACTATTTTTACTTGAAGAATATTATAAAACAAATCAAGACAAAATCAAAGAAAGTATTTTAAAAACTACTATTTCAAACCCAAGTTTAAGAGATAAAAAAGAGCTTATTGAAGAATTTTTAAATGAAATTGATAATAATAAAAACAGCGACTATAAAAGCCTTTTTGAAAATTTTATGCAAAGAAAAAAAGAGCAAGAATTAAACCAACTTATAAAAGAAGAAAATTTAAATGAAAAACTGACAAAAGAGTATTTAGATGATGCTTTTGAATTAAATTTTTTCCAAGATAAAGGCGAACGCATAGGTGGGCTTTTGCCTGCTATTAATCCTTTTGCGCCAAAAAGCGAAGGAAATGATGAAAAGCGAGAAAGTATCATTAACAAGCTTAAGGCATTTTTTGATAAATTTATGGTTTTTTTAAAGGTAGATGATGAATAAAATAGAAAAACTTTTAAAAGAACTTTGCCCTAATGGCGTAGAGTTTAAAAAGCTAGATGAGATCTTTGATATTAAAAATGGATATACTCCATCAAAAGCAAATAAAGATTTTTGGAATGACGGAACTATTCCTTGGTTTAGAATGGATGATATTCGTACTAATGGCAGAATTTTGAGTGATTCGTTGCAGCATATTACCAAACAGGCTTTAAAAGGTGGTAAAATTTTTCCTAAAAATTCTATTATTATCTCAACTACTGCAACCATTGGAGAACATGCTTTGGTAGTTGTTGATTCGATGGCAAATCAACAATTCACATATTTAAGTAAAAAGGCAAATTGCGATCTTTCTATTGATATGAAATTTATTTATTACTATTGTTTTATCTTGGGAGAATGGTGTAAGCAAAATACAAATATTTCTGGTTTTGCATCTGTAGATATGAAATCATTTAAAAAATTTCAAATTCCTATTCCGCCACTTGAAGTTCAAGAAGAAATTGTGAAAATTTTAGACACCTTTACTAAATTAGAAGCAGAGCTAGAAGCAGAGCTAGAAGCACGCCGTCGTCAGTATGAGTATTATCGTAATAAACTTTTATCTTTTGAGTATTTAGACAAAAATGGGGGGGGGTATGAGCTAAAAATGCTAGGTGAAGTGTGTGAGATTGCAAATGGCAGAGATTATAGACATTTGAATAACGGAAATATTCCAGTGTATGGCACAGGTGGTAAAATGCTTTGTGTGGATAATTTTTTATATGAAGGGGAAAGTGTTTGCATAGGCAGAAAGGGAACTATTGATAAACCTTTTTATCTTAATGAAAAATTTTGGGCTGTTGATACTTTATTTTTTACAAAAAATTTTAAAAACTACATAATTCCAAAATTTCTATTTTATATTTTTACTTATATTGATTGGAAACAGCACAATCAATCGTTAGATCGCCCTAGTTTAACAAAAGTAATACTTGAAAAAATCCAAATTCCTATCCCATCATTAAAAACACAAGAAAAAATAGTAAGTATTTTAGATAAATTCCACACACTCACCACAGATTTACAAAGTGGAATTCCTGCAGAGATAAAAGCAAGAAAAAAGCAGTATGAATACTATAGAAATAAATTATTAACTTTTTAAGGAAGCTATATGAAAAGCGTGATTGAAAGAGAAGAATTACACAAAACTATTTGGAAAATTGCAAATGAATTGCGTGGAAGTGTAGATGGTTGGGATTTTAAAAGTTATGTTTTGGGATTTTTGTTTTATTATTTTATCTGTGAAAATCTAAAGAGCTTTGTTTTGAAAGCTTATAAGCAAGATTATGAAAATTTAAGCGATGAAATGGCGGAAAATGGCAAAAAAGAGATTATTAATGCTAAAGGATTTTTTATAAAACCAAGTTATCTTTTTTCTAGTATTCTTAAAAATGTAAATTTGGAAAATCTAAATGAAAAACTTAGCGATATTTTTAAAGAGATTGAAAGTAGTGCCAATGGGAGTGAGAGTGAAAAAAGCTTCAAAGGACTTTTTGATGATTTAGATCTTTATTCTAATAAACTTGGGGCAAACAATCTAGAGCGTAATAAAAAGATTATAAAGATTATGGAGGCAATTTCTGAACTTAATTTGCATTATAATGAAAATGAGATTGATGCTTTTGGTGATGCTTATGAGTTTTTAATGACTATGTATGCAAGTAATGCAGGTAAAAGTGGAGGAGAATTTTTTACTCCACAAGAAGTAAGTAAACTTTTAGTAGAAATTACTTTACATAATAACAAAAAGCCAAATAAAGTTTATGATCCTGCATGTGGAAGTGGTTCGTTACTTTTGCAGTATAAAAAATCACTTAAAAGCGATCCAAAAAAGGGTTATTTTGGGCAAGAGATTAATATAACAACTTATAATCTTGCAAGAATGAATATGTTTTTGCACGATGTAAATTATACGCTTTTTGATATAGCACATGGCGATACTTTGATAAATCCTAACGAAGAACATAAAGACTTAGAGCCTTTTGATGCAATTGTTAGCAATCCACCTTATAGCACTAAATGGGAAGGTAAAAATAATGCACTTTTGATTAATGATGAAAGATTTAATAAAGCAGGGGTTTTAGCACCTACTTCTAAAGCAGATTTAGCTTTTGTGATGCATTCGCTTTCTTGGCTTAGCGAGAAAGGAAGTGCGGCGATTGTTTGTTTTCCGGGTGTAATGTATAGAGGTGGTGCAGAAAAAGAAATAAGAAAATATATGATAGAAGAAAATTTTGTAGATTGTGTGATTTCTTTAGCTCCAAATCTCTTTTTTGGGACAGGTATTGCAGTGTGTATTCTGGTGCTTAGAAAAAACAAAACTGATAAAAATGTGCATTTTATCAATGCAAACGAAGAATTTATCAAAGTAACTAATAAAAACATACTAAGTAAAGAAAATTTAGAAAATATTTTAAATCTTTATAAAGATAGGGTAGAAGTGCCATATCTTACTAAGTTAGTAAGTATAGAAGAAATAAAAAATAATGATTATAACTTAAGTGTGTCAAGTTATGTAGAAGCAAAAGATACGAGAGAAGCAATCGATATAAAAGCATTAAATTTAGAACTTGTTGAGATAGTAAAACGCCAAAGTATTTTAAGGGAACAAATTGATAATCTCGTTGTAGAACTTGAAGGTAATTGAAATTAATATGAGAATATTTGCTCAAATATTCTCTATTTTTTAAACTTAAAATTAAAACTTATCAAGATTTTTGAATTAAAAATCTAAGCGTTGGTCCATCTTGATTGATTTCTAGAACTTTAAAACCACGATTTTTAGCATCATGAGGTATAGAATTGATACTTTGTGGACAATCACATAAGATTTCTAAAATTTCACCCGATTTTAATTCTTTTAAAGCTTCAATAGTTGCTATAGCAGGGTATGGACAGGCTTCACCTTCTAAATTTAGACTATAAGTAATCTTCATTTTATATCCTTTTAAACTAGTTTTTTAAAAAAATATTTTTTGTAAATTAAAACAAAAATAAATAGCAAAACAAGGAGAGTTAAGTTTATATATAATCCACCTAAATTTCCAAAATAATTTAATAAGTTAATCTTTATACCATCTTTAAAAAAAGGAGGTAAAAAATCATAAGTTAAAGCTAAAATCATCGTTCCTATGATATTTGCAAATCCTACTATCATAAAATGTACTTGCCCTTCGCAAGCTCGATATGTCCAACCACACTCGCAACCGCCGGCAAATACTATACCAAAACCAAATAAGAATGCTCCTATAGCTACAGCAGGGCTTAATTCTATAAGTTTGCTAGTATGTCCTTGTAAAATGAAAGCAAAAGCAATGATTGAAGCTATCATCATAGCAAATAAAGTTGCTTTTATAGTGTTATCTCTACCAAATAAAAATAAATCTCTAAAACAAGAAGTAAAACAAATTTGACCACGAGCAATAATAAAGCCAAAAACAAATCCAAAAATAAGTGCCAATGCCAGAAGGCTTTGTTTGTTTTGTGTATCAATATTTCCATTTGTAAACCCAAGATAAAAAACCCAAGATAAAAAAAATATAAAAAATACCACACCTAGAAAAAAATGCCACCTTGCGCGTTTTTTATTGTGAATTAAAGGTTTATTTTCTTTATTTACACATTGAAGTTTTGCTTTTGGTTTAAAAAACGAAATATTGCAAATTTTTACGCCAAAATAAATTCCTAAAATCATGAAAAAAGTAAAAAACCAAGTGTGTAAAGAAAAATAAGGCAAGCCTGTGAAAAAATTTGCTAAATTGCATCCAAAAGCAAGTCTTGCACCATAACCTGAAAGAATTCCTCCTATTAAGGCTTGAAATATACGTATTTTACTTGCACTTAGACGAAATTTTACCTTATTTGCTAAAAGTGCAGCCACCAAACAACCTATAAACATACCTATAAGCATGATACCATCAGTTCTACTTAAAGGAGTGCCATCTAAATTTTGCTTTTGATAATAAGAATACGAGCTTAGATCTATACCAAAAATTTCTAAAAATTCGCCACCCCAACGTGTCATTTCACCAGTAACAGCCCAAACACCACCAAAAATTCCAAAATACACTGCACTTAAAATTCCAAGAGCAATGAAACTATGAGAATTGTCCCAAAAATTGATTAAATATTTTTGTTTGAAAGATTGCATATAAAATCCTATATTTGTTTTTGTCAAACCTTGACACTAGGAATAAATAAGTCCATTATATCTAAAAATTTTAAAAACTAATATTGATAAGGTATGCATTTAATTTTTGTTTTAATTAAAAAATGTTAAGGTATAATAATTCTTTTGGAAGGTTAGCTTATCTGGTGATGGCCACTGACTTCAAATCAGATGAAAGGGTAGTTGACTACTTTTTGGGGAGTTCGATTCTCTCACCTTCTCGCCAAATTTAAGTCAAAATGGAGTTATTATGAGTAAAGCAGATATTGTCGTTGGTATCCAATGGGGTGATGAAGGCAAGGGTAAGATAGTTGATAAACTATGTGAAAATTATGATTATGTTTGCAGGAGTGCGGGTGGACATAATGCGGGTCACACCATATGGGTTGATGGTATAAGGTATGCTTTACATTTAGTACCTTCAGGTGTTTTAAATAAGCAATGCATTAATGTTATAGGTAATGGTGTTGTAGTTAATCCTGATGTGTTAATTAGTGAAATGGCTCAATTTGAGAATTTAGAAGGAAGATTATTTATAAGTGATAGAGCACATTTAAATTTGAATTATCATGCTCTAATTGATCAAGCAAGAGAGAGACTTAAAGGCGATAAGGCTATAGGGACAACAGGTAGGGGTATAGGACCAAGTTATGAAGATAAAATAAGTCGTAACGGACACAGGGTAGGAGAACTTTTAGAGCCTGAAAAACTTTGTGAAAATTTAATGAAAGATTTCGAGCTTAAAAAAACTTATTTTGATGCTTTAGGTATTGTAATGCCTAGTTATGATGAAATTTTAAAAGATTTAAAACGCTTCAAGGAAGTATTGGCACCATATATCACAGATACTACGAGAATGCTATGGAAAGCTTTAGATGAGGATAAAAGAGTATTATTAGAAGGTGCACAAGGTTCTATGCTTGATATTGATCATGGAACCTATCCTTATGTTACTAGTTCAACAACTATTTCAGCTGGTGCTTTAAGTGGCTTAGGGTTAAATCCAAAAGAAATTGGAAAAGTTATAGGTATAGTAAAAGCTTACACAACAAGAGTAGGAAATGGAGCTTTTCCAAGTGAGGACTTAGGTGAAGATGGTGAAAAAATAGGGCTTATTGGAAAAGAAATTGGTGTGAGTACTGGTAGAAAAAGAAGATGTGGATGGTTTGATGCTGTAGCTGTAAAATACACTGCGAGATTAAATGGCTTAGATGCTTTATCATTAATGAAACTTGATGTTTTAGATGGTTTTGAGAGTGTTAAAATTTGTAAAGCTTATGAGTATAAAGGGCAAGAAATAGACTATGTGCCTTGTGATTTAGAAAATGTTAAGCCTATTTATGAAGTGATGGAGGGTTGGGATAAAGTTGCAGGAATTAGGGATTATGATTTATTGCCTGAAAATGCTAAAAAATACATTAAACGTTTAGAAGAATTAAGTGGGGTTAAAGTGGGTTATATCTCTACAAGCCCTGAAAGAGAAGATACTATCATTTTATGAAAAGCAAATATTCTTCTGTAATTAAGCTTAGAAAACAACAACTTGACAAAGCAGAAGCAAATTTAACTAGAACAAGACAAAAGCTTTTACAGTGTGAAGAAGAGCTTAAAGAAGCTTCTAAAACATGTGAAAGCTTAACTTTGGTTGATAAGGGTTCGATAGCTCTTTTACGTTCATCTTTAAAATTGCAAGAAATTGCAAGAGAAGGCAAGCAAAGAGTTAAACAAAAATTAGATTTAACAAAAAAAGAACTCGCACATCATCAGCATTTGTACAAAAAAGCACATTTAGAATTTGAAAAAATTAAAGTTTTAGAAAATGAAGAATTAAAAAAAATTCAAAAAGCTTTGCAAAAAGAAGAAGAAAAATTTATAGATGAACTTGCTATAACAAGACATTTTAACAAGGATAAATAGTGAAAAAAATAATATATTTATTAGCTTTTTTAAATTTTTTAAATGCACAACAAAATTGTGAGCAGTATTTTGAAGCAAGAAAAGAACAAATGCAAGAACAAATTAGAGAATACGATGAAGCTAGGCAAAGCTTAGAAGCTTATAGAGCTTCTTTTGAGGCTTTGCAAAAAGAAAAAATGCAAGCTTTAGAAAAAAAAGAGGCAGATATTAATGCGAGTTTAGAACAAATTAAAACTTTAAAAGAACAAAATGAACATATATTGGAAGCAACTAGAGAAAATCTACAAACAATTAATGATAAAACAATGGGGCGTATCACTGAAATTTATGCTAAAATGAAAGATGTAGCTGTTGCTGGTATATTAAGTGAGATGGAACCAGATGAAGCTTCAAAAATTTTACTTTCACTTGATCCTAGAAAAATTTCATCTATTATGGCCAAAATGGATCCTAAAAAAGCTTCGGATTTAACACTGCTTTTGAAAAATTTAGATCAAAATGCAAGTTCGCAGTAAGTTTTAAGCAGTTTTTACCTTTTTTTTAGTATTATTTCAATAAAAATAAAAAGGTGGATAAATGCGTATCAAACCAGCTCATATACCTTATATAGCAAATAAAATAATACTTGATTTAATGCATTCTTCTTTTGTAAAAATTAAAGATGATAGTCAAAAACTTTTAAAAATAGCAAAAGAAATTATAGAAATAGATGTTTTAAATGAGCGTAAACTTGATGAAAAAGCAAAAGAACTTTTAGAAAGTCAAGAAGATGAAATTGAGTTTATGCAAATAGATAGAAAAAATATGTTTTGGATGATCAAGAAAAAATTGGCTAGTGAGTTTAAATTTATGCTTGATAGTGAAGATAGATATAATAATCTTTCTCATAAAATTTTAGAAAATTTAGTAGAAGAGGACTTGATAAATTATAATGTATCAGAAAATCGAGTGAAAAATCTCATCTTTTCAAGTATTATATCTTATTTAAAAGAGTATGAAAATTTAGAAGATTTAGTTTATGAAAAAATTTCAAATTATAAAAGAAAACTTATTCCAGGTTCTGAAGAATATGAATTGATATTTGAGAAGCTTTATCAAGAAGAGCTTAGAAAAAAAGGACTTTTATGAAAGCGTATATTTATATAGAAAATGATATTTTTTTAAGTACAAAAGCTTTTGGAGAAGGTGGAACTTTTTTTGGAGAGCTTGTTTTTAATACTTCTTTGACGGGATATCAAGAAATCATATCAGATCCATCTTATGCAGGTCAATTTGTAATTTTTTCAATGCCAGAAATTGGTATAGTTGGTGTAAATGATGAAGATAATGAAAGTAAAGAAGTTTTTGCTAGTGGTATAATTATAAGAGAATTGAATGAAGATTATTCTAATTTTAGAGCTAATAATTCTTTAAGTACTTATCTGAAAAAGCATGGCAAAATAGGACTTTGTGAAATTGATACAAGGTTTTTGGTTAAAATGATTAGAGATTGTGGTAATTTAAGGGCTGTGATTTCTACAGAAATTAAAGATAAAGAAGAGCTTAAAAAAATGCTTCTTTCAAGTGCTAAAATTGATGAGGTGAATTATGTAGCACAAGTTAGCACAAAAAACTCTTATAAACATAGTAAAGGTGCTTGGGAACATAGTAAAAAAGCTTATGAAAATGTAAAGTCAATTGGTAAAAAAGTTGCTGTGATTGATTATGGTGTAAAAGAAAATATTTTAAATGAATTGGTAAGCGTGGGGCTTGAAGTAGAAGTTTTTCCTTACAACACCAAAGCAAAAGAATTGATTGATTTATACCAAAAAGGTAAAATTCATGGAGTATTTTTATCAAATGGTCCAGGTGAGCCAAAAATTTTAAAAGATGAAATAGTTGAGATTAAAAAATTAGCAGAAGCTAAAATTCCTATGCTTGGTATTTGCTTAGGACATCAACTTTTAAGCAATGCTTTTGGTTACGAAACTTATAAGATGAAATTTGGTCAACATGGAGCAAATCATCCTGTAATTAATCTTGCTAATAACACAGTGGAGATTACAGCACAAAATCACAACTATAATATTCCTGAAGAAATCGCAGAAGTTGCAATTATTACTCATAGAAATTTATTTGGCGATAATGTAGAAGGTGTAAGATATAAAAATTATCCTATTATTTCAGTGCAACATCATCCAGAAAGTTCCTCAGGACCCCATGAGAGTAAATATATTTTTAAAGAATTTTTAGAGCTTTTGTGAATTTAGATTTTATTGCTTTGGCGAGTATAGCTTTTCTTTCTAGTTTTGGACATTGTTATGGAATGTGTGGAGGTTTTGTTTTAGCTTATACTCAGCTTTCAAAGCAAATTAAACTCCCTTTTTTTCTTTTAGTTTTTTCTTATCATATTTCAAGAATTTTAGCTTATGTGTGTTTGGGTATATTTTTTGGTTTTTTTGGGAGCTTATTGTCTTTTACTGAATTTGCAAAAGGGATGATGTTTTTTATAATCGGAATTTTTATGATGACTTTGGCTTTTGCTTTGATATTTAAGGGAAAGCTTTTGGCTTTTTTTGAAGATTCTTTATTTTTTGATTGTATTATTAAAAAAAATATTTCTAAGTTAATTCAAAATAAGTCTTTAAAAAGCACTCTTTTTTTAGGGTTTTTAAATGGTTTTGTGCCTTGTGGATTAGTGTATTTTTATATAGCTTTTGGTATGAGTGTGCAAAATGTTTATTTATCAGCATTAATTATGCTTGTTTTTGGTCTTTCAACTTTACCAGCATTGGTATTTTTTGCTTTTTTTTCTAAAACATTAAATGAAAAATTCCAAAAAACAGCTAGTTTAATTTCTTATATTTTAATCTTTCTTTATGGGTTGTATTTTTCTTATACGGGTTTTATATTTACAAAGTAATTTATTAACAAATAATTAATAAATATGTTTTTTAAGCTAAAAAAGATATTAAATATCATATAATATAATGATTGCATAATTGCATAAAAAAACTTAAGGAGAGGAAATGCACCCAGGAAATGCATTAAACTATGACTATACGGTTGCTAAATACTTTATGTTTGCTACCTTATTGTTTGGTATTATTGGTATGGCTATTGGAACGCTTATTGCCTTTCAAATGGCTTATCCAGATTTAAACTATTTAGCTGGTGAATATGGTACTTTTTCAAGACTTAGACCATTGCACACTTCAGGTGTAATTTTTGGTTTTATGCTCTCAGGAATTTGGGCTACTTGGTATTATATTGGTCAGCGTGTATTAAAAGTTAGTATGGCAGAATCAAGCTTTTTAATGTTTGTAGGTAAATTGCATTTTTGGCTTTATATGATCACTATGATTATAGCTGTTATTACTTTATTTGCTGGTGTTAGCACTTCAAAAGAATATGCAGAGCTTGAATGGCCACTTGATATATTGGTAGTTTTAGTTTGGGTTTTATGGGGTGTAAGTATTTTTGGACTTATTGGAATTCGCCGTGAAAAAACTTTATATGTTTCACTTTGGTACTATATAGCTACTTTTTTAGGTATAGCAATGCTTTATTTGTTTAACAATATGGCTGTGCCTACATATTTTGTAAGTGGAATGGGTGATTGGTGGCATAGTGTTTCTATGTATGCAGGAACTAATGATGCGTTGGTACAATGGTGGTATGGACATAATGCAGTTGCATTTGTATTTACTGTTGGTATTATTGCACAAATTTATTATTTTCTACCAAAAGAAAGTGGCCAGCCAATTTTCTCTTATAAATTATCTTTATTTGCGTTTTGGGGATTAATGTTTGTTTATCTATGGGCAGGTGGACACCATTTGATTTATTCAACTGTGCCTGATTGGATGCAAACTATGGGTTCTGTTTTTTCAATTGTTCTTATTTTGCCTTCTTGGGGTTCAGCAATTAATATCTTACTTACCATGAAAGGTGAGTGGAGTCAATTAAGAGAAAGTCCATTAATTAAATTTATGATTTTAGCTTCAACTTTCTATATGTTTTCAACTTTAGAGGGTCCAATTCTTTCTATTAAATCAGTTAATGCATTAGCACACTTTACAGATTGGATTCCAGGTCACGTTCACGATGGTACTTTGGGTTGGGTTGGCTTTATGACTATGGCTGCACTTTATCACATGGTTCCTAGAATGTTCAAAAGAGAACTATATAGTAAATCATTAATGGAAGCTCAATTTTGGATTCAAACTACAGGTATAGTATTATATTTTAGCTCTATGTGGATAGCAGGTATAACTCAAGGTATGATGTGGAGAGCAACTGATGAGTACGGTAATTTACTTTATACTTTCATTGATACTGTTGAGGCCATTATTCCTTATTATTGGATTAGAGCTATAGGTGGCTTGTTATACTTAGTAGGATTTTTCATGTTTGTTTATAATATTTATAAATCAATTTCAGTGGGTAAAGTACTTGACAAAGAACCAAAAAGTGCTTCACCTATGGCAGCATAAGGAGGAAAAATATGTTTAGTTGGTTAGAAAAAAATCCATTCTTTTTTGCTGTAGCAGTATTTATTGTAATTGCGTATGCAGGTATCGTAGAGGTATTGCCTGATTTTGCTCAAAATGCAAGACCAATTGAAGGTAAAAAACCTTACACTGTTTTACAACTTGCAGGGCGTAATGCTTATATTAAAGAAAGTTGTAATGCATGTCATTCACAACTTATTCGTCCTTTTAAATCAGAAACAGATCGTTATGGTATGTACTCAGTTAGTGGTGAGTATGCTTATGATAGACCATTTTTATGGGGTTCAAAAAGAACAGGACCTGATTTATTACGTGTGGGAAATTTTAGAACTACTGATTGGCATGAAAATCACATGTGGGATCCAATATCTGTAGTACCTGGTTCTATTATGCCAGCTTATAAGCATATGTTTAGTAATAATGCAAATATAGAAACAGCTTACGCAGAAGCACTAACTGTAAAAAAAGTTTTCAATGTACCTTATGATACAGAAAATGGTACAAAACTTGGTACTTGGGAAGAAGCTCAAGCAGAAGTTAAAGCAGAAGCTCAAGCTATAGTAGATCAAATGAAAAATCAAGATGTTAAAGATGCGTTTGCTAGAGGCGAAATTAGAGAAATTGTAGCTTTAATAGCATATCTTAATAGCTTAAAATAGGAAAAACCCATGGATTTAGAACTAATAAGAGAGCTACAAGCTTATGGTTTTTTTGCTCTTGTAGTGTTTTTAGTGGTAGTTTTGTATTCTTATTGGTATCATTTATATAGATCTGAAAAAACAGGTAGAAGAAACTATGAAAAATACGCTGATTTAGCATTACATGATGATATCAGCGATCGTGTTTTAGAGCAAAATAAAAGGAGTGCTTAATGCAATGGTTGAACTTACAAGATAATGTTAATTTATTATCTTTTATTGGAGCAATTCTTATCATTTTAATTACACTTGTTGTGGTAGGAAAATTGTTTAAAAGTATGAAAGAAGAAAAAAGCCAAGGTGAGCTAAGTGAGCATAGTTGGGATGGTATAGGTGAGTTTAAAAATCCTATACCACTTGGTTGGGCTGTTGTATTTTTCTTAGCTATAATATGGTGTATATGGTATTTCCTTTGGGGGTATCCTTTAAATAGTTATTCTCAAATTGGTGAATACAATAAGGAAGTGCAAGCACATAATGAAAAATTCGCACAAAAATTTGCTAATTTAAGTGCACAAGATAAACAAGAAATGGGTAAAAATATTTTCTTAGTTCAATGTTCTTCTTGTCATGGAATTACTGGTGATGGTATCAATGGAAAGGCACAAAATCTTAATATTTGGGGCTCAGAAGAAGGACTTATAGAGGTAATTACTAAAGGTTCAAAAGGTATGAATTATCCTATGGGTGAAATGCTAAGTGCAGCAGATAATGGTATAGATGAAACTGATGTTCCAGCTATTGCAGCTTATGTTGCTTCTGAAATTTCAGCAATTAAAAAAACTGAAAATCCTCAACTTGTAGCAAAAGGAAAGGAGCTTTTTGTAACTTGTACAGTATGTCATGGTGAAGATGGAAAAGGAACTATTGATGGTCAATTAGTAGCTCCAGATTTAACAAAATATGGCACTGCTGAATTTGTGGTAGAAGTTTTAAATCGTGGTAAAGCAGGTAGTATAGGTGTAATGCCTCATTTTAATAATGGTTTATTAAACGAGCTTCAAAAAGAAGCAGTTGGCGAATATACAATTTCTCTTTCAAGGGGTGAATAATGGAAAATTCAAATAGATGTGTATTTTCACTTTCAGGTGTTAGTGGAATGTTAATAGCAACTGTTTTATTGTTATCAATTTTAGCTGGACTTACTGTTTGGGGTCTTAAGGCACAACAAGATGTTATGCAAAAACCTTATAAAATAGAAAATGCAGAGCAAATCAAAATGTTTGACTCTAAAAGAGAAGAGCATATCGTTATAAAGGAATGATTATGGTAAAAGTTCTTGAATACTTAATTATAGCTGGCTTAGTTGTGGCAGCAGGAATTACTGCTTGGTCGGTTTTAACTGTAAATCATCTTTTTATAGGATGAAAAATACATTAAAAGGCGGTTTTTTTTTAACCGCCATTTTTATTTGTTTTACTAATTTCTTGCATGCTGAAATATTATTAAATGATAACATTTTAAACACTGCAATAGAGCAAAATATCACTTCAAGTTCTAAACAAATTCGTGAATTAACTGGAGTAAATATAGCTTTAGCATTAAGCAATAAAAAAGACTTTGAAAGCTTAAAAAGCTATGAAGCTAATTTGAGCAAGCCATATATTTTACTTGTATTTTCTAAAGCTTCGCATAAGGTAGATATACTTGCAAGTGATGATGCTATGAAGTATTTTGATAAAGAAGGTGTCTTAAGTCCTTATCCTGAAAAAGGAACGATTTTACCTATACTTGCAAATCCTAAACAAAAAGACATTTATAACGCTGCTATTTTAAATGGTTATGCAGATATAGCCGATCAGGTAGCAAATCATTTTAATATAAAGCCTTTTTATGGAAATTCAAATCGTGATACTTTAAATATCATGAGAATTTTAATCTATGGCTTTTTATGTGTTGCAATTTTAATGTTGGTTCAAAGAAAAGTCAGAAGGAGAAAATAAAATGCAAAATCAAAAAACATTTTGGCCTTATGGTATTTTGATTTCTTTAGGACTTATCGTTGTAGCTTGTATTGTTACGATTTTTATCGCAAGCAAGGCTCCTGTATATGAAGATAATTTTTATTTTGATTCTTATCAAAATGTAGAATTAAATTACAATGAAATTCAAAATAGACAAAAGACCTTTGATGAAAATTTTAAACTAGATATCAAGGATAAAGAAAGTTTTGTACATAAGAAAAATCAAGTTTATTATATTAACGAAGGTCAAAATGAACTTAGGATTGCAATTGAAAATTTAAAAGATTACAACTTAAATAAACTTCAAATCCAAACTTTGCTTTCGCGTCCACATACAAACATAAGTGATGAGAATTTACAAGCAAGATTAGATGGAAGTGATTTGGTGTTTGATTTTAATATCAAAGAAAAAGGTGTTTGGCAGGTGCTTTTAAAAATCACTCAAGATGAAAATAGTGTAGGATTTTTTAAATTCTTTTTGCAAACTAGATAATGAAGCTTTTTGTATTTAGCTCACTAAGAGCTTTAAGGAAGTATTATGAGAAAAAATTACAGATTGATAGTTTAGTAGAACCGGCTATGAGTGTAGCCGAATTTATGCAAAAATTAGTTTTTTCTCCACATTTTCAAGCAACGCATTATGAATGTTTGCTTTTGATGAAAAAGGCTTGCGAACAAACTAAAAATTTAGAGCAAAGTTTAAAAATACCGAGTAATTTTTTTGCTTTCTTAAAAAACAATGCTTATTTATTTAGTTTCTTTAAAGAGCTTAGTTTAGAAAAAAAAGATATTAACTCGTTAAAATTTCATGATGCTTACACACAATACGATGAACACTTGCAAATTTTAGAAGAACTTTTTAAAAATTATCTTGCTTTATTAAAAGAACAAAATCTATACGATGATATTTCTTTGCCGCTAGATTATGAAATTAATAGTGATTTTTTGAAAAATTATGATGAGATTATTTTTGATTTTCAAGGTTTTTTAAATGCTTTTGAAGTGGAGCTTTTGTTAAAAGTTAAGGGAATACTTCCTCTTAAAATGCAGTTTAATTGTACTAAATTTAATAAAGATTTTTTAAACACTCTTAGCTTTTTACAAGGACTTTCTCTTAAGGAAAATCATACTTATTTGTTTGATTTAAATCAAAAAATAATTTTAAAAGAAGAGTGCTTTTTCAAAGAAAGCAAAATTAGCTATAAAAGTTTTCATCTAAGATCTTTACAAGCTGCTTTTGTTTTTGAAAAAATTAATTCTTTTTTAAAAGCCGGTATAAGTGCAAAAGATATTGTGGTAATTACTCCTGATGAGAATTTTGTAGATATTTTAAGACTTTATGATAAAAATAATGTTTTAAACTATGCAAGTGGAGAAAGTATCAAAAACACACTTTTTTATCATAGATTAAAGTCTTTGTATGAAAGTGCTAAAGATGATGAGTTTGAGTATGAAGAAAATGAAGAGTTTTATGAAAGGTGTAGTTTAAACAAACATTTGTGTAATTTACACTTTTTCCCTTCTAGTATTGATTTTGTAGAATTTAAAAAGTTTTTTGATGAAAATATTTCTTTTGAATTTTTTGAGAATTTTATTTTTAATTTACTAGAAGATAGCGATGAGGAATTAAAAAATTATATACATCAAGAGCTTATTTTTATCAAAGAGCTTGTAAAAACACACGAATTAAGCTTTGTGCAAATTTTAGAATTATTTTTTATGCAAATTGATGGTGTAAAATTAAGCAGTGTTGGTGGTGGTGAAGTTACTGTAATGGGACTTTTAGAAAGTAGGGGACTTAGATATGATGGGGTAATTATAGTTGATTTTAATGATGAATTTATCCCAAAAAGAGTTTCAAGCGAATTATTTTTAAACAATGAAATTCGCAAAAAAGCAGGACTTATCACTCATACTCAAAGAGAAAATTTACAAAGACATTATTATTGCACCTTAATAGCTAAGGCTAAATTAGTAGGAATTTCTTATGTGGAAAATGAAGAAAAAATCAAATCAAGATTTTTAAACGAACTTGAATTCCCACTTTATGAAGATAAGACTTATAGTAATAATGCTTATGTGAAATATTTCCAAACTTATCCATGCACTTTTAATCTTGAACCTATTGTAAGTATTAAAGCAAAACACGATTATTTTCAAAGCGATCTTTCTTTTTCAAGATTTCATCTTCTTGTGCATTATGGTTTGGATTATTATTATAAGTATGTTTTAAGATTAAAAGAGCCAAAGACTTTAGATGATACACTTAGAGCAAATGAGTTGGGGAGTTTTATCCATAAGGCTTTAGAGCTTTATTATACACAAAAATCTAAAAATCATTTTGATTATGAAATTTTTATGCAAGTGGTAAAAAGCATTAAGCAATACCGAGTTGATGCGCTAAATTTAGCTTTAATACAAACTATATTTAAAGAATTCCAAACACTTGAAAATGAGCATTTTAAGCAAGGTTATGTGGTAGAAAAATGCGAATTTAATCCACCAAGAAAAGAATTTATCACAGAAAATGGAGTGAAAATTCACGCCATAGGCTTTTTAGATAGAGTAGATAATAATGGCAATGAAAGATTGATTATAGATTATAAAAGTGGCAAGGCAGATGAAAAGTCTTATCAACTTGCTTTTTATAAGTTTTTATTAGAAAATCAAAATACCTTATTAAATACAAAAGCTTGTTTTTATGATCTAAAAAATATCAAAATCATACATGAAAATGCTAAAAGTAAGAGCGTACAAGAACTTAAAGATTTACTTAATGAGCTTGCTAAAGAACCTTTGGAAAAAGAATTTTTTAATCAAAAAAACGACAATACTTACAGCCCTTATACCATGCTTTATAAAAAGGAGTTTAAGCTTTGAGTTATCATTTTGAGCCTTTTTTAGCTTTAGAAGCTAGTGCAGGAAGTGGAAAAACTTTTGCATTAAGTGTGCGTTTTGTAGCTTTGGTTTTAATGGGAGCTAAGATTAATGAAATTTTAGCCCTTACTTTTACTAATAAAGCTACAAGCGAAATGAAAGAAAGAGTTTTTAAAACCTTTTTAGAATTTGATGTGCTTGAAAATGGAGAGAATAAAGCAGAGTGTAATGAGCTTATGAAAATGCTAGGTAAAAGCAAAGATGAGCTTATAGCTTTAAGAGAAAAATACAAAGATGAGTTTTTAAGATCTAAGTTCAATATCTACACTTTTGACAGCTTTTTTTCACAAATCATTCGTTCTTTTGCTTTAAATTTAGGTCTTATGAGTGATTTTGACATTATAGAAAGTCAAGATAGTTATAAAAATTTCATTTCTAAATTAGACGAAGAAGAATTAAGAGCTTTAGCTTATTACATTGTCCAAACAAAAAGTAAAAGTGATTTTTTGCAAAATCTTGAAAGTTTGTATGAAAGATCTTGTGAGATAAAATCTATACAAAATGCACATTTTCCAAATAAAACTTTTTTAGAAAAAAGCTTAAGTGAGTTTATAACTTATGCAAGAAATTTAAGCACAGATAAAAACTATCAAAAAAATTTCGAATTTGAAAACATAGAAGATTTTTTTACTAAACCTATCATCTGCGATTTAGATAAAAAATACTTTGAAAAAATCATTGATGGTGAATTTTTACAAAAAAGAGCAGAGTTTTTACAAAGTGTAAAAGAGTATTTTGCTCAAATGGAAAACTATCGTATTAGTATGCTTGCAAAGCTTTTGAAGCATTTTAAAGAAGCAAGAAATGAAAATAATACCAAGCAAAATGCATTGACTTTTTCAGATATAGCCTTAAAAACTTATGAGTTAATTAGTGATGAAACTAATAAAGATTTGATCTATTTTAGACTTGATGACTATATTTCGCATTTGTTGATTGATGAATTTCAAGATACTAATGTTTTGCAGTATCAAATTTTAAAACCTATCATTGCTGAGCTTGTATCAGGTGAGGGTGTGAAAAAAAACAGAAGCTTTTTTTATGTGGGCGATAAAAAGCAAAGCATATATGGTTTTAGAGGAGGTAAAAAAGAGCTTTTTGATAAGCTTTTAAAAGACTTTCCGCAAATTAAATTAGAGCATTTAGATACTAATTATCGCAGTAAAAAGATCATTGTTGATTATGTAAATGAAATCTTTAAAGATAAATTTTTTGATAGCTTTTTAAATCCTAGCTTTACTTTGCAAAAAAGCGTTAAAAATGGTGGATATGTGGAAGTTTTGCAAAATCATATCCTGCCAAAAAGTTCTTTATATGAAGCAAGTGGAAAAGAAGTTTTAAAGATCATTCAAAAGCTTTTAGAAAAAGGTATAAGGCTTAGTGAAATTTGCATTTTAGTGTGGATTAATAAAGACGCTATCTTAATGAAGGAATTTCTTGAAGAAAATGACATTAAAGCTTATACGCAAAGCAATGTAGCTTTGATAGATTGTATTAGCGTAAGAGTGCTTTTTGAGTATGCAAAGGCTTGTGTGCTTAAAGATGAGTTTAGTTTGTATTTTGCAAGTAGTATTTTAGAAAAAAAACTTGAATTTGTCACGCTTGATTTAAACCGAAGTGTAGGTGAAATTTTAAAATACTTAGTGCATGTTTTAAAACTTGATTTAAGCGATGTTAATCTCATTGCATATTTAGAGTACGCAAGTACTTTTGATAATTTCTTTGATTTTTTATTTGCTCCGTGTGAGTTAAAGTCTTTACAAGCTCAAGATGATGGAGTGAGTATTATGACTGTGCATAAGTCTAAGGGACTTGAATTTGAAAATTTAATCGTACTTGATAGGCTTAGCAGAAAAGCTCCGGATAATGATACTTTAATATTTGAGTATGATTTAGAGCAAGGTTGGGAAGTAAAATACCGACATAGTGCTAGAAAATATCTTGAAGATCAAAACTACAATGCATTTTTAGCTAAAAGAGAAAAACTTCAAGCGGAAGATGAGATAAATTGTCTATATGTAGCGCTTACTAGAGCTAAAAACTCTCTTTTTATCATAAAAAATGATGAGAGTTTTAAAACCTTTAAGAGTTATTTTCAAGACTATGAAGAAAAACAAATAGGCATTATAGAAGAACAGCTTGTCAAAACAAATGAGCCTTTAGAAAAATTAGAACAAATAGAAAGCTTTGAAGAATTTCAAAAGGTAAATTTACAAGAAGTTAAAATAAAAAGTCATCTTTCAAGCACGCAAATACATTTTGGATTGGCTTTGCATGAGTTTTTGCAATATTTTGACTTTAGCACTAAGGATAACTTTGAATTTTGTAAGCAAATGGTGTATAAAAAATATCGTTTTTACTTAGATGATGAAAGTTTTAATGAGCTTTTTAAAAGACTTACTATGCTTTTAAAAGATGAGAAATTCAATGCTCTTTTAGCAGGTAAAAAGTTACTAAAAGAGCAAATCATCACTTATAAAGGCGAACAAAAACAACTTGATATGCTTGCATTTGATGATAATGAAGCTATCATTATAGACTATAAAACAGGCTTAAATTTAAACGAGCATAAAAAGCAAGTTTTACTTTATAAAGAAGCCATAGAAAAAATCTTAGCTAAGATTTCTACTAAGGCTTTTTTGGTATATATTTTAAAAGATAAAGTGGATATGGTGGAGATTTAATAATATATTTCATCAAATATAGACTCTAATGCAAATTGCCTACTTTATCTATAAATCTACATTAAAAGTATTTTGCATTATAATTGCAATATTAAAGTATTTAAGAATAAGTTGCAAATAAAAAAGAATAAATTAACCTTTAAAAATTCTTAAATTAAGTATTAATTAAGATAAAATAATTATAATCATATTTTTAAAAAATTTTTGGCAAAGGTAAGATGATGACAAAGATAACAAAGCCAAACGAAGTAAAACGTGAATGGATCGTTTTAGACGCTGAAGGAAAGCGTTTCGGTCGTCTTTTAACAGAAGTAGCGACTATTTTAAGAGGTAAAAATAAACCTTGCTATACTCCAAATGTTGATTGTGGAGATTATGTAATTATTATCAATGCTTCTAAAGCAGTTTTCACAGGTGCAAATAAAGCAGAAGATAAATTATACCACAGACATTCAGGATATTTTGGAAGCGTAAAAAGTGAAAAATTTGGTGATTTATTAGAAAAAAATCCAGTTAAATTATATAAATTAGCAGTTCGTGGTATGCTACCTAAAACAAACTTAGGTAGAGCTATGCTTAAAAAATTAAAAATTTATGCAGGTAGCGAACACCCTCATACTGCTCAAATTGCTAATAAAGGAAAATAATCATGGCAACAACATACGCAACAGGTAAAAGAAAAACCGCTGTAGCTAAAGTTTGGGTAAAAGCTGGTAGTGGTAAAATCATCGTTAATGGTATGGATCTAAACACTTGGCTTGGTGGACATGAAGCTATAAAATTAAAAGTAGTTCAGCCTTTATTAGTAACTAAACAAGAAACTTCTATGGATATTAAAGCAACAACTTTAGGCGGTGGTTATAGTGCACAAGCTGAAGCTTTAAGACATGGTATTTCAAGAGCTTTGGCTGCTATGGATGCAGATTTTAGGGCATTATTAAAACCAAAAGGACTTCTTACTAGGGATAGTAGAACTGTTGAGCGTAAAAAATACGGTCGTAGAAAAGCAAGAAGAAGCCCACAATTCTCTAAACGTTAATCCATTTTGGATCCATTTTGGATCCATTTTCTCTCTCATTTTTTAAAATCACATTTTTTTATATATATTTTTATTTTGTTTAAAATTAAAGGATTTTTTGTTTAGAATAAACTTCTATAATTTTAAAGTCCGATCAGGGAAACCTCCTTTTTGTAGTAAATTTAAGCCTCTTTCCCAAAAGAGGCTTATTTTATTTTAATCTTCTTTTTATATAATATTCCAAATTTGTATTTATTCTCAAGGATGGTTTATGAAAAAAATTATAAGTTTGGTTAGTTTGGCTAGTATTTTATTTGCTTTTGATGCTAGTAAAATAGAAATCACTCCAACCTTTAGCTATACAACACCAGAAGGAAATTTAGATCTTAAAAATTACGGTGGAGTAGGTTTAAGATTTGGTTATCATTATGATGATTTATGGATAGATCAAACTGAACTTGGCTTAGAGTATTATGATAATGCAAAATATAATAATCCAAACAATAATGCACATACAGACACTAGTGTTTCAAGATTTTATGTAAATGCTATTAAAGGAATTGATTTAGCAAATCATGTATATTTATATGGCTTGTTAGGAACAGGTTATGAGTATTTAAGTCATGGAGCTTATGAAAATAAAAGTGGCATGTTTGCTCAATATGGTGCAGGTTTTAAATTTGCACTTGGCGAAGACTTAGCTTTAAGACTTGAAGCAAGAGATCAAATTAAATTCAATAACGGTGAGCATAATCTGATTTCTAGCGTTGGCTTGAGTTTTTATTTTGGTAATAAAGCTCTAAAAACTCCTCAAACAACAACTAGACAAATCGAAGAAAAACCACAAGTAAAACAAATTGATAAATCATGTCCGGAGCCAAGAAAAGGTGCTTTGCTTGATCATATAGGTTGCGAAAAAACAATTGCTCTTGAGGGGTATTTTGGTTTTGATCAAATCAGTATAAATCCTGAATTTGCACAAAAAATTCAAGAAGTAGGTAAGGTTTTAGAGGAAAATCCTCAATATTATACTATCTTAGAAGGTCACACAGATAGTACAGGCTCTAAAGCTTATAATCAAAAATTATCATTAGAACGTGCTAAGGCAGTTGCAAAAGAGCTTGAAAAAACAGGTGTTGTTAAGGAAAAAATCGTAACTAAAGGTTATGGTTTCGAAAAGCCAAAAGCAAGCAATGAAACCAAAGAAGGTCGTGCACAAAATAGACGCGTGGAAGCAAAATTTTTCATTAAAGAGTAAGCTTTGTTAAAAAAGACAATTTTATTTGACTTAGATGGCACTTTGATAGACTCTACAAGTGCCATTTTAGATGGATTTGATGCTGCTTTTAAAGCTTTTGGTGAGCCTTTAAGAGATCATGAAGCCATTAAAGCTTTAATAGGTTTTCCTTTAGATATAGCTTTTGAAAAACTTGGCGTGGCAAAAGAAAAAACAAGTGAGTATATTAATGCTTATAGAAGTGTATATCAAAAAATCTATATAGAGCAAACTTCTTTGCTTTCTTTGGCAAAAGAAAGTGTATATGAGGCTAGTTTGTTTGCTGATTTAGCTGTTGTAACAACTAAAAGTTCTAAATTTTCCAAACCTTTACTTGATCATTTAGGTATAGGAGAGTATTTTAAAGTTATCATAGGTAGAGATGATGTAACTTACCCAAAACCAAATGCTGAGCCTATTTTATTAGCTTTAGAAAAATTATCTAAAAGCAAAGAAAATGCATTTATGATAGGAGATACTCATTTAGATATCCAAGCAGCTTGTAATGCAGGTATTGCACCTATAGCAGTAAGTAGTGGTTATGAAAGTAAAGAAAATTTGACTAAATTTGAAATACCACTTTTTGAAAATACTTATGAAGCTGTAAAATATATAAAAAATATCCGATAATTTCACATTCAAACCCTATACATATAAATAATAAAAAATTTTTATCATTGTTTAAGACAATTAAAGATAAAGTAGCTATTGATTTTAAGTAATTATTTTAATTATAAGGATAATTAAATGAGTAAAATAATGAAAACAATGGATGGTAACGAAGCAGCAGCTTATGCTGCCTATGCATTTACAGAGGTTGCTGGAATTTATCCTATTACCCCAAGCTCTCCTATGGCTGATTATACTGATATATGGGCTTCTCAAGGTAAAAAAAATCTTTTTGGAGTACCGGTTAAAGTTGTGGAAATGCAAAGTGAAGCAGGAGCTGCTGGAACAGTCCATGGATCTTTGCAAGCAGGTGCTTTAACTACTACCTATACTGCTTCTCAAGGGCTTTTGTTAAAAATACCAAATATGTATAAAATTGCAGGTCAACTTTTACCTGGGGTAATTCATGTAGCAGCTAGAGCTTTAGCTTCTCAAGCACTTTCTATTTTTGGCGATCATCAAGATGTTTATGCAGCAAGACAAACAGGTTTTGCTATGCTTTGTTCACATTCTGTACAAGAAAGCATGGATTTAGCAGGTGTTGCACACTTAGCAGCTATCAAAGGTAGAGTACCTTTTATGCATTTCTTTGATGGTTTTAGAACTAGCCATGAAATTCAAAAAATTGAAGTAATGGATTATGCACATTTTGATCGTTTGCTTGATCGTGAAGCATTATTGGAATTTAGGAATTCCTGTCTAAATCCAGAAAATCCAAAAACAAGAGGTACAGCTCAAAATGATGATATATATTTTCAAACAAGAGAATTGGCAAATAAATACTATGAAGCTATTCCTGATATTGTTAATGAATATATGCAAGAAATTTCAAAAATTACAGGAAGAGAATATAAACCTTTTGTGTATTATGGAGATAAGAATGCAACACGCATTGTGGTTGCGATGGGTTCAGTAACCGAAGCTTTAAAAGAGGTTGTGGATTATCTAAATAGTAAAGGCGAAAAAGTAGGGGTTTTAAAAGTTCATTTATATAGACCATTTAGTTTAAAATATTTATTTAATGTAATGCCTCAAAGTGTTGAAAAAATAGCTGTTTTAGATAGGACTAAAGAACCAGGAAGTTTAGGTGAGCCACTTTATTTAGACTTAAAAAGTGCTTATTATGGAAAAGAAAAAGCACCTTTAATTGTTGGTGGTAGATATGGACTTTCTTCAAAAGATGTGGATCCTGCTCAGTTAATAGCAGTTTTTGAAAATCTAAATCAAGCAAATCCAAAAGATGGTTTTACCATAGGAATTAATGATGATGTTACCTTTACTTCATTGCCTGTGGGAGAAAAAATTTCTTTAGGTGATGAGAGTACTATAGAGTGTTTATTCTATGGACTTGGTGCTGATGGTACTGTAGGGGCGAATAAAAACTCTATTAAAATTATAGGGGATAAAACAGACTTTTATGCGCAAGCTTATTTTGCTTATGATTCTAAAAAATCAGGTGGTTATACAAGAAGTCATTTAAGATTTTCTAAAAAACCTATCACTTCAACTTATTTAGTTTCTACACCACATTTTGTAGCGTGTTCAGTGGCTGCGTATTTAGAAATTTATGATGTTTTAGCAGGTATTAGAAAAGGCGGAACTTTCCTTTTAAATAGTATTTGGAGTGCACAAGAAACTATTAAAAAAATTCCTAATGCAGTTAAGAGAGTTTTAGCGCAAAAAGAAATTAATTTTTATATCATTAATGCCACAAAACTTGCTAGAGAAATAGGACTAGGTAGTAGAACAAATACAATCATGCAATCAGCATTTTTCAAACTTGCTAATATCATTCCTTTCGAAGATGCACAAAAATACATGAAAGAATTAGCTTACAAATCATATAGTAAAAAAGGTGATGCTATAGTTGAGATGAATTATAAAGCTATTGATGTGGGTGCAGATGGGCTTGTAAAAGTTGATATTGATCCTTCTTGGGCAAATTTAGCTGATGAAGTAAAAGAAGAAACTATAGCTTATAAAGGTACTGAATTTGTGGAAAAAATTGCAAAACCTATGAATGCAGCTAAAGGCGATGATTTGCCAGTTTCAGCATTTTTGGGCTATGAAGATGGTAGTTTTGAGCATGGTACTACTGAATATGAAAAAAGAGGCGTCGGTGTTATGGTGCCAAGATGGATAGAAACTAATTGTATCCAATGTAATCAATGTGCTTCAGTATGTCCACATGCGGTTATTAGACCTTTTTTGATTGATGAAGAAGAATTAGATAAAGCTCCAGCTGGTGTGAAAGAACACAGCTTAAACGCAAAAGGGGTGAAAGATCAAAAATTAAACTTTAAAATTCAAGTTTCACCACTTGATTGTACAGGTTGTGAGCTTTGTGTGCATGAGTGTCCTACTAAAGAAAAATCTTTAGTAATGGTACCACTAGGTGAAGAGCTTGATCATGGTGAACAAGAAAATGCGGATTATTTATTCAAAAAAGTAAGCTACAAAGATAATATCTTAAATAGAGAAAATGCTAAGGGTATCCAATTTGCTCAGCCTTTATTTGAATTCCATGGAGCATGCCCAGGGTGCGGAGAAACTCCTTATATTACATTAATTACTAGATTATTCGGTGAAAGAATGATCATTGCTAATGCAACAGGTTGTAGTTCTATTTATGGTGGTTCAGCTCCTTCAACTCCATATAGAAAAAGCAATAAAAATGGTCATGGACCTGCTTGGGGTAATTCTTTATTTGAAGATAATGCCGAATTTGGTCTTGGTATGAAAATAGCAACTGAAACAACAAGACATAAAATAGAGCAAATTATGAATGAAAGTATGCAAGAAGTTCCTAATGCACTTTCAGCTTTATATAAAGAATGGATTGCAAATAAAGAAGATTCTAAAACTTCTTTAGAATTAAGAGATAAGTTAGTGCCATTGTTAGAAGAAAATAAACAAATTAAAGCTGTAAATGATATTTTAGAACTTAAAAGCTATTTGAGCAAAAAATCACATTGGATTTTTGGTGGTGATGGTTGGGCTTATGATATAGGTTATGGTGGGCTTGATCATGTTTTAGCAAGTGGTGAAAATGTAAATATTTTAGTTCTTGATACTGAAGTTTATTCAAATACTGGAGGTCAAAGTTCAAAATCTTCAAGAACAGGCTCAGTAGCTCAGTTTGCTGCAGCAGGTAAGCCAGTGCAGAAAAAAGATTTAGGCCAAATTGCTATGACTTATGGTTATATTTTTGTTGCTCAAGTAAATTCTAATGCAAACTATGCACAGCTATTAAAAGCGGTGATGGCAGCAGAAGCTTATGATGGGCCTTCTTTAATTATTGCTTATTCTCCTTGTATAGCTCATGGTATTAAAGGTGGACTTGGAAATTCAGGAAATCAAGCAGAACTTGCCACAAAATGCGGATATTGGCCAACTTATATTTATGATCCACGTTTAGAAGCTGAAGGTAAAAATCCTTTAACAATTTCCTCCAAAGAGCCTGACTGGGATTTATATGAAAGCTTTTTAATGAATGAGGTGCGTTATAGCTCACTTAAAAAATCAAATCCTGAACAAGCGAAAGAACTGTTTGAAAAAAACAAAGCAGAAGCGCAACGTCGCTATAGACAGCTTAAGCGTTTATCAAGTGCTGATTTTAGTAATGAAAATTAAAATTTGCTTCGACTTTTACTTGTAAGTTTATGGGTACTTAGTGTTTTTGGTGCTAAGTATCCATTTTTGAATCAAAGCTGTAATGATGATATTGATTTTGCTTTGATCCAGGATCCTTTTTTTCAAAAAACTACAAATATAAAATCTGATTTTTCTTTGCAAGCTATCATTTCTGATAAAGTTAAAATTAATGATAAATGGTATGCTTTAAATGATAATATTGAAGGTTTTAAAATTGTTGAGATTAAAAATTCTCAAGTTATATTGATAAAGGAAGAAAAAGTTATGGTTTTAAATTTGTATGAAAAAAATAATATTTTTATTCGTTAGTTTTTTAGCTTTTACAAATGTTTTTGCCTCGCAGTGCCATCAGCGCTTTTTTGATATAAGTGTAGAAAACAAAACTTCTTTGATTGAAATTTTAAATGAGCTTGGTAGAGAATGTGGTTTTAGTATAATTATAAAAGATGCTCTTGCTAGGGAAAAATTAAATCATACGCAAAATTATTTACATATAAGAAAAATGTCTTTAAGGGAAATTTTTAAACTTTTGTTAATGGAAAATAATCTTGCTTTTGAATATGATAAAAATATTTTAAAAATTTATGGAAGACAAGTTAAAACTTTTAAAATTCATTATATAAGCTCTATCAGGGAAGGACAAAGTATTACTAAAGCTTCGGTAGATTCAAGACCTAAACAAGGAGATTATGATAATACCAAAGAAGCAGATAATTTAGTTATTAGTACAGATAAATTTGACTTTTGGGAAAAAATTTCAGAAGAAATTCAAGCTTTACTTGATGAAAATACGACTAAACCTATTATCAATACCAATGCAGGAATTATTACTTTAAATGCTACTTTGTATGAGCTTACAAGAGTTGAAAAATATTTAAAAGATTTAAATAAAAGACTTAAAAAACAAGTTTTAATTGATGTAAGTATAGTTGCAGTGCATTTAAATAAAAGTCATTCAAGTGGGATTAATTGGCAAGAGCTTGCTTTGAAGCTTAATGGAGATGATAATGATTTTATAATCAATAAAGGCGGTGTTAGAAATATCAATCTGAAAGCTAATATTGAAACTAAGGCTATTTTAAATTTACTGCAAGAAAATGGCAAAACGACTGTACTTTCTAATCCAAAGCTAATGGCACTTAATAATCAACAAGCTATCATTTCTATAGGTGATACGATTAATTATCAAGTAAAAGAAAGCTCTAAAGGCACCGAAAATGGTACGACCATTAGTGAAACTTATAACAATTATTCTATTTTTGTAGGAATTTTGCTTAATATTTTACCAGAAATTTCAGATGATCATAAAATTATGCTTAGAATTAATCCGAGTTTGAGTGATTTTAAATATAGCGTTGATAATCATAGGCAAAATAAGCCAAGAAATATAGCACCTGATACCATACAAAAAAAGCTTTCTACTGTAGTTGAAGTTGATGATGGGCAGACTTTAATTTTAGGTGGATTGATTAGTAAAAATACGATTAGCAATCACAGCGAAGTAAGTGCTTTATCTAAAATACCACTTTTTGGTGCCTTGTTTCAAGGAAAGCAAAATTTAGAAGATATTAGTGAAATAGTTTTTATAATTAAACCAAGTTTAATAAGAGCTGATAAAAAAGTATTAAGTTTGAAAGAATTAGGTTTTAAACATGAAAATGATATGTTTTAATTTGCTAGTTTGTTTGTCTTTTTTAAATGCTATTGATATTCAAAACGATGGTTTTGAACAAAGTGTGTTTTATGAAAAATTTATTAATCAACCAAACTATGAAAATGCTTTAAATTTAGCCAAATATTTTTACCAAAATAAAGACTATCAAAAAGCAATTTTTTGGGCTGTTGAGGCAAATGAGTTTGAATTGTTGGAAAAAGAAGCATGGCTTATTTTTATCAATGCTAAGTTAAAACTTGGAAAACATGAAGAAGCTTCAAGGGCTAAAGAAGAATACGAAAAACTTTTAGGAATTTATTTTGAATGATATGAAAGAGATGAAAATTTTAGATGAGTTTTCTTTAAAAGAATTAGCTTCTCAGCATAAAATAGAAATTTTAGACTCCAATCAGACTCTTGATATAGAAAAATATCTCCATGTTTTACCTTTTTCTTTAGTGGATCAATATGATATTTTTTGCTTATATGAGGATGATGAAAATATCCATATAGCTTCTTCTGAATTTTTAAAAGAAGGTATTATAGAAAAAATACAAAATTTATATCGTTTAAAAACTGTCAAGATTTTTCTTTGTGATTTTATGCAATTTAAATTTTTATTAGAAAGAGTTAAATTTTTAATTAGATTTCAAGACTATCTTAATAGATTAGATCTTAGTTTAAAGAGCAATGAGAATAAAGATGAATTTTTATTAGAGCAATTTTTGAATTTAATTTTAACTTATGCTTGTTTTTTAAGAGCAAGTGATATACATTTGGAGCCTTTGGAGGATAAAGTTTTAATAAGATTTAGAATAGATGGAGATTTAAAATATATGCATAGTCTTGATATAAGTTCCTATCAAGCTTTATTAATGCATATAAAAATTATTACCCTACTCAATGTAGCCGAACAAAGACAAGCTCAAGATGGAAGTTTTTCTAAAATTATTTTAGAGCAAAAATATGATTTTAGAGTCTCCATTATACCTTTGTTATTTGGACAAAGCGTAGTGCTTAGGATTTTAAAGCAAGATGAGCATGTTTTAAAACTTGATAAGCTTTTTATCGCAGAAGAAAATCTTGCTCAATTAAAAACATATATGAATGCACCTTATGGTTTAATTTTATTTTGTGGACCAACAGGAAGTGGTAAAAGTACCTTTATGCATGCTATTTTAAACGAACTTGATCAAAATAAAAAAGTTATTACTTTAGAAGATCCTATAGAGTATAAGCTTAAGTATGCTCAGCAAATTCTTTTAAATCCTAAAGCTGATTTTAATTTTCATAAAGCATTAAGGGCAGTTTTAAGACAAGATCCTGATGTGATTATGGTAGGTGAGATTAGAGATGATGAGAGTTTGGATATAGTTTTAAAAGCCTCTTTGAGTGGACACTTGGTTTTAAGTACTTTACACACTAATAACACTATAGAAGCTATTTTTAGGATGAAACATATGGGTGCAAAAGAATATTTAATAGCCTATTCGCTTAATTTAATTATAGCACAACGCTTGGTAAGAAAGCTATGTGAATGCAAAGAGCCTAGTGAGGAAAAATTTCATTTTCAAGGTCAGGTTTTTGAAGGAAAATTTTATAAAGCAAAGGGATGTGTTAAATGCATGTATAGTGGATACAAGGGACGTTTAATGGTGGCTGAATTTTTATTTTTAGATCAAAATTTAAAAAGTATGATAGAAAATAATGCAAATTATGAAAATATTTTAACATATGCTTTAAAAAAAGGCTTTTTAACTTTAAGTATGGATGCTTTAGAAAAGGTAAAACTCGGTTTAATAAGTATAGATGAATTAAGAAAGGTTGGTTTTTGAAAAAATTTATAATTTTTTATATCTTAAATCAAGATCAAAAACAATGTATAGTTGAAGCTAGGAATTTGTATGAAGCTAGAAGTTTTGCGTTAAAATCATTTACTAATATTATTAGTATTGAAGAGTATTTTGAGCCAATAAGGCATAAAATTAAAGAAGAAGAACTTATTTTTATCCTTAAAGATTTAAGTATGATTTTAAAAGCAGGATTAAGTTTACAGGAGGCCATTTTAGAGTTTGCAAGATCAAGCCATGAAAAACAAAATATAAAAATTTTTAATACAATTTACAATAAACTTAACAATGGAAGTTCTTATAGTGAAGCTTTTAAAGATATTTTAAATTCTAGAGAATGTGCTATTTTAAAAATTTGTGATGGCAAAGAAGAGCTATATAGAGCTTTTGATATTATTATTAATCTAAAAGAAAAAAATCTTCATAGTATTAAACAATTTAAAAAAGCTATGGCTTATCCACTTTTTGTATTTACATGTATCATTTTGGCTTTTTTTGTATTAATGATTTTAGTTTTACCTGAATTTAAAACTTTATTTTTGCAACTCGAATTAGAATTACCAAAAATCACTCAAATTCTTTTTTCTATAGGAGATTTTTTTGGTCATTTTTATATGATTGTTCTATTAAGCATAGGATTTTTGTTAATACTTGTCTACTCTTTTAAGAGATCTTTGTTTTTTTATAAAGTTCTTTTTTACTCTCCTGTTTTTGGAAAAATAATATTTTATCAAGATAAATTTTGTTTTTTCTTGATTTTTTCGTATTTATTAAAAGCAGGAGTAGATATAAAAAGAGCTTTTGAATTAGCTTGCGAAGGTATAGAAAATCAATTTTTTAAAGATAAAATATATACTGTAAAAATTTCAATGGAGTCAGGTCTTAATCTAGCTCAAGCTTTTTTAAAAATAAGACTTTTTGAGCCTTTTGTAATAAGAATGTTAAATTTAGCTTTGAAAAGTTCTAAGTTAGATGAGTGTACTTACGAACTAGCTTTATTTTATGAGCATAAAAAAGAAAATTATACCCAAAAACTTTTTGCTATTCTAGAACCTTTAATGACAATTTTTATGGCAGGCTTGATTTTAATCTTAGCTTTGGGCGTATTTTTGCCTATGTGGCAAATTAGCCAAGGAATTTAAGTAAGATAGTCATAAGCAACCTTAGCTATAGTTAAAGCAACCATAGTCAAAAAGAGTTTTTTAATGAAGGTTCCTTGCGTTTTTAAAACTAGTTTTGAGCCTATAAAAGCTCCTAAAATTTGACCTATACCCATTAAAATACCAACTTTCCAAAGTACTTCATAAGAGTATAAAAATACTCCTAAAGCTACTATATTACTAGTAAAATTTAAAATTTTGGTATTAATACTAGCATTTTTCATGTTAAAACCAAGAAATATCACACAAGCAAAGATCCAAAATGATCCTGTACCAGGCCCTAAAAAACCATCATAAAAGCCAAGTAATAAACCAAAAATAATTTGAAAGCTTGTAGTGCTCATTTTAGCTTCACTATGCACATGTCCCAAGTTAGGTTTGAAAATAGTATATAGAAAGATTAAAACAAGACAAATTAATACAATGATTTTGACAGCGTTTTGATCTATAAGTAAAACCGAATAAGTTCCAATAGCTGCACCAATAGCGGTAAATAAAATTCCTAGTGCTATTTTTTCTATATGCATAGATTTCCTATAGGCTAAAACAGCAGTTAGTGAGCCAAATGTGCTTTGGAGTTTATTGGTAGCTAAAGCTAAATGAGGAGGAATTCCACAGGCAAATAAAGCGGGTATGGTGATAAGCCCACCACCACCCACAATCGCATCAACACAGCCTGCAAAAGCTGCAACAAAAAATAAAATCACATAATAAATTAATTCAAGCTCCATAAGCTTTCCTTGTTTTGTCCGATTCTATATAAAGCAAAATCATATTTTATAGGATCTTGTGGATCAAATTCTTTAAGACTTTGCGTAAGCTCTAAAACACTTTTAAAATCATAAATCTTACGCTTTAAAAGCTTAAGTTTTAATGAAACTTTGTGTGTATGAGTATCTAAAGGTATAAGTAAATCTTTTTTGTCGATATTTTTAAATATACCCAAATCAAGTTCATCTTTTCTTACCATCCACCTAAGATACATATTATATCTTTTTAGAGGACCTTTTGGAATTTTAAATTCTTTAGAAAAGAAAAACTCATAACCATAACTTTTATAAGGGTTTAGTTTATAGATTGTTTCTATAAAAGCTTTTATTGCTTGTGTGATATCTTGTTCTTTTTGATAAGCTTTAGTAAAAATATTTTCAATGCTATTTTCATTTTTTAAACGTTTTAGAGTAATAAAAATTTGAGTTATATCTTGGGAATTTTGGAAGCGGTATTTTATATTTTTACATTCTTTTTTAATACACTCATCGTTTTTTTCAAGTAAGGAAAAATCAAGTTTTTTTAAAAAATTTACGATATTTTTAGCATTCCCATAAGCAAATAAGGCACAAAGCAAAGCTATAGTTTCATCTTTATAAATACTTGCAATTTGCAAAGGATCAGGATGGGAAAAAAGCTCTTTTTGGGTATTTTTACTTAAAATAGCTTCATCTAAAAGAGCCTTAATTAGCATTATGATTTTAAACCAAGTAAAGTTTCTAGCATTTGATCAACAGTGGTTACGATTTTAGCCGCAGCACCATAACTTGCTTGATATTGTATGAGTGCTGCTAATTCTTCATTAGTGTTTACTCCACTTTTTGATTGATATTCTGCATAAGCTGTATTAAATACTGTCATGTTGGTTGCGTGTGCAAAACCATTACTTTCAGCATTTGAGGCGATTTGACCTGTAAATTTCCTATAATATCCATCTAAAGTCATAGTATCTACTGTACCATCTTTGTTGTAAAAATTTACTTTTTGAGTTTGAAGTTGTAGCATGGCATTAGCTACGTCGTTGTTTCCATCAACTCCATTTGAACTTGCTTTTAAACTATTTGGATCGTTTCTAATACTTGAATTTACATTGATATTGCTTGCATCTTGACCATTGAAAAACGAAGACACATTTAATGCACCTGGAAAATTTGTACCATTATCTTTAAAAGCTATTTTGTAACCCTTTTTTAGGCTATTAATTTGAAAATTTCCACTATCACTTTGTCCATCATAGTGATAAAAGGCTTGAAAATAATCATTCAAATCATTACCAGGTTTTCCATCTTTGTTATCATCAATATCTGCATTAATTTGCTTGATGACATCTTCTATAGTAGTATTAACATCTACCTTTATAGTTCTTGTGGCTACCGCATTACCTTCTTCATCATAAACTGTAATATCAAAACTTCCTGCTTGGATATTTTTATCATAACTCATTAAAGAAGTATCGGGTTTTAAGCCTTTTAAATCATCTGAATTTACTCTATCTGTAGCTGCTTGAGCATAAACATTGTTAGTTTGGGTGATAAGTGTTTTTGTAAAGGTATTTAGCATATCTTTGTATTCTTGTAGTATTCCATCGCTATAAGTATCATGATTGCCATCATAGTTTCTACCCCTAAGATCAAGTTGGGCTCCAAGCTGTCCGCCTGAAATTTTACTAGTTAAATCATAGCGATTTTCATCATTGACCTCATAATAAATTTGATAAAAACCATTAGGATTGTTATCATCTAGTTTTAAAGGGTGAAAACTAGAACCATTTACTATACTAAAACCTTGAATACTTAAGTCATAATATCTTCCAGAATCAGTCATAGTAGATTCTAAAGTGCTATCTTGTGTACTTTTACCTTTCCAAGCTACCGCATCTACTAATTTTGAAAGTCTAAGCTCAAGTTCATCTCTTTTATCTCTTAGCTGATTTGCATTATCAGTAGGTAAAACTTCTTCATTTTCAAGTTGTTTATTGATATTTGCAATTTCTTGACCAATATTATTAATCTCATCTACGGTTTGTCTAATTTGCTCATTGACAGTTTGTTGCATTTTATTAAGATCTTGTAGAGTTTTTTGTATATTTTGAGTTAGTGTATTTGCGCTTTCAACAAGATCTATTTTGCTTGCTCCATCGCTTGGATTAGATGCAAAGTTATTCCATGCATCATAGTAGTTTTTATAATCTTGCAAAATACCAGTTCCTTGCATATCAGGAAATCTTTGACTCGCTTCTTGTAAAATTTGCCCTAAATAATTTGTATAATTTTGTTGAGTAGTGGCATTTTTTAATTCATAGTAAGAATGCTCATCGTGTAATCTTTTGATAGTATCAATTTGCGTACCTGTTCCTAAATGCAAGCCTCCTCTATCAATAGACATTCCAGTTCCTTGCACCGCTCTTTGTCTAGTATAAAATACTGCATTTGCATTAGAGATATTATTACCTGTGGTGTTAATTTGAAGTTCGGCAGCTCTAATACCGCTAACTCCTGTATATAAACTATCAAAAATTCCCATGACTTAAACCTTTAAACATTGATTTTAAATAATGAATCTGGAATTGTTTTTTGATCTCCATAAGCATTATTTGTTCCATTTTGTTCAAACATTGTATTTAAAAGATTGTCGTAAAAATTTTTAATAATAAGAGCTAATTTGGCATATTCTTTATTTTTTTGATGTAGAGTATTTAATTTTTGCTTTAAAAGAGCAAGTTTTTCTTTGTCCTTATCATCTAAAAGCTCGTCTAAACCTTTATTGTTTCCTTGATTACTAAGTTCTACTAAAGCTTGATCAAGATTTTTTTTAGCAATTTGAAAATCACTTATGAGTTTTGTTTTTTCTTCAACACTTTTGCTTACATGTTTATGATTAGCAGCTTGGATTTGAGTTATATCTTCTAAAGTAAGATTGATGAGCTGTTCTAAAATAGAATTTGTTTCATCTAAATATTGTTTAACCATTTTTTTATCCTTTCTTAGGCTTTAACCCAAAAAAGGATAAAAATTATAATAAAGAATCTGCTATTGCTTTCGAAGTGGCTTGTAAATCTATTTTATACTCACCATTTTTTATTTGTGAAGCAATCAAAGATGCTTTACTTTCCTCTACTTTTTGAGTTTCTTTTGCCTTGTTGTTTTCTTTGTTTTCTGTTTTATTTAAATCACTAGTAGCAACTTGAGCTACATAACTTTGATGTATAGGATTTATCATTTTAAGCCTCCAGTTCTATTGAAAAACTCTAAGAACTATATCGACACTTAAAAAAATAACTTAACCCCTCTCTTTTAAATAATCAAATAATAATTTTGAAAAACCTAATCCTCCGCTTAATGCCTTACTCATGGTGTCATTATACATAGATGAATAAATTTCATCACTTGCATCTTTTCCAAATAAAGAATTTTCTTGTTTTAAAGAAATATCCAAAACACTTTTGATTAAAAAAGCTTCAAAGGCATCAGTTTGCTCTTTTAAAGCTTTGTCTTCATCATTTAATGCTTGTATATGAGTCAAATCATTTTTAAAAGCACTATCTGCATAGTTTTTAGCAGCCTTGTAGCTATTATTATGTTTGGTAATGTTTTCATAAAGCTCATTACTATAATTTTTACTTGCCAAATAATTATCCACTCTCATCATATTACCTCTAATTCAGCACTAATTGCACCAGCTCTTTTTAGATTTTGCATAATAGCTATAATATCATTTGGAGCTGCTCCAAGTTTATTTAGCATTCTAGCTATATTTGCTACTGTTGTTTTGCTGTTTGTAATTTTTAAAGTGTTAGACACAGGATCTAGAATACCACCATCTTTCATATCAATTTCATTTTGTCCTAAAGCCACGGTATTGTTTGGATCTATTTTTATGGTGATATCTTTATGGGTAATTAATATAGGTTCTACCTCTATATTTACTCCTGCAACTATAGTACCTGTTCTTTCATCAATAATTACTTTACTTTCTGGAGTATAAGCTATATCTTGCTCTAGTACTCTTGCCATAAATTCAACATGAGAAAATTCTTCCGGTTTTGTTAATTTTATAGTTCTAGAATCTAAAGCTTTTGCTATATCTGTATCAAAAATAGTATTTAAAACTCTTTCTATATTATTGGCTGTTTTAAAATCTGCTTCTTTTAGACTTAATATTAAATCTTCGCTTTGGCTAAAATTTTGAGGAATTTCTCTTTCAACTACTGCTCCATTGATAACATTTGCTGAGGTTGAGTGTGTTCCTGCAGCGCCTGGTCTTGGGCTAAGTCCGCCTATAGCCAAAGAACCTTGAGCTACTGCATAAATTTCACCATCAACTCCTTTTAAAGCTGTCATAAGCAAAGTTCCACCTTGTAAAGATTTAGCATCACCTAAAGAAGCCACGCTTACATCAAGTTTATCTCCGCTTCTTGCAAAAGCGGGAAGTTTTGCTGTTACCATTACTGCTGCCGTATTTTTTGATTTTATATCACCTGGGCTAATTTTTACATTCATACCTTGAAGCATATTTGAAATAGATTGTAGAGTAAATTCGCTACTTGTTCCATCTCCGCTTCCATTTAAACCAACAACCAAACCATATCCTATAAGTTGGTTATCTCTAACACCTACTACGTTGGTAAGTTCTTTGATGGTGGCTGCGAAAATACTTAGATTTAACGCTAAGCAAAATAATAATATTCTCATCGATTCTTCCTTTAATCCATGCTATTTCCATAAATTAAAGCAAAAAAAGTTCCAAGTTTATATAAAAGTGTAAAAACTTAGAGTGGTCGAGCCAAATTTTTTTTCTTTAATTTTTTTGTAACTTTGTATTTTAGCTGGAGTTTTAAAAGTACTGTGATGTTCTATGATAATGATTTTTACATTTGAATTTTGTATGTTTTCTACCAATTTTAAAGTTTTTTCATAAATATTAAAAAAACCTTCTCTAATATCAAATGGAGGATCAAGATATAAAATAATATCTTCTTTAGAATTTTGAATGATTTGAGGAGTTTTTATAAAAGTGTCATCGTTAAAACAAATGGTATTTTGATCAATACTAGAAGCATTTTTTAAAGCTATTTCATAAGCTTTTTTATCTTTTTCTATAGCATAGCTTTTTAAGCAACCATTACTTCTTGCTTCTAACGCCATCAAGGCACTTCCACCAAAAGCTTCTATAAAAACCTTATCTTGTAAAGAAAAACGTAAAACATTAAAAACGCATGATTTTACTATGCTTTTAGTGCTTCTTGTGGTGTCTAAGCTAGGAAGTAAAATTTTTTTACCTTTATAAACTCCGCTTTCTATTGTAGTATAAATTTTTTGACCCTGTTTTGTTGGTTTTATTTTCTTTACCTCTTTTTCTTTATGGTTTTTTAGAAATTCTTTAACACTTTGATATTCTTGTGTTTTATACATTATTATTTTCTTCTTTTATAAGGTTTTTTAACTCTGCTTTATAAAGATTAAATATTACATCAATTTTTTCATGACTTTCTTGGCGTAGTTGTTCTAAAATAGCTTCGCATTTTTGGTTCATGATCTTTTTCTCACGCATAGCAATTTTATAAGCAATATTTTGTAAACTTGCATTAAAATCACTTAAAGCACAAAGCAATTCCTCCATGCTAAAAGGAGGGGTTAAAAAATTTGATTTTTTATTGATAATAAATTGCGGTTTTTGCGTGTTAATTTTTTCATCGCAAACTAAAAAATCACAATCTTTTTTTAAAACCAAAAAGTCTTTTAAAGCAATCTCTAAAGTTTTTTCTAAAATTAAATCTTTGCATTCAAGAGCGATTTTCATTGATTAAACTCACTTTTAATTTATGTTTTTTTAAAGTGTATGGTACTATACCTAGTGCCAAATTTGCAAGTTCTGCAAAACTTAAAATATAAAAATCTTCAAAATTTCTATTTGAAATAGTTTGTAGTTCTTTAGAACATTTGTCAAACATATAAAAAGAATAAAAATTTTCAACTACCAAGAAATCACATCCACTATCATAAGCATCTAGTATGATAGCAGCTGCACTTTTATAGGCTAGTTCAGCGTTTAAATTTAAAAAATTATAACCACAACTTTTATATTTTCTTTCAAAATCTATTATATTTGCTTTTAATATTTTAGCAAGCTCTAAAGAACAGCTTGCATTGGAAAATCCTTGATAAACGCCTATATTAAATTGATCAAAAAAATATTGAATGTGTTGTTGTTTAAGATGGTCTAAAAAAACTTTTGGAGCATATTGGATATTTTCAACTTTACTCATAATTTCATAAGAGCTATATTCACATGCTGTGATATTATTTTCATTCATTATTCTTGAATATTCATTTAAGATTTCTTTTGGATCATAATCAATAATAAAATAATTTTTTCCTAAAGGCTTTTCACAAAGTATGCTTTCAATCCCGATTTTATCTAAAGCATTTTTGATAATATCAAAATAACAAAATAAATCATTATTGCTATTGGTATAAATTTTATACATTGTTTATTCCTTAAAAAATACTTCTTGCAAGGCCTGATTTTACAAGCATCATTTTTAATTCTTTAATGTAAGACTCATAATCAAGTTCATTAGATGAAATAAAATTTTTAAATTTAGTATGATAGTAAATTCCTTTTTCTTCATCAGCTACTAGTTTTAAAAATTGGGGGGTTTTTTCAGGATATTTAAGTAGCATTTTATAGGCAAATATAAAAAAACTATCTCCAAGATATTCAGGTAAAAATTCTCTAACTTCGCTTGTGTAATATAAAAAGTCATATTGTTTATAAAGTTCTATATCATGTATATCAATGAGTCCTTTAAAAAGCTCTAACTTCTCCAAAAAATCACTTTTGTCTATGATTAAATCTTTAGTTGCTCTTTTTGTATCAAGTGGCTCTATAGTAAGTTCTTTCCCAAATTTTGCAATGATGTTGTTTAAATCTCTTCTTTGTCTAAGAGCAACTTGATTAATTTTAACACAACTTTCTGGATTTTCTTCAAAATCAAAGTATATGTCATCTTTCTTTACTTGCGTTAAGATATCATAAATACTTTTAAAATTTTTACTATCATAAACATAAGGTTTATAGTAGGCTAAATAATCACTATTTTTATCAAAACGAAAGATTTTTAAAGTTATTTGCATAATCTAATCCTTGGTGTTATTTTTCATTATATACATTTTAAACTTATAAAAATTTGATTATTATATAAAATTAAAAGCTTTTTGTATAAAATACTCACATGGACAAAGAAAAATTTATTATCAATGCTTTTGCTAATTCTATCAATGGAGATGATGGAGCTATTGTTGATGGGTATTGTTATTCTAAAGATCTATTTTGCGAAGATGTACATTTTAAACGCTCTTGGATGAGTTTAGAACAAATTGGAGCAAAGGCTATGCTTATTAATATTTCTGATGCGATTGTTATGAACGCTACGCCAAAATACGCTCTTTTAGGACTTTCTTTACCAAAATGTTTAAATACAAAACAAGTCAGAGCTTTGCAAAAAGGCTTGCTAGATGGTGCAAGAGAATTTGGAGTGCAAATTATAGGTGGAGATACTATAGCGGATAATAAAATCAATATTAGTATAACTATTATTTCTAAAGTTAATAAAAAGGCTATTTTTAGAAAAGGTTTAAAAAAAGGAGATTTACTTGCTTTTAGTGGAAAATTAGGAGAGAGTTTAAAGGGTTTAAATATCTTGTTTCGTGGTGGAAAATTACATTCCAAGCATCGTTTTATAAAACCTAGTTTAAGACAAAAATTTTTTTATGATATAGCAAAAAAAGTTAGAGTGAGTATGGATATTTCAGATGGTTTAAATAAAGACTTATCAAGAATGCTGTTTCAAAACCAACTTAGTGTAAAATTTCTTAAAAAATTAGATAAATTTAGCTTAAATAGCGCAGAAGAATATGAAATTTTATTTGCTTTTGATAAGAAACATAAAGCATTTATACAAAATATAGCAAAAAAGCACAGAATTAAACTAAATATTTTTGCAAAAACAACAACAGGAAGGTATAAATTTTATGGAAGAGAACATCATTTTTAAACCCTTATACACTTTAAAGCATAGCCCAATAAATGTGTATTTTTCAAAAAATAGTAACGATTTTGTAGTGAGAGAAAAACCTTTATATGAATTTAGTGGCAAAGGTGAACATTTAATTTTACATATACAAAAAAAAGATCTTAGTACTAGCGAAGCTTTGAGAATTTTAAGTGAGCAAAGTGGTGTTAAAATGAAAGATTTTGGCTATAGTGGTTTAAAAGATAAACAAGGTCTAACTTTTCAATATATTTCTATGCCTAAAAAATTTGAAGAGAGTTTAAGAAATTTTAAACATGATAAGATGAAAATTTTAGGAAGTTTTTGTCATGATAATAAACTTAGAATAGGGCATTTAAAAGGAAATTCATTTTTTATAAGATTAAAAAAAGTTTCAAAAGTAGATGCTTTAAAAATAGAACAAGCTTTTAAAAATATCCAAGAACAAGGTTTTGCTAATTATTTTGGATACCAACGTTTTGGTAAATTTCAAGATAACTTTTCGCAAGGATTAGAAATTTTAAAAGGCAAAAAAATCAAAAATAAAAAAATGCAAGAATTTTTAATTTCTGCTTTTCAAAGTGAGCTTTTTAATAGATATTTGAGCAAAAGGGTGGAATTGTCACATTTTATTAATGATTTTAGTGAAAAAGAAATAAAGCAAATTTATGGTTTAGAAAAAGAAGAAATCAAAAGTTTAAAAAATCAAAAGCAGTTTTTTAAACTTTTAAAGGGTGAAGTTTTAGGACATTATCCTTTTGGTAAATGTTTTATATGTGAAGATTTATCAAGCGAAGTAGAAAGATTTAATCAAAAAGATATTAGTGCAATGGCTCTTTTAATAGGCTCTAAAGCTTATGAAGCAAACAAAGGTCTAGCTAAAAAATTAGAAGATGAGATTTTTTCTTTTGCATATGAGTTTAAAGATAAAATGCAAGGTTCAAGACGCTTTATGTGGTCTTATTTGCAAGATTGCAAAAGTCATTATGATGAAGAAAAAGCTCATTTTACTTTGGAATTTTTCTTGCAAAAAGGCTCGTATGCTACGGTAGTTTTAGAAGAAATTTTACATACAGATATCTTTGAGCAAACACATAATGTATAATTTATAAAATTGATATCGAGTATCAGTAAAAATTTATCTTTTATAAATTATAATAACAATTATCATTTTTATAAAAAGGAAAGCTCAATGTCAGTTTTGGTTATCGGTGCGGATGAAATTACTCCAATTAAGGCAGTTTTGACAAATTTAGGTGCAAAAAATATAGAGCATTGGGACGCTAGAAGTGAAAATAGGGTAAATAAAAAACCTATTCCTCAAAATACTGAATGTATAGTTATGCTTACTAGTTTTTTAAATCACAACACTATGAAAAAAATTAAAACAGAAGCAAAGAAACGTAACATCCCTTTAGTTTGTGCTAAACGCAGTGTGAGTTGTGTTTATTGTGAATATTGTAAGGTTTTTGGTCTTGATCAAACATATAAATGTACAAAAAAGGATTAATATGTTTGGTTTTAATAAAAAAGAAGATTTTGTACCTAAAATTTTTAAAAATTTAGAACAAAAAAACATTAATCACATTTTTTTAAATTTATACAATTGTTTAGTGGAAGATGAATTGAAAATACCCTATATCTATGCAAAACAAGCTAGTAATTTAAGAAATATTTTTGAGTTAAAAATTCAAAATATGAGCACAGAAAGATTTTTAAAATTTAGCAAAATAAAACAATTTTGTCCATATTCTCATAAAATTATCAAGGCATACAAAGAAGGAAAATTAAACAAAATGCAACTTGAAATCAAGACACCAAAATATGCTTTGGCTAAATTAATACAAAATACATTTTTATCTTCTAGCTTTACTTTGCCATTGCAAGTAGCTTTTGAGACTTTTGTGTATGATAAAATTTGTAAAAGCAATTCTAAAGCCAAAATAGATATTCAAAAAAATATCATTATCATAAATAAAAAAATGGCAGTTATGCCTTTATTTTACAAAGAAAATGAAAAAGACATAGAGCTAGCTTTACGCTTTATAAAAGAAAATACTTTTGAAAGATTTTATATTGTGTATCCAAGAAATGAAAATTTTACTCAACATAAAGAAATAAGATATTTTTTATATGAAAATAACAAAACTTTGCTAAAATTAGTTCCATATACTATTAATAATCAAATTTTAAGGAGATGTTAATGTCAATAGCAGTAATTTATGGTAGCTCTATGGGCAATACTGAAAGTGCAGCAAATATGATTGCTCAAAAATTAGGAATTTCAGATGTGCTAAATATCGCAGATATTGATGCAGAAAAAATCAACTCTTACGATAAATTAATTTGTGGTACTTCTACTTGGGGAAGTGGAGATTTTCAAGATGATTGGGATGGTTTTGATTTTTCTGCTTTAAATCTTAGTGGCAAAACTGTTGCTGTTTTTGGCATGGGAGATAGTGAAAGTTATTCAGATACTTATTGTAATGCCATGGGCAAACTTGCTCAAGGTTTAAAAGCAGCAGGTGCGAATTTGGTAGGTTCAGTTTCGACTGGTGGTTATACTTTTGAAGCAAGTGAGGCAGTTGAAGGTGATAAATTTGTAGGACTTGCGCTAGACAATGATAATTATGAAGACTTAACTGAAAGTAGAATTAACACTTGGCTAGAACAAATTAAACCTTCTTTTTCTTAATAATTATAGATGCCTTTTAGGCATCTATCTGTTTTTTAAAATTTTCTTTTTTTTGTTTCACTTAATATATTTTGTGCTAAAGAATCTACTTCATTAGCAATAGCGTTAGTTCGCATAGCTGTTTGAGAGTTTTGCTGCGTAAGTTTTTCTATAGTGGCAACTGATTCATTGATTTGACTAATATCACCTGCTTCTTCTTTGATAGAATCCCCCATATCGCTTATAGATTGAGCTAAGATATTAGTATTTGCTTCAATTTCACCTAAAGACTTTTGAGTTCTTTCTGCTAGATTTCTAACTTCATCAGCAACAACAGCAAAACCACGTCCATGTTCACCTGCACGTGCTGCTTCAATAGCAGCATTTAATGCAAGTAGATTTATTTGTTCGGCTATATCTGAAATTACTGTAGTTACGCTTTTGATATCATTACTTTGTTTTACTACATCTTGTGCTTTAATGGAGATTTCACTCATGGCCGAATTCATTTGTTCTAAGGCTCTTGCACTTTCTTGTAACGATGTGGTTTGATGAGTAGCATCATTTGTAAGTTCTTCCATACTTTGTTTAAGTGCTTCTGCCTTTTGATTGAGTAACTCACCTTGACTGAGTGATTGTAAGAGCATATTTTTAATTTCATCTCCAAGGGCGTTAATTGCTTTTTCAATATCACCTTTTGGATTATTGATTGAAACAGTAAAATCTAAATGTTTATAACTATCAAATACTGTTTGTATTTCATTTAGATTGCTACCTATTTTTCCTTGTAAAGTAATGAGCATTTTATTTAGAACATCTATAAGTTCTTGAATTTGAGGGTTATTGGCGTGTGAAGTAATGCGTAAATCAAGCTCCCCTGTTTCTATTTTTCTAGCAACATTTACAGATTCTTCAATAGCTTTTGTATCTTTACTCAGGGACTCTTTAATGATTTCGATATTTTCGTTAATTTCATCTGCCATTTTCCCAAATTCATCTTGAGTTTTAAGTTTAATAGGGTGAGAATGAGCATCTTTGTGGTTTAAATAGTTGAAAAAATTATGCAAACCTGATGAAATAATTGCAATAGGTTTGAGATTGTAAGAAATTATCATCCTAATAAAAATTAAAGTGATAAAAATAGCAATCAAAGAAATAATGATTTGCTCCATTAAGGTTTGTTTTGCTGTATTACTATAAAAATCATAATCAGCTATACTACAAATGGTGTATTTTGGATTAATACTTCCATTGCAAATTAATGCTTTAGTTCCTTCTTCTTTGGTTTGAACTTTAAAAATATCTTTAGAAAGATTTTTATTTACTCCTTCAGGTGTTTTAAAATAGCTTGAAATAATATCTTTACTAATGTCGGTTGATGTTAAAATTTTAGAAGAATCTGTGTGGAAAAGATAAGTTCCATCATGAGCTAAAACTGCTGCGTGTGAGTAAGAAGTTTTACCTATAGCTAGAACTTCTTCAGAGAATTTTTTCAAATCATAATCAGCAGCGACCACACCTATGACTTTTCCATTTTCTATAATAGGACTAGCATAAGAAATGGTGGGTTTTTTCATACTAGATGATATATAAGGTTCAGTAACAACTAATTCTTTTTTTTCTTTGGCTTCTTTATACCAACCCCTTGTCCTTGGATCATATCCACTTTCTGGGGTCTGATTGTTACCATTTGATCTAAACATAGCACCATCTTCAAAACCAACATAGGTTAGATCAAAACCTAAAGAATCTCCAATAGATTTTAACAAACTAGTATATTGTTCTGCGGATAATTTTTCTTTATTTTCTTTTATATATTTTGTTAAAGAATTAATGATATTACGCCTATCACTAGCATATAAATCAAATCTTTTGCTAACATCAAAAGCAACTTTTTGTTGAAATGAAACTAACAATGTATGACTATTGGATTTAGATTTAATATAATTAAAAACACCTAAAACGCATAGTAATACTACAACAAAAATACAAACTAGAAAGGCTATTTTATTGGAAAAATTACCTAGTAAGTATTTCTTCAGAGAAGAGAGCATATTTTCTCCTTAATAAAGTTAAATTTTGATTTTGTGTTTATAATAACTTATAAGATTTTATTAAAAAAATATTTAAAATATTATAAAAATATTTATATTAAATAAAAAAATATTATATTTTTGGTTAATTTTAAATAAAAAATTCTAATTTTTTAGAAAGCAAAATTTTATTGTCTGTATATTTTACCCATTGTATATTTAAAGCAAAAATACAAGCTTTTGCTAGTTTTGCATAAGGAAATTTTTCATAGTATATTTCTTCTTGTTCTTTGGTAGCTTTTTGAAAAAGAGCTTTGATTTGCACTCCTTTAATGAGATTAATAATGTCTGTATCTAATGCTATACTAACTGCAACTTTGGGAGATTTATAGGCAAGTTGAATATGCTTAGTGTGTTCTTCACTAGCAAAAATTAAAGCCAAATTCTCATCATCAAAAGCATAATAACAACTTGCACAATATGCTCCACCATCATTATCGAGTATGCTCAAACTAAGAAGTTTTTGTGAATGAATAAAATTTTTAATTCTTTTATCCATTGTTTTTAGTTTCTATGTTTAAAATTTTTTGATAACTTAAATGAGTTAAGAAAATCACATAAAATACTTGTAAGAATAAACCAAGTAAAGGAATGCATGATAAGATGAAAAAGAATAAAGTGGTAATTTTAAGATACAAAGGTGATGAATTTTTATAAAAATCATCAAAAGTATTTTTGTCTAAGACACTGCTTAATACGTCTAATAATAAAAGTTTATGAAATAAATAATAAAAAACTCCATAGTAAACTACAATGCTTACAAAAGGTATGATTAACAAAAATGTGGCTACTATAAACAATATACAAGAAATTAATATAGATTTAAATGTTTTAAGTAAAACTTCTAAAAATCCTACTCCTTTTTGTATAGAATAATTGTAGTATTTTTGGTTTATTTTTTTTACTATATAAGGGGTTAAAAAAGAAATTATCAGCATGGTAAAAAATACTGAAACAAATACCACTATGAAAAATCCACCTATGGCACTTAAAAATGCAAGTGAAAATTGTACTATGGAAAAACTAAAAAACCAAGCCATAAAAGAACCACTCACTACATCTTCAATATAAGAAAAGAATATATCATAACTATAATATACAAGTAGAGCAAAAAGAAATAAGCTAATCAAAAATGGTAAGAGAGAAAATTTTAAAAAAGGCTTACTAAAAAAATCTTGCAAGCTTAGATATAACACACTCATTTGATTTGATTGTAGGCTTCTTGAAGTTTTTTATAAATTTCTTTGTACTCTAGTGTTTCTTTTAAAATTTGATTTAAAATTTCATTATCTTCTATATTATTCCAAGTTTTTTGATAAGTACCCTCTTTGTAGCCATTTTCTTGTCTGAATTGATTTAAAATATTTTTACCAATATATGTTTTATAAAGCTCAAAGAAATTCAAACCGCATTTTCTAGCCAAGACAAAATACACACTTAAAAGCTCACCTAGATCATAATCAAATCCACTGCATTTATGGATAATAAGTTCAATATCGTTTAAAATTCCATAAATATCTGTTTCATTTGGATTAGAAGTTTCCTTGCAGAAATCATCAAAAAAAGTTACCGAAGAAACTTCTTCTGCGATAAAATTTTTATCCTCGATTTGTTTTTCTTTATACTCTTCCAAAATTAAACTCAAAATAAAATGCCATATATCTACTATTTCAATGCGAACATTATCCCAGTTTGCAGGGCTGTGTATGCTTTTCCAATGTTTCCAAGCAAAAGAATCAATAAGTTCAGCACACTCCATATAAATACATCTTCTAAAGCTTATTAATTTACCTTCTTTGGTATAACCATTTTCCCAACCTACACCATTAGTATCATCATTTAATTTTTGCTGGAGTTCTAGCATACTTTTTAGAATATCTTTTACTTCCATTTTATTTCCTTGTTTAAGCATAAAATCCAAATTCTTTATTATTTCTTTTTTTTTGATCTTGTTTATTGTATTGTTCCCAAATTTCTTCCAATAATTTAGCACTATCTTGAAAAATTTGCTTTTTAATATCTTCAAGATCTGTTTTTGCTATTTCTTTATTTAAACTTTTATCCATAGTGTTAAATAGTTCATGTAAAGTTGCTTTTTTATGCTCTTCGTCTTTTGGTTCAGGCAGGGCATTGCCAATTTTCATTGCAGTTGTGATAAGCTCTTTTGGTTTTAAAGTACCCACTCTTGAGTTTTTCATAAATTCATCAATTTGAGGTTGTATTTTAGCTACTGTCTCTTTTATCTCTTCAATTTCTTCTTGTGAAAGTTTGGTTCCAGTATATGAAAATGAAAAACCAAATTGATTTCTTAGGCTTAAAGAAGTAGAATTATCTTCCTTATTTAGTTTTGCTTCTTTTTTATCATACATGGAAAAAGAAAGATGATTTCCATTTTTTGTTTTAATATCCATAGAAAAATTTTGAGAATTATAACTAGAAATTTGCACAACATTCCTTTCAGGTTAAGTTAAAGATATATCGTCAAAATAACTAAATTTTAAACAAATTCACAAATTTATAGTTTTTGCGAATTTTCAACATTTTAGCATTAAGTCATTAAATGCTCTCTAAATCCCAAAACAATTTTAGTAATTTTTCATGGTTTGAGTGTATTAGAACTTGTTTTTTATTGTGTGTGTTCTTGCATGCTTTCAAAGCTTGTTTTAAGTGCTCTTTTAAAGAAAAGATTAAGCCAAAAGCAATAGCTTCTTTATCTAAACCACCTAAAATATAAATTAAAGGCATACGTAGTGATTTGGAAACATCAAGCTTTGCTTGTTCATTAATTGTGGTTTTAAAATCAAATTTGCTAGGATGTTTAAACTTATAAGTTAAAGCAAGATCTAAAAACTCATCTAAATGGTTTAATTTTTTTCCGCTAATAAATGGATAGATAAAATAAAATAAATCTAAGATATTATTGCTAATTTTGCTTTCATCATCATAATTTTCTTGTATAAAATCATAATATGTTTTAAATTGCTCTTGGTAATTTTGCACTAAAGTCATAGCCATTTTGGTTTTGGCAAAATTATTTAAGAAAACTTTAGGATTGACTTCAAAGCTAAAATCTAAAAAATTAGATTTTATTTCATTTTGATAAAAAATCCCGCTAATATCACTTTCTAAATCTAGTAAAATATTATCTGAATTAAGTTCGTTGATAGAGCTATTGTAAACGATTTTATCATCTAATATAATAGAAAAATCATTATAAGCAAATTCATTACTCATAGGTTTTTCATAAAAACCAAAATCATCCCAGAAATTCTCTTCACTACAAGCAATACAACCATGTCCTGCAGCTACTGGCCAAGAGGTTTTAGAATTAAATTTAACCTTAGGGCAATTATTATAAACATAAGGTCCTTTGCAACCCACTTTAAAAAGACAATAACCTTGTTTTATATTTTCATCATCAAAACTTTGTGCAAAATTACCTGCTTCAAATTTAGCTTTTCTTTCGCATAAATCATGTAAACATTTTCCATAAAAGGTTAAAGGTCTATTTTGTTCATCTAAAGCCATATCTTGTTCAAATAATACATAAAAACAAAGTGCTGCAATGATATTTACATCACTTGGAGGACAACCTGGTATATTGATTACTTTTTCTTCTAAAACTTTAGAAATTCCTATGCTTTTGGTGGGGTTTGGGTGTGCAGCTTGAATTCCTCCATAGCTTGAGCAAGTTCCCATAGCAAAGATTGTTTTGGCATTTTTGGCACATTTTTGTAAAATTTCATATCCATTTTCTCCGTGTGCTCCTATGGTTAGAAAAAATGGATCTATAGCACAAACTCCACCTTCAACAGCCAAAAGAAAGTCTTTTTTTTCCAAAACCTCTTCTAAATGTAATTCTGCTTGGTATCCACTAGCACTCATGAAGGTTTCATGGTATTCTAAAGAAATAAAATCAAAAATTAAATCCAAAAAGTCAGGTAATGAAGTTCTAAGCAAACTCTCACTGCATCCTGTGCATTCGCTTAAATGAAGCCATATAAGGCTAGGAGGGGTGTGGAGTTGAAAATATCTATGAGCTAAAGGGCTAAAATTATTAGGTAAGCCCAAAACTTTGATAATGGAATTTACTGCTTCTATAGAGATATTTTTTTCTTTTTTTTGTGAATTTTCTAATAAAGTAATTTTATGCTCTAGTATATTTTTTAGTTCTTCATTACTTAAAGGCATTTTTTATTCCTTAGCTATTTTTATCATATTTAAAAAATCATTCGCTTTTAGTGCTGCTGAACCTATTAACACTCCATCGCAATTTTTTAAGGCACAAATTTCTTTAATATTGCTTTGATTAACACTTCCACCATATAAAAGCTTAGACTTGGTAAATTCCCTTAAAAAATTAAGTATGGTGTTGATATCATCAAGATTAGCACTTACTCCTGTGCCTATAGAATAAATAGGCTCATAAGCTATGATAAGTTTTTTATAAGATAAGTCAATATTTTCAATTTGTTTTTTTAAAAAATCCAAGCTTTTGTTAGTATTTTTATTTTCTAAACTTTCGCCTATACAATAAATAATATTAAAATTAAGATTTTTTGCAAAATCAAATTTAGCTTTTAAAAAGCTTTCATCTTCATTTAAAGCTCTTCTTTCAGAATGACCGATTAAAACACTTTTTATATTAAACTCTTCTAAGTGAATTTTACCTATTTCTCCCGTATAAGCCCCATTTTCACAAGGATAGAAATTTTGAGCTCCTAGGTGGAAAGAAAAATTTTCTTTTAAAAAAGCTATACTAGGAGGGAAGATGAAAACTTCATCTTCATGATTAAGTTTTTGATTTAATTCTTGAGCATAAAGTTCAAAGCTTGATCTTGTGTGATTGCACTTTAAATTTGCTGCAAAAATCATTCATTATCCTTTATGGTTAAAGGTTTTACACCAGGAAGTTCTTTTCCTTCTATAAGCTCTAATGATGCTCCGCCACCGGTTGAAATAAAAGTCATCTCATCAGCATCACCTGCTCTTGCTACAACATCAGCAGTATCGCCACCACCTATCACTGTTGTTGCGTGAGATTCGCTAATATAATGACTCATTTTAATGCTACCTTTTGAGAATTTATCGATTTCAAAAACCCCCATAGGTCCATTCCACCAAATAGTTTGAGCATCAGAAAGTGCTTCTTTAAATAACCTTACACTAGCAGGACCTATATCAAGTCCCATCCAACCTGCAGGAATTTCTTGCACAGGGGTGTATTTCATCACTGCTTCTTGAGAGCAAGTTTGCGCTGCTGTAACATCCACAGGAAGATAAATTTTTACCCCTAGATTTTTACCTTTGAGTAAGATTTTATTTGCTTCTTCAATTAAATCCTCCTCCAAAAGAGAATTCCCTATATCATAACCTTGAGCTTTTAAGAAAGTAAATGCCATACCTCCACCTATGATTAATTTATCTACTTTTGGAAGCAAGTTAGTCAAAGCCTGTAATTTCCCACTTACTTTAGAACCACCTACTACCGCAACAAAAGGACGCGCAGGGTGCTTAATAAGATTGCTTGCAAATTCTATTTCTTTTTGGAGTAAAAAACCTGCGCCCTTGTTTGTATTATCAAAGTATTTAGTGATAGCTTCAACGCTAGCATGAGCTCTGTGACAAACTCCAAAAGCATCATTAATATAAACATCAGCCATAGAAGCAAGTTCTTTAGCTAAGTTTTCATCATTTTTAGTTTCACCTTTTTCAAAGCGTAAATTTTCTAAAAGTAAAATTTCACTTGACTTTAATTCACTAGCTTTTTTCTTTGCATCTTCACCTATAACATCTTTAGCCATGACGACTTCTTTGGTCATTAAACGTGCAAGTCTTTTTGCAACCGGTTCTAAAGAATATTTTGAAGCTATTTCTTTTGGACGCCCTAAATGTGAAGCCAAAATAACTGCACAACCATTATCTAAACAATATCTTATAGTAGGGATAGCCGAACGTATACGGCGATCATCGGTGATATTTAAAAACTCATCTTGAGGAACATTAAAATCACATCTAATAAATACTTTTTTCTTTGCAAGATCAATATCTTTAATTGATAAAATACTACTCATCTTAAGCCTTTGCTACGAATACTGCCATATCTACTAAACGAGAAGAATATCCCCATTCATTATCATACCAAGCAACCACTTTAACAAAATCATCACAAATTACTTGAGTTAAATCACTTGCTACAATTGCACCATAAGAGCAAGTTATAAAATCACTTGAAACTCTTTCTTCATCATCAACCAATAATATACCTTTTAAATTACTAGCAGCCGCTTTTCTAAAGGCTTCGTTGATTTCTTCTTTACTTACTTTTTTCTTTAAAGTTGCAGTTAAATCCACGGTTGATACATCAGCCACAGGCACACGCATACTTTGACCGTGTAGTTTTCCATCAAGCTCAGGCATAACAAGTTTCATAGCTTTTGCTGCACCAGTTGAAGTAGGGATGATGTTTTGAGCAGCAGCGCGTGATCTTCTTTTGTCTCTTGCTTTTGCATCAATAATACTTTGTCCATTTGTATATGCATGAATAGTAGTCATTAAACCTTTTTCTATGCCAAAATTATCTTGCAAAACTCTACAAATTGGACCTAAGCAGTTTGTAGTACAACTTGCATTTGAAATGATACTTTCACCTTTATATTCATGTGCATTTACTCCTAAAACATAAGTTGGAGTTTTATCTTTTGCAGGTGCACTCATAATAACTTTTTGCACTCCATGATCTAGAAATCCTTGGCATTTCTCCATAGTTAAGTGTGCACCAGTGCATTCTAAAACAATTTGTGCGCCATATTTTGCAAAGTCTAAATCTGCTACACTTCTACTTTTTAAAACTTTTATTTTTTTGTTATCAATTATTAAATCATCATTTTCATTTTCAACACTACCATCATATACTCCATGAACAGTGTCGTATTTAAAAAGATATTTTGTGAGTTCAATATCAGTGGTATCGTTAATTGCTACAAGTTCAATATCATCGCGTTTCATGATAATTCTTGCAACACATCTTCCAATGCGTCCAAAACCATTTATTGCAACTTTTACAGCCATTTTCATTTCCTTTTTATGATTAAGTAGGTAAAATTCTACTAAAAAAAGGTTAAATTTTAATGAAAATCGCACTTTTTGGTGGCAGTTTTGATCCACCTCATTTAGGGCATAATGCTATAGTCTTTAATGCGCTAGCAAATTTAGAGCTTGATAAACTCATTATTATGCCAACTTTTATTAGCCCTTTTAAGCAAGAATTTACTGCAAATGAGCAAAGACGCTTAAAATGGTGTGAGATGATTTGGGGAGGTTTAGAAAAAGTTGAAATTTGTGATTTTGAAATAAAAAAACAAAGACCTGTACCTAGTATAGAAAGTGTTGATTTTTTGTATAAACAATATGAAATTTCTAAATTTTATCTTATTTTGGGAGCTGATCATTTGCAAAGTCTTGAAAAATGGCATGAATTTGAAAGATTGCAAAATTTGGTAGAATTTGTTGTAGCTAAAAGAGATGATATTTTTATACCAAAACATTTTAAAACCTTAGATACTAAAGTAGATATTTCTTCTTCTTTTATAAGGCAAACATTGCAAACATCACAAGTTTGTGAGAAAATCAAAGAAGAAGTTAAGCTTTATTATTCTAAATTTAAAAATATTTAACAAAAGGAAAATAATGCAAGAAAGAATTAATAATATAGTGCAAATTTTAGATGATAAAAAAGCAGATTTAATAGAAACTTTTGACATGCAAGATAAAGATTATTTTGTTAAATTTGTGGTAATTGCTACTACTATGGGAGAAAGGCATGCGCTTTCTTTGATTGATGATTTAAAAACTAATCTTAAAAGCAAAGGCGAGAAGTTTTTGAATATAGAAAGTAGTGAAGAGTGGACTGTGCTTGATTTAGGAGACATTTTGATTCATCTAATGAGTGAAACTTATAGAGCAAAATATAATATAGAAGAATTTTTAAAAAGTTTAAACAAAGAAAATCAAAACTAGGAAAAAAGATTTGGATAATTTAATTACTGAGTTATCAGATTTAGCTAAAGAATATTTTGAAAATTCAGAATTTGAAAAATGCGATGAGATTTTAAGTGAGCTTATAGCTTTTTGCAAAGGTGAAATTACGCTTGCTCAAGATGGTAAAATGATTTTTATAGATGATGAGGATAAAGAGCGTTTGCTCTTAGAAGCTTATCATAATAGAGCATTTTGTAGATTTAATTGTTTGAAATTTCAAGAAGCGCTTGAAGATGCAACTATAGCTGTAGAGTTTGATTCTAGTAATGTATTTTTGTTTAATCTTTTGGGTTTGTGTAATTTTAAGTTAGATTTATTACAAGAAGCACTTTTAGCTTTTAATAAAACTATAGCACTAGATAATGCGTATTATTTAGCATATTTTAATAGAGCTAGAATTTATATACTTTTAGATGAACATGCAAAAGCTTTAAAAGATTTGCAAATTTGTATTGATTTAGCTCCAGAATATCATATTGCTTATTATACCAGAGCTATTGCCTTGCTTAGTGTTGATCCAAAACAAGCTTTGATTGATTTTAAAAAATCCCAAGATTTAGGCTTTGAATCCTCGCAGATTTTTTATTATCAAGGGGTAGCTTATGAGAATTTAGAAGATTATCAAAAAGCTATAGAATTTTTTACTAAGATGATTGAGCAAGATGAGAGTTTTGCTGATGCGTATTATAAAAGGGCTAATAATAAACGTAAAGTCGATGATTTAGAAGGAGCTTTGCAAGATTGCTTAAAATCTATTGAACTAGATAATGAAAATGCAATGGCATATTTGATTTTGGGACATATTTATAAAGACTTAGAAAAGATAGAATTATCAATAGATGCTTTTAAAAAATCAATCGAATTAGATGAAAATTTACAATATCCATGTTTTGCATTGGCTAGAGTTTTGTATGATTTAGAAGATTATGAGCAAGCTTTGAAGTATTACGATAAAACAATTGAGCTTTATGAAGAATATATCCAAGCTTATATTAATAGAGGTAATACTAAGATTAATCTAAAAATGATTGAAGATGCTATAGAAGATTTTGATTTAGCAGCTAAATATTATCAAGAAAGAGCAAAAAAGCATGATTTTACTCCATCAGAATTAGCAGAACTTGAACATGCAGTTCCTTATGGTTTTTATCATTTAGGTAATAGCTTATATGAGATAGACAAATATGATGAAGCTTTGATAAGTTATGAAAAAGCTTTGAAATATCAAAAAGAATATCCTGATGTGTTTTTTAATAGGGCTTATTTAAAATCTGATCTTGAAAAATATGAGGAGGCTTTAGAAGATAGCGAGCTAGCTGTTAAATATTATAAAAAACAAAATAATACTAAAGATTATGCTAATTCCCTTTCTCAAAGAGCTTGGATTAAAAGCAAGCTTGAAAGATTTCAAGAAGCTATAGATGAATATAATGAGCTTATAAAAACATATAAAGACTATATCGATTTAAAAGATGTATTATTTGAAAGAGCATATTGTGCAAAAGAGCTTGAGTCTTATGAAGAATTAATAGCTTATTGTAACGCAGCACATAAAGTGGATAAAAATAATTTTAAGCTTTATTTTTGGCGAGGAATTGCTAAATATAATTTAAGTTTAGAAGAAGAAGCTATAGAAGATTTAAATAAGGCTTTAAAAATTGATAAAAACCATAATGGTGCAAAGTATTATAAAGGACTTTGTTATGAAGATATTTATATGTTTGAAGAAGCTATAAAATGTTATGATAGTGTGATTTTAAGTAATGAAGAGGATGATGAATCGTATTTTCATAGAGCAAAATGTAAAAGAAATCTTGAAAGATACAACGAAGCTTTAAAAGATATCAATGAATGCTTAAAAATAATTGATGATATTGGTGAGTATTGGATAGAAAAAGCACAAATTTTAAGCTTTTTAGGAAAATATGATGAAAGTTTTGAAGCAGCAAAAAAAGCAAGTGAGCTTGAGCCAAAATCATATGAGTGTTACCATTTTATGGGTGCAGTTAAAGTGTATTCGCAAGATTTTAAAGAAGCTATAAAATATCTTAATATGGCTTTAAATTTAGATGAAAGTCAAAACTGGACACATTATTATAAAGCAGAGTGTTTAAGAAATTTAGGTGAATTTGATGATGCTATAAATTGTTATGAGGATTGTTTGAAAATTACTAGCGAAAATACTGATGCTCTTGTTGGGAAAATTCAATGTTTAGAACAATTGCAAGAATATGAAAAAGCATTAGAAACTACTAATGAACTTTTAAAATTAGATTCAGGACACGAAGAGGCATTAAAATATCAAAATATTTTAATGCAAAAAGTAAATGCAAAAACCAAAAAATGGTGGAAAATTTGGAATTAAATTAGAGATTGTCTATATATTCTTTAATCTCTTTTTTGATTTTATCTTTTTTATCTTTTAAAGCTTCTTTTTTGCTTTTATATTCTGCTTTACTCATATAATCTTTTTGTTTTTTTAATTCTTTTAATTCTTGTTCGATTTTTTCTACTTCTTGTTCTTTAAGTTTTTTAGCCTCTAATTTTTTATCATAAAAAAGAGGGTCTTTTGCACAATCTGCCTGAACTTCTTTTAAAGCTAGTTCTAAACTTAAGGCTTTTTCTTGATGATTGTAATTTTTAGCATAAGCTATTTCTTTTTGAATTTGCTCTATTTTAACCTCGCATTGTGTAGAAAATGCAAATGAACAAAGTGCAAGTAAAAACAACAACTGTTTCATAGTTTAAACCTTTCTTTTTTTGATATTTTAGTTTATTATATTAAATAATTTATTTGTTATTTTTAATAAAAATATGAGTTTTGAAAAAAGTTATTTGACCTTTTATATTGATATTAAATTCCAAAGGGATAAAAATCAAAGATGAGCCATTATTAAGTTTATAGTTTAATTGTGAATTTTTCTGATAATTTTTTAGGGTTTTATCAAAACTTTCAAGCTTTAAAAGTTCTTTTTCTTGAAGTAAAAAATATAAAGTATTATCATTAATTTTTATGGAATATTTAAAATCACTTGTATTGGCAATAAAATCAAATAATACTTCATCATAATTTTCTTTTAATTTGGTGTATTTTGGATGGAATTTTTTGGACATATTATGAAATTTTATTTTTTGTGGCTTTAAATGAGTTAGATTATAAGTTTTTAAAAAATCATCAAAACTATAGTTGTTATTGTAATTTTTATCAAGGTTATGTAGGGTATTTTTGATATTTTTGATTTGCTCATAGTATTGTTTGCTTTGAGTATAGTCAAGTTCTAAAGAATATATAAAGTTTTCTAATTTTTGTAGTTGGTATTTTTGCGAAGAAAAACTTATGTAATTTGCAAAAAATCCTAAAAATAGTGCCATAAACGCAAGTATATAAAAAGAAAATTTTAATGCTATTTTTTGTTTAAACACGCTTAGATAATTTGCGATTAAAAGCCATAAATTTAAAGTCAATACTGCTAAACGCTCAGGTGTAAAACCATATTGTAAAATTCTAATTGTAATAGCATAAAATACGAAAAGATTTAATGATAGCACTACAATAAAAAAGGCATAGAGCAGTGCTTTTTTGATTTTATAAAAAGATAAATTTATCCAAAGATTAATTAATAAAAAATTACCAAACCAAAGACATAAATGAACTATACTAAGATTTTTTAAAAGATTAAAAAACACTCCAAGACCATAAGCAAAAAGCATGATTATATATAAAATACTAAAAGTGTTTAGTATAAATATAAAAATTTTATTAAAATTATATGAAGTAAAATTACCAAGTAAAAATAAAGAAAAAATTCCAGCACTGAAAAGCCATAATGATAGAACATAAGAATCTAACATACTTGAAGAAATATCAAATAAAAAATCAAACGAACCATAAAATATAGCCAAAAATATACCAAAAATCAGCCAAAAGCTTATACTAAAAGAAAGGGCGGCTAAAAAATTATGAAAATAATTAAAATCATATAATTTTCTTGCACATAGTAAAGCTACAAGAGCTGTTGTTAAAGAAATATACAAGGTGCTGTTGGTAAGAAATATTAAATAATTTTCTTTATTGTCTTTAAAGATAAAATTTAAGAATATATAAAAAATTAGTCCAAAAAATCCAACCCATAAATTTTTCAGGCTTTTATAATTTTGAATTAAATTGCTTTTTGTGTTAGCAAATGTTTCGCAAAAAATTATAAATAAGGTTAAAAGTAAGAGAATGCTAGTTTGATATGAATCATAAAAAAATGCTATAAAAAGCCAAAAGCATAAGTAAAAAATTGCCCCAAGTGGATGATATAATAGAGCTAAATAGGTAGAATTAATAAATTTTTTAAACATGAGTATTTTTTATTTGCTCAAGTAAAATAGATATAAATCCTTTAAAATCAGGTAAATGTAAATTTTTGATCTCTCTTTGTTGTTTTCCCCACATACATTCTGGAAAAAACGCGTCTTCTTTAAATCTTGCCATAACATGAAAATGTACTCTTGGCACATAGTTTGCAAAGGAAGCTATGTTGATTTTTTCTGGCTTGTAATATTTTCTAAGACTTAATTCACAGGCTAAAACATACTGAAAAAGCATATTTTGTAAAAAAGCTGGACAATCGCTTAATTCTTTGTAGTTTTCTTTAGTAAAAATTTTTACCCAAGGAATTTGAGAATTTTCTTTTTCTATAAATAAAAAATCATTTTCATAAATCATATTAACTCTTAAAAAAGACTAGGATAATTTCCTAGTCTTTTGATTATTTTTTCGGTCCTATCATTTTTGTAGGATCTACAAATTTAGCAAAGTCTTCTTCACTTACTAAGCCAAGCTCCATAGCACTTTCTTTTAAAGAAATACCTTTTTTGTGAGCATTTTTTGCTACTTTAGCCGCATTCTCATAACCAATATGTGGATTTAATGCAGTTACTAACATTAAAGAATTATGCAAGTTGAAATCAATCTTTTCTTTATTTGGTTCTATACCTACAGCACAGTGGATATTAAATGAATGCATAGCATCAGCTAATAAATCAAGGCTTTGCAGGAAATTATAAATGATAACAGGTTTAAATACATTAAGTTCGAAATTTCCTTGACTTGCTGCAAAACCAATAGCCGCATCATTTCCCATAACTTGTACCGCAACCATGGTTAAAGCTTCACATTGAGTAGGGTTGACCTTGCCTGGCATAATAGAACTTCCAGGTTCATTTTCAGGTATATTTAACTCCCCAAGACCACATCTAGGACCGCTTGCTAGCCATCTAATATCATTTGCTATTTTCATTAAATTTGCAGCTAAGCCTTTCATAGCTCCATGAGTAAAATTAATCGCATCATGACTTGTTAATGCATGAAATTTATTTGGACTTGAAACAAATTTAGTACCTAAAAGTTTGCTTAATTCTTCACTCACTTTTTCACTAAGTTCTGGATGAGCGTTTAATCCTGTACCAACTGCGGTACCACCTATTGCAAGTTCTCTTAGTGTAGGTAAAGAAGCAATGATTTGTTCTTTTGAATGAAGCAACATAGAAAGATATCCACTAAATTCTTGAGCTAGTGTAAGCGGTGTTGCATCTTGAAGATGGGTTCTTCCTATTTTAATAATTCCATCAAATTCTTTTACTTTTTTTTCGAAAGTTGCAATAAGCTCATCTAAAGCAGGAATAAGTTTTTTTTCTACTTGCTCTACTGAAACTATACTCATGGCAGTTGGAAAAGTATCATTTGAACTTTGAGACATATTCACATGATCGTTTGGATGGACAAGTTTTTCTTTTCTAAAATCTCCACCCATAATTTCAGTAGCACGATTTGCTATAACTTCATTCATATTCATATTGCTTTGCGTGCCTGAACCTGTTTGCCATATTGCTAGTGGAAAGTTATCATCAAATTTTCCTGCTACAATTTCATCACAAGCTTGCACAATGGCATTTTTTTTAGCATCGTCTAGTTTTCCAAGTTTATTGTTTACTAAAGCCAAAGATTTTTTAAGATTTGCAAAAGCATAAATTAAAACTTTTGGCATTTTTTCACAACCAATTTTAAAATTTTCAAAACTTCTTTCAGTTTGCGCACCCCAATATTTATCATTAGGAACTTTAATCTCTCCCATAGTATCGTGTTCGATTCTATATTCCATGACTTTTCCTTGTAATAAAATAAGATATTGATATTTAAACCAAAAAAACCCTAAAGTTTGCTTATAATTTAAAAAATATTTATAAAATTTTTGAAGAAAAGTGTAGTTTTGAAAAACTACACAAGATATTATTCTACAGTAACACTTTTCGCTAGATTTCTTGGCATATCTACGTCATTGCCAAGTCTTATAGAAACTTCTAAAGCTAGAAGCTGTAAAATCACCATCATTTCAAAAAATTCACACATATAGTGTTCTTGTTTTGAAGTTTTTATAAAATCATCGCTTAAATCAAAATCAAGTGGAGAGATAGCAAGCAAGGTAGAATCTCTTGCAACAAGTTCTTCTACATTTGATTTTGTTTTTTCATAAAGGCAATTTTGAGGCATTAAAGCGACAGTAAAAAGTTCGCTATCTGCCAAAGCTATAGGTCCATGTTTCATTTCACCTGCTGGGTATCCTTCGGCATGTAAATATGAAATTTCTTTTAATTTTAAAGCCCCTTCTAAAGCTAGTGGATAAAACACATCTCTTCCTATAAAGAAAAAGCCATGACCGTGTAGATATCTTTTTGAAATTCTATGTACTTTTTCATGCAAGCTTTGCTCGACTTTAACTATACCTGGCAAGCTTCTTAGAGCCTTAATTTCTTTGCTCATATCTAAATTTGCTTTTTGTGCAAGATAAATTGCAAGCATCCATAAAGTCGCAACTTGAGTGGCAAAAGCTTTAGTTGATGCTACACCTTTTTCAATACCTGCCCTAGTAAGCAATGATATATCAGCTAAACGTACTATGTTAGAATTATCTACATTACATATTGCTAAAGTTTTAACACCTTGTGCTTTTGCTATTTTTAAAGCCTCTAATGTGTCAGCTGTTTCACCACTTTGAGAGATTACTACAAAAAGAGTGTTCTTGCTTACAATAGCTTCTCTATATCTAAATTCACTAGCTACTTCAACTTTAGTTTTAATTTTTGCAAGTCTTTCAAGTAAATAAGCTCCACTTAAAGCAGCATGATAGCTCGTACCACAAGCACAAAGTGTGATTTCATCTATATTTTTTAAAAGCGCTTCATCTATGTCTTCAAAAATGACTTGTTCACCTTGTAAGCGTCCCATTAGCACTTCACCTAAAACCCTGCTTTGTTCATAAATTTCTTTTTCCATAAAAAATCTATAACCATCTTTTTGGGCAAAACTTTTATCTTGACTTAGAGTTACAAAAGTAGGTTGAATGCATGCTTGATCATGGCAAATTTTACATTCGTTTAAATTAACATATCCATAATCTCCATCTTCAAGGTAAGCTACTTTATCCACTAAAGAAACTAATGGCGCTTCACTTGATGCAAAATAATATTCATTTTCATCGCCATTTTTTCCGATGATGAGTGGCACTGCATTTTTAGCAAAATAAATTGTATTCGGATCTTTTTTACTTACAAGCAAGATTGCAAAAGCACCTTTTAGTTCAGCTATAGTTTTTTTAAAAGCTTCAAATGGTTCTAAATTACTTGCATAGTATTCAAACAAATGTACAATAACTTCAGTGTCAGTTTGACTTAGAAAATTAATACCTTCTTGTGTGAGTTTTGTTTTTAATTCTTGGTAATTTTCTATGATTCCATTATGTATTACGCAAGAGTATTGTCCTAAATGTGGATGAGCGTTTATTTCAGTTGGTTTTCCATGAGTTGCCCAACGCGTGTGGCCTATAGCAAGCCCAAAGCCATCACTATTAAAATTAGCAGTTTTATTAGCTAAATTTTCTAATTTTCCAACCGCTTTAAAAAAGTCTAATTCCCCATCTTTCATTACTGCTATACCAGCACTATCATAACCTCTATACTCAAGCTCTTTTAAGCCTTCTAGTATGATTTTTTTCTTTTCTTTGGTTCCTATATATCCTACTATTCCACACATCTTCTACTCGCTTATTAGTGATTTAAGAATTTGATCTTTATGATCTTGCAAGCTTTCATTTTTATGCAAAATCAAAACATTTCGCGTTCTTTCTTTTATGGTTTGAATTTTTGCTGCACTTAAGATGATATCATATCTTACAAGCACATCCATCACATAAGCCATCAAACCTTTTTGATCTTTTGTGTTTAAGGTTATTTTGGCATAGCTTTTGGAGTAATTCATATCTAATTTTAATTCATCTTTTTTAATGTTTGGTTTTTTTGCCTTTTTTTGTACTTTTAAATGTAATTTAGAATTAAGTAAATTTTCTAAACTTTGTTTTTGATTATCGCTTACTATATCTGAATATTCAAATTTCAAATAAACTTTTTCATCAAATAATTCAAAGAAACTCATAAAGATTAAATTTAAAGAACTTAAAGTATTGAGTATATTTTCAAGATTGTTTTTTCTATTCATTATAAGCTCTAGGGTAAAATTATCTTGATTATCAAGCCAAAAAGTAAAATTTTCTTTTTGTGCAATTTGTGTTATTTTGATGATTTTTTCAAAACTATTTTTTATAAAAAAGAGATTGGATTTAATATGAGTGATATTATTTTGAGTTTGCTCATCAAGATCTAAAAAAGCCTTACTTCTTTTTAGGGTTTGTTCTTTTTTTACTCTTCTTTGACTCTCATCAATTAAATTCTCGTCCTCAAAGCCTTCTAACGCATTTTGAAACAATCTTTCTAAACTTTTATAATAAAAATGATTTTCTATACCCAAAGCTTTAGCATTGCAAAAAGATAAAAGATGTAAGGTTTTTAAGGTATTAATATCATTTAATTTGGAAATAAAATTTAAAACTATAGTGGAGTTATAAATATCTTCTTTTTCTATAATGTCTTTAAAAGCGTTAAAATTTTTATATAATCTTAAGCCAAAATCTAGAAGTTCATTATCAATTTGGAATTTTCCTACATAAGCTCTGTAAATATTTGCTAAAGAAATTTCATTTTCTTCATGAATAGCACTTAAAAGTATGGTGAGTTTTATTATTAAAAGTGTATTTTCATCAAAGTCATAATCTTTTTCTTCAAAGTATTTTAAGCAAAGTAATGCTCTATCTAATGCGCTATAAACACCTTCTTCTTCGAGTAAAAATTTACTTTGAGTAAGAGGTTTGCAAAAATCTTTTAAAATATTAGCATCAGCAAGAAGTTTTAAAAGAGCAAAAGAATGTCTTCTTTCTAAAATTTTCTTGAATAATTCTAAATTTTCATCTTTATTTTCTGCTCTTTTTAATGCAAAAATGAGTTTGATATCAAAATTATAATCTTTATCATCTAATTTTAAAAGTTGATTTAATATCAAGCTTAGGCTTTCACTTTTGCTAGAATAAGTAAAAAAGCTATCTTGTGTTTCATAAAGCTTACTATCTTTATAGTGTTTTTCTTGGATGCACCTTGCTAAAAATTGCGTATAAATTCCGCAAGTTTGCATGCATTGCATAGCTTTTTGAATAAGTATAGATTTAAGATCTAAATTTTTCTTTTCTTTTTTTTGCATCAAGTTAGCAAGTTCTTGTGAATTTTGTATTAAAAATAAATTGGTATTTTTGCCTTCTAAAAGATTCATTGCACATTTAAGTGAAAATAAAAAATCACTCGCAAGCTTAAATTCACTTAATTCTTTTTCATTGATAAAATTAAGCATATAATTTTTAGGAGAATCTTTAAATAATATACTTAAATTTTCTATATCAAGTTGCTCATCTAAGCCGCCAAAATTTTTATTAATATCAAATTCTTGCTTGATTAAAGGTTGATGATATGGGTTAAATTCTTGCAAGATTTTCAAAGCAAATTCTTCTTTTAACTCATCTTGAGCTTGAGAAATTTTTTCTTTGATTTGTTTGAATAAAATTTTAGAACCGCAAATATAACGATATTGTAAAATATTTTGTTTTAGCTCATTTTTGGCTATATTGTAAAGTCCATTTATTTCACAAATTTGATAATTGATATTTAAATTAATATCATTTAGTGAAGCAATAAATGCTTTCATTAAAGGCTTGATATTATAAGCTTTTATATCTTTATAAATGAGCAATAAATCAACATTTTCTTTTATACTTAAATTCATTTTAGCATATTGTTTAATAGCGATAATACAAAAAGGGAATTTATCATTATGTGGAAAATAATCATCAAAAAAATCATTTAAAACAAGCTCATAAACATCTTCTATAAAACGATCAATTTCTTTAGAGTGATAAAAACTAAACGAACCTTGTTTTAAAAAAAGTCTAGAACAATAAGCTTCGTAATCTTTTAAAGAATTTTTTAATTTTTGAATTTTTTGTATATCCATAACTTGATAATAATCCTTATTTAATTTTACTAGTATCATACCAAAAATACTTTGTATTAAATTTTAAGTAAGTTAAAATTATAATTGTAATTTAAATTTAAAAAATGGTAAGAATATGCAAACAATTATAGAAAAACTAGAAAATCAAGAAAGATTAAATGAAGAAGAAGCTAATAAGCTTTGGGATTTAGAGCTTTTTACTTTAGGTAAATATGCACAAAAAATTCGTACTAATTTACACGGTAAAAAGGTTTATTTTAATATCAATCGTCATATTAATCCTACAAATATATGCGCAGATACTTGTAAATTTTGTGCTTTTTCAGCACACAGGAAAAATCCCAATCCTTATACTATGTCCCACGAAGAGATAATGAAAATAGTCGATGAAACAGTTTTAAGAGATACCAAAGAAATTCATATCGTTTCAGCGCACAATAAAAACACTTCATGGCAGTGGTATTTGGAGATTTTTAAAATGATTAAAGAAAAATATCCATTTTTACATATTAAAGCCCTAACTGCTGCTGAGATTGATTTTTTAAGCAGGGCTTTTAATATGAGCTATGACGAAGTGATAGAAAAAATGCTTGAATATGGTGTTGATTCTATGCCAGGTGGTGGGGCTGAAATTTTTGATGAGGAAGTTAGAAAAAAAATTTGTCATGGTAAAGTAAGTAGTGAAAATTGGTTAAAAATTCATAAGCTTTGGCATGAAAAAGGTAGACAAAGTAACGCTACAATGCTTTTTGGGCATATAGAAAGCAGAGAAAATAGAATTAATCATATGATAAGATTGAGAAATCTTCAAGATCAAACCGGTGGGTTTAATGCTTTCATTCCTTTGGTTTGGCAACAAGATAATAGTTTTATTACAGGTAAAAAACCACTTGGTTCGGTAGAAATTTTAAAAACCTTGGCTATTGCAAGGATAGTGCTTGATAATATTAAAAATATCAAAGCTTATTGGGCAACCATGGGTATAAATTTAGCTATGGTAGCTCAAGATTTTGGTGCAAATGATTTAGATGGTACTATAGAAAAAGAAAGTATACAAAGTGCAGGTGGGGCAAAAAGTTCAAATGGCTTGAGTTTAAAAACTTTTGTAGAAATGATTCAAAGCTCAGGCTATATAGCGATAGAACGTGATAGTTTGTATAATGAATTAAAAACTTATTAAGGATAAAAATGGATTTTTTTAAACTTAAAGAACATAATACTGATGTAAAAACTGAAATTTATGCAGGTGTTGCTACTTTTTTAGCAATGATTTATATTATACCAGTTAATGCAAATATTATGAGCAATTCAGGTATGCCACTGGAAGCTTTAATTGTTGCAACAGCTTTGGTAACCATTATTGCCACTACTTTTAGTGCTTTTTTCTCTAATACTCCTGTGGCTATGAGTGTGGGTATGGGGCTAAATGCGTATTTTACCTTTAGTGTGTGTAATACCTATCAAATTCCTTGGCAAAGCGCTTTGGGAGCAGTATTCTTATCGGGTATTGTTTTTACTTTATTATCTTTTACTAATTTTAGAATTTGGGTTATCAAAAGCATACCAAATGATTTAAGAAAAGCTATATCTGCAGGTATTGGAACCTTTATAGCGTTTATGGGGTTTGTGCAAATGGGGATTATCACCAAAAGTGAGGCGACTTTGGTGGGTTTGGGTGATTTTTCAAGTACAAAGGTGCTTTTTGGCTTGTTTGGCTTGTTTTTAGTTTTTGTTTTTTGGGCTTGGAGAATTAAAGCAGCTTTTATTTTAGCTGTTTTTGTGAGTGCTTTGTGTGCTTGGATTTTTGGTGTTGATGGAGCTAGGTTTCCAGAGCAATTTTTATCTTTACCAGTTATCAGTGGAGAAAATGGTTTAAATGTCATATTTGGTAAGCTTGATATTAAAGGTGCATTAGAACTTAGTATGATTCCTATAGTACTTACTTTTTTTGTTACTCAGCTTTTTGATAGTGTAGGTACAATCACTGGAGTAGGATCAAGAGGAAAAATTTTTGATGATCCAAAGCAAGGTGAGAAAAAGTTAGGCAAAACTTTAGGTGCTGATGCTGCAAGTTCAGCTATGGGGGCTGTTATTGGAACTTCTACTGTAACTGCTTTTGTGGAAAGTTCAGCAGGAGTAGAAGCAGGGGGTAGAACAGGTCTTACAGCTTTGGTTACTGCTGTATGTTTTGTTTTTACCTTATTTTTACTGCCAGTATTTAAAGCCATACCTGCAAATTCTATTTATCCTATTTTGGTGCTTGTTGGAGTTTTAATGTTTATGGAAGTTGCAAATATTAATTTTAAAGATAAAGCTATAGCAGTGAGTGCATTTTTTATTATTATTATGATGCCACTAACTTATTCTATCACAACCGGATTTGCTTTTGGTTTTATTGCATATTTATTTATGCGTATTATGCAAAAAGAGTTTGATAAAATCAATCTTGGCATCATTGTTTTAAGTGCAATTTCATCGCTAGTATTTTTATTACAATTTTTATAGGAAGTGATTATGTATTATTATGCTTATGAAGAATTTCAAAAAGAAATCATCCCTTTTACGCGTAAAATCAAGGAGGAATTTAACCCTGATGTTTTACTTGCCATAGCAAGAGGTGGTATGACTTTAGGGCATTTTTTAGCAGAGGGTATGGGAAATCGAAATTTATTTTCTTTAAATTCTATTCATTATGAAGATACTCAAAAACTAGACACGATTAAAATTTTTAATATTCCAGATCTTAGTTTATATAAAAAAATTCTTTTGATAGATGATATTATAGATAGTGGCGAAACCATGATAGAAATAAAAAGAGTTTTAATGGAAAAATATCCTCATTTAGATCTTAAAGTAGCAAGCGTTTTTTATAAACCATCTGCTTTATTAATTCCTGAGTTTTATATAAAAGAAGCTAAAGAGTGGATTGACTTTTTTTGGAGTGTTAAAATTTAATTTAATATAAAAATGCTAGAATGAAATCGTATTTTTGTTAAAAGAAAGGATTTTAAATGAGTTTAACAAGAAGAAAATTTCTAAAAGGATTTGTTGCTACTTCAGCAATTGCTTCAGTTAATCCTTTAATAGCTGCAAGTGAAGGAACTAAATTTTATGATACTAAAAAAATTCCTCATGCAACCCACTTTGGAGCTATTTGGGCAGAAGTAAATTCAGAAGGTAAGCTTGTAAAAGTTATGCCGCAACAATCTGATAAACATCCTTCTATTATTACCGATGCTATTATCGATAGAACTTATTCAGATACTAGAGTAAAATATCCTTGTGTTAGAAAAAGTTTTCTAGAGGGTAAAAAAAGACCTAAGTTAAGAGGTAAAGAGCCTTTTGTAAGGGTAAGTTGGGAAAAAGCTTTAGAACTTGTATTACAGAAATTAAAGGAAACTCCTATTGAAAATTTATTTAATGCAAGTTATGGTGCTTGGGGACATGTAGGTTTATTGCATAATTGTAATTCTGTGGCTGGAAGATTTTTTAATACTGCCTTAGGTGGTCATATAGGTACTGATGGTGAATATAGCAATGGTGCTGCTGGCAAAGTAAATGCTAGCATTATGGGGGATTTGGAAGTTTATTCTTTGCAAACTTCACATGAAATTATTTTAGAAAATACTCAAGTTTATGTTTTATGGGGAGCTGATTTATATAAATGTAATCAAATTGATTTTAAAGTAGCAAACCGTGGTAATGATGAATACTATAAAAAATACAGCAAATCAAATATCAAATTTATTACCATAGATCCTCAATACACTCAAACAGCAGAGATTTTAAACGCACAATGGATTAAAATTCGTCCAAACACTGATGTAGCTTTAATGCTTGGTATGATGAATTATCTATATAAAAGTGGGAAGTATGATAAAAAATTTATTGAAAAATATACTGATGGTTTTGATAAATTTTTACCTTATTTGCTTGGAAAAACTGATGGTATTGATAAAACCCCAGCTTGGGCTGCAAATATCACAGGAGTTGAAGAAAAAGTTATTACAAGCTTAGCGGATACTTTTGTAAAAAATAGAACTTTCTTAGCAGGCAACTGGGCTATGCAAAGAGCACACCATGGTGAACAAGCTGATTGGACTTTGATGGTTTTAGCTTCTATGATAGGTCAAGTAGGTTTACCTGGTGGTGGTTTTGGTTTTTCAATGCATTATTCAGGTGGAGGACAAGCATTTTCAGGTGTAAGGTTACCAGTAGGTTTACCACAAGGTAAAAATAATCTTGATACGAACATTCCTGCAAGTAGAGTTTCAGAAGCTATTTTAAATCCAGGTAAAACAATTAAATTTAAAGGTAAGGAAATTACTTATCCAAAAATTAAACTCATGTATGTAGTGGGTGCTTCTATTTTAGGACACCATCCAAATACAAATGAACTTATCAAAGCTTTAAGAACGCTTGATACACTAATCGTACATGAGCCATGGTGGACTCCTATGGCAAAAATGGCAGATATTGTATTGCCTTCAACTACCACTTTAGAAAGAGATGATATTAGTTTTGGTGGCTCTTATTCTCAAGATTATGTTTATGCTATGAAAAAAGTAATTGAACCTTATTTTGAAAGTAGAAATGACTATGATATTTTTGAAGAATTAGCAAAAAGAATAGGTGAGAGAGAGCATAAAAAATTCACTGGTAATAAAACCAAACAACAATGGCTTGAAGGTTTTTATGGTAGAAGTGATTGTCCTTATTATATGGAATTTGCTGATTTTTGGAAACAAGGTTTTATCCACTTTGAGACTCCAAAAGAAGCTTATGGTTTCGTAAGACATTCTGAATTTAGAGCTGATCCTGTAGTAAATAAGCTTGCAACAGAAAGTGGAAAAATTCAAATTTACTCTCCAAAATTTGAAAAATACAATTTAGATGATTTTAAAGCACATCCAACTTGGTTTGAACCTGCAGAGTGGCTAGGTAATGAAAAATTAGTTAAAAAATATCCTTTCCATCTATTAAGTCCGCATCCAAGATATAGAGTGCATTCTCAACTTGATAATACTTGGGTAAGAGATTTATACAAAATTCAAGGTAGAGAGCCCGTGATGATTAATACAAATGATGCTAAAAAACTTGGTATTGCTCATGGAGAAGTTGTAGAAGTATATAATGATCGTGGTTCGCTTTTAGCGGGTGCTTTTGTAACAGACAATATCATGGAAGGAGTTATTAGTATTCAAGAAGGTGCTTGGTACGATCCAGAAGATATAAGTGATAATAAACCAAGATGTAACGCAGGTCATGTAAATGTTTTAACAAGTTCAAGACCAACTTCGACTATGGCTCAAGCAACAAGTGTAAACACTTGTCTTGTAGGTGTTAAAAAACTAAAAGAAGTTATAAAACCTTATAATTCAACTACACCACCAGAAATTATAGGAGCTTAATAATGAAGAAAATTATATTAGCATTAACTTTTTTGACTAATGTTTTGCTTGCCAAAGATATGTTTATTTTTAATGAAAAAGTAGATCTCTTAGATGTCACTGACAAAAAAGCAGTGGGAACAATTTATGAAGGCTCCAAAGTGGAGCTTATAAAAGAGGAAGGTGAATATTCTTTAGTTAAAGTTAAAGGTGAAGTAGTAGAATCAAATCCAAAAAGTCTTGCTTATACTAAAGATGGAATTTATCTTTTGCTTACTTTAAATACCAAAAATGCAAGTACTGAAATGGAGTTTTTAGTCAAAAGTAAAGATTTAACCGATCAAGAAATTCTTGCTTGGGATGAGATAGAATTAACCTATTATGATACTTGTACAAGTTGTCATGCGGCACATAAGCCAAAAGAACATTTGATGGAAGAATGGGATGCGTATTTATCTGCTATGCAAGGCTTTGCGAAAATTACTGATACAGAAAAAGATAGAATTTTAAGATTTTTACAATCTCATGCAAGCAATGGACCTGTAAAACTTGACTAAATAAAAATGAAAAGGTATTTATTAGCCGTTTTATTTTTTGATTTTTGTGCTTTATTGTACGGTATAAGCACTTTGTCTATAAGTTACAATGAAGCACAGATTTATTTTTATGATCATAGCTTAATAGCTATGATCGCTAGATTCGGTACCGCTCTTTTTGGTCAAAATGATTTTGGATTAAGACTTCCTTTTATTTTATTGCATTCTTTAAGTTGTATTTTATTGTATATTTTAGCTTTAAGATATACTAAAACTTCTTTTGATGCTTTTATTTCTGTTGTGCTTTTTATATTGCTTCCTGGTAGTGTAGCTAGTGCTTTACTTGTTAATGAATCTAGTGTAGTAATATTTTTTACGCTTTTAATTTTGGTATTGTTTGAATATAAGAAAATCTTTTTATTTTATATTTTATTAGTTTTAGTTATTTTTGTAGATGGAAATTTTGCAATTTTATATTTGTCTTTTTTCTTTTATGCTATTTATAAAAAGAATAAGTTACTTATCACGTGTTCTTTGATTTTATTTGCTATTGCAATGAGTGTTTATGGGTTTGATGCAAGTGGAAAACCTAAAGGGTATTTTTTAGATACTTTGGGTATTTTTGCAGCTTGTTTTTCACCTTTAATTTTTCTTTATTTTTTTTATGTTGTTTATAGAATTCTTTTACAAGATGATAAGCCACTTTTATGGTTTATTAGTGCAACTACATTTGTTTTTTGTTTAATTTTTTCTATAAGACAAAGACTTTTTCTAGAAGACTTTTTGCCTTTTTGTGTGGTTTGCACTCCCTTGCTAATTCGCTATTTAATGTCTTCTTATCGTTCAAGAATACCACAACTACGTTTAAAACATAAAATTTTTATAGAATGCTCTTTGGTATTTTTATTATTTTTTTATCTTGGTATTATTTTTAATCAAAGTTTTTATTATTTATTGAAAGATCCTAAAAAGCACTTTGCCTATGATTATCACATAGCTAAAGAATTAGCTCTGAATTTAAAACAACAAAATCTCACACATATTTTCATTCAAGATAAAGAACTAGCTTTAAGACTTGAATTTTATGGTATTTCTAAAGGCAAACTAGAGCTTCATTCTAGTAAAAAATCCAGTAAGATATATGTTAGCTTGGGTAAGCATAAAGTTTATTATTCTATAAAATGAAGCAAGCTTTTACTTTAATAGAACTAGTTTTTGTTTGTATTATATTATCTTTACTATTTTCTATGGGCTATGTTTATTATAAACCTGATTACTTGCGTTTGGGAGCTGAACAAGTTTTAAATGATATTAAATACACAAGACACTTGGCTTTAATGCAAAATGATTTTAGGGCAAAAGATTTTAACATTGCTAAACGAGAGTGGTTTAAGGCTAAATGGCAACTATATTTTATACGCTCTAAATCTGCTACCAATAATGAGCAAACTTATACTATTTTCTTGGATAAAAACGGTGATGGAAATGCAAATATAGGTAAAAATATGATTAATAAAGACAGAGAAATAGCCGTTGATCTTATCAACCCTGATATATTAATGAACTCAGGCCAAAGTGGAGTGATAAATCAAAATGATTTCAAAGCAAATTTAAAATATAATATAGAAAAAACCTATGGTATATCTAAGGTTTTATTTGAAGGCGTTTGCAAAGGAAGTACGCGTTTAGTTTTTGATGATTATGGTCGCTTATATACGCCTTTAAAAAATGCTACACGCATTTATGATAAACTTGCATCTTTTAACAATGATTGTATTATAAGATTATCTAATAACAAAGATCAACATATATGTATAGTTATAAATCCCATAAGTGGTTATGCTCATATTCCTAAATTTGATCAAAACAACAAGCAATCAATGATAATAAATAACAAAATCATAAACTGTGATAATATGTAATTTTAGTTTCCATACATTAACTATCAAAGAGCATAATTACATTTGTAAAAGCAAACATTCATAGATAACTCCTTAGTTTTTAAAGATCTAGTTTAAAACTAGATCTTTAAAGATATATCTACTTTCAATACACAATCTTTAATATATTTATATTGTTTTTGTTTACTTTAAGAATTCTTATATAAAACTATGCTATAATACAAGCCATAGTTTTAATTTTAATAAGGAGAATTCTCATGAAACTAGTTAAACTTAGTTTAGTAGCAGCATTGGCTGCAGGTGCTTTTTCAGCAGCTAATGCTGTTTCACTTGAAGAAGCTATAAAAGATGTTGATGTATCAGGAATGTTTAGATACAGATTTGAATCTGCTAGATTAGAACAAGGAAACACTGTTTCTAATGGTTATAATGGCGCTAAAGAAAACAGACATAGATTTAAATCACAAATCAATTTCAAAGCAGCTTTAGATGATAACTTTAAAGCTTTCGTTCAACTTCAATATGACAATACAGGTGAGTTAGGTTTTAATAGTCCAACTGCTAAAGCTGAAACAAACACAGCTCAAGGTTTTGATGTTGAACAAGTGTATTTAGAATACACTAATGAAGCTTATGCTACAAGTGTAATCTTTGGTAAAATGGAAGTTGGTTCTATTTGGACTGATGATGCTATCGGTACAGGAGCTAAAATCATCAATAACTCTATCGAAGGTTTAACTTTTGCTGGTTATTGGTTTGACAGCTTTAACGTTACAGACGATGGCGATTTCACTGCTTTAGGTATAGCTGATTCTTCACTATATGGTGCTGCTGTATTAGGTGATTTTGATCCATTTGCTTTCCAACTATGGGCTGCTTATTCAAACAACTGGGCATTTTTATATGCTGTAGATGCTAGCTATAAATTTAGCTTCAATGATGTAGCTAACTTCAAAATCCAAGGTCAATACTTAGGAAATAGCTTAGATAGTGACAAAGAAAAATTAGGTCTTGACAACGGTAATTTCTATGCTGCTCAATTACAAGGTCAAATTTCAGCATTTGATTTCAAAGCAGGTATTGTTGGTTATGGTGAAAAAGATAAAGCTACTATAGTTGTATTAGAAGATCTAGGTAAAATAATTAAAGCAGGTGAAAGAATTTATTATTCTCAAGGTAGTGATGTAAGAGGTGATACTGGTGAAAACTTCTTCTACTTTGCAGGCTTAGGTTATACTTTTGCTGAAACTGTAAGAGTAGGATTTGACTATGTAGGTGGTAAATCTGAACAAGTTGGTTATGATATAGATAAAAATGAATATATTGCAAGATTATCTTATAAATATAGTCCAAAACTTACATTTAGTGGCTTCTATTCTTACCTAACTGAAGATTTAAATCAACAAGGTGTTGATGATAAAGATAATCAACACATCAGACTTGAAGCTCTATACAAATTCTAATTATAAAAGCTAAGCCAAAAGGCTTAGCTTACTATATCCAAAACTATTTCTTCTTTTAATCCTTGAATTTTAATTTCTTTTATTTTTAGGTCATTAGGTAGATTTTCAAGCAAAGCTTCTTTATTATGTATATTTTTACTTGCTAACACTCTTAGTATTTTACCTCTGTATGCTTTTGCAAAATGACTTAAAGTTTTGGAATTTTTAAAAAAAGTGAGAGTTAAAAAAGGTTTTTTAATAGTATAAAATTTTTCATAAAATTTAGCTCTAAGATCAACTATTAAATCATTTTCTAAAAATTTATCAATTTCATCAGAAAAATTATCTTTATAAAATTTCTCTATATTAAAATCCTTTATTTTTTCACCTTGTTTTAATTTATAATAAGGTATTAAGTCTTTTGCTAAAATAGGTCCAAAAAGATTAGAAAATATCAAAACATTTTCATCTATATATTTTTTTGAATTTTTATCTAAATTATTATAATCTAAATATTCAAAGGCAACTCCGTTGTATCTTTGAATAGCTTTAGCTGTATCTTTTTTTAGTATATCTTGAGTGAAATCATATATTTCATTTTTGTCTTTTACGCCAAAAAAAACCGCAAGCTCATCTTCCTTGCACTGCTGTATAAAATTTTTATATTTATTAATTACTTCAAGTCTTTTATTGTATAGACCAATAAATGTAAAAGATTTGTTATTTATACAAGTATGTGTATCTGCTTTATTCTTACTTTCGCTAGGAGAAAATAGAATTTTCATGTACATCCTTTTTTTGATTTTTGATAATTATATAAAATTATATAAAATACTTGACATTATTTTAAAATTACATTATAATTCAACTTTATTTTTTGCTGGTTTAGCTCAGTTGGTAGAGCAGCTGCCTTGTAAGCAGCAGGTCGGGGGTTCAAGTCCCTTAACCAGCTCCATTGTTGATAGCAGTGTTTGACCAGAAATAAAAAGCATTTTTATTCATGGTGAGTTACTCAAGTGGCCAACGAGGGCAGACTGTAAATCTGCTGGCTTTCGCCTTCCGTGGTTCGAATCCACGACTCACCACCATTGCTTTGCGGGAGTAGCTCAGTTGGCTAGAGCATCAGCCTTCCAAGCTGAGGGTCGCGGGTTCGAGTCCCGTTTCCCGCTCCAACCTGATTTTGGTAGAGTGAAACTGGGAGCTGTTTTTAATTCAGAATTTCTAGCAGTTTCAAATTTCCAAAATTATATAATTTATGTTTTTAATTTTTCTGAGCGCTCGTATGGCTCAGAGGTAGAGCACTCCCTTGGTAAGGGAGAGGTCGCGGGTTCAAGTCCCGCTATGAGCTCCATTGATTTCAAAAGATTATAAAACATAAATTAGTATTTTGTTTGCAAATTTTATATGGAGGAAAAAGATGGCTAAAGAAAAATTTTCACGTAATAAGCCTCACGTAAATATTGGTACTATTGGTCACGTTGACCACGGTAAAACTACTTTGACAGCTGCTATTTCTGCTGTTCTTTCAAGAAGAGGTTTGGCTGAGCTTAAAGATTATGATAATATCGACAATGCTCCTGAAGAAAAAGAACGTGGTATTACTATTGCTACTTCTCACATCGAGTATGAAACTGAAAATCGTCACTATGCTCACGTAGACTGCCCAGGTCACGCTGACTATGTTAAAAATATGATTACTGGTGCTGCTCAAATGGATGGTGCTATTCTTGTTGTTTCTGCTGCAGATGGTCCGATGCCACAAACTAGAGAGCACATCTTACTTTCTCGTCAAGTAGGTGTACCATACATTGTTGTTTTTATGAATAAAGCTGATATGGTCGATGATGCTGAATTATTAGAATTAGTTGAAATGGAAATTAGAGAATTATTAAGTTCTTATGACTTCCCAGGAGATGATACTCCAATTATTTCAGGTTCTGCTTTACAAGCTCTTGAAGAAGCAAAAGCTGGACAAGATGGCGAATGGTCTAAAAAAATCTTGGATCTTATGGCTGCGGTTGATGAATATATTCCAACTCCAACTCGTGATACAGATAAAGATTTCTTAATGCCTATTGAAGACGTATTCTCAATTTCGGGTCGTGGTACAGTTGTTACTGGTAGAATTGAAAAAGGTGTTGTTAAAGTTGGTGACACCATTGAAATTGTTGGTATTAGAGAAACACAAAGCACTACAGTAACTGGTGTTGAAATGTTTAGAAAAGAAATGGATCAAGGTGAAGCAGGAGATAATGTTGGTGTTCTTCTACGTGGTACAAAGAAAGAAGATGTACTTCGTGGTATGGTTCTTGCTAAACCAAAATCAATTACTCCACATACTGACTTTGAAGCAGAGGTTTATATTTTAAATAAAGATGAAGGTGGTCGTCATACTCCATTCTTTAACAATTATAGACCACAGTTTTATGTAAGAACAACAGATGTTACTGGTTCTATTCAGCTTGCCGAAGGTGTAGAAATGGTTATGCCAGGTGAGAATGTTAGAATTACTGTAAGTCTTATTGCACCAGTTGCACTTGAAGAAGGTACTCGCTTTGCTATTCGTGAAGGTGGTCGTACTGTTGGTTCGGGTGTTGTGTCTAAAATTATTAAATAATCATAAGCGAGATTTTATCTCGCTTTTTAAGGAATAAAAATGAGAATTAAAGTTGGCTTAAAATGTGAAGAGTGCGGTGATATTAATTATAGTACTTTTAAAAATAGTAAAAATACAACTGAAAAATTAGAATTAAAAAAATATTGCCCAAGATTAAAAAAACATACAATTCATAAAGAAGTTAAATTAAAAAGTTAAGGCTTTTATATAAAAAGCCCTTAGGGCAATAGCTCCAACGGTAGAGCGCCGGATTCCAAATCCGATGGTTGGGGGTTCGAATCCCTCTTGCCCTGCCACAAAATAAGGTAAAATATGGAAAAACTAATAAGTTATTTTAAGTTATCAAAAGCTGAATTAGGAAAAGTGATTTGGCCTTTGAAGGAGCAAGTTAGAAATGCTTATATTACAGTTTTTGTAGTTGTTACTGTTGTTTCATTATTTTTGGCATTAGTTGACTTGATTATGTCATTTTCATTATCTAAGATTATAGGATAAAATGATGAATCATAAATGGTATGCAATTCAAACTTATGCAGGAAGTGAAATGGCTGTAAAAAGAGCCATAGAAAATTTAGTTAGAGATCATGGAATTCAAGAGCAGTTATTAGAAGTGATTGTTCCAACTGAAGATGTGATTGAATTTAAAAATGGTAAAGAAAAAATAAGCGAGAGAAGTTTATATTCGGGTTATGTATTTGCGAATATTGACTTATCAACAGAACTTTGGCATAAAATCCAGTCTTTGCCAAAAGTTGGTCGTTTTATAGGGGAAAGTAAAAAACCAACCCCATTAAGTGAAAAAGATATCAATCTTATTTTAGAAAAGGTGAAAAATAAAGCAGCACCTAAACCTAAAATTTCATTTGATAAAGAAGAAAGTGTAAGAATAACTGAAGGTCCTTTTGCAAACTTTGTTGGTATTGTAGAAGAATATGATATGGTTAGAGGAGTTTTAAAGCTAAATGTTTCAATATTTGGTAGATCAACTCCAGTAGAGATCTTATACTCTCAAGTTGAAAAAATAGTTTAATAATATAGCAAGTAAAGGAGAAAGGTTATGGCTAAAAAAGTCGTAGGGGAAATAAAATTGCAAATAGCTGCTACTAAGGCTAATCCATCACCTCCGGTTGGTCCTGCTTTGGGTCAACAAGGTGTTAATATTATGGAATTTTGTAAAGCATTTAATGAAAGAACGAAAGATATGGCTGGCTTTAATATCCCAGTTGTTATTACTGTTTATGCAGATAAAAGCTTTACATTTATCACAAAGCAACCACCAGCAACTGATTTAATTAAAAAAGCTGCAGGTATTTCTAAAGGTGCAGATAATCCTTTGAAAAACAAAGTAGGTAAATTAACTAAGGCACAAGTTTTAGAAATTGTTGACAAAAAAATAGCAGATATGAATACAAAAGATAGGGAGCAAGCTGCTAAGATTATTATGGGTTCTGCTCGTTCTATGGGTGTGGAAATCATAGATTAATGCTCTTTACCGCCAAGAGTTTAAAAAGGCGGTAGCACTTTACATAAAATGCGGAGAAAAATTAATGTCTAAAAATACTAAAAGATTTACAGAATTATTAAAAAAAATAGATTCAAATAAAAACTATTTAATGGATGAGGCAATAAGTACAGTTAAAACTCTTGCTTCTGCTAAATTTGATGAAACAGTTGAGATTGCTTTAAAGCTAAATGTTGATCCAAGACATGCAGATCAAATGGTAAGAGGTAGTGTGGTGTTACCTTGTGGTACAGGCAAAAAAGTTCGCGTTGCTGTTATTGCAAAAGATGCAAAAGCTGATGAAGCAAAAAATGCAGGTGCTGATATAGTTGGTAGCGATGATTTGGTAGAAGAAATTCAAAAAGGAAATATGGATTTTGATGTTTTGATTGCTACTCCAAATTTAATGGGTTTGGTCGGTAAAGTAGGTCGTATTTTGGGACCTAAAGGTTTAATGCCAAATCCTAAAACAGGTACTGTGACAATGGATGTTGCACAAGCTGTAAATAACGCTAAAAATGGTCAAGTTAACTTCCGTGTTGATAAACAAGGAAATATCCACGCAGGTTTAGGTAAAGTTAGTTTTACCCAAGAGCAATTAAAAGAAAATGTAATAGCTTTTGTAAAAGCTATTAACAAACATAAACCAGCCGCTGCAAAAGGAAGATATATTAAAAATGCTAGTCTTTCCTTGACTATGAGCCCTTCTCTTTCTCTTGATACTCAAGAATTGCTTGATACAAAATAAAATTAATGAGAGTTTTACTCTCATTAATAAAAATTAGATAAGATAATAATTTTTATTTTATCTAATTTTTATCTTAGATTGGAGATAGCCGAGGTCTTAAGACTTAATTAGATTTTCTACTCTGCTTGAAATCACCGGTCGGAAAGGAGTAAAGATGACTAAAAGCCAAAAAATTGAACTTGTTTCTAAACTTGAAGAAGGTTTTAAAGCTAGTGAAGCTGTTATAGTTTGTAATTATAAAGGTCTGAACACTAAAAAACTTGAAGAGTTAAGAAATAATGCAAGAGAAATGGATGTTAAAGTTCAAATTATAAAAAATACTTTAGCAAGTATTGCTCTTAAAAATGCCGGCAAAGATGGAATGGAACTTAAAGATACTAATATTTATCTTTGGGGTGAAGACCAATTAAATGTTTCAAAAGTTGCTGATAAATTTAGTGAAGCTAACCAAGCATTTGAGATCAAAACCGCATTTATCGAGGGCGAAGTTGCTTCAGTAGATAAAGTTAAAGCTTTAGCTAAAATGCCTTCTCGTAATGAATTACTTGCTATGCTTTTGCAGGTTTGGAATGCACCAATTACCAATTTTACAATTGGATTAAATGCATTAAAAGAAAAAAAAGAAGCTGAATAAAAATATATAAAAAGGATATAAAATGGCAATTACTAAAGAAGATGTATTAGAATTTATTTCTAACCTAAGTGTTCTTGAACTTTCAGAACTAGTAAAAGAGTTTGAAGAAAAATTTGGTGTTTCTGCTGCTCCAGTTATGGTTGCAGGTGCTGCAGTTGCAGGTGCTGCTGGCGGTGCTGCTGAAGAAAAAACTGAATTTGATATAGTATTACAAGATGGTGGTGATAAAAAAATCAATGTTATTAAAGTTGTTCGTGCTTTAACTGGTCTTGGATTAAAGGAAGCAAAAGATGCTGTTGAGCAAACCCCATCGGTTCTTAAAGAAGGTGTTAGTAAAGCTGAAGCTGAAGAAGCTAAAAAACAACTTGAGGAAGCTGGTGCTAAGGTTGAGCTTAAATAATTTTTTATTTTTAAAAGAAAGGATTTTATATCCTTTCTTGTTTTCCTTTAATAAATAAGGATTCTTTCTTTCAATACTTTTACCATGGGGTATAATAATATGTTAAATTCACAATCAGGAAATCGTTTAAGAATAGACTTCTCGAATGTTCCACAACAAATAGACATTCCAAATTTATTACAATTACAAAAAAAGAGTTTTGACTATTTTTTAAATTTAGATGCAAAAAATTCAGAAAGCGGAATTGAAAAAGTATTTAAATCTATTTTTCCAATCCATGATCCGCAAAATAGATTAAGTTTAGAATATGTAAGTAGTGAAGTAGGTAAGCCTAAATATACTATAAGAGAGTGTATGGAAAGAGGTTTAACTTATTCTGTAAATTTAAAAATGAAGATCCGTTTAACTTTACATGAAAAAGATGAAAAAACGGGTGAAAAAATCGGTATAAAAGATATTAAAGAACAAGAAATTTATATTAGAGAAATTCCTTTAATGACAGATAGAATTTCTTTTATAATCAATGGAGTAGAAAGAGTTGTAGTTAATCAACTTCATAGAAGTCCAGGTGTTATTTTTAAAGAAGAGGAAAGTTCTACTGTTGCAAATAAATTAGTATACACTGCTCAAATTATACCAGATCGCGGTTCTTGGCTTTATTTTGAATATGATGCTAAAGATGTGCTTTATGTACGTATTAATAAAAGAAGAAAAGTACCTATTACAATTTTATTTAGAGCACTTGGTTATAAAAAACAAGATATTATCAAACTATTTTACCCTATACAAACTATTCATGTTAAAAAAGATAAGTTTTTGACTGAATTTAATCCAAATGATTTTTTAGACAGAGTTGAGTATGACCTAAAAGATGAAAAAGGTAATGTTGTACATCAAGCTGGTAAAAGAATGACAAAGAAAAAAGCAGAGCAGCTTATAAAAGATGGTGTTAAATGGGTTGAATATCCAATTGAAATTTTAACAAATAGATATTTAGCCAATCCAATTATTAATAAAGAAACCGGTGAAATTTTATTTGATTCTTTAACGCTATTAGATGAAGGAAAATTAACCAAAATTAAAGAGGAGAAGCAATTTGATATTGCAAATGACTTAGCTAATGGAGTTGATGCTGCTATTATTAACTCGTTCATTCAAGATAATGAAACTTTAAAATTGTTAAAACAAACTGAAAATATTGATGATGAGAATGATTTGGCGGCTATTAGAATTTATAAGGTAATGAGACCAGGCGAGCCTGTGGTAAAGGATGCTGCAAAAGCTTTTGTAAATGATTTATTTTTTAATCCTGAAAGGTATGATTTAACTAAAGTTGGTCGTATGAAAATGAATCATAAATTGGGTTTGGATACACCTGAATATGTTACAGTTTTAACGAATGAGGATATAGTAAAAACTGCAAAATATCTTATAAAAGTAAAAAATGGCAGAGGTCACATTGATGACAGAGATCATTTGGGTAACCGTCGTATTAGATCAATTGGTGAGCTTTTAGCTAATGAGCTTCATGTTGGTCTTGCTAAAATGCAAAAATCAATTAGAGATAAATTTACAGCATTAAATACAGATATTGATAAAGTAATGCCATATGACTTGATTAATCCTAAAACAATCACGGTAACTATTATGGAGTTTTTTACTGGTGGACAATTGTCTCAATTTATGGATCAAACTAATCCATTAAGTGAAGTTACCCATAAACGTCGTTTATCTGCACTTGGTGAAGGTGGTTTGGTAAAAGAAAGAGCAGGTTTTGAAGTACGTGATGTTCACGCAACACATTATGGAAGAATTTGTCCTGTTGAGACTCCAGAAGGCCAGAATATTGGTTTGATTAATACACTTTCAACTTATGCAAAAGTAAATGATTTGGGTTTTGTTGAAGCACCTTATAAAAAAGTTGAGAATGGAAAAGTAAGCAATGAAATCATTTATTTAACTGCAACTCAAGAAGAAGGTTTGGTAATTGCAGCGGCTTCGACTAAAATTGATGAAAAAGGCAATATTGTTGAAGAGTTTGTAGAAGCACGACAAGATGGAGAAACTATCTTAGCAAGAAGAGAAGAAGTGCATTTAATAGATCTTTGTTCAGGTATGATAGTAGGGGTTGCAGCATCTTTAATTCCATTCTTAGAGCATGATGATGCAAATAGGGCCTTAATGGGATCAAACATGCAACGTCAAGCAGTACCTTTGTTAACCGCACAAGCTCCTATAGTGGGTACTGGTATGGAAAAAATCATTGCTCGCGATGCTTGGGAGGCTATTAAGGCTAAAAGATCAGGTATAGTAGAAAAAGTTGATAATAAAAATATTTTCATTTTAGGTGAAGATGAAAATGGACCATTTATTGATCATTATAAAATGGAAAAAAATCTAAGAACAAATCAAAATACAACTTTTATCCAACATCCGATTGTGAAAAAAGGTGAATTTGTTCAAGCAGGTCAAATCATTGCAGATGGTCCAAGTATGGATCAAGGTGAACTTGCTATTGGCAAAAATGCCTTAATTGCTTTTATGCCATGGCATGGATATAACTATGAAGATGCTATTGTAATTAGTGAGAAAATTTTACGTGAAGACACTTTCACTAGCGTTCATATATATGAAAAAGAAGTGGAGGCTAGAGAACTTAAAGATGGTGTAGAAGAAATTACAAAAGATATTCCAAATGTAAAGGAAGAAGATTTAGCACATCTTGATGAGAGTGGTATTGCTAAAATAGGAACTCATATTAAGCCTGGTATGATTTTGGTAGGTAAGGTTTCACCTAAGGGCGAAGTAAAACCTACACCTGAAGAAAGATTATTAAGAGCTATTTTTGGTGAAAAAGCAGGACATGTTGTAAATAAATCTTTATATGCAACCGCATCTTTAGAAGGTGTTGTTGTAGATGTGAAAATCTTTACTAAAAAAGGCTATGAAAAAGATGCTCGTGCTATAAAAGCTTATGATGATGAAAAATTAAATCTTGAAAAAGAACATCATGATAGACTTTTAATGATGGATAGAGAAGAAACATTAAGAGTGTATTCTTTGCTTTCTAAATCACCTTTAAATTCAGATGAAGAAATAAATGGTGTTAAATATAAAAAAGGCTCTAAAGTAGAAATAAGTGAACTAGAAAAAATCAATCGTTTTGCTTTAAATTCTTTAGTTAAAGCTTATTCTAAAGAGATACAAAAAGAATATGATGATTTAAAAAACCACTTCCAAAATGAGAAGAAAAAACTTAAAACAGAACATGATGAAAAATTAGAAATTTTAGAAAAAGATGATATTTTACCAAGTGGGGTGGTAAAACTTGTAAAAGTTTATATTGCAACTAAGAGAAAATTAAAAGTCGGAGACAAAATGGCAGGACGCCATGGAAATAAAGGTATTGTATCTAATATCGTTCCAGAAGTTGATATGCCATATTTACCTGATGGAAGACCTATTGATATAGCTTTAAATCCTCTAGGGGTTCCAAGCCGTATGAATATAGGACAGATTCTCGAAAGTCACCTAGGTATAGTTGGTATGAGACTAGGAGATCAAATTCAAGAAATTTTTGATAAAAAACAAAAAGACTTTGTAAAAGAATTACGTGAAAAAATTCTTGAAATCTGTAGTGTATCTAGACTTGAGTTAGAAAAGAAATTTGTACAAACTTTAAATGATGATCAACTTATTTCTTATGCTAGAGATTGGTCCAAGGGCGTTAAATTTGCAACTCCTGTGTTTGAGGGTGTAACTGTTGAAGAATTTGGTAAACTTTTTGAAATGGCTAAAATAGCTATGGATGGAAAAAGTGAACTTTACGATGGAAGAACTGGTGAAAAAATGGCAGAGCGTGTGCATGTTGGATGTATGTATATGCTTAAATTGCACCACTTAGTAGACGAAAAAGTTCACGCAAGAAGTACAGGACCTTATAGCCTAGTAACACAACAACCAGTCGGTGGTAAAGCATTATTTGGTGGGCAAAGATTTGGTGAGATGGAGGTTTGGGCTCTTGAAGCTTATGGAGCGGCTCATACTTTAAGAGAAATGCTAACTATAAAATCTGATGATGTTGAGGGTAGATTTAGTGCTTATAAAGCTTTAACAAAAGGTGAGAATGTTCCAGCAACAGGTATTCCAGAGACATTCTTTGTGCTTACAAACGAATTAAAATCTCTTGCTTTAGACGTTGAGATTTTTGATAAGGATGAGAATAATGAGTAAATTTAAACCTATCGAAATAAAAGAAGATGGTAGACCTAGAGACTTTGAAGCTTTTCAATTAAGACTTGCAAGTCCTGAAAAAATCAAATCATGGTCTTATGGGGAAGTAAAAAAACCAGAAACAATCAATTATAGAACTTTAAAGCCTGAAAGAGATGGGCTTTTTTGTGCTAAAATTTTCGGACCAGTAAGAGATTATGAATGTCTTTGTGGGAAGTATAAAAAAATGCGTTTCAAAGGCATTAAATGTGAAAAATGTGGCGTTGAAGTTACTAGTTCTAAAGTGCGTCGTTCAAGAATGGGTCATATTGAGCTAGTTACGCCGGTAGCTCATATTTGGTATGTGAATTCTTTGCCAAGCCGTATAGGTACTTTACTTGGCGTAAAAATGAAAGATTTGGAGCGTGTATTATATTATGAAGCATATATAGTAGAAAATCCAGGTGATGCATACTATGATAATGAAAATGCCAAAAAAGTTGAATTTTGTGATGTGTTAAATGAAGAGCAGTATTTAAATTTAATGCAGCGCTATGAAAGTAGTGGTTTTAAAGCTAGAATGGGTGGTGAAGTTGTTAGGGATTTGTTGGCAAATTTAGATCTTGTTGAGCTTTTAAATAAATTAAAAGAAGATATAGCAGCGACTAATTCTGAAGCAAAGAAAAAAACCATTATCAAACGCTTAAAAGTGGTGGAAAATTTCTTAAATAGCAATTTAAATAGTAATACTAATATTGACGAAGTAGTACCAAATCGCCCTGAGTGGATGATGATTACAAATCTGCCTGTATTACCACCTGATTTAAGACCTTTAGTGGCTTTAGATGGTGGAAAATTTGCAGTTTCTGATGTAAATGATTTGTATAGAAGGGTTATTAATAGAAATACACGTTTAAAAAGACTTATGGAACTTGATGCACCTGAAATTATTATTAGAAATGAAAAAAGAATGCTTCAAGAAGCTGTTGATGCTTTATTTGATAATGGTAGAAGAGCAAATGCAGTTAAAGGTGCAAATAAGCGTCCGTTGAAATCATTAAGTGAAATTATCAAAGGTAAACAAGGTCGTTTTAGACAAAATTTACTTGGTAAAAGGGTGGACTTTTCAGGCCGTAGTGTCATTGTTGTAGGCCCAAAACTTAGAATGGATCAATGTGGTTTACCTAAAAAAATGGCTTTAGAATTATTTAAACCACATTTGTTGGCTAAGCTTGAAGAAAAAGGTTATGCAACTACTGTAAAACAAGCTAAAAAAATGATAGAAAATAAAACTAATGAGGTTTGGGAGTGCTTAGAAGAGGTTGTTAAAGGTCATCCTGTAATGCTTAACCGTGCTCCAACCTTGCATAAACTTTCTATTCAAGCTTTCCATCCGGTGCTTGTAGAGGGTAAAGCAATTCAACTTCATCCATTAGTATGTGCAGCATTTAATGCTGACTTTGATGGGGACCAAATGGCTGTGCATGTGCCTTTATCGCAAGAAGCAATAGCTGAATGTAAAGTACTGATGCTTTCATCTATGAATATCTTGCTTCCAGCAAGTGGTCGTTCTGTGACTGTGCCTTCTCAAGATATGGTTTTAGGGATTTATTATTTATCTTTAGAAAAAGATGGTGCTAAAGGTGAGCATAAAATTTGTACAGGTATCGAAGAGGTTATGATTGCACTAGAAGCAAAATCTTTAGATATTCATGCAAGCATTAGAAGCGTAGTTGATGGTAGAAAAATCACTACAACTGCGGGTAGATTGATTATCAAGTCTATATTGCCTGATTTTGTTCCAGAAAATATGTGGAATAAAGTTATGAAGAAAAAAGATATTGCATCCTTGGTTGATTATGTTTATAAAGAGGGTGGACTTGAAGTAAGTGCTAGTTTTTTAGATAAATTAAAAGATCTTGGTTTTGAATATGCAACTAAAGCGGGTATTTCTATTTCTATTGCAGATATTATTGTGCCTAATCAAAAACAAAAAAGTATAGATGATGCTAAAAAACAAGTAAGAGAAATCCAAAATTCATATAATTTAGGTTTAATTACTTCAGGTGAAAGATATAATAAAATTATTGATATTTGGAAAAGCACTAATAATATCTTATCAAAAGACATGATGGAGTTGATTAAAAGGGATAAAGAAGGTTTTAACTCTATTTATATGATGGCAGATTCTGGTGCTAGGGGTTCAGCGGCTCAAATTTCACAGCTTGCAGCAATGAGAGGCCTTATGGCTAAACCTGATGGTTCAATTATTGAAACACCGATTATTTCAAACTTCCGTGAAGGACTTAATGTTCTTGAATATTTTATTTCAACCCACGGTGCTAGAAAGGGTCTTGCAGATACTGCACTAAAAACAGCAAATGCGGGTTATTTAACAAGAAAACTTATTGACGTAGCTCAAAATGTGAAAGTTACAATAGAAGATTGTGGTGCGCATGAGGGTGTTGAAATCAATGAAATTACTGCAGATGGTGTTGTAATTGAAACTTTAGAGGAAAGAATTTTAGGAAGAGTTCTAGCAGAAAATATTATTGATTCTATTACTAATGAGATTTTATTCTCAGAAGGAACTTTAATAGATGAGGAAAAAGCTAGAATTATTGTAGAAAGTGGTGTGAAGAGTGTAAGTATTAGAACTCCTATTACATGTAAAGCTAAAAAGGGTGTTTGTTCTAAATGCTATGGTATTAATCTAGGTGAAGGTAAATTAGTTAAACCAGGTGAAGCTGTGGGTATTATTTCTGCACAATCAATCGGTGAACCTGGAACACAGCTTACACTAAGAACTTTCCACAGTGGTGGTACTGCAAGTACAGATTTGCAAGATCGTCAAGTTGTAGCACATAAAGAAGGTTTTGTAAGATTTTACAATCTTAATACTTATGAAGATAGACAAGGTAAAACCATTGTAGCTAATCACCGCAATGCTGCCATTTTACTTGTTGAGCCAAAAATCAAAGCTCCATTTAAAGGGACTATTCATATTGAACATGCTTATGAAGATGTGGTGGTTAGTATTAAAGCAAAAAACAATGAAGCTAAATTCATACTAAGAAAATATGACTTAGCTAAAGCTAATGAGCTTGCAGGTGTAAGTGGTAATATTGAAGGTAAACTATATATTCCATATAGTGATGGAGATGAAGTAGCTGAAAATGAAAGTATTGTAGAAGTAATCAAGGAAGGTTGGAATATACCAAATCGTATTCCTTACGCAAGTGAATTGCTAGTAAAAGATGGAGATCCTATCACTCAAGATATTATAGCAGGTGCAAAAGGTACTTTGAAGTTTTATATACTTAAAGGCGATGGTTTAGATAGAATTAGAAATCTTAAAAAAGGTGATATAGTTAAAGAAAAAGGTGTTTTTGTTGTTATTGCAGATGAAAATGATAGAGAAGCAAAAAGACATTATATTCCAAGAGAATCTGTAATTGAATTTGATGATAGTTCTTTTGTAGATAATCCTAAAACTATCATTGCCAAATCAAGTAAAGAAGATAAAACTATCATTGCTGAATGGGATGCGTATAACAATACTGTAATTGCAGAAGTTGCAGGTACTATAAATTTTGAAGACATTGAATCAGGTTATAGTGCTGATGAGCAAATTGATGAAGCAACGGGTAAAAGATCGCTTGTTATTAATGAGTATCTACCAAGTGGTGTGCGTCCTGCATTGTTAATTATAGGTGAAAACGATAAAGTGGTACGCTACCAGCTTGAACCAAAAACTGTTATTTATGTAAATGATGGTGATAAAGTTAAGCAAGCAGATATCTTAGCTAAAACTCCAAAAGCAGCAGCTAAATCAAAAGATATTACCGGAGGTCTTCCAAGAGTATCTGAATTATTTGAAGCAAGAAAGCCAAAAAATACTGCTATTGTAGCAGAAATTGATGGTGTTGTAAGATTTGATAAACCTTTAAGATCAAAAGAAAGAATTATCATCCAAGCAGAAGATGGAAGTAGTGCAGAGTATTTAATAGATAAATCAAAACGTATTCAAGTAAGAGATGGTGAATTTATCCATGCAGGTGAAAAATTAACCGATGGAGTTATTTCAAGTCATGATGTGCTTAGAATTTTAGGTGAAAAAGCATTGCATTATTATCTTATCTCTGAAATTCAACAAGTTTATCGTGGTCAAGGTGTTGTGATTTCTGATAAGCATATTGAAATCATTGTATCGCAAATGCTAAGACAAGTAAAAATTGTTGATAGTGGTCATACAAACTTTATTGTAGGTGATTTGGTTTCAAGGAGAAAATTTAGAGAAGAAAATGAAAGAATTTTAAGATATGGTGGTGAGCCTGCTGTGGCTGAACCTGTATTACTTGGGGTTACAAGAGCTGCTATTGGAAGCGATAGTGTAATTTCAGCTGCTTCGTTCCAAGAAACAACAAAAGTTTTAACAGAAGCAAGTATCGCAGGCAAATTTGATTATCTTGAAGATCTAAAGGAAAATGTAATTTTAGGTCGTATGATTCCTGTTGGCACAGGTCTTTATGGAGATCAAAATTTAAAACTTAAACAACAAAATTAATTTTAATCCTAGCATTTTTGCTAGGATTTTTTCAAAGTATTTTATGCTTAAAATAATTGATTTAGAAAAATATAAAAGAAAGGACATTTTAAATTTTATACTTAAAATATTCCTTGCTCGTTTGAAATCACTGTTAAATTAGATATTAACTCTTTTTATCATTTTGTTAAAAAACAAAATTGTGAATTTTTTATCCTTGTTTTATCTACGCTACTAGTAAAAGTGTAAATGCTTTTGATAATTTTAAATTTAGTTTAGATCAAAACAAACGATTAGTATGTTATGATACTATCCATCCTTCTTACACTATTTTTCATAAGTACTCTAAAACTTTTTCTGTTCCTTGGACTTTCTATAAAAAAATTAAATAATTTTCTATTTTTATATGAAGAGGATAAACAATTAATAAAAAACAATAAAAGTGTGTTTTTAAAAAAATCTATAGATAATCTTTTTAATATTTCTGTTATTCTTTAGGATAGTTTTTGAGAATTTTTCTTTACACTTGCCAAAAAAGAGCAATATTTCTTTCTCATCACAACAAGTGGAAAGATTATAAATGAAAATAAATTTTTCATCTCTTTTTTGGTATCGATATTAATCATACCACTGATGTTGCTCATCGTATTCATTTGTTTTTAGAAAAACTCCAAGAAAAGCTTAATAGTTTATAATTTTATAAGTAAAATTTAGATATTATCCAAAGTTTATTATTTTTATTAATGAAAGGAATTACTGTGCCAACCATAAATCAATTGGTTAGAAAAGAGCGCAAAAAAGTTTTAGAAAAATCTAAATCACCAGCGCTTAAAAATTGCCCACAAAGAAGGGGAGTTTGTACTAGGGTTTATACAACAACTCCTAAAAAACCAAACTCAGCGTTAAGAAAAGTTGCCAAAGTAAGACTTACAAGTGGCTTTGAAGTTATTAGTTATATCGGTGGTGAAGGTCACAACCTACAAGAGCACAGCATTGTTTTAGTGCGTGGTGGTAGGGTAAAAGACTTACCAGGTGTTAAGTATCACATTGTTCGTGGTGCCTTAGATACTGCAGGTGTTGCAAAAAGAACCGTTTCTCGTTCTAAATATGGTGCAAAACGTCCTAAAGCAACAGCTAAGTAATAAAATTGCAGACAGATCCGTTAGATTTGATTTCGTTTGAGTAAAATTATAAATTTGAAGGAAAATTATGAGAAGAAGAAAAGCTCCGGTAAGAGAAGTCTTGCCAGATCCGATTTATGGAAATAAAGTAATTACAAAATTCATTAATTCTTTAATGTATGATGGTAAAAAAAGCACAGCTACTACTATTATGTATGGTGCTTTAGAAGCTATCGATAAAAAAGGTGGAGAGAAAAAAGGTATAGAAATTTTTAATGACGCTATTGAGAATATCAAGCCTTTATTAGAAGTTAAATCTCGTCGTGTTGGCGGCGCTACTTATCAAGTGCCAGTGGAAGTGCGCCCAGCTAGACAACAAGCTTTAGCTATAAGATGGATTATTTCTTTTGCTAGAAAAAGAAGTGAAAGAACTATGATTGAAAAATTAGCAGCTGAATTATTAGATGCAGCTAATAGTAAAGGTGCTTCATTCAAGAAGAAAGAAGATACTTATAAAATGGCAGAAGCTAATAAAGCATTTGCTCATTATCGCTGGTAAGAGGAGTAAAATATGTCAAGAAGTACTCCCTTAAAAAGAGTTAGAAATATAGGTATTGCAGCTCATATTGATGCAGGTAAAACGACTACTAGTGAGAGAATTCTTTTCTTTACAGGTATGAGTCATAAAATTGGTGAGGTGCATGATGGTGCAGCAACAATGGACTGGATGGAGCAAGAAAAAGAAAGAGGTATTACAATTACTTCTGCTGCTACAACTTGTTTTTGGAAAAATCATCAAATCAACCTTATAGACACTCCAGGCCACGTTGACTTTACAATTGAAGTTGAAAGATCAATGCGTGTTTTAGACGGTGCTGTTGCAGTATTTTGTTCAGTAGGTGGAGTTCAACCACAATCAGAAACTGTTTGGAGACAGGCGAATAAATACGGTGTTCCTAGAATTGTTTTTGTAAACAAAATGGACAGAATTGGTGCAAATTTCTTTAATGTAGAAGAACAAATTAAAAATCGTTTAAAAGGTAACCCAGTCCCACTTCAAATTCCAATTGGTGCCGAAGATAATTTCAAAGGTGTAATTGATCTTATCACTATGAAGGCTTTGGTATGGGAAGATGAAAATAAGCCAACTGATTATGTAGAAAAAGAAATTCCAGCTGAGCTTAAAGAAAAGGCTGAAGAATATCGTACAAAAATGATAGAAGCAGTTTCTGAAACAAGTGATGAGTTAATGGAAAAATACCTAGGTGGTGAAGAACTTACTCAAGAAGAAATCAAAGCAGGTATTAAAGCAGGATGTTTAAGTCTTTCTATGGTTCCTATGCTTTGCGGTACAGCTTTTAAAAACAAAGGTGTTCAACCATTGCTTGATGCTGTTGTTGCTTATTTACCAGCTCCTGATGAAGTTGCTAATATTAAGGGTGAATATGAAGATGGTACAGAAGTTTCTGTAAAATCAACTGACGATGGAGAATTTGCAGGTCTTGCATTTAAAATTATGACTGACCCTTTTGTTGGACAATTAACTTTCGTTCGTGTGTATAGAGGAAGTTTAGAAAGTGGCTCTTATGCATACAACTCAACAAAAGATAAAAAAGAAAGAATTGGTCGTCTTTTGAAAATGCATTCTAACAAAAGAGAAGAGATTAAAACTTTATATGCAGGAGAAATTGGAGCAGTTGTTGGTCTTAAGGATACATTAACTGGTGATACTTTAGCTAGTGAAAAAGATAAGGTTATTTTGGAGAGAATGGACTTTCCTGATCCTGTTATTTCTGTTGCAGTTGAACCTAAAACAAAGGCAGATCAAGAAAAAATGTCTATTGCTTTAAATAAATTAGCTCAAGAAGACCCAAGCTTTAGAGTTTCAACAGATGAAGAAAGCGGTCAAACCATCATCTCAGGTATGGGTGAACTTCACTTAGAAATTATCGTTGATAGAATGCTTCGTGAGTTTAAAGTTGAAGCTGAAGTAGGTCAACCTCAAGTTGCTTACCGTGAAACTATTAGAAAAACAGTTGAGCAAGAGTATAAATACGCCAAACAATCAGGTGGTCGTGGTCAGTATGGTCATGTATTCTTAAGACTTGAACCACTTGAGCCAGGTAGTGGATATGAATTTGTAAATGATATCAAAGGTGGGGTAATTCCAAAAGAGTATATTCCAGCAGTTGATAAAGGTGTTCAAGAAGCATTACAAAATGGTGTTTTAGCGGGATATCCTGTTGAAGATGTTAAAGTAATCGTTTATGATGGAAGTTACCACGAAGTGGATTCTTCTGAAATGGCATTTAAACTTGCGGCTTCTATGGGCTTTAAGGAGGGTGCTAGAAAAGCAGGTGCTGTAATCTTAGAACCTATGATGAAGGTTGAAGTTGAAACTCCAGAAGAATATATGGGTGATGTTATCGGTGATTTAAATAAACGTCGTGGTCAAGTAAATAGTATGGATGAGCGTGGTGGAAATAAAATTATTACAGCATTTTGTCCTTTGGCTGAGATGTTTGGATATTCAACTGATCTTAGAAGTCAAACTCAAGGTCGTGCCACTTATTCTATGGAATTTGATCATTATGATGAAGTTCCAAAAAATGTTTCTGAAGAAATTATCAAGAAAAGAAACGGATAATTTTGTCAAGATGAGCTATCACTCATCTTGATTTATAATTTCTTTAACACATTTTCTTATTCATTATAAGAATTTATTAATAATTAATTTAATAAATAATATCATTCTGTATTTAAAATTTTTATAATAGGATGGTAAATTATGAATTCAAGAAGAGATTTCCTAAAAAAACTTTTTTGTTAAGCTCTTTAACATATTGTGCACAGTTTGGTTTTGCTAGAACAGAAGACAAGAAAAGTGCAATTGTTTATTATAGTAGAACTTTAAATACACATATTTTGGCCAAATACTTACAAAGTATTACAAATTCAGATTTAATAAGTCTGCAAATTATAAATCCTTACCCTAATGATTTTGATGCAATGTCTAAAATTGCGAAAGAGGAAAGAGATAGAAATTTTAAACCTAAACTTGTGAGTATAGAGTTTAATCCTAATGATTATGATGTGATATTTTTAGGCACTCCTGTTTGGGCGGGTGGAATTTCTTCACCTATAAGAACTTTTTTGAGTATGTATGATTTTAATTCCAAGGTTATTGCTCCATTTTGTACTCAAGTAAAAGACAATATAGAAGGTTGTATTAAAGATATACAATTTTTAACACCTAATGCAAAAATTTTAAAAGGCATTGATATACAAGCAACTTTTGAAAAGGATGATAAATTTTTGAAAGATAAAAATAAAAATTATTTGGCTAACAATACAAATTATTTAACCTCTAAAGATAAGCAAGAAATAAATTTATGGCTTAATAAAATATAAAACAATCCTATTTAAAATAGGATTATTCTTGATTTTGTGAAATTTTTTTAACAACCTTAACACGTTCTATGCTATTACCATCCATCTTTTTAACTTCGTAGTAGCAAAATTCGTCTTCTATTCTATCTCCTACAACCGGTAAACGCCCTAAAAGATTGAAAACATACCCACCTATAGTGACTTGCTCTAGCTCTTCATTAAAGTGTATATCGAGCATTTCTTCTACTTCACTAATTTCATATCTTCCTTGAAATTCATAGATATTTTCTGCAAGCTTTTTAAAATGCGGACTAGAATCATCGTGTTCATCGTTAATATCACCAACGATTTCTTCCATAATATCTTCCATAGTTAAAAGACCAGCTGTACCACCATATTCGTCGACCACTAATGCAGTATGTACTTGCTCTTTATTCATCATAAAAAGTACTTTAGATATACTTATATTTTCTGGAACTAAGATCATTTTGATTAGAAAATCATCTAAATTTTTCTTATCTTTATTAAGTTCATTTTGCATAATATCTCTAATATGAACCATACCTAAAATAACATCTTTAGAACCATCTATATATGGAAAGCGTGTATGTTTATATTGGCAAACTATTTGCATATTTTCTTCATAGCTTTTTTGCTTATTAAGACAAATCATATCTTTTCTAGGTGTCATGATTTCTTTTGCAACTGTATCTGAAAAATCAACAGCATTACGTATGATTTCGGTTTCAAATTCATCCAATACTCCGCCTTTTTGACTTTCACTTGCAATGAATTTAATTTCTTCTTCAGAATGGCTTAGTTCATGTTCTTTTGCAGGTTTTATACCTATGGCTTTTAGAGAGATTGCTGCTAAAAAATCAAATGTTTTAATGAAGGGTAAAAAAAGCAACCAAAATAAATGCAACGGTCTTGCAACCCAAAGAACAGCTTTATCTGCAATAGCTATAGCAACACTTTTTGGAACTAATTCTCCTAATACAACATGTAATAAAGTGATAATAGCAAAGGCAATGACGAATGCTATGGTATGGATTAATGTTGGAGCTAGACCTAAATTTGCTAAAGGAACTTCAAGAATTTTAGCAATAGCAGGTTCTCCTATCCAACCAAGAGCAAGAGAACTTAATGTAATGCCAAGTTGACAAGCACTGAGATAAGTGTCAAGTTTAGAGGTAACTTCTAAAGCTTTTTTTGCATTGTGTTTTTTTTCTTTTACCATTTCTTCAAGTTTTGACCTACGTACTTTAACAATAGAAAATTCTGATAAAACAAAAAATCCATTTAAAACAACTAAAGCTAATGCGACAAGAATCATAAAAGTGGAATAGCCTACATCAATCGAGGCAACAGCGGGTAATGTTTGATTTAAGTCTAAAGATTGACTGGGGTCCAAAAAAACTCCTTTAATAAATTTTTTGAAAAATTATATCAAATCAAAACTATAAAATTAGCTTAAAATAAACGATATATTTTAAATTAATTTATGCTTTCTGTATTCAATATTTTTCTCAAATTCATCTAAACGTTTGTAAATGCTACGTAATTGTGTGATAGTTGTCCAATTAGTGATAAAAATGCTAAATGAAGATCTAACTTGATCAAAAGCATTACCAACTTGTATTATAATTCCAAGTTGTATAACCCCTAAAAACAAGCTTGGAGCCATAATTAAAAAAGGCACTATAACCATGATTTGCTCAAACAAATAAAGCCATATATTAAAATACCCATAGTGTAAAAATAATCTTTTATAATTAATTTTAAGTCCAGTAAATAAACTTAAAATATTTTCATCACTTGCGTAATTTTTTCTATCATCTTCAGCAAAAACAAGCTCTTTTCTAAAAGCAGCTTCGGCTTTTTGATTGTTATATTCAAGTCCAGGTAGTTTAATACCTACAAACCATGATATGACAAGACCTCCTAAAGAAACTAAAAACGCTATCCATACCAAAGAGCCATTAATATCTTTTAAGATAGGCAAGTTAACATGCGTGCTTAACATCCATAAAATTGGTACAAAAGCAATTAAAGTCATAATTGCCTTAACAAAAGCTAGTCCTAAACTTTCTATGATTTTTGAAAAATTATAAATATCTTCTTGAATTCTCTGTGAGCTACCTTCTATGTTATCATCTTTTTTTTGCCAAAATTTAATATAATCAAAAGTCATAGCCTCACGCCATTTAAAAGCATATATGCTTCCAAAATATTGCGTGATGGTAGCGATTAATACATAAGGTAGTGCTAAATATAAAAATTGCTTAATAAAATGGTAAAAATCATCTATGCTATGATTTTTCGCATCTTGTAAAACATCATAAAATTCTTTATACCACTCATTTATTGCAACATTAATAGAAGTTTGTGCTAATAAAGAAGCTAGCAAGAACAGTAAGCCTAAATAAGCCCATAACACCCACTTTCTTGAATAAAAAAATGACTTAAACATTTAAATTTCTTTTAACATTTTTTCATAGTGCTTTATTGTGTGTTTTTTTGCTTTAAATATTATACTAAAAATCACAATAAAACAACTCGCAATTAAAAACCCAGGAATGATCTCATAAATTGCTATAAAATTTGAACCAAAATGTTTATAAAATATAACAGTTAAAGCTCCACTAATCATTCCAGCTATTGCACCTTCTTTGCTCATGCTTTTATAAAATAAAGAAAATAAAATAACACTCCCAAAACTAGCTCCAAAACCAGCCCAAGCATAAGAAACTATGCTTAAAATTTGACTTTGAGTATCAAGTGAAAGTATAAAAGCTACACATGCTACGATTAAAACGCCTAAGCGTGATAGTAAAGTGATGTTTTTATCACTTGTTTTTCTTTTTAAAATTTGCGTATAAAAATCTTGTACCAAACTAGAAGCACATACTAGCAATTGAGAGCTTGCAGTACTCATAATAGCGGCTAAAATAGCACTAAGTAAAATTCCTGCTACCCAAGGATTAAAAAGTACTTGAGACATTACTATAAATATTCTTTCAGGATCATTTAAAGTAAGATTAAATTTAGCAATATAGGCAATACCTAAAAATCCTATCATAGCAGCACCAAATAAAGAAACCACCATCCAAGTTATACCTATGAAGGTTGCTGTGGGAATTTCTTTTATGTTTTTTATAGAAATAAAACGGATTAAAATATGAGGTTGACCAAAATATCCAAGCCCCCAAGCTAATGTAGATATTACAACTAGCCAACCACCGCCATCTAGACCAAATGCTTGAGGTTTTACATCATTTATTGTAGAAAAAGCCTCTCCAAAGCCACCAAGTTCGAAAATCATCACAAAAGGAATAATGATTAATGAACTCATCATTAAAAGTCCTTGTATCATATCAGTCCAACAAACAGCTTTGTACCCACCTAAAAAAGTATATAAAACAATAACCAAAAATCCAATACTTAAGGCAAAAACATAAGATAGATTAAATACGCTTTCAAAAAGCTTAGCACCACTTACCAATCCAGCACTAATATAAATAGTAAAAAATACCAAAATAACTACCGCACAAATGCTTCTTAAAATATGACTATCATCATGAAAGCGACTTTCAAAAAAATCAGATATTGTGATGCACTCTTTGGCTATCTGAGAAAAAATTTTTAATCTTTTAGCAACAAAAGTCCAATTTAAAAACATACCAAAGCTTAAACCTATGGCTATATAAATTTGTCCTAAACCAGCTGCATATAAAGCACCAGGAAAAGCCATTAAAAGCCAGCTACTCATATCAGAAGCACCTGCACTTAAGGCAGATATTACAGGACCCATGGAGGCATTGCCAACAAAATAATCTTTGCTATTTTGATTTTTTTTGTAAAAATAAAAACCTATAAAAAGCATTAAAAATGCATAGGTGATAAAAGTAATAACAATAGGATAAGAAAGTTCCACGCTTTGTAAATTCATAAGTATCCTTAAAAATTTAAAAAACTATCATTCTACTTGTTTTATTTTAAAAAAACATTATAAAAATTATTTTTTTGTTTTTATTTCAATGCTTTATAAAGTTTTTTTGTTACAATTTTCAAAAAAATAAGGATAATTAATGAAAAATCTTTTGATTATAGGTGCAGGTGGTGTAAGTCGCGTTGCAACTGTAAAATGTGCAATGAATAGTGATGTTTTTAGTAAAATAACTTTAGCAAGTAGAACTAAAAGTAAATGTGATGAAATAGCTACTTTTATTAAAGAGCGTTTGGGTGTTGAAATTCAAACTGAGCAAATAGATGCAGATGATACATCTGCTGTTGTAGAGCTTATTAAAAAGACAGAGGCTGAAATTTTACTAAATGTAGCTTTACCTTATCAAGATCTTACTTTAATGGATGCGTGTATTCAAACTAATATCCACTATGTAGATACTGCAAATTATGAGCATCCTGATTTAGCTAAATTTGAGTATAAAGAACAATGGGCAAGAAATGAACAATTTAAACAAGCAGGAATTTTAGGGCTTTTGGGAAGTGGTTTTGATCCAGGCGTGACAAATGTATTTTGTGCTTATGCACAGCAAAATTTATTTGATGAAATTCATTATATTGATATATTAGATTGTAATGCAGGTGATCATGGCTATGCTTTTGCAACTAATTTTAACCCTGAAATTAACTTAAGAGAAGTTTCTGCTAAAGGTCGTTATTGGGAAAACGGTAAATGGATAGAAACTGAACCTATGGAAATAAAAATGGAGTGGGATTATCCTGAAGTAGGGATAAAGGATAGTTATTTGCTTTATCATGAAGAGTTAGAAAGTTTAGTAAAAAATATCAAAGGCTTAAAAAGAATAAGATTTTTTATGACTTTTGGGCAAAGCTATTTAACCCATATGAAATGCCTTGAAAATGTCGGTATGTTAGGTATTAAACCCGTTATACATCAAGGCAAAGAAATAATACCAATAGAATTTTTAAAAACCTTACTTCCTGATCCTGCTAGTTTAGGTCCTCGCACTAAAGGCTATACTAACATAGGTTGTGTGATTCGTGGTATAAAAGATGGAAAAGATAGGCAAGTTTATATTTACAATGTTTGCAATCATGAAGAATGCTTTAAAGAAACTGGAGCACAAGCTGTGAGCTATACTACCGGAGTTCCTGCAATGATAGGAACAAAGCTAATCGCCAAAGGAATTTGGCAAGGAAAAGGTGTGTTTAATATGGAGGAATTTGATGCTAAACCTTTTATGGATGAGTTAAATACCCAAGGACTTCCTTGGAAAATTATAGAAATGGAGCCGAATTTAGGAATGTAATCTCAAGTCTTTTTTGACTTGAGAAAGTTTTAATAATGACGCAATTATTATTAAGTATAGATTGGACGCCTTTTTTAGTTTCCATAAAGCTTTCTATTATTACTTGTATAATTTTATTTTGTTTTTGCGTACCTCTTGCTTGGGTTTTTACTTTTAAACAATTTAGGGCAAAAAAAATTTTAGAAACTATAATAACATTACCTTTAGTTTTACCACCATCTGTTGTTGGTTTTTACTTGTTGATTTTATTTTCAAAATACTCTTTTTTTGGGAATTTTTTAGAAAAATACTTTAACATCACTTTAGCTTTTACCTTTGAAGGTTTGGTGATAGCAAGTTGTATTTATTCTTTACCTTTTATGTTTAATCCTTTATATAATGCAATGTCTATGATTTCTAAAAATATTATAGAAGCTAGTTTTTCTTTGGGAAAAAATTCTTTCACGACGCTTTTTAAAGTAATTTTGCCTAGTATTAAACCGGCTATACTCAGTGCTTTAGTGATAAGTTTTGCACATACTATGGGTGAGTTTGGTATAGTATTAATGATAGGTGGTTCTTTAAGTGGAGAAACAAAAGTAGCTAGTATTGCTATATATGAAAGTATGGAAAATTTAGATTTTACCACAGCTCATATTTATAGTCTTATACTTTTAATTTTTAGTTTTGTTGTTTTATTAAGTGTGAATTTATTAAAAAACAAATAGCAAAGACTTATTCTGTTGCGTAATAAAATATAGATAATTAAGAATATCAATCATTGAAACTAAATTATGTTAATAACTATAAGTGCCTATTTAAATTTTTTCTATTTCTTCTAAAATTTCGTTTTCAATGTTTAGTAAATCTTCATATGTTTTTTTATGATATTCTAAGAGACTATCATATTTAAAACCAAGCATTACTATATGGTATAAATTTGGTTTATATTTTCTCCAATTATACAAAGTGCTAACATCAATATCTAATTCATATACCATATCTCGCTTTGTTTTCTTCAAGCTTATATCCTTAATTACAAAAAATAAATTGTATAAAGTTTTTTCTTTATTAAAAACAATTGAAATATTAAATATATATTAAGTTATGTTGCGAAATGATTCAAAATCAAATTATGAAAATCAAAATAATAAATAAGGATTAAAATGGTTGGTTTAGATTTGTATTATTCAATAGAAAACAAACTTCCAAGAAAATATCATTGGTTTACAAATTGGTATATAAAATTTGAAAAACTAAACAATGTACAATTAAATGAAGTTGCGTTTAAATTATCAAATATAAAATTATAAATCCAACAAAGGTTTTTTGGATTTATAATTTTATATTTGGTACATTAGATATTGCTAGATTTGCTATAGGGCATTTTAAAATCGGTTTATTTAGACTCATATTTTACAATAATTGCTATCGTTTTTATTTTTCTTAAATATGAATCCTTATGATCCTTTAATAGGTTTTATTATATATATTCTTTTACTATGGAGGTCATGGACTGTGGATAGCTGATTTGTTTATGGTCGGAGTAAGTCTTAGAAATCAAAATCTAGAAAAAATTAATAATATTCTTGATGAAATTTTAGCAAAGGATAGTGTATGAATGCTGAAAACATAAAGCTTTATGGAAAGTGAAAAATATCCTTTTGAAATTATTTTTAAAAATGATTTATTTGAAGTAGCTGTTGGAAAAGTATCAACAAATAAAAATGAAATTTCAATAGGTATTAAAACATTAATCAAGAATTTTTCTTATAAGAAAAATTCTTGTTATTTTATTTTCCCATCTCATTTTGGAATTGAATTTTTAAAAATTTTTATTGGCGAAAGCAATAAATATAATTATAAAATTTTAAATACTATAGAACAAATAAGGAGTTTTAATGAAAATAATAAAAATATTAATTAGCATAATGTTTGTTTTTTTTCTTTAGTACTTGTTATGATACAACACCAAAATGTGATGATAAAGTAGCATTAAAACTTTTAGAAGAATTAACTAAGGAAGAATTTGAAAGTATCTATGTAGAAAGTTTAAATCTTACTAGAGTTGGAAATTTTGGTGTAAATACAAACGAATTAGCAAATAAATATAAAGAATATTTGAAAAATAGCAAAGTTGATTTTTTAAATTTCAGAACTCAAGAAGAAAATGTTAAATATAAATATAAACATTGCCAAGTAGACATTAGGGCAAATTTTCCAAATACACCTGATGAGATAAAAGCACCTTCTAATTTAGTAAAAAATTTATTAGGACGAGAACTAAAAGATAAATATAAAACTATTGTTAATGGAAACGGTATGGAAGAGTTAAGTTTATTTTATAGAGTGCAGTTTAGTGATGATAATAAACATGTTAATGCTGAATTGTTAGATTATTTTACATATATTTTAAGGATTGATAAGTTTTATTAATCCTTTTTAACACCTTAATTGTTGACTTTATATATTCTAAAACTTATAATGAATATATCTTATCTTAATTTACTCTTGTAAAAATTAAGCATATAAAATCAAAGGTTTGTCTAATATACTTAATAAAACTTTAAGCTTTTATTGCTATAATTTCATTTCCTTTTCAAATAAAAGGGAAATAAAAAGCTAAGATTTTTTGTCTTAATTTTTTAGTATTTGTTCTTTAAATTATTAATATTGTTAATCAAATCTTATAGTCAATCTTTGAAATCTAAATAAGTGATCGATTGAGCCAGAAAGATTTATTTTTAAATCTTAACAATCAACTTTTTCTTTGAAGAAAAAGATTAAACTTATCCAAATTATTTTTTATGGAGAGTTTGATCCTGGCTCAGAGTGAACGCTGGCGGCGTGCCTAATACATGCAAGTCGAACGATGAAGCAACTAGCTTGCTAGTTGTGGATTAGTGGCGCACGGGTGAGTAAGGTATAGTTAATCTGCCCTACACAAGAGGACAACAGTTGGAAACGACTGCTAATACTCTATACTCCTGCTTAACACAAGTTAAGTAGGGAAAGTTTTTCGGTGTAGGATGAGACTATATAGTATCAGCTAGTTGGTGAGGTAATGGCTCACCAAGGCTATGACGCTTAACTGGTCTGAGAGGATGATCAGTCACACTGGAACTGAGACACGGTCCAGACTCCTACGGGAGGCAGCAGTAGGGAATATTGCGCAATGGGGGAAACCCTGACGCAGCAACGCCGCGTGGAGGATGACACTTTTCGGAGCGTAAACTCCTTTTCTTAGGGAAGAATTCTGACGGTACCTAAGGAATAAGCACCGGCTAACTCCGTGCCAGCAGCCGCGGTAATACGGAGGGTGCAAGCGTTACTCGGAATCACTGGGCGTAAAGGGCGCGTAGGCGGATTATCAAGTCTCTTGTGAAATCCAACGGCTTAACCGTTGAACTGCTTGGGAAACTGGTAGTCTAGAGTGGGGGAGAGGCAGATGGAATTGGTGGTGTAGGGGTAAAATCCGTAGATATCACCAAGAATACCCATTGCGAAGGCGATCTGCTGGAACTTAACTGACGCTAAGGCGCGAAAGCGTGGGGAGCAAACAGGATTAGATACCCTGGTAGTCCACGCCCTAAACGATGTACACTAGTTGTTGGGGTGCTAGTCATCTCAGTAATGCAGCTAACGCATTAAGTGTACCGCCTGGGGAGTACGGTCGCAAGATTAAAACTCAAAGGAATAGACGGGGACCCGCACAAGCGGTGGAGCATGTGGTTTAATTCGAAGATACGCGAAGAACCTTACCTGGGCTTGATATCCTAAGAACCTTATAGAGATATGAGGGTGCTAGCTTGCTAGAACTTAGAGACAGGTGCTGCACGGCTGTCGTCAGCTCGTGTCGTGAGATGTTGGGTTAAGTCCCGCAACGAGCGCAACCCACGTATTTAGTTGCTAACGGTTCGGCCGAGCACTCTAAATAGACTGCCTTCGTAAGGAGGAGGAAGGTGTGGACGACGTCAAGTCATCATGGCCCTTATGCCCAGGGCGACACACGTGCTACAATGGCATATACAATGAGACGCAATACCGCGAGGTGGAGCAAATCTATAAAATATGTCCCAGTTCGGATTGTTCTCTGCAACTCGAGAGCATGAAGCCGGAATCGCTAGTAATCGTAGATCAGCCATGCTACGGTGAATACGTTCCCGGGTCTTGTACTCACCGCCCGTCACACCATGGGAGTTGATTTCACTCGAAGCCGGAATACTAAACTAGTTACCGTCCACAGTGGAATCAGCGACTGGGGTGAAGTCGTAACAAGGTAACCGTAGGAGAACCTGCGGTTGGATCACCTCCTTTCTAGAGTACAAACTGATAAGTCTCACAACTATCAGTTCATATATAGACTCAATCATCCTTGTTTAGATTTCAAAGATTGATGAAAAGCTAATTTTGGGGAATTAGCTCAGCTGGGAGAGCGCCTGCTTTGCACGCAGGAGGTCAGCGGTTCGATCCCGCTATTCTCCACCATTTATTAAGGGCCTATAGCTCAGCTGGTTAGAGTGCACCCCTGATAAGGGTGAGGTCACAAGTTCAAGTCTTGTTAGGCCCACCATAAAAAAGGTTTGTTTATCAATTCCAAATTAAAGTTTTAAAACTTAAAGTAAGTATATAAATAATAAAAATAATTAAAGTATTTTCTTTATTGATTTATTTTTAAATTATTTAAACTCTTTATATATACTTCCTTTAGGTTTTAAAGCCTAAGCTAAATAAATAATAGAATATATTTATATATTAGATTAGTTATTTAATGTTATTTGAATTATCATTGTTAAGAGTCACAAGCAAGTTTTAATAAAAACAATTTTACAGGACTTGTTAAAGGATAAAACCTAACTATCTTTTCTTTAGCTTTTAGTTAAAGACAAGTTTTAAACTCACAGCTTAGTTAGACTAATATTTTAGTTTTATTAAGTGTTTAAATGCTTTCCGTCTTAAGATAGTAAAGTCTTATCATAAAAACTTTAACAAGGAAGTGATGCGTTTTAGAATGAATTAAAAGGTAAGCTATTAAGAGCGAATGGTGGATGCCTTGGCTGGTAAAGGCGATGAAGGACGTACTAGACTGCGATAAGCTACGGGGAGCTGTCAAGAAGCTTTGATCCGTAGATTTCCGAATGGGGCAACCCAGTATATAGAAATATATACTACCATAATGGAGCGAACGTAGGGAATTGAAACATCTTAGTACCTACAGGAAAAGAAATCAATAGAGATTGCGTCAGTAGCGGCGAGCGAAAGCGCAAGAGGGCAAACCCAGTGCTTGCACTGGGGGTTGTAGGACTGCAATGTGCAATAGGTGAGGTTAGTAGAACACTCTGGAAAGTGTAGCCATAGAGGGTGATAGTCCCGTATACGAAAACCAAACCTTAGCTAGCAGTATCCTGAGTAGGGCGGGACACGAGGAATCCTGTCTGAAGCTGGGTCGACCACGATCCAACCCTAAATACTACTACCAGACCGATAGTGCACAAGTACCGTGAGGGAAAGGTGAAAAGAACTGAGGTGATCAGAGTGAAATAGAACCTGAAACCATTTGCTTACAATCATTCAGAGCACTATGTAGCAATACAGTGTGATGGACTGCCTTTTGCATAATGAGCCTGCGAGTTGTGGTGTCTGGCAAGGTTAAGCACACGCGAAGCCGTAGCGAAAGCGAGTCTGAATAGGGCGCTTAAGTCAGATGCTGCAGACCCGAAACGAAGTGATCTATCCATGAGCAAGTTGAAGCTAGTGTAAGAACTAGTGGAGGACTGAACCGATAGGCGTTGAAAAGCCCCCGGATGACTTGTGGATAGGGGTGAAAGGCCAATCAAACTTCGTGATAGCTGGTTCTCTCCGAAATATATTTAGGTATAGCGTTGTGTCGTAGTATAAGGGGGTAGAGCACTGAATGGGCTAGGGCATACACCAATGTACCAAACCCTATCAAACTCCGAATACCTTATATGTAATCACAGCAGTCAGGCGGCGAGTGATAAAATCCGTCGTCAAGAGGGAAACAACCCAGACTACCAGCTAAGGTCCCTAAATCTTACTTAAGTGGAAAACGATGTGAAGTTACTTAAACAACCAGGAGGTTGGCTTAGAAGCAGCCATCCTTTAAAGAAAGCGTAATAGCTCACTGGTCTAGTGATTTTGCGCGGAAAATATAACGGGGCTAAAGTAAGTACCGAAGCTGTAGACTTGATTTTATCAAGTGGTAGGAGAGCGTTCTATTTGCGTCGAAGGTATACCGGTAAGGAGTGCTGGAGCGAATAGAAGTGAGCATGCAGGCATGAGTAGCGATAATTAATGTGAGAATCATTAACGCCGTAAACCCAAGGTTTCCTACGCGATGCTCGTCATCGTAGGGTTAGTCGGGTCCTAAGTCGAGTCCGAAAGGGGTAGACGATGGCAAATTGGTTAATATTCCAATACCAACATTAGTGTGCGATGGAAGGACGCTTAGGGCTAAGCAAGCTAGCGGATGGAAGTGCTAGTCTAAGGTCGTAGGAGGTTATATAGGCAAATCCGTATAACAATACTCCGAGAACTGAAAGGCTCTTCAAAGTCTTCGGACAGCGAGGAGAATTGCTGATGCCGTCGAGCCAAGAAAAGTTTCTAAGTTTAGCTAATGTTGCCCGTACCGTAAACCGACACAGGTGGGTGGGATGAGTATTCTAAGGCGCGTGGAAGAACTCTCTTTAAGGAACTCTGCAAAATAGCACCGTATCTTCGGTATAAGGTGTGGTTCGCTTCGTATTAGGATTTACTCCGAAAGCGAAGAAACTTACAACAAAGAGTCCCTCCCGACTGTTTACCAAAAACACAGCACTCTGCTAACTCGTAAGAGGATGTATAGGGTGTGACGCCTGCCCGGTGCTCGAAGGTTAATTGATGGGGTTAGCATTAGCGAAGCTCTTGATCGAAGCCCGAGTAAACGGCGGCCGTAACTATAACGGTCCTAAGGTAGCGAAATTCCTTGTCGGTTAAATACCGACCTGCATGAATGGCGTAACGAGATGGGAGCTGTCTCAAAGAGGGATCCAGTGAAATTGTAGTGGAGGTGAAAATTCCTCCTACCCGCGGCAAGACGGAAAGACCCCGTGGACCTTTACTACAGCTTGACACTGCTATTTGGATAAGAATGTGCAGGATAGGTGGGAGGCTTTGAGTATATGACGCCAGTTGTATATGAGCCGTTGTTGAGATACCACTCTTTCTTATTTGGGTAGCTAACCAGCTTGAGTTATCCTCAAGTGGGACAATGTCTGGTGGGTAGTTTGACTGGGGCGGTCGCCTCCCAAATAATAACGGAGGCTTACAAAGGTTGGCTCAGAACGGTTGGAAATCGTTCGTAGAGTATAAAGGTATAAGCCAGCTTAACTGCAAGACATACAAGTCAAGCAGAGACGAAAGTCGGTCTTAGTGATCCGGTGGTTCTGTGTGGAAGGGCCATCGCTCAAAGGATAAAAGGTACCCCGGGGATAACAGGCTGATCTCCCCCAAGAGCTCACATCGACGGGGAGGTTTGGCACCTCGATGTCGGCTCATCGCATCCTGGGGCTGGAGCAGGTCCCAAGGGTATGGCTGTTCGCCATTTAAAGCGGTACGCGAGCTGGGTTCAGAACGTCGTGAGACAGTTCGGTCCCTATCTGCCGTGGGCGTAAGAAGATTGAAGAGATTTGACCCTAGTACGAGAGGACCGGGTTGAACAAACCACTGGTGTAGCTGTTGTTCTGCCAAGAGCATCGCAGCGTAGCTAAGTTTGGAACGGATAAACGCTGAAAGCATCTAAGCGTGAAGCCAACTCTAAGATGAATCTTCTCTAAGCTCTCTAGAAGACTACTAGTTTGATAGGCTGGGTGTGTAATGGATGAAAGTCCTTTAGCTGACCAGTACTAATAGAGCGTTTGGCTTATCTTATTTAAGCATCACTTCCTTGTTAAGGTTTTTACTTGAAGCTTTGGATGTGTAACAATAACCTAAGTTTGATAGAAACTTATAGGTAGAGTTTATATTAGAACTTGCTCTTAACATTGTTTTTTAAGTATTCTTAAATTTTATGTATTTTAAAAGAGTATTTAAATAACAATGTCCGTGATTATACAGATGTGGAGACGCCTTGCTCCATCCCGAACCAAGAAGCTAAGCACATCGTGGGTGATGATACTACGCCTTACTGGCAGGGGGAAAGTAGCTCATTGCGGACTTGTTAATTCTTATTATTCTTACTGCTTTTAATTATAATTCTTATATATTTTTATTTAAATTAATCTTTATTTTTATGTTTTTTAGTTTAATGTTTTATACTTTTTTGTTTTTAATTATCTTAGTTAATATTTTTTTAGTGATTTAGTTAGCTTTTTAAATTTATTCTTTAGTGGTTTTTAGTTTTTTAGATATTTTATTTCTTTAAGTTTTTATTTTATTATCTTGATTGGTATTTTTATCATTCTTTTTTAGTTGTGCTTTGTTTAATCTTTAATAATAACTAATTACTTAGTTTGTTTTTAGTTTTAGTTAAGCAATAGGTTTAATATGTATAATTTAGATAGTTTAGTTTTTCATTTATATTGGTTAGGTTGGTATAGTTATTGTTTTTAATTTTTGGTGATTATTTAAAGATTTTTTACTTTTAATGTTAGGTTTTTATAAAATTATAGATTAATTGAGATTGTATTATTTGTATTATAGTTAAGCAAAATTACTAGTGTTAGACTTTAAAATAAATATGCTCAGTAAAGATTAATGTGTAGTTGTTTTTTTGAGTTAATTTTTAAAAATTATTTAGAAGCAAGAATAAGATTTATATGATTAGAATTTATAATAGTGAAAAAGAATATATCGATTGTATATTTGGGTGTTTAAAAAAGTATACTATATGTTAAGAAAATAAAAAGAGAGATAAAATATAATACCAATATGGTATTAAATAAGTTAAGAGATTTTTTAAAAAATGATAATGTTTTTTTAAGTGGTGGTGCTGGAGTTGGTAAGTCGTTTTTAACCATAGAGCTTATAAGATCATATAGAATACAAGGAAAAATTGTCATAGCATTAGGTTCTACTGCTCTTAGTGCTTTTAATATAGGCGGGGTTACTCTACATAGCTTTTTTGCTTTTAAAAGATGTCAAAATTATGATGAGCTGTATTATGAGGATAGAAAGCAAAAAGATAAATTAGAAAAATTAAAACGAATTTTAAAACAATGTGATTTGTTGGTTATTGATGAAATTTCTATGGTAAGTACTTCTTTAATGGAGATGATTTATTATAGATTAACAAGAAGTGGTTTTAATGGTAAAATTTTATTAGTTGGGGATTTTTTTCAACTTCCCCCTGTGATCAATCACAAAGAAAATCAAATTCAAAATTCTTTGTTTCAAAATACTTTGTATGCTTTTTCTTCGCAAGCTTGGAGCGATTTAAAATTTATCAATTTAAAACTTAGCATTACCAAAAGAACTTTAGATAAACAATTTTATGAATATTTGTTTTATCCTCAATAAAGTGATTAAAGTACTATTAAATAACAAACAAGGACTAAATTATTTTTTATATCTCAAAAATGTTTTTGGTTTTATAAGATAGTTATGTTTTTATAAAAGTATTCTTAAGGCTTTGGAGGATAATTATGATGTAGGTAAATATTAAGTATTACTAAGAAACTTAAAAATTAAAATATACCAAAGCTAAGCAAAAAGAATTGATTTTATAAATAATTCAAGTAAAAAAGTAGAAATAAATTCAAAAATCAATAAGAAATTTGTTGATTTTTGGAAGATAAAATGACTATTTTTTTTATGTTAGCTTTATTTTCCATCAACATGCCAATAGGAGTTTTTCTAAATAAGTGTTTTTATCCCCTTTTAATGGCAATGTTTTTCCTTGTATTTTAATTTTTTCACTTTCTTTAGAACTTGCAAATAAAGCATTATGATTGTTAAGTCAGTAATTTTATAATCACAACTTCGTTCTAAATTATCAAAATTTAAAGCTTTAAACTCAAATTCTCCTAAAGCTAAAACCATTTAAACTCTTTTTTGGTTTTGCAAAGTTAAAATTATCTTAATCAGATAGAGTTGATGATCGCAATGTAGTAGTCGATAGGTGCTCATTAATATAGATGAGATCGGACCTGTATTGTAGGTGCAACTCCTACCACCTTATCTGATTTTAATTAACTCTTGTTGCTTTTTATTATCTTCTTTCACTTTCCCAAGCGTAATAATTGCATTGGTTTTTCCAAATTTCTTTATTTTTATGATTTTTTATATTTTTATTATATCAATAAAGTGGCGAAGAGTTAAAAATGAAAGCACCTAATGTTTGTGTTTTAAAAAAATGCTACCAATAAAAGTGATAAAGAAATGGATCAAACTATTTATATGATAGCCTAACGCTTACAAATAAACAAGAAAGCGACATAGAAGATTTAAATCTTAAATATTTTATGGCTTTGCAAAACGCTCTTAAAGATTTTTTGCAAGAAGCAGGAGTTATAGTTTAGAAGTTATAGCTCTTATAAGTCATAGTTTAAATTGGGGTTTAAATGAGGTATTAGATTTAGATTTGGAAGAATTTGAAAAAGCTTTAGAAATAGCAAAAGAGTTGTTAAAAACTAAAGCTTTTTAGAATTTAGAAGTTGTTTGTGGTTATTTTTGGCTCTAAAAAATTTTTTAAAAAGTTTAAAAATAAGTTTTGAAATAAAAAATAAAATTTCACAACTTATTATAAATAAAGCTTGAATAAGCTGTGATAAACCAAGAAAAAAACCAACAAGAAGAATAAACAAGGTCACAAAAAATGTTACAAAAATATTGGCAAAAAAAGAAATTTCATCACTATAGATAGTACAAAAAATGCCAATATAGCAAACAATTGCAAAGCCATATGAATAGAGATAATCTTTTTTTTGTTAAGGGCACTTTTTCATTCATGGTAAAGATTTTAAAATACAAACACTTAAAAAGGGTTGAACGTGGAAAATGCTGGAAGTATTGGAATCGGTGTTGTTTTAGGTTTAGTGACTAAAAATGCAAGTGCTGTTGGTAAAATAGTTAAAGATTTTAATAATTTAGAAAAAGTAGCAGCAAAAACCAAACTCGGCATTAGTGGCTTACAAAAACAACTAGATATCCTTAAATTAAATAGCAATCTAAGAGAAGAATTAAAAGCTCAAAGAAAAAGGGTTGCAAGATGAAATTTTTACCTTAGGAAATTTAATAAGCAGTGGGATTGTTGGTAAAAGCATAAAAGTTGGAATTGATTTTGATAGTGCAATGGTTGATTCTAGAAAGGTTGCGAATTTTGGTGAAGGTGATGATATAAATAATTTTTTTATTTATAATTTTTTATAATCAATTTTATATGCTCCAATAATTCTTCCTATAATTTTTAATTCTTTAGACTTTTTAATATCGATAATAGGATATTCTTTGTTATCACTAATTAAGCACAAAGGTCTTTTTTTTAATCTTTTAATTAAAATTTCTTTTTGATATTCAACAATATATATACCACCTTCTATGCTTGAATCATCTTTTTGAAATACAACCATTTCTCCTTCTTTTATTGTGGGTTCCATGCTGTTTCCTATCATAGTGATAATACCCATCTTTAAAAATTCTTGTAAATTAAACATGTTGTTTAATTCATTTTTATTAAAAGGTATGGTTTGTTTAATGATATTGTTGTCGTTAATAAAATCTGATGAAAGATAATAGTTTTTATAAAATGGAATCAATATTGTATCTTTATTGTTTATTTTCTCAGTTTGTTGTAAATTTTTATCAACTGAATTTATATAGTTATTTTGTTTATATTTTAGTTGATTAAACTTTAATATAGCATGTGATGATATCCTTTTTCGTTGCCTCCATCCTATTGCAGTAGATTTCTTAAGACCCAATTTCTCAGCCACCATTTCTAAACTAGTAACATTAAAATAAAGCTTCATTTCTTCTACTAATGTTTTAAAATTTTCCATTTACCGCTTTCTATATATAGTTATTTTATTTATAAATTATTGACATATAAATAAAATAACTATATAATGTATAAAAATTATTTCTAAATTGTATCTTAAAAAAATCAATTTGAAATAAAAATTACAAATTGAAAGGATAGGGGTTGTTAAAAAAATATTTTGAAGATAATAATATTAATCTTAAAAAGTTTGCTCAAAAATATGATTTGGACTACATGAGTCTTTTTCGAGTTGTTAATGGTTATTATTCTGAAAAATATACAGCCAAAGCAAATACCAAAGCTGTTTATCAAAAACTTTTAGAGCTCAATATTATTAATGAACTTCCTGATATTTTGAAATAAATAATGAGAATAAGTTAATTTTAAGTCAATTATATAATTGATTTACATTTAGCTTACTTTAAAAAGGAGGAGTTGATGAAAATTAGTGTTTTAGGTGTAGGCGGTACTATTTGTATGTTGAAAGATGAATCAGGAGGTGTTAGTCCTAAATTAAACGCAAAGGCATTGGTAGATAGTATTGGTTTAACAGAAAATATAAATATAGAAGCAAAAAGTATATTGGCAGTACCAAGTCCATCTTTAAAATTTGAAGATATTTTTGAAATCATAAAAGTAGCAAAGAATGAAATTAGAAATAATTCTAATGGTATAGTTATTACCCAGGGTACTGATACATTAGAAGAAAGCGCATTTTTATTAAGCTTATTGTGGGATGAAGAAGTACCTATGATTGTAACTGGGGCTATGAAAAATCCTAGTGAACTTGGGAGTGATGGGTCTAGTAATTTATATCAGTCAATTCTTGTTGCAAGCGATAAATCATCTCGAAAAAGAGGTGTTTTGGTTGTTTTTAATCACGTAATATATCAACCAAGATTTTTACATAAAAGCAATTCTTTTTCTCTTGATACTTTTGTGTCTATAAATGGTGGAAATATTGGATATATATATGAGAAACAAGTAAGATATATCAGTCCTATTTATAAAAATAAAATTTACAACATTCCAGATAAAATAGATAAAAAAGTTGCAATTATACCCGCTTGTTTATCTGGAGATGATTATTTTTTAGACAAATTACCTATTTTTGATGGTTTGATAATAAATGGATTTGGGGCAGGCCATGTTTCTTTTGATTTTATTGAAAAAATAAAGTCATTAAGCTTAAATATACCTTGTGTTGTTACATCTAGAACAGGGAGTGGACCAACTGCTTATAATACATATTCATATAAAGGTAGCGAAATAGACTTACAAAATAATGGTTTTATTATGGGAAATTTTTTTGATAGTTTAAAAGCTAGAATACTATTGACCGTATTACTATCAAATGGCTTTGGTAAAGATGATATTTTTAAAGAATTTAATTCTTATTATATGTATTTTTAAGCAAGGAAAAAAATATGAGCTATTTGGTTGTATCACAATTTTTTATGTGTTTTACGCTTTTTCTTATGGTAATTGGAAAAACTCCGTTGTATCTAACAGCAATTATTGGTACTACTATAAGTATTTTAATTGCTATGCTTGATTCAAATAATATTCTAATAAACACACTTTTGCTTTCAGGATTAAATCCTGTTATTTTAGATATGACAGGTATTTTGATGTTTATAGGGATAATGCAATCAAGCGGATTTATGGATGATATCATAAAAATTATTATAAAATTCGGTAGAAGAATTGGTGGCGGAGAGGGAATTGCTTCTGCTAGTGCGATATGTGCTGGTGTAATAGGAATGCTGACAGGATTTACTCAGCCATCTGTTACTGCGGTAATTACTGCTAAACCATCGATATTGTTGGGTATGAATCCAAATCATTCAGCGGCTATACATGGGCACGCTGGTCATCTTGGTAACTTTGGTGGATTTACTCATCCTACTCAAGTTGCAATTATTGGAACTACTAATATTGGTTTTGGGCTTATAAATATTTTTGCTATATTTATAGTTGTTTGTTTAATTTTATGTTCTGCTATAAGATCTAAAATATATAGAAAGAGACATTTTGTTGTGATTGATAAAGAAAAGATGGAACATATTATAAAAGAAATGGAAAATCAAAAAAGTCAATATAATTCCTATGTTATCTTTTTGCCTTTTATTGTTTTGTTTGGAGGGTTTATTTTTGGTTATCCTATTTTTTTATTAGGAGTATTTTCTAGCATCTTAACAATTGTACTTAGTGGGGTCAATATTTTTAATGCAGAAAAAAGTATGATAGATGGTGTTTGTAAAATAGCTATTCCTTTGGTCGCAACTATAACATTTTTATTTATGAGTGCTGTAATTAAAGAAATAGGACTAGCTAAAACTATTGCAAATATTTTTGAACCAATTTTAAATGTAGCTCCCGTTCAAGCAATGCTTATAGTTGCTGTTTTTGCTGGATTTATCACGCAAAGCTATGGAGCTAGTTCGGCTATTTTACTTCCATTTTTACAAGCTACTATGGAGGTTTGTACTTATAATTTTGCTTTAGCTTTTGTTGCGGCTGGTGGAGCTTCTATAGCACAATATTTTTTAACAGGTGGACCTATAGCTGCTTTATCAACAGTTATACCACTTGTTGAAGGATCAAATTTAAAAGATTCAAATAAGTTTCAAAGACCTTCGCAACTTTTTGCTTTATTTTTGATTTTTATCATTTCTTTTTTTATTAAGTTTTAGCATAAGCTATAAATCTATAAAATAATTAAATTTTATAGATTTATAGTAAAAAATATTGGAATATTTTTTGCTTGCTATAGTTTGTAAATTTATTTAGGAGCATAAAATGTTTCGTATTGAGGAAAATCGATTCTTTAATCACTCATATGATGTTTTTAGTTCAAAGCAAAAAAATGAGAAACAATCCGTGCAACCCCATCAAGAGCAAGCATTTTCACTTGAATTAAATTCAAATATCCAAGAAAAAAATAGCTTGTATGATAGACCTTTAAAGGAATTGTTTCAAGAAGCAAAAGAAGCTTCAGAGAATGCTTTGAAAGAATACAGAGAGGAAATGTATTATAATAAAGAGATTGGTAAATATGAGAAAAAATTTACAGAAAGTAATGAAAAGTACAAAGAAAAGATAAAAGAGAAAATAGAAGAACAGATTAAAGAAAATATACAAAATAGTTTGCAAGATAAAATTTCTCATATTAGTATTCAATTGAGTCCTAAACAGTTAATAGCACAAGCACAATTTGAAGAAAAGCAAAAAGCGACTCTTAAAACATCAGATGTTTTTATGTAATTATTTAAGATAAAGGAGAATTATGAAAAAAATTATTAGTGTTTTAGCATTATCAAGTATAGCTTTAATTGGTGGAGATAAATTATTAAATATTTACGAAAGTCCTACTTGCGGATGTTGTGATCTTTGGGCTGATTATATGAAAGATAAAGGTTATAAAGTGCAAATACACAAAAGCGAGGATTTTTTAAAAATAAAAGAAAAAATGAATATTCAACCTATGTATCAAAGTTGCCATACCGGTGTGATTGATGGTTATGCCATAGAAGGACATGTTCCTGAAGATGCAGTTGTTTGGCTTTTGGAAAATAAACCCGAAGATGTTATAGGTATTTCTGCTCCTGGTATGCCTCAGGGAAGTCCTGGAATGGAGCAGGGTTATGAAGAGGAGTATCCTGTAGTCTTAATGCTTAAGAATGGAGATTATAAAATTTATGGAATCTATAAAGGGCATAATTTAATCAAGACAAACTAAGCAGCTTTGCTTAGTTTAATCTATATACCAATGGTATTTTTATATGAAAAGTTTTTTCATACTGTGGAAAATTCTTAGATGCTATACGTATAGTTTTTAAGGCACTATCGTTTAGCAAGTTGTATTTTGATGGTTTTAATATTTTTAAGTTTAATAGATTTTTATCTTTAGTCCATGTGAATTCTACTAAAATTTCACCACTCATTCGCATTTTTTTAGCTTGTCTAGGATAGATTAAAGCTTCATCTATAGCTTGTTTGATTTCTTTTAAAAGTTCATTGTTGTTAGCTAAGGATATGCTTTCTTGAGAATTTACTAGGGTATTTTGCTCTTGATTTATGGCTGTTTGAAGCTTTGTTTCTTCTTTTAATTGATTTATTGTTTTGGTATTGCTTGAAATACTTGCTTTTTTAGGTTGAATAATAGTCTTCTCTTTTGCTTGTTCTGGTTTTTTTGCTTTTTCTTGTGTAGGTTGTTTATTTTTCACTTTAGGTGAATCTTGTAAAAATTGTTTTACAGCTATATTAAATTTTTCTTCTTTTGTAATGCTGTGTTGTATATATAAAAAATTCTTAGTATAAATAAAAACAAAAAATAAAGGTGAAAAAAGAAGTAAAGTGATAAAAAATGATTGATTTTTATGATTATTTATAAATGCCTTCATCTTTTTTGCTCTGTTAAAATTTGAAAATTTTCATGATTTTTATTTTTCAAAATATCAATAATTTTTACAAAACTTTCAAATTTTGCTTCTTTATCACTTTTTAATTCTACTAAGGTTTTAGAATCTATAGTGTCAAATTTTGCTTTTATTTCTTCTAAGGAAGTTGTTTTTCCTTCGATATAAAATTTATTTTCTTTATCGATTAAAATACTCACTTTGTCTTTATTTTCATTTATGGAATTTGAATTTTCACTTTGAGGTAGATTAATTTTAATTTCACCATGTGCAATAAAAGTTGATAAGCTTAGAACAATGGCTAGTAAAACTAGCATTATATCTATAAAAGGAATGATGTTTAAACCTTCATTTTTTGGTAATCTAATCATTTTTATCCTTAAAAATGCGATATGCATTGCTCAATGTCGATATTTTTCTAAGCAATCCATTATAAGCCATTAACGAAGGAATGGCAACTAAAATTCCCAAAGCAGTGGCTTTTAAAGCTAGTGATAAACCAATGACGATAGATTTTACATCAATGTTTCCACTTGCACCCATATCATAAAATGTAATCATAATTCCCACTACAGTTCCCAAAAGTCCTACATAAGGAGCATTGGTGTAAATGATATAAAGCATGGTGAGATTTTCGCTAATAGTATCATCAAATTTTTCTTGACATTGATAATCACTTAGCTTAATTTTTCTAAAAAATAAAATACGCTCTATAGTACACCATATGGCAATAAATGCCATTATCCCTAAAACAATAAATATAATTAAGTCAATATAAATTTTTAAAAATTCCATACAACCTCGCTTAAATATAATTTTTTGTGATTATATTACTAAAAATTAAACTTTTTATTAATAACAATTATCATAATTAATACAATAAATTTATTTTTTTAAATTAATAACATCTTAACTTTGAAAAAATAATTACAATATATTGATATTGGTTTTTTAATAAATTATAATAAATTAGGAATACTAAATAAGTTAGCCAATAAAATATATAACAAGTATAACTTTATAATATAAATACAAAAAAAGAAATTAACTTAATCATGAATTGACTATTGTTTATTATGATTTATTTTTATATTTAACAACTGAAATTTTGATAATGAAATTAAAAATATACATAAAAAATAAATATCAATAGAGATTTATTAATATGTCTTTTTAAGCTTCTATGGATGTATGTTGTGATATTGATAAATGTTATATTAATGGTGAATAAGAATCTTATAAAAGCAAAAGTGAAGATATTTAGATAAATACTTATAACCATATAGAAAAAAAGAATTTTATTTCAACCAATGGGATTTTTTAATTTTGTATTGTTGGGGAACCAAAGAGCTTGTTAAGAGCTTCTTTGGTTTCATCTTTAGGATCGTATTTTTTAGCATCTTTTTTAAAATTTTCAAAATGCTCATTTAAATTTTGAGTAGTTTTTACTTCCTGTTTTATAGGGTTTTTGAATATATCTTGTAGTTTTTGAGCATCTATAGTTTCTATTTTTTGAATTTTAATTTGTGTTTTTTCTCCAAAAAGTTCATGAAGTAATGTTTTGATTAATTTAAAACCGTTGTTTAAAACCACTCTATCATTATCTTTAGCGTGTGAGCTAATACTTAAAATATCATCTTCAAAAGAAATAAATTGAGTAGTTTTTTTAAAAACTTCAGCTAAATCATAATCTCTTTTATATATTGCTTTTAAGAGATTTTCATAAGGATTAAGCCTTTCTTCTTTAGGAGTTTGTTGAATGGAAAGAATTTCTTGTTGCTTTGGACTTGGTATATTATCTTGTTTTGGGCTTTTAATAGCCTCATCAATACTTTTTAGATAAGTTGCCTCTATAAGCATGAAAGCCATAACGCAAAGTACAAAGCTATCATCATCGCTAGAATTTAACATAGTCTTAGCGCGTGAAAGAATTCTAAAAAATCTTTCATAAATTAACATAGAAAAAAGATTGTTTTTTGCAAAAAATGCTTCTTTTAGAAAAAATATCATCTCATCAATAACATTGCCTGCCTCATAATCTTCAAATTCTTTTAAAAACTCAAGAACTTTATCTTTATCATTAGCTAAAATGGCTTGATAAAATTCTTCAATTTTAGCTGGATCTAAAAAGCCTAGCATAGTGGTGATTTTTTGTGTTTGTATATGATTTTGACAATACACTATGGCTTGATCTAGTAAAGTTAGAGTGTCTCTTAAAGAACCATTTCCACTTCTTGCAATGAGTTTTAAAGCTTCTTTTTCATAGTTGATATTTTCTTTTTCTAAAATCCACTCAAGATGATTTAAGATATCATGAGTAGAAATTTGCTTAAATCTAAAATGCTGCGTTCTTGAAAGAACCGTAGCAGGAAGTTTTAAAGGATCAGTTGTTGCTAGTATAAATTTTACATAGCTTGGTGGTTCTTCTAAAGTCTTAAGCAAGGCATTTGCAGCTTGTGGGGTAAGCATATGCACTTCATCAATGATAAAAATTTTAAATCTGGCTAAAGATGGAGCGTATTTGACTTGCTCGATAAGCTCTTGAATGTCCTCTAAGCTTCTATGGCTTGCAGCATCCATTTCTATAATGTCTATATTAGAGCCATTGAGTGAAGATAAACATTGAGAACATTCTCCACAAGGATTAGCATTGGGTCCTTTTTCACATACTAGAGCTCTTGAAAAAATTCTTGCGCTTGAGGTCTTCCCACTTCCGCGTAGCCCTGAGAATAAATAAGCATGTGCTAAACGATTGTTTTCAAGAGCATATTTTAAGCTTGTAGAAACAGTATTTTGTCCTACAAGTTCATTGAAATTTTTTGGTCTGTATTTAACAGCAAGAGCTTGAAGCATTGCTACTCATTCATGATAGATAATAACTCTTCATTGCTTTTGGTTTTTAGCATTTTAGAGTATAAGAATTTTAATGCCTCTATATCATCCATTTGTGAAATAGCTGATCTAATTGCCCAAATTTTTTGAAGTTTTTCAACACCTTGAAGCAATTCTTCTTTTCTAGTACCTGATTTTATGATATTAATTGCAGGATAAATTCTTCTATCTGAAATATTTCTATCAAGAACAATTTCACTATTTCCTGTTCCTTTAAATTCTTCAAAAATCACTTCATCCATTCTCGAGCCTGTTTCTATCAAAGCAGTTGCTATAATGGTTAATGAGCCACCATGCTCTATATTTCTAGCTGCACCAAAAAAGCGTTTTGGTTTATGCAAGGCATTTGCATCAACCCCACCACTTAAGACTTTACCACTGCTTGGTGTAGCAGTATTATAAGCTCTTGCTAATCTTGTAATAGAATCAAGCAATATAACCACATCCTTACCTGTTTCTACCATCCTTTTTGCTTTTTCTATAACAAGCTCAGCTACCCTAACATGATTGTAAGCAGGTAAGTCAAAGGTAGAACTAAAAACCTCACCTTTAACACATCTTTGCATATCTGTAACTTCTTCAGGGCGCTCATCTACTAAAAGCACAATCAAATGAGCCTCTGGGTGATTTTTAGCAATAGCAGTAGCTAATTCTTTCATTAGCTCAGTTTTACCAGTTCTTGGAGGTGCTACGATTAGGCTTCTTTGCCCTTTTCCTATAGGGGCAAATAAATCAAGCATTCTACCTGTTAGCTTTAAAGGATCATATTCTAATTTTATTTTTTCAGTTGGAAAAATTGGAGTAAGATTGTCAAATAAAGGTCTTTCTCTAGCTTCTTTTAATGGAAGGTAATTAATTGCTTCAATTTTTAATAAAGCATAGTATTTTTCTTGATCTTTTGGTTCTCTAACTTGGCCGGTAACTATATCTCCAACACGCAGAGCAAATTTGCGAATTTGTGAGTTTGATACATAAGCATCATTTACACTATCGCTTAAATTTGAATCCATTCCACGCAAAAAGCCATAACCTTCAGGTGAAATTTCTAAAATTCCTGTAAAGAGTATAAAGCCACCTTTTTTTGTTTGTGCTTTTAGAATTTCAAAAATAAGATCTTGCCTTCTAAATTCTCTTGGATTTTCTATTTCCGCTTCATTGGCGATTTTGACTAGGCTTTCTAGATCAAGCAACTTTAAATCTTCTATCTTATAACCTTCCACTGGAATGTGTGTTCTTTGGTGTTGTTTTTTTTCTTTTGTATTTTCCATATATCCTCTAAAATGTAGAAAATGTAGTATTTAATAATGAATAAGAGATTTTATTCAAAAAAATGCTTTTTTGTCAAATTTTTAAAATTATAATATAGCTTTGTAAATAATTTTTAAAATTGTAATTTTAAAAAAATGATAAAATATTGTAAAAAATTATAAAGAAAGTATAGGATGAAATGTAGGCATTGTCAATTAAGCTTTAAACAAGATCAAATGATAGAAAAAAATGGAAATTATTTTTGCTGTAAAGGCTGTGAGAGTGTTTATGAGATTTTACAAGAAAATAATTTAGAAGAATTTTATGAAAAACTCGGCAATCAAACTCTAACTCCTGCTATAATAGAGCATAATATTAAAGATTATGAAAAATACATACAAAAAACCAAAGAAGGCTTTGGTGAGATTTTTTTACTTATAGAAGAAATTCATTGTGCTGCTTGCGTTTGGCTTAATGAAAAAATTCTCGTTAAAAGTGAAGGCGTAATAGAAGTTGATATTAATTCTATTACTCATAAGGCTAGAATTGTTTTCGATGAAAAAAGCATAAATTTAGCAAAAATTATTCAAAGTATAGAGAGTATAGGCTATAAAGCTAGTGTGTATTTGCCTACAAAGAATGAACAAAGAGCAACTCAAACTAAAAGAGATTTTTATGCAAAATTAATAGTTGCTATAGCTTGTGTGATGAATATTATGTGGATATCTGTAGCTAAATATGCTGGATTTTTTAGTGGTATGGAAGCTGACACTAAGGATATTTTGCATTTTGCTGAATTTTTGCTTTGTACTCCTGTGCTTTTTTATACAGGTTCAATCTTTTATAAAAATGCCTATTATGCTTTGAAGTTTAAAAGTGTTAATATGGATACTTTGGTAATTAGCGGAGCAAGTTTAGCTTATATGTATTCAGTGTGGGCCATGTTTTCAAGAGCTTCACAGGTGTATTTTGACTCTGTGACAATGATTGTTTGTTTTGTTTTTGTAGGAAAGTACTTAGAGCTTTTAAGCAAGAAAAAAGCTCTTGATACACTTGATCATTTGCGATCATTTTTAAGTAATGAAGTAAGAGTATTAAAAAATGGTAAAATAGAAAATATCGATGTAGAAGATATTAACATAGGAGATATTATAGAGTTAAAAGAAGGTGATAGGGTATTAATAGATGGGGTGTGTATTAGCGGTAATATTAGCTTGGATATGTCTAGTTTAAGTGGAGAGAGCTTGCCGCTTGATGCACAAAAAGATGATATGATTTATTCTGCTTCTTTGGTTTTAAGTGGCAATGCTTTATATAAGGCAAATGTGCTTTATAAGGATTCTAAATTAGCTAGAATTATTAACTTACTTGAAAACTCAAGTGCTAAAAAAGCTAAGATAGAAAAAATGGTGCAACAAGTGAGTAGGTATTTTTCACCTATCATTCTAACTTGTGCTTTGCTTTGCTTTGCTTTTACTTTTTTTATTTTAAATTTAGGATTTGAAGAAGCCATGATACGTATGGTTTCTGTGTTAATCATAGCTTGTCCATGCGCTTTGGCTTTAGCTACTCCGGTGAGTTCTTTAGTAGCAATTAGTGCTGGTTTGAAAGAAAAAATTTTATTTAAAGAAGCTGGTGTTGTAGAGGATTTGAGTAAGTGTAATATTGCAGTATTTGATAAAACAGGGGTTTTGACAAAGGCTAGTTTAGAAGTTAAAAAAAGTTTTTTAGATAAAAAATTAGATAAAAATGAATTATTAAATTTCTTACATTTAACCAACCACCCAGTAGCAAAAAGCATTTTGATTTTTTTAGATGAAAAAATTAATAATAGAATAGAATTTGAAAAAGTTCAGAATTTTCAAGCAAGAGGTTACAAAGCCTTTTTTGGCAAGGATGAATTTTTGGGAGGAAATGAGAAATTTTTCAAAGAAAATCATATGCAAGTACAAGAATTTCAAACTACACATTTTATATTTGCTAAAAATAAAACCATATTGGCAGTTTTTGAATTAGAAGATAGTATAAGAGAAAGCTCTGAAGAGTTAATTAAATTTATGAAAGAATGTAAAATGCAAATTTATATGTTAAGTGGTGATAATTTACATGCTGTAAGCAAGGTGGCTGAAAAATTAAAAATAAACAATTTTAAAGCCTCATGTATGCCAGAAGATAAAATGCAAACAATAACTAATTTAAATCAAACAGGTAAGGTTTTAATGATAGGAGATGGAGTAAATGATGCTTTAGCACTTTCTTATGCAGGTGTTGGAGTTTCTTTAAAAGAAGGATCTGAGCTTGCTATGGAAAATAGTGATATTATATTGCTAAAAAATGACTTAAAAAGTTTACAAAAGGCCATACAAATAGCTAAAAAAACTTATCAAATTATTAAACAAAATTTAGCTTTTTCTTTATTTTACAATGCTTTGAGTATGCCTTTAGCTTTTTTTGGTTTGATTAACCCTTTAATTGCAGCTTTGTCAATGTCTTTTAGTAGTATAATAGTGATTTTAAATGCTTTAAGGATAAAAAAATGAATGGTGTCTTGATGATGATGATAGGTGTTTCTTTAATTGCATTGTTCTTAGCAATTAGTGCTTTACTTTGGGGGATCAAAAACAGACAATTTGATGATGATTATAAATTTACTACTTTAAATGATAGTGAAGATGCTTTAAATGATGCAATTATTTTGGAAAAAAGAAAAAAAGAAGCTTTGGAAAAGAACAAAAACAGCCATGAAGGCTGTTAAAATTATTTTTTTAAGCTTTCGATATATTCTTCAATTGCTTTAAAATCTTCTTCTGTTAAACCTTTAAGGTTGATTTTCATGATCGCACCTTGACCATATGCATTTCTTTTGCCTGCCGCATAATCTTTCATATATTGTAATCTTTCAGCTGCAGTTAAAGAATTTAAAGCAGGAACTTTATTAAGATAGACTTTATCTGCTTTAGTACCATGACATACTGCACATTTTTTATAAAGTGTAGCACCATCCGCAGCAAAAGCTGAAACGCCAAGACATGCTAAAGCTGATAAAATAATAAGCTTTTTCATTATATCACTCCTATATGAATTGAAAATAAAATGTTTTTAATTATAAGCTTTTTTTATTTAAAGTCGCTTAAAAAATATTTTTACTTGATAAATTATAAAATCTTAAAAAAAAAACATTATAATTTTTTACATGAAAACAAAGGCGTTATTTTTAGATAGAGATGGAGTTATCAATATAGATAAAAAATATGTTCATAAGATTGAAGATTTTGAATTTTGTGAAGGTATTTTTGAGCTTTGCGATTTTTTTCAAAAACAAAATTTTCTAATTTTTATAGCTACTAATCAATCTGGTATAGCAAGAGCTTATTATAGCGAAAAAGATTTTGAAATCTTAAGTTCATATATGCTAGATGAGTTTTTAAAAAAAGGCATTAAAATAGAAAAAATTTATTATTGTCCACATTTGGAAAATTGTGAATGTCGCAAGCCAAAACCTGGAATGTTTTTTAAGGCACAAAAGGAATTTAATATAGATTTTTCACTTTCTTTTTTTATAGGGGATAATTTAAGTGATATGCAAGCTGGAATTAATGCTGGTATAAAAAATCTATTTTTAATTAATGAAAACTATAAAGATGAGGAAAACTATAAAGTTTGTAAAAATTTAAAAGAACTTTTGCATTGTTTAAAGGATAAAAAATGAAAATTGTGATAACAGGAGGGGCAGGATTTATAGGTTCAGCTCTTGCTTTAGAGCTTCAAGATAAACACGAAATTTTAATTATAGATAAAATGTGTTCAAGTGCTACTTTTGAAAATGGAAATTTAGAAAGTTTTGGTCATTTTAAGAATATCTTAGATTTTGAGGGTGAGCTTTATGTGGGTGATATTAATGATGAAAAAACTTTAAATATTATAAAAGATTTTAAGCCTGATATAATCTTTCATAAAGCTGCAATTTCAGATACAACTGTTTATGATCAAAATAAAGTTTTAAGTACTAATTTAAATACTTTTAAAGATTTTATAAAAATTGCCCTAGATCTTAATGCTAAATTAATCTATGCAAGTTCGGCTTCGGTTTATGGAGATGCTCCTAGTCCACAAATTGTAAATTTTAGTGAAGCCCCTAAAAACCCTTATGCATTTTCAAAGCTAATGATGGATAAAATGGCAAAAAAATACTTTGATAAAATGCATATAGTCGGACTTAGATATTTTAATGTATATGGCAAAGGAGAATTTTTTAAAAATACTACAGCTTCTATGATCTTGCAGTTTGGACATCAAATTTTAGCAGGTAAAAATCCGCGCTTGTTTGAAGGAAGTGATCAAATTTATCGTGATTTTGTATATATAAAAGATGTTATAAGTGCAAATTTGCAAGCTTTAGAGGCAAAAAGTGGAATTTATAATGTAGCCACAGGCGAAGCAAGGAGTTTTCAAGATATAGTAGATATTTTGCAAAAAGAATTAAATACTAATTATCCATGTGAGTATATCCCTAATCCTTATAAAAATGCTTATCAATTTCATACTCAAGCAAAGTTGGATGAGAATTTTTCATATAAAGCTAAATTTAGTCTTGAAGAGGGTATAAAAGATTATATAAAAGAGATAAAAAGACTTTATGAAAAGGAAGTAAATGCTTGATTTTTTAAGCTCTAAAAAGCCTAAAATTTTAGTTGTCGGTGATTTTATGGTAGATCATTACATATGGTGTGATTGTACCAGAATTTCCCCAGAAGCTCCTGTAATGGTCATGAAATCGCAAAAAGAAGATAAGAGATTGGGTGGAGCTGGTAATGTATATGCAAATTTAAAAAGTCTTGGTGCTGAGGTTTTTGCTTTAGGACTTGTTGGTGATGATGAGAGTGGGAGATTTTTAAAAGAGAATTTAAATGCAAATTTATTAGTGGAAAAGGGTAGAAAAACTCCGCTTAAAAGTAGAGTTTTATCGCACTCACAGCAGGTTTTAAGACTTGATGATGAAAATGATTTTGATACAAAGTTAGAAGATGAAATTATCAAAGAATTTGAAAAAATAGCCAAAGATTATGATGCAATTGTTTTGAGTGATTATGCTAAAGGTATTTTAACTCCAAAAGTAACAAGGGCTTTAATAGCTTATGCGAATACTTTAAACTTACCTATTTTAATCGATCCTAAGGGAAATGATTTTAGCAAGTATCAAAACGCAACCTTGCTAACCCCAAATAAAAAAGAAGCCATTCAAGCTTTAGGCGTAGAAAAAATTGATAATTTAGAAAAAGCTTTAAAAAAATTAAAAGATGATTTGAATTTAGCTTATTCTATTATAACTTTATCTGAAGAAGGAATTGCACTTTTTGATAAAAAATTACACATTATTCCTGCAAAAGCTTTAGAGGTTTATGATGTAACAGGTGCTGGGGATAGTGTTATAGCTATGCTTGCTTATACTTTGGCTTTAAAAGTTGATATTGTTAAAGCATGTGAACTAGCAAATGATGCGGCAGCTGTTGTGGTTGCTAAAGTGGGAAGTGTGAGCGTAAGTTTAGAGGAAATAAAAAATCTAAAAAAAGCTTCTTTTGAAAATAAAATTAAAAATAAAGAAGAGCTTGTAAAGTTGATACAAAATCAAAAAGTAGTTTTTACAAATGGATGCTTTGATATTATGCATTATGGCCATATAAAATATCTTGAAAAAGCTAAAAAATTAGGAGATGTCTTGGTCATAGGTTTAAATTCAGATAAAAGTGTAAAAAGGCTAAAAGGAAACTCAAGACCTATAAATTTAGAATTTCAGCGTGCATGTATGCTTGCAAGTATGTATTTTGTAGATTATGTGGTGATTTTTGATGAGGATACTCCCTATGAATTAATAGAGTTTTTAAAACCTGATGTTTTGGTTAAAGGAGCTGATTATAAAGGTAAAGAAGTAGTGGGTTCAAATTTAGTAAAAAAAATAGAATTGATTGACTTTGAAGATGGATTTAGCACTACTAATATAATTAATAGGATTGTAAATGATAAACAAGATTGAAAAAGAATTTATTGAACACCAGAAAACTTTAGAACAAAGTTTAAATTTAAAAGAGCAAATTATTATAGTTGCTCAAGAGTTAAAGACATGTTTGAAAAATGGTGGGAAAATTTTAATTTGTGGAAATGGAGGTAGTGCTGCAGATAGTCAGCATTTTGCAGCTGAACTTAGTGGAAGATATAAAAAAGAAAGAAAAGCTTTGGCTGCTATTGCTTTGAGTACTGATACTTCGGCTTTAAGTGCTATAGGAAATGATTATGGTTTTGAATTTGTTTTTTCAAGACAGGTTGAAGCTCTAGCTAGTTGCAATGATGTTTTGATTGGTATTTCTACTAGCGGGAAAAGTTTGAATGTGATTAAGGCTTTTGAAAAAGCTAAAGAAATTGGTACTAAGTGTATAGGTTTTAGTGGAAAAGGTGGTGGATTAATGAATGTATTATGTGATCAAAATATAGTAATACCAAGTGATGATACTGCAAGAATTCAAGAAATGCATATTTTAATCATACATTGTTTATGTGATTTAATAGAAGAAGAATATTAAGTTTGGGTTATTTTCCCAAACTTAAATAATACTCAATTTGATCTTTTTGTAAAATTCTAATTAGATTAGTACTCCCTGCAACACCTACTGGAAAACCTGCAGTGAGTGTGTAAACTCCATCTTTTTTTATAAGACCTTTTTCAACTCCAAGTTTTATAGAGTTGCTTAGAAGTTTTGTTAAGTTTTCATGTTTTTCTATTAATATAGCAGGTTGTACCCCCCAAACTATGCTTAAAAAATTTAAAGTTTTTTTAGAATGAGTAATAGCTATAATGTCCATTTTAGCACGATATCTTGCAGTCTTAACCGCAGAAGCACCGCTACTTGTGATAGTAAAAATTGCATTTGCATTTAAATTTGTAGCTAGTTGAGTGCTTGATTTGGCAATAATGTCAGTTTCGTTAAAACATTTAAAATTTTCAAATTTTTCATAAGGGTAGTTTTTTTCTGTTTCTATAATAGTTTGGGTCATGATATCTACTGCATTTGCTGGATCAATTCCTACCGCACTTTCTTCGCTAAGCATAACCGCATCGGTACCATCAAGAACTGCATTGGCAACATCTGAAATTTCAGCTCTTGTTGCAGTTTTGGATTTGGCAAGTGAAAAAAGCATTTGAGTGGCAGTGATAACCGGTTTATTGGCTTCGTTAGCTTTTTTAATAATGAGTTTTTGTATGTTTGGTACTCTATAATAAGGAACTTCGATACCTAAATCTCCTCTTGCCACCATTATACCATCACTGCAATTTATAATTTCATCGATATTTTCTACAGCATCAAATTTTTCTATTTTAGCAAAAATAGCAATTTTAGCATTATTCTCATCAAGAATTTTTTTAACTTCATTAATGTCGTGTGCATTTTGTACAAAAGATATAGCTAAAAAATCAACATCATTTTTTATGCCCCAAGCTAAGTCGTTTTTGTCTTTTTGAGTGATAATATCAATATTAATCTTTGTGTTTGGAAAATTAATACCTTTATTTGAACTAAGTAGTCCATTATTTTCTACTTGAGTTTGAATAAAGTCTTTTTCAATTTGTACAACTTTTGTTTTAATAGAACCATCGCAAAGATAGATATATTCTCCAACCTTTAACATAGAAAGAATTTCAGGATGATTGATGCAAACTTTATAATGCTCATTAGAAAGTTTTTTTCCATCAAATGTATCTTTATAAAAGTCTAATCTATCACCATTTTTTAGCTCAAAAGCTTCTGGAATTTTTAAAGTTCTGATTTTTGGTCCGCTAATATCTTGTAAAATTCCAATTCTTGCATTGAGTTCAGCTGATACTTTTCTAATGGTAGCTAGATTTTGGCTGTGATACTCATGGCTTCCGTGCGAAAAATTTAAGCGAAAAACATTTACCCCATTAATAATCATTTGTCTTATTATGGCTTCATTTTCACTTGCTGGTCCAATTGTTGCTACTATTTTTGTTTTTTTTAACATTTTTATCCTTTTTATAGTAATTCGCTAGTAAATAAATCCTCGTTAAAATTTGCACTTAAATATTGGCAGATAAGTTTTGCATCTCTATAACCATTACCAAGACAGCTTGTAGCACCTGGACTTGGTGTCATGTTAAAAATAATACCTGGAATCTCAGTGATACTAGCTTCTCCAAGCATTAATTCTCCAGCTTTCTTATCGAGTATTTGGGGACGTAGTCCACCAAAATTTTTAGCATAATAAATATTATCTGTCTTTAAACTAGGAATTATTTTTTTTGCATCTTTTACAAAAAATCTTTTATTGATATAAGGAATTTCAAATAAATAATTGTAAAGAATGTAATTTCTAATGGTAGAGTCTTTAAAAAGATTGAAGCAAATTTTAACTACATTCATATCAAGATTAAGTGTTTTGAAAAATTCAGGTACAGATTTAAAACCATGGTATCTTTCTAACATAGGAATAACTAAAGCAGTAGGACCAAAACGCGTATTCATGTTGGCTAGTAAATCAGGATCTCCATGTAATGCAGCAAAAGGAAGTTTTGGATTTTGTACCATATAAACTTTACCATTTAAAATTTTTCTTTTTGCCATATAATAGCTTCCTGCAACAGGAAAACAAGATTTATCTAAACCTATACCCATTTTATGTGCTAAAAACAACGAGTGTGCACCTGCATTTACAATGATAGACTTGGCACTATATTCTTTAAAATCTCTTGTTTTGATATAAAAAGTATCATCTTTTTTTTCTATAAAAACAACTTCTTGATTGTAGGCTACATAAGTGTTTTTGCCTTGTTTGCAAGCTTGTTCTATGAGGTTTTGACTCATTAATCCAAAATCTACTGTAGTGTAAATTTTATCTGCCTCTACACCCATAGCTACTACATTGTCAGTTCTATCGTTAATACCATCTTCACCTAAGACAACATTGGGTTCTATTTGCTTTATTTCATTTTTTGTGTAAAATTTAATATAAGGATATAATTCTTTAAATTCTTCATACCTATTCTTCATGTATTCGCATTCTTTTTCACCGACAGCAAGTGCAAGCTTTTGATGTGAATACATGAATCTATTTTGTCCACCTTGTAAAAGCCCATATTTTACAATCATATCTGCTGTTTTTTTAACTTTTTTTGCTTTTTCTAGAGTGTAGTTTGTTTCTATATCACCACAGTGGATAGTTTGCGAGTTACTTGTGCTATGACTATTTAAAGTTGCAGCGCTACTATATTTTTCTAGTAGAGCAATATTTTGAATATTAGTGTATCTAGCTAGTTCATAAAATACTGCAGCACCAGAAATCCCACCGCCAATTACTACAGTATCAAAATGTTTTTGATTCATTATTGTTTATTCCTTTTGTATGTTTGGTTTTATTAATGATATCAAAATATAGTTATTTTGAATTTAAATAAAGCTTATAATTTAGCAGAGTAAGAGTGTAGAGATAAGCTAGAGTATAAAATTTTCACAAACAGCTTTTTTCATACCTCTAAAAATCAAAAATTTATCATAGATTGCATAATCAAAAAAATTTGCGAGAAATTGTCCATCTCCACCTGTAAAATATAATTTTTTATCATACGCACTATCTTTTATAAGTAAATATATACTTTTAAATACTCCATAACTCAAGGCATCAATAGTTCTTTGAGGAAATGCATCAAAATTAATTTGAGTATTTAATTCATATTTTAAACGCGAAGAGATACTAGTAAAAGATTTTTTATAACTTTCAATACCAGGTAGAATAAACCCTCCAAGATGAATAGAATTTGAAATAATATCTACCGTTATTGCAGAGCCTGCATCAACTACAACTCCATCTTCTATAGTATAACAAGCCGCTATTCTATCAACGCCTAAGTTGCTATAAATGGTATCAAAATTAAAATATGGAGCAAGATTAATAAATAAAGGATTTTGCTTTAGTCTTTGTTCTAAATTTGGATTAACATTAATATAAAATGTTTTTTGCGTTGGTTCATAATGTAAAAACTGCTCAATGCTCATAGAGTGAAATTTTTGCTCATTTAAAAAACTTGCAGTTGTATTGCCAATATCACATAAAAGCATAACTTTGAATTCCTTTAGCAGTTAGGTATTCTTTTGCTTTTGAGCAAATCGAAGCTTGATGAAATATAAAATAAATTTTGAAATTCAAGTTTAAAACTTGTCTTATATTTTGAAAAATACTTTCAAACTCTAGACTTTCTTTTGTAAGAATTTTACTTTTTGTAAAAGAAAATAAAATTAAGCAATATTGTTTGTTTATATTTTCTCCATAAATGCAAATTAATTTTTTCTTTTTGCTAAAAATACGAGCTTCTAAAGATTTTGTATTTTTTAAAATAATTCCATGTTTAATAAGAATATTACTAAGCTTTTGATTCATTTTAGTTTAATTGTAAAAATTTATTTTGGTAGAAAAATTTACCATTAGTCATAAAACTTTTTTTATCAACAGCTTCACTTAGTTTGTAGACTGCAAAATCTTTTAAATTTGTATTTAGCTTAATTAAATAACCTGTTTTTTCAAAAATATATAAAGAATTGTTATATAAGGTGCTTTTAGAAAATAAGGCAAATTGAAATTTTATTTCATCAATTTTTCTAAGATTATAGTCATTTTTAATAACCCTTCCATCTTTTGTTAGTATAAAAATTTCCTTGTCATTAACATTTATTTCTTTAATGTTTTCGTTTAGATATAAAGTTCTATTTGGAGTAACAACAATGATTTTTTGTGCTGTAGCAGCTACCATAGTATCATTTTTTACATGAAGATAAATAATATTGTTAAAAAATTCTTCACTACTTACTAAAATTTCTCTACTAACCTTCAATGTGTTTTTGTTAAGTATTGCTAGTTTTCCATTAAGCATAGGGTATATAATAATAGTGTTTAAAAAATAAGGATTTGCATAGCGACTATCTTGAGCATAAGCTGCACCAAGATTTTGTAGCATTCTTATGCCAAGATTTTTATTAGCATATACTAAAGTGTTGCTAGCTAAAACTAAAGCCATATCATCACCATCTATGCTTGCACTTACTACACTTTCATTGAATTTATGAGAAAATAACTCTTCACCATGTAGATTTAAAACCTTAAAATTTCCATTATCATCAGCTATGGCAATTTCTTCTTGTTGAGTATTTAAAATATGATAGTTTGTATCTAATTTAAAATTGATAATATTTCCCATGTTATCTATGAAAGTATTATTATTTAATTGCGCTATGTTGTTATTAAAATTAACGATTTTTCCATTAATACTTTTAGAATTGTAAGAAAGTTGCTCTATTTGAGTTGGTTGGTAATATTCCCTTTTTGTGCCACAAGCACTAAAAAATATTAAGGTGATAATAAATAAATAAAAATACTTCATTTTATTCCTTGATAATGTTTTAAGCTTGTAATAATTTGCCATAGAGGCGAATTTATAGGTATTTTATTAAATTCAATATCTGCATTTTTAAAATCATTTTGTTTTAAAAAGTCAAAACCTACTAATAAGGTGTTATAATCTTTTAAAAAATCTGATTTTTGGTTGTTTTGAGCTAGCACTATTTGTTTTAATAATGGGTCAATTTCAAGATTTAAAGTTTGATTAAGTTCTTGGTTTTTTTGACTCATAATAAAAATAGTATATAAATTTGCATTTTTTTGTTTTAATTCTTCGAGTAATTTTTGATCTGAAGGATTTTTCAATAGGTTATTAAAAATTATATTGCTTTTTTGAATATCACTTTCTTGTTTTAAATTATAAAAATAACTACCGCCAAAATAAATAATGAAAAGCACAATAAGCGTAATGAAATAGTATTTATATTTTTTAATAAAACGTTCAGATTTGATAAAATTTTCCATCATTTGTTCTTGAGAATTCAGTTCCTCTTTTACCGCTTTTAAGTTTTCTTTTAAAGCCATACTTCCCCTTTATTTTGTAGAATAAGTATTATTTTTTAATTTTAAAGTCTATAATTGTAACATATAAAAATGAAAAAATAAATGATTTTATGATATAATTTTCAATTTTAAAAAAAGAGCTTTCTTGGATAAAAAATTAAAGTTAGGGTATAAATAATGCAAATTGATGATAAATTATTAACTAAGCTAGAAAAGCTAAGTGCATTGAAAATAGCGGATGAGAAAAGGCAAGAATTAGAAGAACAGTTAAGTCAAATTGTTGATTTTGTCGAGAAACTTGATGGATTAAAACTTGATAATATAGAAGCTATGACAAGTACTACAAGTGGTGGAACACCATTTAGGTTGGATGAAAGTGTAAAATCTGTAGTATTTGATATGATTAGCAAACATGCTCCAAATTCTCAAGATGGTTTTTTTATTGTTCCTAAGATAATTGAATAATTTTTTGGAGTTTAGTATAAATGGAAAATTTTTCATGGTTTGATGTTTTTGTTTTGGGTTTAACTGTAATTTTGGGTCTGAAAGGCTTAGTAAGCGGTTTATTTAAAGAAATTTTTGGTTTACTAGGTATAGTTGGCGGGGTTTTGCTTGCTTCAAGATATGCTAAAGAGGTTGCAGAAATTATCAATAATAATTTTTATGCAATTCAAAATGAAAGTCTTGCAGTTTTTGCAGGTTTTTTAGTTTTGTTGATCATTATATGGGTAGCTTGTATGGTCTTAGGGAATATATTATCAAAAATGTTTAGCATGAGTGGTCTTGGTTTTATAGATCGTATAGGTGGATTTTTATTTGGTAGTGCTAAAATATTTTTAATTTTTGCTATTTTAGTAGCTTGTATTAATAATATTGAATTTTTAAATTCGAGTTTAGAAAAATATACAAAAAATAGTCAAACGTTGGATTTGCTCAGAAAAACGGGCAAATATATAATGAATACCGATTTTACTCAAAATGGTTTAGAAAAAATAGAAGAACGAATTAAAGATTCTAATATAAGTCTAAATTCGGAGGTAGATAATGCAAATTGAAAATATAGAATATGATGTTTTACTCGAGCGTTTTAAAAAAACACTTAAAGATAATGGTTTAAAATACACCAAACAAAGAGAAGTGCTTTTGAAAACTTTGTATAATAGTGATATGCATTATACTCCAGAAAGTTTATATGTGGAAATTAAGCAAAAAAACCCTGAGTTAAATGTTGGTATTGCGACAGTTTACAGAACTTTAAATTTGCTAGAAGAATCAGGTATGGCTACTTCCATATCTTTTGGAGCTTCGGGAAAAAAATTTGAACTTGCAAATAAGCCTCATCATGATCATTTAATTTGCAAAAGTTGCGGGGAAATTGTTGAATTTGAAAATTCTATCATTGAACAACAACAAATGTTAATAGCAAAAGAATATAATTTTAAATTAACAGGACATTTAATGCAGCTTTATGGTTTGTGTCCTCAGTGTAGTAAAAAATAAAGGTATGTTTAATGTTTGATAATATTTTAGAGCAGCAAAAAATTCAAAAAGCACAAGAATTAAAAGAATTAGGAATTAACCCATACCCGCATTTTTTAAAAAAAGAAATGAGTATAAGTGGATATAAAAATAAATTTGCCTATATTAAAGATATGGAAAATCAGCGTGATGAAAACGTACATGGAGTGTTAGCAGGAAGATTAAAACTCCTTAGAATAGCTGGAAAATCAGTATTTGCCAATATAGAAGATGAGCAAGATAATTTACAAATTTATTTTAATCAAAATATTTTGGGAGAGGAATATTTTGTTATTTTAAAGAAATATCTTGAAGTAGGGGATATTGTTTTAGTTAAAGGTTTTCCATTTATGACTAAAACAGGAGAATTTAGCCTCCATGTAGAACAAATTCAAATAGCCACAAAAGCTATAGTGCCTTTACCGGAAAAATATCACGGGTTAACTGATATTGAGCAAAGATATAGAAAAAGATATCTTGATATGATTATGAATAGTGAAGTAAGAAAAGACTTTATTTTACGTTCTAAAATTGTTTCTTACATTAGATCTTTTTTTGATAATAAAGGGTTTTTGGAGGTTGAAACTCCCATGATGCATCCTATTGCAGGAGGAGCAAATGCAAAGCCTTTTGTGACTTACCATAATGCTTTGGGTGTAGAGAAGTTTTTAAGAATTGCTCCAGAGTTATATCTAAAGCGTTTAATTGTAGGTGGTTTTGAAGCAGTCTATGAGATTAATAGATGTTTTAGAAATGAAGGAATGGATTTAACGCATAATCCTGAATTTACTACAATTGAATTTTATTGGGCTTATCATAATTACCATGATCTCATGGATTTAACAGAAGAACTTTTTGCTATGCTTTTGGATAAGTTAAATTTAGATAAAAAACTTGAATTTGATGAAAAAATAATTGATTTTTCTAAGCCATTTGAAAGAATTACTTATAAAGATGCATTAAAAAAATATGGTGGTTTGGGCGATGAGCTTATTAATAACAAAGAGTTGATTTTAGCAAAGCTAAAAAAAGATGGTTTTGAAGCCAATGAAAAATTAGAATTAGGTCATTTGCAAGCTGAGCTTTTCGATAATTATGTTGAAGATAAATTGATTAATCCTACTTTTGTGATAGATTTTCCTATTTCTATAAGCCCTTTATCTAGAAGAAGTGATAAAGATAAAGATATTGCTGAGAGATTTGAACTGTTTATTGCAGGTAGAGAAATTGCAAATGGATTTAATGAGCTAAATGATCCACTTGACCAATATGAGAGATTTTTAAAACAAATTGAAGCCAAAAATGCAGGTGATGAAGAAGCATGTGAGATGGATGAGGATTTTGTTAATGCATTAGGTTATGCTATGGCACCAACTGCAGGTCAAGGTATAGGAATAGATAGACTAGTTATGCTTTTAATTAATAAAAAGTCAATTCGCGATGTAGTACTTTTCCCAGCTATGAGACCGCTTAAAAACGAGATAAAAGGAGAGTAAATGTTGGAAAATTTTGATAAAGAAATTTTTGATTTAACCCAAAAAGAGTTAGCAAGACAATGTGATGGTCTTGAAATGATAGCAAGTGAAAATTTTACCATACCAGAAGTTATGGAAGTAATGGGAAGTATTTTAACAAACAAATATGCAGAAGGTTATCCTGGTAAAAGATATTATGGTGGATGTGAATTTGTAGATGAAATTGAAACAATTGCCATAGAAAGATGTAAAAAACTTTTTAATTGTAATTTTGCTAATGTGCAACCTAATTCAGGTTCGCAAGCAAACCAGGGTGTGTATATGGCATTGCTAAACCCTAGTGATAAAATTTTAGGTATGGATTTAAGCCATGGAGGACACTTAACTCATGGTTCTAAAGTGAGTTCTTCTGGCAAGGTCTATGAAAGCTTTTTTTATGGAGTTGAGCTTGATGGAAGAATTAATTATGATAAAGTTAGAAAGATAGCAAAAGAAGTTAAGCCAAAACTTATTGTTTGTGGTGCTAGTGCTTATCCTAGGGTGATTGATTTTGCTAAATTTAGAGAAATAGCAGATGAGGTTGGTGCGTACTTATTTGCTGATATTGCACATATTGCAGGTTTGGTTGTAGCAGGCGAACATCCTAGTCCTTTTCCTTACGCACATGTTGTAAGTTCAACTACACATAAAACCTTAAGAGGTCCAAGAGGTGGGATTATCATGTGTAATGATGAAGAAATTGCGAAAAAGATAAATTCTGCAATTTTTCCAGGTATTCAAGGTGGTCCATTAATGCACGTGATTGCTGCCAAGGCTGTTGGATTCAAATATAATTTAAGTGATGAGTGGAAAATTTATGCTAAGCAAATCATTAAAAATACAGCAACACTAGCTCAAGTTTTAATAGATAGAAAATATGACTTAGTAAGCGGTGGTACTGATAACCACTTAATTTTATTGAGTTTTTTAAATAAAGAATTTAGCGGTAAAGATGCAGATTTAGCATTAGAAAGAGCTGGAATTACAGCAAATAAAAATACTGTGCCAGGAGAAACTAGAAGTCCTTTTGTAACAAGTGGTTTAAGACTTGGAACAGCAGCTTTAACTGCAAGGGGATTTAAAGAAGAGCAAATAGCTATTGTTGCAAACTACATAGCTGATATTTTAGATGACATACAAAATACTAAACTACAAGAAGAAATTAAGGTTAAACTAAAGGATTTAGCAAGTAATTTTATTATTTATGAAAGGGCTTTATTTTGATTACAACAATGGATTTAGCTTTAATTAAAATGGTTACAAGCCATTATTATATTAAGCGTGATACTATCGTTAATAAGTACGAATACAAGGGAAGAATTTTCTTTGATAAATTTGAAAAAGTCAATGCGCCATTAACTGCTAGTGTTATACAAGAACACATGGAAAAAAAGATAATTGTAGCACATTCTTTGATTAATAGTTTTGATAAGGTTGAAAATATAGTATTTGATTATAATGGTTTTAATGCAGAGCGTTTTTGGCATAGAGCGCAGCTTGTTTTAAGAGAGGAAGGATTTATTAACTTTACTGCTTACAAGACAAGAACTAATAATCATTTACATCTATATATCCATAAAGGTCACACAACTTTTAATGAAGCTTGTTCTTTGGGTTCAAAACTATCCCTGCTTTTTTCCCAAAAAATGCCTGTAGAGTGGAAAGTTTTTCCTAGTATGGATATACCTAGAGAATTTAATATTTTAACTTTACCTTATGAAGTTTACCAAAAAGAGCGCGGAGCTTCTTGGTCTAAACATATGTAATTTTTGAAAGGATGAAAAATGGAAGAAAATAATAAAAATGAATTTGATGACATTATTTTACAAAAGAGTAATAAAAGTGAAAAACTTAAAAAAATTTTACTTAGATCGATTATTTTAATCATTGTGTTTTTGGTGGTAATGATAGTAATGAAACTAATTAACGATCCAGGTGAAGAAAAAACATTACAAACACCATCGGAACCACAAGAGCAAGTTTCTTATGAAAACAACTTCAATTCTTTGCCTATTACAGATAGCACTAAAGAAGAAGATGAATTTGAAGCTTTGGCTAGAAAATTAAAAGAAGAAAGTTCATTAATTGATACAAATACTACTATAGAAGAAAAACAAGAAATCTCAAGTAATAGTGTATTAGATCAAATTACAACAATAGAACCAAAGGAAGAGATTGCTAAAATAGAAGAAAAACAAAATGAAGTTAAACCTATTGAAAAGCCTGTAGAAAAACCAGTTCAAAAGCCATCTGAAAAACCAAAGGAGATGGTTGAAAAACCAAAAATTTCGGAGCAAAGCAACACAAATGAATTGTTTGAAAGTATAAGAACTCCAAGTGTACAAACACAACTTCCAATAGGTGCTTATATTCAAGTTTTTTCTTTGAATAGTTTAGATCCAAAATCCAAAGAATTGAGTATACTTAAAGAAAATGGATATGATTATAAAATTTATAAAACAACCGTTAATGGTAAAGAACTTACAAAAGTTTTAGTTGGACCTTATAAGGAAAGTGAATTAAAAGCTGAATTAGAAAAAGTACGCTCTAAAGTTGCAAAGGGTGCTTTTACTTTTAGAGTAAAATGAAAATTTTTGCAGTTATAGGCGATCCTATTATGCATTCTAAATCTCCAAGAATGCATAATAATGCCTTGCAAGTTCTTAAAAAAGATGCAGTGTATACAAGATATCACCTAAAAGATAAAACAAGATTAAGAGAAATTATTCGCAAAATTGATGGTGCTAATATTACCATACCTTTTAAAGAAGAAGCTTGTGATATTGCAGATTTTAAAGATGAAAGTGTTACACATATAGGTTCTGCTAATACTTTACTAAATATAAATAGTAAAATTTATGCTTATAATACAGACTATTTAGGATTTTTGAAGGCAATCGAAAATTTTTATCCTATTGAAAATGCTTTAGTTTTGGGTGCTGGAGGTACAGCTAAAGCTTTAGCGTACGCTCTAAAAACAAAAAATATTAAGGTTACGATAGCAAATCGCTCTAGTTTTAGATTTGAAAATTTAACTAACTATTCATGTTTTTTATATGAGCAACTTGATTTGAATGAAAAATTTGATTTGATTGTTAATACAACTAGTGCCGGTTTATATGATGAAAAATTACCTTGTGAAGAAAATATTTTAAAAAATATTTTTCAGAAAGCAAAATTTGCCTTTGATGTTATTTATGGCAAGAATACATCTTTTTTAAAATTAGCAAGAAAAAATAATTTAGAGGTGAAAGATGGTGTGCAAATGCTTTTATGGCAAGGGGTTTTTGCTTTTGAAATTTTTCTAGAGTGTCAAAAACCAAAGGAAATTTTTAAAGCCATGGAAATGGCTTTAAAACTCCCTTAATGGCTAAACCAAGATTTGATTTTATCAAATAAGCTTTCTTGCTCTATAAAAGCTTCTTCGTCTACTAAACCGAAGCTTTTTTCAAGTTGCAATAATAGACTTTTTTGTTCTTCGGTGAGAGTTTTTGGGAATTTTATTTCAATTTGTACAATATGCGAACCTAGTTTTCCATTATGAATATTTTTTACGCCTTCGTTGGCGAGTTCAAATTTTTGTTTGTCTTTTGCACCTATTGGAAGTTTAAGATCAGCTTCTCCTCTTATAGTAGAAATTTTAATAGTTTTTCCAAGAGCAGCTTGAGTAAAAAATACAGGTACTATAGTATAAATATCATCATCATGTCTAATGAATTTATCGTCATCTTCTACAATGATTTTTATATATAAATCACCTCTTTGAGAAGAATTTGGAAGCTCATTGGCTTTATTTTGCACTCTAAGATTCATACCACTATCTATACCTTCTGGTATATCAAGCTCTATATAATCTTCAACTTCTTCATAGCCATTTCCATGGCATATTTTACACTTATCTTTTATGATTTGACCACTACCTTTGCAATGATCACAAGTTTGAACAAAAGTCATAAAGCCTTGTCTAACACCAACTTGTCCTTTTCCATTACAATGAGAACAAGTATCTAGTTTTCCGTTTTCTGAGCCACTTCCTTTGCAAGATTTGCAAAAGGTCTTATAAGTGAAATCAACTTTTTTCTTACAACCAAATACAGCTTCTTTGAAGCTAATTTTTGTTGCTATTTTTAAATCATGAGAATATTTACTTTCTTTTTCTTTTTTACGCGTTGAACCTCCAAATCCAAACCCATCGCCAAAAAAACTCGAAAATATATCTCCTAAATCAACATCTCCAAATCCATTAAATCCACCTGCATGTCCTTTTAATCCTTCTTTTCCATATCTATCGTATATATTTCTTTTTTCATCATTGCTAAGTACTTCATAAGCTTCATTTACAAGTTTAAATTTTTCTTCAGCTTCTTTATCTCCTTGATTTCTATCAGGATGATATTTTAACGCCATCTTTCTATAGGCTTTTTTTATGGTTTCTTTATCTGATGTTTGAGAAATTTCTAGTATTTCATAATAATTTAACTCCACTTTTTTCCTCTCTTGAAAAATTAATATTGTAATTTTAGCAAAAAAATAAATAAATAGTTAAATTATGTGTTATAATGTTAAGTTCGTAGCATATTTTACTAAAGGGGTAGAGATGATTAATGTTTTAATGATTGAAGATGATCCAGATTTTGCGGAATTTTTAGCAGAATATTTAGCCCAATTTAATATAAAAGTTACTAATTATGAAGATCCATATCTAGGGATGAGTGCCGGTATAAAAAATTATGATTGTTTAATCCTTGATTTAACTTTACCTGGACTTGATGGTCTTGAAGTTTGTCGTGAGATAAGGGAAAAATATAGCATTCCTATTATTATTTCATCAGCTAGAAGTGATTTAAGTGATAAAATTGTAGGACTTCAAATAGGTGCAGATGATTATTTACCAAAACCATATGATCCAAAAGAGATGCATGCAAGAATTATGAGTTTAATTCGTCGTTCAAAACGTGTAAATGAAACTCCTGAAAAAATAATTAACTCAGCATTTAAAATTGATGAAAAAAGACATGAAATTAGCTATAATGAAGAAGTTTTGATTTTAACTCCTGCTGAATATGAGATTTTAAGTTACATGATAAGACAGCATGGTTTTTCAGTTAGTAGAGAACAACTCGTATATCATTGTAAAAGTTTAAAAGACAAGGATTCTAAAAGTTTAGATGTAATTATTGGTAGACTTAGAACTAAAATAGGCGATAGTTCAAAGGCGCCAAAACATATTTTTTCAGTTAGGGGAATAGGATATAAGTTAATAGGATGAAAGTAACTATCAATCTTAAGATCACAGTCCTTTTTGCAGCAGCTTTTTTATTTGTCTGTGCTTTGTTTGTGCTTTTGGGTAAGGTTCAGATTGATTCTTATTTAGCTAATGAGCAAAGCAGACAAAAAGAAATTGTAGAAAAAATAATATATAATTTAGAGAGAAAAGAAGATTTTTCAATACATGATTATCTTCTTTCTAAATCTTTCAAATTGGTTGAAAATGAACGTAATATAAAGCATATTGTTGCAAAAGGTGAAAAAGTACTTAGGGTTGATTCCTTATATGGGAGTTTTTCTTCTATTATCTACCATAATCAAATTTTTTTCTATGTAGAACAAGTTAATACAAAATATCTTTACGAATTAAATGCATCTGCACGTCTTGAATATTTATTTTTACTAAGTTTCTTTTTTAGTTTAGTTTTAATTATATTTTTATATTTTTCGGTTTTAAGATCTTTAATGCCCTTGAAAATTTTAAAAAAGAAAATTAAAAATATTAGTGTAGGCAAAATAGAACCATTATCTGAATATTCTCAGATTAATGATGAAATTTCAGAAATTTCTTTTGAGTTTGATCATGCTATTAACAAAATACAAGAATTAGTAAAATCAAGACAGTTTTTTTTAAGGATGATTATGCATGAACTTAAAACACCTATTGGTAAAGGTAGGATAGTTTGCGAAATGCTAGATAATCAAAAACAAAAAGATCGTTTGGTGGCAATTTTTGAAAGACTTGAATTGTTAATTGATGAGTTTGGAAAAATTGAAAAAGTTTTGTCGAGAAATTGTCAGCTTAATTTGCAAACTTATCATTTAAGTTTGATTTTAGAACAAGCTGAAGACTATTTAATGAGGGATGATTTTTATCAAAAAGTGAAGATTTTTTATAAAGAAGATGCCATGATAGTTGCTGATTTAGAACTTTTTTCTTTGATGCTTAAGAATTTAATCGATAATGCTATTAAATACTCTATTGATAAGGCTTGTGAGATTATATGTTCTGGAGATTATATAATTGTTAGAAACAAAGGAATTCAGCTTAAAAAAACTTTTGATTATTATTTAAAACCTTTTGTTAGGGAGCATAATACACAAGTTGAAGGAATGGGGTTAGGACTTTATATTATTAATAATATTTGTAATCTTCATGGTTATAACTTAACTTATAGTTATGAAGATGGTTATCATACTTTTAAAATTGTTTTTTCAAGGTTAAAATAACTTGAAAGACTTAGAGAAATTTAATGAATTGGTATCTACTTTTTCAGCTTTACCCACTATTGGTAAAAAATCTGCCTTAAGACTTGCTTATCATATAAGCATAAAGGATCCCTTGCTCGGTTCAAAACTTGCTTATCATATTGAAGAATCAATTAGGATGATAAAAAGATGTAAGCAGTGTGGATCTTTGAGTGAAAATGAATTATGTGAAGTATGTTCTAATGCGGAAAGAAATCATAATATTATTTGTATAGTGCAAGATTCTAAAGATGTTTTAGTTTTGGAGAATAGTGGAAGTTATGATGGGCTTTATTTTGTACTTGATGATACTAGTGAGGAAAATATTGTAAAATTAAGAGATATGATTGAACATAACAATACTACAGAAATATTTTTTGCTTTCACACAAGGCCTAAATTCTGATGCCATTGTTTTTTTTGTAGAAGAAAAATTAAAAGATTTAAATTTGAGTTTTTCACAAATAGCTCAAGGTATCCCAAGTGGTGTCAGTTTAGAGAATGTAGATTTTATTTCTTTACACAAAGCCATAAATCATAGGACTAAGCTTGATTAATATATTTTCTTAGTAGTGAAAGCCATTCATTTTTGTTGATATCGTTTAAAATCATATTAGCAAAATCGCAATTTTTAACTTTATCTTGAGAAAAAAGTAAAATAATACTTTGTAAATTTTTTATTTTATATTCATGTAGTATTTGGCTAATATATAATAGATCAAATTTTATAACTTCATAATCAACTAAAATCAGTTTAAAATTTAATTTTAAAGCTTTTTTAAAATCACTTAAGTTATCTACAGCTTGATTATTTGGGCAAAATTGATTGGTTATGTTTAAAATAAGATCATTTTCAAAACAAGAGGATTTAAAAATTAAAACATTATAAGAAAATCTTTTTTTGTAGGTTTCTTGTGCAAAGTTGTTGTCTAGAAAATTGACAATATCTTCAATACAGATCTCAGTAAAAGTAAAGTTTAAAACATCTTTAACTTCTTCTTTTGAAATAATAAAAGTAAAATCTTTTTTTTCTTTTTGATAATCATTAAGAATCTCACTACTAATACCCATATTAAATAAAATACATTGTAAGAGAAAATTTTCAATGGTATTGTTATTTATAATACCTACATGTATATTTTTGAAATAATTATTTGTGAGAATTTTATTATAATGGTATTTTTTTAAAACTGGTTTTAGTGAAGAAAAATTATCTACTTGTAAATAATTTAAACCTTGGAGAAGATATTGAAAGCTTTTTTGTACGAGTTGATTTTGTATTTTTTGATCTTGCATTTGCTTGCTAGTTAAATCAAGTGATAGTTTTAAATTTTCTTTTAATTCTTCTAAAGAGTTTGATTGTGGTAAAGAAAAATACTTTTCAATCTCCTGAGTTAAATTTTTATTTTTTTTGATTTTTTGATTTTTTATGATTATATAAATACAAGCAATGATAAAAATCAAAATACTTACAAAAGTATAAATGAAGAATAATTTTTGTTCAATGGAATACAAAAAATAATAATTTAAAAAACATAGGATTAAGGTCAAAAAACTAATAAATAGTATCATAGATTATCCTTAATTAATTTGGCTATTTTTGTATTAGAAAGTGATTTTAGTTCATCAAAACTTGCCTTATTAATCTTATCGAAGCTACCATAATAATCTAAAAATTTTTTAATATATCCTTGAGAAATTCCAAGTTGTATTAGTTTAGAGCTTTGTAAGTTTTGTTTTCTTTTTGTTTTTTGATGAAAACTAATTGCGAAGCGATGAGCCTCATCACGCAATTTTTGTAAAAATTGTAGCTTTTTATCATCAGCGGAAAGCTGAATTTTACCTTCTTGAGTATATATTTTATCTTTTGTATTCCCTTTGGCTCTGTGAGCTTTTGCATCTATTTTTTCTTTAGAAATTGCTAAAATATCTACATTTGCTCCTGAGCTTTTGATAATATCACTTGCTAACTTCAATAAAGCATTTCCACCATCAATTAACCACAAATCAGGAGGAGGGTTTTTGGCAAAAGACAAAGCCCTTTTGCTAAGCGTTTGAAGCATTTGATCGTAATCATTTTTATAAGATAAATGATAGTGTCTATAGGAACTTTTATCAAATTTTCCATCTTTATAACTTACCAAAGCACCCACATTTGCCTCACCTTGCATATGAGAATTATCAAAAATTTCTATGTGGTTGGGATGGTTTTGTAGCTTGAAAAAATCTTTTAATTCTTTTAAGAATAAATAATCTTCACTTTTTACATGTTTTTGTATGTTTATTTTTGCATTTTCTAGAGCAAGTTCACATAAAGCTTTTTTTTCTCCAAGTTTTGGAGATTTAAGATGGAATTTTTTTGAAAATCTCTCGCTAAGTAAATCTTGCAAAAGTTTCATATCTTCAAAATCATCATGTACATAGATGTGGGTTGAATTTACTGGGGTATCTTGGATGTAATTTTCTAATATATATTGTTTATATATTGCATTTAAATCAAAATCATTTTGATCATTTAGTGCTAGTATTTTATAGTTTGAACTAATTATTTTGCCATTTTTGATAACAAAGCGCACCATAGAGAGTATATTTGCTTCATGGTGTATAGAAAAAACATCAAAATCTTCTAATTTTGCAAGATCTATTTGTATTTTTATGCTTACATCCTCTATTGTTTTGATTTGATCTCTTATGAGAGCTGCTTCTTCATAGTTTTCGTTTTTTGCATGCTCAAACATTTTGTTTTCTAATTTTTTAGTCAAAGATAAGGGGTTTAAAAGAGCTTGTGTAGCTTTTTGGATAATTTTTTCATACTCTTGTTTGGAAATTTTTTGCTCACACGGTCCTTTACAACGCTTGATTTGATAAAAAAGACAAAGCTCTTTGCAAGATTTTTTTTGTCTTAACTCAAAAGATAAATATAGGGCATTTAAAAGCTCTTTTGCACCTTTAAAAAAAGGTCCAAAATATTTTATTTTATTTTTTTTAATGATTTTTCTTGTAATTTCAAATCTTGGAAAATCATCATTTAAATCTATATAAATATAAGGATAGGTCTTATCATCTCTTAGTAATATATTATATTTTGGGTGTAATTGTTTTATGAATGAATTTTCTAAGATTAAAGCATCAGCTTCGCTTTTTGTGGTAATAAATTCTAAATGATATGTTTGGTTAATCATTTTTTGAATTCTTAAACTATTGTTAGGATTAGGGCTAAGCTTTGGAGTAAAATTAAAATAACTTCTAACACGATTTTTTAAATTTTTAGCTTTACCTACATATAAAAGTTTACCTTGAACATCAAAATACTGATACACACCTGGTAAGTTAGGCAAAGTTTTAAGTTCATTTTCAAGCATGTTTTATAAGCTTTCGTAATTCTTCAAATTTATTATACAAAATAGGGTTTTTAAAGTGATTCTTAAAATCTCCATTAGAAAGTTCTAGATAATTTTTTTTATGTACGGTAAAGATGCTATTTTTCATTATAAAGTTTTTATCACTGAGTATTTTTATATTTTCTACTTTTGCAAAATTACTCATTGGGTTAGCTAAAGTATAGTTTTTTATGAGACTTTTAATCATTTTTTTGGTATTATCGTGATTAAGTTCCATATATGCAATATGATGCTTAACTAAAATGATTAAGGTGTTATTTTTAATAAAGAGTTTGGTGATCATTTGTTGATGATTGTGGTTAAATAGTTTTAAAAACTCTTTATAATGAAAAAATATTTTTAAAGGTTTGTAATGTTTAAAATCAGCAAGTTCGTTGATGATATAATAACTCGTTTTAATTTTCATTTAATTATTCTAACATTTTTTTTATTAATATTTCTAAACGCATGTGGTTATAAAGGTACTCCTTTTTATGAAATAAAAGATAATAATGGTAGTGTAAAAGAAATTAAAAAATTCCAATCTTTGGAGAGCGAAATATGAGTAGAGTGCTTTTTTTACTTTGTTTTGGTGCCGGTTTTTTATTCGCTAATCAAACTCATGAGTTAAATTTAGCTTTTAGTACTTTAGGTATAAGTGTTTTAATAATTTTTATATTAGGTTATTATTTTATAGCAGCAGAGGAAAAATATCATATAAACAAAACAAAACCCGCTTTATTCATAGGGACCTTTTCTTTTATTGTCATTGGTATATATATGGTAATGAATGATTTGGATACTCAAATACTCGAAGAAAGTGTTAATCATCTTATTTTAGAAATTGCACAAATTGTCTTTTTTTTAATAGCTGCTATGACCTTTATAGAAGCTTTAATAGAAAGATCAGTTTTTGAAACTTTAAAATATAAACTTGTGAGTAAAGGTTATACTTATAGAAAATTATTTTGGCTAACAGGAATTTTAGCCTTTTTTATTTCTCCAATTGCGGACAACCTTACAACAGCTTTGATTTTATCTACTGTGCTTTTAACTATAGATAAGCATAATAAAGAATTTTTAATTCCTGGTGCTATAAATATTGTCGTTGCAGCTAATGCGGGTGGAGCTTGGTCTCCTTTTGGTGATATCACTACTTTGATGGTTTGGACTGCAAAAAAAGCAACTTTTTTTGAATTTTTTGCTCTTTTTCCTGCTTCTTTTATCGGTTGGTTGCTTACTGCTTATTTGTTGTCGCGTTATGTACCTAATATTCAGCCAAATTTTCATGAAGATAACTTAGAAAAGATTGAGATTAAACCAGGTGGTAAAGTATTTATTGTATTAGGTTTTTTGACTATTGCTCTAGCGGTGTTTATACATAGTATTTGTGATTTACCTGCAATGTGGGGTATGATTTTTGGTCTCTCTTTGCTTAGTTTATATATATATATATTTAACAGAAAACAAGGAAAAAAAGACTTGAATATTTTTCATTATATGACGCGTATAGAGATGGATACTTTATTATTTTTCTTTGGTATTTTATCTGCTGTAGGTGCTCTGCATTTTATTGGTTGGCTTGCTTATGCATCTAATCTTTATACAAAATTTGGAGCTACTAGTATTAATATAGGTGTAGGATTTTTATCTGCTATTGTTGATAATGTTCCAGTTATGAGTGCGGTATTAAAAGCAAATCCAAGTATGGATGATACCCAATGGCTTTTGGTAACTCTTACAGCTGGAATTGGAGGCTCTTTGATTAGTTTTGGTTCAGCTGCTGGAGTAGGGGTGATGGGAAAAATGAAGGGAATTTATACTTTCAATGCTCATTTAAAATACGCATGGACAGTTTTAGTTGGTTATATAATATCTATTATAGTTTGGTATGTACAATTTCAATTGTTAAATTTATAAAGGAGTTAGATGAAAAAAGCAGATATTTTAGTTTTGGATTTTGGTTCACAATATACACAACTTATTGCTAGAAGATTAAGAGAGCAAGGTGTGTATGCAGAAATTCTACCTTTTAATGTAAGCTTAGATGAGGTTAAATCTAAAGAACCTAAGGGTATAATTTTAAGCGGTGGACCAGCTAGTGTATATGCAAATGATGCTTATTTTTGCGATAAAGGTATTTTTGGTTTAAATATACCTGTTTTAGGAATATGCTATGGTATGCAACTTATGGCACATCATTTTGGTGCAAGTGTTGCTCCAGCGGGTCATAAAGAATATGGTAAAGCAACAATAGATATTCAAAATGATAGCGACTTGTTCAAAAATTTGCCTAAGAAGCAAACAGTATGGATGAGCCATTCTGATAAAGTGGAGAATTTACCGCAAGGTTTTGAAGTTTTGGCAACTAGTGAAAATAGTCCTTTTTGTGTATTTGGAGATGAAAAGCGTAAATTCTTTGCCTTGCAATTTCACCCTGAAGTACAACATAGCGAATTTGGAAAAAGTATTTTGAAGAATTTCGCCAAATATGCATGCAATTGTGATAGTGTGTGGAACATGGGTTCTTTTGCAAAAACTCAAGCACAAAAAATCAAAGAAGAAGTTGGTGGTGATAAGGTCTTGTGTGCTGTTAGTGGCGGGGTTGATAGCAGTGTAGTGGCTGCATTATTAGCGAGTGCAATAAAAGATCAGGTAGTAGTAGTTTTTGTAGATAATGGTCTTTTAAGAAGTGGCGAAAAAGAACAAGTTGAGTATATGTTTAGACATACCTTGGGTATTGATTTGATTAGTATTGATGCTAGAGATATTTTTTTGAGTCGTCTAGCAGGTGTTAAAGATCCTGAGCAAAAGCGAAAAATTATAGGAAATACCTTTATAGAAGTTTTTGAAGAGGAAGCTAAAAAGCATAAGGATGTAAAATATCTAGCACAAGGAACTTTATATACTGATATTATTGAAAGCTCAGTTGTAGGAGCTAGTAAAACTATAAAATCTCATCATAATGTAGGTGGTTTGCCTGAAAAGATGAATTTAAAACTTATTGAACCTTTAAAAGAAATTTTTAAAGATGAGGTAAGAGCTTTAGGGATAGAGCTTGGCTTAAATAAAGATGTGGTTTATCGCCATCCTTTTCCAGGACCAGGACTTGCTATACGTATTATGGGTGAAGTAAATGAACCTAGTTTAGATCTTTTGAGGAAAGCAGATGTAATTTTAATTGAAGAGTTAAAAAGTAGCGGTTGGTATGATAAGACATGGCAGGCTTTTTGTGTGCTTTTAAACGTGCAAAGCGTTGGTGTAATGGGAGATAATAGAACCTATGACAATGCAGTTTGTGTACGTGTAGTCAATGCAAGTGATGGTATGACAGCCACTTTTTCTCATTTACCTTATGAGTTGTTAGAAAATATTTCACGCCGTATTATTAATGAGGTTGAAGGTATTAACCGTGTGGTATATGATATTTCTAGCAAGCCACCAGCAACTATTGAATGGGAGTGATTATTTAGTGCAAAAATAAACAAAAGCAGGGGGAAGATTTTGCCAAACGATAGGTGAAATTTCTACCTTGCTAAAAGTGGCAAAAAGTTTTTTCTTAAAAGATTTTCCTTTTGATGTGGGAAGTATATATGCAAATGTTGCAAAACAACCATTTTTTTCTAAGGCGTCATAAATAGACTTTAATAACAAATCTTGCTCTTTAGAATTTAATAAAGCCCAAGGAATTCCTGAGATAATTAAATCTACACTATTAATTGCTCTTTTTTCTAGCATATTAGGTAAAAATTCTGCCGAATTAACTTCTATGTCTATATTTTTTATATTTTGTTTTAACTTTTTTGCCATGTGTGGGTTGATTTCAACTGCAAAAAAGCTTGCATTATGGTTTTTTTGTTTAAGGATATATTTTGTAAAACTTCCAGTGCCAGGACCTATTTCGATGATGTTTTTTGCATGTTGAACATGAGATGTTATAAGTTTACTTAATTTTTTTGAGCTTGAGCAAAATGCTCCTGTTTGTTTTGGGTTTTTAAAATATTGATATAAAAACATAAAAAATACCTAAAGATGTTTATTTTGAGAAATTCTAAAATATTATTGTAAATTTATGAAAACAAAGTTAAAATAAGTAATTAATTTTTCTTTAAATCAAGGATTTGGATATGCATGGAAAAATAATGGTTTATGTGGATGCTACTGGAAGAGGAACAGTAATCAATCTTGCAAAAACTTTTTTCGAATTTAATAAGCATGCTTGGCATGATAAAAGAAGTATGCCAACAGTTGGTATGTTTGTTGAATTTAGATCTGATGGTAAGCATATTACAGATTTACGCCCTTCAAAATTTCAAGAATTTGGAGAAAATGATTTTATCAAGGAAAGAGACTTTTGGAAAACAGATAGTGATGATGAGTTAGAAGATCTAAGGTTAACAAGACGTGATGCTTATGTTCAAGAGCTTTATAGGGAAACTGACTATGATAGTCTTGATAAAATTGCACTAAATTTAACTATTCCACAAGCCATTCAAAGATATTTTTATAATGAAACTTTATCAATTAACGCAGTAAAAGATATTAATATAGATGAAGTACCTTATACTATAGATTTTTTTGCTATGAAGCGTTTTTTATATAAGGCTTTAGATACTTTATTGTTTTCGGATAATACTATTAATCAAGCTGATTTTTCTGCAATGAAAAATATTATAGTACATCTTGAAATGGCTTATAAAGATATGAAAGATAAGCAAAAACATATTAATATGGAGCGTTTGTACGATGAGGTGTTTTTATCCCATCAGTGTCACTATCAAGCACTTGTAGCTTCTATTGATAATAGAAAAAACAGAAAACTAGCACTTGATCGACAAATGAGTACTTTAATAACAGATATTAAATCAAAACAGGCGAGATTAGAAACTGAAAGTGGTAAAAAACGCCAAGAAATTGAAGAGTTAATACAAAACAAAAAACAAAAATTAATAGAAATAAAAAATGAAGTAGATTATTTTACTAAAAGTGTTGAAAGATTAGAAGCTATGAAAAAATTATTTTATGAAAAAAATCTTTCTATTTTTAATAATAGTTTTAATATGGCTAGGGAAAAGCTTTTTGAAAAAATTAAGCAAGGTTTAAATATTTGTGCAACAAAACTAGATATAGAAATTTGGAAAAAATCTTTAAAATCAACAAGTATAAAAAATTCGTATTTTAAAACAGCAAGTGAAATTTCTTTTTGTACTCTTTCTTTTGCTGAACTTTATTTAAATAGATTAAATAAACATGCATTAAACCCAAACGATCAACTATTATTTTCTTATGTGAAGAAAGTTCGAAAAGAATGTGAAAAAAATTTTTTGGTAGTTACTTCTAATCCTGATTTGTATGTTAGTATGAAAATTCAAATTTTTGCAATGAATCCTTATTATGTAGTTAAACATGCACCTAAAAAGGTAAATTATCAAGGTTTGATGAAAAACACTGAGTTTGATATAGTTTATGTAGATGAAAAAACTATATGGGCACCTGTTGCTGATGTTATTTTGGAAGGAAAATATTTTTTGAAAAAAGATTCTAAAACTAAATTTAAAATTTTATAAAAATCCTTTTAAACCCTATTTTTAAGTTTTCTTGGTTATAATTATACTGCCTAAATGGTTCGATATGGTATTAAAGAGGATCCAACACATTAATTATAGCTGTGATGTGTGATTTACCGTGTTCTGTGACTTCGCTTGAGCTTTGAAGAAAGCGAGAAGCTGCAGCCTTTAAAAATCACCTAATGGCATACTTTGACTTTTTAGGGTCAGACACTTATACTCCGGCCATTTGGGTTTTTGCAACACTTTTAAGGAAAATAATGAAAATTTTAATATTAGGAAGCGGTGCAAGAGAGTATTCTATCGCTTTGGCTCTTCAAAAAACAAATAATAATTTAGAATTTTATTTTGCCCCAGGAAATGGTGCAACTGCTAGAATGGGAACAAATCTTAATATGAAAGATCCTAAAGTTATTGTAGCTTATGCAAAGGCATCTGAGATTGATCTTTGTATAGTTGGAAGTGAAAATTTTTTAGCAGAGGGCATAGTAGATCTTTTTAAAGAAAATAATATTGCTATTTTTGGTCCTACTAAAGCTGCTGCTATGCTCGAAGCTTCGAAATCTTATATGAAGAGTTTTTTAAAGAAATATAAAATTAGAACAGCTAAATTTTTAAATACAACAGATTATGAAAAAGCCAAGAAATTTATTACATCCTTAACACCTCCTATTGTTGTAAAAGCAGATGGTTTATGTGCTGGTAAAGGGGTGATTATTGCGCAAAGCTATGAAGAAGCTCTAGAGGCTACTAAAAATATGCTTAGCGGTGAAAGTTTTGGCGAAGCTGGAAAAATTGTTGTTATTGAAGAATATCTTGATGGTTTTGAATTAAGTGTGTTTGCAGTTTGTGATGGAAATGATTTTATATTATTACCTGCTGCACAAGATCACAAAAGATTGTTAGATAACGATAAAGGTCCGAATACTGGTGGTATGGGAGCCTATGCTCCAAGTACTTTAGCAAGTAAGAATTTGCTAGAACAAGTTAAAAAAGATATTGTAGCACCAACTCTTAAAGGTATGAAAGAAGAGGGAGCTGAATTTGTTGGTGTATTGTTTATAGGTTTAATGGTTGTAAATAACAAGCCTTATGTTTTAGAATACAATGTGCGTTTTGGCGATCCTGAATGTGAGGTATTAATGCCTTTAATAGAAAATCCTTTGGATTTATTTTTAGCATGTGTAAATAAAAATCTTGCAGATACTCATATAAAAATTAAAAAAGAATTTGCTGTGGGTGTGGTATGTGCAAGTAAAAACTATCCTTATAAAGACTCACCAAAAGCTTTAATTGATATAGATAATATTCCGCAAAATTCTCATATTTCTTATGCTGGTGTAAGTTTGGAAGATGATAAGTTATATGCTAGTGGTGGTCGCGTATTGGTTTGTGTGGGAACCGGTAAAAGCATTGAGGAAGCCCAAAAAAACGCTTATTTGCTTTGTGAAAATGTCCATTTTAAAGGAAAACAATACAGAAAAGATATTGCCTTTCAGGTCCTTAAATGAACACCAATCAAGAATTATTTGATAAACTAGAAAAAGAAGAGTTAAAAATAGCAAGTTTTAAAAAAAGATTTTTAGCTTATATTGTTGATAGTTTTGTAATTTTGGCTATTGTAAGTGTTATTTTATTTGATAAAATTAATTCCATGCAAACTTATGATGAAATTCATAATATTTTAATGCGTTTTGCTGGTGGAATTTTGATTTTGCAGTTTGTATACCATAGTTTGTTTACTTATTTATATGGTGCAACTTTGGGAAAAATGCTTTTGAAGATTATGGTGATTGATCAAGAATTATTAGATAAGCCAAATTTAATCCAAAGCGTTTTAAGAGCAAGTGTAAGGCAAGTTAGTGATATGCTGTATGGTTTAGGATTTGCTTGGGCATTGAGTAATATTGTTTTGAAAACTTGGCATGATTATGTAGCTAAAACAGTGGTGATAGACCTTGCGTAAATTATTATTTTCTTTAACTTGTGTAGGAAGCTTATATGCTTCTAAGGTGGATATTTATGCTTTAGATGTTGTAAAAAAAAATGATATTATAGAAGCCAAAAACAATGTAGTTGTAGTGTCTGATTTATATTTGATTACTGCCAATGAAGCTAAATTTGATGAATCAACAAAAGACTTAGAGCTCTTTGGGGATGTCAATATTTTAAGAGGTCAAAAAGAAAGAACTAATTCTACCTATACTAAAATTAATCTTAAAGATAATACTACTGCTTTTAAAAATTTATTTTTCTCAAATAATGATTTAGAAGTTTGGTTGCAATGCCATCAAGCTAATTTTGATGATAAATTTGTTGTAACGGAAAAATCTGTTGTATCTAGTTGTAATGTGGAAAATCCTGATTGGGAAATTCGCTTTGATGAGGGTAAGTTAAACAAAGAAAATAATTTTTTGCATCTTTATAATGCAAGATTATATGTAAAAAACACTCCTGTGATGTATTTGCCTTATTTTGGCTTTAGTGTAGATACTAAAAGAAAAAGTGGTTTATTAATCCCCCAAGTAGTTTTTAAACAAAGCGAGGGTTTATATTATAATCAACCAATTTATTATGTTATTGGCGATAATGCAGATATACAATTTGAGCCTCAAATTAGAACTAAAAGAGGTTATGGGTTATATTCAACTTTAAGGTTTATTGACAGTCCTTATTCTCAAGGGGAGATTAGCGGTGGTATCTTTGGAGAAAAATCAAGCTATAAAAGAGAGGAAAATTTAAAAAATAAAGAACATTATGGTTTGGAAGTTAAATATTCAAGTGAAGCTTTGTTTAAAAGTCTTTTAAACGAAGAATTTCAAGAGGGTTTGTGGATTGATGCTACTTATTTGAATGATGTAGATTATATAAATTTAAGTTCTAATGCTAAAACGGAAGCTTCTTTAGTTACTTCAAAAATAAATTATTTTTTATCAGATGATGATAATTACTATGGAGCTTATGCAAAATATTATATCGACACTTCCAAAATTAGTAATAAAGATACTCTACAAGAATACCCATCCTTTCAATATCATAGATATTTAAATGGTTTTTTTGATAATTATATACAATATAGTCTAGATACTTCTTTTCATAGATATTATAGACATACAGGTATTTATGCTAAAACCTTAGACTTTGATTTGCCTTTGATTTATCACACGAGTTTTTTGGATGATTTTTTAAATTTTACTTTTACAGAGAGAATATATGCAAATTTTGTAGATTATTCAAACACAGATTCTAAAAACCACGAGCATTTGTTTCAAAATTCTCATACTTTTTCTTTGTATACAGATCTTTCAAAGCCATATGAAAATTTTTATCATACTCTATATTTAGGAGCTAATTATTTTATACCCGGGGCTAAGTCGGGTGAGATTACTGAGGATTTTATAGAATTAAAAGATGATCCTGAGCAGTTTAATTTTTCAATGTATCAGTATTTTTATAATACTTTAGGCAAAAAAAAGTTATACCATAGCTTAAAAACTAAATATTTTACTAAGCAAGAAAAATTTGGTGGTTTTGACAATGTTATAGAATATTTTTATAATGACTATATAAGTTTAAGAAATGAAGCAGAGTATTCAGGTGTAGATGAGCGGTTTGATAAAGTGTTTAGTGAAGCCTTGTTTGATTATGGTGAATGGAAAGTTAGCTTAAATCATGCTTATAGAATTTATGAAAATGAGAAATATAATTTTTTAGGAACTAAAGCTCAGTATAATATAAATACTAATTATCAAATATTTGGTGGCTTATGGTTTGACTTAAATAAAAATCCAGAAAAATGGGAGATAGGATATACTTACCAAAGAAAATGTTGGAATTATTCTTTGATGTATCGCAAAGATATTTCACCTAAACTTACTAGTGGTGGTATTAGCGCAAAAGATCAAAGTGGAGTATATTTTATGTTTAATTTTTATCCTTTGGGTGGAGTTTCTTATGATTTTTCTTTAGAAGAAAATGAAAGGTCCATATGATGCTTTTTGAAGATGAAAAAGATGCTCTTGGAAGATTGTATGATATATTGCCATTGAATAAATTAAAAGATTATATTATTATTACACCTTCTTTAAAGTCTATAGTTTTTGTTGATGCGCTAGCACAAAAATTAGAAATTCCGTATGATTTTTTATTTACAGAACAAATTAAAGCTCCTAATAATGATGAGTGTCAAATAGCTATGATTAGTGAGACAAAAGAACTCGTTTATAATGAAGCTTTGGTTAAAGCTTTTGATATAAGTTTAGATTATATTTATGGTGAAGCAAATAGAACCTATGAAGAAAAAATTTTAAAAAATGTATATCGTTATAGAAAGGGAAATCTTTTAAAAGGATTAAAAGGAAAAAATATTTTAATGTTGCACGAGGGTTGTGAAAGTGGGATCACTGCTTCTTCGTGTATTAAAAGCCTATTAAAAGAAGAAGTAAATAGTATTATCTATGCTACTGCTTTAATACCAAGTGATGTGTATGATTATATTAGTATTTTTGTGGATGAGGTTTATTGTGTGCAAAAGATTGATCATTTTATAGACATTGAATTTTATTTTAAAAATAAAACTACTTTGCAAGCTCATGAAATTTTAGATGTTTTGGAAGAAAGTAAATATTATCTTCCTTTAAAAAAATAAATTTATATCTAAGCAATAAGTTGCTTAGATATAAATTTATAGTAGACAAAATAAAAACAGGCTTTTTAAGTTTTAATTTTAAAATTTAAAAAGCTTATTTGGTTTTGTCTATGATAAAAAATAAAGGAAAAATCATGCGACATGAAGTAAATATTAACAATCATCTTGAAATATTTGATACCGATAAAGTAGCAAAGCAAGCAGCAGGTGCGGTTTTAATGCAAGAAAAAAATGCTATAGTTTTAGCAACTGTGGCTAGAGAAGAAAAAATAGTAGAGGAAGATTTTTTACCTCTTACAGTACAATATATAGAAAAAGCTTATGCAGCAGGTAAGATTCCAGGTGGTTATGTAAAAAGAGAAACTAAACCAGGAGATAATGAAACACTAAGTGCAAGAATCATAGATAGAAGTTTAAGACCTCTTTTTCCAAAAGGTTATGCTTATCCCACTCAAATTGTAGTTATGGTGCTTTCTGCTGACCCTGAAGTAGATTTACAAGTAATGAGCCTAAATGCTGCAAGTATTGCACTGTATTTAAGTGATATTCCTATTAAGGCGCCAGTTTGTGGTGTAAGGGTTGGTCGTATAAACAATGAATTTATTTTAAATCCAAGCAATAGTGAATTAAAAAATAGTACTTTAGATCTTTATGTAGCTGGTGTTAAAGATGAGCTTTTAATGATAGAAATGAGGGCTTTGGCAAATAAGCAAAACAATCAACACTATATGAACGAACTTAGCGAAGATGATACTTTAAAAGCTTTAGATTTTGCAAGCAATGCAATCTTGCGTGGTTCTAATGAGTATGAAAAAGTATTTGCTGCTTATAGAAAAAATTCCAAACTTGATTTCAAGGTAGAATTAGATCATACTCAAATTATTGATTATATTAAAAATACTTATATGGCAAAACTTAAAATCGCTATCAATCAAATGGCAAAAAGCGAAAGGGCGAGTGAAATTTTACAAATAGCAAAAGAGATTGAAAGTGAAACCGTAACTGTTGAAAATGAATGGAAATTTGAAGATATTGAAAAAGCTTTATTGGTATGCAAACGAGAACTTATCAGAAGTCAAATTATTAATGAAAATAAAAGAGCAGATGGTAGAGGCTTAAAAGATGTTAGAAGGATAGATATAGAAACAAATATCTTGCCAAGTGCTCATGGATCTTGTCTTTTCACTAGAGGTCAAACTCAAGCTTTGGTTGTTGCAACTTTAGGTAGTGATAGCGACGCACAGATGTCAGATTTTTTAACAGAAAAAAATCCAATTTGTGAAAAATTTATGGTTAATTATAACTTTCCGGGTTTTTCTGTAGGAGAGGCTAGTCCTATAAAAGCTCCAGGTAGAAGAGAACTTGGTCATGGAAATTTAGCAAAAAGAGCTTTATATCCTAGTATAGATGTAGATCATGCTCATACCATTCGCTTAGTTTCTGAAATTTTAGAAAGTAATGGATCTAGCTCTATGGCTACTGTTTGCGGTGGCTCTTTAGCTTTAAGGGCTGCAGGGGTAAAAAGTGAAAAGCTTGTTGCAGGTGTAGCAATGGGACTTGTTTTTGAAGATGAAAAATATGCCATCTTAACTGATATCATGGGGCTTGAGGATCATGATGGAGATATGGATTTTAAAGTTGCTGGAAGTTATGATGGAATTACTGCTTTGCAAATGGATATAAAATTAGGTGGTATAGAACAACAGGTTTTAAAAGAAGCTTTATATCAAGCAAAGGAAGCTAGGGAACATATTTTAAAGTTAATGGAAGAAGCTAATCAAAATATTGTTGTAAACGAAGCTATTTTGCCAAAGATTGAAATTTTTAATGTAGATCCAAATAAAATTCCTGATATCATTGGACAAGGTGGCAAAACTATAAAAGAAATTATAGAGAAATTTGAAGTAAATATTGATTTAGATAGAGAAAAAGGTGAGGTTAAAATAGCAGGGCTTAATCAAGAATTAATCTGTCAAAGTAAAGAATATATACTAAATCTGCTTCACTCAAAAATTTCTAGTAAAAAACGTGATAAGAAAGAAATGCCTAAATTTAATGTTGGAGAAGAATTTATAGGTAGGGTTCAAAAAGTTGTTGAATTTGGTGTTTTTGTGGAGCTTAAGGATGGAGTAGATGGTCTTTTGCATAATTCTAAAATCAAAGAAAAATTAGAAGTAGGTAGTGAGATTAAAGTTAAAGTCGCTGAAATAAAAAATGGAAAAGTAGCTTTAGATTTATTTTGAAATTAGGCATAACAAAAATGCCTAATTTTTAATTTTTAATCTTGACAAAAAAACATTCTTTTGGCATAATTTCATTTTTTGATTGTCTCGTTAGCTCAGCCGGTAGAGCATCTCCCTTTTAAGGAGGGGGCCGTTGGTTCGAATCCAACACGGGACACCACTAAAACTTTTTTGGTCGCTTAGCTCAGTTGGTAGAGCGCCACCCTTACAAGGTGGATGTCATAAGTTCGAGTCTTATAGCGACCACCATTCTTTTTAATGTGCGGCGGTAGTTCAGCTGGTTAGAATATCGGCCTGTCACGCCGGAGGTCGCGGGTTCGAGCCCCGTCCGCCGCGCCATTGTCTCGTTAGCTCAGCCGGTAGAGCATCTCCCTTTTAAGGAGGGGGCCGTTGGTTCGAATCCAACACGGGACACCACTAAAACTTTTTTGGTCGCTTAGCTCAGTTGGTAGAGCGCCACCCTTACAAGGTGGATGTCATAAGTTCGAGTCTTATAGCGACCACCATTCTTTTTAATGTGCGGCGGTAGTTCAGCTGGTTAGAATATCGGCCTGTCACGCCGGAGGTCGCGGGTTCGAGCCCCGTCCGCCGCGCCATTGTCTCGTTAGCTCAGCCGGTAGAGCATCTCCCTTTTAAGGAGGGGGCCGTTGGTTCGAATCCAACACGGGACACCACTAATTGACCCTTTCGTCTAGTGGCTCAGGACGTCACTCTCTCTGTGTGATAACAGAGGTTCAAATCCTCTAGGGGTCGCCATAGATTATTACCTTCGCAATCCTTATTAGTTTATTAAGTGTTATCTTTGTATTTTTTCAAACCCCCACCTTTCATAAATTCCTATTTCACCATATCCCCCCCCATATTTCTCATTATAAAACTATTTTACTCTTATTTATATTTCAGTTTAAATTTATGATTTTGTATTTATAATTTCTAACTTATTAATGAAATATCAGCTAGTTTTTTTATAAATTTACAGCTGTTAGTTAATTAAAGATATTAATATTAATCTTTGAAAGGATATTTTATGTCTAAAGTCACATTGCACCCTATGGGGGGGGGGATACGATAATTTTCGTTTTAACTTACACTCTTTAAGTTTAAATCTTTTTAAATCTTATAAACATTCTAAACTTTTAAAACTTTCTTTACTAACTATTTTATCACTAAGTTCTTTAAATGCAGCCACACAAGCTACTTATGATAATACTTTAAAAGCTTATGTTATTAAAAAACATGGTTTTAATGATGAAAGTGTATATGATAATACTAATGATACTTATAAGTTTTTAAATGGTAAAAACTTCTATGGTCAATTAGCTACTAATAAAAATCTTTCTAATATCACTTTAATCTATGATAATCCCAAATCAAAACATATGAACTTTAGTGATATGAGATTAAAACAAGAAATACTTACTCCAAATATAAAAGAAGATATCTTTGTAGTAAATGGCTTTCATGGAGCATATTCTGCTAATAATAGCATTAATCAAATAAGCTATATACCTTTTTTAGTTTCAGCTTATACCTTTAATGCTAAAGCTAATAATAATACCCTAACATTAAAAGCAGGAGAATTATCTTCTATATATTATTTAAAACCTACTAATAAAGAAGTAATGAATCCTAAAGCTACAGGTTTAGATAATAAATATAATTTTTTAATTACCCCAGCTATAGCAAGAAAGGGTGAAGCTAGTAATAATACTTTAAATTATTTAAAAGATGCTTATGTGAATATGGGTGTTGAAAACACTTATACCTTAGTTTTAAATGGTGCTCCTTATGTAGTAGGTGCTTTTGGAGTGGATGCTAATACTAATAATAATAGTGTTATATTAAACAAAGGAGTAAAGATAGACTTTCATACTACTCCTTATAGACAAGGTGCTTTAGGAGAGAGTATTTTTGATGAGAGAATGACTCATATTTTAGGTGCTATGAGCTACAATGCTAATGCTAATAAAAACAAACTCATTATAGATGGAGCTTCTTTAGTAGTTCATGGACCAAGTGGAGCTTATTCAACATCAGCTGCTACACATTTAGGTGGAGCCTTTGTTGATGTAAATAATAATCAAAACTACCAAGTTAGTGAAAACACCACCTTAATCAATGATTTAAAACTAGATTTAAGAGTAGATACTAAAAATACCCCATTAGCTTATAATGCTGTATTAAATGGAGAAATCTATGGAGGTAAGATCACTCAAGGTAATGCTCATAAAAATACTATAGAAGTTAAAGACTTACAAACCTTACTTGCTCTAAATACTAATATAGAAGTAAAAGCACTCTTAGACTTTTATGCAGGATTTGCAAGTAATGGCTATGCTAATGATAATAAGATTAATATAAATCTTAAAAAACCTTTTGAGATTAATGCTAATTTTACTGGAGAGAATGAATTTAATCTTTATGGAGCTTATGCTAGTAAGGGTGCTAGTAGAAATAGTGTGAATATAAAAGGGGATTTAACCCAAGAAAGTGTAGTAGAAAACTATCAAGATAAAATTTCAATCACAGCAGCTAAGGTATTAAGTGGAAAAGCAGATAATAATAAAATTAATCTAAGCTCATCTAATGTATCTATACCTTTATATATTTATGGAGTTAGTAAAACTACTTTAGATAATAAAGACTATTATGCACAAACAGCAAGTGATAATATTATTAATTTAAAAGAAGTAAAATCAGCTAGAAACCTAACCACTATTATAGAAGCAAATAATTTAGAAAAAAATACCATTAATTATGATTTAGTTCAATCTTTATCTAATGCTTCTAATATAGATAAGGGTTCTAAAATCATTTTAAGAGCTAATGAAAACGCTTTAGATAATACTTTAAACATTAAAGATTATTCAAGTGCTGCTTATGATAATGTATATGTTATTAGTGCTAAAGAAGAAAGTGCTAATAATAATATTAGCTTTACAAATTTAGCACTAGGTACAGCTTCTGATAAAAGAGAAGGTAGGGTATTAATTAGTGCAGGTATAGCTAAAAATACTCATGATAATTATATCCATATAGCTAATTTAAATATAGATGAGTATAAAAACAATGAAGCTATTATTATAAGTGCTTCTGGTGTATATAGTGAAAATGATAAAAGCTATAATAATACTTTATATTTAAGTGGTAATACTAATATATTTAATAATACTAAAATAGATATATTAGCAGGTAGCTTTTTACAAACCCAAACTGATAATGGTTTTACTCCAAAAGCCATAAAGCATAAAAACAATACTAATAATCATCTTTATTTAAATACTAATATCAGTGCAAAGCTAGTAAATAACTTTGATCATTATAGCTTTATCTTAAAAGATGATACAAAGAATTATTTAAGTGCTAATGAAGCTATTAATTTAAGTGAAAAAACTTCTATTAATGTTTATACCAACAATAATATAAAAAATAAAAGCTTTATTCTAATGCAAAGTGAAAAAGGCTTTATAAATGAGGATAATAAACAACTAGATCAAAAAGATTTACAAAGCTTATTAGACATTATCACTAAAAACAATCAAAGCTTACATAAAAACATTAAAGCAAAGGTTCAAAAGGCTAAATACACTCTAAGTGCAAGTAAAGATGCAAAAAGCATAGTAGTGAATTTAAATTAAAAACAAAAATAAAAACAATAAGGATATATCATGAAAGCACATCATAAACTCTCAAATCATATCATACTCTCAGGTATAACAGTATCAATGCTTTTTTCTCCACTAATGGCTTTACCTAGTGGAGGTAAATTTACTCATGGGACTAGTGGAACTATATCTGGTCCATACTTTGATAAAAATACTGGTAAAAACACTATTGATATCACAGGTAAAACACCAAATAAAAATAGCCATGTTATCCAATGGGGTGGTGGTTTTAGTATAAATAAGGGTGAAAGTGTAAATTTTAAAGGTCAAGGACAAAACTACCTAAACATTGCTCATGGAACAAGTAAATCTACCATAGAAGGTGTATTAAATGCAGGTGGTAATAATGTCTTTTTAATTAATCCTAATGGGGTTATTATAGAAAAAAGTGGATCTATCATCAATGCTAATCGCTTTGTGGCTTCTACTTCATCTATGAGTGATAATGATATGAAAGCATTTGCTAATTTAAAAAGCTTTGATGACGGTTTAAGCTTTTCCCCTATATTTAAACCAAAACCAAATGGTGGTAATGTAGTTAATATGGGTAATATCAATGCTAAAAACATTACTTTACAAGGTAATAAAGTAATGTTAAGTGCTGATACTAGTTATGATAATAAAAACAATAAGATAAAATTTAATCAAATTACAGCAGATGATATAACTTTAAAAGGTAATGAAGTTTATGTAGATATTTCTACTATAAATTCTAAAAACCTAACTACTGATGCAAAAAATAAAGGAATTGCTTATTTAAGTGCTACAGGATATTACTATAATCCTACAAAAAAATATAATGATATTGTATTTACTACTAAAGGTATAATGGATAAAACATATAATCAATACATTAGCATAGGTTCTGATGTAGACTGGTGGCACTTTGCTAAAGGGTGGAATGAAATAAAAGATTTTAGAGATAATGTAGTAGGAAATACTTTTAAACTTACTAATGATATAGACTTTAAAGCAAGTAGTGGCAAAAACTATGCTAATTATTGTATAGACGGACTTGGTTGTACTAATATGATAGTGGGGTATGGGGGAAAGATTAATGAAGATGGAGAAATAATTTATAATAATGCTTTCACTGCAGACTTTGACGGGCAAGGATATACGCTTAAAAATATATTTATAGACACAACTAAAATCCCAAATAGTCAAAACAGCGGAGTGGGAATTTTTGGAGCAACTAATGGAGCAAATTTTAAAAATATCAATATTGATTATATGGGTGGTGGGATAAAGGCAGCAAATCTTAATGTAGGTGGATTTGCTGGGTATTTTGATGGCTTTGCTGAAAATATCAGTTTGAAAAATATTGGTAGTATTAAAAATACATACGATTCTGAAAAAATTGTTAGAAATTCTTATATTAGTTTTCAAGGAGTAGGTGGATTTGCTGGAAGTGCTAATGGTCTTTTTAGAAATATTACCTTAGAAAATATAAAAAATTTTGATGTAAATTATATTTCAACTCCATTTGCCTCTGATGACTGGTCTTATCATCATTATGGTGTTGGTGGGTTTGCTGGAGCAAGTTTTGGTATGTTTGACAATATATCCTTAAAAAATATGGGAAATTTTAAAATTGATTTTGAAAAAAAAAGAATCCAAAATAAATATGCAGTAGGTGGTTTTGCTGGCTTTATTGCAAATGGATCTTATGATCATATAAAACTAGAAGGAATTTCTAATATAGAAAGCGACACTAAAGTATATAACAACTATTTTCCCTCCTCTTTTTTAGGCTTAGGCGGTTTTGCTGGGAATATTCAAAATGGGAATTTTGAAAATATAGTTTTAAATAATGTGAAAAAAATACATTTAAACACTAATCAATCTAATGGTTATTATGAAACAAATTTAGGTGGTTTTGCTGGGGAGATTGATAATGGTGTGTTTAATAAAATATCATTATACGATATAGGAGATATTAAAGTTGATATTGATGATGTTAAATACCATTCAAATTATAATTTAGGTGGTTTTGCTGGAAAGATAACTACAGGAAATTTTAACAATATATCTTTAAATAAAATCAAAGATATTGCAGTTTATATAGACTCTGAAGATGCGTCCAATGGTAGTGATTATGAATATAATTTAGGTGGTTTTGCTGGAAAGATAGGGGGTGAAACTTTAGGTATATTAGGAGTTCCTACTTTTAATAATATTTCTTTAAATGAAGTAGAAAATATCACTACAAATAGTATTAAAAAAGATACTAATCAAACATACGGTAAAGGTATTTATACAAATCTTGGTGGTTTTGCTGGAAAAATTCAAACTGGAAAGTTTGAAAATATAGTTTTAAAGGATGTAAAAAATATCAAAGCGGATATAGCTTCAAGAAATGGAGGAGTTATTAATATAGGTGGTTTCGTTGGAGAATTAGCGATTGCACAAAAAGGTACTTCATTTAAAAATATATTTTTAGATAATATTAAAAATATTCATGTAGAAATCGGCGATCCAGTGTTTAATAGAGGAGGAATTATTAATATGGGCGGTTTTGCCGGAATAATTGGTAGTGAATATGCATACCATGATGTTGATTTTGAAAATATAGTTTTGCAAGGTATTTCTAGTCTAAAAAACATAATTAATACAGGATGTCAAGAAGAATGGTGTGCAAGTCCGAGTGTAACTACGGGAGGGTTTATCGGAAAATTTGGTGCTTGGGGAACGGGAACTTTCAAAAATATTTATATGTTTTTTGATCCAGAATTTGATCTTATAGTAGAGAATAAACCAGGAGATGCTGATGTAAAATTAGGCAAATTTTATGGAGAAGAAGGCACTTATTCCTCCTTCTCTAATATCCATATATACCATCATAAAGATACACTAAAAAATGCCAATAATGATAGCAGTGATTATGGTGATGATAAAATCAAAATACACTCTTATAATGATTCTACTCAAGAAAGTTTTTATCAACAATTTAAAAACCAAGAAGAAGCTTTGATGAGACCTATAGTTGTTTTACCAGATGAGTTTTATCCTTATAATCCTTCTAAACCATCTGAAGATATAAATATCCCCAACATAGAAACCATCAAAAACGAACAAGCAACCCTAGATAAAGAAGATATCTTAGATGATAGTACTTTAAATACTATCTTAAATGATTTAAAAGATAAATTCTATGTAGTAGATATAAATACCCTAAATGAGTTATTAGTAGCTTATAGCAAGATTGATAAAAACAATCCTACATCTAAAGCAGAATTTTTAGCTGATTATCTTTTAAGTAAAGATAAATATCCAGAGGATGAAAGACTTGATATAGCTCATTCTATGATTCAAAGCTTAGACTTTTTGTTAGCTTATGCTAATAATAATACAGGTAATTCTAAACTAACAGAAGAGGCAAAAGATTTATATCTAGCTAATCAAAATACATCTAAAAATAAATATAATGAAGTTGATAGCAAAAACAAAGCATTGATGAATTTTGTAAAAAATGATTTATATGAAAAAACCAAAGATTCAAAAGATCTTTTAAACGAATTACTAGCTAAACAACAACAACTCAAACAAGTTATAAAAGCTTATAATGCTTATGTAGATTTAATCAATAAAGGTTTGGCAAGTAAAAATGATCAAGAATTTAAAACCTTAGAAAATAAATTAAATTCTTTAATGAGTGAAAGTCAAATTCTAGCTAATAGTATTTCTAATAATCAAATGCTATTAGAAAAATGGCAAGGAAAAACAAATACTGATTCTAATGGTCATTTTACTATCAAAGGTGCCTTTGCTAATGCTATATTAAATACAAATCCTGACTTAAAAGAAATAACTGGAGATGGTGGAAGTATAGATGATCCAAACAGACCAGAACTTCCCGCAACAGATCTAACCTTCGAACAAACTGCTTCACTTAATCTAATAGGTAATAATAGCTTAGAAGAAGAGGAAGAACAAGAAGAAATAGAAGAAGCTTCTATGAATCAAAAAGGTAAAACCTGCATAGTAAGTGATAATTATAAAACTATGAATCCTTGTGTGGTTGGAGGATTATAAACACTTTGCTAGGATATAACTATCCTAGCAATAATAATGAGTATGAATAAATACTTGCATTAAACAATATTGTGATTAATCTATACAAATATAAAAGCCAAATTAAGAAAAAAATAAATAAAAATAAAAAATTAAGGAAAAACCATTATGAAAAAACTCTTATTTACTACTATAGCAATTAGTTCTTTAGTCTATGCTAATAATAATGAAGGTTCTATTATCATAGCTAAAAATGATATAGAAAAGGTTATAGAATTATCCCCTGATAAAAACCTCCCTCAAAACAAAGCCATAAAAGAAAATCTAAAAACCAAAGATGATTATGAAAAAGCCCAAGAAGCTAAAAAGGTTTTAGAAGAAAAAAAAGAACAATTAAAAGAAAAACTAAGACAAGAAGAGGAAGCTAGTAATAATCAAACTAATTTAACTAATACTAGTTCTACTAATGATAATACTAATAAAAAAACTAATAACACTATTAACTCAAATAAAGAAGTTAATACTAGTGCAAAAGATAATACCGACAACACAACCGATAAAGAAAACAATACTAATATAAATACTACTACTAATGAAAAAACTAACAATACTAGTAAAGAAAATAATACCAACACAGCTAATAATACAACTAACACTAACTCAAACAATCAAACCACTAATACAAGCAATATAAATAATTCTACTAACTCCACTACAAAGCCTATGATTAAATATCACTTTGTTCTTACTAATAAAAACACTAGCTTTAAAAAGCTAGGTATTAAAGAAGAAGATTTACAAAGCTTAGTGAGTGAGTTTAATGCTAAAAGATTTAGCTTGCAAGATTTACAAGATATATCTAATATCATTGCTTATTATTTTCAAGTTAATGGCTATCCTGCAGCAACAGCTTATATTCCTCAACAAGAATTTGATGGAAAAAATATTCAAATTAATATTTCTTTAGGAGTATTAGGCAAATATATAATAAAAAATAAAACTACTATAAAAGATCACTTCATAGAAAGTAAGCTTAATGAAAAAATCAAAGGTAAAATCATCTCTACTAAATTAATAGAAGATAGTGTGTATAAAGTCAATGAAATGTATGGACTAAATACCCTAGCAGGTTTACAAGCAGGAGAGAATGTAGGAGAAACTGATATACTTATAGAAGTAGAACCTGATACTAAGGCTAATGTATTATTATATAGTGATAATTATGGTATTAAGAGTGCAGGAGAATATAGAGCTGGTATTAGTATGGGATTTAATTCTATATTAAATATGGGAGATTATTATAATTTTTACTTACAATCAAGTGATGAAAAACAAATCAACTATGGAGCTAGTTATACTTTCTTTTTAGGAAATTTAAAAATTACTCCAAGTATTTCTCAAGGATCTTATTCTTTAGGTGGAGATTATAAAGAAGTTGGCTTTAGTGGTACTTCTAGAAATTTTGGTATAGACTTTTCTTATCCTGTATGGATAAATACAAATTCATCTTTATACTTTACTTCTAGTATTTATCATAAGATATTAAAAGATGAACCTTTTTCAAATATATTTGATGATTATAGTATAGATAAACATTCTAATGTAGGTAGTATGGGTTTAGAAGGTTTATTTAGAGGCTTTGAAAATAATACCCTAAGTTATAGTGCTAAGATAAGTATAGGTAAAGTTAATGATGATGGCACTACTATATTTGGAGATACATCTAAAAGTGATGGTAATGGCTTTGGTTGGTTTAGAAAACTCAATGCTAGTTTGAATAATTATTATAGTATTAATGAATACATTACTCATACTTTAAATATAAACTATCAAAAGGTATTAGGGAATTTTGAACTAGATTCTTCTGAAAGTTCATCTTTAGGTGGAGCTTATGGAGTAAGAGCTTATGATAATGGAGAAGGTGATGGAGATAATACCATAGTAGCTAACTTTGGTATAAGAATAAATATACCAAATACGAATTTTTATTTTACACCTTTTTATGATATAGGTTATGCTTGGTATGAAAAAGACTCAGGAAGTAGATTAGCAGATGAGCATTTTTTAGATGCAGTGGGTTTACAAATACTTTATAATAAGAATAATGCATATTATATAAAACTTGATGCAGCAAGAGCATTACATCAGTATAAATACGATGATGATCATAGAATGAAATTATATTTAAGTGGTGGGGTGTATTTTTAACCCCTTGTTTTAATTACCACTTAGAAAGTACACTTTGGTGGATAAGGATTTAAACACCAAAGAAAATTTCAGGTTTTAATTTAAGCATTAAACAATATGCAGCTAAGCATGTTTGTTCTCTTGTATAGTTTCTTGCTCCTTGTATATGAATACATTCTTGCAAAAAGGTTCCATCTTTATACATAGCTCCTATGTAGATGGTACCTGCTTTGGTGTTTTTATCATCTGCCTCTCCAGCTACCCCACTAAGTGCTAAAGCAAAATCACAATTTGTGGTTTTAAAAGTTCCTTTTAGCATAAAGTAAATACAGCGATCAGAGTATTCTCCAACACTTTCTAAGGTGTCGTTGCTTTTTCAAAATATAATAAAACAAATAATTTTGCTTTATTGTGTCTTTTTATCTCTTTTTTATTTTTATTTACTCATAATCAACATTATTATATATTTTATTTCTACCTTTTAGCATATATTCACTGCATATTAATCCACTATTTTGTTGCTCTTCTTATTTAAGTCTTATTTTTTATCAAAAACTTAATCTATTTACACTTATGTAAATCTATTCAATCTTAGCTTACCCCCCCCCGCTTTTTTAAATCATTTTTATAATATTAAGATTAAATATGCTATTTATATTAATTACAATTATTTCTTTTCATACTTAATAAAACTTTAAGCTTTTATTGCTATAATTTCATTTCCTTTTCAAATAAAAGGGAAATAAAAAGCTAAGATTTTTTGTCTTAATTTTTTAGTATTTGTTCTTTAAATTATTAATATTGTTAATCAAATCTTATAGTCAATCTTTGAAATCTAAATAAGTGATCGATTGAGCCAGAAAGATTTATTTTTAAATCTTAACAATCAACTTTTTCTTTGAAGAAAAAGATTAAACTTATCCAAATTATTTTTTATGGAGAGTTTGATCCTGGCTCAGAGTGAACGCTGGCGGCGTGCCTAATACATGCAAGTCGAACGATGAAGCAACTAGCTTGCTAGTTGTGGATTAGTGGCGCACGGGTGAGTAAGGTATAGTTAATCTGCCCTACACAAGAGGACAACAGTTGGAAACGACTGCTAATACTCTATACTCCTGCTTAACACAAGTTAAGTAGGGAAAGTTTTTCGGTGTAGGATGAGACTATATAGTATCAGCTAGTTGGTGAGGTAATGGCTCACCAAGGCTATGACGCTTAACTGGTCTGAGAGGATGATCAGTCACACTGGAACTGAGACACGGTCCAGACTCCTACGGGAGGCAGCAGTAGGGAATATTGCGCAATGGGGGAAACCCTGACGCAGCAACGCCGCGTGGAGGATGACACTTTTCGGAGCGTAAACTCCTTTTCTTAGGGAAGAATTCTGACGGTACCTAAGGAATAAGCACCGGCTAACTCCGTGCCAGCAGCCGCGGTAATACGGAGGGTGCAAGCGTTACTCGGAATCACTGGGCGTAAAGGGCGCGTAGGCGGATTATCAAGTCTCTTGTGAAATCCAACGGCTTAACCGTTGAACTGCTTGGGAAACTGGTAGTCTAGAGTGGGGGAGAGGCAGATGGAATTGGTGGTGTAGGGGTAAAATCCGTAGATATCACCAAGAATACCCATTGCGAAGGCGATCTGCTGGAACTTAACTGACGCTAAGGCGCGAAAGCGTGGGGAGCAAACAGGATTAGATACCCTGGTAGTCCACGCCCTAAACGATGTACACTAGTTGTTGGGGTGCTAGTCATCTCAGTAATGCAGCTAACGCATTAAGTGTACCGCCTGGGGAGTACGGTCGCAAGATTAAAACTCAAAGGAATAGACGGGGACCCGCACAAGCGGTGGAGCATGTGGTTTAATTCGAAGATACGCGAAGAACCTTACCTGGGCTTGATATCCTAAGAACCTTATAGAGATATGAGGGTGCTAGCTTGCTAGAACTTAGAGACAGGTGCTGCACGGCTGTCGTCAGCTCGTGTCGTGAGATGTTGGGTTAAGTCCCGCAACGAGCGCAACCCACGTATTTAGTTGCTAACGGTTCGGCCGAGCACTCTAAATAGACTGCCTTCGTAAGGAGGAGGAAGGTGTGGACGACGTCAAGTCATCATGGCCCTTATGCCCAGGGCGACACACGTGCTACAATGGCATATACAATGAGACGCAATACCGCGAGGTGGAGCAAATCTATAAAATATGTCCCAGTTCGGATTGTTCTCTGCAACTCGAGAGCATGAAGCCGGAATCGCTAGTAATCGTAGATCAGCCATGCTACGGTGAATACGTTCCCGGGTCTTGTACTCACCGCCCGTCACACCATGGGAGTTGATTTCACTCGAAGCCGGAATACTAAACTAGTTACCGTCCACAGTGGAATCAGCGACTGGGGTGAAGTCGTAACAAGGTAACCGTAGGAGAACCTGCGGTTGGATCACCTCCTTTCTAGAGTACAAACTGATAAGTCTCACAACTATCAGTTCATATATAGACTCAATCATCCTTGTTTAGATTTCAAAGATTGATGAAAAGCTAATTTTGGGGAATTAGCTCAGCTGGGAGAGCGCCTGCTTTGCACGCAGGAGGTCAGCGGTTCGATCCCGCTATTCTCCACCATTTATTAAGGGCCTATAGCTCAGCTGGTTAGAGTGCACCCCTGATAAGGGTGAGGTCACAAGTTCAAGTCTTGTTAGGCCCACCATAAAAAAGGTTTGTTTATCAATTCCAAATTAAAGTTTTAAAACTTAAAGTAAGTATATAAATAATAAAAATAATTAAAGTATTTTCTTTATTGATTTATTTTTAAATTATTTAAACTCTTTATATATACTTCCTTTAGGTTTTAAAGCCTAAGCTAAATAAATAATAGAATATATTTATATATTAGATTAGTTATTTAATGTTATTTGAATTATCATTGTTAAGAGTCACAAGCAAGTTTTAATAAAAACAATTTTACAGGACTTGTTAAAGGATAAAACCTAACTATCTTTTCTTTAGCTTTTAGTTAAAGACAAGTTTTAAACTCACAGCTTAGTTAGACTAATATTTTAGTTTTATTAAGTGTTTAAATGCTTTCCGTCTTAAGATAGTAAAGTCTTATCATAAAAACTTTAACAAGGAAGTGATGCGTTTTAGAATGAATTAAAAGGTAAGCTATTAAGAGCGAATGGTGGATGCCTTGGCTGGTAAAGGCGATGAAGGACGTACTAGACTGCGATAAGCTACGGGGAGCTGTCAAGAAGCTTTGATCCGTAGATTTCCGAATGGGGCAACCCAGTATATAGAAATATATACTACCATAATGGAGCGAACGTAGGGAATTGAAACATCTTAGTACCTACAGGAAAAGAAATCAATAGAGATTGCGTCAGTAGCGGCGAGCGAAAGCGCAAGAGGGCAAACCCAGTGCTTGCACTGGGGGTTGTAGGACTGCAATGTGCAATAGGTGAGGTTAGTAGAACACTCTGGAAAGTGTAGCCATAGAGGGTGATAGTCCCGTATACGAAAACCAAACCTTAGCTAGCAGTATCCTGAGTAGGGCGGGACACGAGGAATCCTGTCTGAAGCTGGGTCGACCACGATCCAACCCTAAATACTACTACCAGACCGATAGTGCACAAGTACCGTGAGGGAAAGGTGAAAAGAACTGAGGTGATCAGAGTGAAATAGAACCTGAAACCATTTGCTTACAATCATTCAGAGCACTATGTAGCAATACAGTGTGATGGACTGCCTTTTGCATAATGAGCCTGCGAGTTGTGGTGTCTGGCAAGGTTAAGCACACGCGAAGCCGTAGCGAAAGCGAGTCTGAATAGGGCGCTTAAGTCAGATGCTGCAGACCCGAAACGAAGTGATCTATCCATGAGCAAGTTGAAGCTAGTGTAAGAACTAGTGGAGGACTGAACCGATAGGCGTTGAAAAGCCCCCGGATGACTTGTGGATAGGGGTGAAAGGCCAATCAAACTTCGTGATAGCTGGTTCTCTCCGAAATATATTTAGGTATAGCGTTGTGTCGTAGTATAAGGGGGTAGAGCACTGAATGGGCTAGGGCATACACCAATGTACCAAACCCTATCAAACTCCGAATACCTTATATGTAATCACAGCAGTCAGGCGGCGAGTGATAAAATCCGTCGTCAAGAGGGAAACAACCCAGACTACCAGCTAAGGTCCCTAAATCTTACTTAAGTGGAAAACGATGTGAAGTTACTTAAACAACCAGGAGGTTGGCTTAGAAGCAGCCATCCTTTAAAGAAAGCGTAATAGCTCACTGGTCTAGTGATTTTGCGCGGAAAATATAACGGGGCTAAAGTAAGTACCGAAGCTGTAGACTTGATTTTATCAAGTGGTAGGAGAGCGTTCTATTTGCGTCGAAGGTATACCGGTAAGGAGTGCTGGAGCGAATAGAAGTGAGCATGCAGGCATGAGTAGCGATAATTAATGTGAGAATCATTAACGCCGTAAACCCAAGGTTTCCTACGCGATGCTCGTCATCGTAGGGTTAGTCGGGTCCTAAGTCGAGTCCGAAAGGGGTAGACGATGGCAAATTGGTTAATATTCCAATACCAACATTAGTGTGCGATGGAAGGACGCTTAGGGCTAAGCAAGCTAGCGGATGGAAGTGCTAGTCTAAGGTCGTAGGAGGTTATATAGGCAAATCCGTATAACAATACTCCGAGAACTGAAAGGCTCTTCAAAGTCTTCGGACAGCGAGGAGAATTGCTGATGCCGTCGAGCCAAGAAAAGTTTCTAAGTTTAGCTAATGTTGCCCGTACCGTAAACCGACACAGGTGGGTGGGATGAGTATTCTAAGGCGCGTGGAAGAACTCTCTTTAAGGAACTCTGCAAAATAGCACCGTATCTTCGGTATAAGGTGTGGTTCGCTTCGTATTAGGATTTACTCCGAAAGCGAAGAAACTTACAACAAAGAGTCCCTCCCGACTGTTTACCAAAAACACAGCACTCTGCTAACTCGTAAGAGGATGTATAGGGTGTGACGCCTGCCCGGTGCTCGAAGGTTAATTGATGGGGTTAGCATTAGCGAAGCTCTTGATCGAAGCCCGAGTAAACGGCGGCCGTAACTATAACGGTCCTAAGGTAGCGAAATTCCTTGTCGGTTAAATACCGACCTGCATGAATGGCGTAACGAGATGGGAGCTGTCTCAAAGAGGGATCCAGTGAAATTGTAGTGGAGGTGAAAATTCCTCCTACCCGCGGCAAGACGGAAAGACCCCGTGGACCTTTACTACAGCTTGACACTGCTATTTGGATAAGAATGTGCAGGATAGGTGGGAGGCTTTGAGTATATGACGCCAGTTGTATATGAGCCGTTGTTGAGATACCACTCTTTCTTATTTGGGTAGCTAACCAGCTTGAGTTATCCTCAAGTGGGACAATGTCTGGTGGGTAGTTTGACTGGGGCGGTCGCCTCCCAAATAATAACGGAGGCTTACAAAGGTTGGCTCAGAACGGTTGGAAATCGTTCGTAGAGTATAAAGGTATAAGCCAGCTTAACTGCAAGACATACAAGTCAAGCAGAGACGAAAGTCGGTCTTAGTGATCCGGTGGTTCTGTGTGGAAGGGCCATCGCTCAAAGGATAAAAGGTACCCCGGGGATAACAGGCTGATCTCCCCCAAGAGCTCACATCGACGGGGAGGTTTGGCACCTCGATGTCGGCTCATCGCATCCTGGGGCTGGAGCAGGTCCCAAGGGTATGGCTGTTCGCCATTTAAAGCGGTACGCGAGCTGGGTTCAGAACGTCGTGAGACAGTTCGGTCCCTATCTGCCGTGGGCGTAAGAAGATTGAAGAGATTTGACCCTAGTACGAGAGGACCGGGTTGAACAAACCACTGGTGTAGCTGTTGTTCTGCCAAGAGCATCGCAGCGTAGCTAAGTTTGGAACGGATAAACGCTGAAAGCATCTAAGCGTGAAGCCAACTCTAAGATGAATCTTCTCTAAGCTCTCTAGAAGACTACTAGTTTGATAGGCTGGGTGTGTAATGGATGAAAGTCCTTTAGCTGACCAGTACTAATAGAGCGTTTGGCTTATCTTATTTAAGCATCACTTCCTTGTTAAGGTTTTTACTTGAAGCTTTGGATGTGTAACAATAACCTAAGTTTGATAGAAACTTATAGGTAGAGTTTATATTAGAACTTGCTCTTAACATTGTTTTTTAAGTATTCTTAAATTTTATGTATTTTAAAAGAGTATTTAAATAACAATGTCCGTGATTATACAGATGTGGAGACGCCTTGCTCCATCCCGAACCAAGAAGCTAAGCACATCGTGGGTGATGATACTACGCCTTACTGGCAGGGGGAAAGTAGCTCATTGCGGACTTGTTAATTCTTATTATTCTTACTGCTTTTAATTATAATTCTTATATATTTTTATTTAAATTAATCTTTATTTTTATGTTTTTTAGTTTAATGTTTTATACTTTTTTGTTTTTAATTATCTTAGTTAATATTTTTTTAGTGATTTAGTTAGCTTTTTAAATTTATTCTTTAGTGGTTTTTAGTTTTTTAGATATTTTATTTCTTTAAGTTTTTATTTTATTATCTTGATTGGTATTTTTATCATTCTTTTTTAGTTGTGCTTTGTTTAATCTTTAATAATAACTAATTACTTAGTTTGTTTTTAGTTTTAGTTAAGCAATAGGTTTAATATGTATAATTTAGATAGTTTAGTTTTTCATTTATATTGGTTAGGTTGGTATAGTTATTGTTTTTAATTTTTGGTGATTATTTAAAGATTTTTTACTTTTAATGTTAGGTTTTTATAAAATTATAGATTAATTGAGATTGTATTATTTGTATTATAGTTAAGCAAAATTACTAGTGTTAGACTTTAAAATAAATATGCTCAGTAAAGATTAATGTGTAGTTGTTTTTTTGAGTTAATTTTTAAAAATTATTTAGAAGCAAGAATAAGATTTATATGATTAGAATTTATAATAGTGAAAAAGAATATATCGATTGTATATTTGGGTGTTTAAAAAAGTATACTATATGTTAAGAAAATAAAAAGAGAGATAAAATATAATACCAATATGGTATTAAATAAGTTAAGAGATTTTTTAAAAAATGATAATGTTTTTTTAAGTGGTGGTGCTGGAGTTGGTAAGTCGTTTTTAACCATAGAGCTTATAAGATCATATAGAATACAAGGAAAAATTGTCATAGCATTAGGTTCTACTGCTCTTAGTGCTTTTAATATAGGCGGGGTTACTCTACATAGCTTTTTTGCTTTTAAAAGATGTCAAAATTATGATGAGCTGTATTATGAGGATAGAAAGCAAAAAGATAAATTAGAAAAATTAAAACGAATTTTAAAACAATGTGATTTGTTGGTTATTGATGAAATTTCTATGGTAAGTACTTCTTTAATGGAGATGATTTATTATAGATTAACAAGAAGTGGTTTTAATGGTAAAATTTTATTAGTTGGGGATTTTTTTCAACTTCCCCCTGTGATCAATCACAAAGAAAATCAAATTCAAAATTCTTTGTTTCAAAATACTTTGTATGCTTTTTCTTCGCAAGCTTGGAGCGATTTAAAATTTATCAATTTAAAACTTAGCATTACCAAAAGAACTTTAGATAAACAATTTTATGAATATTTGTTTTATCTAAGAATGGGTGAGGTGAATCAAGAAATATTGCAATTTTTTAAAAAAATGCTGATTAGTTCAAAAGATTTACTTGGATACATGGATGAATACACTTTATTATGTGCTACAAATAAAAAAACCAATTATATTAATGCTGAAAAACTAAATCTTTTACAAGGCGAGGAAAGGATATTTAAAGCAAAAACAGAAAAGTTAGACCATGTTTTAGATGATAAGATTTATAAGCAGTGGGTTAATGGATTAAATTCTATGGATGAATTGAAATTAAAAATAGGTGCTAAGATTATTTTTTGCGTTAATAATAAAGAGGAAAATTATTATAATGGAGAACAAGGAGTAATTTTAAATTTTGTAAAAGATAATGAGTGTGAATATATTTTAATAGAAAAAAATAATGGTGAAAAATTGCAATTAAAAGTATATGAATACACTCTAGAAGAATATGAATTAGATAAAAATGAAAAATTAGAAGTTAAGGTAAAAGCTAAATTTATCCAATTTCCTATAAAATTAGCCTATGCTATAACAATCCATAAATCTCAAGGCATGAGCATAGATAAGTTGATATGCGATATTGGTGGGATTTTTGAAAAAGGACAATTATATGTATGTTTATCTAGAGCTATTAATCCAAATAATTTAAAAATCGTATATAATTATAAAATACCTTTTGAAGATTATTTTTTGAGAATTTTAAAAGCTGATAAAGAAGTAAAAAAATTTTATTTACAAGAAAAATTTATAAATTTAGAAGAGAATAAAGGATAATTATGAGATGGATTATAATTTTGTTTTTTACTTTTTATAATGTTTATGCTAATTCTTTGAGTATAGAAGATTTTAGAACAGATTTATATTCAAAAGCTGGAAATAATACTTTAAAAAAGATTGAAATGACTTTGGAATTTGAGGGTGAAAATTTAGAAGAAAATAAGATTATAGATGCTTTGAATACTATTATATCTAGTTATTTTTATGAAGATTTATTTACAGAAGTAGGTAAAAACAACTTCAAGGAAACTTTGTTAAAATTCAGCAATAAAAAATATAAAACCCAAATAAAAAACATTTATATTTTAAGAATTAATTCGGTGGTTAAATTTGATCTAGAAGAACTTAAGCGCTTTGTTAAAGATTTGGAAAAAAAAGATAAAGATATAAAAGAAACTACCAAACAAGAAGAAAATCAAAATATTCTTAAAGCTATTAAAACTTCAGATCAAAATAATACCCAATCAAAAGATATGAATGTTACCCAAACAAACGATATTAAAGATAGTAATATAAGTTTTAATCAAGACGTTAATACAAGTAAAGAAGCTATGGATATAATCTTAAAAACTATGGAAAATACACAAATACAGATGTTAACACCAAGTAAAGAACAAGATTTATTTAAAGAGATACCATTTTGATTATTGTATTATATCAAAATAGCTTGGGATTTTTGGTATAAAAATATTTTCATTAATATTTTCATTAAATTTTTGATTATAAAAATAAATACTGACTAAATTTCCTAACTCATCTTTATAAGAAATACTATCAAGATTATTATTTTTTAGTTTAATAGTATATGTGATATTTTCATATTTTGCTTCATAGTTATCATGAGATGTTTCTTTTGCTTTTTTAAAAATTTCTCGAAGATTTGGCAAATTTTGTAGTTGTGTATAGATAACTTGTTCTAATTCAGGTTCTATGATAACTACTTCTTGATTGTTAATATAAATTTGTTTAGTATTTGGTTTAGTGTAATTCCAAAAAGCTTTATTTTGTGTAATGATAAAATTTCCTTTATAATCTAGAGAGGAATTGTTGCTTTGCACTTTTTGTTCAAAATCGCTACTAAAATTTTTAAAATTTATATCAAATGCAAAACTACTGTAAGCAAGTATCATTAAAAACATAAAATATCTCATATTTTTCCTTTAATTTTTTATTAATTATATAAAATTTGTACAAATAAAACTTTTTATATAGTTCTAATTAAAATCAAGATATAATCTAGCATATATTTTTGTAATTAAAGGTAAAAAAATGTTTTCTAGTGTATTTAAAGCAATATTTGGCACAAAAAATGACCGTGAAGTGAAGAAATATTTAAAAAGAGTTGCACAAATTAATGCTTTAGAATCAAAATACCAAAATCTTAGTGATGATGAGTTAAAACAAATATTTATAGATTTTAAAATACAAATTCAAAATAATGAAAAAACTTTAGATCAAATACTAAATGATATATTTGCAATAGTTAGAGAAGTAGGAAAAAGAACGCTTAATATGCGTCATTTTGATGTACAATTAATCGGTGGTATGGTTTTACATGAGGGTAAAATAGCTGAGATGAAAACAGGAGAAGGTAAAACTTTAGTAGCAACATTGCCTGTTGTGTTAAATGCTATGAGTGGCAAGGGCGTACATGTAGTTACCGTAAATGATTATTTAGCCAAAAGGGATGCAGAGCAAATGAGTGCTATTTATAATTTTTTAGGTTTTAGTGTGGGTGTGATACTTTCAGAGCAAAATAGTGATGAGGCACACAAAAAAGCTTATGAATGTGATATAACTTATGGAACAAATAATGAATTTGGCTTTGATTATTTACGTGATAATATGAAATTTTCAAAACTTGAAAAAGTGCAAAGAGAGCATAATTTTGTTATTGTTGATGAAGTAGATAGTATTTTAATAGATGAGGCAAGAACTCCACTTATTATTAGTGGACCTACAAATAGAACTTTAGATGGTTATATTAAAGCAAATGAAGTAGCAAAACAAATGCAAAAAGGTGAAGCGGTGCTTCCACCTCAAACTCCAAGTGGTGATTTTGTTGTTGATGAGAAAAATAGGACTATTATGATTACAGAGGCTGGAATTTCGAAAGCTGAAAAATTATTTGGTGTAGAGAATTTATATAGTTTAGATAATGCAATATTGGCTCATCAGCTTGATCAAGCTTTAAAAGCACATAATTTATTTGAAAAAGATGTGCATTATGTATTAAGAGATAAAGAAGTTGTGATTGTTGATGAATTCACAGGAAGGTTAAGTGAAGGAAGACGTTTTAGTGATGGTTTACACCAAGCACTAGAAGCAAAAGAAGGTGTGAAAATTCAAGAAGAAAGTCAAACTTTAGCAGATATTACTTTTCAAAATTATTTCAGAATGTATAAAAAATTAGCAGGTATGACAGGTACTGCACAAACTGAAGCGACAGAATTTTCTCAAATTTACAATTTAGATGTAGTTTCTATACCTACAAATATACCAATTGCGAGATTAGATAAAGATGATTTAATTTATAAAACTCAAGAGGAAAAATTTAAAGCAGTGATTGAGGAGATAAAAAAAGCTAATGCGAAAGGTCAACCGGTTTTAGTAGGAACTGCAAGTATTGAAAGAAGTGAAGTGTTTCATAATATGCTTGTAAAAGAACGTATTCCTCATCATGTGCTTAATGCTAAAAATCATGAACAAGAAGCTTTGATTATCCAAGATGCAGGTAAAAAAGGTGCAGTAACTATAGCCACTAATATGGCAGGTCGTGGAGTTGATATAAAAATAGATGATGAGATAAGGGCTTTAGGTGGGCTTTATATCATAGGAACTGAACGTCATGAGAGTAGAAGGATAGATAATCAACTTCGTGGTCGTGCAGGACGTCAAGGTGATCCTGGTGTAAGTAGATTTTATCTAAGTTTAGAGGATAATCTTTTGAGAATTTTTGGTGGCGATCGTATTAAAAATATTATGGAAAGATTAGGAATAGAAGAAGGTGAGCATATAGAAAGTCGTATTGTCACAAGAGCTGTTGAAAACGCACAAAAAAAAGTCGAAAGTTTACATTTTGAAAGTAGAAAACATTTGCTTGAATATGATGATGTGGCAAATGAACAAAGAAAAACTATTTACAATTATAGAAATGAATTGTTAGATGAAGAATTTGACTTGCAAGATAAAATTCTAAAAAATATTGCTGAGTATAGCAATCACTTAGTAAGCCAAATTTATCTAAATGCTGAACTTGAAGATAATGTAAAGCATTTTGACAGCCTAAAACAAAAAGTAAATTATGAATGCAATCTTGAACTCAATGAAGCTGATTTTAAAGATTTAGGTGTAGTTGAAGTAGAAAATAAATTAAGTGAAATTTTAGAGCAAACTTACAAAGATAAAATGAGCATTATTGAAGATAAGGAAGCTAGAAGAATTGAAAGAATTTTATATCTTCAAATTTTAGATAATTTATGGAGAGAGCATTTATATCAAATGGATATTCTAAAAACTGGTATAGGCCTAAGAAGTTATAATCAAAAAGATCCTTTAGTAGAATACAAAAAAGAAAGCTATAATCTTTTTATGGATCTTGTTGAACGCGTAAAATTTGATAGTTTGAAATTGCTGTTTAATGTGGTTTTTACTCAAAAAGAAGCTCAAAATTTTGAAGAAAAAAGTCATGAACAAAATGAGCAGTTTTTAGCTAACACCACAGAAAGTGGAGTTGATGAAAATGGTAAAGCTCAAATTACTAAAGTACCTAGAAATTCACCTTGTCCTTGTGGTAGTGGTAAAAAATATAAAGAATGTCATGGTAAAAGTGGTCCAAAAAAAGGTATTCTAGCTTAAGGTTTAAAATGAATTTAGTTATAGTTGAAGATGATATAAATATGAGAAAATCACTTGAAATTGCTTTGAGTGAGTATGAAGAATTTACTATAAAATCTTATAAATCAGCAACCGAAGCTTTAAAAAAGTTAAACGATGATATTGATTTGATTATCACGGATATTAATATGCCGGGTATGGATGGTATTGAATTTGTGCAAGCTTGTGAAAACAAATATGACTTTATTATTATCACAGGTAATGCAACACTAAATCGTGCTATAGAAGCAGTTAGACTTGGTGTGAAAGATTTTTTAGTAAAACCATTTGATATTAATACTTTAGTAACTGCAATAAAACGTGCTAAAGTGATTCAAGAAAAAACTTCTAAAAAAATAAGTAAAAAAATTGTTAAAAAAGAAGAAAATCAAGATTTTTATGGTACTTCTAAAGCCTTGGAAAATTGTTTAAATTTAGCCATAAAAACAGCTAAAACAGATGCTAGTGTAGTTCTTTTTGGAGAAAGTGGAGTAGGCAAAGAGGTTTTTGCAAATTTTGTACATAAAAATTCAAAAAGATCCCAAAAACCTTTTGTGGCTATTAATATGGCAGCAATTCCATCAAATTTGATAGAAAGTGAGCTTTTTGGTTTTGAAAAAGGTGCCTTTACTGATGCCAATACTACCAAAATAGGACTTTTTGAGCTTGCCAATGAAGGAACTTTATTTTTAGATGAAATAGGTGAAATGCCTTATGAAATTCAAGCAAAATTACTAAGAGCTTTACAAGAAAAAGAAATTACAAGATTAGGAAGTACTAAAAGTATAAAGATTGATGTGAGGATTATTAGTGCAACTAATGCTAATATAGAAAAAAAGATAGCAAATAGTGAATTTAGACAAGATTTATATTATAGACTTAATACTATCCCTATTAATATACCGCCATTAAGAGAACGTCAAGAAGAAATTTTGCAAATTGCACAAAAGGTATTACTTGATACATGTAAAGAATATGATTTTAATGAAAAAACTTTAAGTCAAGAAGCACAAGATGCTCTATTGGCTTATGATTTTCCTGGAAATATTAGAGAATTGATTTCTATTATACAAAGAGCTTGTATTTTAAGCGAAAATGATAAGATTAGTGTTCAAGATTTATTTTTAGAAAGTAGAAAAAGTAATAAAGATATTAAAAATCTTGAAAAAGAATTGATTTTAGAAGCTTTAAAAAATTCACAAGATATTACAGAGGCAGCTAGGCTTATAGGTATGAGTGAGAAAAATTTTAGTGAAAAAATGAAAAAATATAATATTACTTAAAAAAGGATGGAAGATGAAAAAAATAGCTATTGTAGGTGCAACAGGAGCTGTTGGAGAAGAACTTTTAAATGTCTTAGATGAGCTTGATTTTCCAGTTGAAAGTATTTTACCATTAGCAAGTGCAAAAAGCGTTGGTAGTGAAGTAGAATTTAGAGGTAAGGTCTATAAGGTTAAAGAACTAACTCCAACTGTTTTTAAAGAAAATCCTGTGGATATTGCATTTTTTAGTGCAGGTGGGAATATAAGCGCTGAGTATGCAAAGTATGCAGTAGAATGTGGTGCTGTAGTAATTGATAATACTAGTCATTTTAGAATGAATGAAAATATTCCTTTAGTGGTTCCTGAATGTAATAGTGAAGATATTAAAGACTGGGAAAAAACAGGAATTATTGCTAATCCAAATTGTTCTACTATACAAATGGTTCATGTTTTAAAACCACTTGATGATGTTTTTAATTTAAAAAGAGTAGATGTTAGCACTTATCAAGCAGCAAGTGGTGCGGGTAAAGAAGGTATGGAGGAGTTGGTTCAGGGTATGCAAAGTTTTTTTGCATTTAAACTAGACGAATTTGAAGCAAAAACTTTTCCTTATACCTTGGCTTTAAATTTGATTCCTCAAATTGATGTTTTTAGTGAAAACGGTTACACTAAAGAAGAATTGAAGATGGTAAATGAGACACAAAAAATATTACATAAAAAGCTTGAAATTTCAGCAACTTGCGTAAGAGTTCCTGTACTCAGAAGCCATAGTGAGGCTATTACTATGCATTTTGAAAAAGATGTCGATGTGGCTAAGGTTAGAGAGATACTTTCTAAGGCACCAAGCGTTGTTGTGATTGATGATATAGAAAATAAAAAATACCCAATGCCACTTTTTACAAGCGATACTAATGAAACTTATGTGGGAAGAATAAGACGCGATATTAATCATAAAAATATTTTACATTTGTGGTGTGTGGCTGATCAAATTCGTGTAGGAGCTGCTACGAATGCAGTTCGTATTGCACAAAAATGGTTAGAATTGGTTTAAAAAGGAGAGAAATGTTAGAAAGATTTTTTGAAAATTTACTAGTTAAGAGTCGTTTGGTCACTATTTTGCCTGTGATTTTTGGTTTAATAGGAGCTTTTGTTTTATTTTTTATTGCAAGTTATGATGTGATTAAGGTTTTAAAATATGTATTTGAGTATTTTATGTTGCCTAATTCTACAATAGATTTGCATGAAGATATTGTTGGTTTGATTATAGGTGCTGTAGATTTATACTTGATGGCTTTGGTTTTATTTATATTTTCTTTTGGAATTTATGAGCTTTTTATTAGTGAGATAGAAGAATTTAAGCAAACTAAACAATCAAAAGTTTTAGAGGTACATAGTTTAGATCAATTAAAAGATAAGCTTGCAAAAGTAATCATCATGGTTTTGGTGGTAAATTTCTTTCAAAGAATTTTGCAAATGCAACTTAGCACGGTTCTAGATATGACTTATCTTGCAGGTTCTATTTTGGCTCTTTGTATAGGGCTTTATTTCTTACACAAAAGTGATCATTAATAAGGAATAAAAATGATTTTTGTTGATGCATGTTTTAAAAAACCAACTACATATACTCCAGTTTGGATGATGCGCCAAGCCGGTAGATACTTACCTGAGTATATGGAAGTTAGAACAAGTGCTGGAGATTTTTTATCACTTTGTAAGGATTACAAGAAGGCGAGTGAAGTCACTTTGCAACCTGTGGATATTTTGGGTGTTGATGCGGCTATTATCTTTTCAGATATTTTAGTTGTACCCTTAGAAATGGGTATGGATTTAAAATTTGAAAAAGGTGAAGGACCGGTGTTTTCAAATCCTATTAAAATAAAAGAAGATTTAGAAAAATTAGATGTTGAAAAAAGTGTTAAAAATCTTTCTTATGTGTATGATGCATTAGCACTTACTAGAGAAAAACTTGCACACGATAAAGCTTTGATTGGCTTTTGTGGAAGTCCTTGGACTATTGCTACTTATATGATAGAGGGTGGTGGTAGTAAAAATTATGCAAAATGTAAAAAATTAGCTTATCAAAATCCTGAATTTCTACATCAAATTTTATCTAAACTAACTTTGGCTTTAAAGTATTATATTCAAGAGCAAATTAAGGCGGGTGCTAATGCTATACAGATATTTGATAGTTGGGCGAGTGCTTTAGAAAAAGAGATGTTTTTCGAATTTTCTTTTAATTATATGCTTGAAATTGCTAATTTTGTAAAAGAAAAATATCCACATATTCCTATAATTTTATTTCCTAAAGGCATAAGTGGTTTCTTGGATAGCATTAATGGAAATTTTGATGTTTTTGGTGTAGATTGGAGTACTCCTTTAGAGTTAGCTAAAGAAAAATTGGGTGCTAGGTATGCTTTACAGGGTAATATGGAGCCTTGTAGGTTATATGATAAAAAAGCTATTGAGCAAGGCGTAGACAAAATCTTAAACATCATGCAAAATAGTGCACATATTTTTAATTTGGGTCATGGAATTTTACCTGATATTCCTGTTGAAAATGCTAAATATTTTATTAAACTAGTTCAAGAGAAATCGCAAAAGTGAGTAAAATTACCTTTGGACCTATAAGCTCAAGAAGATTTGGACTTTCCTTGGGGATTGACTTAAGTCCAAATCAAAAACAATGCAATTTTGACTGTGTGTATTGTGAATTACAAGCTGCAAAACCTATACAAAAATTTTTAACTTATCCTAATATTAAAGATATTATCAATGAAGTGCAAATTGCATTAAAAAATGATGTGCAATTTGATTTTTTAACACTAACAGCAAACGGGGAACCTAGTTTATATCCTTATTTGAAAGAATTGGTTTATGAGTTAAATAAAATAAAGCAAGAAAAAAAACTTTTGATTTTAAGCAATGGTAGTGGAGTGTTAAATTCAAATACTTTTAGTGCTTTAATGGACGTTGATGTTGTTAAATTCAGCCTTGATAGTGCTATAGAAAAAACATTTTATAGGATTGACAGAGCTTTAAAGTATATTAAGCTTGAAGAAATGATTACCAAAATGATAGCTTTTAAAAAAAAGTTTTTAGGTGAATTAATTATGGAAGTTTTAATTGTAGAAGGTTTGAATGATAATAAAGAAGAAATGCTTGCTTTAAATGAAGTTTTTGATAAAATAAAACCATTGAGAGTAGATTTTAGTACCATAGATAGACCTCCAGCTTATCCTGTAAAAGGTATATCTTTGAAAAAATTGGAAGAATTAAGTATGCATATTACTAGTGTACCTATTGTACTTGCTAAACATTGCTATAAAGGTGAAAAAATTGATTTTACTATCGAAGAACTTTTAAAAATGTTGCAACTTAGAGCGCAAAGCGAATTTGATGTTGAGAATAAATTTAGTCAATATAGCAAAGATATATTGGAAAAATTAATTAAAGAACAAAAAGTTATTGTAAAGAATTTAGCTGGAGTGAAATTTTACAAAAAATTATAATTTTTTGTAAAAAACTATTGACAAAAGTATTTTTTTTATATATAATACCATTTCTTATTTATAATTTTCCGGATTAGCTCAGCGGTAGAGTAGTCGGCTGTTAACCGATTGGTCGTAGGTTCGAATCCTACATCCGGAGCCACTCTTTTAGGTTAATATTTCCGTTTTTAATGACAATCAAAAATATATTATATTTTTAAAATTTTTTATTAGTATTTTCTTCAAAATAAGAAAATACTAATTTTTAATATCAAAAGTAAAAAATTTGCTCTCAAAATTATTGCCTACTTTCTCATATTGAAAAAACGCAGGCTCTAAGTTTTGAACTTCATGATATAAAAGCCCTAGTGCAAGTCGTGCTTCTAATGTTTCTTCATTTTCCAATCTTGCGAGCTCTAATAAAGCTATGGCTGAATTTGGATTGTTTGAGCCTATTGCAGCAACTGCTGCTAAAAATAAAGTTTGAGCATCTTTGATCTTATAATCATCAATCAAGATATTATAAAGAGTATAAGCTTCTTGATACTCTTTTGCAAAAATATCCACATAAGCAAGAGCAAAGATTAAACCAATAGAATTTTTGCTACTAGTAGCTAGTCTTTTTTTGATATCATTTCTAACATGATTTAGTAAACCTGTAATTTGCATAAGTGTTACATAGCTATCTTTTACTATGCCAGCTCCACCAAATAAAGAATCATAATCAAGTTTGGTGGTTAAGAAATACATTTGTGCTTGTTTAGCATATTCTTTAATATCTAGATTCATGTTTTTAGAATTAAAATATAAGATATTGCTAATAATATCTTCGTTTAGTAGATCTTTTAATTCTATAATTTTTTGATTTCTTAACATATCAAGGTTATTACCATTAGCAGCTATGATAGTAAACATCAACTCTAAAGGCGTATCTACATTTGAAAGATTATCTAAATAAGGAATTATAGCAGCAAAATCGCTTTTAACTAAGTATAATAGATATTTATATATATTGTGGTTTTGATCGATAGTATTATCTGCTTGCAAATTTTCTAAAAACTCATTAGCAAGTTTAGTGTAGTCTTTTTTTGCTAAATCCATGCAATATATAGCAAAAATTCCTGCAATGTAATTTTTTGGATTTAAATGATAAGCGGTTGAAAAGTATTTATAAGCATTGTTATAATCTTGTAATTGTGCATAAGTAAGAGCAAGATTGTAGTGAATTACATCATGTGCATGATAAATTTCGCTTAAATTTTTTAATTCTTGATTAGCTTCTCTTAAATGATAGTTAAAAGCCAAATTAATGGCATGAGATAACTCTACATTAACACCCGATAAAGCCTTGCTTTTAACGAGTAGTTCGTTTTCATATTCATAGCCTTGTAGAAAATTTCCTAAGTCAGCTTTTGTGATGAGTTCCATACTTTGTTTAATATCAAATACACGATAAGGGGCAAAATAAAATAACAAATCATAAATTTGCTGTTTTCCTGTAATTAGTCTTTTAGCAAAATTTTGCTGAGCTATGTCTATATTTGAAAAATTTCTTTTTAATCTTGTTTTTATATTGTAATATTTTGATCCTATATCTTTGTCTTTTACATATAAAACTTTTAGAATTTGAGCGCCATTGGCAAATTGTCCAGTTTTTAGTTCTACCAAAGCTAAAGCAATTTTACTTCTCATTTCTTGACTTTCTATCTTCGAAGCTTTTTCAAGATATTCTTTGGCTTTTTGATAGTTTCCTGATTTTGCGTATAGTAAACCCAAAGGTAAACTAGCTTCATAATTTTCTTGTTTTTGTAAAAAATCAATAGCATTTTTTTCAGAATTTAATAATGCATAGATTTTTGCTCCAAGATAATAAGAATCATCTTGATAACTATTAATATCACTTGAGCGCATAAACATCTGTAAAGCTTCAGGATAAAACCCTTGATAATAGTTAATTAAGCCTAAATAGTAATTATATAAAGAAGATTTTGAATCTTGTGGTAAATATACTTTTGCTAAATCAAGATAGTAATTAAATTTTTCTCTATCTCCAAGGTTAAAATAACATACACCTATATTAATAGCTGCGGCTACTTTATGTTCTCCTAATTCTAAAGATTGTTTGAAATTCTCAATAGCACTAGTATAATCTTTTTGTTTCATTTGAGCCACACCAAGATTGTAGCTAGATAAAGATTGATTAAAAATATTAATATTATTATAAAGCTCTAAAGCACTTTCTATATCACCTTTTTCGTATAATAAATTTGCTTTTTGTACCACAAGATCTAGTGCTGATTGTTTTACTTTAGTGACACTCATACTAGCATTATCTTCAAATGTTTGATTGTTTGAGATACTTTTTTCCTCTTTTTTAAAAACAATAAGTAAAATCAGAACAATAAGTAAAATTAAAGCAAGACCTCCAAGTGCAGAAACTAAAATAATAAATTTTTTATCAAAAAACTTTTTATTCTCTTCAGGTTGTGTTGTTTGTGGTTCTTCTTCTACTCTTTGAAAAGTGCTTTCTTCCTCTTCTAATTCAGGTGGTATTGTACCAGGAGGGATGGTTTGTTCTTCCACTCCTGGATTTTCATCTATTTGCGAAAAAGGTGCTTCTTGATTATCTTGTTCTTTAAGTGTTATTTCTTCGGCCATGTTTTCTCTTAAAAGTATTTTCTTAGCACGTCAGGAATTCTTATATTTCCATCTTTTTCTTGATAATTTTCCATAATAGCAACCAATGTTCTACCAACAGCCAGTGAAGAGCCATTAAGCGTATGCACTAGCTCATTTTTGCCTTTATCGTTTTTAAAGCGAATTTTTGCACGTCTTGCTTGAAAATCTTTACAGTTAGAGACAGAGCTAATTTCGCGGTATTTATTTTGTGATGGAAGCCAAACTTCTAAATCTATTGTTTTAGCAGCGGAAAAACCTAAATCTCCAGTACAAAGCATCAAATGCCTATGGGCTAATCCCAAAGAGCTTAGTAAATCACTAGCACAAGTTAGCATTTCTTCGAACATCAACTCACTTTGATCGGGCTTACATATACTAACAAGTTCTACCTTTTCAAACTGGTGTTGTCTTATAATGCCTCTAGTATCTCTACCTGCACTTCCTGCTTCTTGTCTAAAACAAGCACTATAGCAAGTCATTTTTAAAGGTAGTTCTTCTTGGGTTAAAATTTCATTGGAATAAAGATTGGTTACAGGAATTTCAGAAGTAGAAATGAGATATAAATCATCATTTTCTACTTTATACATATCATCTTTAAATTTTGGAAGTTGTCCTGTGCCATACATAGTTGCACTATTGACTAAAAATGGCACATTAACTAGCTCAAAACCTCTACTTCTATTAAAATCTATCATATAATTTACTAAAGCTCTACTTAGTAAAGCTCCTTCATTTTTGAGTACGCAAAAACGACTTTGCGAAATTTTAACTCCTCTAGCAAAATCAAGCCAATTTAGTTTTTCCCCTAAATCATGATGTTCTTTAATTTCAAAATCAAAACTAGGAGGAGTTAGAACTTTTTTTAATTCTATATTTTCATTTTCATCTTCTCCAAAAGGTACACAATCATCAGGGATATTTGGTATCGCTAAGGCAATTTGCTCTAGTTTTTCTTCTAATTCATTAACAATTTTTGATTGAGTATTGATTTTTTCTTTATTTTGGCTTAGTTGTACTTTTAAGCTTTCTTTATCTTGTGCTGTTGCAAGCTCTTTGCTAAATTTGTTTTGAAAGGCTTGAAATTCTTCTAAAAGTACTTTTTCTTTTTTTAAATTTACAAATAAGTCACTCAGTTCTTTAAGTAAATTTTCATCTACTTTTTTAGCTTTTAATTTTTGTGTAATTTCATCAAAATTATTTTGCAAAAGTTTTAAATCTAACATTTTAACTCCTTTTATAGTCCTATTTTAGCATAAATTTTTCCCATTGTTTCTTGGGCTTGTTTTTTTGCTTTACTTGCTCCAAATTCTAAAATTTCTTCAATTTTAGAAGGATTAGCTAGTAATTTTTCATATTCTTCCTTAGCCGAGACAAAATACTCGCTTATAATTTCATTTAAATACATTTTAAAATGTCCATAGCCTTCGCCACCTTTTTCATAGCGACTTTTTAAAGCCTCTTGTTCTGTATTATCTAGAAACAATTTTGCGATTTTAAATACATTACAATTTTGCCAATCTTTTGGATCTTCTAAGGCTGTGCTATCTGTAACAATGGAAGAAATTTGTTTTTTAATGGCTTTTGGTGTATTGAAAATATCAATTGTGTTTTGGTAAGACTTACTCATTTTGGCTCCATCGGTACCAGGTACTACTGCAACTTCATCATTAACCTTAGCTTGAGGTAGGGTAAAAATTTCACCCCATTCATTATTTACTTTTAAAGCTATATCTCTTGCTATTTCAACGTGTTGGATTTGATCTTTACCTACAGGAACTATTTGAGCGTTAAAAAGTAAAATATCTGCAGCCATTAAAACAGGGTAAGAAAAAAGTCCATGGTTGGCATTTAAACCTTTGGCAATTTTATCTTTATAACTATGTGCTCTTTCTAAAAGCCCCATTGGGGTAAATTGAGAAAGAATCCAATAAAGCTCCATCACTTCTTTTACATCACTTTGCAACCAAAATACGCTTTTTTGTGGATCAATTCCTAGGCTTAAAAAAGCTGCTGCGGCTTTGAGTGAATTTTGTCTGAGTTTTTCTCCATCAAAACTTGAAGTCATAGCATGATAATTTGCTATAAACATATACATTTGATTTTCTTCTTGCATATTTAGCATTTGTTTTATGGATCCAAAGTAATTTCCTATATGCAAATCTCCACTCGGCTGTAGTCCTGTAATAACTCTCATTTTACCTCTTTTTTAATTTCTTTGATAATTTTTATAATGCTTTTATTTTCGATATTTATGATAACATTTGCTTTTTTTTCATATTTTTTTACTCTTTGATCAAATAGTATTTTAGCATTATTTATATTTGCTAGTAATGGTCTATTAGATAACTCTTCTTCGTTTAGTCTTTGTAAAAGATAATCAAAGCCTGCTTTTAAATAAACAATAATACCAATATTTTTTAATTTTTTTTGTTCTATAAAACCACCACCGCTTGCAATGGAGCAATTTTGCAAACAATGTAAAAATAAAGCTATTTTTTGCTCTTCTTTACGGAATTTTTTTTCTCCATATGTTTTAAAAATTTCATTAATTTCAAGATTATATTTTGTTTTGATTAAACTGTCTGTATCTAAAAAGATTTTATCATATTTTTTAGCATAAGCTCTTGCTATGGTTGTCTTACCACAACCCATAAAGCCTACAAAAAGGAGATTATCCTTCTTGCTCATCTTTACTACCTTTTTTTCTTGAAGCTAAAATCAAAGGCACACCTTCAAAGTTAAATTGTTTTCTAATTTGGTTTTGCAAATAGCGCTTATAGCTAAAATGCAGAGCTTTTGGTCTATTCATGATTAGAGCTATTTTTGGAGGTGCTAGGTCATATTGAACTGCATAATAAATTTTTACTAATTTCCCATAATCATGTGGTAGAGGATGTGCTCTTGTAGCTTCTTCTACTAAAGTATTTAATTTTGCTGTTGGAATTTTTTGCGTGAAATTTGCAAAAACTTCTAAAATTTTATCCAAAAGTACATGTACTCTTTTTCCACTTAAGGCTGATACGCTTATAATAGGTGCATAAGCTAGGAATTTAAAACGATCTAATCTTAGCTCTTTTAAAGTTTTATCAAAATCAAGCTCGCTTTTATCCCATTTATTTAAAACGATAATTACACCTAAACAATGTTTGGCAGCAAGTCCTGCAATACGTTCATCTAGCTCATTAAAACCTTCAGCTGCATCTAAAACCAAAAGTGCAATTTGAGCGTTGGCTAGAATATATTCGGTTCTATTTAGCGCATAGCGCTCTAAACCCTGTATTTTACCGCGTTTTCTAATTCCTGCAGTATCTACAAATTCTATGATTTTATCTTTATGCATAATGCTTTCATTAACAGGATCAATCGTCGTGCCCGCTATATTGCTTACTACACTACGCTCTTCTTTAACTAAAGCATTTAAAAGGCTTGATTTTCCGACATTTACTCTACCTATGATTCCAACTTTAATATGGTTTTCATTGACGGTTTTGAGCTTAAAATCTCCACTATTTTCATCAAAATTTTCCAAATAGCTTTCAAAATCTTCTTCTTCATCTGCATCTAAAAAATTTTCATTTAAAAACTTACCAGCCCACATACAAAGCTCATCAATACCTATATTGTGTGTAACAGAAATGTTAAAAATTTCTTTTACTCCAAAATTCGAAAATTCCCAAGATCTTTCTTCATCTTTTTTATTATCTATTTTGTTAATTACTAAAGCAATAGGCTTATTGAGTTTTTTCATTTCATAAAAAAATGCTTTATCTTCATCATCAGGTAAAAATTTTCCATCTACCATATAGAAAATAATATCACTACTTTTAGCGGTCTTGAGTGAATTTGCTTTGACATTTTTGAAAAGCTCATTGCTCTCATCGAGTCCGCCACTATCTATTAGTAAAGCCTTTTTACCATCAATTTGAACTTCAGTTTTATTAGTATCTCTTGTGGTTCCACTTATATCACTAGTTATAGCAATGCGTTTTTTTGCGAGCCTGTTAAAAAGACTTGATTTGCCAACATTGGGTTTACCTATCAAAATAATACTTTGCATCTATACTCATTTTTTTAAATTTTTATTTGTGATTATATAAGAATTGCCTTAAAATTAAGCAAAAAAGACTAAAATAACAATAATTTTTATATGGAAATTGTATGTTAAGAATAGTCAAGAAAAATTTAGGTATATATTTTATGATTATTGCTTCAATAGAATTTGCATTAGTTGGTGCATGTGCAAAAATTCTAAGTGAAGAAATTTCATCTATTGAGATCATGTTTTTTAGAAACATTATAGGTACTGCTTTTATGCTTTATGCGCTCTCAAAATTAAATTTTCATAAAAGTGGTGGACATTTGGGTCTACTTATTTTTAGGGGTGTTATAGGAACTATTGCTCTATATCTTTTCTTTTACAATGTTTCTAATATTTCTTTGGGGGGTGCTTTTGCTTTTCAAAAAACAGCACCTATTTTTATAGCTTTAATTGCTTTTTTGTTTTTTAAAGAAAGTTTAGGTTTGAAAGCTTGTTTTGGGATTTTAATTGCTTTTATAGGGGTATTGTTGATATGTCAACCTTTTGCAGATAGTACTACACATTCAGGCTTTGATTTAAAAAATAGTATTTTAGGAATTTTAAGTGGTTTTTGTGCGGCTTTAGCTTTAACAAGTGTAAGAGAGCTTAGAAAGTCATATCCTGCACCTTTTATAGCTTTATCTTTTGTGTTAATTGGTTCTCTTATGCCTTTAATATCTATGATAATAGGTTCTTTTTATGAAATACAAGAGCTTGATTTTTTAATTGCTCCTTTTGTCATGCCTAGTTTTAAAGCTTGGATTTTTATTGTCTTGATGGGAATTTTTGGTGCAATGTATCAAATTCATGTTACCAAAGCTTATGGGGTAGCAAAAAAAGCAGGAGTTGTTGCAGGGGTTAGTTATATAGATGTTGTTTTTACTCTATTTTTAGGGATATTATTGGGAGATGAATTTCCTAGTTTTATGGTTTTTGTAGGAATTTTTAGTATTATCTTAGGGGGAATTATTTTAGTTAGTAAGCAAACAAAAGGAAATAAAAATGGAAAATAAGACAGATTTGATTTATGGTTTAGAAGACAAGCCACCTTTTACTAAAGCATTTTTTGCTGCTTTGGTGCATTTGATGGCTATGTTTGTAGCTGTGATTACACCTGCTTTATTAATTTGTAAAGGTCTTGGTGTGGATGATAGTAATACAGCTAGAATTATATGTATGTCTTTGTTTGCTTCAGGCGTTGCCTCGCTTTTGCAGATTAAAACTTGGGGGCCTATAGGGAGTGGTCTTTTATCTATTCAAGGAACTAGCTTTAATTTTGTTACACCTATTATACTAGGTGGACTTGTTTTAAAAAATAATGGTTTATCTCAAGAAGCAATGCTTGGAGCTATTTTTGGCACATTAATGCTTTGTTCTACCACTGAAATGGTTATTTCTCAAATTTTACCTTTTATTAGAAGAGTAATTTCGCCTTTGGTTTCAGGTATAGTGGTGATGATTATAGGTCTTAGTTTGATTAATGTTGGTCTTGTAAGTGCTGGTGGTGGTTTTAGTGCTAAAGCAAGTGGTGAGTTTGGTTCTTTGCAAAATTTATTATTAGCCGGAGTTGTGATTTTAAGCATTATTATTCTAAATCGTTTTAACAATGCTTACATAAGAATTTCTTCTTTGTTTATAGCTATGATTATAGGACTTTTAGTAGCTATGACTTTTGAAAATTTTAGCTTTAATCTTAATGAAAAACTACCTTTAGTATTTTTACCTGATCCTTTGCATTATGGTTTGAGTATTGATTATAATTTAATTTTACCTTTGATTTTAGTTTTTATGGTAACTTCTTTAGAAACTATCGGCGATATTAGTGCTACTAGCGAAGTTTCAAATCAACCTGTTAAAGGTGAGCTTTATGCAAAAAGATTAAAAGGTGGAGTTTTGGCTAACGGTTTTAATTCTTTTGTTTCAGCTTTTTTTAATACTTTTCCAAATTCATGTTTTGGGCAAAATAATGGTGTTATAGCTCTAACAGGTGTTGCAAGTCGCTATGTGGGATTTATTGTGGCCTTTATGTTGATGATTTTAGGTTTATTTCCTATCGTGGCAGATGTTACTTTGCAAATTCCAGAGCCTATTTTAGGAGGAGCAACTTTAGTAATGTTTGGTACTATAGCAGCTACTGGAGTTAGGATTATCTCTAAAGAAAATCTAAATCGTCGCTCTATTATCATTATAGCTATGAGTTTGGGTATAGGACTTGGAGTTTCTAATAATCCTGATATTTTAGAATTTATGCCAATGTGGTTTAAGACTCTGTTTTCTTCAGGGATTGCAGCAGGCGGGATTACAGCTATTATTTTAAATTTTATTTTCCCTCTTGAAGAAAATAAAAAAAATAAAGTAAAATAACAAAAAATAAGGAAATTGTGATGAAAAAGATGATATTAATTGCAGGTCCTTGTGTGATAGAAAATGAAGAACTTGTTTTTAAGATTGCACAAGAGCTTGAGTGTTTTTTAAAAGATGATAGGATTGATTTTTATTTTAAATCAAGTTTTGATAAGGCAAACAGAACTAGCATTAGTAGCTTTAGAGGGCCAGGTCTTGAAAAAGGTTTGGAAATTTTGCAAAAAGTTAAAGATAAATTTGGCATGCAAATTCTTACTGATATCCATGAGAGTTCTCAAGCAAGTATTGCAGCTGAAGTTGTGGATGTTTTGCAAATTCCAGCATTTTTATGCAGACAAACTGATCTTTTAGTGGCTGCTGCTAAAACAAAAGCTAAGGTTAATGTAAAAAAAGGTCAGTTTTTAAATCCTGACGATATTAAATATAGTATAGCTAAAATTTTACAAACTAGAGGTATTGGTAAAGAAGGCTATGAAATAGCAAAAGAAAATGGAGTTTTTGTAGCTGAGAGAGGTTCTAGTTTTGGATATGGAAATTTGGTTGTAGATATGAGAAGCTTAGTTATCATGAGAAAATATGCTCCGGTTATTTTTGATGCTACTCATAGTGTGCAAATGCCAGGTGCAAACGGTGGAAGCAGTGGAGGCAAAAGTGAGTTTGTAGAACCTTTAGCAAGAGCTGCAGCTAGTGTAGGTGTAGATGGATTTTTCTTTGAAACACATATTGATCCTTGCAATGCTTTATGTGATGGGCCAAATATGCTTGATCTTTCAAGACTTAAAAACTGCGTAAATACGCTTTTAAAAATTCAAGAAGTTATTTAAAAAGGAAAATTATGAATATAATAGAAGGAAATTTAAGTTTAAAAGGTAATGAGAAAATCGCAATTATTAATGCAAGATTTAATCACATCATTACAGATCGTTTGGTAGAAGGTGCTAAAGATGCTTTTTTAAGACATGGTGGTAAGGAAGAGAACTTAAGCCTTATTTTGGTGCCAGGTGCTTTTGAAATTCCTTTTGCACTAAAGCAAGCTATAGAGAGTAAAAAATTTGATGGTATTTGTTGTGTTGGAGCAGTAGTTCGTGGCAGTACTCCGCATTTTGACTATGTAGCAGCTGAAACAACTAAAGGTATTGCAAGTGTAGGACTTAGTGCAAATATACCGGTAAGTTTTGGAGTTTTAACAACTGATACTTTAGAGCAAGCTATAGAAAGAGCAGGTAGTAAAGCGGGTAATAAAGGTTTTGAAGCCATGCTTACTGTAGTTGAAATGCTTAATTTAATTCAAAAAATTAAGGCTTAAAATGGCCACTAGACACCAAGTAAGACAAAGTATAGTTTCTTTGCTTTATGCAGCGCAGCTAAATCAAGAAAACAAAGATTTTATAAATGAATTTTTAGATGAGAAAAAAATTCGTAATGATCAAAGAAAATTTACATTAGATTTATACAATGGTATTAATGAACAGCTTTTTTTTATTGATGAAAAAATCAATGAGTGTTTAAAAGAGCATAAATTAGATGGAGTTGCTAGTATAGAAAAAGCTATTTTGCGTTTGGGTGCTTATGAAATTTTATTTACTCAAACCCAAAAAGCAATTATTATTAATGAAGCTATAGAGCTTGCAAAAGAAATGGCAGGAGATAATGCTCCTAAGTTTATCAATGGGGTGTTAGATAAAATCAACAAGGAAAAGCAATGAAGCTTTGTGTAGCTTTTGATGTGGCAAGTTATGATGAATGTATTGACTTAGCTAAAAAATTAAAAGGTTTAGATCTTTGGATTAAAATAGGGCTTAGATCGTATTTAAGAGATGGAGTAAAACTCTTAGAAGCAATCAAAAAAATAGATGATTTTAAAATATTTTTAGATTTAAAACTTTATGATATACCAAATACTATGGCAGATGCATGTGAAGAACTTGCTAAGCTTGATGTGGATATGTTTAATATCCATGCAAGTGCTGGAAAAAATGCTATGTGTATGATTATGGATCGCTTGAATGCTTTGAATAAAAGACCTTTGGTGCTTGCTGTATCAGCTTTAACTAGTTTTGATGAACAAGAATTTTTTAGTATATATAAGCAAGATATTAGGCAAGCTGTTAAGGAATTTTCTAAAATTAGTTATGAAAGTGGCCTTGATGGTATGGTTTGCTCGGTATATGAAAGTTTATTAATCAAAGAAAATACTAGTTCAAATTTTATTACGCTAACCCCAGGTATTCGTCCTTTTAAAGAAAATTCAGATGACCAAAAAAGAGTAGCTGATATCCAATGTGCTAAGGATAATTTTTCAGATTTTATTGTAGTAGGAAGACCTATTTATAAAGCGAAAGAACCTAGAAAGATTTGTGAGAATATATTAGAGTGTTTAAAATAAGCCTAAAGGCTTATTTTAAATATACTTTCATTTTTTTATTTTCCAAAATAATACTATCATCATCGCTAGTAATTTTAAACTCTCCGTTGAAATTTCTTAAGAAGTTATCTTCAAAATTCATAGATTCTTGTTCGCAAAGCATTTTTGTTGAAGCAAGATTATCTTCTATTTTGATATTGCTTCCTAGATCTTTGTAGCTTCCAAAAAATCTATTGCATCCTGCAATACCAAATAGCCTTTTATCTTTATTATCAAAGCTAATGCTTGCTTTAGAATTTTTAGGAAGTTCATAGTTTTTTCCATTTGCTTCATAAGAATTTATGGTAAATTCTTTATTTTGTAAATCATCTATACTTAAATTAGCTATGGAGCACCCACCAAAAATAGCTAAGCTTGCTATGCTCAATGTAGTTATTTTTTTCATTTTTTCTCCTTTAATTTATACATGAAAATGTTTTAATTCATCTTCTAAATTTTGACAAACTATATTTAACTCATGTGCAACATCAAGTAAAATTTTAGAAATTTCTTCGTTTTTGTCACTTAATTTGACTGTCTCTTGCATTTTGTCAAGTAAAGATTGTAAAGTTTTTTGAGTGCTTGAAATTTTTTGCATACAAGCATTCGCTAGATCTCTTGCATTTTCGTTACAAACTTTTACTTCATTAGTTCCTTCTACAAGATCTTTTGCATCTTGATTTAAAGAATTAATTTCTTTAGCATTATGTTTTAATTCTTTAGAAACCTCATTAATACTATCTACTAATTGTTTAGTTACTATGGCAATATTTTTTAAAAATTCTTCAGAATTTTGAGCAAGATTTCTTACATCTTCAGCAATAACTGAAAAACCACGACCAAATTCTCCAGCACGTGCTGCTTCAATACCTGCATTTAAAGATAAAAGGTTGGTTTTGTCAGCAATTTCCCCCATCATATCAGAAGCTTTTTTAATTTCCTCTGCTTGTTTTTCCATGACTTCTACTTTTTGAGATAATACATCTTCATTTTCGGCCACAACTTTTACTTTATCTACAACTTGATTTAGCGAATCAAGCATAGTATTTAAAACTTCAAAAGACTTTGTATTTGCTTTATTTGCATTGCTAGAAAGTTCAGCAAGATCTTGTAATTCTGTGTGAATTTGTTCACTTAAATGATAAGACTCATCGGTTTTAGTATGTCCTTCTTTTGTTCTATTGGCTAAATCGAGTGCATTGGTATTTAAAAGTTTAGATTGTTTGTCTACCATTTGAGAATTTTCATTGGTAGAAATTACTGTATTTTGAATTTTTTCGATAAATTGATTAATGTAAGTACAAGCTTTGCCTATCTCGTCAGTACTTTTTATGTTGATTCTTGCGCGCAAGTCTCCATCGCCACTAGCTAATTCTTTAGCATGTTTTAAAAGATCTAAGACAGGATTTCCTACAACTATTTTCAAAATATAAAGTACAGCAAAAACAGTAAAAAGTAAAGCAATGCTAAAAATTACAATATAGGTTTTAGCTGAACTTGCTAAATCATCATCAACATGTTTTAAATCATTATACATATCCATAACACCCAAAACATCGCCTTCTTTAGCATTTGCATGGCATGCAAGACAACCTTCATTGGCAATTAATGGGCGTATAAGTCTTAGATAATGCCCTTGTTCATTATTGATTTCAACAGCTTTGATTTCTGGTTTATTGAATTGTTCGTTAATGATACTTTCGTTGCTTTTTGCGTATTTTTGCATTTCAAATAATTCTATTGTACTTTTAGAAGGATAAATTTTAATATCTTTTATACCTTCTATTTCACCTGCTTCTTTTATAGCTTGTTCTATAATCGTAGGATCACCTAAATTCATTGCCATTCTTAATGTTTGGAAAACAGAAGTGCTTAAGGTATCTAAATTTGCACGACTGATTCTATCGGTCGTTTGCTGAGAGTCTTTTTGTAAAATAATTTGCATAACAATAAAACTAATTAGCAATGTAGAAATCATTGCTAAAGATATCTTTGCACCTATGCTTTTAAACATTTAAGCTCCTTATGTTAATGTAAAAAGTGTCTTACGCCACTAAAATATAATGCAATGCCATATTCATTAGCAGCTTGAACGATATCTTCATCTCTTATGCTTCCACCTGGTTCGATAATAGCTTTTACTCCTATTTTACTAGCCTCATCTATACTATCTCTAAATGGAAAGAAAGCCTCGCTTGCTAAAACACAACCATTTAAATCAAGTCCCATCTCCTTAGCTTTATTAATAGCTGCTTTGGCTGCATCAATACGACTTGTCATACCCATGCCAATAGCTACCATAGCTCCATTTTTTACATAAACTACATTGTTTGATTTGGTAAATGCAGCAATTTTCATAGCTATTTCAAGATCTTTTAATTCTTGCTCACTAGCCTTTCTTTCGCTTTTTAAAACCGCATTTTTTAGCTCATCATCTTTAACTTCGTCACTATCTTGATATACAAAACCACCATCAATATGTTTAAAATCATATTTATCATAAGCTCTAGTTAAAAATGGTGCTTTTTGTGTAAAGATTTTGATGCGCTTTTTATCTTTAAAGACTTCTAAAGCATCATCATTTACATTTGCTGCAATGATTACTTCTATATAAATTTCATTTATTTTTTGCGCTAATTCTTTATCTAAGGTTCCATTGATAGCTACAACCCCACCATAAGCACTTAAGGTATCACATTTAAGTGCATGGATGTAACTTTGGAGTAAATTTTCTTTTATAGCAAAACCGCAAGCATTTGCATGTTTTACAATTGCCACTGCAGGAGCTTTATCAAAAGCACTTGCTAAATTTAAAGCCGCGTTAATATCGGTTAAGTTGTTAAAACTTGCTTCGCCTTTTAAGGTTGTAAAATTGTGTGTGAAAAACTCATCAAATTCATATAATGCGCCTTTTTGATGAGGGTTTTCTCCATATCTTGTATCAAATACTTTTTGACCTACGATGAATTTGCTTGTGCCAAAACCACCATTAAAACGCTCATTCATGTAATTTGCTATATAAGCATCATAATTTGCTGTATGCTCATAAGCTTTAATCATCAAAGCTCTTCTAAAATCAAGATCTAAGGTATTATCTTTTAAGGCTTGTATGATTTTATCATAGTCTAAAATATCACAAACTACAATGACATTTTTAAAGTTCTTTGCACCACTACGTATCATAGCAGGACCACCGATATCGATGTTTTCTACAATTTCATCAAAATCTTGAGTTAAAATTGTAGTTTTTTTGAAAGGATATAAATTCACACAAAGTAAGTCTATGCTTTCTATATTATGTTCTTTAGCTTGCTTTTGGTGGCTTTCATCTTCTCTTTTGTATAAAATTCCACCATGAATTTTTGGATGCAAGGTTTTTACACGTCCTTCAAACATTTCAGGACTTTGAGTAAATTCACTAACTTCTTGTACTTGTAAATTATTTTCTTTTAAAAGCTTGTAAGTGCCTCCGGTAGATAAAAGTTCAAAACCTAATTTTGCAAGCTCGTTAGCAAATTCTATCACCCCTTCTTTATCGCTTACACTAATTAGTGCTTTCATTGATTTTTCCTTTCTATGTGTTGTTTTAAAAATTCATAAGATTCATTAACTTCTTGAAATTTTTTTACACCTTCTTTTATTTTTATCTCATCACTGTTGTTTGCATTTAAAATATCAGGATGATATTTTTTAGCAAGTTCTCTATAGCGTTTTTTAAGCTCTTGTAAGTTTACATTTTCACTTACACCTAAAATCTCGCATGCTTTTTGCAAATTCATACCTACTTTTTGAGTTTGCATAGAATTTAGAAATTTTTCAAGTATGTTTACATCAAGATTAAAGGCTTTGACAATGGTTTTTAATACATCTTTTTTAATGTTGCTAAGTTCGCCATCAATCAAAGCCATCGCAACTAAAACATTTAATATGTTAACTCTTTCTTGTTGCGGTAAAGGTACTTCTTTGATAAATTCTTTAGCCACTTCGTAGGTGTCGCTTATAGTGTTTTTATGTTCATTAAAGCATTGTTTTAAAAATTTTCTTTCTGTTGAATCTTTGGCATTATAATCAAGAATTTGTGAAATCATATTAGCTTCGTTTTCGCTAACTCTACCATCACTTTTTGCTATTTTTGCTAAAAGTGCTATAACATAATAATTTAGTCTTCTCTTGAAACCATCAATCCTTTCTTCATGATAGCCTTGCTTAAAGCCTTGAGAAAAACTTTTAGCTCCCTTTTTAAAAGAGTCTAAGAGATTATCTTTACCCCATGTTTTATAATACCAATAAAATGCCAAAATTGCCAATACAAGTAAAACAAAAAGCATTTTTATCCTAAATATTCATTAAATTTATCAAAATAAATTGTTTGTAGTTTTGCTAAAGATATCTTAATATCATCTAAAATGAAATCTTTTTCATTTAAATTTCCAATTTTTGTAAAATTAATTCCCATTTCATTTACAAATTTAATAAATTTTTCTTCATTTTTAACACCAAGTATAACTCTTGTTGGACTTTCTTCAAAAATAAAACTTTTGTCTTCAAAATTAGTTTTTACTTCAATACCCAAATTTGCTTTTGCACTCATTTTTGCTAAAGTTATTGCGAGTCCACCTATACCTATGCTATTAGCACAATCAAGCAAATTCATTTCATTTGCTTTTAGCAAGAAATCCCATAGTTTTAATTCTGCTTTAAAATCTATATCTTCAAGTTCTCCTGCTACTTTTTGATCTAGTACTTTAGCAATTAAAGATCCACCAAAATTACCTTTGCTGTCCCCGAGTAAATAAATAGCTCTAGTATCTTTGCTAAAATATGATTTTAAAATATTTTCTGCTTTCTCATTTACCCCAACACAAGCTATGGTTGGGCTTGGAAAAATACTTACTCCATCGGTTTCATTATATAAAGAAACATTGCCACTTACTACAGGAGTATTGAGTTCTTTACAAGCTAGTTTAATACCTTCACAACCTTGTGCAAATTGCCACATTACTTCAGAGTTTTGTGGGTTACCATAGTTTAAACAATCACTAATTGCTAAAGGTCTAGCTCCTGAGCATGCTATTTTTCTACCTGCGCTTGCAACAGCTGCTGCAGCACCTATTTTCGGATTGACATAGTTTAATCTTGAGTTGCATTCAATTGCCATAGAAAGCAAGCAACCATTTTCTTTGATTCTAATGCTATTTGCTCCTAAAGCTCCATCGCTTTTTAAAGTGTTAGTTTGTACACTTGAATCAAATTGCTCATAAATATAAGCTTTATTGCTAACATTTTCATTTGCAAGGAGTTTTTCAAATGCTTCTTGAGTGGGAATGTTAAGTTTAAATTGATAGTTTTTTATTTCATCTAAGTATTTTGGCTTAGCTATAGGTCTATCAAGCATAGGTGCTTTTTCACTTAGTGGTTCAATAGGGATTAAACCAACTAATTCACCATGCCAAAATAGCTCCATTTTACCAGTATCGGTAACTTCACCTATAATAGCTGCATCAAGCCCCCATTTATTAAAAATCTCAATAACTTTTTCTTCATAGCCTTTTTTAGCACAAATTAGCATTCTTTCTTGAGATTCACTTAGCATTAACTCATAAGGAGTCATACCTTCTTCTCTCATAGGAGTTTTATCAAGGTAAAGTTTCATCCCGCTGCCACTGCGTCCTGCCATTTCAAAGGAGCTTGAAGTAAGTCCTGCTGCACCCATGTCTTGAATACCTACTATATAATCAGTCTTAAAAAGTTCTAAACAAGCCTCCATTAATAATTTTTCAGCAAATGGATCGCCAATTTGTACAGTTGGTCTTAAGCTTTTGCTAGATTCATTAAAACTATCACTTGCCATTACAGCCCCGCCAAGTCCATCACGACCTGTTTTTGAACCTACATAAATTACAGGATTTCCTATACCTTCGGCTTTTGCATAAAAAATATCTTCGATTTTACAAGTTCCAAGTGCAAAAGCATTAACCAAGATATTTCCATTAAAACATTCATCAAAAGCACATTCTCCACCTATAGTGGGTACACCCATACAGTTACCATAGTGTGAAATTCCATTTACAACACCTTTGACTAAATATTTTTGATGTTTACCTATTTTTTTATCATGGATATTACCAAATTTTAAAGAATTCATACCCGCAACAACTCTAGCGCCCATAGTAAAAACATCGCGTAAAATTCCACCTACACCAGTAGCTGCTCCTGCAAAAGGCTCTATAAAACTTGGGTGGTTGTGACTTTCTACTTTGAATACTGCAGCCATTCCTTTGCCTATATCAATTACACCAGCATTTTCACCAGGACCTTGGATAACCCAAGGGGCTTTAGTTGGAAAGCCATTAAGATATTTCCTACTTGATTTGTACGAACAATGCTCGCTCCACATAGCAGAAATCACTCCAAGCTCTAGTAAATTAGGCTCTCTGCCTAGTATATTTAAAATTTCTTGATATTCTTCATCGCTAATTTTGTGCTGTTTTACAATTTCTTTATCCATTTTTTCTCCTTTTTACTTACCTAAACAAAAATTACTAAACATTGCATCTAAAATTTCATCTCTTTCAAAATCTTTTGTAAATTGGGCTATTTCTCCTATGGCTAAATTTAACTCAAAAGCAAAAAGCTCTAAAGAACTTTCCTGTAGTAAATCTTTTGCACGCAAAATTGCCTCACTAGCATTTTTACAAGCATTAAGTATTAAAGTATTACTAATTAACATTCCATCACTATCGAGAGTGTTAAGATATTCATTTAGACTTTCTTTAATAGCATGGGTATTTTTTTGAGCACAAATACGTATGCAAGAAGTGCTAATTTCGTGTTTAAAATTGCTAGTTAAATCACTCTTGTTTAAAACATAAATAATTTTTTTATCACAATCTTTTAAAGCTTGTAAAATATACTCATCTTCTTCTTCAAATTCCTTAGAACTATCAAATACTGCTATGATAATATCTGCCTCTTCAATGCTTTTGTAGCTTAGATTAACTCCTATTTTTTCTATCTCATCATCTGCATTTCTTATACCTGCTGTGTCGATAATTTTGATTAAATGTGAGCCTATTTTTAAACTTTCTTCAATACGATCTCTTGTGGTTCCTGCGATATTGGATACAATGGCTCTATTAAAAGATAAAAGTGAATTTAATAATGAACTTTTTCCTACATTTGGCTTGCCGATAATAGCAACTTTAAAACCTTCTATAAGTCCTTTTTTACTTAAAGAAATATCTACTATATCATGTAAAAGTTTTGAATTTTTTTCGCACATGGCAATGATTTTATCAAGTAAATCTTGTGGTAAATCATCATCTGCATAATCGATACTAGTTTCTACAAAAGCAAGAGTTTGAACAAGATCTATCCGAATAGTATTTAAAAATTTACTCAAATCGCCTTTAATGTTTTTAGCAATAATATTTGCTGCACTTGTTGATTTTGACATGATGGCATCTTGTATGCTTAAGGCTTTTAAAAGATCCATTTTGCCATTTAAACAAGCTCTTTTGCTAAATTCCCCAGGACTAGCAAGGCGTGCTCCTGCTAAAATAAGCTCATCGAGTAAAATTTCACTCAAAGAAAAACCACCATGAAGTTGAAATTCTACTATATCTTCTCCTGTAAAAGAAAAAGGTGCTTTAAAATAAATCACTAAAGCTTCATCTAAAAAGTCATTGTTGTTTTTATAAAGTTTACATAAATGCGCATAGCGAGGTGTTAGTTCTTTTTTGTGAGAAATTTTTAATGCAAGTTCTAAAGCCTTTTCTCCGCTTACTCTAATGATACTTATAGAGCCCACTCCGTGGGCTGTGGCAATAGCGGCTATAGTATCATTCATTCATTTTTCTTCAAAAAATCATTTACAACGATATATCTTTGATCGTCATTTTGTTTGATAGCTACATATTTATCAGGAAAGCGTTCTCTTAGTTTTTCTAAAGCAAGTTTTAACCAAATTCCATCTAGTGGTTTTGTTTGAACTCTTCCGGTATTTTCTACTTTTTCTATAAGAATTTTTAAATAATTTTCTATAGCTTGAGTTTGATTTTCTAAAAATTGTGCTATTTCTAGTCTTGGTTGAATTTTATATTTGGCACTAAGCCAATTGTAAAGCAAGTATGAAAAAGCTTTATATCTATGAGCTTCTTTTCCTATAAGTAAAGCTGCATCTTCTCCATCAAGTTTAATTAATATACAATTTTCATCCCAAATACTAACTTGTATAACTTTGATATCAAAATCAAAAGTTGCTAATAAATTCTCTAAAGAAATTTTTATCTCGTCTATATACAAAGCAATGTTTTTTTCTTCAGAGAATTCTTTATGGAAAGAATCAAAAATTGCATCATTTTTTACTTTATAATGTTCTTTGGGCTGAGTAACTTCTTCAGATAATTTTTGAGCTCCATCTTTGTATTCTTTTTTTGATTCATTCTTTTCAAAGTTTTTTTGTGCGTGTTTGCTAAATTTCTCATTTTGAAATTTTTTAGTTTTTTCATGATGAGGTTTTTGGTTTTTCTTATGTCCTTTGATGGAAATAATAGCATTTTTTTTAAACAAACCAAAAAATCCCGCTTTTGCATGTTGAATAACTTCATATTCTAGATCAATCACAGAGCACTCAAGTTGCTTTGAAGCTTCTATGAGTGCAGTTTGTAAGTCTTTAGCTTCTATGTTCATGTTTAGCTATTTCCTCTTTTTTGTGGTTTTTAAAAAGTTTATTAACAATCACTTGTTGAATAAGTGAACATATATTATTTACGCACCAATATAAAGTTAAACCTGCTGGGAAAGTTAAGAAGAAAAAAGTGAAAATCAAAGGTAAGAATTTCATAATCTTTTCTTGCATAGGATCTTGTATAGTCATCGGTGTGATAAGTTGTTGAATAAACATGGTTAGACCCATAAATATAGGTAAAATAAACCATGGATCCATTACTGATAAGTCTGTAATCCAAAAAGCCCAAGGTGCAGCTTTAAGCTCTATGGCATTAAGTAAAACTCTATAAATTGCAAAGAAAATAGGAATTTGTATGAGTATAGGTAAGCATCCACTCATCGGATTTGCACCATGCTTTTTATAAAGTTCCATCATATGCAAATTCATTTTCTGTGGATCACCCTTATATCGATCTCTGATTTCTTTCATTTTAGGTGCTAAATCTTTGAGTTTATTCATAGAAATCATTGATTTATAAGTAAGTGGGAAAAGAATAATACGCACGATTAGAGTCATCACTACAATAGCCCAGCCCCAATTGCCCATATAACCATGTAAGAAATTTAAAAATTCAAACATAGGCTTAGCTATAAAAGTAAACCAACCATACTCTACAACATCATCTAAATTCGCATGAATACTTCTTAAAATTTCATGCTCTTTTGAACCTACATAACCACTTGCTTTAAAGGTATTTATTGCACTTGCAAAAACGATGGAATTTTCATGATTATCCTTGGTAACTACAGCATTTAAAGGTTTCTCAAAATTATAAAAGAAAGCACTATAATAGCGATCCGAAGCAGCCATAAGGGTTACATTAGAAAAACTTTCATCATTTTCTACATCACCATCTTCTAGCATTGTGATTTTGTCATCTTTATCTAAGATTAAAACCCCATGTACTGTATAGCTATCAACTGCTATATTTGGACGATAACCTGGGGTAATAAAATAAGCCGCATCTTTGCTTAGATTAATTTCTAAATCATAGTTTCCATATTTATGAAAGGTAATTTTTTTAGTCACAACTAAATCTTTTAAATTTTGAGTAAGGATTAGGGTTGTGTTTTCATCACCTACATTGATGGTTTTTTGGCTAGTTGTATATACTGTATTGAATGCTTCTTGATTGATCTTTGCATCACTAAATCTTACTTCTAATGGTAAAGGTGATAAAGAAGTATCTACTAAATTGATACTTTTTCCATTTTCATCTTTATATTTTTCATCACTTAAGTAAAATTTAGCTATTCTACCTAAAGAGTCAATATGTGCTTCAAAATGTTCGCTTTTAACGATTGCTATTTCTTCTTTTTGGTTAATGCTAAGTTCTGTTTTTGGAGCTTGGGTATTTGTAGTGCTTCGTGGAGCTGAATTATTTTGTTCTATTTGGGTGTTATTTTGCTCAGCTTGTGGAGTTTTTGGGATAAAAAAATAATCATAAACTACAAAAAATAAAAATGATAATACAACAGCAATTAATATGCGTTTTTGTTGAGATAAATTTTCTGACACGGATTGTCCTTTGGAAATATAATCTTAATTAAAAAAAATTGATTATCACTGCAAGGGATGTAAAGATAGTTGAGTTGTTTTAAAGCGTTAAAACTAGGTTTAAAACATATACCTGAGTTTAGATTATTCTTGCGTATTTTAGGATAATCAATACCACCTCTGAAAAACGGATTGCATTTTAAAATTCTTAAAAAAACTGCACCAAATGCTTTAAAAATATTATTTTTTTTAAATTGCCATAAGGCGTATTCAGAACAACTTGGGTAATACCTACAGCATTGTGGTTTAAAAGGACTGATAAAGAGTTGATAAAATCTGATAAGTTTTAGACAAGCTATTTTATACATCCTATTTTTTTCAAACCCCATTTCAAGTTTTTTTCTAATTTTAAAAAAGGAATTTCGGTAATACTTGTTTTAGCTACAAGTATATATTTTCCGTTTTCAACTTGATTTTTAACCTGAAAAAAAGCTGATCTTAAGAGCCTTTTGGCTCTATTTCTCACGACAGCTTTTCCAACTTTTTTACTAGCAACAACAGCGAATTTTTTTTCATCACTTAAAACGTAAAAGATGATCATACCTTCGCAATGCCATTTTTTACCTTCTTTGTAAATTGTTGCAAACTCTCCTAAGTCATTAATACTTAGAAAATCTTTTATACCGCTAATCTTTTTCTACCTTTAGCACGTCTAGCATTGATCACCTTGCGACCATTTTTACTTTTCATACGCACGCGAAAACCATGAGTTCTTTTTTTAGGAGTTTTATGTGGTTGGTATGTTCTTTTCATAATTTTTTCCTTAACTTAAAATAAAAAACAAAATAATAAACAAGTATTCTATCAAAATCTTACTTAAATCTGCTTTTAATTAAGAGTTATTTTAAAACTTTTTGCTAAATTTTTGATTTTATTTCTATAAATAAGGAAGAATAATGACTTTTGAGATTTGCAAGAGTAAAAAAGAAGATTTGGAAAAAATTTTAGAATTACTTAAAGAACTTGCTATTCATGAAAATATGCTTGATGATGTTAAATGTACCACCAAAGAGCTTGAAGAATCGTTTTTTAAACATGAGTATGCTAAAGCTTTGAGTTTAAAAGTTAATGGTGAGATTGTAGGCTATGCAATGTATTATTTTACTTTTTCATCTTTTTGGGGATTGGGTGGTTTATATTTAGAGGATATTTACATACAACCACAATATAGAAAAAAAGGTTATGCTAAAGCTGTTTTTAAATACTTAGCACAAATTTGCAAAGAAAAAAATCTTAAGAGATTAGAGTGGGTATGTTTAAATGACAATGATTTGGGTATTGAATTTTATACTAAATTAAATGCAAGACATATGAATGAATGGAGAACTTATCGTTTAGAGGGTGAAAATTTAGAAGCATTGATGTAATGAATAAGCGCAGTTTGTATTATCTAAAAGCTTTTGGTTTTGAATATTTTAACGATCAAAGACAAATTAAACATTGTAATCTAAGCTTTAAAGAGTTAAATGAAAGAATAAGAGCTTGTAATCTTTGCTATTTTTCTAAATTAAGAAAACATAGTTTAATGGAAAAAGAAGCTAAAAACGCTAAAATTTTAATTTATCAAGCTTTTATTGACAAAGAAGAAAATGAAAGTGGAGAGTTTTTTGCTTCTAAAAACAAACAAGAGTTTTTAAGATTGTGCAAAGAGCTTTTAAATTTAAAAGAAGATGAAATATATTTTTCTTATATGTTTAAATGTTTTAGTAATTTCAAAGTAGATGATCAAGCGTTAAAGTTGTGCTTACCATATTTTTACAACGAGCTAGAATTTGTAAAAGCAAAGATTATTTTATGTCTTGGTCAAGAAGCTTTTGTAAGTTTGGGTTTTGAAAATTTTCAAAAGTATAAAGGACAATATATGCGTTATAATAATGCACTGCTTTTACCAAGCTATGATTTAGAATTTTTGAATAAAAATCCTAGTTTTTATGTTGATTTCATAGAGGATATTAAAAAAATAAAAGGTTATTTATGAAAAAAAAATTGATATATATAATGATGAGTTTTGTTTTAGCTTTAAGTGTCTTTGCCAAAGAGCAAAAGCCATCACCTATAGAACCTAGTGAGTCTTTTTATCCTAATTTAGAATTTCAAAATTGTGACAATGATTGTTTATTTACTTTACTAGAAACAGGACTTTATTTCAATTTTTTATCAAGATTTAATAATGATAATACAAATGAATTTTTGGTTAATATCTACACTAAACTTTTAAATTCCATTATAGACTTTGAAAAAAGAATTCAAAAAAATGCTAGTATAAAACTAGCTATCATTATACCTGAGCAAACTATTAAAAGTTATTCTAATACTATTATCAATTCAAGTATAGCATATCTTTTAAGGCAAAGGGCACAGATAAAAGTAAAAGTATTTTTAATAGGTACTGAAGAAGAGAATAAAATAGCCAAAGCTCTTAAGCAAGTGCAAAATGAGAAATTTAACTATATAATCGCAGGTTTTACAGAAAAAGGTGTGAAAAATTTATTAAAAGAAGATCTTGATTCCAATATAAAAGTTTTCATACCAACTGCACACAAAAGATATTTTGATACGCAAAATGAAAATGTATATTTTGGGAGTATAGATTATCAAAAACAAATCCAAAAACTTTTAGAGTATTCAAATGGTAAAAATATTATTTTTTCAGATGGCTCGGTTTTGACAAATCGTTTAGATGAGAATGTTTTAAATATGGGTAATGGCAATGAGAAAATTTATACTATTAACAGCTCTAAATTTGATTTTAGAAGTATTTTAAATCAAAATAGAAGTTTTCAAGATTCTAGTATTATCTTAAATACTTCTTTGATTAAAACAGCACTTGTAAGTTCACAAATAAGGACTTATGACATAGAGCCTTATGTATTGCTATCAACTCAGATAAATTATAATCCTATTTTACTAAGTTTAACACAGATCAATGATAGAAGAAAACTTTTACTAGCAAATTCTATTTCCAATGAAGATCAAACTTTAAGTTACCTTAATGAGCTTTTTTCACAAAATATCAACTATAATTGGATAGCATATGCAACTAGCGTAGGACTTGATTATTTTTATACGCAATATTTAGATGAAGACTCTCAAAGAATTTTTGATGAGGACTTAAATAATAATCAATTTGATTATAAAGTTAAGATTATTCGTTCGCAAGGTTTGGGTTTTGTTCCTTTGCAAGATCAGTGAAAATCTTAACTATAGCCTCATCTATAGGAGCTACTTTTTCATTTTTTAAAAAAGCTAGGGTAAATTCAGCTTCAAAAAGCTTAGTCTTTTCTTTATAAATTTCTTGTTTGATGTACACTGAAGCTTTTTTAAGTTTTATGATAAATGTTTTTATTTCAATGAGATCACCGAGTTTGGCTGGTTTTAAAAAATTACAATTTGCTTTTGTGAGTAAAAAATGTCCAGTGTTTTTATCAAAGATTGTTGCTTGTTTTTGAAAAAATATTTCACTTCTTGCTCTTTCACAAAATTTTAAATAATTACTATGATATACAACTCCACCTGCATCAGTATCTTCATAATATATACGTATTTTCACAAAGCCCCTCTCTCTTTTTTTATTATTTTTTGAGTAATAAGTATTTGTTTGTTTTCATAAAATTAACTAAAAAACTTTTATATAAAATCATATAGTAAATTTGTCATTAGTTTAAATTATTTATAGATTTTAATTGTTAAAAACCAAAAACAATACTATCTAGAGTATATATTTATAAATATCTAATAAACTCAAAAATTTTTTCAAGTATATATTGATTTTATATCTTATGTTAAAATTATATTTTAAATTATATCAAAAAAGGAAAATCATGCAAATAACACAAAAATTTTTTAAAATTATAGCTATTATAGCTTTTGTTTTTGGAGTAAGTGCAAATGCACTTAGTGAAGGTAGGGAATATATTGTTTTAAAAACGCCTATCCCAAATGCACAAAACTCTTTAATTAAAATTTTTTCTTATCGTTGTGGATATTGTTATAATCATCACCAATTTAATACTTTAGCTAAAGTAAAAGAAGCTCTTCCGAATTTAAGATATGATATTTTTTCAGTTAGTTCAATGCTTGAGTATGGTAGTGCACTAAATGAAATGTTTGCTTTAGCTTCTTTTAAAGAAAAAGCTTTGGGTATGGATGCTGGTAGCAATGATAGCTTGACTCATAAATTAGCAGATGTGTATTTTGTGAGCCATTTTGAAAAAAGAATAAATTTAAGCGATCTTGATTTATTTTATAAAATAGGTTTAAATGCTATTGGCGCTACCAAAGAAGAGTTGCAAAAATTTTTACAAACTAAAGAAGCCAAAGAGCTTTTGGCAGCCTATGATATAGCTAATGAAATTTCTAGAAATTATGGTACGCCAGCTTTTGTAGTAAATGGTAAGTATCAAATTAATCCTGAGTATATTACCTCTTTAGAAGAACTTATTTTGATTGTAAAAGAACTTTCTAATAAATAGTTTTTTAAAGCCTTAAAAAGGATTAATAGTGAAAACAAGTAAAATAGTAAAAGTGTTTTTAATAGCAAGTACTATGTTAATAATACCAAACTCTATTTTGGCTATTGGTGGAGCAAGTGGTGCTAGAGTTGATTATCAAGTGCAAGGAAAAATTGGCGCTATAAAATTAAATCCTTATGGTCTATCTCCACTTAGTGCTGTAATTATGAATGGTGGATATGAATTAAGCGATATAAAAGTGAGTATAGTGCCAAAGCCAAATGGTCAGGTAATATCATATAAAGTTAGTGATAAAAAAGCTAAAACATATGGTGGAATCCCTATTTTTGGACTTTATCCTTCGTATTTAAATACTATAAAAATAAGCTATACTAAAAAGTCTTTTGGTAAAAGCGAAAGAGTTGTTGATGAGGTTTATAAGGTCACTACGGGTGGTGTCAATATAGAAGCTAGTGGCAATCTTATGCAAAGAGGAATTCCATTTGAGAATGTTGAAGTTATAAAACTTGATAAAGAATTTAAAGATAGATTGTATTTAGTTAATAATACTTCTGGAAAATATAATGGTAAAAGTTCACAAGCTATTTGGAATAATCCAGTTGGTGGGGCTTTAGAATGGGATGAGAGTTCTAATGTTTTTATTATAGATACTAAAGGTCAAATTCGCTGGTATTTAGATAACAATAAATTAATGGATTGGAATAATATTTACAATCGTGGTATTATGATGGGATTTAGGCAAAATGTAGATGGAGCTTTGAGTTTTGGTTTTGGACAACGATATGTGAAATATGATTTAATGGGTAGAGAAATTTTTAATCGCCTTTTACCTTCTTCTTATATAGATTTTTCACATTCTATGGATAACATGCCAAATGGAAATTATCTTTTAAGAGTAGCTTCGGCTAATATAAAGCGTCCTGATGGTAAAAATGTACGTTCTGTAAGAGATGTTATTATAGAAGTAGATAAAAACGGTGATATTGTAGATGAGTGGAAACTCTTTGAGATTTTAGACCCATATAGGGCTAATGTGATTAAGGTTTTAGATCAAGGTGCGGTTTGTCTTAATATAGATGCAACAAAAGTAGGTAAGACTTTAAGCGATGAAGAATTGGCTAAGATGGATACAAGCGATGCTTTTGGCGATATTGCGGGTACTGGAATAGGGCGTAACTGGGCTCATGTAAATAGTGTTGATTATGATCTAAGTGATGATAGTATTATCATTTCAAGTCGTCATCAAAGTGCTATTATAAAAATAGGGCGTGATAAAAAAGTAAAATGGATATTAGGTGCACATAAAGGTTGGAGTGAAAAATATAAAAAAGCACTTTTGCAACCTATTGATAGCAATGGTCAAAAAATCTTTTGCGATGATGAATATAGCAAATGTCCTGGTTATAAAAATAAAGAAAACGGATTTGATTTTACTTGGACGCAACATACTGCTTTTAGGATAGATGAAAAATCTAACAAAAGATATGTTTATATTACAGCTTTTGACAATGGTGATGCAAGAGCTTTAACACAACCTCCTTTTTCCACTATGAAATATTCAAGAGCGGTTATTTATAAAATAGATCAAAAAAATAAAACTGTTGAACAAATTTGGGAGTATGGAAAACAAAGAGGCAATGAATGGTTTTCTCCTGTTACTTCTTTGGCTGAGTATCATAAAGATAAAAACTCTATAGTTGTGTATAGTGCTACAGCTGGAATGACTTTTGATTTAAATAAAGGTGTTGCTTTAGGTGAGCCTAGACCTGAAATAGATGAATTTAAATGGGGAGCTAGTGAACCTTCGGTAAAGATTCGTTTTTATGGTTCTGGAATAGGTTATCAAGCTATGCCTATTGATTTGGAAAAAGTTTTTAATTAAAAAGGGCTTAAAAAAAGCTCTTTTTTTAATTTAAAACTTATAGTTTTGTATTATTCTAAATTTAAAAGTAAAATATGAAAAATATGTAGTTGTTCTAAAATAACTTTAGTTAAATTTTTTAAATAGAAAATATTTATTTTATTCAAAAAATATTTTTATATAAGTAGAGATGTTGCGAAAAATTTATATCTAAAGTAATTGCATGAAAAAGATTATATGTTTTATAATACTATCTTTTTATTGATTAAGTTGTAAAAAACTTTGGCTAAAAATTTTTGTAATTTTTATATTTTGTAATTTTTTCTTTTAGTAAGTTTTTTAAACTAATTTAATATTGCTATTGTTTTTTATTAATAGAGAATTAATATATTAATTATTATTTGAGAAGTTACAATTAAAGAGCTTAATGCTCTTTAATTGTAGATTATAAATATCCTGCACTTAAAGCTAGAAAATACCCTGCTATACAAGATACGATAACACCAATTAAACCTGGTAAAATAAAGCTATGATTTATAACAAATTTACCTATTTTTGTTGTTCCTGATCTGTCAAATTGTATAGTTGCAAGATCGCTTGGATAAGTTGGTAAGATATAGTATCCATAGCAAGCTGCTGCAAAGGCTATGATAATACCTGGCTCAACACCAATTCCTAGTGCAAGTGGTACAAATGCAGCAATTGCTGCTGCTTGAGAATTAACAAATTTAGAGATGAGTAAAAGCATAACAGCGTAAGTCCAAGGATATTCAACAACTATATTCCCTAAAGACTCTTTCATCATAGGAGTATGTACTGCAAACATAGTATCTGCCATCCAAGAAATTCCAAAAACTGCTACTAAAGCTATCATACCTGATTTAAAAATTTCATTTTTTGCAATTTTACTTGCATCAAGTTTAGTAAAGATGATTAATGCTGCACCCGCTAAGAGCATAAACATTTGAATTGTTGCAACCATATTCATAGGTTTGGTAACACCTTTTGAGGTAAATTGTGGTCTAAGCTCTGGGAACGCACCTAAAAGCGCAACAATAGCAATAGCACCTAAGAAAATCCACATAGCTACCCATTGAATAGTTGGGAGTTTTTGGCCAAGGAGTGTTTTGCTATCTCCATAGATATATTCTCTTTGTTCTGGGTCTTTGATTCTTGCTTGAAAATCTTCATCTTTGTCAAGATCTTTTCCTCTAAACCAAGAAAAAATTCCTATAGCTAAAACACCTATTAAAGTAGAAGGTATAGTAATAGCAAGTAAATCTACATAACCATCAAACCCAGCTAAAGGATTTTTGTTTATTTCAGGATTTAAAAGTAAAGCTGTTAAGCTCACCACAGCAACAGAAACAGGACTTGCTATAATGCCGAGTTGAGATGATATGCTAGAAGCTGCCATCGGTCTTTCTGGGCGGATACCATTTTTAATAGCAATATCATAAATAATAGGCATCATGGTATAAACAACATGTCCAGTCCCACAAAGTATAGTCAAAAAGCAAGTTACGAAAGGAGCTAAAATGGTTAAGAATTTAGGATTTTTTCTTAAAACTCTTTCTGCAACTTGTAGCATAACATCTAAACCACCGCTAGCTTGTAAGGTTGCACTTGCTACAACAACAGCTAAAATAGTAAGCATTACATCAATTGAAGGTTTTCCAGGTGCTACAGCAAAACCAAAACTTAAAACCAATAAACCTATACCGCCTAATAAACCTAAAGCGATACCTCCTTTTTTTGCCCCATAAAAAAGACAAATGAGAACTACGGCTAGTTGGATACTAAATTGAGTGCCTTCACTAAGGCTAGTTAGCATTTCCATACTCTCTCCTTGTTTAAAAATATGCGAGAGTATAATGCAAGTTTTATTAATAGTAAATAAAATTTTTAATATTTTAAATAAATATTTACCAATATTTCGAATTTATTTATCAAAATATTGGATTTTTATAAAAATTATTGATGATTTTTTAAGATATCAAAAAGAATTTTACTAATTTTTTCAATAGAATTTATTTCACATTTCTCATCTGTTGAATGTGGGCTATAGATATTTGGACCTATAGAACAGCATTCTAAAGGTTGTTTTTCACTTATAATACCACATTCTAAACCAGCGTGTATGGTATAAAGTTTAGCTTTTGGATTTTCTTTTTTTAAATAACTTAGAATTTCTTCTCCAAAACTAGTATCTTTATTGTTCCATGGTGGATAAAAATTTGCACTTGAAACTTCACAATTTTGTATTTTAAAGTAAGTTAAAGTTTCAAATTCAATATTTTTAAGCTCTTGTAAATCATTAGATCTTGCAAAAAGTTCAAAATGAAATTTACCTTCTTTTTCATAAGCTAATGAAAGATTGATACTTGTTTGGACTAAACTTAGATGATGATTGAAAGTTCTAACACCTTGTGCAAAAGCATTGATAAGGTTTAAAATAATTTGAGAGTTTTTGTAGTATTTTCTTTTGATTTTACCTAGATACTTTACTTTGAAATGATTGTTTTCTTTTGGGGAATTTTTAAAAAATGCTATGATTTTAGCATGTTTTGGTATAGAGTTAATTCTCTCACCCGCATTAAACTCACAAAGCTCACCTTGATTTTGAGTGATGAAACAACTTGCTTCTTTAATAGATGATTTGATGTTTTTAATAATATCGATTCCTGAATGTCCGCCTTTAAAATTAATTGCTTCTAACTCATAGCACTCTTCTTCTTTTTCATCTATTTCTAAATTTAAACTAGCAAAAATATCTACTCCACCAGCACAACCTATAATAACCTCATTATCACTTTCATGATCTAAATTTAAAAGCTTGTTTGAAATTAAAGTATGAGTAAGATTATTTGCTCCGCAAAGTCCAACTTCTTCATCGTTAGTAAAAAGACATTCGATATTTTCAAAGTCTTTTAAAGCTTGCATCATTAAGGATATACCTATGCCATTATCTGCACCTAAACTCGAATTTTTGGCCTTTAAATATCCATTTTCTTCATATACTTGTATATTTGGAGCTTCTCCCATGCAAACCATATCATAATGACTTTGTAGGCAAATTTTTGGCTTACCTTTATATGCATGAATGTTGCCTGCTTTATCTACACTTACTTGACAATTTTGATCTTTAGCAAAATTAACAAGAAAATTTCTTAATTCTTCAGTATGAAAACTACAATGAGGTATTTGAGTAATTTGTTTAAAATTTTGTATAATTTCTCGCATAAATTCTCCTTTTTATTGTAATTATGGCATATTTTTATATAGATGAGGTTTAAATGAAAATTTCTAAAAAACAAATCATTTTTTTTATAACTTTATTAAAAGATCCAAAGAAAATTTTAATTATGTTTTTTTTAATTGTTTTTGCTTATATCTTAAACTATGATGGTGGATCTTATATTAATGCTAAAGTGAGCCGTGTGATAGATGGTGATACTATTGAAGCTAAATTTGAAAATGAAAAACTTAAAATTAGGCTTTTTGGTATAGATGCACCTGAGAGTGATCAGGCTTATGGGAAGATGGCTAAACAATTTTTAAATGCTATAGTATTAAATAAAGAGGTGGTTTTGAGTGTAAAAGATGAGGATAAATATGGTAGAATTTTAGCTATTGTATATTTAAATGATAAAGATATCAATCAAATTATGGTTAAAAACGGCTTTGCCTGGGCTTATGAGCATTATAGTGATTTGTATATAAATGAACAAAATTATGCCAAAGAAAATAAAAAAGGTTTATGGGAGGATGAAAATCCTATAGAGCCTTATAAATGGCGTAAGCAAATAAGATTAAAATAGGATAAAAGATGTTGAAAAAAGTATTTTTTCTTGGATTTTTGATGTTATTTTTTAGTGGTTGTTTTGTAAATGAAAGGGGAATTTCAAATCGTTTTTATGATGATTGCAAAGAGTATTACGATGCAAGCGGGGGTTATCACAAGGAATGTCCTAAAAATTGGGTGGATTTACCTTTAACCCCCGATTCCTTTTAATACTGCATTAAGCTCTTCTTGTGTAGTCTCTTGCTTAGGTGGTTCTTGCTGGTTTTGGTTGTTGCTTGTAGTGTTTTGACTTTGTTTGAGCTTAAATATATGATCTTCTGTTGTCACAACCTGAAAAGATGCATCAAAAATTTTAATCTCATTGACAAAACCTGAAACTTTCACCTCTCTTTTTCTTGAATCATCACTAAAAAGAGCATTTGCCTCAAGATTTAAAATATCTCCAACTTTTAAAGGAGCGTAAAAAAAACTTCTTGAGCCTATTAAGACACTAAATTCTTTATTGATTGCAGCTTGAGCTATATAATTAGCCGCGTTAAATACAAAGCCACTGTGTACTAATCCTAATTCATCTACTGCCATATCATGAGTTGTGATTAAAATGCCTTTAGCAAAATTTTTTTCTATATGAGAAATACTTCCCGCTAAAGTGTTGTTTATCCCAGGACAAGTGATCAGTTCTGATTTGATACGATTTAATTCTTCAGGATCTATTAATTCTTCTATGCTAACAGCACTTGCTGCTCTTGCCATTTTTATACCTTTAATTTAACATAAACTCTTTTTGGTGCTTCATAGCCTTCGCAAGTTAAATTTGAGTCATTTTTGTCTAAAAATTGATCTAAGGAATAAGAATCAATCCATTGTGTTTTTCTTTGTTCTTCATGATCGGTTTGTTTAGTCATTATAACTTCAAATTCACTAAATCCAGCTCTATAACACCAATTTCTTAAACCTAATATCGACGGAATGAAAAAAATATTTGGTATTTTTGAGTAAGTTTTTTGAGGAATGAGCGCAATTTCTCTTTCATCTTCTATATACATAGTATCTAAAAAGACTATGCCATCTTTATTTAAAGATTGTTTGAGTTGTTTTAGCATGGCTATGGGATCACTACGATGATAAATCACTCCAAGACAAAAAATCACATCAAATTTTATACTATAATTTGGAACATCAGCTACCCCTAAAAGTTCATATTGTATTTGAGTTTTAGCAATAGAATTTAAAAATAAAAATTGCAAATAGTACTTAATAGAAGGATCAAAACCTATGAGTTTTAAAGGGTTAAATTCAAGCATTTTAAACATGTAATAACCATTATTACAACCAATATCTGCAACTATTTTATTTTCAATACAAGGAAGATGTTTTTTCAAAATATTAAATTTAATAAAACTTTGCCATTCTGTATCTATAAACAAATCATTAATTTTAAAAGGTCCTTTGCGCCAAGGTTTTAATTCTAAGGCAATATCTTTAATTTCATTATCTAGTTTTTTATCACAAAAGATGTCAAAACTTTCATTTATGAGATAATTTGAATTTTGAATTTTGACACTAAGTTTTTGAATTTTTTCATACAAATGGTGTTTTAAAACTTGCTTGAATAAAGCATTATCCTGCATATTTTTCCTTAAAAACTCCCTTGTTTTGGGAGTTTTTGTTTATTGAAGTAAGCTTGCTAGTTTGGTTTGTAGCATTACATTTGAATGGGCGTTTGCAAATAAAAATGCATTTTCTTTTAGATAATTTGCGTTAAAATCATTGATATTTTGCACTAAATCATTATTTTGCAATTTACTTTCAGCTTCTTTGGTGTTAATGCTAGTTTGCAAAGATGAGTTGATATTAGAATGAATAGCATTAATCCCAGCACCAATATCTGCACGTAAAGAGCTTACTTGATCTTGAAAATCACGAATTCCATCTTGGTTTTCAAGACTTAAATTTGTTGTGCTTGGTTGATTTAAATTAATACTTTCAACTCCAGCTCCAACAACAAAATCCATGCTTTGAAAGACGTTTTTTCCGTTAAAGGTAGCATTTGAAAATGCATCATTGATTGAACTTATAAGCTTGTTTGCTTCAGTATTTAGCATACTTTTTTGCCTATCATTTAACGCAGCACTATTTGAGCGCACGGAAAGCTCATTGAGTCTATCTGTGGTAGCTGAGATATTGCTTAATGTAGAATCAGCAATTTGTAAAACACCTATGGAATCATAGGCATTTAAAATACCTTGATCTATGGTGCCATATTGATTTCTTAGAGAATCAGCAATGGCTAAATTTGCTCCATCAGTCCCATCTATGGCACGTATCGCGGCTATATTTTCTAAAGCTTTTTCTTGGCTTTTTTGAGCTTGGTTTAAGTAATGATTTTGTTGAGTTGTTCCTATATCGCCTATTTTCATCTTTGACTCCTTTTAAAGACTTATTTTATTATATCACTTTTTTGTTTTAAAATTTAAAAAAAATAAAATAACTTGTGATAACATGATAATTTTCATCACAACTTCACTTGCACCATGAATTTTTATAAATTCTTGAGTCTTAGTTGCTTCTTCTCCTAAACTTTGTGCTTCTAAAACATAAGCAGTGAAGTAAAATACAAAAAGCAAACTTAGTACCAAAATGATTAAAGAGAGCATAAATTTTGAAAAATTTATTTTAAAAGTTAAATTTTTATCCTTAAATGAGAAAATTTCCATAAGAATAGACAAAGCACTCACACCTAGTAAAACATAGCCAAATTGCACAAAAATGTGTGTCATTAAAAGCCCACTTTGAAAATGAGTTAAAACTCCTTCGCCTATGAATTTAGCAGGATAAAATATAGTTGGAGCTAAAAAAACACCTATGCTAATTTCAATCCCAATTAAACTTGCTAGTAAAAATAAATATATTGATTTCATATTTTCTCCTAATAAAAAGATAATTATAGTCTAATTTTTTAAATTCCACGCAACAAAGGCTCTATCAAATCCATTATAATCTTGATAAAAAGTGGCCTTAAAACCATTTTCTTTTAAGATTTTATTTAAAATTGCCTTTTGATCATAACCAAACTCGCATGCTAAGACTTTTGTGTTATGATTTTTAGCAAAAAGAATAATTTCATGTAAAATTTCCCAGCCTGTGTCTCCGCCAAATAAAGCATTATGCGGTTCATTTTGTACCCATTTATCCAATGGGTAATCGTTTTTAATATATGGGGGATTAGAAAAAATAAAATCGAAATTTCCTTGTATGTTTTTAAAATCACAAAGTTGAAAATCGATTAGATTTGAAACATTGTGAAAATTTGCATTTTTCTCGGCAAGTTCTAGTGCTTTTAGATTAATATCACAAGCTTTTATAAAAATTTGTCTTAACTTTGCTAGGCAAATGCTTAAAATTCCACTTCCAAAACCTATTTCAAGTATATTTTTAAAAGAATGATGATCTAAAATTTCTAAGCATTTTTCAAGTAATAATTCACTATCAAAGCGTGGTATCAAAACTCCTTTTTCTACGAAAAAATCTAAACCATAAAATTGTGTTTTTTTAAACAAATACTCAAAAGGCTCGCCGTTTAAAAATCTATCTACATATTCTAAAAAAACTTTTTCATCAATTTGAAATTCAGGATTTAAAAAAATCCAAGCTTTATCTTTTTGCAAAAGCTCACAAAGAATAAAAAGTATATATTCTTTATGAGTATGATCTTTTGCATAAGCTTGTTTTAAAGCTTTGTTGATTGAAATCATTGTAAAGCTTTGATTCTATCATAAATGCAAGGATGACTTAGATGAAAGAAAGTATAAATTTTACTTGTTTTAACAAAAGCTTTATTTTCTTTTGCTAAAGCTATGAGAGCATTTTTCATATCTTCTTTAGAGCTTAGTTTTGCTCCATGTAAGTCAGCATTAAATTCATTTTTTTGGCTCATTTTGTTAAGTAGTGGGGAGATAATAAAAGTAAAAATATTTCCAAAAATCAATAAAAGTGCAAAAACTCCAGCATTTACGCCATATAAATGACTTTCAATATAAAAAAAGCTTGGTAAATGAGCAAAGATAAAAAACAAAGCAAAAAGCATCAAAGCACTAACAAACAGCATTTTTAGTAAATCCTTATGCACAAAATGTCCTAGCTCATGACCCAAAACAGCGATGAGTTCTTTTTCTTTTAAAGCATTTAAAAGTGTGTCAAAAAGCACTACTCTTTTGCTTTTAAATAAACCACCAAAATAAGCATTTAATCTTTTATCTCTTTTACTTGCATCAATGACATAAACACCATTTGCACTAAAACCACATTTTTGCATTAAATTTGTGATTTTTTCAAGCAGATTTTCATCTTCAAGTTTTTTCATTTTATTAAACATTGGTGCAATGAGAGTAGGGTAGATGAGATTTATAATGAGCATGATTATAAAGCTTAAAGCAAAAGCTACGATCCACCAGTATGTGCTAAAAAACTCAAAGCAAAATACTAAAGCATAAATGATTAAAAAGCCAAAAATAAGCATTAGAGCTAAAGATTTAATACTATCTTTAACAAAAAGTGCTAAAGTCATATTAGAAAAGCCGTGTTTTTTGTCTTTTATAAAGCTTTCGTAATAACTAAGTGGTAAATTTAAAATACTAATTATCAACAAAAAAATAAGTAAAAATAAAGTATTTTCTAAAGTCGAATTTTCTTTTATGAAAACTTCTTTTAAGTATAAAAAACCAAAGCTAATCCAAGAAATGTTAATCATTAGGTTATAAAGATTAGAAAAGATTTTATATTTTTCATTTTCTATGGCAATGTCTGCAGCATTTTTATAATCATGCTCATCTAAAATAATTGCTTGTTTTTCTTTTTCTTTTTTTAAAAAAGAAATTTGTGTATAAGATATGAAGATCAAAAAGGTTGTATAAATACATAAAATAGTTATCAAAGTCATTGTTTTTCCATGTAATTTTTTTGAAAGTATGCAATAAGAAAGTAAATAAGCATAGGTAAAAATTTACCTATGCTATATAAGAAGAATTCTTTTTTATTAATTAGAATGAGTATTTAACACCAATATTACCAGTTATATAAGTTTCATCAGTGTTGTCATCTTTGTTACCTAGGATTTGTTTAGCACCTACACTTAGATCAATAGAGAATCTATCTGTAACACTAATGTTACTTCCGATAAGAATTTTACCAAAAGTTTTGTCTTTTTCAGCGCCAGCTACATTGTAACTAAAATCACTTCCTGTAAAACGAGCTTTAAAGTTATCTCCACTCATAGCAAAGAATTGTTCAATTTTTGGAGTAACATAGAAATAGCTACCACCATTAAAGAATTTTCTAAATTCTGCTCCAAGTTCTGCACTTGCTGCAAAGCTATCCATTGAATAAACTTTTTGAGCCCAAAGACCATTTTCTGTATAGTCAGGAGTGTGGCTATAGTAAAGATTTAATCCAATTAATGGTTTGATTGAGAAGTTGTCGCTAAAATCAAACACATAGCCATAACTACCACTTGCACCTAAATAAGTTTGTGTGAAATCAGATTTATTGCTAGTGCCATTTAAAAATCTTTCTTGATCTGCAAAGCTAAATTGTGCATATGTCTTAATATCAAATTCATGTTGGCCGTTTGTTATTCTTGAATACGCACCAAATTGCAAATTGTCTGCATCTTGACTGATAGAATTGTAGTTTAATTTAGAGTCAGCATAAGTTAAATATGCTCCAAATAATACTGAATCACTAAATTGTCTATCTATACCTAGTGTAATACCATATACAGAATCACTCTCGCTACCTATCATATTTGCTCCACCAAATGCATTAGACCAAACGCTGTTTTCACCTTGATTTCTATCTTGCATCATTCTAGTTGAAATAGCCATTTCATTAGCTAAGTTGATAACTTGGATAGCGCCTTGACGGTTAGAATTGTTAGCACTTTCTCTAGCTGAATTTACTACATTTTTGGCTTGTTGTGTATTACCTATCATAGCATCAGTTAGAGCGCTACCCGCTGCTTGTTGTCTGTTCGATGTTAAGATTGAACCTAATACAGCATCGATTTGACTGTTAAATACAGGTGATTTATCATTTACATCAATTGCATTCATTTTGCCTGTTAAATCTCTAATTATTTGTTGGTAGTCTGCTTTAGTGAAATCTTGTTTTGCGTCTGTTTTTGGTTGGATACCAGGTGCTTCGCTCATCAATCTTGTATATTCATCAATCATAGATTGTAAGGCTAATTTTTGAGCTTCTTTTAAAGATTTAGCAAGACCATTTGTTTTAATGTTGTTATTCCAAGCTTTTGTATCAACATTAGCACTGATATATAGAGAATTTCCTACTACTTTTATTTCATGATTTACATCTTTTATATTTACCTTTATTGAGTCAAAACTTTCGTTATATTTTTTAGCTTCTTCTGCACTTAGTCCAAGAGCGTCCGCTGTTGATATAATTGTATAAACACCTGCTGTATTTGAAGTTGTAAGATTTTTATTAAAACCACCATCAGCACTTAGTAAAAAGATACCGTTTTCACTTACTGGAGCATTGGTAGCGCTAAATGTTGAGTTTGTTATATTTGCTTTTCCAGTTATATGAAAACTGTGATTACCATAGAAATCAAGATTTGCATTTGTTGCAGAAAAATTACCTTTTACGAGTAAAGAACCATTTGCACTTTGGCTTCCTAAGGTACCATTGCTAATAAAAAGATCAGCGCCGTTGCGTAGTGCTAGATCTCCCTCTATAACCCCAGTATTACCTACATTTAAAGAAGTTTCTTGACCTAAAGTATTATTTGTACCATCAAAAATTATTTCTTTTGCTTTTATGTTAAAAGAGTAAAATTTATCTTTTTCTCCATCAAAATAATGACCAATTTCTGCATCTTGACCATTAGCACCAACATTAAATGTACTTTTAGCTGCATCTATATTTAAGTGATTAATAAATTTGTTTGTTTTGCCATCAAAGCTAGATCCAATGACAGAAGAGATATTGTAGATAGAACCTGTATCTTTATCTACTATGAAAGAATAATTTCCGTTTTTGTTTTCATCTTTTAGGTTAGAATCTGTAAACGATATCCCCCCCCCTATAACAGCATGGGCTGAACTAGCTACCATGGTAGCAACGCAAGTTGATAGAAAAATTTTTCTTGAATTTCTCATTTCCTAACTCCTTTACAAAATATTTAAAATTGAATTACGATTTTACCATTAAGATGATTTAAAAGTCAATAAAAATTAGCAAAAAATTCAAAAAAAAAAAAAAACGATTTTTTAATCTGAAAAAATAGCTGTTTAAAGCCTATAAAGTAATATTATATAGGTATTTTTAAATATTAAATATATTTTTGTTTTTAGTTGGAAAATTATTACATAAAAACCATAATTAATAAATTTTTATTAAGTTAAAATTAACTAATATCTTAAATATTTTTCTATTCTTCGATTTTTTCAAGAGTATTAAAATATTTCTCTTCTAAAATAGTCAATAAATCTTGTTTTTCTTTTAATTCTTCATAAAGCTTGTTAATTCCAAATTTTTGATAAAGCTCAGGATCTGATAAAGAAATTTTTAAATTTTTTATCTCTTCTTCTAGCTTGTGAATTTTATCAGGATAGGAAGTTAAAATTTCATTTTCTTTATAGCTTAGTTTCTTAGTCGATTTTTCTTTTGTTTTTACGCTTGTTGTGGTATTTATTTCTAAGCTTTTAGAAAATTCTTCAAAGTCCTTATATTCTTTTTCATTTTCTAAATACTCACTATAAGAAAGAACTTCTATATTAATATTTGCATTATCTTCAAAAGCATAAAGTTTAGTTGCTATTTTATCAACAAAATATCTATCATGTGATACAAGCAAAATCGCACCTTCAAAAGAAAGTAAATATTCTTCTAAGATATTAATTGTAGCTATGTCTAAATCATTTGTTGGTTCATCTAAGATTAACACATCATATTCTTTAGTAAAAAGCAAGGCTAGAGCAACTCTGTTTTTTTCACCCCCACTTAAAACACTCACACTTTGCTCTAAAAATTCTTTCGGAAATAAAAACTGTTTTAAATACCCATAAACATGCATATTTTTACCACGTACTTGAATATGATCACCACCATTTGGACAAAAAATTTCTAAAAGTTTTTTATCAGTATTGAGTAAGCTCCTGCTTTGATCAAAATAGCCTATTTTAACTTCGCCTCTTTTAATCTCCCCGCTATCAAGCGGAATTTGATCAAGTAAAATCTTTAAAAAAGTAGATTTCCCACAGCCATTTTTACCTACTATGGCTATGCGTTCACCTTGTAAAATTCGTACATTAAAGTCTTTAAAAAGTATCTTGTCTGCTATGGATTTTGAGATATTTTTAAGTTCAAAAAGCATTTTTTTGCGGTTTTGACTTTGAGTTTGATTGAAATTTTTGCTTGCTCTTTTGATTTCAAGTTGTAAGCGTTTGATAGCTCCTGGGTTTTTCTTAGCTTCTTCGCGCATTTTAAAAATGCGTTCTTTGCGTCCTTCGTTGCGTTTAAGTCTAGCTTTAACTCCTCTTCTTAGCCATTCTTCCTCGCTTTTTAGTTGCTTAAGTAAGGTTTCATGGCTTTTAGCTAAGGAAGCTAAAATAGCTGCTTTTTTTTCTAGATATTGTGTATATCCGCCCTCAAAAATGCTTAATTTTCCTGCTTCTATTTCTATGCATTTTTGTGCTATTGCATCGATAAAATACCTATCATGAGAGATGAAAATAACGCACATTTTAGTAGCTTTTAATCTTTCTTCTAAAAAGCTACTCATATATACATCCAAATGGTTGGTTGGCTCATCAAGCAATAATATATCAGGATTTTTAAGCAAAAGCGTGCAAAGTCCTACGCGTCTTATCTCGCCACCACTTAAAGAGCAAAGTGTTCTGTCTTTGTATTCTAGTAGTTTAAATTCTTCTAGTATTCTTTGTATTTTCTGGTCTAAATTCCACGCGTCTTTTGAATCTATAAATAAACTTAATTCATCTACTTTTTTTAAATATTCTTTGTTTTCTGGATCAAGAGCTAGTTTTTCATTGTAGTTTTCAAATTCTTTTAAGGCTTGATAAATTTCTTCAAGTTCTTTTTTTATGGCTTCGTTTACGCTTAAAGTGCTTTCAAAGCTTACTTGTTGGCTTAGCATACCTATACTAGTATTGTTTTGTCTAATGACTCTACCACTATCTAGTTTTAAAGTTCCCATAAGAGCTTTTAAAAAGCTTGATTTTCCTTCACCATTTTTACCTATAATGGCGATTTTTTCTCCTAAATTTGCACTAAAATTTGCATTTTCTAAAACTATTTTTGTATTAAATTTTTTGTTTGCATCAATTAAATCTATTAAAGCCAAATTTCTTTCCCAAAATGTTTTTTTGCGATTTTACTTTAAAAAGTATTAATTTTGCTTAAATAAAATTACACTATGAGAGTGTTTGTTTTTTTTACTTTACTAGTTTTATTTTTTGCTTTGGCAAATTGGTATATTTATAAAAGATTTCTAAGTAGAATTGTTTTTTTAAAACCTTATAAGAAGTTTGTATTAGTTTTTATTTTAATGGTTTTTGTATGCGAGTTGATTTTTTTTATAAATATGCGTGGAGATTTTTTACATGAAAAGCTTTATTATATTTTAGCTATTTTTCCTACTATTACCTGCTTTTTTTTGCTTTTTGGATTAGTGTTTGAAATTGGTTCTTGGGTTTTTTTTAATGAAAATAGAAAAGAACAAATTTTTAGTACTCAAAGAAGAAAATTTTTAAAATTAATTTTTGATTCTTGGCTTATTGTACTTAGTGTTAGTATGGTGTTTAAGGGTTTTGTAAATGCTATTAGTACGCCTAGGGTTAATGAAGTAGATATTAAAATCAAAAATTTAAAAGAAGATTTAAACATAGCCTTGCTTTCTGATATACATTTGGGTAAAAATCTAGGAGAAGATTTTTTAAAAACCTTAATTGATGAGGTGAATGCTTTAAATGTTGATATGGTTATTATAGCTGGAGATTTAATCGATGCAGATATTGCTAGTATGTCTTATATTAATTTATTAGAGAATTTTAAATCAAAATACGGCACTTATTATGTTTATGGAAATCATGAGTATTATAATGATATAAATACGATAGGTAAAAAGCTAAAAACGCTTAAAAATTTTAAAGTTTTAGAAGATGAAAGTGTGGATTTTGGAGATTTTACTTTAAGTGGGACTTTAGATTTAAGTGCAAAGCGTTTGGGTTTTAAAGAAAGTAGTATAGAAAAAATCAAAGCTCAAATCAACCAAAAAAAGGTCAATATTTTAATCACACATCAGCCAAAGTATGTAAAAACTTATGATGTAAGTGGGTTTGATTTGATTTTATCAGGACATACTCATGCAGGGCAAATTTTCCCTTTTTCTTTGTTGGTATATTTAGAGCAAGGTTTTGTGTATGGACTTTATAAATTAAACAAAGAAAGTTTACTTTATGTAAGTAGCGGAGCTGGGTTTTGGGGGCCTGCTGTGAGATTTTTAGCTCCTAGTGAGATAGCTTTGATTAGATTAAAAGGAGAATAAATGGGGTTTAGTAATAGTGCTTCAAAAATGTTTGGAATTATAGCAAAGTATAAATTTCCAAAAATCATACAAAAAAATATCAATAAAGCCTATGTTAATGCTTTTAATATCAATATGAGTGAATTTAAGCCTTTAGAAGAGTATGAGAGCTTAAATGCTTTATTTACAAGAAGTTTATTAAATGAGCGAGAATTAGAAGATGGATTTACAAGCCCAAGTGATGGTAAAATTTTAGAACTTGGAAGTAGTTTTCAAAATGACTTAAAAGAAAATTTAGCTTTTAGTATTAAAGGTTCAAGTTATAGTATAGAAGAGCTTTTAAAAAATTCAGCTAGCAAAGAAGAATTAGAAAATGGTATAGATTATGCAAACATTTATTTATCTCCAAAAGATTATCATCATTATCATGCACCTTGTAATATGCAAATTTTAAGCGCTACTTATATGAGTGGGGCTTTATTTAGTGTGAGTGAGGCAAAACTTGCAAAGATTATAAATCTTTATACTAAAAATGAAAGAGTAGTCTTAAAGTGCTTAGTAGATGGAAAATTTATACTTTGGATGGTATTTGTGGGTGCGCTAAATGTAGGCAAAATGCATTTTGTATTTGATACTAGCATACAAACTAATGCTGCAAATTTTGATTTTACTCATACTTATGAAGATCTTTTTGTAAAAAAAGGTCAAAGGCTTGGAAATTTTGAATTAGGTTCAACTATAGTTTTAATCACTCAAAAAGGATTTTTAAAATTTATTAAAAATGCTTATGAAAAAGTTGAATTTTCTAAGAAGATTGCGGACTTTGCTTAGCTTCATCCTCATTGGCAACTTTATATAAAAAGGCAAAAATTTCAGCTACCGCTTTATACATATTAGGTGGGATTTCATCGCCTAGATCAAGTTTGCTAAGCACTTCTACTAAGTCTTTATCTTCTTTTATGGGTATACCGTTCTCTTTAGCTAAAGAGATGATTTTAGTAGCGTTTTCACCTTTAGCATTAGCTAGGATTTTTGGTGCATTTTGATCTTCTTTGTTATAGCCTAGTGCAACGGCTTTTTTTGTTTTTTTAGCCATTTTTAAGCCCTTGTATCAAAACCCATGTTAAAGTCATTGTATTCTTCTTGATTTTGAAATTTACTTTTAACTATATCGCTAATGAAAAAATTAGAGCTCAAAAGTCCTACTTTTACCAAAGCCTTTTTTAGCTCATGCACTCTTTCGTAGAGTTTTTTTCTAAAATTAGCATTTTCTATCATCATATTTATATCGATGTATTTATCATTACTTAACGATAAAAATACATTGATTTTTCCTAGTTTTTCAAATTCAAGATTAATTTGTGCGTAAAATTTATCTTTCTTGCCACGTTTAAAAACTACATTGGATTTTTCCAAATCATCCCAAAAAAATGGTAGAAAAGTATGAATGCTATTATTAGCTAAAGATAAAAGTTGATTAAATTCAAGTTGAGCTATGAGACGATTTGTTTGATTTAATATGCTTTCATTGTCTAAATTTTTAGCTAGATTAGAAACTTGCAAAAGAGTTGATTTGATATCTTTTTGTAATTCTGAAGAGATTTCTGTGGTATCTTTTGGGGTAATTTTTCCAAGATCTTTTATAGAAAGCTCTAGTTTTTTTTCTATGTTTTTTACATCATCTAAAGAATTTTTTGCTTCATAGTTTTTAGGATCTAAAGCTTTTAAAACTTCATTGAGCTTTCTTCCTATTAGACCTAATTCTTTGTTAAGGTTATTTAAAATTTCTTCTTGTAAATTTTGGCTAAAGTTAAGATTTTTACTTACATTTTGTTTAAAAATATCTTCTAGTAAAATTTTGCCTGAAGTGCTTTTAAAAATATCTTCTAGTTTAGCGTTGTTTGTTTGTAAATTTTGGTTTTTATTTATCTCTTCAGTATTTTTTTGCGGTGCTTTTGATTCTTCTTTAGGATTTTCTTTGATATCTTTGTTTTGTGGTATTTTTTCTTCTTTTGCATTTTGAATTTCTTTATCTTTTGATAAATTTTCTTTAATTTCTTTGCTTTGAGGCAAATTTTCTTGCTTGTATTGAATTTCTTTTTCTTCTTTGGTGTTTTTTTGTGGTATTTTTGGATCTTTTGATTCTTCTTTAGGATTTTCTTTGATATCTTTGTTTTGGATTGTTTTATCTGAAAATTCCTGCTTTATTTCATTTTTGTTTTCAGGGGTTTTTATATCTTTTAAAAGTATTATAAGATTTTTTATATTTTGACTAAGCTCTTTAAGTGTATGTGTGTTTTGAATTTTTATATTTTCAGGTTTAGCTAGTTCTTTGTTGATGAGAGTTAAATTTTTGTTAAGGTTTTTGATGAAATTATTGGCAATATTTTGTAATTTTTCTTGACTAATGGAGCTTGGATTTTTATTGATATAGTTTTTGAAATTTTCAATTTTGTCAAATAATTTAAAAAGTGTTTTATAGTTTGTATTTTCTAAAGAAGCTTTATTGTTTTTTTTGTGGTTTTGTAAAACATAAATAAGTTCTTTTAAAGTATTTGTAGTATCAAGGTTTTTAAGATCTAAATTACTTATATCGCGTTTTAAATTTTCACTAGTAGCACCTTTTATAGTATTTAAAAGGTTAAAAAAGCTTTGTGGTAAATTTTGCTCTTTTAAAGAATAATTGAGTTTTGCTTCTAAAAATACACCTGAATTTTTTACTAAAGATGAAAGGTTTTTATTGTTAATGTCTTTGGCAGGTTTAACTAGATCTTCTAAATTTTTAAGCAGTTTTTCAAATTCAGGATTTTTAGAAAGCTCTGTTTGAAGTTTTTTAATTTCATTGGCAAAATTGGGTGCAAAATTTAAATCTTTGTGATTTTTTAATACTGCTAAATCAGGGTCTTTGTTGATTTTGATTTGATCTAGGAGTTTGTTTAATAATTCTTGTAGTTTTTGGTCGATTTTGCTAACATAGTCTTTGGGTAGTTTAACTTCAGGATTATTTTTAGAAAATAAAGGATTTTTTAAAGCTTCATTCAGTGAATTTTTTTTATCTGATTTTTCACTTTTGTTTTCTTTATTTGTTTCGTTTTTTGCAAATTGATTTTGGTTGTTAGAAATATTAGTTATCATCTAGCATTACCATATTACCTGGTTTTCTTTTGAATTTGGTTAGATTTTTAAATTTTGGTTTATCTATAGCAAAAAGGATTAGAATGGTTAATAAAACGATGTAAAAATACATAAATCCATTGCCTTCAAAATAATACATCAAAATTCCAAGTATAGCAGGTGCAAATAAAGCACCAAAAGAATAGGTAAAAAGAACAGCTCTACCAAGCTCAACTCTTTTGCTAGAATCATCAAGCATATCATTTGCTCTAGCTAGAGAAAGAGCATACAAACAACACATTCCCATACCTAGTAAAAAGCCAAAAAAGTATTTTAAATAAATATTATAGCTTAGCAATAAAATACAAAGCATAGCACTTAAGGCTGTAAAAGCACATAAAATAATAGCAAATTTGCGACTGATTTTATCAGAAAGAGTTCCGATAAAAAGTTGAGATATAAATCCTCCCAACATGGTACAAAAAATAAAAAACGAAGCTTCTTTTGCACCAAATCCTTGTATAATTATAAACAAAGAAGCCATAGAAAAAAAGCCATTTAAAAGCATGCCTGCTATAAAACTCGTAACTAAAGCTAAAGGCACTATATCAAAAACTTTAGGAATGGAAATTTTGGTTTTTTGTGGTAAAACTGGTTCTTTAATACGGATTAAAAATAAAGGAATAGAAGCAAACATAATAAAACTAGCGCTTAAAATAAACACTGTGTTGCTTGGGAAATCAAATGACATAAGTAAAATTCCAAAGCCTGATGATGAATAAAATACTACTTCATAAAAGGCTATTACTCTTGAGCGAATGGCATTTTTGGCTTTTTCGTTTAGCCATGATTCTATAACCATTAAAAGTGCATAATAACAAAAACCTAGTAAAAATCTCAAGATCATCCAAAAATAAAGATTAAAATTTATACTATGAAGCATAGTAGCAATACCAAAAATAATAGCAAAAATTCCAAAAGATCTTATATGTCCTACCTTAGAGACTATTCTATGGGCACTAATAGTGCTTACCATGGCTCCAAGAAAATAACAACTTCCTATTACTCCTATGTAGAAATTACTAACATCATTGTGTTTTAAAATAATAGCTATAGAATTCACCGTTAAAGCACTTCCTATAAAAACAAAAATCATACCAAAAAACAATGCAGTTAGTGATCTAATCGTTCTTTTTGAGCTTAACATTTTCTTATTAAAAAATTATATATTAATACCGCTATGGGTGTGACAAACATTGCACAAAACAAGGCAAAAATACTCATTATACCTTGAAACTCTAAAAATAAAAAACCTGCTACTAAAAACACATAAGCAAAAATTTTAAATAAAGAAAAAAATACCAATGCATTTTTAAAAATACTTTTAATTTTTGGTTTAAAATCGTCATTTATATAAATAAATTTTATAATTTTTGGCAAAGAATATTGTTTTTTGGCAAAAATCTGCAAAGGTCTTTGTGTAAAATCATAGTTTTTAGTTGCTTTAAAAATAAAATTTTTATAATTTATAAAAGAAATTAAAATGATTAAATTTTGAGCCAAAAAGCCAAATTCAAAACTTATAAAGTTTTTTAAATTTAACCCTTTATAGAAAAAAACTCCTGCTAGGAAAAACAAATTTAATCCTAGTAAGAGTTTTAATAAAATTTTAGGCTTTAGGATCATTTTTTAAATCTTTATAGCGATTTTCTTCTTTAAATTCTTCATAGCTTTTTACTTGAGCTTTGTAAGCTTTATAGACATTTAAAATCGCTGCAGCCACTCCTATGAATACTCCTATCCAAAAAAGCCAAGCTATGCCAGTTAAATTTTTTAAAAAATAGCCTATACCAACTCCAATTAAAACAGCTATAACCATAGATATACCAAGGCTTAATCCATCTGCAGCCTCTATACCCTTGCGGATAATTTTTTGTCTTTTATTCATAGGGCTTTGAAACTTTCTTGTGCTGCTTGTATGGTTTTATCAATGATTTTTTTATCCATACATTCACATATAAAACCTGTTTCAAATTGAGATGGTGCTAGATACACACCTTTACTTAGCATTTGTGCATGAAATTTGGCAAATAATTTAGTATCTGATTTTAGAGCATCTTGATAATTATTAACAGGGTTTTCGCAAAAGAAAAATCCAAACATAGAGCCAATACAATTAACTTGCAAAGGGATGTTACAATCATTTGCAGCTTCTTTAAAACCTTGAGTAAGTCTTTTGCCTAGTTTTTCTAATTTTTCATACAAGCCTTCATAATTTTTTGCTTTTTTTAAGCTCGCATAGCCTGCAGCCATGGCAAGAGGGTTGCCGCTTAGTGTTCCTGCTTGATATACTCCACCCAAAGGACTTAATAAATCCATAATTTCAGCTTTTGCTGCAAAAGCTGCCGCAGGTATGCCTCCGCCTATAACTTTACCAAAGGTTACTATATCAGCTTTTATATTATTGATTCCAAAAGAACCTAAATATGAAGCTCTAAAGCCGCTCATAACTTCATCAAAAATCAAAAGAATTTGATGTTCATCACATAATCTTCTTAGTTCTTGTAAAAATTCTATTTTAGCAGGTACTAAGCCCATATTTCCAGCAATTGGCTCTATGATAATACAAGCTATATTATCATTATTTGTAACTAAATTTTTTACACTGTCAATATCATTATAAATAGCCACTAAAGTATTTTTGGCTACATCTGTTAAAACCCCTAAAGAACTTGGGGTGTTAAAAGTAGCTGCACCACTTCCTGCACTGACCAACAAAGAATCAGAATGTCCATGATAACATCCTTCAAATTTAATGATTTTGTCTTTTTTACTAAACCCTCTTGCAAGGCGAATAGCACTCATAGTAGCTTCAGTGCCACTACTTACAAAACGTATTTTGTCTAAATGAGGCCAATCTTTTAGGATAAATTTAGCTAACTTAGTTTCAGCTAGGGTTGGTGCGCCAAAACTTGAACCATGCTCTAAAGCTTTCTTGCAAGCTTTTTCAATATCCTCATCACAATGTCCAAAAAGTAAAGGTCCCCAGCTTTGCACATAGTCTATATAAGTATTTTCTTCTATATCGCTAATATAAGCACCTTTCCCCTGTTTGATAAACAATGGATTGCTACCTACACTTGCAAAAGCACGCACAGGAGAATCTACTCCGCCTGCTATGTATCCACAAGCTTCTTCAAAGGCTTTTTTGTTGTTTTTCATTTTTTACTCCTTTTGCTATTAGTAATATAATCGTAAAGTGATTTCATCTCATCTTCTGTTAATGAGTAAGTTGGCATAATGCTTTTTGCCTCTTGGGGTTGGCTTAAAATTTCTCTAAAACGTGTATAGGAGGTGTTTTTAATACTTGGTACAATAAAAGGAAATTTTTCTCCATTTTTAGTATAGTATCCAAGTGTTTGTTGACTTCCATCGCCATGGCATTTAGCACAACTTATACCTCTTGGATTTTTGTAAAGGGATTCTTGGTATTCTTTAGGTGAGATAAAATCTTCAGCCCAAATACCATAAACTATAAAAAATAAAAATAAAATAATTTTCATCTACTGCCTTTAACAAAAAAAGAAGTTTTATTATGATACAATTTTTTAAGTTAAAGAAAGCTATAAATTTTTAAGGAAAGAAATGATACTTTTAGATGGTAAAAAGTTAAGTGATGAGATTAAAAATAATCTAAAACAAGAAGTATTAGAACTTAAAATCAAAAGTATAGAGCCTTGCTTGGCTGTGATTTTGGTTGGCGAAGATCCTGCTAGCACTACTTATGTGAGCTCTAAAGCAAAGGCTTGTGAGCAGTGTGGAATTAAGTCTTTAGTTTATAAACTTGATGTAAACACAACTCAAAATGAGCTTTTGGCTTTGATTAATACTTTAAATCATGATGATAGTGTAGATGGAATTTTAGTTCAGCTTCCATTGCCAATACATATCAATAAAGATATAATCTTAGAAAACATTAATTTTAATAAAGATGTAGATGGTTTCCATCCATTCAATGTTGGGAATTTGAATCTTAATTTAAAAGGTGGCTTTTTACCATGTACGCCTTTAGGGGTTATGAAAATTTTAGAGCATTATAATATAAAATTACAAGGTGCTGATGTAGTTGTAATAGGAGCTTCTAATATAGTAGGCCGTCCTATGGCCACGCTTTTACTAAATGCTAATGCTAGTGTAAGTGTTTGTCATATTTATACAAAAGATTTAAAAGCTTATACAAAAAATGCTGATATTATCATCGTAGCAGCAGGTTGTCCAAATCTTTTAAAAGAAGATATGGTTAAAGAAGGTGCGATAGTAGTTGATGTAGGGATTAATAGAGTTGATGGAAAAATAGTAGGTGATGTTGATTTTGAAAATGTTAGTAAAAAAGCTAGCTATATTACTCCGGTACCAGGTGGAGTAGGGCCTATGACTATAGCAATGCTTTTGGAAAATACTATCAAATCAGCTAAAAATAGGATTAAAAAATGAATTTTTTGAAAAAAATTTATAAATTCACGCAATCTTGGACAGGAACTTTAATAGTTGTTTTGTTGATTATATTTTTCTTTATACAAGCTTTTACTATACCAAGTGGTTCTATGAAAAATACTTTACTAGTAGGCGATTTTCTATTTGTAAAAAAATTTTCTTATGGTGTTCCAACACCACACATTCCTTGGGTTGAAATTCCTGTTTTACCTGATTTTAATAAAAATGGACATTTAATTAGTGGAGAAGGTCCAAAAAGAGGAGATATTGTAGTATTTAGATATCCACATGAACCAAAAATTCATTATGTAAAAAGATGTGTGGCTAAAGGTGGTGATGAAATAGTTTTTGCAAATAAAACTTTATATGTGCGTATGATTGAGGGCGATGAATATATGAAAGATTACTACCCTAATAAAACAAAAATTATAGGCGGAAGACTTTTTGTAAAAGAGCCTTTTATTGAAAAAGGAATACATTATGATTCTAGAGTGGATATAGAAAGTGTGTTTTTCCGCTATTTAAATTTGGGTCAATTTGCTATGAAACCTGCTTCTTTTGATGAATTGGGTGCTAATAATATTTATGGTTTTAATGCTTATTATTATAAAGTACCTGAAAATGAGTATTTTATGATGGGTGATAATCGTGATCATTCTAGTGATAGTAGATTTTGGGGAAGTGTGGATTATAAATATATAGTTGGACAGCCATGGTTTATTTATTTTTCATGGGATGAAAACAAAAAAGTCAGATGGGAAAGAGTAGGGCGTTTGGTTGAAACTATAGAAAAAGATGAGCGTTTTATTCATCATAATGAAAGCGATATAGAAGCTTTAGAATAATTACTCAAAGAAACAATATAAAATATTTTATGTGTAGAAAATGTATACTTTCTACACAAATTCATAAAAATATATATTCTTATTTTTATTCGTAGATTTTTTTAAGCTCCAAGTTGTAACAATTAATGTAAATAAAAACCAAAGTAAAATAAAGGATAAAAAATGCTAAGTCAAAGATCTCAAAATTTAGGAGAATCCTTAACTTTAGTAATGACTGATATAGCCAAAACTTTAAAAGCAAATGGTGAGAAAGTCATTGGTTTTTCAGCAGGTGAGCCTGATTTTGATACTCCAAAGGTGATTAAAGAAGCTGCGATTAGTGCTATTGAAAAAGGTTGTGGGGCTTATACTCCAGTTGTGGGTATAAAAGAAGTTATAGAGGCTATACAATATAAATTCGAAAAAGACAATAATCTTAATTATAAAACAAATGAGATTATTACCAATGTAGGTGCCAAACACTCTTTGTTTTTGGCGATTGAATGTTTGATTGAAGAAGATGATGAGGTTATTATACCAAGTCCATATTGGGTAAGCTATCCCGAAATGGTAAAATTTGCAGGTGGAACTCCAGTTTTTATAGAGGGTGAAGCAAAAAATGGTTTTAAAATAACTCCTGAGCAATTAAAGCAAGCTATCACTCCAAAAACAAAGGTTTTGATGTTTAATTCCCCATCAAATCCTACGGGTGCTATATATTCTAAAGAAGAAATTACTGCTTTAGCTAAGGTTTTAGAGGGAACTAAAATTGTAGTTTTAAGTGATGAAATTTATGAAAAATTAGTATACGATGGTGAATTTTGTGCTTTTGCACAAGTTAGTGAAGATGCTTTAAATAGAACTGTAAGTATTAATGGTCTTAGTAAATGTGGTGCTATGCCAGGATGGCGTTTTGGTTATATGGCAAGTAAAATGAGTGAGTTTAACAATGCTGTTAAAAAATTACAAGGCCAAAGCACTTCTAATATATGCTCTATCATTCAACATGCTGCCCTACCAGCTTTACTTGGAAAAGCAGATGGTGATATTGAAATGATGAGACAAGCGTTTTTAAAACGTAGAGATATAGCGTGTGAGATTTTATCTAAAAGTGAGAAATTAAAATTAGAGCAAATTCCTCAAGGAGCTTTTTATTTATTTATCTCTTGTAAAGAAATTGATAATGATTCTATGAGATTTTGCAAAAGATTATTAGAAGAGCAAAAAGTAGCTTTAGTACCGGGCATAGGTTTTGGCATGGAAGGGTATTTTAGACTTTCTTATGCAACTAATGAAAAAGACATCACTGAAGGTTGTGAAAAAATTGTTGAATTTGTAAAAAACTACTGATTTTTTAAGCCTGTTAAAACAGGCTTTCTTTCAAAAAAACTTATAAGCAAGTCTTTGGTATGATTATGCAAAAAATATAGGAAAATCAATGGAATTTGAAGTTCAATATAAAAGTGCAAATGCTAGAGCTTGTCGTATAAAAACTACACATAGTGAAATTTTAACTCCCATTTTTATGCCAGTTGGAACTTTGGCTGTGATTAAAAGCTTAGATGCTATTGATATGAGTGAGATTTTAAATGCAAAAATTATTTTAGCAAATACTTATCATTTGTATTTAAGACCAGGATCTAAGGTGATTAAACAAATGGGTGGCTTGCATGGTTTTAGTAAATTTAATGGGTCTTTTTTAACAGATAGTGGAGGCTTTCAAGCTTTTTCTTTAAGTAAAAATTCAAAACCTGATGAAAAAGGAATTCAATTTAAAAGTCATATTGATGGAAGTTTGCATTATTTTACTCCACAAAGTGTTTTAGATGCACAATATGATTTTAACTCAGATATTATGATGATTTTAGATGATTTAGTAGCCTTACCTGCAAGTAAAGAAAGGATAGAACTTTCTTTAAAACGCACTATAAAATGGGCAAAAGAAGCTATTGATTATCATAAATTAAAGCAAAGTCAAGGTGTGGGAATAGGGCAAAATATCTTTGGCATTATCCAAGGTGGTACTGATTTTGAAGCCAGAAAAATTTGTTCTCAAGCACTTTGTGAGATGGATTTTGATGGTCTTGCTATAGGTGGTTTGAGTGTAGGAGAGGAAAATGAGGTTATGTATGATACGGTTGAAGCTATGATGCCTTATGTAGATAACAATCGTCCTAGATATTTAATGGGAGTTGGCACACCTGAAGATTTAGTAGAAAATGTGGCAAGAGGTGTGGATATGTTTGATTGTGTGATGCCAACAAGAAACGCAAGAAATGGAACTTTGTTTACTAGTTTTGGTAAATTTAATATTAAAAAAGCAGAATTTATCACTGATCATGCCCCTATAGATAATAAATGTTCTTGTTATACATGTAAAAACTTTTCAAGAGCTTATTTGAATCATTTATTTAAAGCTAAAGAATTAACCTTTTTTAGACTTGCAAGTATTCATAATTTGCATTACTATCTAAATTTGGTAAAGCAAATGCGTGAAGCTATTATCAAAGATGAATTTGAAAATTTTAGAAAAGAATTTTATAGGCAACGAATATGCTAAATGATACTTTAAAGCAAATTATAAATAATATTAACATATCAAATGCTTATTATGAATTTGATGAATTTGACATTTTTATGTTGGATGTTGCCAAAAAGTCTAGAAATATTTTTGTCTTTAAAGATAGTCAAATTTTTGAATACAAAGATGAAAAATTAATTTTATTTTCTAATGCAGAATTTATAGCTATATTAAAAGAGATTTTGCAAAATGAAAAAGAAAAAAATAACACTATTAATCTTTCTATAGAAAAAAGAGAAGAGCTAATTTTAGAGCATAAAAAAGTAAAAAATTTCTTAACTAAGTATTTCGTATTAAAAGTTAAGCTTGGTAAAAGTTCTAAAATTGTTTCTTCTGTACTTGAGGCTTGTAGAATTTGTCATAGCAGGCAACATTTTATAAAGAAAAATTTAAAAACAGTTATTCTAAATTTAGCAATTTTAGAAAGAAATATTAAAGATAATATCGTAAGACTAGAAGGAATATATACTTATATTAATACTGCAAGAAGTGAGAAAATTAATAAAAATATTTATTTTTTAAGTATTATTTCTGCTATTTTTTTGCCTTTGAATTTAATTGTTGGTTTTTTTGGAATGAATACTAAAAATTTATTTTTATCTGAGAATGAATATGGAACTTATTATATTTTGACTACAATTTTAGTTATATTTTTTATTTTATTTTTATGGTATCAATTTAAAGATAAAAAAGAACTAGATTTAGATGAATTTTCTGCAAAAAAGAAATGAAGTAGTGGTACGCCCAAGAGGATTCGAACCTCTGACCTTTTGAACCGCAATCAAATGCTCTATCCAGCTGAGCTATGGGCGCACAAATAGAAGGGTAATTTTATCAAAAAAACCTTAAAATTAGCAAAAATAAATAATTTTATAGAATTTTTATATTTTTATGCTAATCTTCTTTTATATATTTTAGCTTAAGGCAAAGTGATGATACATAAGATTTTAATAGCCAATAGAGGTGAGATTGCAGTAAGGGTGATTCGTGCTTGTAGAGACTTACATATAAAAAGCGTTGCTGTTTATACTGAGCCTGATTATGAGTGTTTGCATGTGAAAGTTGCTGATGAAGCTTATAGGATAGGAACTGATGCTATAAGAGGATATTTAGATAGTAAAAGAATAGTTGAAATCGCTAAAGCTTGTGGAGCTGATGCTATACATCCTGGATATGGTTTTCTAAGTGAAAATTATGAATTTGCAAAAGAATGTGAAGAAGCAGGGATTATCTTCATAGGACCAAAATCAGATGTTATCCGTAAAATGGGTAATAAAAATATAGCAAGATATTTAATGAAAAAAAATGGAATTCCTGTAGTTCCTGGAACTGAAAAATTAAATCATTGTACTTTGGAAGAAATTAAACTTCAAGCTTTAAAAATAGGTTATCCTGTAATTTTAAAAGCTAGCGGTGGAGGTGGCGGTAGAGGTATACGCGTTGTGCATAAAGAAGAGGATTTAGAAAAATCTTTTGAAGCTTGTAAAAGAGAAGCACTTAGTTTTTTTAAAAATGATGAAGTTTTTATGGAAAAATATGTTATCAACCCAAGACATATTGAGTTTCAAATTTTAGCAGATAATTATGGTAATATTATTCATCTTTGCGAAAGAGATTGTTCAATCCAAAGAAGGCATCAAAAAATCATTGAAATAGCACCTTGTCCAAGTATTTCAGAAAAATTAAGAAAAACCATAGGTGTTACTGCGGTAGCTGCTGCAAAGGCTGTGGGCTATACTAATGTTGGGACTGTCGAGTTTTTACTTGATGATTATAATAGATTTTATTTCATGGAGATGAATACAAGAATTCAAGTAGAACATCCAATTACTGAAGAAATCACAGGAATTGATCTTATCACAAGGCAAATTCGTATAGCAAATGGAGAAATTTTAGATCTTGAGCAAAGCGATATTAAGCCAAGAGGTTTTGCTATAGAAGCAAGGATTACAGCTGAAAATGTGTGGAAAAATTTCATTCCAAGCCCAGGTAAAATTACTGAGTATTTCCCAGCTTTAGGGCCATCTGTAAGAGTAGATAGTCATTTATATAAAGACTATACGGTGCCACCTTATTATGATTCTTTGCTTGCAAAACTAATCGTTAAAGGCTCAAGCTATGATAGTGCAGTTAATAGACTTGAGAGAGCTTTAAAAGAATTTGTGATCGATGATATTAGAACAACTGTGCCATTTTTGATTGCAATTACTAAAATAAGAGAATTTAGAAGAGGATATTTTGATACGTCTTTCATAGAAACACACATGGAAGAGCTTTTGGAAAAAACAGAAGATAGACACCAAGAAAACAAAGAAGAAGTAATTGTTGCTATAGCTGCGGCCTTGCAAAAGATAAAAGAAAGTAGGCAATCATGAGTTTTTTAGATGAATTAAAAGATATAAAAAAAACACTTCAAAAAGAACAAGGTCAAACAAAAAAAGAAAAAGCTAAAGCGAGTAAAAGTGGAGTCAGTATGAAAAATGCTGACTTGGATACTATGCAAAAAGATTTGGTTAAACAAAATGTAGAAAAAAAACAAGAGCAAGAATTTGAAGATATGTTTTTAAAAGAAGAACGTTTGGCTAATGAATTTATGGAATTTGTAAAAAATAGTGATATTAAAAAAATCTAATGAATAATATTATCGGTTTTTGTACTTTAGAAGAAGAGTGTCCTTATCTTGAAAATAGATATTGTAGAAATGAGTATAATTATATATCTTTTATCAATAAAGCACAAAATCAAGAGTTAGTTTCAAGAGGTTGGCGTCGCTTTGGTTCGTATTTTTCAAGACCAATATGTAGTGATTGTAATGAGTGTCAAAATTTGCGTATTTTGGTAGAAAATTTTCATTTTAGTAAAAGTTATCGTAGGGTTTTAAAAAAAAATATCGCAACTAAAATAATTTTACAAAAACCTTCTTTAAGTGATGAGCATTTATTGCTTTATGAAAAATATCACTATTATCAAAAAGGTAAAAAAAATTGGAAAATTTATGATTTAAATTTTAGAAAATACTATAATCTTTATGTGGATAATGCAGGTACTTTTGGATATGAGCTTGATTTTTATATAGATAATAAACTAGTTTGCGTTGATTTGATTGATATTTTAGAAGATGGAATTTCTAGTATATACTGTTTTTACGATCCTGATTTTTCACATCTAAGTCTTGGTAAATATTCACTTTTAACTGAAATTAAACTTGCACAACTAAAAAAATTAAAATATATTTATTTGGGATATTTTGTAAAAGGGTGTCAATCTTTATCGTATAAAGCCGATTATAGTCCAAATGAAATTTTAAAACACACTAGTGCTTTAAATGAGCAAGCATTTTTGTGGAGTTAATTTTTTAGAGAGGATTTTATGCAAGTAGTACAAACTTTAGAATCTGTTAGTGTTAATACTGATGATTTTTTAATGTTTAAATATTTTCAAGATCTTATCCGTAAAAATTTTTCCAAAGTTATAGGAAATAAAAATAAAACCTTATCTTTTTTTGTGGAGAACGAAATTCCTCAAAGAAGATATTTTTTAAAACTTGTTAATCATAAATACAAAAAAAACACAGGTAATCAAATTGATAATCTTGCTTTTGCACATTATAAAACTTTTAAATTGAATCTTGCTCAAGCAAACACCTTAAAACCTGTTGTTTTTGCTAAAATAGGTTTTGCTCAAAAAAATATTTTAATTACTTTAAGTTCTAATGAAAAATTATTTGCTGTGTATTTAGAGCAGTATTTTAAAGATCACAAAAGTACATATGATGAAAAAAATTATATTTTTTCTGTTGAGTATAAAGATGATAATACTCTAAATCTTTTAGAGATTTTGGCTAGCGTAAATGAGCATTTGAAATATTGTGTGGATTTTACAATTAATGAAACTCAGCTTTTGGAATTTAGAAACAAAATGAAAAACAAGGCTAATACTAGTTGGAAATTTAATGCCTTGGCCAAATTATTTGAGAATTATTTTCAAACTCTAGGATGTAATTCTAGTGATGATTTTGATACTATAAGACAAAATTATCTTAATTTGGTTAAAATTTATCATCCTGATCGCCATCAAGGTAAAAGCAAGATTGAGCAAGCTTATTGTCGCGAAGAGTTTGAAAAAATTCAACTTGCCTATGAGAGTTTAAAGTCTTTATACAAAAATAATACTTAATATTAAAATAACATCATTTTAAGTTGCAATTTATTAAAATTAGCTTTTATAAAATTCTAGGGAATAATATTGATTGCTGATAGAAAGTTGTTTTTTTTAAGTTGTATTTTGATTACCATAGGAATACTCTTTTCATATTCTTTAAGTGCTTTTACTGTGCTCTATTTGGAGTATAATGAATTTCACTTTTTCATTAGGCAACTTTTTTTTGGACTTAGTGGTATAGCTATTATTTATTTTGTATCAAGGTTAAATCCTGATAGTAAAATGGCACACTATTTAATGATAAGTGTTTTACTTGTTTCTTTTTTATTTATCCTTATTTTACCTTTTTTACCTACTTTTTTAGCTACAGCAGCAGGTGGTGCTAAAAGATGGATCAGGCTTGGTCCTTTATCTATTTCTCCTGTTGAATTTTTTAAAATAGGTTTGATTTATTTTCTTGCTTGGTCTTATACAAGAAGAATTGATGATAGTAAAAAAGCAATCAAACATGAAATTTTAATTTTAATTCCTTATTTTATTTTAGCTGCTTTTGTTATTGGTTATATTTATATGACACAAAATGACTTAGGGCAAAGTGTAATCTCTTTTTTCTTGGTTTTTGCATTAGCTTTTTTTGCTGGGGCTAGTAAAAGACTTTTTGCTTTTGGAGTGGTTATCGTAGGTATGATTGGTGTTTTGGTGATTTTAAGCAATCAAAGAAGAATTCAACGTATTTCTGCTTGGTGGGGAAATATTCAAGATGCTTTTTTACCTTTTTTTCCTGATTGGTTGGCAAACACTTTAAGAGTTAGTCATAATTCAGAACCTTATCAAATTTCGCACAGCTTAAATGCTATAGCTCATGGTGGAATTTTTGGAGAGGGTTTGGGGCTTGGAACTTTTAAATTAGGATTTTTAAGTGAAGTGCATACTGACTTTGTTTTATCAGGAATAACCGAAGAAGTGGGTTTATTGGGATTGAGTGTTATATGTTTTATTTATTTAATGGTAATACTTAGAATTTTTAGAATCGCAGGACGTTGTGAAAATAAAGTACATTTTTTATTTTGTTCAGGTGTTGCTTTGCTTTTACTATTTTCATTTTTTATGAATGCTTTCGGGATTATTTCTTTAACGCCATTAAAAGGTGTTGCTGTACCACTTTTAAGTTATGGTGGTAGTTCTATGTGGTCAATTTGCTTTGGAATAGGTTATGTTTTAATGATTAGTAAAAAGGTAAAAATATAAAAATAGCTTTTTAAATTGTAATATTATATGTAAATTATTAGTTCTATTAATTTAATATAAAATTCGACAATAATTTTATTATACTTTTTTATATTCGAAAATATAGTATATTGTTCTACCATAGATATTATGAATATTTTATAAAATTTTTATAAATAAAATTATATTATATATGATATTTATTGCTAAAATCGATAAACAGGGAATGTAAAATGAGACATTTTTTAACATTAATGGATTTTACTAAAGATGATATTTTGACTATTATTGATCATGCTATTAAACTTAAGGCAAATCCGAAAAAACTATTGCATGATAAAACTTTAGCAATGATTTTCGAAAAAAATTCTACACGTACTAGAATGGCTTTTGAACTTGCAATTACAGAGCTTGGTGGAAAAGCTATATTTTTAAATAGCAACGATTTGCAACTTGGTAGAGGTGAGCCTATTAAAGATACAGCTAGGGTTATTGGCTCTATGGTTGATTTTGTAATGATGAGAGTAAAAAACCATGATAGTTTAATAGAATTTGCAAAATATTCTAAAGCACCTGTTATTAATGGTTTGAGTGAGCTTTATCATCCAACACAGATTTTAGGAGATTTGTTAACCATTAAAGAATGGGGTAAAGAAAAAGATAATAATGTAAAAATCGCTTTTGTAGGAGATAGTAATAATGTATGTAATTCTTGGTTAATAGCTTCTGCAATTTTAGGCTATGAAATTAGCATAGCCATACCAGAAAATTATAATATCAATACTCAAGTTTGGGATTTTGCTACAAAAAAATCAGAAATTTCAGGAGCGAAAATTTCTTTATTTCACAACAAATTTGATGCTTTAAAAAATAAAGATGTGGTTATAACTGATACCTGGATCTCTATGGGAGAAGAGAAGGAAAAAGAAAATAAAATAAAAGATTTTGCTGGTTTTATTATTGATGATGATGCAATGAAACTAGCAAATAGCAACGCTATTTTACTTCATTGTTTGCCTGCATATAGAGATTTTGAAGTTAGTGAAGCGGTCTTTGAAAAACACTCAAAAATAATTTTTGAAGAAGCTGTAAATCGTCTTTATGTGGTCAAAGCTTTACTTTGTTTTTTAAATAAGAATTTATAAAATAAATACTAGTTAAATTTGCTAGTTGTTATTATCTTTTGATATTGAATAAACTTGATGACTGAGAAGTAGCTCTGAGTAGTTTATATTTGATAATGTAATTTTATTCTATTTGTTTTCTAGCTAGTATGATAAAAAATTCACTTAATATCTTAGCAAAGATGGTAAAAATATTAAAACACAGATTATAATAAAGCCTTTACAAATAAATTTTTTTTGATATAATTTCAAGCAAATTTACTAAATCAAGGAGTATCAATGAAAAAATATAGGCGTTTAAACACATTGTAACTTTTTATTTAATTTAATCTTTAGGAGATAGTAATGAAAAAAAAATTATATGTTGTTTTAGCGTTATTTAGTTTATTAATTTTAGGTGCTTGTTCGAAACAAGCTAGTAGTCAAAATGAAGTTTTAAAAGTTGGAATAGAAGCAAGCTATCCTCCGTATGAATTTATGCAGGATGGAAAACTTAGTGGATTTGATGTAGATGTCATTGAAGAGCTTTCAAAAAGAGCCAATTTTAAAATAGAGTTTGTTAATATGAGTTATGATGCACTCATTCCAGCTTTGATGGGTAAAAAAATCGATCTTATTATATCTTCTATGGGAATTACTTCTCAAAGAGCGCAAAATGTGGATTTCAGTATTTCTTATTTTAAAGATAAAAATGTATATTTAAAGCATAAAGATAGTGGTTTTTTACAAAAAGATGATTTAAAATCAAAAAACATTTGTGTGTTACTGGGTTCTATTCAAGAAAACGCAGCAAAACAGATTTTAAATGCAAAAGTAGTAGCTAATGAGAGTATGTTAAATTGCTTTTTGAGTTTAGATGCTAAAAAAACTGATGCTGTAGTAACTGATAAAGCTAGTGCAATGAATTTTTTGAAACAATATCCCAATATAAATGCTTTTTATGAAGAAGATGATGGAAGTGAAGGTTTTGGTATAGCGTTTAGAAAAAATGAATTTAAAGATTTAATCTCTAAGGTTAATCAACATTTAGAAGAAATGAAAAAAGATGGTACTTTGGAAAAATTTTTAATTAAATATGACTTAAAGGATTAAAATGAAAAAAATATTATATATTGCTTTAGCATTATTTGGCTTATTAGCTTTAGGTGCTTGTTCAAGTGATAAAAATCAAGCTAGTGCTTCTTCTAGCGAAAAAGTTTACAAAGTGGGTATAGCTGCAAATTATCCTCCTTTTGATTTTGTTAAGGATGCAAAAATCACTGGTTTTGATGTGGATTTATTGGAAGAAATAGCCAAAAAAGAAAATTTGAAACTTGAATGGGTAAATATGAGTTTTGATGGTTTAATTCCTGCTTTAAAAGCTGGAAAAATTGATATGATAGCTTCTGCTATGAGTTCAACTCCTCAAAGATTAACAAGTATGGATTTTAGTAATACTTATTTTAATACTAAAAATTTATATTTGAAATTAAAAACAAATTCTGATATTAGTGATAAGAAAAGTTTAGAAGGCAAAAAAATTGGTGTTCAGCTTGGAACTATTCAAGAAAGTGCCGCTAAAGCTATTCCAAATGTTCAAGTAGTAGCTAGCGAGGAAATGTTAGCAGCGATTTTAGCTTTAAAGGCTGGTAAAGTAGATGCAGTTTTGACAGACAAGGATATTGGTAAAGGTTATTTAAAAACCAATGAAGAATTAGAAGCATTTTTAGAAGAAAATGATGGAAGTTCAGGATTTTGTATAGCTTTTGATAAAGGAAAACAAACTGAACTTGTTCAAAAAATTAATACAGGTTTGGAAAAAGTTAAAGCTGATGGTATCTATCAAAAAATTGTAGAAAAATATGATTTACAATAATTAACTTAAAGCCTTGATGCTTTCTTTCAAGGCTTTAAAAAAATACTCTATATCCTTTTTTGTATGTGTATAATGAAATCCTACCCTTAACCAACCTGGTTTAAATTTTAATTCTTGATTGTCTTTTAGATTAAGTAAATCATGCCCATAAGGTCCAGCACAAGCACAACCTGCTCTTGTTTCTATTTTGTAAGTTTTACTTAGTTTATAAGCTAGATCAAAAGGGGAAATTCCTTCTATGTTAAAAGCAAATATAGGTAATCTATTAGTGATATTTTTTGCATATAAGATCATTTTTGGAAAATTTACGCATTGTGCGAAAAAATATTCACAGAGTTCTTTTTCTCTTTTTTCTATAGTTTTTAAGCCTATTTCGTCGCGCACCTTAAAAGCCAAACTTGCTCTAATGAGTTGAATGATACCAGGTGTGCCACCTTCTTCTAAATTCTCAATTTTGCATAAGTATTGTTGAGAGGTTCTTGAAACATAACCTACAGTTCCACCTGCTGCAAAACTAGGAGTGCTTCCACATAGATTTTTTTTAATAACAAGCAAACCGCAAGACCCTACTCCCCCAAGTAATTTGTGAGAGCTAATAAATACTGCATCATAAAATTTAGGATCTAAATTTGCATAAGGAGCTAAAGTAGAAATATCAAAAGCTACTATACCGTTATATTGTTTTATTAAGGTGTAGATTTTTTTATAATCACTTAAAATTCCGGTGACATTAGAGGCAGCATTAAAACTTGCTATAATTTCTCTGTTTTTTGATTTTTTTAATAATTTTTCCAAAAAAACATAATCTAATTCACCATTTTTATCCAAAGGTATGCGTATGCATTCACACAAAGCTTCTCTATATGAAAGCTCATTAGAATGATGCTCATAAGGTCCTACGATAACTAAGGGTAGAGATTTTTTTTGAGTATTCTTAAAATATCTTTGTTTAATAAGCGGTGGTATATATAAACCTAGAAGTTCTTGAAATTTTTTAATAGCTGCCGAAGATCCACTCCCGCAAGCTATAAGTGCAAAACTATCATCTAGTTCAAGATATTTTTTTAAATTTGTTCTTGCATTTTCGTAGTGTTGTTGCGTGATAAAAGAATTTAAGGAGCTATCTGAATGTGTATTTGCATAAGTAGTAAGAATTTTTTTAATTTCCTTTTCTATACTTTTTAGAGCTAACGCACTAGCTGTAAAGTCAAAATAGTATATTCCTTTTTTTAAAATAATATCTTGTTTTAATGTTTCAATATTCAAAAAAATCCCCTAAAAATTTGTTAAAATTATAACATACAAAAGATTTAAAATAAGGATATAGTTATAAAATTTAGTGATTTTTCAAAACGCTGTGGAGTTTTGGAGCTTGAAAGTATTTTTGATTTTTATAGTGTTTTTGATGAATTTGAATTTGATGTGAAATTAAATTTGTATGATAATATATTAAATGTTTTTATTTTTAAAGCTTTTGATATTTTAACATGTTTAAATTTAGATGATAATACTCTAAAGGCCTTATGTGTTTTAAGTAAAAATGATAGAAAAAGATATTCTATTAATAAATCTATTCCACATTTTCAGGCTTTAGGGCTTATTAATAAGCTTTTAGAAAGAAATATTTTGATTTTAGAAAAAAGTCAAGAAAAACCTATCATAAAAAGTAAAAGACAAAAAGTCAAAAAAGAATTACGATCTTATAGTATTCAAGATAAGGTGGTTTTTAAAAATCAAGGATTGAGATTTTTCTTTTATTTTATATACCCTAAACTTAATTTAATTATAGCAAAAAAGTATGATGAGCTGCTGTGGTTTATTAGGGAAAATTTGGAAAATTATCAAAGTTTTACTTTTGAACTTTTGTGTAAAGAATTTTTAGCAAGAAAACTCAAAGTAGAGCAGGTTTTTAGCTTTTGGAATTATTATTGTGAGATAGATTTGTACTACTATAAAAATGGCTTTTGCGTTTTGGGTGAAGTTAAATTTAAAGAAAGGAAAATTTGCAAAAATGTTTTAAATATTTTAAAAAATAAAGCTAAGCAGTTGCAAATGCAACCTAATTTATATGTGCTTTTTTCAAAGAGAGGTTTTAGCAAGGAACTTGTTTTAAGTAAGGAGCATAATTTGCTTTTGTATACTTTAGATGATTTTGAATTTTTGATCAAGGATTGAATGTGGATGAGAATATTTTAAAAAGTTTAGATTCTAGTGAAAAAGAAAACTTGCAGCAAGGACTAAAAGCATTAATAGAACAAACCTATGTTATAGAGAATGAATACAAGCAACTTAACGAAAATTATACAGCTTTAAGACAAATGGTAAGCGAGATTATAGAAGTTTTACCAATGGCTTTGTGGATTTTAGATGCAAATAAAAATATTATTTTGCAAAATAACTTAGCTACACAAAAACCAAAACTTTTAGAAAATATTGATCTTAATAAGACTCATTATGAGCTAGAATTTGATCACAAATTTTATTTAATCAAAATCACATCTCATACTGATAAACTTATAGTTAATGCAACAGATATTAGCGATGAAAAACGAAATGAAAGGTTAGCTAGCATGGGAACGGTTGCTGCGCATTTAGCACATGAGATAAGAAATCCTATAGGTTCTATTTCTTTGTTAAGTTCAACTTTATTTGAGAGAAGTGAGTTGAAAAATAAACATATAGTTTTAGAAATTCAAAAAGCTATTTCAAGAGTTGAACGTATTGTAAATTCTACTTTACTTTTTACAAAAGGTGTGCATGTTAATTTAAGTGAATTTAATTTGCAAGAATTGCAAGATGAATGCGAACAAGCCATCGGGACTTATAATTATCTAGCCAATATTGATTTTGCATTTGAGTTTTTGAATCTAAAAATAAATGCGGATAAATCTTTACTTGCTTTAGTTTTGCAAAATTTACTTTATAATGCAATAGATGCTATTGAAGAAAGTGATAATGATGATGGTTGTATAAAGATTAAGTGCGAACAACAACAAGATAAAATTTTTATTAAAGTTTATGATAACGGAGTAGGTATTAAAGATAAAAAAATGGTTTTTGAGGCTTTTAAAACAACTAAATTAAAAGGAAATGGTTTAGGACTTTCTTTATCAAAACAGATTATTGACGCACATAATGGAGCTTTAGGTTTTGATGAAAATCCAAAATGTTTTTTTATAGAGTTAAAAATTTAAGCTCTATAAAATAAATTTTTTCTTAAAATAACGAAAATACTTGTCCTCATAGCTCAGCTGGATAGAGCGCAGAATTCCTAATTCTGAGGTCGCAAGTTCAAACCTTGCTGGGGACACCATTATTATTTAAATACATTTCTTACATTTCTTTAAACATCTATTTTTAGGTATTTGTAGTATTTTATTTATTTCTTTTATTTCATTTATTTGATATAATTTCAATACCCATTTTATACCCAGCGTTATTTTTTATAGGTATTGGGTATATTTTTGGTATTTTTTGGGTATAAAGGGCGAAAAATGGCACTCTCTCAAAGTGATATAGAAGCATTAGAAATAAAGGAAAAACAATACTTAGTTCCGCTCGGTGAGCCAAAAGAGCTTTATTTAAAAATTCATCCTACAGGTAGAAAAGTTTTTCAACTTAGAGAACAAAAATTAAAAAAATATATAACCATAGGAGAGTTTAGAAAAGGATTGTTAAGTCTTGCAGAAGCTAGAAAGGAAGCGATTAAGATTTTACAACAATTAAGAAGCGGGGATTTTATCGATAATAAGAATAAAAAATTTACATTAAATATGGCAAATGATCACTATATGGAAACTATAGGAAAAAAACTTTCATATTTTACTATAAAAAAGGAACAGGGGACTTTTGTAAAATACATACAGCCTATGCTAGGAGAAAAGCCTATTAATTTGCTAGAAAAGAAAGACTTTCTTCCTATTTATGATCATATGAATTCAAAAAATATTTATTCAACTTTAAATAAAAGTATTGCTTTTATTTGCAGGATTTTAGAACTCGCAAGACAAAGAGGAGAATTAAAAACTAATATTATTGTAGATTTAAAAGATTTACAAAAGTACTATAGATTAATCAATGATGATTGCAATGCGAAGCATTTTAAAGCTTTGGTAGAAGAAAAAGAAGTTAAGTTTATGCTTGAATGTATGAAAGAGTATAGGCAAAGAGCTAGGGTTAATGTGAATATTATAAATGCAATTTATTTTACGCTTTTGACAGCACAAAGAAGTAAAAATATACGATTTGCTAAATGGAGTGAGATAGATTTTGATAATAATCTTTGGGTTATACAAGCTGAAGATATGAAGGTAAAAAGCAATGGTGAAAATATTATCCCATTGAATGAATATGCATTAAAAATATTACAAATGCAAAAGATGTTTAATATAAACAAAGAATATGTGTTTTTTAATTTTGATAAATGCATTAGCGATAACTTTGCAAGCAAGTTTTTCAAAATGTATGATTTGAAACATACAATACATGGATTTAGAAGTACTTTTAGGAGTATATGTACAGAAAAAAGCAACGAGCTTATAAAACTTGGCATAGGCAAAGATATCGCTGAGATGATATTGCACCATGTAAATGGAAGTGAAGTTGAAAGAGCTTATAATAGAAGTAAGGCCATTGATTTAAGGAAACAGCTTATGAGTTGGTATGGCGAATACTTAAATTCCTTGTGTCCATTTGATTTTAAATGATAACTTTTTTAGATTTAAACCAATGATCTAGTTCTGTTTTTTTATACCTGATTGTTTTAACATCAATCTTGTAGTGTGGCATGCCATTGCTTCTTGCTCTAAATTGTTGTAAAGGGTTTAATCCATACATTTGCTCTACTTGCTTTGGTGTTAAAAATTCTATATTTGACATGGGGTTTCCTTTAAATATTGTATTTTATATTGATGATTTTAAACAAAATGTCTTTGTATGCACTCCATACTTGCGTATAATCTTCACGACCATCGTTTAACTCTTCATTTTTTACATTTTTCCACCATGATATGCTTTCTTGTTTGCAACCTATGGCTATATCTTGAGAATTAAAGGATATGGAAAATTTTTCTACTTGTAATGAGCATATGTTTTCCATATCTCCTATGGTATTTGAAATTAAAGTATTTTTAAAAAATGGATTTGTAATTCTTGTTTTTAAGAAATTGTTTTCTCTTAAATCAGCCCCGCTAAAATCACAATCTATAAATCTAGCAGAATTTGAAAAAATGTTTTCTAATGAGCAATTTTTAAAATTAGTTTCATTTGCAATTACATCTTGCATATAAGCGTTTTTTAAAACAGCATTTGTAAAAACAGCATTTGATATAATGCTTGATTGAAAATTGCAATATTGTAAAATGGCATTAGTGAAATCAGCCTCGATTAGATCTAAACTATTAAAATCTACGCCTGTTAAATTTTGCTCTTTAAAATTAGCATTTTTTAAAGATATTTTTTGCTTTCTACAAAAATCAAGTAATTCGCTTAAACTAATTTCAGTTTTTTCTATAATAATATTTCCATTTTTGTCATAAATTGTAGCCATTTTATTTCCTTTAGAATTGTTTTTTAAAGAATGGGTGTTTTGAATAAAATTTTTCTATATCATCGTAGTTTTTATAGTAGTATAATTTGTTTTCTAGCCTTTTTAAGATAGCTTCAAAAACTTCATTTTTTCCTATTTTTTCTGCAAATAGACTAAACTCCCACTCTTTCATACAAAGAATGTTATAATCACGAGCAAGTATTTTCCTAAGCTCTAAAAGTTCTTTTTCACTAAGTTTTCTTTTAAAGCTTAACTCGTTTTTATGTTCTAAATCATACTTTAAAGCTTTAATCTCATTTTCATATTTTAGCTTTTGCTGTTTAAGTTGAGATTTATAACCTAAGCTCTGTCTAAAAGCTAGTTTTTGCATTTGTTCAGCTTCTAGGTTTTTAAGTTTTTCTTTCATTTGATAAAAAGCAAAAACTAAAACTTTTTTAGCATTTCTAACACTTTCGCTATTTTTCATATAAGTTAAAAGTAGAGTTGCTTGTTGTTCGTTTAGATAGTAAATTTTTTTATTTGTTTTTGCCGTTTTTTGAAATGAAAAGTCTAATTTTCCAAAACATTCTAAATCTTGCTTATAAGTTCTTATAAGTCTTTGTATTGAACTTGTATCTACCTTAGATATTGTAGAAATTTTATTTTGGTCTGTAACTAAATCGGTATTTAAAATATAAACTAAATCATTCATGATATAATCCTTTTTCAATACTTTATTATTGAAATTATATTATATTAAAAATGATATATCAATATTATTTAATTATTTTTTTATTATAAAAATAATGAAGTCGTATTGATATTAAATTAACGCTCGGATTTTAAATCCGTTCGTTTTTAATATCATCAATAAAAAGATACATTATGTATTGATTTAAAGACACTCCTGCTTTTTCTGCTTTTTTTTCTAATTTGTCTTTTAATTCATTTGGAATTTTAATCTGTAGATTATAGCTTCCCTTACTTTCTTTCTCTTCTGCCATTTTCTTTTTATCCTTTTCTATATCTTTTTTTGTTGCATTTGGATTTGTAATCATAATATCATAATGATCTTCTTCAGCCTCTTTCAAAAGCCACTCATAAGCTGTATTTTTATTCATATCTAAATTATTTTTTTCACAATACTTGTAAAATCTTTTGTAATATTTTTCTTTATTTGGATTTAAAAATTTTGTTGGATATTCATCCATAAATTTTTTACTTATTTCAATAAAATCTTTTTCATCCATTAATTTTCCTTTGTATCTTTTGGTATAATGCTATGTAATGCTGTAATACGATAAAGCTTAACTAAACCATCTATTTTATGCACTGATAAATCTACTAAGTAGTAATTATCGAATGGATTTTTATTGATAAGCTCTTTTGCTTCTTTATCTACTATTTCCGTGCTTATTGCTTTATTTGGAACAATATCATCACATATAGCCTTATCTTTTACTATGCGTTCGCTATCTTTAACTTCTTTCATTCTTATTAAAACATTTTGGAAGTGTTTTTGTTCTTTATCTTCATAGTTTTTAATTTGTTTTGCTGTGGCTATACCTTGTTTGTAAGCGTCTTTATTTTCCTGATTAACAACAACACAATCTTTATAATCATTATAAGTAATACTAAGATTTAAATCTTTTTGCTCTGCTAAGGCTAAAATGCTTTCTAAGTTGTCAAGATTACTCTTAGTTAATGTTTTATCTTCTTTAATCTCTTCTATGCTTTTTTTACCTATATTTTTAATATTGTTAAAAAATTCAAAATAAGCATTTATATTTGGTAGTAATTCTCCAAACATAAGAGCACCACATACAACAAGATTAAAAACATCACTTCCTTTTTCTACTGATTTTAAAGTTGTTTTAATACCGCTAGTTCCTTGAGTTATATAGATATACTCATCTATAGAATTATTTAGTGCTAATAATGCGTTAGATAAAGTTTTAATATCTATTGGATTATCTTTTTGTATAGTAAATCTTATATTTACATTTTCAATTGTATCTCCCATAATGTCCCCTTTTTTACAATTCCTTAATCACCTGCTGAAGTTTCATCTTTAAATATTTCTTTTCTATATTTTTCTAAGTTTTCCATTGGTTTCCTTTTTTTATCTTTGATAATTTTATCAAAAAGTATTTTATAAACAACTTCTTAGTTTGTAGATTTGAATGTTTTAATATGTTTTAAAAACCTTCTCATCCTTTCAACAATTCTTTTGCTCTTATCAAGAATTTTTTCAAATCAGCTAAATTGTCTCTTAACTCATCTTCGTCGCACTCTTCCATATAATCAATCAACTCTAAGCATTCTTTGTTAATTAAAGCCAAAGCTCTTGCGTGTTCTATGGCTGTGTTAATTTTTTCTTTTAACATTTTTATTTGCTTTAAAATGGAAGCTCACCATCATCTTCTAAAGTGGCATCTAAAGTATGAATTTGTTGAGGTTTTTGATTAAAATTTTGTGCATATGGGTCAAATGAAATGCTTTGAACTTGAAACTCATTTTGCTCTTGTGGTAATTTTTTGTGTCTGGCTTTAAAGTTTTTATATACAACTGGCTCTTTTTGGTTTTTAAATTCATCAAGACTTTGTAGTTTTGAGTTAAAAATTCTACTAAGTACTATTTTATTTTCAACTTGATTGTTTTTATTTAAAAACTCTTCTGTGTCAAAACCCAAAAGCAAAGTTTTATTTGTTAGCTCATCAAGACTTGTAGCTTCTGTTTCTTTTCCGTAGATATTTGCTTTTGTTTTTTTGCTAAGATCAAGTTCTTCTATACCTAAAAATAGCATTATTGCGTTAAGTTGTCTAAAGCCTAAGTAGCTTTCCTTTTCGCCTTTTGAAGTTGTGTATGTAAAATCTCCATTCTTTGCAATAAATAAATTAAAATCAGCTAATTTATTGTGTTTTTGGCATACAAATTCACATTTTACAAAAGTATTTGTATGGCCTGTGTTGCCGATAGTATCATATAAGAATATTTTTCTAAAATAGCCACTATATAAACCACCTTCGTTTAAATATTCAAGTAGTGGCTGATAATTTGCCACTTCATAATTTGCTTTAAATGTTGGTATCATTTTTTAGTCCTTGTTTAAGTTCGAATATTTTATTTTTATCATCTAACAATTCTTTTATTTTCTCTCTTGTAAAGATATTGTTGTTTTTGATAAATGCATTTTGTTCTTCTTTATTTAAGCCCATATCCTCTAAGGTTTTTCTTAGTTCAAGCCCAAGTTTTTTTAGCTCATTTGCTTCATCTTTTATTAGTGTTGCTTTAGTATTGTTATAGTCTTTGATAGTATCTAATTCACTCTCATCTAACATTCCAAGACCGCAAATACTTAAAGTAACGCGCCTTTTAGCTTTAGTTATGGCTTTCATTAAAGCATTTGCTAGGTTATCTCCGCCCAAATTTTTAATATTTAAAGCTCCGCTGTCGCAATCTGTTCTACCATCTGGAGTGCTAGCATAAACCGTAACCATATAAATATCTCCAATTTGATTAGCTTCTGTTTTAGTGATAGATACTTTATGGATTTGTCTTAACTGATCTGTTGCCGTTTTTGTTGCATAAAGGGTTAATTTACCACCTAACATAATGTATTCAAAAGGCTTAGTTAACATATTGATGCCTAAACTATCGCAAATACTTTTTACATAAGAAGTTCTTTCTTCATCGCTTAACTTTGATAAGTCTCCTTTAACGAGTGCTAGTTCATATGGATTAAAGTTAAAATTATTTTCTATGTTTTTTTCAGTTAGTGCTAATTGGCTCATTTTATGCTCCTTTTTTGATTTTTAAACACATTGAAGTGCTTTGTTTTACATACTCTTTTGGGATTTCTAATTTAGTAAAATCTAAAAAGCCTTTATAATCAATTGTTGTTCTATTTTGCGGATAAACACTAATATCCAAGCATTTAACTTTCTCACCATTTGCTAGCTCTATAAATTCTTTTTTAAGAGCTTCTAGTTTTTCTTTTATAGGTTTCATTGTGCTTTCAAGTCTAATTATTTCTAAGGCCAATTCTTTTGCATGAGTATCATCAAGTTCTTTGTAGTCGCTTTTTTGATTAACGAGATAATCTTTTATAAACTCATCTATTTTTCTAAGCATAAAATCTTGATATTCCTTATCGCTTTTAACCACACAATAAGTCAAATCATCATTCTCATTTAAGACTGCAAAAACACATTTTTCAAAACCACCTACAAAAAGTTGAAATTGGACTTGAGCGTAGTATTTTGGGCTAGGTTTTTTAAATTTTAACACTTGCTCGTATTCTTCGTTGTTGCTTGAGTATTTAAACTCGTATATTGTTTTTTTATCATCTATACCATCTAAAGAAGCCATAAAAAGCTCATTTTCTAAGCTTTGAATAACAATAGGAGTTATATCTTTTCCTATTATAAATTCCATTTTTGCTCTGATTAATTCCTCATACTCTCTACCTTTTTGCATGGCTTTATTGGTATATGGTTCAAAAAGTCCTTGTATAAGTTCTTTTGCCTTTTCTTTGCTTAAAAAAGCACCTTTTTCACCAATGCAAGAGGCGACTATACTAGCTGTGATTTTTCCTTTTCTAAACTCAAGCCATTCTTTAGAGCCTTGTTTTAATTCTATGATTTTATATTTCATTTGTTTTCTCCTTTAGTGTTTTTATTTTTTTAATTGCTAATTCTTCAGCGTTATCCATAGCTATAAGCCCTAACTCATCAAGTATTTTTATTTTAAAAGAGTGAAGTTTTCTAAGCTCTTTTTCTTTTTCTTCTAAAGCTAATAAGCTTTGATTTATTGCTTTGTTTTTAAGCCTGATATGATGCTGGGCTTTGAAAAGCTTTATTTTTAAATCATCATCTTTTTTGAAAAATAACAACATCAAAGTTCCTTTGTTAATAAGCTTAATAGTTTAATGTTTTCAACTTCTATAGCCATTCTTAAGTTATTTTCACTTTTAAATAAGTCTTTAGCTTCTTTTAGTTTTTCTTCTAATAAAACTATTTTCTTTTTATATTCGCTGACTTCATTTGCATAATCATCAAAACGAACGTATGCCTTTTTGTTTATTACTTCTGCTCTCATTGATATTCCTTTCAAAATCTTTATACTCAAATGAGCGCAAAGCAAAAAGGAAAAAATATGTCTTATTGTTTATAATTAAGGAGTAATCGCAATGAAAAAAACTTAATGAATGTGATGTAAAATCAAAACAAAAATCTTTGCGCTCATTTGAGTATAAAAAGGGGTTTAAGAAAGCCGAAAGCCACGCTCTCTTTCGGTTATTGTGTTATAATTGTATTAAGCTTAGACTAAGCGTGGATATATATAATATGCTCTAAGGATTTTAGATGAGATAATTAACGAGCTTAATTATCTCTTTTATTAATTCTAAAATAAGAATTATAAAATCAATTATCTTGCTCACCAATAACCCCCTTTCTAAAAAACCGAAAGAGTAGCCATACTTAATACAATTGTTATTATACAAAAATTTTTCTTAAACCCTTAGTTTTCTGTCATTTTTAAAGTGCAAGAAAACATAAAATAGCACTATAAACATTTATATTAAGCCAAGTTTTTGGATAACTTGCTAACCCTTCTGCTATAAGAACTATCAACAAGGTAGTAAAGCTTAATTTCCAAGCAGTCAAAAGCTTAATCAAGTCTTTTTAGTAAAAGACTTTGTTAAACTTTAATAGTATTTAAAGTTTTTTGCGTTTCCTTTACTTTGGATATTAAATCCCAAATCTTAAAGTTAATATCTTCTTCTTTGTAAGTTCCTAAAGAAGTTGAAAACTCCCAATCTTCCATTTTGCACTCAAGATCTGTTATAAAATCTTCTATCAAATCTTTAAGATAAAAAAGATTTTTACCACTCATACTCTCATCATGCATAAGCTCTTTAGCTAGAGTATCAGCTTCTCTTTCTCTTTTTTCTAAATCAAGGTAGCAACTATCTAACATTTTAAATCCTTATATTTGTTATAATCCATTTCACTCTAGAAAGGCGAATTATGGAAGAATTACAAAGCTTAAAAGCTCAACTAAACAAACTTATTTTAAGAATTGATGAATTAGAAAGCAAAGTCACAATTCTTGAAAAAAGACTAAACGATAAAGACTTAGAAGAACTCACTGACACTCCTAATCTTTTAGAGAAATAACAAACCCTTTGTTCTCTAACGCTTCTTTGGTGATTAAGTTCTTAACTGAATGCTCTAAAAGAGTAGCCAAAAACTCTTCCAAAGAAGCGTAATGTTTTGAATAATTTCTTTCAAAAGCTACCTCTAGCATTTTTTCTAAATCTTCTCTTAGATCTAATCTAATCACTAACATTTTAAATCCTTTTTTTTGTTTCTTAGGTTTCATTTGTTTCGATGAAGAAAGAATATAATAAATATACTTAAAATTAAATTAAAAAGAATATATACTTTATACTTTTTAAAAATATGTTTATGATATAATTTTATGTATAAAATAGAGGCAAAATAAAGGGTTGTTGTTGAAAAAATTACTGATTTTATTTGTATGTATATATGCTTTTGGGTTTGATGTATGTGAGCAAAGAGAAAATGAAGCACTTGCGTATATAGAAAAACACGCCGTTGGTTATAAAAACAAAAATTTTAATCTTTCAGAAGAAAAACTATACAAAAAATCTTTTAGTGATTGCTATGATAAAAAGAATAAAGAAGCTTGTTTATATATTTATAATAATTTTGCTATAGATGGAAATTTTAAAGTTGAGAGTAATATATTTAATTTTATTGAAATAATGACTTTTGTTGGTTTAATTCTTAATGCGGATAAAGATAAAAAGTATAAAGAAATTAATCGCTTGATAGCTTTAGATAGTCGAAATAAAACATCAGAATTGATAGATTTTGTTTTGAGTGAAACTAGTGATGCAAAAGCTATAAAGACACTAAAGCTACTAAAAGAGATGAATGATTTTATCATTTATCAGGGTTATGCGTGTCCTTTGTATTATAATGATAAATTACAATCTGATATAATAGATATGCCTTGTGCTTGCAAAAGAAATACTGCACTTTTATTTAAACCAGATACTATGAGACAAGTTTTTTTAAATTTTAAACTTTTATGTGATAAATATAAAGATAGTGTAAGCTGTGGAGCTGTTGGTGAGCTTTATGAAAATGGAAAAGGTGTAAGGATAGATTTTAAACAAGCAAAAAAATATCATGGCTTAGCTTGTGATGGCGGTTATCAACTTGGTTGTGATGGATATAAAAGGTTGATGGGGTATTGAGGATAATTTGGTATCCATTTTTTTATTTGCTAATTGTTTTAGTATTTGGATTATATTTAAGCGTTATAATTTTACTTGAAGTTAGTGGGGGTAGTTCAAAATTACTCTTTTTTAATTTTTTTTCATATTTTTGTTTTATAGTAGATGCTTTTGGATTTCCAGTATGTACTATGGCTATATATCGTTTTTCAAAATCTTCATTAAGTAATTCATATATAGCTAGTATTTGCTCATAAGCTGTTTTTAAATCTCCACCTTTTAATTCTGTGTATATAATTATATCTTTTAAATCAGTTGTAGCAACAAGATAATCACATCTTGATTGTTTATTTTCTAATTTATTAATATCTTTTGTATCAATTAAAATTTTATAAAAATCTCTTCCATTGCATTCAAGTATTAATTTTACACTATCTTCACATACTAATGTGTTATTATAGCACTCGTCTTTATTTATAAACTTTTCTTCTAATATATTTTTTTTCATTTATCCAACTCTGCTATTTTATAATAATCATCCATTATTTTATCTGACACAGTGTCTATATATTCAGCATCAATTAGATTTGTTTCTTTGTCCATAATTGATTCAACTTTTCCATCTTCTATTTTATAGACTGCTAAGTCTTTATAATCTATAATATTTTTTTTATCAATTATTTTATAAATATCATCTTTTTTATTATTTTGCAGTTTTTGCTCAACCATTGAAGCATATAAAATATTATTTAATGATGTTAATATATATGGGCTATGAGTTGAAAACATAATATTCGGTTTATTTTTTGCATTCCTAAGGCTTGTGAGATAATAAGCCATATTCATTTGATTAATTGGAAATAAATTTGATTCCGGTTCTTCTATAAAAATTTCTAAAGTCGGTTTGTTTTTTTGAGAAAAAAGAAATTGAAGAAAATTAATTTGTTTTAATATTTCTTCTTCAATGCTCCGGTATTGTTCTTGTATTTTATTTTTATTTGTAATAAATTTATTTAATATGTTTTCAAGAATAATTTTTTTTACACTTTTTTGTTCGATATTATATTCATGGGCAAAATAATTACATATTATTTCCAATATGCTAGCGCTCTTCTCCCCAGAACTTGATTGCTCAAATGGTATTTTAATGTCATTATATTTTAAATAATACTTATTAAAATCTGCTTCTGTTTCAGAAATAAATGTTATATTTTTCATAGTATTTAGTTTGAAGTTCTTTAGCTCGTTGATACTTTCAATAAAATTTGCTATCATATCATCTGTATGATACGATAATTTGATTTTTCTTTGCTCCGGAAGCGTAAACAATTCTGGTAAAAAATTTCTAGTATCATTTATAAATACTATTTTTCCAATTGGATTTTTGTTTTTTATTAGATGTATAATTATTTCTTTATTTTTTATTTCTATTACTGGAGTTTTATCATCTATAAATGCAATTTCAGTTCTTTTGTCTATGTAAGTATCTAGCATGGATTCTTTTAGATATTCATTAAATTTTTCTTGACTTATAGAGTTAAGTAATTTTGGCTCATAAAATGATTTCATCCATTCATGTTTATATAGCCATTTTAGCATACTAATGGTTCTTAGAATTACACTTTTTCCACTACCGCTTTTTCCTATAAATACTACAAATGGTTTTAAGATCATCTCTGCTTCTTGTATGGGTCCTAAATTTTTAATTATTATTTTTTGCATTAAGTATTACCTTATTAAAATATTTACAATTATATCTTATTAAAAATAAAGAAAGGTATTTTTAAAATAAAATTTTACCACAATCAACCTTATAATTTTTTATATTCTCATTTTCCACTTCATAATTTGGAACTTTATAGCATTCTTTAAAATTATTACCTTTTATAATCTTGATATAAGAGTTTGGAATAGCAATTTGATTTTTTATTCTTTGAGGGTTGCTATCATAATTAACCAAATTTAAAACTTCAATTTCTCCAAGCTTTAAAGCTATTTGCCTTTCTCTTTTTTCAATCTTATTCTATACTTTTTGATTAATTTGTGGATTTTGCGGAGTAATATTACTCATTAAGAATGTACTTCTTTGAGCTTGAGTAGTTTTTCTCATAGAGGCATTAGAAAGGGTATGTCCTCTATCATAACCACTATTTTTATAATCACTCCAAGTGGTACGATATTTTTTAGGTATATTTGTATCATCTTCAAAGCGCGGGCGTTTTTTGATTTGTTCGCCTTTTAGATTATCTGCTTCTAATTTATAAGCTACTGCTTTAGTGCCTTTGTAGTTATAATCATAGCAATTAATATAATAAAATTTATCTAGAACCTGAGAGCAGTTTTGTTTAGTAAAATACTTTGCAAAATCTTCACTCAGTTCATATTGTGTGTAATCAGCTAAGGCTAGAGTTGCTAGCAGTGGTAAGATTATAAGTTTTTTCATGGAGTTTAATTAAAAAAAATTAATAATTTTTTTACATACTTTTTTGTATTCTTGAAAAATATTCTTTTTAGGTTTATTGTTTTCAGAAAACTTCTCCATTGTTCTATCAACTCCTATAGTTTTATATTCTAAATCTCTTATTTTAATAATATCATTTTTTATTTTTTCAATAGTATCATTTTGTTCTTTAGTAACATCTTGGCTTACTATTATAAAAAAATCCTTAATTATTACTTTATATAAATCCAAAGTACCGCGTCGTAGATGATTTTCTGCTCTTTTAATGTTATTTTCTGATGCTCCTGTTGATATAAAAACACAACATAAATGAGACATCGTGTTATGAAATTCATTTAACACCTGCAATGGAAAATACGTAATATCTCTTTCTTCATAAACTATTGTTTTAACATCTAATGCAAAAAAATTATAATATTGCAATCTATCTTTTAGTAATTTTTTTGCTATATTCTCTCTATTTTTTTTACCTATTTTTTTTCTAAATTTATTAAACATCCCTAGAGCTTCTAAAAAAAAATCAGAATATAAATTTAAATTATTTTTAATACATATTGTTTTTGTATCAAAATTAATTTCTCTAGGCGACATATTGCGCTCTAAAAACATTTCTGACATTTTATCTTTTATTTTATTAACAGTTTCCTCTTTATTTTCAATTAACGCCTTATAGTACAACATGAAAGCTAGTATAAGCTGATCATCTCTGCCATATAGTAAAGATTTTTTGTCTAATTCTAAAAACTGATAGTATAAGATATAATATTCTGATTTTAAGATAACTTTAGATTCCAATTTTTATTCCACATTTTCTTAAAAATTCATTTTTCTCTTTTTGGGTAAAACTTCTTTGTTTTTGTTTAACTTCCGAACCATGAACTACTCTTCCTTTTGAATGAGTATTTATTTTTTGAAAACTTAATTGCCCTTTAAAAAATTTCTCTTCTAATTCATCGAAAAATTCATTTGTTTCTGCATCAAATTTAATTCCATCAGGAATTATAGCTACACCTTTTGCTTTCATTGCTTCTTCTCTTTCTACACTTCTTAATATCTTTAAAAAATTTTGGAATTATAACAAATTAATAGTTAAAAATTATTTAAACCTTCCTTCATCTTACAAACTCTATAAAATTTTTAAAGGTTTCAACTGTCATTTTTGATACAACCACCCCTATGATTTCACACTGTGCAAAATCGCTAATTTTAACTTCTTTGTAGTCTTTGTTTTCAGATACTAAATAAATAAAATCGCAAAAAGCTTCTTTTTTAATTTTTTTACAATATAGATCTTCGCCTTGTCTAAAAATAACTATATCAGCACTCGATATAGTGCCAAGAGTATTTTTGCTTCTATCAATAACAACAAAATCTCCATGTGTTAAAAGTGGCTCCATGCTATCGCCATTTATTTTTATAATATCGTAGCTTTTTTTTATAGGAATGTCTAAAATCTCTTTTAGAAAACTTCCATCAACACAAATACTAGTATAATTTATATCTTGTGCTAAAACTCCATATCCAGCTGAAGCAGAAACATCAGGATAGTATTTAAATTCGATTTGATTGTAGTTTTTAAATATATCTTGCGTGATAATTTCATCAAATGGTATGTTAAGTTCATCACAGATCACTTTAATTACTCCCATAGGTGGCTCTGTTCTACCATTTTTCACAAACCACTTTTTTATTCCAGGCTCTGTATATTCTATGCCGTGTTTATATAAAATTTCTATTAAGTTTTGATATGTTATTTTTTTTTCTCTATTTCTTAAATAAAATTGAAATTTATCTTTATTAAACAAATAATCTATAGTTTTATCTTTTCTTGCCAAACTATCTCCTTTTTTTTGGTATAAAAATTATACACTTTTATCTATGCAATTATCGTTCCTTATATCTATTCTTTTTAATTTTCATATAAGAATATTTATTCTATACTTTAACTATGAAAAAAATTGATTTTATGAAATTTACTAATTTAATGAAACAACATTATTCATTGGTAAGTATTAAAAAAATTAGAACTAATAAAACACGCCCTTCTTTTAAAAAACAAATAGAGTTTAAAAGGTTATATGGAATTCCGCATGAGTTTTGGGTAGATGTGCGTTCTAATCTTACAAATATACCAAAAAGAGGAAGAAAACCAAAAAAGGAGTGTGAGTGAAAGAGCAAAACAAAAGAATTGAAGATATTTCTATGGATTTAAAAGAAATACTTTTAATCATGAGAAAGCATAACTTAGGTGACCAAGCTAAGATTTTAAAAATGTTGAATGCTTTTTATGAAAATAGCATTGAAGTTAAACCGATTGTGGTTGCTGGTGGCATTTAATTATCACATTTTATGGTTTCAAAAATGGTGTTGTATATGTTTGATAATTCTTTTGCCAAATCTTGTGGTTGTTTATTGGTACACCCATCATCTTGTGTAACATCAAGAGGGAGATACTCTAATAGTTTTTTAGTTAATTCTAAAACAATCTCATTTTTTGTCATGATTAGATCCTTTATAAAGTATTTCTTAGCTTGGCAAAAGAATTTTAACAAAATTAAGGATGTTTTATGAGTGTGATTAACTACTTGCTTTCGGGTCTTAGTATAGGATTTTTAATCGGAGTTTTTATTTATTCTTTGTCTCATTTTTTACATCAAAAGTTCGGAGGTAAAGGCAAGTGACTTTTGTTTTAGTACAAATGCCATCTTTTCTTAAAAAATCGCATTTTGGAGCTTGTTCTATTCCATCTTTATATACCAAAGTGATGGGTATTTTAACTCTTAAAATAGCGTTGCATGTGCTTTGGAATGTGGTTATTTGCGTTTTGTTTTGCGCTTTTGTAAAAAAACGCCCAAGTAAAAAACCTATGATAAGTCCATATATAAAAATGGCTTGTTTTTCACCTAGTATCTGCGCTAAAGAGTTAAGTAGATCCATTTTAGGCCTTTTTGCGTTTGATTTTATCATATTAAAAATGAGAAATAAATTAAGGAAAAATGATGAGTATACCGCATTTTAAAGCTAGTTTAGAGGTGGCTTTAGGAGCTAAAAAGCCACTTAGAGCTAGAAGAGGTTTTACAAAAGTAGCTAATACGATTTTTTATGGTGGCTTAAGTATGGATGCTTTGGCACTTTATTTACAGCTTAAGAGAATGAGTGAAAAAACTTTAGTAAGTGAAATTTACTTAAGAGAACTTATTTTAATCAAAAAAGATACAAGAATAAGCTTGCAAAGATTAAGACTTGCTAAAGATGAATTAATCAATTTTAATCTACTTCAAATTAAAAAAACAAATTATCATAGATTTAATTATGAGTGGATTTTAAAAGATGAAAACAATGAAATAATTAAGCATTTTAACAAAACTGAATATAAGCTTAAAAGTGCTGATAAAAAACCAAGCAAAATATTTAAAAATAATACTTCTTCCGTAGTCGGAAATTTGAATACGGAAAAAGAAAAAAATGAAAATTCCCTATATATAGAAACACGCACGCACGCGTATAAAGAAAATAATATAAATATAAATAATAATAAATTTATAAATTTAGAAAATTTAGAAAATAAAGAGAATACAAATAAAAATAATAACGCTACGCGAACTTTTTTTGTTGTTGATTTTGGAGCTTTAAAAACACAGGAGTTTGGTATGGGTAAATTTAAAAAACCTAGTGTAGATGATTTAATGGAGCAGATTAATACCTTTAATCAAAAACACGGAACTTATTTTGATGAGAGTTTGGCTGAAGATTTTATAGAGTATTGGGATGTTAGACAGTGGAAGAGAGGCGACAAAAAAATGGCTTCTGTTGCTGGTAGCTTGCATACTTGGCTTAAATATGCAAAGGAAAATGCATTAAGAAAAAATGCTTTTAAAGTTAGAAAAAAAGAGGCTGAAGCTTGTGTGGTGAGTTCTTTGATGGATTATTATAGATTTGAAGATAATCAAGAACAAAAATATATTGATGTAGTAAGTATTAGTTGAGGATAAAATGAAAGAAAAAGTTAAAATTTTAATGAATTTGTTAGAGCTTAATGAAGCTCAAGCGGTGGATATAGTGGGCAGATATTTAAAAGACGTCAAAGATATACATGTTTTTTTAGATTATTATTTTGAGACATGTATGAGTGAAAAAATCATCGGTTCTACTTATGAAAAACTTAGAATTGTTTGCAAGATAGCGCAACTTGAGTTTAAAGAGCGATTTGAAAATAAAGAAAGTTTTTTAAAATGGCTTTTTAGAAATTACAAGTCAAGAGCTTTTTTTAGATTATATAAAAATGATTTTACATATGAATATTTTGCTTATGATAGTTTTAAAAATGTAGTAAAACTTGAAAATAGTTCAAGTGATTGTTTGATATGTGTAAATGGCTTTAAAGAATTAACGTATCATGATGGGTCTTTGGTAGAAGATGGATATTTTAAAGAGGCACTTATAGACTTCATGTTTAAAAATCAGCATAGAGTTGGTAAAGATTTGAATTTTAGCATTCAAAAGATAGAATTAAAAACAGAACTTTGTCATCAAAAAACAAAAGAAGAAGAAAATGCATTGCACTTGCAAAATTTGGAAAAGTTTTCTCAAAAACTAAAAGAAAAAACCAACGCTAATTTTAATTATTTAAGTAAAAACAAAGAAAAGGTAATACGATGAGCTATTCTTTAAAATTAGAGCTTAAAAATAACCCTGTGCCTTATAAAAGAACAACTCAAAGAGCCAAATATACAAGCAAAGATTATAAAAAATATCAAGATTTCAAAGATTTGCTAAGGGTTGAGTTTTTAAAACAAAACAAGTTAGCTTATTTTAAGGCCTTTGATATCAAAAAGACATATGAGATTAATCTAAAAATAGGCTTTAAAAATAAACGCCATGGCGATGGGGATAATATATTAAAAGGTGTGCTAGATGCGTTGTTTGTTGATGATAAAAATGTATTAAGAGCTAATTATGAAATTGTTAGTTTTAAAAAAGCTTTTTTAGAAATTAATATTAAAGAATATGATTTTTTAGAAAGGACTGCTTCATGAGCAATAAAGTATTAACAAAAGATGAGTTAGAGCAAAAAGTTGATGAGTTTTTTGCTACAAATACACCACTTGCCCAAACAAAAGAAAAAACTATTTATGCTCCAAAGACAATAGAAAGTCTAGCTGTATTTTTAGGAGTTACGACAAAAACTCTTAGCATTTGGGAGAAAGATGCAGAATTTGGAGAAATTATTCAAATGGCTAAACAAAGATGTGCTAGCTCTATAATAGATCATTCTTTGATAGGCACTTACACTCCTAGCATAAGCATGTTTTTGCTTAAAAACAATCATGGTTATGTAGATAAACAAGAAGTGGTTAGTGATAGTGTTCAAAAAATAGAAATCATAAGAAGTGAAATTAAATGCAATTAAAACTTGATTTTTCTTACACTCTGGCACAACTTAAAGTTTTTGATGATAAAAATCCACGCTTCATAACTGTAGCAAAAGGGAGAAGATTGGGTTTTACAAGAGGAAGTGCAAAATATGTAATAGAAAATCTTTTAATGGGGTTAAATGTTCTTTGGGTTGACACGGTTCAAAGCAACTTACAAAATTATTTCGAGCTTTACTTTATGCCTGAGCTAAAAAAACTCCCAAAAGAATTTTATTCTTGGAGCGTTCAAGATAAAAAACTCATTTTAAATAATGCTGTGCTTCATATGAGAAGTGCTGAAAGACCTGAAAATATAGAAGGTTTTGGCTATGATTTGGTAATTTTAAACGAAGCAGGAATTATCTTAAAAGGCTCTAAAGGGGAGTATCTTTGGTACAACGCCATACGCCCTATGTTGCTTGATAATCCTAAATCAAGAGCGATTATAGGTGGAGTTCCTAAAGGAAAAAATCTTTTTTATGAGCTTTGTAAAAAAGAATTAAGTGATGAAAATTGGAAACATTTTCAGTTCTCAAGTTACGATAATCCTTTTTTGAGTAAAGAGCAAATCAAAGAGCTAATCGAAGAAGTAGGTGGAGAAGATAGTGAAGTAGTTAAACAAGAAATTTATGGAGACTTTATAGACAACTCTAGTGCAGAGCTTTTTGCTTTAAGTGATATTGAAAAAAGTATGAGTGCTATTAGTTTTGATATGCAAAAAATGCAAGGAGACAATATATGGGGACTTGATGTAGCAAGATATGGAGATGATAAGAGTGTTTTGGTCAAAAGAAAAGGTTTTGTTGTAGATGAAATTAAAAAATATAGTGGGCTTAGCATTAGTGCTTTAGCAAATGTTGTTTTAGCAGAATTTAATAAAGACAAGGAAAAGCCACGAGGTATTTTTATAGACACTTGTGGGCTTGGAGTTGGTGTATATGATATATTAAGCGATTATGGCTTGCCTGTATTTGAGGCAAATTCTGCAAATTCTGCAACTAGCAATGAATACTTAAACAAAAGAGCACAAATGTATTTTACTTTGGCTAAAAACATAAAACATATGCAAATTATTAAAGATGATGAGCTAAAAAAAGATTTACGCATGATTGAATATGAGTATTCTGATAAGGGGCTTTTAAAGATAAAGGCAAAAGAACAGATAAAAAAAGATTACGGAAAAAGCCCTGATACTAGTGATGCTTTAGCTTTAACTTTCTTTGAAAAATTGCACCCAAAAAACAATACTAGTGAAGATTGGAGTTATGATGGCTGGTGAGTTTTTAATGGTATATGAGAATATAGATCCGCTTAAAATTAAAGAGTTAGCTAAGAAAGAAGATGATGTTATAAAAATAATTTTGGCTAAGTGGATATTAGATCTTTTTGGGGGTTTTAGAAATATTTCTAAAAAGCAATACAAGAGAGAAATGGTGAAAATTTTAAAAGAAAAAGGTGTGAGTGATGATGATATTGCTAAGCTAACAAAGCTTAGTAAAGTTACCATATGGAGAATTAATAATGAAAAATAAAGAAGAAAAAATTACATATTTAGTAAAACTTATAAGTGAAAGTAAAAATGCTTATGAAAAATACAAGCCTTATTTTTCTGCCTTGCAAGATGCATATTTATTAAAAAATGAAAAAAAAGAAATTTATGAAAAAAGAAACAAATCTTGCATCTTTATACCAAAGATTAATGCAAAAATTAAATATTTAATAACTGCTTTAAATGATGTGTATTTTAACAGTGAGAGAATGGCAGATATTGAAAGTTATATTAATTCAGATGAGCAAATTATAGCTATGTGGCAAAGAGCTTTAGATTTTTATACAGGAGAAATTAATTTGTTTAAGCTCTTTCAGCCTTTATTTTTAGATGTTTTAACAACAGGAACATCAATAGCAAAAGTAACTTGGCACAAGGGTATGCCTCGTATTGAAAGAGTTGGTATAGATGAGGTTTATTTTGATCCAAATGCTTTAAATAATGATGATATTAGTTTTATCGTAAATGAGATTTATCTTTCACATGCACAAATTAAGCAAAGGCAAAAATTAGGATTTTATCAAAAGACAAATATAGATGTGCATTTTGACAAAAATGAAGAGTTTAAAAAGGTTAAGTTATATGATATTTATGTGAAAAAAGATGATGATAAATGGGTTGTTTCAACACTTTTAGAAGAGGAATTGCTACGCGATGATGTGGTTTTAGAAGATGGACAGCCTTTTGTTTGGGGGTCAATGCTTCCACAATTAAAAACAATAGACAATGAAGAATATGTGTGTGCTTATGGCGAACCTGTTATGTCAAGTGCATTGTCTTTGCAAAAGGAAATAAATATCACAAGAAATCTTTTAATAGATGCAATGAGAAGTGCATTAAACCCAAAAATAATACTTCAAAAATCTGCCGGAGTTTCAAGAGAAGACTTAGAGACTGTTGGCAAGCCAATATATCTTACAGAGCCTTCAAGTGTTGGTTTTTTGCCAACACCGAATATAAGTAGCTCGGGGGTTAATTTAGAACTCTTAGAGAGTGAAATCACAGAGGTTACTGGTGTTAGCCCACAAAATAACGGCGCGCAAACTGCACAAAATGAAACTGCTACTGAAATTAGCATAAAAGCACAAGAAGGTGGTCGAAGAAGTGCTGATTATATTAGATCATATAATGAGACTTTTGTAGAGCCTTTGTTTGATAGATTTGCAAAACTAGTATTTAAGTATGGAAATGATGAATTTTTTAATAACTTTACAAGAGAAGATATACCTAGTTTTAGGTTTAACATACAAACAGGTACTGGAGCTATGAATAAAGAAGTTAGAAGAGCAGGACTTCAAGCAAGTATGCAAGTATTTTCACAACTTTATCAAATGTATATGAGTATAGGTGATATGCAAAGTGCATATGGAATTGTTAAAGCTAATGAAGAGTTAGTTAAAGAACTTTTACCTATTTTGGGGATAAAAAATGTCAATTCTTTATTTGCTTTCAACAAGGGTATGCAATGAAGATTTTATTAGATTTAAATTTTGATATACAACAAACAAAAGGAGGTAAGAGGCTAGTTGATTTTATAGATAAAAAATACCAAGAATGTTTTGCAATGGCAAAAAACCAACAACAAACGCCAGAGTATAGGTTAAAAGCTTTAGAGCAAATGGCTTTTTTAGACACGATAATAAATTTACTAAAGGAAGAAGATGATGAATGAACAAATGAATGAAAATGATGCTTTAAATGAGCTTTTAAACTCACTTAATGACAATGAAGAAACCACTCAAAGTAAAGAGGAAAAACAAGAAGTAGAGCAAGTAGAACAAGATGAACAAAATAATCAAGATTTATCTAAACTTTTAAAAGAGCAAGCAAATGAAATTAAAACCTTAAAAGAAAGCTTAGCACTACTTAATAATAAAAATAAGCCAAGTAAAGAAGAAGAAGAAAGGAAAGAGTATTTAAAGCAATTAGGGCTTGATGGAATTGATGAAAGGCTTAAAAAACTAGATGAATTAGAAGCAAAAGCTAAGCAAAAAGATGAGGAAGAAAGCTTGCGTGCTAAATACATGGAGGTTGAAAGAACAATTAGAAAAGAGTATCCAAATGTTGACTTAAAAACTATGGGAGAATTAGCAAACAAACTTGGTGGATTAGCAAGTGGAGATTTGCAAAGCTGGAGAACACTTTTGGCTATGGTTTATAAAAAAGATATTGGTAAAAAGGCAGATGAGAGCTTACCTAGATCAAATTACGCAGGTGGCGAGAGTGATTTTAACTCAAAAATAAAAAAAGGTGATGATATTTCTAATATTGATTTAGGAAAAGAATTATTATCTTTAGCTTAAAGAGGGGCATTTAATGAATAAGGTTGATAGTTTTTCATTTACTGATTTTCTAAGTAAAGGTTTTGATAATTTTAGTAAATGGGGGAATAAAGAAATAGCAAAAAATGGAGCAAGAACTAATTTTGATAGGCTTATAGACCTTGGTGGGCTTGCCGGAGGACTTTGGGGTGGATATGAAGAGCAGAAAATGGCAAAAAAGAATTTTGAGCTTCAAAAAGATGCTTACAATTTTAACAAATACTTAGCACAAGAGGAGCTTAGAAGAAGACAAAATAGAGAAAATAACTTAAAAGAAGTTTGGGCTAGTTAAAGTTTATGGATTTAAGGGGTTACCTTAAATCCTTTATTTTAGATATTAAATAAAGGTAGAAAAATGGCATATTATAACCCACAGCAAGTAGTATTTAATCCAAGTCTTGGTGTAATCCAAAATGCAGGAAAAGTAGGTGGAGTTTTATACGATAGTATGAAACAATACAAAGAAGAAGAAAACAAAAGAAGACTTTTAGCACAGCAAGATGAAGAATTAAAAGCTCGACAAGAACAAAATGAGATTAATAATGCTTTTTTAAATAATAATTTATTGCAAAAGGAAAGAGCTTTTGAGTATGCTATGGAGCAAGATAGAATAAAGAATAGTTTAGCTTTGCAAGATTTGCTTTTTAAAAAAGAAAAAATAGACTTAGAACAAGCAAAAGAACAAAAACAAAACCAACTTTTAGCAAAACAAGCAATGTTTAATTTACCAAGCTATACAAAGTCAAATCCTGAGATGAAAGCAATAGAAGAAAGGTTTAATACTATAAAAAAAGGTGGTGGTGATTCTTATTATGATGGACAGGGTCTTTTGGGCGGAACTTGGCAAAATATAAAAGAACTTTTTGGTGCAAATAATATAAATAACGAGCAAGATAATTTATTTAAATTTATGAGTGATAGTATTTATAATGAAAAAGTTAGAAGAGATACAACCTATAATAGAACAAGGCATGATGAAATTTATAAAGAGCCTTCAGCTTGGAAACCACAAACTATAAATGCTAAAGAATTTGAAAGAATAACAAGAGATTATATAGCTGTTAATGAGGCTAAGATTAATGCTTACTATGATGAGCAAATGGCAAAGATTTCTAATTTAAAAAATCCTTACATTAACTATCTTTATGAAGAGCAAAGACAAAAAGATTTAAAAGATTTTAAAGAGGGTTTAGCAAAAAAACTTAGTGATTATTATATTAAAAATGAAACCACAAATAATCCCGGAAAAATAGTAGATATATCACAAGAACATAGCAATCAACCTATAATCACTCCATTAGTTGATGGAGCTTATTTAGTAGAAAAAGATGGAAAATTTTACGAAGCAAGCTATGCTGAATTAAAACAAATGGGAGTTTTTGAATGAGAGAGATAACACAAGAGCGAGCACAAGAATTAAAAAATCAATATGCAATAAATGCTTTAGCTGATTTAGAAGATAATAAAAAAGTAATGAATTATCTAAATAGACTAAAAGAAGAAAGCACTGATGATATAGAACGAATGGAGATTGATAACCATAAGGAAGAAGTTTATAAAAACACACCTTTTTTTATGGAAAATATCTACAAATATGGAAGTAAAAACATAAAATCAAACATTATGCAAACACTATCAGACACTAGTGGCTCTTTGGGAAATTATAATTTTGCTAAATCTTTACTTGGTGATGAGCAAGCACAAAGAGCAAGAGCTAAAGCTCAAGAAGAAGTATTAAAATCAATGAACCAAGAGCTAAAGAAAATGGGTGTGGGTTTTATAGGTAAAGATGAATATAATAGAAGATATTTTGTATCAAATACTGGAGAAACTAGGGAGCTTGATGATAATGTGTTTATGGACCTTTGGCGTGGAGTTAAAACTAATGCTTTTGAAGTAGGTGGTGCTCTTGCTGGTGGTTTAGTTGGTAGTAAATTTAAGCCTATTTTAAAAGCTTTTCCTGGTGCTAAAAAGTATGCCGATGAGATTGTAGGTGGAACTATTGGAGCTATGATAGGAAGTGATATAGACTATACTAAAAATGCTGCTTTATTTAACAAAGAGCCAAGTTTTAATGATAGATTGGCAAATAGTGCAACTGCAGGACTTTTAAATGTTGGTGGAGATTTGGCTGTTTTAGGTGGTGCTAAGGCTTTAAGTGGTGTTAAAAACTCATTTTTAGGAGTTAAAGATGGTATAAAAACAGGGTCAGCTGTTGGCAAAGATATGATAGATGGGATAGCCCTTAAGGGAAATAATCTAAAAGAAAACATAGGGGATAGGTTTAGAAAAATAAGCCCTAATATTATAAATGATTTAGCTTCACAAGGCAGTGAAACTTCAAAAGCTTACGCAAAAGAACTAATAGAAAGTGGAAATGGAAACTATGATGATATACTACAAAAATCAAGAACTATACCTTTAGAAGTTAATCAAGGCAATGCGTTTGCAGATTTTGCAGCCAAAAAAGCTCAAAGTATGGCCAATATGTCAAAAAATAATCTTGTAAAAAATATTTCTCAAAAGAGTGCAGATATTTTAACCGCAATAAGCAAAAATATAGGCTCAAAAGAAACAGCACTTAGCCACCAAGAACTTTTAAATATGTCTTTTATGGATAATGATTTAGCTAATGTATTAGCCCAAACTATAAAGGACAAACCGGAACTTGCAAATAAACTTTTAAATGCCTTATCATCTAGCGACAAGGCTCTTTTAGATGAGCTAGGCATAAGTGATGATATTGGTGCAAAAATTTTATACGATTTAAAAGAGAGTAGAGCTAAAAGAGCTTATGATGAATTTGGTGCAGGCTTAGATAAGCTTGAAAAATTAAACCCAAATGGAGTAGAAATTGATAAACAAATATTTAGAGAATTAGCTGATAATGCAGGGGTTTATAGTGAGGCAACTCCGACTATTGTTAGAAGTTTTTTAAAAAGATTAGATAGTGGAGAACTAGATGGAAAAAGTGTTAAGCAAATTTATGATGAAGTTAGTGCTATTAGTGACAAACTAAAAGGCGAGCAATCTTATAATTATAAAGAATTTTTAAATAGTGTTAAAAACGAGCTTTTAAACTCCTTAGTTGAAAACTCAAGCAATCCTAAACTTGCAAAAGAAATTTTAGAAAAAACAAGATCTGACTATGCTAAATTCAAAAAATATTATGATAGTGAAGTTGGTAAAAAGCTAGATGGTAGCGAAGAGGATATAAGTAAAAAATTAAACAAACTCATCAACAATACAAATGATAATAAAAATTATGAAGCTATAACTAAAGGCTTAAATCCGCAAGAAATAGCGGTAATTGATGAAGAATTTATAAAAAGAAACATTGCAAAATACACAAAAGAGTTTGATGGTAAAAAAGTTTTAGATTATGAAAGCTTTTTAGAAAGTACTAAGCATTTTAATCCAAAGAGTGAAACTGGGAAAATCAAAATGGAAACCTTAAAAGCTATGGGGCGACTTAGAAAAAATATGAAACCAATATACCAGTCTTTAGCTACAACAAAAATGGAAAAACAAGGCAAAAGCATAGCTACAACTATAGATGGCAGGGCTATGATGATGTTTATTAATCAATTTAGTGATTATATAGCTTTTTATTTTGGGGGAATATTTGGGCTTGGAAAACAAGCAGGAATGAGAATACAATATCGCCGTATGGTAAATAACATTAATAACTTTCAAGATTTTAAAACACAAACAAAAGAGTTTATCAATAGCATAAAGGATAAGTATATTAAGGAGCAGGCTCAAAAGTTAGATGCCGAATTTAAAGCTAAAGTTAAAGATTTAATCAAAGGCGATAACTTTTATATGGACAAGCCTGATCCTAAAAGTGCAAAAAGTGATTTAAATGTATCTCTTAATTTAAATGATGATGTAATAAAAAAATTAAATATAAATGTTAATGAATTAAAAGCAAATTTACACACTCTAAGAAAAAAACACCCTGAAATGTTTAAAACAAAAGGAAAAGTAGCAAGGGTTATAAAAGAGATTATAGATAATCCAAATAGATATTATAAAAATGATAGGTTAGATATATCACTCATAGCAAAAGACTTACAAGATGGAAAAATAGGTAAAATGGGTATAGTTAATCAAGGCGAAAATGTGGGTAGCGTAGCTCACCTAAATGTTTCTAGTGATAAAAACAAGGAAATAAGAAGGCTTGAAAATAGAAATAAAAAGAACTTAGGGGTGGGGTCGACTACTCCCACACTTCGCTCAACTGATAAACAGGGCGAAACGTCGAATGGTGCAAATGCACTTTCCCTAAGTAGTCTTAATTCTACCCAAGATAAGCCTAAAGAAAACTTAATTAACGGAAATGGTTTTTATATGGACAAGCCTGATCCTAAGGATAGTTCTTTAAAATTTATAGGCAAAAATGGTAAAGAATATATTATAGATAAAAATGCCAGAAGCGAATGGATGAAAACTTTTAATCTTAAAAGTATTGATGATGATTATATCCCTAATATGCCAAAAGAAGTAAAAATGGCTTTAAAAGATAGAGAAATAAAGCTTACTAAGGGGAGTTTATTAAAACTAGTTGAAAGAGATAGAATTAAATATATACCACATATAAAAGATACTTTAGAAAATCCACAAGTAGTCTTAAGAGATAAGGATGATTTTGTATTTATTAAAAACATAGATAACCAAACTTATTTTACAAGCATAGGTAAAGATTATGAAACGCATTTAACTATAATTAGCAATTCGCCTAAAAAGCAAAATAATATAAGAAATAAAATGAAAAATGCTAAAGTAGTGTATTATAATAATGCGAGAGCCTTACCGACATCTAGGGCATCTTCAGAGACAAAACAAGTGTCGTTCTCTAATGGAAATTCTACCCAAGATAAACCTAAAGAAAACTTAATTGAGAAATTAAAGGAGGATAGGAAAAACAAGAAAAGCGTTAAAGAAAAACTTGATGAAAAAATCAAAAATCAAAAAGAGAGCGATGAGGATAAATGGAAAAGATTTGATGATTTTTTAAAAGAGAATAAAGACTATAATCTTGATGTTATGGGTAATTTAGATGTTGTCACTAGAGAATTTATACTCAATGCTAAAAAAAAGACACATAAGGGTAAAAAAGCTGATATACCTGATCTAATGCGTTCTAAAATAGAAAATGAATTAAACATCAAACCTTTAAAAGAATTTGGAAAAAATTACGCAGAGTATTACCATGATGGAAAGGGTGCTTTGCAAAAATTACTCATTGAAAAACAAGGACAAGTAGCAGGTGCTTTTCATAGAAAAGACTTAGGGGATATTGACTTGGTCTGGGGAGAAGTAACAGATGAGATAAAACATAAAGGCTATGGTTTAGCTCATATTATCGATAAACACCCTGATCTAGATTTAAAGCTAATATCTGAAATTATTAAAAATGGCAAATTGATAAAAGATAATAAGGGTAGAATTAGAATACAATTTGATAATAAAGTTGTCGGTATAAAAGATAATTGGAAGGGAGATAAAACAAATGCATGGATAGTTACAAGCTATGAATTACAATAAGAGAAGTGAAAAGTTTATATACATCTTTCACAATTACAAAGGGCGAGATTCTGCCCTTAAACTCTTAATTAAAATTCTAACAAACAAAGCTAAAAACAAAATTAATTGTTTTGGAAAAATTATATCATAGGCTTAAGTAGTGAATATAAAGGAAATAAAAGAACTTTTATAATTACGGCTTTTGAAAGATATAAAGGATAAAAACAACACTTCCACCGATTGTTTTTTTGCGGTTAGCTCGGACAATTTGCTAACCAACCTTTAATTAATTATATCATAAATCCATATAATTTTATTAATATTATCGCCCCTAGCTCAGCCGATACGCACTGAAGCTAGGCTTAATACTGACACTTTAAGCGTGAGTAGTGCCAATGGCGATTATTAATTATATCATAAATCTATATAATATTTTTTAAAATTAAAAGATGTTGGAATTGTTGCTTCATTTACAATAGAAAATCACTAAGACAGCATACACTAGTGATTTTACAAAAGGGATGATTGTCTCCCTTTTAACTATTTAATTAATTATAGTATAAATCCATACAATATCCCCGCATTAAGCGGGGTAACTCTCTAACTAAAGATAAAGAGCCAAATCTCCTTTATAAAGAGAAGTCTAAAACCTAACTACATAATAAGTTTCACAATTCTTTTTACTTGTTTTAATTATATCACAATTATAATAAAAAGTATATTATATATGAAATATAATAAATATATGAAATAAAATGTAATTTTACATAAAACAACAAAAATATTATTTTTAATTATTTATGTTCAATATTTATCTTATAAAAGGTTTTATAGATTTTGAAATTTTATTTAAAGTGATTTAAATGTATCTCTTAATTTAAATGATGATGTAATAAAAAAATTAAATATAAATGTTAATGAATTAAAAGCAAATTTGCACACTCTAAGAAAAAAACACCCTGAAATGTTTAAAACAAAAGGAAAAGTAGCAAGGGTTATAAAAGAGATTATAGATAATCCAAATAGATATTATAAAAATGATAGGTTAGATATATCACTCATAGCAAAAGACTTACAAGATGGAAAAATAGGTAAAATGGGTATAGTTAATCAAGGTGAAAATATGGGTAAAGTTGGTCATCTTATCGTATCAAGTAATAAAAAAAAGGAAATTAATAAACTAAGTGATAAAAACAAAAAGAACTTAGGGGTGGGGTCGCCTACTCCCACACTCCACTCAACTGATAAACAGGGTGGACAGACGGCTGGTGCGAATGCACATTCCCTAAGTAGTCTTAATTCTACCCAAGATAAGCCTAAAGAAAACTTAATTGAGAAATTAAAGGAGGATAGGAAAAACAATAAAAGCGTTAAAGAAAAACTTGATGAAAAAATCAAAAATCAAAAAGGGCAATTAAATACATTTTTTAAAAATGAATATGAAGGAGAAAAGTTTGAAGAAGATGTTTTAGAAGATGATTTTTTCAACAAGCAATTAAAAAATATTTTTAGTTCTGATAAAGAAGAGCAAAGAAGAAATCTTATTATTAGTAAAAAAATGATGATAAACCGCTATAAAAGATTAGCAAAGGCTTCTCTTGAAGAAATGGAAGAATATAAAGGCACAGAAAAAGAAAAAACTAACTTTAAGCATTTAAAAAAAGAACAAAAGGTTATAGAAGAATACAGAGAAGAAATAGAACAAATAGCTAACATCAAGCCTTTAAAAGAATTTGGAAAAAATTACGCAGAGTATTACCATGATGGAAAGGGTGCTTTGCAAAAATTACTCATTGAAAAACAAGGACAAGTAGCAGGTGCTTTTCATAGAAAAGACTTAGGGGATATTGACTTGGTCTGGGGAGAAGTAACAGATGAGATAAAACATAAAGGCTATGGTTTAGCTCATATTATCGATAAACACCCTGATTTTTATGTAAAAATGATTGATGAGATTGTTGAGAAAGGGGAAGTAAAGAAAAGCCATAATGGATTTAATATTATATATAAAGACTATAGATTGGGGCTAAATGAAGGTTGGAACGAAAAAGGTCAAAAGATAGGTAATAACAAATGGGTTGTTACTGCTTTTGAAAAGATTTAAGAGAAAAAGCAAGAAGGTAGCAACTCTCTTGCTTTTATAAAGGGCGAGATTCTGCCCTTAAACTCTTAATTAAAATTCTAACAAACAAAGCTAAAAACAAAATTAATTATTTTGGAAGTAAAAATAAAAATCAAGTTGCATTACTATCTCAAATAAGGTCTTTTGATACAAAAAGAATAGTAAGTCACTATAATGGTAAAATCAAAAAAGAAGATTTAGAAAAGATAAAAGAAAAAATAACTAAAAATATAATATCCCCGCATTAAGCGGGGTAACTCTCTAACTAAAGATAAAGAGCCAAATCTCCTTTATAAAGAGAAGTCTAAAACCTAACTACATAATAAGTTTCACAATTCTTTTTACTTGTGTCAATTATATCACAATTATAATAAAAAGTATATTATATATGAAAACAACAAAAATGTGTAATAAAATGTAATTTTGCATAAAACAACAAAAATATGAATTTAATTATTTATGTTTAATATTTATCTTATAAAAGGTTTTATAGATTTTGAAATTTTATTTAAAGTGATTTAAATGTATCTCTTAATTTAAATGATGATGTAAGAAAAAAATTAAATATAAATGTTAATGAATTAAAAGCAAATTTGCACACTCTAAGAAAAAAACACCCTGAAATGTTTAAAAATGAAGCAGATGTATTTAGGGTGATTAAAGAGATAAAGGACAATCCTACGCATTTTTTTAAAAACTATGATGATGAAGTGGCATTAATAGCTAAACCTTTAAAAGATAATAAGGTTGGTAATATAGCCATAAAAAAAGATAGTGGCAAAATTATACACATTAATAAAACAAAAGATAAAGATTTGGAGAGATTAAATCGTAGAAATAAAGAAATGCTGACAGGTACGCCAACTCCTGCAACCACTAAAGGCAGTACTACCAATGTGGAAGGCGGTTTATTACAGCATTCTTTCAAACATTCTACCCAAGATAAACCTAAAGAAAACTTAATTAACGGAAATGGTTTTTATATGGACAAGCCTGATCCTAAATATGCTAAAAGTGATTTAAATATAAAAATGAGTGTCTCTCCAAATGTTAGAAATTTAGCAAAGCTTACGAATGATGAGATTGTAGCTGACTTAGAATATTTAGCTAGCAAACATAAAGAGATGTTTAAAAAGCCTAGCGATGTATTTAAACTTATAAAAGAAATTAAAGAAAATCCTACATTTTTTTATAAAAACAATAGAATGGATATAGCTTTAATAGCAAAAAGATTAAATGATAATAAACTAGGAAAGCTTGGTATAAACAAAGATACTGGAGAAGTTAGACATGTGACAAAAGTTAAAGAAAAAGATTTAACAAGACTTGAAAAAGTTAGTAAGAAAAATACTAAGGAAAATGTTGGCATTATCCAAACTTTCATCCAACCAGGTAGCAAAAATGATAATACATTGAATGGGCTACCAAATATTTTTAATTCTACCCAAGATAAGCCTAAAGAAAACTTAATTGAGAAATTAAAGGAGGATAGGAAAAACAATAAAAGCGTTAAAGAAAAACTTGATGAAAAAATCAAAAATCAAAAAGGGCAATTAAATACATTTTTTAAAAATGAATATGAAGGAGAAAAGTTTGAAGAAGATGTTTTAGAAGATGATTTTTTCAACAAGCAATTAAAAAATATTTTTAGTTCTGATAAAGAAGAGCAAAGAAGAAATCTTATTATTAGTAAAAAAATGATGATAAACCGCTATAAAAGATTAGCAAAGGCTTCTCTTGAAGAAATGGAAGAATATAAAGGCACAGAAAAAGAAAAAACTAACTTTAAGCATTTAAAAAAAGAACAAAAGGTTATAGAAGAATACAGAGAAGAAATAGAACAAATAGCTAACATCAAGCCTTTAAAAGAATTTGGAAAAAATTACGCAGAGTATTACCATGATGGAAAGGGTGCTTTGCAAAAATTACTCATTGAAAAACAAGGACAAGTAGCAGGTGCTTTTCATAGAAAAGACTTAGGGGATATTGACTTGGTCTGGGGAGATGGTAACTTTGGATTAAGTCATATTATTAACAAAAGAAGCAAACAATGGAATAGTGAAAAAGCTATTAAATTTATTTCACATCTTGATGAAAATATTAAAAACGGAAAGCTTGTAGAAGTTGAAAAAGGTAGAATAGCGATAAAAACTCAATTAACTACAATAATATTGGATAAGAAAGGAAATAATAAATTTGTAATAACTGCTTTTAGAGATAGAAATAATAAAGACTTATAAAGTTTAGCTGGGATAAGTCTTAAGTTGATTTAGTCTAAGGCTTTTATGAGAAAAGACAATGAAATTACGCTAGTTAATTCCTTTTCTTTTTTTCAACCCAGCTTTAGATAAAGAACAAGTATATCAATTGTTCTTTTTACTAAGGGGATTAATCCCCCCTTAAACTCTTAATTAAAATTCTAACAAACAAAGCTAAAAACAAAATTAAGTTAGCTTTGATTTGTCTTGTTTTTTAAATGTAAATTAATTTTTAGGTTTGCTTTTTATAGAGTCAAATACTTTAGGCAAAAGTGTCAACACTCCGAGTATAAAAGAAAAATAAGCACCATCATTATGTCCATTAAGTATAAGATACAATCCAACACTTATACTAGCAATAGTTATAAGCAGAAAAGATACCATTCCAAAGCCATTCCAAAGATGATAAGATTTTATATCTTCTCTTCTAATCTCTAAGTTTTTATTTTCTAAATCTAATATTTTATTGTCGTTATCTTTTTTATATTCTAAAGATTTTTCTAGCATTGTCATAGTTCTATCTGCTAAATCTGAAGGAAGTTTTGCTATAGCATTGAGCTCATTTTACATAAGAAAATTAAACTGAGTATTGAAAGTTTGAGGTGGAATTTCTTTATTTTGATTTTCTTGTTTAATGGTATTAGGTGTTTTTTGTTTTTGCGATTTTTTCAATTTGTTTCTCTCTAAATTCAATATTTTCTTTATATAACTTTGCTTGTTTTTCTCTTATAATAGCATTTAAATCCCATAGATTAAAGCATTCATTTTTTATAGGTTTGCCTATAAAACCATCTACAAAAGCTTGTGTTTTTGTCATTTTGTCATTCCTTTTTCACACACTTATTATATAATATCACAAAATAATTAATATTTTATTGTGTTTAAGAATAAAGCAAAAAACATTCCTATTTATATTCTATACCTACTTTATAAAAGGTTTTATAGATTTTGAAATTTCATCTAAAACTTTTGCTTTTTCATAATTAATAAGCCAACTATCAACCCATTTAGGTGTTTCGCCTTTTGTATTCCAATTAACAACACCATTATAAACAGCTCCGACCATATTTGCAAATTCTTTTTTTGTAAGGTTTAATTCATTTAATTTTTTTTCAAATGTTTCTATATCCATTTAATATCCTTGTTGGTTTTAGTTATTATAGCAAAAAATACATAAAAATTTAACTTTTAATAAAAAATAATTATAAAAAAATGTATTTTATGCTTGACATATATTATAAAAAAGTGTATAATCACTGCATAAAAGTTATAAAATAATTAACTTTTATAAATCAAAACAAAAAAGGGAAAAAATGGAAAAATTAGCTGTAATTAATGGCGTAGGTGTAGAGTTGGAGGTAGCCAACGACCAAGTAACGACTACCTCTTTAGACATCGCGGCAGTTTTTAATAAACGCCACGATAATATTATAGCAAAAATTGAAACTTTCCCAAAGGATAGTTTCACTGACCTTAATTTTAAGGCGAGTAAATATACTGATAGCACGGGTAGAGTTTTACCTTGTTATAAAATCACTCGAGATGGCTTTTCTTTACTTGTTATGGGGTTTACAGGAGAGAAAGCTTATAAATGGAAGTTAGCTTTTATTAATGCTTTCAATGAAATGGAGAAAAGATTGAAAAATATAAAAGCTGAACAAATGCAAAAACTAGCTTTTAGACAAAGCTTAGGTTATAAATCTCAACTAGCACAGCAAAAGCTAAAGTATGAAAATGAGATTAAAGCTTTAAAGTATGATTTAGAACATAAAAACGAGCTAAGCTTTAAAAGAAGACTTAGCAATGAGGAATTATTAGAGCTTAGGAAATTTCTAGCAAAAGATTATGAAATAGTTTGTTTTAAAAAATGGGAGTATATGTTGTTTGCTGAAAGCATTTCAAGAAAAAACTATAAACTAGACAAAGCAAATGGTTTTTGTGTTTATAAAAGTATAGAAGAAAAGTTTAATTCTAGGCTTGATTATTATAAACATTATGATGAATATGAAGAAAAGTGGGGTAACTTATTAAGAAGGTAAAATATTTTTTAATTTATTTCAAAATATACTAGTTTTGAAATAGCCATTTTTGTCAAAATCTCCAAAAAATATCAAAGGAGATTTTAAAATGGCTTTGTCATCTATGGACTTTACCCCACCAGCAACACAAAATGTTAAATTAAAACCTAGCGTATATGAAAAGATTATACAAATAGGTGCAAGCGAGACACCACTTTTAAACAAAATAGGCACATCAAGTGTTACAAGCCCACTGTTGCATTCTTGGCTTACAGATACATTAGCAGACCCAAAGAAGAATGCTAATTTGGAATTAAGTAAATTTAATGGCGAAACAAAAAACACAACTCAAAAAACATCTAATGCAACACAAATTTTTATTACAGAAGTTTCAGTTACCACGGCTTTAATGAAAGCTAAACAATATGGTGGCAATGAGATGGAATATCAAGTTGGTAAAAAGACAAAAGAGCATAAAAGAGATATAGAATTTGCTTTATTTGGCTTAGGTCGTGATAGTGATGTTAAGGTGTCAGTATTTAAAGAGCATGTTCAAGCACAAAATGGCGTAAGTGGAGAAATGGCAGGATTGTTTCACTACATAGCAAAAGGACAAACAAGCTTTAGTGGTGGAAAAAGAGGCAATGTATTAGCATTTGATGAAGCAAAAGATTGGAGTGGAACTCCTAGTTTGCTTACTGAAGATAAATTAAGTCAAATTTTACAAAGCATTTGGGATAGTGGTGCTACACCTAAAGATGTATTTTTAGGAGCTAGTTTAAAACCGGCTATTAATAAACTCGCTACTAGGATTTTTGGAAATGAGAAAAATCTAGTTGGAAATGTTATGAGCCTTGAGACAGATTTTGGAACTATTAATTTTCACTTACATAGACTATTAAGCCCTAAATATGGATTAGGCGATGTTTTAATAGCAGGTGATTTTGAGTTTATGAAACACGGGCTTTACATTCCTACTTTTATTGAAGATGTACCTACTGATGCAACAGCAAAAGCAAAAAGATTTTACACTCAAAGCACATTAGAAGTAAGAAATGCTGATGCATTTGCTATAGGTGTTGGGCTTAGTAGTGTCGAAGGTGGAGTTTTAAAGCTTAAAAAATGAAAAGTGTATTAGTTAGGGATATTATCTTAAAGAAAATGTCCAAAGAAAGAACTAGTGTTGATGATAAATTTATAAAAGCCTATATTATGGAGGCATATTATTATATTTGTGGTAAATGTGAGCCTAGTGTACTCACTAAAACCACAAGAGAAGATGATCAAGTGCTCTTAAGAAACACTAGAAACAATGCATTTTTGATAGTCCCTGATGAGCCAAATTTTGAAGATGAACAAGAACATTTAATGATAGATGAAAGCCTTTGCTACGCTGTTATTAATTATGTTTGTTTTTTGATGAGCAAAGGCGAAAATGTGATGTATTTAAAGCTTTGCAATGAAATTATCAATGATTATATTAGTAACGATGGAAAGGAGCTTGAAAATGCATACTTGTGATACATATAAAAAATTTATCAGAGCAAAGAGTTATGATGATTATGAAAAAAGTATTACAAACTTAGATTTTATAGCTTATTTGGATACTAAAAAATGGCTTGAAGCAATGGATGATTTGTTGTTATTTTGCCAAAGAAGAATAAAAGATAGCGATTTTTATACAGGGGAGTAAAATGGTAAGTTTGGCTGAATTGAAAACAGGTAAAGAAAAGCTAGAATTAATTAATCAAATTTTATTAAGAATTGATACTATAGCTAAAGCTTTAGACAATACAAGAGTTGATGAAATTGTCGGTTTAAAAGAGAGCGTAAATTCTTTACATGAACAAACACTAGAACTAAAACAAGAAGTTTTAACAATGTATACTAGTTTTAGCGAAAATAAAAAAGATTTTGATACTAAATTTTCTAGTGTTAATGAAAAATTTAGCATTATGCAAGAGCGTTTTAGTTTTATAGAGCAAGCTTATAATGATTTTTCAAGTTCTAAAGAAGAACTTGAGCTTATAAAAGGCTTTATAGAAGAAAATAAACCTGTATTTGAAAGCTTAAAAGATGATTTATCTAAATATGAAAGTATGAAGATAGATCTAGAAGCCATTATCACAGAAGCTACAAATAATACAAAATTATCAAAAGAATATTTTGAATTAAGCTCAAAAATAAAAGATGATATTTTAAGAGAATTAGAACATTGCAAAGATTTGGTGCAAGAGTTAAACTATAGTGCTGATGAGCTTAGGGGACTAAAGCCAGAGCTTTTGCAGATAAAAAAAGAAGTAAACGAGCTTTCATCAACTGCTAGTAAAGTAGTTTTAGATGCAAGCGAAATTATAAAAAATAAAATAAATACTATCTTTTTTGAAAATCAAAGATTAAATCAAGAAATGATAGATAGTGTCAAAAAATTGGAGGAAATAAAATATGATGTTGGCATAAAGTATAAAGAAATAATACAAGCTTATAATCTTTTACTAGAAACCAAAGAGAGTTTAGAAGAGTTAAAAGAAGTTATTGCTTTATACAAAGAATTTGAAAACGACATTAAATCATATTCAGAGCTTATAAAAAATTTCAAAGAACAAATTGCGAATTTAGAAAGTGATTTAGAAAATAAAGCACAAGGTTTACACGAAGCTTTAGAAGCAAAAGGTGAACAAGTAATCTCATCCATAGAAACAGCAAAAAATGAAGCTATTGTTAAATTTGATGAGCTTGTTGCAAAATGTGAAGGATATAAAATACATTTTGAGCAAAGTTATGATAGGTTCAATCAAAGAGCTTTAATGGCTAATGAAGATTTAGGAAGGCTAGCCGAAGTTGCTAAAAAAGAGCTAGGCAATGATAAGTTAATCTATGAGACAGAATTAAAAGCTTTGCGTGATGAAATATTACAAGAAATGAATGAAGTTAGTGATAAGGTAATAAATGATAGCACAGGAGTTATTGCCTCAATTGATGAAAAAGCTAATGAACTTAAAGATTTTATAGATATTTCAAGAGTAAATATAGATAATTTGATAAATGCATTCAATGCTAATTATAATCAAAAAATACAAGATTTACATCTTTAAACACAAACGCCTTAAGGAGTATAGAAGAAGCTAAAACTAGCTCTTTGTCTGATATCAATACTAGCAAAGATGAAAGTTTATCTTCTATAGAAACAAGCAAAGATAGCGCCTTAAGGAGTATAGAAGAAGCTAAAACACAAGGGATAGCTTCAATAGATGAAAAAATAACGCAAATAGATTTTAATGGGATAAAAGAAAGAGTTGAAAAAAACGAAAGTGATATTGCTGGTATTAATGAAAAACTAGAAAAAGCCGTAACAACAGATAAGGATAATTCATTTAGTGGAAATAATTCTTTTGAAAAACCTATAAGTATTCCAGAAGCTACCAAAGAAAACGAAGGAATTAATCTAGGTCAAGCTGATGGTAGATATGCTAAGCTTTTAACAGAAAAATTAGAATGGACTGTAGGTAGTGGTGGTAATTATTCTAAACTAAGTGAAGCTTTAATTGAAGCAAGTAAATACAATCCATTAAACTATAGGATTGCCATGACATTAAAAAGAGGATATAAGTTAAGCGAGGCTTTAACCGTATACAACTTATATAATGTCACTATAACTGCAGAAGATACCGAAGTATTAGTAGATGATAGTAATTTGGTTGATGAAAACTATATATTTACCTTAATCGATTCTCATGTTATTATAGATTTTTCTTCTAAATATTCAGGTTCTAAAAAGATTAATTTTTTAACTCCTATTAATTCTTATATATTTATTTCTCAGAATAAAGGAGTATCAGGATTTTATAGAGCTATAACTTCAGGAGCAGGTAGCTATGTAACTGCAGTAAAAACTTATGTAGAAAACTGTGGTTATTGGGGATATTATGCAAATAAAGGTAGTTTGAATATTAATGGTTCTACTTTAAAAAATATAAATAAAACTTGTCAATTTATTCTTTATGGTGGTTATGGAGCAACTATAGAAGCTAATGGATTGACATTTGAAAATATTAGTGCTGAAAATACTTGCCAATGCACAGGAGCAAAGATATTGTTAGGTAGACCTGTATTTAAAAATATATCTAATGTATCTACTATGTTTAAATGCTTAGGTAGTGGTGAGATTTATTATGAAGGATTAGAAAGAGTAGCTGGTATAACTAACTTAGCAAATATTCCGCTAAATACTTTAACACCTGATGGTATTTTTAATAGAAAAGAATAAGGAGTAAAAATGTTTGTATATAAAAATAATGGTAGTTCTTTAGGAGAAAATCTAAACTTAAACATAATAAACGATGCTACATCTAGTAATAGAATAATAGCACTAATTAATAGAAACTTACAGATAGCAGAAGATAGTTATGTAGACGACATCACACCTGAAGAAATACAAGCAGGAACACAAGCAGTAAAAGATTATTGCTTTGCAAATAAAAATGAGAATTTATATTTTGAGTACCTACTAGCAATTTCACAAGAAGATGAAAAACTAAATGTTTTAAAAGAAAAGAAAAAACATGAAATTCAAACTAAAAGAGATGAGGCTTTAGAAAGCGGACTTATTTATAATGAGCATACTTTCCAAACAAGAGAAAAAGACAAGCTTAATATCAATGGAGCTGTAACTAATTTAATGCTTGATATGCAAAGTGGAACTAACTCAATTTCTGAAATCATTTGGATTGATATCAATGATGAAAAAGTAACTTTTGCACCACAAGATTTTTTAAAATTTGCTTCAAGCGTAGCTTATCATACCCAAGAAATTACTTTTAAAGCAAATATTTTAAAAGAAAGAATAGAACAAGCTAAATCTGAGCAAGATTTAGAAGCTATTGTTTGGGAGGAATGATGAATTACACTCAACAAGGAATTGAATTAGCTCAGCTTAGCACTCCTGCTTTACTAGGTGTTATTGTTATAGTTTTGGCTTATATAGTAATAAATTTATATAAAAAAATAAACCATGAAAATCAAGAAAAAGTAAAAGAGCTAATTTTGTTATCAAAAGAAACAAATAAATTAATTAGCGAACAAATCAACACCTCAAAAGCTTCAAGTGAGATTTTAGTGAAATTTATAGAAAGTCATTGTCAAAAAACACATGAAAAATTGTTGGAAATTGAAGATGATATTAAGGATATTAATACAAAGCTAAGCCATATCTCACATATTAGAAATAACGAATTATCTAAGATTTATAAAGGGAATAATAATGCATAGAGTTGTAGTTAAGCCTTTTGGTAAAGATAGATTTGAAGTTGTAAAAGAATTTGAAGTTAGTTTGTGTGGTTTAAATTTTATCGTGCCAAAAGGCTTTATTAGTGATGGTGCTTCAGTGCCACGTATTTTTTGGAGTATTTATCCTCCATATAAAAGTGAGTATTTTAGTGCTAGCATCGCGCATGATTATTTATGCCAAAAAGCATATTCAAAAGATGATTATAAGCTAGCAGATAAAGTTTTAAAAGAAGCTATGAGTGAGCTTGGTTGTTCTAAAGTAAAGACTTTTATTTTTTATCATGCGTGTAATACATTCCATGTGGTTAAATGTTTTTTGAAAGGATTAAAATGAAATTAAAATTAACTAGAAAGTATTTAAGAAATACTTGTGTCATAGGAGAGTTTAAAGTCTTAGATGAAAAAGAAAATATTCTTTTTAAGTGTTTTTCTTTGGAAGAAGATAAAGAAGGGATTGAAATAGAAAAAGACTTAAGAGTTCCTGCGGGAGTTTATAATCTAAAAAGACATACGCTATCTAGTTTTAATGATAAAGGTAAAAGGGTATTAGCAGGAGTTAAGGTTTTAAACGATGATGATAGCGTTGTAAATATCTACAACGATGATGTACCTTTTGATAGACACATTTTAATACATTGGGGAAATACAGACAAAGATACAAAAGGCTGTATTTTACTAGGTTTAACTAAGAGTGATGAAAGTATAGCTCAAAGCAGACAAGCTTGTAAAAAATTATATGATTTGCTATATCAGCAAGATTTATCAAATATAAAATTAGAAATCACAAACGAATTTTAGAAAGGAGTAAGCTTAGAGTAGGTTACCACATAATCCCCTTAAAAAAGGGGACAAGGTTAATAAGCCTTGACTATAATCATACTTAGTAGTATAATTATAAAGATTATGTGGATTATATAGCTCAAATTTAATCACCTACTTTCTAGGGTTAGATTAAGCCATAGGGGGTCAGACCTACGGCTAACCCTTGAAAGTATTATACAAAAACCTACTTTAAACTACAAATAATATGTCATTTTTATTTAAAAACACAAAGCTTTATATTGCTTTAGCATTAATGCTTATGCTTAATGTGTTTTTATATCTTAAGCTAGATAGCACAAATGCAAAATTAGAAAAAAGTCAAAGTGATTTAAATTTAGCTTTGGGTGTAAATAATGAACTCACAAGGATTACTCAGGAGCTTAAAATAAGACACGAGCAAGAGCTAAAAGCGCTCTTTCATGTAAATACTCAAAAAAATCAAATCAAAACAAGGGTTGATGATGTTAAAAACTATATATCCAAAAGCAATGAAACTAACACTACTAAGCTTTTTAATGCTATGCTTGATAGGCTGTGGGAGCAAAACACAAGTATTAACCAAAATACAAATTCAAAAAGTGCAAATACCAAATGAGCTTTTAGAATTTGATAGAGCAAGCAAACCTATAGTGCAAGATGAAAAAGATATATTAAAAGCTTATAGTGAGCTTTTTTATCACTATAAGCAATGTGAGATCAATATAGATAAAATTAAGGAGTTGAATGATGAATTATGAGCAAAGATTAAATCAATTTAAAAAAATATATCCCGAAATTTTAGAGTTAAGCTTGGCGGAAAAATCCCCATTTGGAGAATTAAAAAAGATATTAGATGATAGCATAAAAAATGATGTTATTAAAAACGAAGAGCAGTTTAAAACTTTAGCGAATGCGCTATCTTTAGTAGGACAAAGTATAGTAGCACAAAGTCAAACGACAGCATTGGGTATGATTTTGCAAGGTGATGAAAACGAACTTAATAGCGAGAAAATAAAACTTATACAAGCACAAATAGAAACTGAAAAGAAAAAACCCGCACTCATAGATAGACAACGAGAACAAATAGATGATATGTTAAGAATAGAAGCGGCAAAAGTTGCACAAGGATATAGTTTTGGGCTAAGCGCAGGTGGGCTTGAAATACCAAAAGAGTTGGAATCTTGGGTAAAAGAAAAAATTGAAAATATAGATAAATGATTGATAAAAAATATAGAACTCCAAAATATTTTTTAAGAGCTAAATATCCACAGAATGCAAATGACATAGGATATGTAGAATGCTATCAAGCTTGGTTTTTATACGGAACTACCTTTGTACATAAATATGTAGAGCTTTTGCATAAACAATTAATAAGAAAAGGTAGGGCTGTAAAAACAAGAATTTATCATCCACTTTTTCTAAATTCCTATGGGATTGATTTTTATGATATTAAAAGTCCTTCTAGAGCTCCATATAATTACCATAATAGTGGGGATTTGGGGTTAAATCAGTTTTTTGTAGGTCAAAACCCTTATGAGTGGTATAGAGGAGACCCTGGAGATAAAAGTGGAATATATCATGATACTTGTCAAATTATAAGGAAAAGACAAAATTTAAGCTTGTTTAGTTTTGATTTTCATGGAAAAAATGTTGTTACAAACCCTAGCTATCTTTTAAAATACAAAGAAGAGTTAAAGAATTTTTATTATCTACATGATCTTACTTTTGAAAAAATACATGGCTTTTATGGTGCTATAGTCCCTGGATATGGTAAGCCAAAATATATTTTTGTAAAATCTAATATAGTTAATAATGAGCTTGTAAAACCTAATTTTATTTTACCGGATAAAGACAAATTTAAGCCAAGTTTAGTAGAGAGTGAAGATGGTAGATATTACAATTTAAGACCATATTATGATGAGTTCTTGAGATTAAATAAAAATGTATTTATTGTACCTGAAAAAATATCTAATATTGATTTTTTAAGTGCATTTAATAATAACATTAATGTTTCTAAACTCGGCGATATATTTCACCCTCTAGCTTTTCTTTCTAATTTAAATAATATAGCCTATCAAGAGCCTGTTGTTTTGAGAAGTCAGAATAATCTTTTTAACAAAAACATCTCATTAATGCCTTGTTATAACAATGAAAGCAATATGCCCTATGGAAGAAAAGATAGATGGTTTATTTTATGGGATAGTATGTATGATCTTTATGTGAAAGAAGATAAGGAATGGTGGGAGTTTATAATAGCTCCTGTTGTTTCTGCTGTGATTGTTTTTATTAGTTTTTATACAGGTGGAGTTATAGGTGGGGCTTTAGGCGGTATGATAGGCGGAGCTTCGGCCACAATTATAACAAATATAACAATCGCACTTAGTACGCTTGGAGGTGTTATAGACGCGTTAAGTTTTTTAGGCATAGTAGATAATGGAAGTTCTTTAGCTAAAATAAATAAAGTTTTAAAATTGGTTTTAGCTGTTGCGGGATTGGTAAGTGCTGGATATAAAATAGGAGTTGATATTAATACAGCAATATCTAATCAAACCCCTATAGTTGATGTTTTAATTAATAAAGATACTACATCTTTAGATATTATAGGTTATATTAGTGATATATTTTTAAGCTCTAATTTAAAAGAAGCTAGTTTGCCTTTAGATGAAAATAGTGATATTGATGAGCATGTTTTTTTTGGAGAGGCTTCAAAGGAAGATATTAAAATGGTAACTAAAAATCTACTAAATGAAAACTGGTATAGTTTTGACACCTTAGATATTTTAAATGAAAAAGATGTTGAGATATAATTTAGATAATTAAGTTTTGTCTAATATATTTTAAAGTATCTTTTTGGAAAATAAAAAAATATATGTTCTTAGCAAATTATACCCATTTTATACCTATTTGTGAATTTTTTGGTATAAAATATCTATAAATAAGCTATTTTATAGCATAGTTCAAACCTTGCTGGGGACACCATTTTAAGGAAAAAGATGTTTCATATAGTCTTAGTTGAGCCTCGTATACCGCAAAATACAGGAAGTATAGGTAGAATGTGTTTTAATGTAGGGTTTACTTTGCATATTATCAATCCACTTTTTAGCGTTGATGAAAAAGCAGTTAAAAGAGCAGGGCTTGATTATTGGAAAAAATTAAATCCTTTACTATGGAATAATTTAGAAGATTTTTTAAAAGAATATGAGAAATTTCAAGATAGATTTTTCTTTGCAACAACTAAGACTACTCAGGCTTATTTTGATATAAACTACCAAAAAGGCGATTTTTTGTTTTTTGGAAGTGAGAGTTTTGGCTTACCTATGGATTTAATGCAAAAAAAATGGGAAAATACCATTACTATACCGATGAAAGATTGTGGAAGAAGTTTGAATTTAGCCACAAGTGTGGGCATAGTGAGTTATGAAGCTTTGAGACAAAATTTTGCCTCTTTTGAAAAATATTAATGGTTTAAAACTTGATTCAAAAATTCTTTCAATCTTTCATTTGTTGGATTTTCAAAGGCTATTTTAGGACTTTCATCTACTGCTATAACGCCTTTATCCATAAAGAAAATTCGATTAGCTACATTTCTTGCAAATCCCATTTCATGTGTAACTACAAGCATGGTTAAACCTTCTTTGGCTACTTCTTTCATGATGTTTAAAACTTCACCTATCATTTCAGGGTCTAATGCTGAAGTTGGCTCATCAAATAAAATTACATCAGGATTCATCATTAATGATCTTGCTATAGCAATACGTTGTTTTTGTCCACCTGAAAGTTTGTGAGGGAAATAATTTTCTTTATCACTTAGACCAACTTTTTTGAGTAATTCTCGTGCTTTTTTTACTGCCTCATCTTTACTCATGATTTTAGTTTGCACCGGCGCTAGACATAAATTTTCTAAAACATTTTTATTATTAAAAAGATTAAAATGTTGAAATACCATGCTGACTTTTTGACGAATTTTATTTATATCTGTTTTTTTATCAAGTATATTAATACCATTGATATAAATATTACCACTATCAGGTGTTTCAAGTTTATTTAAACATCGTAAAAAAGTACTTTTTCCACCTCCACTAGGTCCTATAATAGCAACAATATCACCTTTGTGTATTTCAGTGCTAATATCTTTTAAAACTTCTAATTCCCCATATTTTTTAATCAAATTTTCTATTTTAATCATGTTTGTTTAATCTCGTTTCTATAAATCTTGCAATTAATGTTAGAATTTTAACACTTACATAATATACAAGTCCTGTAAAAATAATAGGCTTAGGATTATAATAAATTGCTTGCAAACTTTTACTTTGCATGGTAATATCCATAACGCTAATATAACCTACTATTGAAGTTTCTTTAAACAAAGAAATAAATTCATTCATCAAGGAAGGTAAAATATTTTTGATTGCTTGTGGAAAAATGATTAATCTCATAGAAGCAGAGTAGTTAAGTCCCATCGCTCTTGCTGCTTCCATTTGTCCTTTATCAACACTCTGAATTCCACTTCTTACAATTTCAGCTACATAAGCAGAGCTATTAAGCCCAAGTGCAATGATAGCTACATAGAAATTATCACTCCAAGTAGCAAAAATTACTACTGAAAAAATCAAAAGTTGTAAAAGTAGTGGGGTTCCACGTATAATATCTATATATTCATCAATGATGAAATTTAGACTTTGGATTTCTAAAAATCTTAAAAAAGCTATGAAAAAGCCAAGTGCTATTCCTATTAAAATTCCCCCCACTGTCAAACCAAGTGTTGTGAAATAACTATGAATATAAGCTTTTGCTTCTATAGTATAAGCGTATTCACCTGTGGCTAAACCATTTTGATCTTTAACTTGTAGAATTTCAATGGGAAATGAAAAATAAGCCCAAAAAACAATAATGGCAAAAAATACAAAAAGTTTTATCGTGTTTTGTTTCAACTTACACACCTTGTAAAATTTTAAAAATATAAGTGTATAAAAATTAAGTTTTTTTTTTACTTAAAGGTATTTTGTGTGATTTAATTACTAGTATTTTGAGTTAATTTTTCACATAGCTTTAAAAAATAAAATAAATTTAACCTAAAATTATATTTTTTTATGACAAATTCATTTTTTTATGATAAATTTATGTTTGAAAATTATAAAAAAAGGAGATAAGTATGGATTTAATATCCCAATTTGTTGCCTTTGTGAATAATCAGTATTATTCTATTTTGGTAATTTTACTTATTATTACGGGGTTTTATTATAGTTATTTGACGGGTTTTGTGCAATTTCGAATGCTTCCTTATGTGTTTGATATCTTAACAGAAAAGCAAGAAAAGCATGAAAAACACCATATTACTCCTTTTCAAGCTTTAATGATTTCAACAGCATCAAGAGTTGGTATAGGAAATATCGCAGGTATTGCAGTAGCAGTTGTTTTGGGTGGTCCTGGTGCTTTATTTTGGATGTGGGCTATGGCATTTTTTGGTGGTGCCTCAGCTTTTGCAGAAAGCACTTTAGCACAAGTTTATAAAAGTCGTGATGGAAAAAGTTTTAAAGGTGGTCCTGCTTATTATATTAGCAAAGCTTTAAATTTAAAATGGCTTGGAGCTATTTTTGCAGTGATTTTAATCATCACCTATGCTTATGGGTTCAATGGTCTTCAAAGTCAAACGATGACTTCAGCATTTGAGTTTTACTATAAGGGTATGGTTGATGCTAGCGAAGTAAGTTTTGCACAAAGTTGGTGGCCTATCGTAATAGGAGCTATTTTAGCCATTTTTGCAGCTTATATGTTTTTTGGTGATCATACTAAAATAGGTAAAGTAAGCTCAGTTATCGTTCCTATTATGGCGATGATTTATGTGGGTTTGTCTATTATAGCGATGTTTATGAATTTTGATAAAATTCCTGAAGTATTTTCTATGATTTTTAAAAGTGCTTTTGACTTTGAAGCTATTTTTGGCGGATTTGCGGGTTCTGCTTTGGTTATAGGTATAAAAAGAGGATTGTTTTCAAACGAGGCAGGTATGGGTTCAGCTCCAAATGCAGCAGCTTCAGCTCTAACAACTCATCCTGCAAAACAAGGAGTTATTCAAGCATTTTCTGTATTAATTGATGTGATTATTTGTACAAGTTCAGGATTTTTAGTATTATTTTCACTTGCCTATGCAAACAACATTGGAGTAGATGGTAAGCCTATTTTAACAGCTCTGCCTTTAGTGCAAGAATCTATGAAAGAATACTATGGAAATTTAGGAGTACATTTTACTACTGTTAGTATAGTTTTATTTGCTATTACTTCTTTAATTGGAAATTATTACTATGCTCAAGCAAATATTAAATATCTTACTCAAAATCCTATTATTATCAATATATTCAAAGCAAGTGCTGTGCTTATGATTTTTATCGGTGCAAATATGGATTTAAAATTTGCATGGGATTTAGCTGATACTACTATGGCATTTATGGCTACAATTAATATCGTTTCTATTTTATTACTTGGTAGTATAGTTAAAAAGGTATTAAAAGATTTTAGTGAGCAAAAAAGACAAGGTAGAGATCCTGTATTTAGTGCTTCAAAACTTGGTATTAAAAACGCAGAGTGTTGGGATTGATGTTAGATTATATTATTATTGCTTTGTTTATAGCTTTTATGATTTTTCTTGTATTTGGTTTTAACCGCCAAATGCAAGAAAAAGCCAAGCAAAGAGAAGAAAAACTAAAAACAAAGAAAGATTTTAAAAAAAATAGGTAAAATACACTAAAAATTTTTTAAAAAGAGTGTAAAATGAAATTATTAATAGAAATAGGCACAGAGGAACTTCCTGCTATTCCTTTATTACAAGAACTTCCAAATATTAGTAAAAAATGGGAAAAGATTTTACAAGAGTATCATTTAGAATCTGAATTTAAATTTTTCTATACTCCTAGAAGATTAGTTTTTATTCATGAAAATTTTAAAGAAAAACAAGATGATTCTTTTGTGGAATTTATAGGTGCTCCTAAGGCAATAGCCTATAAAGATGGAAAACTTACCCAAGCAGGACTTAGCTTTTTAAAAAAAAGTGGCTTAAACGAAGAAGAACTTGAATTTAAGGAAATTAAAGGCAAAGAGGTATTGTATTGTCAAAAACAAGTACAAGGCTTGCAAAGTAAAGCGGTTTTAGCACAAATGATTGAAGCTTTCTTAAAAAGTTTGAGTTTTGGTAAAACTATGAGATGGGGTGATGGTAGCTTTGAATTTATCAGAGCTATCCGCTCGCTTTGTTGTGTTTTAAATGATGAATTGATTGAGTTTGAGAGCTATGGTGTTAAAAGTGCAAAGAGTACTTTTGTGCATAGAAGTGTTAGTTATGATTTAATATCTTTTACAAACATTGATGAGTATTTTAAAACTTTAGAGCAAAATTATATTATTTTAGATCAAGAACAAAGAAAAAAACTTATCATTGAGCAGTTAAAAACACTTGAAAAAGAAAATGATATTACTATTGCAGAAGATGATGAGCTTTTAGCTGAAGTTGTGGCTATCACAGAATATCCAAAAGCATTATTAGGGCATTTTGAGAAAGAATATTTAGAAATTCCAAGCGAAGTGATAATCACTTCTATGAGAGAAAATCAACGCTATTTTGCTGTATTTAAAAACAATACTTTGAGCAATCATTTTATTGTAGTTTCTAATGCAGTTTGCGAGGATTATTCTAAAATCATCAATGGGAATGAAAGAGTCTTAAGAGCAAGATTAAGTGATGCAATGTTTTTTTGGAAGAATGACTTAGTACAGGGTTTAAATAATGACAAAATAAGCCAAATGATCTATCTTGAAGGGCTTGGAACCTTAAAAGATAAAATCATTAGAGAACAAAAAATTGCTACTAAGCTTTGTGAAGTTTTTGCTAATACTCAAAAAGATGAAATTTTAAAAACCATAGAATACTCAAAAGCCGATCTAAGTACTCAAATGGTGTATGAATTTACTGACCTTCAAGGCATTATGGGATCTTATTATGCTAAGGCTATGGGTATGAGCGATGAGATTGCTTTGGCAATTAAAGAACAATACCTTCCAAATGGTGATAATTCAGCTATGCCAAGTAATGAATTTAGCTCCATTGTGGCTTTAGCTTGTAAACTTGATACACTTATGGGACTTTTTTCAATGGGGAAAATTCCAAGTGGTACAAAAGATCCTTATGCTTTAAGAAGAGCAGCAAATGGTGTTTTAAAAATTATTCTAGTTTTAAATAAAAATTTTGATCTTAAGGCATTTTTAGAAGCAATATCTAGCGAATATAAAAGCTTTGATTTGAAAATTTTATTAGACTTTATCTTAGAGCGTTTATATACTCTTTATGAGGTTAATGCTTCTTTTGTTAAAGCTGTACTTAGTTCTAGAACTTATGATGTTATTTATATTGATTCTTGTATTAAAGCTTTAATTCAAAGTGCAAATAAGGCAGATTTTAGTCAAAATTTTGCTACTTTTAAGCGTCTGGCGAATATTGCAGTATTAAGTGAGGATCAAGTTAATGAAAATTTATTTAGTGCCCAAGAAGAAAGAGATTTGTATCAAGCTTTTATACAGTGTAAAACAAAAGAAAACAATACTCAAGAGCTTTTAGAAAGCCTTTTTGCACTAAAACCACAAATTGATGCTTTTTTCGATAAAGTGATGATTAATGATAAAAATGAGAATATTAAAAATAATCGTCAAGCTTTGGTATGTGCAATTTATCGTGAGTTTTTAAAAATAGCTGATATTAAAGAGCTTAGCATATGAGAAAAATTCTTTTTTTTCTATGTTTTTTGGTTTTTGTTTTAGAAGCTAGAGAGATTGAACTTGTAAAAGGGCAAGCGGTTTTTTTAGAATTTGATAAGGATAATTTTTTACAAATTAGCTCAAATTCTAAGAAACTTCCTTATTTTGAGTATAAAAATAAAGTTATTGTTAGTATAGCTATGCCTTATAAAAATCCTAAAGATAGAAAAATAATAGCAGAATTTAAAGATAATTCTAAAGAAGAAATTAACATAAAATTTAGCGAAGGTAATTACAAAAAAGAATTTTTAAAAGTTAGTGCTTCTAAGGTCAATCCACCTAAAGAAACGCTTGAACGTATTAGCAAAGAATATCAAGAAGCTATTAAAGTTTATAATGCTTATACTAATACAGCTTTATTTGAAGGCAGTTTTGTATACCCTTTAAAAAGCAAGATTACTAGTGCTTTTGGAAAAGCAAGACTGTTTAATGATACTCTTAAAAGCTATCATAGTGGAACTGATTTTAGAGCAGCTGTCGGAACAAAAATTTATGCTAGCAATGATGGTATTGTAAGGATTGCTTCAAATCGTTACTATGCAGGAAATTCTGTAGTGATTGATCATGGGTATGGGATTTATTCTCAGTATTATCATCTATCAAAACTTAATGTAAAAGCAGGACAAAATATAAAAAAAGGCGAGCTTGTAGGTTTAAGTGGAGCTAGCGGTAGGGTTACTGGACCGCATTTGCATTTTGGAATTTTAGTCAATGGTGTGCAAGTTGATCCGCTTGATTTTATAGCTAAATTTAATGCTTTATAATGATAGCTTTTAGTGAGTTTTTTCAAAATTGGATTGATAAATATTACTCTCAAGCTGTGAGTGTTGGCAAAAATGGAGATTTTTATACCGCAGCTAGTGTGGGAAATCTTTTTGGAGTACTCTTAGCTAATCATTTTTTAAAACTTATAGATGAGAAAAAGTTAACTTTGCCGGTTGAAGTTGTAGAAATAGGGGCGAATGAAGGGTATTTAATGCTTGATTTCATACAAGCTTTATACACGCTTAGAGCAGATGTTTTAGAACAAATTGAGTGTTTTATTATAGAACCACATGAAAAATTAAAAAATATCCAAAAGAAACTTTTTGATGAGTATGATTTAGATGTGAAAATTTATAATTCTTTAAAAGAATATCGTTTTAAAAATGCTTTTTTTTATGCTAATGAGTTATTTGATTGTTTTGCATGCGAGCTTATAAAAGATAAAACAATGGCGTATATTGATAATGATTTAAATATCGTTTTTAAACCTATGAATGAAAATCTTTTGAAAGAATGTGAAAAACATGCTATCACTAATAGTGAGCTTTGCATTGCTTATAAACCTTTTTTATCCAAACTAAAACAAGCTTGTGAAAAACTAACTTTTGCATGTTTTGATTATGCAAAAAAAGAAGAAAAAATTAGCATTAGAATGTATAAAAACCATCAGGTATATAATCTTTTTGAAGAAAATTTAAAAGATTTTTTTACTAAAAGCGATATTACATATAATGTAAATTTTAATCATTTTATACAAGTTTTAAAAGAAGAGGGTTTTGAGGTGTTAGAATATAAAAGCCAAAATCAAGCTCTGATTGATTTTGGTTTAGAAGAAATTATCGAGCAAGCCAAAAATACTAACCCTCAAATTTATAAAAACTTTATCAACCAAAGTAAAAATTTGATGTTTAACTTTGGTGATAAGTTTAAGTTTTTAGAATTTAAGCTTTAAAATCACTGCTTGTAATATCAAGCCCAAAGCCTTTTAAGCCTATAAATTCTTTATCAGTATTTTGACTTAGAAGTTTGATTTTTGAAATTTTTAAATACCTTAGAATTTGTGCTCCTATGCCGTAATTTTTAAATTGTGTGTTTTCTTGTTTTTCATTTTTCATGAAAACGATTACACCCCCTTTTTGACTTAAAAATTCAATCTGTTTTAATAATTCATTGAATTTATTAGAAGTTAGAAGTTCAAAGTCGCTTCCGCTAAGATAAAATTTAACATTCTCACATTCTTTCAAAGAGCCAAAACTAAAGACTATATGTTCATTTTCGTTATGATCTTTAAAAGTCATTTTTTTAGCTTTAAAACCTGCCAAAACACTCTCTTCTTCTTTAGTTAAAGAAATCAAACTTTCATTTTTTAAACGATACTCGATTAAATCTGAAATAGTAATCATATTAATATCATGTTTTTTGCAAAATTCAAGCAAATCACTTCTCCTAGCCATATCTCCATTATCTTTAACAATTTCACATATTACACATGCTTCTTTTAATCCTGCTAAACGGCATAAATCTACCGTTCCTTCAGTGTGACCTGTTCTTTCTAAAACCCCGCCTTTTTTTGCTATTAAAGGATTAATATGACCAGGGCGCACAAAATCACTTATCTTTGCGTTATCATCAGCAAAAATTTGAATCGTCATATTTCTTTCATAAGCACTTACCCCTGTTGTCGCATTTTTTGCATCAACAGTGATAGTAAAAGCTGTTTCGTGATTTGATGTGTTTTTAGATACCATTAAAGGTAATTCAAATTTTTTAGCTAAAGCTTCACTTAATGCTACGCATACCACGCCTCTTGCGTGAGTAATAGTAAAATTTACTTTTTCTTGTGAGCTAAATTGTGCAGGGAAAATCAAATCTCCTTCGTTTTCTCTATCTTCTGCATCTACCATTACCAACATCTTGCCATCTTGAAGATCTTTTATAGCTTGTTCTACACCAATATACCCCATGATTATTTTCCTTTTTTTGTTTTTTTAAGAATTATATAGTATTTTTCTTGACATTATGTTAAAAATAATATATAATGCCACTTTCAATTTTAAATTGTCTTCTTTATTGGGGTATCGCCAAGCGGTAAGGCAACAGGTTTTGGTCCTGTCATTCAGGGGTTCGAATCCCTTTACCCCATCCAATTCATATGATGCCGCGAAGTAGAGCAGTGGTTAGCTCGTCGGGCTCATAACCCGAAGGTCGGGAGTTCAAATCTCCCCTTCGCAACCAGTTTATTTTATAATATTTTAAAATGTTCGAAATTTCATTTCATAGAATATAAAGCTTATAAGTTTTGTTTGCGTAGTTTTTGCTAAGCTTTTGTAATTTTATTGTTTTTTCCGCTTAGAATATATTTTTATAAACATTGTAAAAATATTTCATATGAAAATGCTTATAGCTTTTTAAATAATTTTGATTCTTTAAGCAAGGTAGGGCTAATTAATATATTATAAAGTTTAACTTTATATAACCTTTCAGCTTTAATATAAAAATATACAATCAAAAAATGAATATGGTTTAAAGGGTTATGGTAAAAATGGTATCTTTTTGTCCAATATGACCATAAGGTTAAGGATAATGGTGGATTTAGCAGGACTCGAACCTGCGACCAACCGGTTATGAGCCGGTTGCTCTAACCAACTGAGCTATAAATCCGCCAGAAGTTAAAATAAAAATATTATTATATCTTTATTTCCTTAATTTAAATTTAGAATTTTATTTTTACTGCTTTTTCTATTGCTAAATATCTAAAAGTTATTAAATTTTGTAAAATTCCAAAGAAGATCATAAAAGTAGCAAAAGAACTTCCTCCATGACTAAAAAATGGCATAGGTATACCAACAACAGGAGCAAAGCCTATAGTCATTGAAATATTTACTGCTACATATATAAAAATAAATAAAGCAATGCAGTTTGTTACTACCCTTGTAAAATAATCATCTTTGAGTTTATAATTTAAACTCAATAAGTGAAAAATGAGTAAGGTATAAAGTAGTATAATTATAACCGCACCAATAAAACCAAATCTTTCAGACAAATATGCAAAGATAAAATCACTCGTAGAAATAGGCAAAAATTTAAAATGTGTTTGTGTGGCTTCATCTGCTTTTTTTCCACTCAAACCACCGCTTCCTATAGCAATGATAGATTGTTTTACATGGTAGCTTGGCTCTTCAGCTAAGAAATCATGAATTCTTTGCTTTTGATAAGGCTTTAAAAAATCACTATAAATAATAGGCGAAGCTATAGCTATGGCTAGAAAAATACCAAGCCAAATTTTATAATTTACCCCTATGATAAAAAGTGTTCCAAAGCCTACTATTAAAAGCACTAAAGCAGTTCCTAGATCAGGTTCTCCTGCTATGAGTAAAAATGGAAGCAAGATATAAAAACTAAGTTTTAAAAATTGCTTCAAACCATAGCCATTAGGTGATGGAGGATTTTGATAAATCAAATAAGCCAACATTAAAATGAAAGAGGGTTTAAAAATTTCAGAAGGTTGTATAGTAAAATGTGTAAAAGGTATTTCAAGCCATCTTCTAGCACCAAGTTTTTCAACGCCAAAAATATCCACACTTAAAAGCAAAGCTATATTGATCCAATATAGTACTGGTATAAGCCACATTAATCTTCTTAAAGGTAAAAAGAAAAAAAAAGTAAATCCAACAAATCCAACCAAAGTGTAAATAAACTGCTTTTCAGCTAAGCGTGTATTTGCTTCATAAATTAAAAGAAAAGATATAGCTATGATAGGTAACACTAGAAGAGGTTGAACAAAATCAAAATGTGTTAAAATTCTTCTATCAAGTTTTATCAAAGCTATCCTTTTTTTACAAAATATTGTGTAATTATATGCTAAAATTGCAAATTTTATCACAAGGAAATATAATATGCTGAAAATTTCATCACTTTGTGAAGAAAGAATGGATATTTTTTTATCAGATATACTTAAACAAAGTCGTTCGCAAGTTGCTAAACTAATCAAAGAAAATTGCATATATATTAATGAAAAAGTAGAAAATAAAAGTTCTAAAAAAATAAAACAAAAAGATGAAATAAGTATTTTTTTACCTCAAATAAAAGAAGCCAAAGAAAACTACATACCTGAGTTTGATATAGAAATTTTATATGAAGATGATGATGTTTTAGTCTTAAACAAAGCTCCTAATGTTGTTGTGCATGGTGCAAGTAGTGTTAAAGAAGCGACTTTGGTAGATTGGCTTTTGCATAAGGGCTATGCTTTATCAAATTTAAACGGAGAACATAGAGCAGGGCTTGTGCATAGACTTGATAAAGGCACAAGTGGAGCTATTATTATAGCTAAAAACAATCAAGCTCATCAATTTTTAGCAAATCAGCTTTTGGATAAAAGTATGGGAAGATTTTATCTTGCTTTGAGTGAATTGCCTTTGAAAAATGATAAAATGAGCAATGAAAAGGCTATTATGCGTTGTCCTAGTAATAGGCTTAAAAAAATTACTACAAACACCAAAAATCCTTTAGCAAAACCTGCAAAAACAGATTTTATAAATTTATTAAGCACTAAAAACTGCTCTTTAATAGCTGCTAAATTATATACAGGTAGAACACATCAAATCAGGGTGCATTTAGCAGATTTTAATCGTTATATTTTAGGAGATGAATTATACGGATATAAAGGAAAAATAAAGTATAATAGAGTAATGCTTCATGCGTATTTGATTTATTTTATTCATCCTAGGACTAAAGAATTAATGTTTATAAAAGCTCCTATGTTTGATGATTTTTATCAAATTTTAAAAGAAAATTTTACACAAGGAGAGATAGATGAAAAAACTTCACTGGATTATCTTAAGTTCTGCTTTGGCTTTTAGTGCTTGTAGTACAACTATGAGTTCACCACAAATTGCTCAAGTAAATGATACTTTACCAAAAATTTCAAGTATTAAAAGTATAAGTGATATTACAAGTATAGCTTTTGAATGGGAGCCTTTGTATGATCAAAATATAGCAGGTTATTATATTTATAGGGCAAATGCAGTAGGTGCACCTATGGAGCTTATAGCAAAAATCAAAAATAAATTTCAAACACACTATACTGATACGAATTTAGAGCCAAATACAAGATATTATTATTCTATGAAAACCTTTAACGAGCTTGGGCAAGTTTCTCAAGATGGTGTGAGTATAGAAGCTTTTACAAATAGAGTGATCGATCCAGTGCCTTTTGTGCAAGCTATTGTGGGATTGCCAAATCGTGTAAAAATAGTTTGGAGACCACATCCTGATGTAAGAGTAAATTCTTATATTATCGAGCGTGCAAATATGAAAGATATGAAATTTAAAGAACTAGCTAGGGTTAAAAATCGCTTAAGTGCTGAATATATAGATGATTCACTAAAACCTGACGAAAGTTTTCAATATAGAATTATAGCTTTAACTTATGATGGTATTAAAAGTACCCCAAGTAAAATAGTAGAATCAACCACCAAAGCCCTTCCTCCTATAGTAAGCAATTTGCAAGCAAGTAAAGACGCACCAAGAAAAATTATTTTAACTTGGGATAAAATTGATTATGCAGATTTTGCTTATTATAAAATTTATTCTAGCTCAACTACCTTTTTACCTTTTAGTGTGGTAGCTAAAACTTCTGAAAATACTTATGAAGATGTGGTTAAAGGTATAGCTGAAAAAAGATATTATAAAGTTAGCATGGTGGATAAAGATGGTTTAGAAAGTCCTATAGCAAATGAACCTGTGGAGGGTATTACCCTAGGGGCACCATTAGCACCAAGTATTGTTTTATGTGCTGTTGAAGATGATGGCATTAGAGTTGAATGGGTTGATAATGATGATAGAGCCAAAGAATATATAGTTAAAAGAAGTGGTGGTGGAAGCAATGCTGTGTTTAAAGAGATTAAATCTAAACAATTAAAAGATATTACCGCTGTTCCTGGAAAAGTATATAGTTATGAAGTTATAGCTATTGATGCTAATGGTATAGAATCAAAAGCTTCTGATAAATTCACAGCGGTGAAATAATGCCAAATTTTAAGTGTAAAATCTTAAAAGAAATTCAACTTCCTTTAAAAAAAGATGGGGTTGAATTTTTATGGCTTGCTAAAGGTGAAAATGTTGATTTGCTTTTTACGCGTATAAAGCAAGAAAACTTTTTTTTGCAAATAAAAAAAGATGTAAAAAAACAAGAATGGCTTATAAAGGGTGAAAAGCATACTAAGCCTTCGCAAATAGGGTATTTGCAAAAAGCCTTACTTGTGTTTAAAGAAAATTTCACTCAAGATGTAGTTTGTGAAGCTGTGGCGTTAAAACATACAAGGTTAATCCAAAAAACACCTTTAATTGCTAATGATTTAAAAGAGTTGTTGGAGCAAATAAAAAGCAAAAAGCAAATTTATATCGAAATAGGCTTTGGAAGTGGTAGGCATTTGCTTTATCAAGCAAGATTAAATCCTGATGTTTTGATTATAGGTATAGAAATTTACACCCCTGCATTAGAGCAAGTAGCTAAACTTGCCTTAAGTGAAAACTTAAATAATGTTTTATTAATAGAAACTGATGCAAGGTTATTGCTAAGTGTGCTTGAATCTAATTTGGTTGAAAAAATTTTTCTACATTTTCCTGTTCCTTGGGATAAAAAACCTCACCGCAGAGTAGTAGGATTAAATTTTGCAAATGAATGTGCTAGAGTTTTGAAAGAAAAAGGACAATTTGAACTTAGAACAGATAGTTTTTTGTATTTTGATTTTACCTTAGAAACTTTTTTAACTTTTTCACATTTAAAAGCTTTAATCAAAAAAAATGAAAATTTAGAAATTTCAAGCAAATATGAAGATCGCTGGAAAAGGCAAAATAAAGATATATATGATTTAATCATCAGTGGTTTTAGTAAGAGTGAAAGTTTAAGTAAGGATCAAAAATTTGCTATTGAAGATTTAAGATTAAGCACAGAAGAATTAGCTTATATAAAAAAGAATTTTAAAAATGAAGTTTTCAAAGGTGAGGATTTTTTCTTACATTTTGAAAAAATGTATATTAAAGATGAAGAGCTTGTTATTAAAATAGCTTTTGGTGCTTTTTATAAACCTGAACATGTTTATATAAGATTAAGCATGCAAAAGACAGAATTTATCTTTGAACAACCTTTTAAAACTAAAGAAAATTTAAAAGCTATAGGAAAATTAAGAGAAATATTGTATTCTTATATTAAACAATAAATGGTTAAATATTTATATAATAAAATAATGAGGAAAAAGCAGTGATGATAGAGGCTAAAAAGCTTTGTCTAGGTTATGATGAGCTTGTTATAGAAAATGCTAATTTTTCACTAAAAGATAATGATTTTGTTTTTATTACAGGAAAAAGTGGTAGTGGAAAGTCGACTTTGTTGAAATCTTTCTATGGAGACTTAGAGCCAATTAGTGGAAATTTGAGAGTTTGTAATAATGATTTAGTAAATATTTCTAATGTTGATCTTTTACAACTTAGGCAAAAAATAGGCATTATTTTTCAAGATTATCGACTAGTTCAAGAATTTAGTGTAGAAAAAAATGTAATGTTGCCTTTAATGATTAAAGGTTATAGCAAGAATGTATGTAAGGAACAGGCTACAAAGCTTTTAAAACATGTAAATTTAACTTTTAAAGCTGATAAAAAACCAGCTCAACTTTCAGGTGGAGAACAACAGCGCGTAGCTATGGCAAGAGCTTTGGCACATAATCCAAAACTGCTCTTATGTGATGAACCAACGGGTAATTTAGATGAGTATTCTTCGGATATCATATGGACTTTATTAAAATCAGCTAGAGAAATACTTGGAACTTGCGTGGTAGTTGTAACACATAGAATTCCTACCAATTTAAGACTTGATTATCGTCGTTTCAATATAGAAAATGGGAGAATGAATGAAATCGCTTAAAAACCATCTTTCTTTGATATTTGCTTTAATGGTAATGATGTTTGCATTTGAATTTTTAATCATTACAAATAAAACCATAGAACACTATGAAAAACTTTTGAATAAAGATTATAATATTATTTTGGTAGGAAAAACCCATTTAGATAAAAAAAGTATAGAAGATCAAGTGAGTTATTTTCAATCTTTAGAAATTTTAAATCCAAATGAAATGATAGATAGACTTAAAAATGATATATCAGCCAAAAATATAGAAGTCTTAAAAGCCACATTGCCAAAATTTTATACTTTAAAACTAAATAAACTTTTATCAGAAGATGAGCTAAGCACTTTAAAAGACAAGCTTTTAACAAATCCTAATATTACTAAAGTGGAAACTTTTGCTAAAACGCATACAAAAATTTATAAACTTTTGGTCTTAGTGAAATTTTTATTATGGTTTTTCCTATTTATTATAATATTGCTTAGTTTTGTGTTGTTACTTAAACAAATGAAAATTTGGCTTTTTGAGCATACTCAACGAGTGGAAATTATGTGCTTGCTTGGAGCACCATTTTGGTTTAGATCGTTTATGCTTTACAAGATTGTTTTTGTTGATTGTTTTATAGCGTTTTTATTGCTTGTATTATTTTTCACTCAAGGTTATGATCTAGAAGCTATTAAGTTGGCTTTACAAAGTGTAGATATTAGCCTACCTAAAATAAGTATATTTACGCATTTATTCTTGATTTTTTTAGCAATGCTTTGTGTTTGTTTTGCTTGTGTTAATTTTGTAATGTTTAAGGTTAGAAAATGAAAAAATGCTTTTGGCTTTTTTTATTTTCTTTTTCTATTTTGTTTTCAAATGAAATTACGCAAAAACAAAAAGATATTAAAGAAAACGAACGCATTGTAAAGCAATTGTCTAAAAAATTAGAGGATTTGGCAAGTGAAATTTTAGATAATGAAAAAAATCTAAAAAAAATCGCTTCAGAAATTAACACTTTAACCTCAAAAACTTCTAAGCTTGAAAGTTCGGTGAAAACTCAAATAAAAGCATTAGAGCAACTTAATTTGCAAAATAAAGACCTTTTGCAAAATAAAAATAAAATCGAAGGAAAAATAATTGATTTAATCGCTAAAGACTTTGCTTATGATTTAGCTATTCCTAAAAATTATATAGAAAGTGAAGATAGTATTATAGCTTTAGAATTAGTTGGAGTATTGGATAAAATTTTTAAAGAAGAATTTTATCAAATTTCAAAAGACTATGAAGATGTGAGCAAGAAAATAGAAGAAAAACAAAACCAAATCACTACAATTAATTCTAACTTAAAATCTTATAAAGATCAAATTGATGAACTTAAAAGTCTTAGAAAAAAACAAGAGCAAGAAATAACTAAACAAAAAACTGATAAAGAAATTTACACTAGAAAACTCTCTAGTTTACAGGCTCAGCAACAAGAGTTGAGAAAAACATTGAATAAATTAAAAATTATTAAAGAAAAAGAAGAAGAGAAATTAGCACAAAAAAAAGAAGATAAAAGAACAAACTCAAATGTAAAACAAGTAGGTTCAAGTTATCAAACAAGCAGTGTTAAGCGTTATAGTGGGCCTAAGACAATAGCTCCTTTAGAATCTTACACAGTAAAGCAAAAATTTGGAAACTATATTGATCCTATTTATAATATTAAAATTTATAATGAAAATGTAGTTTTAAAAAGTGATAGCACTAATGCTGCAGTAAGGAATGTGCTAGATGGTAAGGTGGTTTTTGCAAAAGCAACCCCAACTTTAAAGCAAGTTGTGATTGTCGAAAATAAAGATGGTATACATACTATTTATGCACATTTAGATAAAATTGCACCAGGGGTTAAAGTAGGTAGAAATATAAAAAAAGGTTATATTATAGGTAGAGTTGAGAGTGATTTAACTTTTGAAGTAACCCAAAAGAATTTTCATATCAATCCCTTGGAGATGATAAAATAAATTAGTTTTTTTTAATACGAATTTTGATATAGTTTCAAATCAAAGGAGAAAATTAATGAGCAATAAAAGAAAGAGAGTATTGGTTAAATTTTCTGGGGAAGCTTTGGCTGGAGAAAATGGATTTGGCATAGAAAATTCTATTTTAAAATATATAGCTTCTGAAATAAAAAGCTTGGTTAATGAAAATGTTGAAGTAGGTATTGTTATAGGTGGTGGAAATATCATTAGAGGGGTATCTGCTGCAAGAGATGGACTTATAAAAAGAACAAGTGGTGATCATATGGGTATGCTTGCTACTGTGATTAATTCTATAGCTATGCAAGAAGCATTGGAAAGTGCTGGACTTGATGTAAGAGTTCAAAGTGCTATTCAAATGGAAGCATTTTGTGAGACTTATATTATGAGAAGAGCACATAGACATTTAGAGAAAGGACGCATAGTTATTTTTGCTTGTGGTACAGGCAATCCTTATTTTACTACAGATACTGCTGCAACCTTAAGAGCTATAGAAATTCAAGCTGATATGATTATTAAAGCGACTAAAGTAGATGGAATTTATAATAAGGATCCTAAAAAATTTGATGATGCTATTATGCTTAATGAGTTAAGTTATGAGAGAGCTTTGCATGATAATATAAAAGTTATGGATGATACAGCAATAGCACTAGCTAAGGATAATGCTTTGCCTATTGTGGTGTGTAATATGTTTAAAGAGGGAAATTTATTAAAAATTATTCAAGGCGATATGAGTTTATGCTCTATTGTTAAAAACTAAAATTAAGGATGAAAATGAGAGTAGAACAAATAACTGCAAAAGCATTAAAAAAGCTAAAAGATGATAGGTATAAACTAGCACTTGTGGTAGCTAAAAGAGCTGAGGAATTAGCAAATGGTGCAGATCCTTTGGTGAATTTAGACAAAAATAAATATAAATATACTGATATTGCTTTATATGAAATAGCAGAAGATAAAATCGTTTTAGAGGGATTTATTGAAGCTAGTAAATGATGAGTTGTTATTAGATAAGCTTGTTGATGATGTAAAAAATTGCAAGGATTTACAAAGAGCAAAAGAAATTCTTTTTATGGTTTTTCCGCAATCTACTGTTTTAGAAAAAGCAGTGGAATTTTGTATTCAAAAACATAAAGGACAATTTAGAAAAAGCGGAGAACCATACGCTGTTCATCCTATATTGGTAGCTTCTTTTGTAGCTTTTTTAAGTCCTGTACAATCTATGATTATAGCTGCATTATTGCATGATGTATTAGAAGATACAGATTGTAGCGAAGAAGAATTAAATGTCAATTTTGGTGAGGAAGTAACAAAATTAGTTCAAGGTTTAACGAAAATAGTTAGTATTAGAGAAGATCATCTTACACGTTCTAATTCTAATGAAAAACTTGCAAAATCTGCTTTGACTTTTAGAAATATGCTTCTAGCTGGTGTTGAAGATGTAAGTGTGCTTGTGATAAAACTTTGTGATAGATTGCACAATATGCTTACTTTAAATTTTCTAAGAGAAGATAAACAAAAAAGAATTAGCGAAGAAACCTTAGTAGTGTATGCACCTATAGCACATAGACTTGGTATTTCAAGTATAAAAAATCTACTTGAAGATTTAAGTTTTAAATTTTTACTACCTGATGAATACACACAAATTGATAATTACATTAATGCAAAAGATCAACAAATTCAGCTTGGTTTTAATGAATTTATTTCTAAAATAGAAATGCTGTTTTTGGAAAATGGCTTTAGACAAGGTAGTTTTGTTATACATAAAAGAATCAAACATAATTATTCTATTTACTTAAAAATGCAAAGAAAAGGTGTTGGACTTGATGAGGTTTTAGATCTTTTAGGTGTAAGAATTTTAGTTGAAAAAGTTTATGATTGCTATTTGGCTTTAGGGATTTTACATACACATTTTAATCCTTTAATTTCAAGATTTAAAGACTATATAGCTTTACCAAAGCAAAATGGTTACCAAACTTTACATACAACATTATTTGATGCTAAAAATATTATAGAAGCACAAATTCGTACCTTTGATATGCATAAAACTGCTGAATTTGGTGTAGCGGCACATTGGAAATACAAAGAAGGGAATATAACGACACCAAATTTAGATTGGCTTGCTGATATTTCTATGCATGGCAAAGAAGAAGGAAATAACGTACAAGATTGTGATGCTATTGAGCTTTATGAATACGCAAAAGATAGTTTATATATTGAAGATATAGCAGTGTATTCTCCAAAAGGGGAAATTTTCACCTTACCGCGTGGAGCTACTGCTTTAGATTTTGCTTATGAAGTGCATACTAAAGTAGGACTTCATGCAAAAACAGCTTTTGTAAATCGCGTGAGAGTACCACTTTTAACTGTGCTTAAAAATGGCGATATAGTTAGTATTGAAACTTCTGAAGAAGAGTTTTTTAGATGTTCTTGGATAGATAGTGTTAAAACTGGTAAAGCTAGAGCTAGTATAAGAGATTTTTGTAAGCAAAAAAAGAAAGAATTAAATAATAAAATTGCTATAAATCTTTTATCTACTGTGTTTAATAAGGACTCTAAGCTTATAGAAGAATGGCTTGAAAAAGAAAAATTTACCAAAAAACTTAGACAAATTGCTATAGATTTTAACTATTTCAAAGAAGTTGTTATTTGTCTTAGAAAATATGTGGGGCAAAATCAAGCGTCTAGATTTGAACAAAATGAGCAAAAATTTGAAAGTATAGTGATTGGATCAAATTATAAAATCACTACGATAAATTTTGACTATTGTTGTAGACCTAAAAGAGGAGATGAGATCATTGCTTTTAGGCATTCAACTAGTGCTACCATACACCATAAGCTTTGTGAACAGGCAATGAAAATGATAGAAAATAACAAAGAAATGATTTTTGTTTCTTGGAGTGATAGTTCGATAAAAAGTTACAAAATTATTGTTTCTATAGAAAATAAAAAAGGTTCTTTAGCAGATTTTCTAACTACTTTAGCTAAAATGCAGATTAATGTTTTAAGTATTAATTCAGCTGATTCAGAACCTGTGGTAGCAAATTATTTTGAAGTGCAAGTTGAATTGCCTAACAACGTTGATGTTGAAAATGTAAAAGACAGACTAAAAGCTAGATATAAAATTTTAGATTTTACATCATTAAATGATGCATATAATAATCACTAAAGAAGGTTTTATAATGAATATTGATGAAATTATTAAAGAAATTAAAAGAGGAATTGCAGAAATTATTGATGAGGAAAGATTAGTTTCTTTGGTAAAAAACTACTATGAAAAAGGTGAAAATTTTTTTGTAAAAGCTGGGTTTGATCCTACAGCCGCTGATTTACATTTAGGACATACTGTGGTTTTAAGCAAGATGGCCTTGCTTCAAAAACATGGAGCTATAGTGCAGTTTTTAATAGGAGATTTTACTGCTCAAATAGGCGATCCTACAGGTAAAAGTGTTACAAGAAAAAAACTTGACAAGGAAGAAGTGCTTAAAAATGCTAAAACTTATGAAGAACAAGTTTTTAAAATTTTAGATCCAAGTAAAACTCAAATTCATTTTAATTCTAAATGGCTAAATGAGCTAGGCGCTAGTGGTATAGTAGAGCTTACTTCAACTTTTAGTGTTGCTAGAATGCTTGAAAGAGATGATTTTACCAAACGCTTTAAAGAGCAAAGTCCTATATCAATATGTGAATTTTTGTATCCACTTTTGCAAGGTTATGATAGTGTTGCATTAAAAAGTGATATAGAAATGGGTGGAACTGATCAAAAATTTAATCTTTTAATGGGACGACAACTTCAAAGGATATACAATTGCCAAAAAGAACAAGTGGTTATGATGATGCCATTGCTTGAGGGTCTTGATGGTGTAAATAAAATGAGTAAAAGCTTGGGAAATTATATTGGTGTAACAGAAGATGCCAAAGATATGTATGCCAAGGTTTTAAGTATAAGTGATGAATTAATGTTTAGATATTATGAGCTTTTAAGCGAGAAAAGTTCAAGTGAAATTTTGCAAATGAAAGATGATATTAAAAATGGTTCATTACATCCTAAAAAAGCTAAGGAAAATTTAGCTTTAGAAATTACTACGCGTTTTCATTCAAATGAATGTGCGTTAAAAGCTAAAGAGGAGTTTGACAAAGTTCATAGTGCAAAAGAACTTCCTAGTGATATGCCAAGTTTCACTTTAGAAGGTAGTATTTGGCTTGCGAAAGCTATAGTAGAGTGTAAAATGGAAATTTCTACTTCAGCCGCTAGAAGATTGATTAATTCAAATGCAGTGAGTATTAATGGGAAAAAAGTTCAAGATGAACAATTCCAACTAGAAAATGGTGAATATATTTTACAAGTTGGAAAAAGAAAATTTGCAAAATTAAAGGTAATATAATGAGTTTTAAAGCTTTAAAAATCGGAAAGCACGAGATAAAATATCCTATTTTTCAAGGTGGTATGGGACTTGGTATAAGTTGGGACAAGCTTGCTTCTGCGGTTTCTTTAAATGGTGGTTTAGGGATTATTTCTTCAGTAGGAACTGGATATTATGAAAATAGAACGCATATAGATAAAGAGTTCAATGCAAAACCTTATGGTAGTGATAATTTTTATTCAAAAGCAGGCTTAAAGGCTTTGATAGATAATGCTAGAAAGGTTTGCAAAGATGCACCTTTAGGTTGTAATATTTTATATGCAAGTAATAATTATTCGCAAATTGCACGTAATGCTTGTGAGGTTGGTTTTAATGTGATAGTTTCAGGAGCAGGACTTCCTACAAATTTACCTGAATTCACACAAGATTATCCTGATGTTGCTTTGGTGCCTATTGTATCATCTGCTAAAGCTTTAAAAATTATTTGTAAAAGATGGCAAAGTAGATATAATCGCTTACCTGATGCGGTTATAGTTGAAGGACCAAAAAGTGGAGGACATCAAGGTTTTACTTATGAGCAGTGTTTAATGGATGAATATCAATTAGAAAATGTGGTGCCACAGGTTGCGCAAGAAATTAAAAACTGGGGTGATATACCATTAATTGCTGCAGGCGGAATTTGGGATAAGCAAGATATAGAAAAAATGATGTCTTTGGGGGCAAGTGGCGTTCAAATGGGAACTCGTTTCATAGGAACTTTTGAATGCGATGCGAGTGATGATTTCAAACAAGTATTGCTAGATTGTAAAAAAGAAGATATTGAGCTTTTAAAATCTCCAGTTGGCTATCCTGCAAGAGGGGTAAGAACTAATCTTTTAAATTTAGTTGATAAAAGAATGGGGCCAAAAATTTCTTGTGTGAGCAATTGCGTTGCACCATGTGGTAGAGGTAAGGAAGCTACTAAAGTAGGTTATTGTATAGCAGATAGATTATATGATGCATGGAGTGGTAAAAAAGAAACAGGCTTATTTTTTACAGGTGCTAATGGATATAGACTAGATAAGCTTATCAGCGTAGAAGAGCTAATGAAAAAATTAGTTAATGGTGAAGATGCTTAGAATATTTTTTGTTTTTTTATTATCTTGTCTTAGTATTTTTGCTAATATGGAAGTTAAGAAATTTGATCAAATTTTTTTAACTTCTAATCCAGAAGAAAAACTACAATTACATCAGCAATTAAAATCTTTGTATATACAAAGTGTTATTAATGATAATAATGAAGAAAAAAATGAGATTTTAAAAAGATTAATTATAAGTTCAAATTCTTTAGGTTTTGATGATAAAGCTTATGTGCAAGAGCTTAAAGAAAGTGGAGTAAGTGAAGAAGAAATTTCGCGTTTAAAAAATGCCTTAAATGTTATACAAGATCAAAAAATCAAAAAAGAATCAGTAAAAAAAGAAGTTAATACTGCTATGTCTGATAAAAAAGAAGATAAAAAAGAAGATAAAAAAGAAGATAAAAAAGAAGATAAAAAAGAAGATAAAAAAGAAGATAAAAAAGAAGATAAAAAAGCTCCGGTGCAAAAAGAGCTTTTTGTGCTTGATGTTAAAAAATTAGATAATGGTATTTTACTTGACTTGAGTGAAAAAATCAGCCAAAAAGATATTAAAAATTTTACTCTCAAGGGTGATAATAATTTTCGTTATGTTGCAGATTTTGATGGAGTTTTAAAAGGACCTAAGAGAAATTTTGAATTTAAAGATTTTGATATTATCGTATCACAATTTAATCCTACAAGTATGCGTTTAGTTTTGAGTTCAAAAAAAGAGCTAAAAATAAAAATAGAGCTTAAAAATCAAAGTCTTTTTATGGGGCTTGAAAAAGTAGAAAAAAAAGAAGAGCCTAAATCTATAATTAAAAAGCAAAATGAGGCTAAAAAAACAACAACTAAAAAGGAAGTTATAAAAAATGAACCATTGTATATTTTAAAATCAAGTAAAGCTAAAAATGGTATTAATTTAAAATTAAATAATGATATTGATTTTGAAGATATTAAAATTAATTCTTTTAAAGATGGTAAAATATATCGTTCTATTGTAAGTTTTGAAGCTATTTTAGAAGGTGATAGAAAAAAAATCGATATTAATAAAAATCAATCTATTACAGTAGTACAGTTTAACAAAACAACAGTAAGGGTTGTTTTAAATTCCACTAGTGATTTTAAAACTAATCTTGATTTAGATGATGAGGAATTATTTATAGGTTTTGAAAAAAAGATCAAAAAAACACCGACAAAAACTGCCTCAAAAACAACAAAAACTGCTATTAAAAAATCAGGGAAAATCATAGTGATTGACCCAGGTCATGGAGGAAAAGATCCAGGTACTTTGGGTGATAAAGGTGTTAGAGAAAAAGATGTAGTTTTAAGTGTGGCTTTAAAACTTGGCAATGAGCTTAAAAAACGCGGGTATAGAATTTATTATACTAGAAGTACGGATAAATTTATAAATTTAAGAGATAGAACTTCTATGGCCAATGAAAAAATGGCAGATTTGTTTATTTCTATCCATGCAAATGCAGCTCCAAATAAACAAAGAGCTAAGACTCTTGAAGGTATTGAAACTTTCTTTTTGTCACCTGCAAGAAGTGAAAGAAGTAAAAAGGCTGCTGAGTTAGAGAATCAATCAGATTTTGAAGAGATGAATTATTTTTCTAAACAAACCTTTTTAAATTTTTTAAATCGTGAAAAAATAGTCGCTTCAAATAAACTTGCCATTGATGTACAAAAAAAGATTTTAAGTAATGTAAGAAAAAAATATAAAGTTGTTGATGGTGGGGTTAGAGAAGCTCCTTTTTGGGTTTTAGTGGGTGCACAAATGCCTGCTATATTGATCGAGACAGGTTATATCAGTCATCCTAGCGAAAGAAATAGACTAGTAAATAAAAATTTTCAAGAATTATTAGCTATTGGTATTGCTAATGGCATAGAGAGTTATTTTTACAAAAACCAATGAAAAAAGCAAATATCATCATCAAAGACAATGCACCTTTCTCTTTAGATTTTGATGATTATTATTTTAACTCTAGTGATGGTTTAAGCGAAAGTGAATTTATTTATACTAATGCTTTTGAGTTTCAAGCAAAACAAACTATTGCAGAGCTTGGTTTTGGTATAGGTTTAAATTTTTTCCTTACTCTAAAGCGTTTTATAAAAGAAAAAAAAGAAAACCAAAGACTTTTTTATCTTAGTTTTGAAAATTTTTATATAGAAAAAGATAAATTAAGAGAAATTTATAAAAATCTTGGTTTTTATGAGGAATTTAAAGAACTTCTGGAGCAGTTTTTAAAATTTTATCCCCCATGTAAAGATGGAGTTTATAGGTTTTATTTTCAAGATTGTTTTTTGGACTTGGTGTTTGGTGATGCTAATGAAAAATTGCAAAAATTAGATTTTAAAGCTGATGTTTGGTATTTAGATGGTTTTGCCCCTGCTAAAAATCAAGAGATGTTTGATGAAGATATTATAAATAAAGTTGCTAAAAACTCAAAAATAAATACCAAAGTCTTAACCTTTTCTTCTGCAAGTGTTTTAAAAAAAGCTTTAATAAATAATAATTTTCAAGTGCAAAAAGTAAAAGGTTTTAGAAAAAGAGAAATGATACAAGCTATTTTTAATGGCTTAGAGTCTGAAGACAAATTTGCCTATTTTAATACTCCATATTTAAAAAAAGATATCCAAAAAATAGCCATTATTGGAGCAGGTATAGCTGGAGCTAGTTTAGCTTATGAATTTTCATTAAGAAATGTTCAAGTGGATATTTTTGAGAAAGAAAATTCACTAGGTAAGGGTGCTTCTGGAAATATCAATGGAATTTTAAGTTCTTTGATTTTAAAACCTGATGTTTTATTGGGGGAATTTTCACAATATGCTTTTTTAGAAGCGAGTAGGTTTTATAGGCAAATTTTAAACTTAGATCCACAAGGCGTTTATGAATTTTCTCATAATGAGCTTATGCAAGAGCGTTTTAATAGTCAAAAAGATAATATTTTGTTTAAAATTACCAATAATCAAGCTTTTTTAAAAGATGGAATGTGCATAAAGCCTCAAAAAGTAGTTAAGACACTTTTGGAAAAAAGTAAAGCAAGTGTATTTTTTGAGTATGAATTTATAGATTATTCTTATGAAAATGAAAAGTTTTCTTTGCGATTTAACAATAAAAAGACTTTAAAAGATTATGATGTATTAATTTATGCTCAAGGTGCTGATGTTAAGAACTTTTTAGATTATAAATATATGAAATTAAGTAGTGTTAGAGGTCAATGTACCCATTTAAAACCATTTTTAAAAAATACTCATGCCTTATCATCAAAAGGTTATGTTTGTCCTATCAACGAGGAATTAAATTTGCAACTTATTGGTGCAAGTTACGATAGATTAAATTATACCAACATACTTTTAGAAAAAGATGATTTTCAAAATATTGAAAATATAAGAGAATTTTTAGAAAATGAAAAATTAGAGATTGTGGGTGGTAAAGTAGGATTTAGATCATATTCTAGCGATAGATTTGCTATAGTTGGTCAAGCATATGATGAAAATTTTTATTTACAAAATTATAAAGCACTTTTATGGCATAAAAATAAAGCTCAAGTAACTCCAAATGAATTTATTCCCTTATATTTTAGTATTGCTCATGGCTCTAGAGCTTTTGCTAGTGCTATTATATCTTCTAGAATTATTACTTCTTTGGTTTTTAATGAACCAAGAATAGAAAAAGAGTTTTTATATGCTTTGCATCCTGCAAGATTTTTAATCCGTCAGCTAAAAAAAGGAAAAAATTAGAATTTCATTTTCACTTCATTTTATTTATGTATTTTTACGTATTGCAAACAAGGAGAGTATATGCGAAAAATTCAACCTACATTAAATGAGAAATTTTTTAATGATGGGTAAATTATTGTCTCAAAAACCGACAAAACCGGAAGAATAGTTTATTGTAATAGAAATTTTATGATTTTATCAGGATATAAAGAATCAGAGCTTTTGGGTAAACCCCATAATATAATTCGTCATCCTGATATGCCTAAAGTTGTTTTTGAAATTCTTTGGGAAAGTATTAAAAATAAAAAAGAGGTTATTGCTTATGTAAAAAATTTATCTAAAGATGGCTCATTTTATTGGGTATTAGCTTTTGTAACTCCTTCTTTTGATTCTAATGGAGAGGTTATGGGGTATCATTCGATGCGCTTAAATCCTAAAAAGGAAGCTATTGAAAAAATAGAAAAAATATACAAAGAGCTTTTATTAGAAGAGCAAAAAGGCGGACAAAAAGCATCAAGAAAATTACTAAATAATATTTTAAATTCAAAAGGAATGAGCTATGAAGAATTGGTTTTATCGATATAATGTCAACCAAATTGTAAATTACTTTGCTTTGTTTTTATTTTGTTTAATGGCTTTTTTAGAAGTAATTGAAGGAAAAGTTTTTGGTTTTGTTTTTTGTGTTTTAGGAACTTTAATTGTGCTATTTAGTATTGCCAGTGCTTATTATAGAAATAAAGAAGTATTGAGAGCAGCTTCGGTTTTAAATGAGCTTGCAAAAGGAAATTTAGAAGCTAGGGTAACTCATATACCTGTTCCAAAATCTGGAGTAGGTAAGTTGGGCTGGGTTGTTAATGACTTAGCAGATCAGATTGAAGCTTTTAATAGAGAAATTCTTAACGCAATTTTAGCAGTCAAAGAGCAAAGATCTTATAGAAAAGCAAGACTTGAGGGTTTGGTGGGTGCTTTTGAATATAATGCCAAGGTTATTAATGAGGCAACCTTAGAAATTGAAAAAACTCAAAATTTATCTACAAGAAGTATTATTGTAGAAAATGTATCTAAGAGCATGTCAGATTCTTTGCAAAAAGAATTAGCATTGATTAATACAAAGCTTAATGATACTGCAGATATCATGCATGATGTATATGATCAGGCAAATGACATTTCTATTCATTCTTCAAAAAGTGCTAAAAACGCACAGGTAATCTCAGATGATTTGGCAAATTTAGGTGAAAATATAGGGCAAATTCATACTTTAATAGATACTTTTTCTCAGCAAATTAATAGTGTATCTTCTTTTATAGGTATTATTGAAGATATTACAGAGCAAACAAATCTTTTGGCATTAAATGCTGCGATTGAAGCAGCTCGTGCAGGTGAACATGGTAGAGGTTTTGCTGTGGTTGCTGATGAGGTTAGAGCTTTGGCTGAAAAAACTCAAGTTGCGGCTAAAGAAATTTCTGTGATGATTAAAACATTAATAGAACAAATGGGCAATATTAAAGATATTACAAACGAAGCTTATGGAGTTGCTAAAAATTCTAATTCAAGTTTAGAAGAGTTTCAAAAAGTTTTCACAGGTGTTGATGAAAAGGCTAAAATTTTATTAGATGAAATTTCTAAAACTAGTGCAGATACTAATAAAATTTTACTTTATTTAGAGTGTTGTTTAAAAACATACTTAGCTTGTTCTTGTGTGATTAATTCTAAAATAGAACACGTAGAAGATAATAATTTAGCTAAATTTGATACCCAAAATAATATTTTTGTTTTAAATCAAGATTTAAATTCTTATATTGAAAAATTGTTTAGTTGTATAAAAAATAATCAATTAATACAAGAAGAAAAAAATATTTATGTTTGGATTAAGCAAATTCAAGATATAAATGAAAGGATGATAAGCGAAATAGAATGCAAAAAGCACATATAAATGAGAGGTTGAGTGAAAAAATACATTTTTTTAAGTTGTATATGTATAAGTGTATTTGCTTTAAGTTTAGAAGAAAGTTTAAGCGAAGGTGAAGCAAATGCTACTAAAAAACAAAAGACAAATATGGTTTCTAAACAAGTATTTTTTCAAAAACCACAAGAATACCAAAATCAAAATATAGATTTTGGATCCTTTGCTAGCAAGTCTTTGGGTCAAGTTTTGAATTTAAGTTCTAAGGATAAAACGGAAGCTAATTTAGACTATAACGCTTTAAATGTAAATATAAAAAATATCAATTCGATATTAGATTATAATAATGCTGCTTTACTCTTGGAAAAACAAGCAAGAATAGGTCAAGTAGATCAGGCTTATTCTTTGGGACTTATCAATCGTTATACATTTAATGAGTTTAATTTCGGATTTAATTACTTTAATGATCAGTATAAAGAAGCTTATACCAAGAATAGTTTTGGAGCTGAGTTGCAATTTAGTCATTATTTTAAAGCATATGTTAATCATTATAAGATTAAAGAAAATAATAGCGATAATAGTACAGAGCTTGGTGTTGTATTTGATTTACCTTATTTAAATGTTTTAAATATTAATTCTAATATAAAGGAACTACAAAATCAGTATAATATCACTTATTCTCCAATTTCTATTTTGGATTTATCACTTAATTATCAAGATGAAAAAACTGGTATTAAAGATCAAACGGCAATGTGGATAAGATTTAGATTAAACTATGAACAAAGCTTAGGTAGGCAATTTTATAATAGTTTTTATCATAAAAACAATATAAGTGATTTTAATCGTTATGATTTCGCAACAAGAACTTATTAATTAGCTATAAAACGGGTAATATCATTATAAGTTACAAATACCATTAAACTTAAAAGTAAAGCCATGCCAAAATAGCTAAGGTATTCAAAGCATACTTTTGGAACTTCTTTTTTAAAAATTAGCTCATAAAGATTAAATAATATATGTCCTCCATCAAGTGCTGGGATAGGAAGTAGATTTAGTACTCCAAGATTGATAGAAATTAAAGCTGTGATTAAAAATAAAACTACGATGCTAGTATTTGCTGCTTTGGAGGTTATATCTACCATGGTAATAATTCCACCCATATTTTTAGCATCTAATTCCCCGCTTATAATTTTAGCAAGTCCTTTAAAAATAAGCAAAGAAGCTTCTATGCTTTCTTCATAGGCATATTTTAAACTACTAATTCCTGGATGATAAATTGTCACAAACTCACCCTTAGGTGCTATACCAATTAAAGGTTTTTGTACTTTTTGGTAAAACTCATTATAACCTTGATCAATTTGCGGAGTTAAAGTAATATCAATGAGTTTATTTTCACGTTCTATACTAAGTAAAGTTGGTTTTATATGAACGAGTTTGCCAATTTCTTCAAAGCTTTGAATTGTAATCCCATCTATGGCTAGTATTTTATCCCCAATTTGTAAATTTGCTTTTTGGGCGGCTGAATTTGGTGCTATATTTCCAATAACAGGTGCAAGTTTTTGTATGCCTAAAAAGCCTATAGCTATATAAAGTAAAAATGCTAGAAAAAAATTAAAAAATGGACCCGCGAAAAGTATGTAAATTCTAGCTAAAGGAGTTAAACTATTATAACTATTTGGCTCATAATTTTTTTCGCTAGGATTTAAATCATCTTGTCCTTTAAGTTTAACATAACCACCAAAAGGTAAAGCAGATAAGCGATATTCTGTGTTTTTATAAGTTTTTTTAAAAATAGCTTTTCCAAATCCTATGCTAAAAATTTCCACATCAACTCTCATGTGTTTTGCAGCTAAAAAATGACCTAGTTCGTGAAAAAAAATCAAAAAAGATATTACTAAAAGTGTTATTAAAAAGCTAAAAGAATAAAATTTAAACCCTATAGCTAAAATGATAAATAAAAATAAATATGATTTCAAGTTATACCTTTTTTAAATGTTTTATATAAGCTAATATATATTCAAAAGCCGAATAAAGTGTAAGTACTAAAGCAACAAACAACAATGTATTGGCAAAAGGCCATTGCATAATCAAAAATATAATGGCTATCATTTGAAAAGTTGTTTTTATTTTGCCTGCAAAGGAAGCACTTACATCAAATTTTTCACTTACCATAACCACTCTAAAACCAGTTATAAAAAATTCTCTTACTAAGATAATATAAATCATCCATGGGTCAGCTCTTTGAGTGAGTAATAATCCTAAAAAAGCAGCTAAAACAAGCATTTTATCTGCTAAAGGATCTATAATAGCCCCAAGTTTTGTAGTTTGATTCCAAGTTCTTGCAATATAACCATCAAAAAAATCAGTCAAAGCAGCTATACCAAAAACAACACAAGCAAAATAATTTACCCAACTAGGATGGATATTTTCAAAATCATTAATGAGTAAAAAAAATAAAAGTGGAGCTAATAATATCCTTATAAATGCTAAGATATTAGGTAAATTCATTGCTTATTGATCCTTGTGCTATAAAAAATACCCCTAAAATAGGTAATGAATCATTTAAAAGTTGTACCACCATCTACGATTAAAGTGTGTCCTGTGATCCAATTTGCTTTATCAGAGCATAAAAATAAACAAGCTCCAGCTAAATCTTGAGGTTCTCCAATACGATTTAGCGGGCTAAGGTTAATAGTTGCATTTTTAACTTCTTCGTAATTTGTAAATGCTTTAAGTGCATCAGTGTCAATTGGTCCACCGCTTACTATATTTACGCGGATGTTTTTAGAACCAAGTTCGGTTGCAGCATATCTTGCCATAGCTTCCACTGCTGCTTTTGCTGTACCGTGTCCTGCATAGTTTTCAATATGTACTAAATTTCCTGTTGAAGAAATAGATAATATACTACCTCCACCGACTTTTTCCATTCTTTTTGCCGCTTCTTGAGCTCCAACAACAAAAGCATTAACTGTTGCTGTAAAAATATTGTTAATACCTTTTGGCTTTAATTTCATAAATTTAGTGTATCCACCTACAACAGCACGACCTGAGATAATGGCATTAGAGATGAAAAAATCTATTCTATCAAAATCTTGATCGATTTTCTCAAACAATTCTTTATATGTTTCTGGTTCAAGTATATTAAACTCATAAGCTTTTGCTTTGATTTTATAATTTGATTCTAAATCTTTTACGATTTCTTGAGCTAAATCTGCATTAGAATTATAAGTAAAAGCTATATTAGCTCCTGCTTTTGCAAACTCATATACAATAGCTTTACCAATCCCTCTTGTTCCACCACTAATTACTAAAGTTTTGTTTTGAAAAAAAGTATCCATTAAAATCCTTTTATATTATAGTTTTTCATAATTGCTTCTATTTTTGCTAAATTACAATCACTAGGTTTACAAAGTGGCAAACGATACTCCAAGGTAGGAGTTAAACCTGCTATATACATCGCCGCTTTAATAGGTATAGGATTGCTTTCGCAAAATAAAATTTTATTGATATTATATAACTCATCATTGATTTTTTTAGCTTCAATATATTTTTCTTCTAAAGCTAAATGAGTTAATTTTGAAATCATATCAGGAAGTAAATTTGAAGTAACTGAAATCACACCTTTGCCACCATTTGAAAGTATAGGATAATTAATTGCATCTTCTCCACTTAAAAGTATCATTCTAGGCTCATGTGCTAATAAATCTACGCATTTATCAATGCTTCCGCTAGCTTCTTTTACTCCATAAATATTTTCACAATCTCTAAATAATCTTATAATAGTTTCTGTTTGAAGCTCGCATCCTGTTCTTCCTGGTACATTATATAAAAGCACAGGTATATCAATACTTTTTGCTATTTCTTTATAGTGAAGATATAAACCTTCTTGTGTGGGTTTGTTATAATACGGAGTAACGCTTAAAATTCCATCAGCTCCATGTTCTTGTGCAAATTTAGCCAAACTTACAGCCTCATGTGTAGCATTACTTCCTGCTCCTGCTAAAACCTTACAAGAACTTCCTTTGCACGCATCTAAAGCTATTTCTATACAAATTCTATGTTCTTCATGAGTTAAAGTTGCACTTTCTCCAGTTGTTCCAACAGGCACTACCACATCAATTCCATTTGCAATTTGTCTTTTAATGAGTTTATGATAAGTTTGCTCATCTAATTTTCCATTTTTAAATGGAGTTATTAAAGCTGTCATTGCTCCTATGATGATTTTATTGTCCATTTTCACCCCTTTTTTAAGATTATTGTAGTGGATTTGTTTTCATTAAAGTATTTTTTAGCACAATGAATTAAATCATCTTTACTTAGATTTTCTATATTTTTTTCATAATCAAGCAAAGGTTTTAAATCTCCTTTTGCAAGATAAGAACCATAAATATTTGCAACGCTACTTGCATTGCTTAGCGAAAAAATAAAATCACTTTTTACGGTATTTTTGATTTTTTCCATGATAGCATCATCAAATTTTGCATTTTTTATATCTTCAAGAATTTTCAAAAGTTCTTTCTCGACATCTTCTGCTTTTATGCCTTCATTGCAAACACAAATAAATATAAATAAATTCTCATCTATATTTTCACTTGCATAAGCATAAAATTCATTGATTAATTCTAATTTATCAATTAAAATTTCACTTATTAAAGAACTTTTTCCATTTCCTAAAAGCTCACTTAATGCACAAAGCTTTGGCATATCTTTGTGGTTAAATGTAGGAATTTTATACGCAAGTGCTAGCAATTGCACATCGCTTTCCTTGTGTAAGATCACACGTTTAGCACCATCTTGCTCAGGTTCTTTTTCATGAACTATGGGAATTTCTTTGGTATTTTTTATATCTTGAAAATGCTTTTTAGCTAAAGCAAAAACTTCATCTTCGTTAATATCGCCACTCACAAGTAAAATAGCATTTTTTGGTTGGTAAAAAGTTTGATGAAAATCTTGTATATCCTCTATTTTCCAATTTTGTATATCTTTAAAAAAGCCTATTGGTGTCCAATGATATGGATGGTGTAAAAAGGCATGATTGTATAATCTAAAATACAAATATCCCAAAGGATTATTATCAGTTCTCCAACGTCTTTCTTCTAAAACTACATTTCTTTCAGGTTGAAATTCATCATCTTTTAAATTTAAATTACGCATTAATTCTGCAAAAAGCCATAAAGATTTATCTAAATTTTCACTAGAGCATTTTATAAAATAATGTGTATAATCAAAGCCTGTACTTGCATTATCCACTCCACCAAAACCTTTGACTATCTCATCAAATTCACCTGCTTTTAAGTTTTTTGTACTTTTAAAATTTAAATGTTCAAGCATGTGAGCTATGCCACTTTTTCCCATTTTTTCATTTCTTGAGCCAACTTTATAAAAAATATCTACGCTTATAACTCCACTTTTTTTATTAACAGGTAGAGTATAAACTTCAAGTTTATTTTCAAGGGTGATTTTTTTATAATTAATCATTTAAAATTAACTCCTATAGCTTGACTAATGTGATCAAAACCATCTTGTTTTAAAAGTTCGATTAAGCCTTGATTGATATTTTTAACAATACTTGGTCCTTTAAAAATCATAGCTGTATAAATTTGAACCAAACTTGCTCCATTTTTAATACGTTCATAAGCAAGTTCAGCATTGTCTATGCCCCCGCTTGCTATTAAAATAGTATCTTTATAAATTTCTTTGGCTACTTCTTTAAAAAATGTCGCACTTTTTTGAGTGATTAATTTACCACTAATTCCACCAAAGGTTCTTGTGTTATCAATCAAAGAATAATCTATACTAGTATTTGCCATGATGATACCATCAGCTTTTGCACTAATAGCACTTTTGCAAAGCGAAATTGCACTATCTATACTCATATCCGGAGCGATTTTTAATATTACAGGTTTATTTGTAATTTCTTTTGCTTGGTTAAATAAGGTGCTTACAAATTCTTCGCTTTGTAAATCTCTTAAATTTTTGGTATTTGGAGAAGAGATGTTAATTACAAATAAATCACATAGGTCTTTAAACTCTTTTAATAAAATAACATAATCATTTATAGCTTCATCGTTTGAGGTGGTTTTGTTTTTGCCTATATTTGCTACCAAAGGTATACTAAAAGGATAGACTTTTTTAACTTCTTTTGCAACAGCGTCTTTACCTTTATTGTTAAACCCCATGGCATTTTGAATGCTTTCTTGTTCAACAAGCCTAAAAAGCCTAGGTTTTTCATTGCCACTTTGTGGTTTTGGGGTAAAAGTCCCATATTCTAAAAAGCCAAAACCTAAAGCACTTAGCGGTCTTATCATAGTTGCATTTTTATCAAAGCCACCTGCTAAGCCCACAGGATTATAAAAATTTAAATTAAAAATTTCTTGGTTTAAAATTTCATCATTTATTATACAATCTTTTGCGAAAAAACTAAGTCCTCCAGGAAATATACAATCTAGCGTTCGCATACTAAATTCAACCAAAGAATGAGCGTTTTCTGGATCTAATTTGTATATTAAAGGTTTTAAGCTTTCATAAGTCATATTTTTCCTTTTTTGCAAAATAGTATATTGTACTAAAAAAATGATAATTTTTAGTTTTCATTTTCTTTGACTTTATCAGTTTTTTGTGCTTTTTGTTTTAATTTTTGATAAATTTCACAATGTTTCATTAAATAAGTATCATTTCCTATGGAAACTATTTTTCCTTTATCAAGTACTGCTATTTTATCAGCATTTTCTATAGTACTAAGTCTATGAGCAATGATAAGTATCAAGCGATCTTTTTTTAAGCTTTCTATGGTTTTGACTATAGCTTTTTCACTTTCATTATCAAGTGCTGAAGTTGCTTCATCAAAAATTAAAATTTGAGGATTTTTATATAAAGCTCTTGCTATAGCAATACGTTGTTTTTGTCCACCTGAGAGATTTTTTCCATGTTCTTTTAACTCAGTATGTATACCGCCAAGTTCTTGAACAAAATCATAAGCATTAGCTTGTTTTAAAACCTCTATTACGCGTGTTTCATTATATTCTTTAGCATAAGCAATGTTTTGAGCTATGGTATCATTAAATATATAAATATTTTGAGTTACTAAAGAGATATTTTCCCTTAAACTAACAATATCAAAAGAATTAATATCTTTTTGATTGATCAAAATTTCACCACTATCTTTTTCAAAAAAATACATCAAAAGGTTGATGATAGAAGATTTTCCTCCACCACTTGAGCCAACTAAGGCTAGAATTTCTCCTTTATTAAAAGAAAAATTTACATTTTTTAATACCATTTTATCTTTTTGATAGCTTAAAGAAACATTTTTAAAATGAATATTTTGGATATTTTCTGTAAGTTTTTCATCACCACCTTTAATTTGTGGTTCTAAATCAGTTAGATAAAAAGTTCTCTCGCTAGCTGCTACTGCATTTTGTAATCTTGTATAAAGCGAAGAAAGTCTCTTGATAGGAGTATAAGCCATAAATAAAGCCGTGGTAAAGCTAAAAAAGGAACCTATACTTAAGCTTCCATCGATTACTTCTTTACCACCCACTATAATCACCACAGCAAAGCCAATTGAACCCATAGATTCCATTAAAGGACTACTTAAAGCTTCTATTCTAATACCTTTTAAAGAAAGTTTGCAAACCTCGCTATTTGTTTGGCTGAATTTTTGCATTTCATTTTTGCTTGCATTAGAAGCTTTAATAAGTTCTATATTAGAAAAAATTTCACTTAATCTTGAGGTAAGATCAGAGTTTTTTTCTTGGGTGTTGCGTCCTATTTTTTTGATTTTCTTAGCAAAAATAGCAAGAGGGTAAATTGCTAAAGGCAAAATTACCAAAGCAAAAAAAGCAAGTTTTGGACTTTGATAAATCACCACACTTAAAAGTCCAATTGCGGTTAAACTTTCCCTCAAAATTTCAGGTATTATAGTAGAAACTATATTTTGTAAAGCTCCAATATCAGAAGTGCACCGGCTGATTAATTCTCCACTTCTGTATTTATGAAAAAAGCTCATATCTAAGCGTAAAAGATTACCAAGAACTAATTCTCTTAATCTTCTTAAAATATCTGTTCCAACATAAGATATATAATAAACTTGCATATAAGCACCAAGATTTTTTAAAGCATAAATTAAAACAACAAGCAAGGGCATATAATAAAGTAAATCAACATTTTTTTCTATAAAAATTTTATTTAAAATAGGCTCTATGATGTATGCACTGGCAGCTGTGCCACCACTAGTTAAAAGCATACCAATAATAGCTAAAACAAAATAAAACCAATAATCTTTATAATAAGGTTTAAAGCGAATAAAAACCTCTTTAAGCTTCATTTCTTTGTAATTTTTATCCATTTTTCTCCCATACTACACCATTTGGTGTATCCATTAAAAGAATATTCTCTTTAGCTAAATCATCACGAATTTGATCTGCTAAGGCATAATTTTTCTCTTGTTTTGCCTTGTTGCGTAGAGCGATTTTTTCTTCTATTTCTTGACATTTTTCATTGCTAATGCCAAATTGAAAATATTTTATAGTATCTATAAAACCTATGCCAAAGATAAAAGCAAGTTCTTTTAATGTTTTTTCTAATTGTATTTTATAAGCTTTATCTTTTGGATTTTTATCTAAGCAAATATTACTTTCATTGATAAACTCATCAAGTAAAGCTAAAGCTTTAGAGGCATTTAAATCATCATTTAAAACTTCTAAAATATTTTTAGCAATTTCGCTTTCTATGATGGTTTTTTCATCTATAAAAGCGTTTAAATTTAAGCGTTTTTTTAAGCGGTAAAATTTATCAAACCTTTTTTTGGCAACTTGTAAGTCTTCTAAAGCATAATTAAAATGTGCTCTATAATGCACGCTTAAAAGATAAAATCTCAAAACCTCTCCACTAAAAAGTTTTAAAGAGTCTTTTAGAAAAAAGCTATTTCCTAAACTCTTGCTCATTTTTTCACCATTAATTTGCACAAAGCCATTATGTAGCCAAAAATTGGCCAATTCATGATTGTTTTTACAACGACACTGACAAGCTTCATTTTCATGATGAGGAAAAAGTAAATCTATACCTCCTGCATGAATATCAAGTTTGTCTTTAAAAATACTCTCTATCATCACAACGCATTCTGTGTGCCAACCTGGCCTTCCTTTGCCAAAATTTGCAGGATAAAATTTTTCATCAAATTTCCACAAGACAAAATCACTATCATTTTTTTTAGCTACACTTTCTTCTAAGCGTGATTGATTATTTTCCAAATTTCTTTTAGAAATATAAAAGTATTTATCATCTTTGCTAGTATCAAAATAAATTCCATCTTCAAGTTTATAAGCTAGGTTTAATTCTAAAAGTTTTTCTATATAAGCAATCATTTGCTCAATATAAGCTGTAGCTTTTGGTTTAAAATCAGGTTCTAAGATATTAAGTGCTTGCATATCCTCTTCATATCTTTCAATATAAAAATTTGTAATTTCTTCTAAACTTTTACCGCTCTCTTGCATTTTTTTTAAGATTTTATCATCAATATCAGTGTAATTTCTAGCAAAAATTACTTCATAATCGTTTGCTAGCAAAACTCTTCTTAAAAAATCAAAACACACGCTACTTCTTGCATGTCCTAAATGCGCATCATCATACACGGTAGGTCCACATAGATAAATATTTGCTTTTTTTGCCTCATGCGGGATAAATTCGCACTTTTTCTTTAAAACGCTATCAAAAAAAACCATTAAAACAAACCTTTAAAAAATGATAAATTTCAATTAAAAATTGTATTAAAATATCTTTAATTTCAAATAAGCCTAAAGCAAATAAACTTAAAAATACTATACTAATAAGCCAGAATTTAACTCTAAAAATGCCCCAAAGATTTTTAAAGCCAAATTCTTTAATATTAGCATACAATAAATAAAAAGCACTAATAGATGAAGCAAGTGCAATACCTAAGCTTTTATAAGCTTCTTCCTTGATAAGTAAAATAATCACTATACTAAAAAATGCTGATATAAAAAGTGTTTTAAAGGCGATTATAGCGGCTATTTTTTGTTTAAATTTAGCATAAAGCCATAAAGAAAAAAGCTTTTGTAAGCCAAAGGGTAAAAGTCCTAAAAGATAAGCTTGTAATAAAAATGCAGTGATTTTTGTATCTTCTTGATTAAAATTTCCTCTTTGAAATAAAAACTCCACAATTTCTTTAGCTAAGATAATCCCCACTATACTAGCTAAAATTAAAAGCATGCTTAAATATTCAAAAGCCTTTTGCATAAAAGCTAAAGCTTTTTGTTCTTCATTTGCTTTTAAATGTCTTAGTATTTTTGGAAAGCTTACTTGACTTAGAGCGATTGCAAAAAGAGCTAAAGGAAGCTGAAAAACTCTGTTAGAATAATACAAATACGAAATACTTCCAGCCATTAAAAAGCTAGCTATAGTAGTATCTAATAAAGAACTAATTTGATTTGCCGAAGAACCTAAAAGTCCATGAGTAAAAGTAGAGTGAAATTTATCTAAACTAGTCTTTGTTTTTTTAAGTTTTATGCTTAAATACATACTTTTTAAAATTCTAGTGTTTTTTAAAGCAAAAATATGCCATATAAGTTGAGCTAGACCACTTAAAACAGTCGCATATGAAAAATAATACAAAGCTTCTAAAGGTTTATCTTGAGTGACAAAAAATCCAGCAATCACAACAAAAAGATTGAAAAACGAAGCAGAAAAAGAAGTGATGAAAAAATTTTGTTTATAATTTAACAAAGAGCCTAAAAAAGTTACCAAAAAGATAAAAAATAAATACCAAAAATTAATAGAAACTAAAGGCGCAGCTAAAATAATCGTTTCTTTACTAAAACCAAAAGCAAAAATTTTTGTAAAAAATTCAGCAAAAAAACTTACTAAAACACAGGTTAAAAAAACAATAATGCTAAATTGCAATAAGACATTTAAGCAAAAAGCACCTTTTTTACTTGCTTTTAAAAAACTTGGTAAAAAAGCTTGTCCAAAAGCCCCTTCTGCGAAAATTCTTCTAAAAAAGGCAGGCATTTTTAATGCTACAAAGAAAATATCGCTATAAATTCCAGCCCCTAAATACAAAGCTAAAATAATATCTCTTAAAACTCCCATAATTCTAGAAAATAAGATTCCTAAGGCATTGATGATAAAATTTTTTAAAACAATATTTTTTCTCATTAATTTTCATTCTTTAAACATTAGTTTGAGTATATTAAAATTTTTTAATAGTAATAATTTTAACTAAATTTTGATTTTATTTTTGCTAAAATCAAAATTTTATATACAACAAGGAAGCTTAAGTTATGGAAGAAAAGAAAATTTTATATACTAAAGACCCTTATAAAGAGCTTTTGATATTTGCTTCTGAGAATAAATGTGAAGTTGAAGAGCTTGATTTTAGACTATTAAGTTTTAACACTTCTTACACTTACGATAATCAAGAATGGATAAAAGTTAATGAAAAGGAATTAAAAATTTTCGAAGAAGATGAAAAATTTTTAATTCACGATTTAAATATAAAACAAGAATATAAAATAGAAATTTATTTTAAAAAATTTACACATTCATCAGTTTTTGAGATTAATTTACATACTAATGAATTTTGTACTTTATTAAAAGCTAGTGTTAGACCTAGCGAAGCTATTGTTTTTCATGACAAACTAGCCCTAGAACTTTTGGAAGCTATTTATAAGGCAATGATAAAAGAAAACTATTTGCTTGGTTTTAGAATTTTTGATTTTAAAAAACAAATTATTGAATTTAATACTAAGGTTAAAGAAAAGCAAAAATTTGACTTTGAGGCTGAATTTGAAGTATGTAAAGGAGTTAATCCTCAAGAGCCTACCGATGAGGAAGTTAAATATCATTATTTGGAGAATTTAAAAAAACATAATGATGTAATGAATAGAAACTATGTAGCACCTATAGGAAAAGATGAGATAGCTATTGAGAGGATTAAACCAAAAGAGGGTAGTGATGGCAAGGATTTAAGATTTAAAATTTTAAAAGCCCTTCCACCAAAAACCAACAAAGAAAAAGTTATCTGCTCGGATAATTTTGAAGTTAAAGAAGATGATGAGAGTATAAAATATATTGCAAAAAAAGATGGTTTTATCATACAAAAAAAATCTATTTATGAGATAGAAAATTATTTGGAATTTAACAAGGTTGATTTTAAAAGTACAGGTTCTATTTGGGCAGGTTTTGATAAAAAAGTTATCATTGTGATTAAAAATACAAATACATTAGAAGATGCTATAGGTCCTAGGATTACTGTAGAGGCTCAAGAACTAGAAGTTGTGGGCAATATGGCTCAAGATTCTGTTTTAAGAGGTAAGAAGGTGGTTCTTAAAGGTAGTATGCATCATAAAAGTACTATTATAGGACAAAAGGTTGAAGTTAATATCTTAAGAGGGTATTGTGAAGCTGAGGAAATCTTTGCTGAGACTTTAGAAAATGGTTCTATTAAGGCTAAAAAAGTAAATATTAAAAAGGCCGTGGGTGGAGAGATTATTGCAGATGAAATTTATATACAAGAACTTGGTGGAAATTGTCTTTGTAATGCTAAGAGCCTTATACGTATTGAAAAGATTCAAGGTAGTGGAAATAAACTTATAATTCAAGATCTTAAAGCTTTTGATAAGGAAAAAAGTGGGGAAGAAATACTTGTACATATTGATGAATTAAAAAAAGAGCAGGAAAATTTAGCTAAAGAAATTGAAGATACTAAACATACTATTCACGTGAGTAAAGATTCTGTGCGAATTTTACAGCAAAAAGTAAAAGAACTCATGAATGCAAAAAGAGCTATACCTCAAGCTTATAAAATTACTATCAAAGATTTTAATCAAAAAATTGAAAATTTAAATATTTTAGCTAATAAAATAGAAACTTTGAAAGAGGAAGAAAAGATAAATATAGAAAAACTTAAAAAAATTCAAGATGAACTTTTAAAATCTAAAATTATTAATAAAAGTGGAAAATGGAATGATTTAAATGAAATTAAATTTATTTTATTAAGTCCTAGAAAAGAGTTGAGTTATCATCCACATAATGAAGAGAAAATTCAGTGTTTTGAACTTGAAAGAATTGATACTGAAGATGGATCGAATATTTATGAAATTCGCTCTATAAGCAATTATAAGGAAGAAACTAAATGATAGTGGCAATTGAAGGTATAGTGAGTAAAAAAGAACCTACTTTTGTTGTTTTAAAAACTTCAAGCGGTATAAGTTATGGTATTTTTGTATCACTTTTTTGTTCAAGTAATTTTGAAAAAGGTCAAAAGGTTGAGTTTTTAATCACACAAATTATTAAAGAAGATTCACATAAGTTATATGGATTTTTAGATATTAATGAGCAAAGGATGTTTGAATTGTTGATTAAAATTAGTGGTATAGGAGCGACTACCGCTATGACACTTTGTTCAAGTTTGGATACAAATACTTTTTATATGGCTTTGCAAAATAGCGATGAGAGTGTGTTTAAAAAGGTTCCTGGTATCGGTCCAAAGAGTGCTAAAAGAATTATAGCTGAATTAAGTGATGCAAAAATCAATATAGAAAATTCTAATCAAGATCAAGCACAAGCTTTAGCAGCCTTGCTTTCACTTGGTTTTAAACAAGATAATATTTTAAAGGTTTTAAAAACTTGTGAGAGTAAAAATACTAGCGATATTATTAAAGAAGCTTTAAAAAAATTGGCTTAATAAAAGGAAGAATATAATGATATATGGTGTAATTTTTGGTGCAAATTCTTATGAACATGAAATTAGTATTGTGAGTGCTGTGGTGTTAAAAAAAGTACTTAAGACACAAAAAAAATTCATTTTTTGTGATAAAAATAAGGAATTTTTTCTTATAGATGAAGAAAAAATGAATGCAAAAACTTTTAGTAGTGGTGATTATAAAAAAGAAAAGGCCTTAGCGTTAAAGCGGGGTGGTTTTTTTATAAAAACTATGTTAGGTGAGAAAAAACTTGACATTGATATAGCGATAAATATCGTGCATGGAAAAGATGGTGAAGATGGTAAAATAGCTGCTTTGCTTGATTTTTATGGCGTAAAATACATAGGTCCACGCATAGAAGCTAGTGTTTTATCTTTTAATAAGGTTTTAACTAAACTTTATGCGGAAAGTGTAGGAGTGAAAACACTTGATTATAAGGTTTTAAATTTACATAAAGAGCAAAATATTTCTTTAGACTTTCCTTGTATCTTAAAACCTGCAAGATTAGGTAGCAGTATAGGTATAAGTATAGTTAAAGACGAAAGTGAACTTAAATACGCTAAAGATGTTGCTTTTGAATTTGATGAGGATGTCGTGGTTGAAAAATTTGTAAGTAATATTAAAGAGTATAACTTAGCTGGTTGTATGATAGGTGAAAAAATGGAATTTTCCATTATTGAAGAGCCTAAAAAAAATGAAATTTTAGATTTTGAACAAAAATATTTAGGTTTTTCAGAAAGCTCTAAAGTAAGTGAAGCAAATATTAGTGAAGAATTAAAACAAAAACTAAGAGATAGTTTTACTAAAATTTATAATCATTTGTTTAAAGGAGCTTTGATCCGCTGTGATTTTTTTGTGATAGATGATGAGGTTTATTTAAATGAGATTAATCCAAATCCAGGATCACTAGCAAATTATTTATTTGAAGATTTTACCAACACAGTTGATAATTTAGCAAAAAATATAGAATTAGAAAAGCAAATTAAGATTGATTATACTTTTATTCATAGTATTAATGGACAAAAAGGTAAGCTATAATCATGGCCACCTTTAGCAAAGATGAAATTTATACTGCTACTGAAGTAGTAAGAAATTTCAGTACTATGCTTGAAAAAGCCAAAAAAAATGAAAATGGTAGAGTAGTAATTGTAAAAAATAATAAATTTGAAGCCGTGCTTTTAAGTTTTGAAGAATATGAGCGTTTAAGTGAAGCTGTAGTACTTTTGGAAAAGATTTATAAGGATAAAAAAGGTTAGAAATGGCAAAAACTAGAGTATATTCTAATGGATACTTTTATAATTTAAGTTATGAAATCATCAATCCAAAATGCGAAAAAACAATTCTTGTTTTACATGGTTGGGGTGCTAATAAAGAGCTTATGAAACAAGCTTTTGAAAAGCCTTTGAATGATTTTAAACAAATTTATTTAGATTTACCTGGTTTTGGAAATTCAAGTATAGATGCACCTATGGATTCTTATATTTATGCAAAGGTTGTGGAAGACTTTTTAATAACAATAGAGCAAAAAGCAGATTATTTAATGGGACATTCTTTTGGTGGAAAAGTTGCGACTATTATGTGTCAAAATACTAGTTTTCAGGGTTTGATTTTACTTTCTAGCGCGGGTGTAGTTTTGCCAAAAAGCTTTAAGGTGAGATCTAAAATAATCTTGTTTAAAATTTTAAAAAATCTTCCTTATGGAGATTTTTGGAGAAAATTTTTTATTAGCAAAGACGCTCAAGGTATGAGCGAAGTGATGTATGAAACCTTTAAAAAGGTTGTCAATGAAAATTTAGAAAATGAATTTCAAAAACTTAAAAATCCTATTTTAATTTTTTGGGGCAATGAAGATAAGGCTACACCTTTAAAAAGCGGAGCAATCATTCACTCTTTAGCACAAAAAGGGAAATTTTTTGCACTAGATGGGGATCACTTTTTCTTCTTAAAGCATGCTGGTTTTATAAGTGAAAAAATACACGAGGAATTTTTTAAAAATGATTAGTATAATAGCTTTTTTAAGTTTAAATTTTTTACTCGGATTTTATCTGATTTTAGCTTTGCAGTGGTATTCTTACAAATTTTCACGCATAGTTTTACATTTTGCTAAACCCTTGTGGCATTTGTATTTTTTAATAATTCCTTATTTTGCTTTTGTATTTTCTTTGTATAGTGGAAATTTTTATTTATATTTTATAATTTTTGTTTTATCTTTGTTATATGGTGGGTATTTATATAAAAATTTAGATAAAAAGTTAGTTTTTACTGCTAGAATTAAGCGTTATTTTTTATTTTTGTTGCTTTTTAGCTTGATATTTATACCATCTTTTTGGATAGGTTTAGAAGCTTTAGTGGCTACATTTTTATTAAGTTTTTTTGTAGAAAAAATAAACCAAAATCATTTTATCAAAAAAGCAAGAAAAAAGATTTATGATAATCAAAATTTAAAAATTATTCTAATTACTGCAAGTTTTGGAAAAACAAGTATTAAAAATTTTTTATATGAACTTTTGAAAGATGAGTTTAAGTGCTATAAAACTCCAAGGAGTGTTAATACTTTTATGGGTATAGTTAAAGATATCAATGAAAATTTAGAAAATAGTACTGAAATTTATATCGTAGAAGCTGGTGCAAGAGAGCAAAATGATATTTTAGAAATTACAGAGTTTTTAAATCCTCAAATTTGTATAGTAGGTGAAATTGGTTTGGCACATTTAGAGTATTTTAAAACTCAAGACAATATCCGCAAGACTAAGTTGCAAGCTTTAAAATCCAAGCGTTTGGAAAAATACTTTTTACACTCAAGTACCTTATATGAAAATGAATTTTATGATGATTGTTTAGGTGATGTTAGAGCAAGTTTGGAAGGATTGGATTTTAAAATAAGATTAGATGGAAATTTTTATGATTTTCATGCGAATTTATTGGGTGCTTTTAATGCTTATAATATTAGTGTGTGTATTCTACTTGCTCATTATTTAGGAATTAAAATAGAAAATATTACAAAAAGTATATCGAATTTAAAAGCAGTAGAACATCGCTTGCAAGTGATTTCTAAAGAACCTAAATTTATCATAGATGATGGCTTTAATGGAAATTTTAAAGGTATGAGTCAAAGCTATGAGCTTTGTAAAAGCTATCAAGGAAGAAAAGTTTTGGTAACTCCTGGTATAGTTGAAGTTAATGAAGAAGAAAATATAAAATTATGCAAGATAATCAATGAATGTTTTGATTTTGTAATTATTACTTCAGAGGTTAATAGTGTGATTTTGCAAAAATATATTACATTGGATTTTTATGTATTAAAAGAAAAATCCCAACTTGTGCAAGCTTTGTCAAAATTAACCCAAAATGGAGATTTGATTTTATTTTCTAATGATGCACCAAGTTTTATATAAAACCATTTAGCTTAAAAAGGCCAAATGGTTTCCATAAATTTTGTTCCCCAAGGCTTGCGTGTAGATTTATCTATATCACCTTCTGTTTTATAAAGAATTTTCGCATCAGCTATGTATTTACTATCTATCATATTATCTTGAGAAATATCATAAGGTCTTATAACCCCGCTTAATTGAATGATTTGCTTTTCTCCGTTGATTAAAAGCTCACGACTTCCTTCTATAAAATAATTTCCATTGGATAAAACTTTAATCACTCTAGCAGAAATGGTGGTCTGGAAATTTTCACTTCTAGTTTGGCTTCCTGTACCTTGATATTCTGAAGTACTTGCTGTGGTATAACCTATATTTGTATAATCATTAACAAAATCTCTAACTTTGCTAAGTCCAGCACCAGTAGTTATTTGTCCTCCACCTAAATTAACATTATTGTTTTTACTTGTAGCTTTGGAACCTTGTGAATTTTGTGTAGCATTTTCTCTAATAACTACAGTAACTAAATCATTTACATTCATTGCTTTCTTATCAGAAAATAAAGGATTATCTCCTTTGCCAAATAAAGATCCAGGATTGCTTTGGGTGTTATGATTTTGTTTTGGAGCTAATTCTTCTACATAAGTAGGTGGTTTCATATTAATATGCGGATCAACTGTGGCACTACAACCAAACATTACAAAAGGTAACAAGTAAAAATTAACATTTTTAAATTTCATAGCTTTATAACCTTATATTATTGTGATGAATTTTAAAATTATTATATTACAAAAAAACAATTATTTTGTTAAAAAAAGAGGAAAAAATGAAATCTATGTTTTTATTAAATTGTGTTGATGAGAAATTTTTAACACAAACTTTAGGGAGAATTCAAGGTAAAATAGCTTTTTATTTTCCTATTTTTTGTGAAAAAAATAAAGAAAAAATTGCCTTAATATGCTCAAAAACTAATTTCAAGCTAGATTTTTTTAGTAGTTTTGAAAAAAATGATTATCAAACCAAATTTACTCAAAATCCAAATAATTTTTTAAAAAAAATAATTCAAGATTATGAAAAAATAAAAAAAGAAAATGATTTTGTTATAGTGGTTGGGTTAGATGATTTTGGTTTAATGGGGGATTTGAATTTAAATATAGCTTTAGCTAAAGAGCTAAATGCTCCATTATACGCAAAAAGTCAAGATGAAAATCATATTATGTTAAATTTTTTACTAGGTCAAAAGCTTAGTGAGTTTGTTTTATTAAAAGAAAATGAAGATTTTACTCAAGATTTATTGCAAGAATATACTTATAAAACTCAAGCAAGATTTGCTTATGAGCTTTTTGAAAAAGCAAAAGCTGACAAAAAAATAGTAGTTTTACCTGAAAGTTTTGATGAAAGAGTGTTAAAAGCAAGTGAGTTTTTAATGCAAAATGAGATTGTTGATTTGATTTTACTAGGCGATAGCAATGAAATTTGTGCTAAAGCTAATAGTTTAAATATTAATATTGATGGTGTACGTATTATAAATCCTAAAAATTCTCAATATAATGAAGAATTTGAAGAGCTTTTATATGAAGCTAGGAAAAGTAAAGGTATGGATAAAGAAGAAGCTAAAAGGTTAGTGCAAGATAAAACGTATTTTGCAACTTTACTTGTACATACTCAAAAGGCTCATGCTATGGTAAGTGGTGCAAGTACAACTACTGCCGAAACTATTCGTCCTGCCTTGCAAATTATCAAAACAAAACCTGATGTGAGTTTGGTTTCTGGTATGTTTTTTATGTCTTTAGAGGATAAGGTTTTAGTTTTTGCTGATTGTGCTGTTATGCCAAATCCAACCCCTGAGCAACTTGCTGAGATTGCTTATGTGAGTGCAAATAGTGCTAAAGCTTTTGGACTTGATCCTAAAGTAGCTTTGCTTTCATATTCTAGTGGAGATAGTGGGAGCGGAGCTAGTGTAGATGCGATTAAAGAAGCTACTAAAATAGCTAAGGAAAAATATCCTCAACTTGAGTTGGAAGGCCCTATACAATTTGATGCTGCTTATGATATGTTAACAGCAAAAAGCAAAATGCCAAATTCTAAAGTAGCAGGAAGAGCAAATGTATATGTGTTTCCTGATTTAAATGCGGCAAATATTTGTTATAAAGCAGTGCAAAGAACAGCAAATTCTTTAGCCATTGGTCCAATTTTGCAAGGTCTTAAAAAGCCAATTAATGATTTAAGTAGAGGTTGTTTGGTAGAAGATATTGTTAATACTGTGATTTTAAGTGCTATTCAAGCACAAGAATAAGGAGAAAAATGAAAATTTTAGTTTTAAATTCAGGTTCATCTTCGATTAAATTTAAGCTTTTTGAAAAAGATGAAGCTCTAGCATCTGGTTTAGTAGAAAAAATAGGCGAGCAAAGCTCTAAAATAGAATTAAAAGATCTAAAAAGTGGCCAAAAATACCAAAAAGAATTAGCGATTAAAGATCATGAGCAAGGTATTGAATTGGTAAATGAATTGTTTGCTCAAAGTGGAATTTTACATGATTTAAATGAGCTTGATGGATGTGGACATAGGATAGTTCATGGAGGTCCAAATTTAACTAAACATTGTTTGGTAGATGATGAAATTTTAAAAGAAATTGATAGAGTTGCTCATATAGCACCTTTACATAATCCTGCACATTTAATAGGTATTAAAACTATGATAAAAGCTGCTCCAAAAGTTCCTAATGTGACAGTTTTTGACACAGCTTTTCATCAAAGTATGCCTGATTATGCTTATATGTATGCTTTGCCTTATGAGTTTTATGAAAAACATCAAGTTAGAAAATATGGTTTTCATGGTACTTCACATTCTTATGTAAGTAAACAAGCTGCACATATACTTGGTAAAGATATTAATGAATTTAATGCAATTAGTGCTCATCTTGGAAATGGTGCAAGTGTTTGTGCTGTAGAAAATGGAAAATGCGTAGATACCTCTATGGGTTTCACTCCACTAGAAGGTTTGGTTATGGGGACTAGATGTGGAGATATTGATCCTGCTGTGTTACCATTTTTAGCAAAAGAATTAAATTTAAATCCGTCTGATTTAGATACTATAATGAATAAAAAAAGTGGTGTTTATGGAATTTGTGGGTTTAATGACTTTAGAGATATTGAAGCACAAATTGAACAAAATAATGAAAAAGCAAGACTTGCTCTTGATATGTTTTGCTATCGTTTGAGTAAATATATCGGTTCTTATTTTGCTATTTTACCTAGGGTTGATGCATTGATTTTTACAGCTGGTATTGGGGAAAATGATAATATTGTTAGAGCAAAAGTATGTCAAAGATTAGCACATTTAGGATTTGATATAGATTTAGATAAAAATGCACAACTTAGAAATGGTGAGATTAGTCAAAAAGACTCTAAGATTAAAATTTTAATTGTTCCAACAGAAGAAGAATTAGAAATAGCTAAAATTACCACAGAACTTATTGTAAATAAATAAGCCTTGAGTTTTAAACTCAAGGCTTATTTTTAAAATGCAGGAACTACTGCACCTTGATATTTTTCATTGATAAAATCTTTTACTTTTTGACTCTGTAAAGCCTTTACTAAAGCTTTGATTTTAGGATTATCTTTATTATCTTGAGTGGTTACTAGGATATTTGCATAAGGACTTTCTTTGCTTTCTATTAAAATAGAATCTTTTACAGGATTTAAATTTGCCGATAAGGCATAGTTTGAATTAATCACTGCAAAATCAACATCATCTAAAGCTCTTGGAAGCTGTGCTGCTTTTAACTCTTTAAATTTAATATTTTTGGGATTATCTTTAATATCAAGCGGAGTTTTTAATGCGGTATTTTCAAAACTAACTAGCTTAGTACTAGCGATAATATCCAAAGCTCTACTTTCATTAGTTGGATCATTAGGTACAGCTATGGTAGCATTTTGTGGAAGATCTTGGATGTTTTTATATTTTTTAGAATAAACCGCCATTGGTTCAATATGAACTTTTGCAACACTAATTAATTTTGTGCCTTTATTAGCATTAAATTCATCTAAATAAGGTTGATGTTGGAAAAAATTTGCATCAAGCTCTTTACTGTCTGTACTAAGATTTGGTAAAACATAGTCATTAAATTCTTTAATTTCTAGTATGTAGCCTTCTTTTTTTAATAAATCTTTAGTTTGTTCTAAAATTTCAGCATGAGGAACAGGTGTTGCACCTACAGTGATAACTTCATTAGCAAATAAACTTGCACCTAAAATTGTGCTTGCAGCGAGCAATTTTAACAATTTCATTTAAACTCCTTTTTTATAGTTTTAAAATGCTTGATTATATTGTAAAAATATTAATAAGATAGGAAAAGTTTTATTTTTGTTTGTTTTTGTATTCTTTAGCAAAAAGTTTGAGTTCTTTTATAAAATCTACATAACCACCTTTGTGCCAATTTTTTTGAGCCTTAATGAGAGCTTGTCCGATTTTATAAGAATAAGTATTTTGATTTTTAATACCCTCGCTTTTATAATCATCATAGCTTGATAAAGGTGGAAGCTTAAGATAGGTTTTATTTTTATATCTTTTTGGTATTGTTTGGCAAGTTTATTATGTCTATAATAAATTTTTAATAAAGTGAAAGGTAATAAAGGAATTTTTTTCTTATTTTTAGCGCATTCTATGAAAGCGTAACCTAGTTTATATGATAAATGATATCTTATTCTTGCTTTTGCTTGAGTATTGATAGCTTTTATTCCATCTAAATATCTACTTCCTCCAAGTTGCAACCATTTTTCGTAGTATTCTTGCCATTTAGGCCATGTTTGATTGCATAAAGCATTATTCCAAAAACGATTATTACTACCTTCTGCATGTGTTATAGAGGCTTTTTGTGATAAATTGGTTCTATAATCAATATTTCCATTGTAAGTATCTTTTAAATCTTTTATTTTAAATTTATGTTCTAGTACTAGTAGTGTAAACAATCCTTGATCGTTTAAATTTTGAATATTCTCATTTAAATGCTTATAGATAAATTGATAGCATTTTAAAGGATTTGGAATAAGATCGGTAAAGACTAAAATCCCGGTTAAATACGTACGATTTTGATGGTGCTCTTTTTTTACAGGTAAGCTTTCAAGAAGTAAAGTTTTACCTAATCTTGCACCAAAGTGATATTTTCTAGCTCTTAATTTGCTAAGTTCATCTATACTTTTTAAAAGTAAAACATCAAAATCAAGATAAATAATACTTTCACATTCATCTAAAAACTTAAAAGCTTCAAATCTTGCAAAAGCCATATGCGTCCATCTTTTTAAGAAAAATAAATTATTTATATCGTTTTGGTTTTTACTAAGAGTAGCTAAAAAATCTTCTTGGGTAAATGGAATAAATTTAATTGTTTTATTTTTAACGATTTTTTTCATGATATTTTGATCATTTAAGCTAAAACCATCATGTAAAATATAAAATACATCTACCTCCTTACTCATAACATCCATAATATTAATGAGTAAGGTTCCTATGGTAAAGCTTGAATTTTTAGTTGCTGCTAGTAAAATACCGAGTTTATGCTTCATTATTTATCTTTTGGTGATTTTGTAAAGTATATTTCCTATAAATTGTATAATTTGCACTAAAATAATTAAAATCACAACAGTTTGAATCATAATATCAGTTCTAAAACGCTCATAGCCATAGCGAATAGCCACATCGCCCAAACCACCACCGCCAACAGTTCCTGCCATAGCAGAAAATCCAATAACAATGATTAAAATTAAAGTAATACCATTAATAATACTTGGTAGAGCCTCACTAAACATAACTTTAAAGATGATTTGTGTTTTGCTAGCTCCGTAAGATCTTGCTGCTTCTATAACACCAGGATCAATTTCTTTAAAAGCACTTTCAATCATTTTTGCTAGATAAGGTGCAATTCCTATGGTAAGTGGTACTATGGTAGCAGTTGTACCTATGCTAATGCCAATGAGATATTTTGTAAAAGGACTTAAAACTACAATGAGTACTAAAAACGGAAAAGATCTTAAGATATTGATAATAAAATCAAGTACACTATAAATGCTTTTATTTTCACACAAGCCACCTTTATCAGTAACAGTAAGTACAATCGCAGGGATAAGTGCGATTAAAAAGGCTAAAAAAGTGGCTGTAAAACTCATATAAAGAGTTTCTAATAATGCCGGATAAAGTATATTTTCAAAATTTCTTAAAATTGCTTCTAAATTCATTACACAAGCTCCCAAATAACGCCATTTTCTTGTAAATAATTTAAAACTTTTTCTTGATCTTTAGCTTCTATATTGATTACCAAATTTCCTAAAGCATTGTTGTTTAGTTTTTCTATCTTACCCCAAACTATATTAAAATCAATATTTAAACTTCTAGCCATATGAGTGATAATGCTTTGATTTGCTTTTTCTTTGCAAAAATATAAGCGCACATTGACTCCATTTTGTGGTAAAAAATCACTTTCTCCTAGGAATTCACGCATTTTTTCACTTGGCTTTAAGAATAAATCCTCGATTTTCCCTTGACCTATGATTTGTCCATGTTCTAATAATACAGCCTTTTGAGCTATTTGTTTTACTGCTTCCATTTCATGGGTTACTAATACAACGCTGATGTTAAACTCTTGATTGATTTTGGCAATAAGTTCTAAAATATTATTTGTTGTATTTGGATCAAGTGCAGAGGTAGCTTCATCGCTTAGTAAAATTTTAGGATTTAAAGCAAGGGCTCTAGCTATAGCCACTCTTTGTTTTTGCCCACCACTTAGTTCATTTGGATAAGCCTTGCTTTTGGCTAAAAGTCCTACAAGATCTAAAAGCTCATTAACTCTTTTTTGAATTGTGCTTTTGTCAAAATTATGAATTTCTAAAGGCATAGCTACATTTTCAAATACATTTTTTCTACTCATAAGTGCAAAATGTTGAAAAATCATTCCTATATCTTTTCTAAATATTCTTAACTCTTTTTCTTTTAAGGTAGCTATTTCTTTACCAAAAACTTGCACGCTACCGCTTTGATAATTTTCCAAACCATTAATACATCTTAGCAAAGTTGATTTTCCTGCCCCACTATGTCCAACAAGGGCATAAATTTCTCCTTCTTTAACTTCCAAAGAAACATCATTTATAACTAATTCTTTGCCATAATATTTTTTAAGATTTTGTATTTTTATCACTTATTAGCCTTCTAAATTAGAAATTTCATCATTAATTTTTTCAAGTTGAACTTTAATGCTTTCAAGTTGAGTTTTATTTTGCTCAACGACCGCAGCAGGTGCATTAGAGATAAATTTTTCATTTTTCATCATAGCATCTAGTTTGTTAAATTCTTTTTCAAGCTTTATTTTTTGACTATTAAGTCTATTTAAAACACCGCTTAAATCAAGATCTTGAGTTGGTATAAATACTTCTAAATTCTCGCTTACATCTCTAATGGATTTTTCTAAATTTGTGTTGGTAAATTCGATATTTTCGCATTTTGCAAGTGTTGAGATAAAATTAGTGTAATTTTTTAACTCAGCTATTAAACTCTCATCATTTAATTTTATACAAGCTTTTTGAATTTTTGCATTTGCAAGCTCTACTAGGGTTTTTGCACGACGTAAACTCACTATACTTTCTATAATGATATTAAATAATTTTTCGATTTTTTCATTTCTAGAATTAAATTTAGGATATTTTGAAATCATTATAGATTCATGAGTTTGGATAGAAGTTTTACTTAACTCATGGTATAAATACTCACTAATAAATGGCATAAAAGGATTTAAAAGTTTTAATGCTTCTTTAAAAATGCTTCCGAGTTCTTTTATGCTTGATTTTTCAGCCTTGCTAAGCTCGATCCCCCAGTCACAAAATTCATCCCAAAAAAATCTATACAAAGTGTTTGCCGCATCATTAAAGCGGTAATTGTCTAAATTTTCTCTTGTTTCTTTTACGCATACTTCAAAACGAGATAGTATGTATTTTGCTAGGTTAGTTTGAATTTTACTTTTATCTAAATCTTCAAATTTTTCTTCATTTAAAAGTAAAAATTTGCTTGCATTGTAAAGTTTGTTGGTAAAATTTCTAACTTGTATGAGTTTGTCATTACTTAATTTTATATCTCTACCTTGGATAGCTAAAAGAGCAAGAGTAAAACGCAAGATATCAGCGCTATATTCATCCACACTTTGCACAGGATCAATGACATTACCTAAAGACTTGCTCATTTTTCTACCTTGCTCATCTTTAACTAAAGCATGTAAATATATATCTTTAAAAGGAAGCTCACTTAAGGCATTAGTGCTTTGAAACATCATTCTAGCGACCCAGAAAAATAAAATATCAAAGCCGGTGATTAATAAAGAATTTGGATAAAAATCTTTTAAATCATCTTCATGCCAAAGTGTGTTTTTGCCCCAGTCTTTATTACCCCAACCTAAAGTACTCATAGCCCAAAGACCAGAAGAAAACCAAGTATCTAAAACATCAGGGTCTTGTTTGAAATTAGTGCTTTGGCATTTTGGGCATTGATTTGGAGTTTCTTCGCTTGCCCATTCATGGGAGCATTCACAGTAATACACAGGAATTTGATGACCCCACCAAAGTTGTCTTGAAATACACCAATCTTTTAAATCACTCATCCAAGCATTAAAACTATTAATCCAATGTGCAGGGTAGAATTTGCTTCCACCAAGATTAACTTTTTCTATACTTTCTTTTGCGATTTCATTTTTTACAAACCATTGTTTAGAAATATATGGCTCAACCACATTTTTACAACGATAGCAATATCCTACTTGATTCGCATAATCTTCTATTTTTTCAACAAAACCTTTTTCTTGCAATTCTTTTATAATAATATCTCTTGCTTCTAATCTTTCTAAGTCTTTAAAATGCAAACAATGTTCATTTAAAATACCTTTTTCATCAAAGATAGTAATAAATTCAAGTTTATGTCTTAAGCCTACTTCATAGTCATTGTGATCATGTGCAGGAGTTACTTTTACAAAACCTGTACCAAATTCCATATCAACATGTTCATCTGCAATAATAGGAATTTTTCTATCCATTAAAGGTAAAATTACATTTTTGCCTATTAAGTGTTTAAATCTTTTATCGTTTGGATTGACCATCACAGCGCTATCGCCAAAGTAAGTTTCTGGTCTTGTAGTGGCTACTACAACGTATTCTTGAGAATTTTCTAAGAAATATTTTAAATAATATAATTTTCCTTTATTTTCTTTGTGTTCTACTTCTATATCGCTTAATGCTCCATCATGGGTACACCAATTTACCATGTAATCTCCACGCACGATAAGCTTTTTATCATAAAGATCTACAAAGGCTTTTTTTACTGCATTTACTAGGCCCTCATCCATGGTAAAACGCAAACGACTCCAAGCTGGAGTGATGCCTAAAATTCTCATTTGTTTTACTATAGTACCACCGCTTTGTTCTTTCCATTCCCAAACTTTTTTTATAAATTCTTCTCTACCAAGTTCTTCTTTTTTAACACCTTGAGCCAAAAGTTGTTTTTCTACAACATTTTGTGTTGCGATACCTGCATGATCAAGCCCTGGTTGATAAAGGGTTTTATAGCCATCCATTCTTTTATAACGTGTTGTGATATCTTGCAAAGTACAAGTTAGAGCATGACCTATATGTAAAACACCTGTTACATTAGGTGGTGGCATCATGATACAAAAATTTTTATCTTTTTCTTGAATTTTTTCATTGCCATTAATTTCAAAATATCCACGTTCTTCACAAATTTTATAATATTCTTTTTCTAATGATTTATCATACATAATTGCTACCTTGAGAATGAAAATAAATTGTTATGTTAACTTAAAATTGTTAAAGAAGTTTTGAATTTTAGAAATTAGTTATAAAAAACTAATTTCTACTTTACGATTATTTTGTCTTTGAGAATCAGATTTATCTTTAATAGGATAAGTATCTTTTCCTAAAGATTCTATCTCTATAACTTCAGTAAAGCTAAAAAAATGTTTAGCTACATTCATTGCTCTGTTTAATCCTATCATGTAGTTTGCAAAAGTACTGCCTCTATCATCTGCATAACCTTGAATTTTGATTCTTTTGATTATATCTTCTCTTGCTAAATTTTGATTGATTTTTTCAAGTAAATTTTCATTGCTGTATTCGCTATATCCATTTCTTTCAAATAAAAATTTTAAATCAGAAATTTTAACATCTACATAATTGTATTTTTTCTTATTTTTAGCAAAAACAATATCTTTATTATATATACTTAATTTCATATTGTCATTTGAAAGCATATCGATAAAAATCGTTAAATTATAATCTTGAGAATTAGCTTTAACAGGATTAATCATTTCTTTTAGCATATCAACTCTATAATCACTTAAGCTTTTTCCATCTAATACATAAACTTTAACAAAATCATCACTTAATTTTGGCTCATATTTACTAGTTTTACCTTTTGTGATGTATTCTTGCATGGTATTTTTATATTTTGTTGTTTTTTCTTTTTTTACGTTTGTTTGTTTGTTATTTTCAACTGGAACTTTTTTTTCTTCTTGGGCCACTTTAGGTGTGATAGTTTCATTTTTAGAAACTTCAGCTATGTTTGTTTGGGTTGTTGGTGTAATTTCTTGTGCGTTTGTGCTTAGATTTTCATCTGTGATAGAATTGTTTTGCACTTGCACCTCTTCTTTTAAAGGCTCTTGGTCTATTTGTTGTGATTGATAAGTATTATCACTTATATTATTTTTTTCTTGGTTATACTGAGTACTTGATGGAGCGTAGTTTTGATAAGAATTATTTTTTTTATAATCATAAACATAAGTATTTGAATCATCATCAAAATACCATATATAAAAACCAATACTAGCACCTATTAACACCACGAAAGCTATACTAAAAGCAATAATACTTTTCATTTTTTTCCTTTATAAAGTCCTTAAAAGGACTTTGATTATTTATAATTTTTAATAGAATTTTCTAAAATTTCACTTGCTTTTTCAATGCCTGCAAATTCTTTTACTTTTACCCATTTGTTTGGTTCAAGTATTTTGTATGTTTCAAAGAAGTTTTTGATTTTATCTAAACTTGCTTTTGGCAAATCATCTAAAGTCTTAATATTATCATATTTTGGATCGATTTTGCTTGTTGGAACAGCTAGTAGTTTTTCATCCATACCGCTTTCATCTTCCATTAACAATACTCCTATTAAACGACAAGGAATCACAGCTCCTGCTTGAATAGGATATTCGTTTAATACTAAAACATCAATAGGATCGCCATCATCTGCAAGAGTATTTGGTATAAAACCATAATTTGCCGGATAAAACATAGCCGAATACATTACACGATCGACAACTACAGCTCCGCTTTCTTTATCAAGTTCGTATTTTATGTTTGAACCATAAGGAATTTCAATAACTGCATTAAGTTTATTTGGTATTTCCCCAACTTTGATTTTGCTAATATCCATTTTTTATCCTTTATTTTAATAAATCATTGATTAAATTTTTCATATCAGCTACAATAGCTTCAATACTTCTTTCACCATTGATTACATGGTGGATATTTTCTTTGGTATAAAAATTTGTTATTTCTTCCAAAGGTTCTAAATAAACTTTCATTCTATTATTAAAAACTTCTTCGTTATCGTCAGCACCTCTAGCACGTCCTAAAACTCTCTCTCTAGCAACATCTTCGCTAACTTTAACTTCTATAACACCTTTTAAATTTACTTCACTTTGATTTTTTAATACTTTATCAAACTCAAGCATTTGTTCAACACTTCTTGGATAACCATCTATTAATATAGTATTAGTTGGTGCATTTTTTAAAGCAGCGATGATGGTATTAACTACTACTTCCAAAGGAACTAAATTACCTTTGGAAATAAAACTATCAATTGTTTTTCCAAGCTCACTACCACTAGCAACCTCTGCTCTTAATAGATCACCTGTAGAGTAGTGAGTAATGTTTGCATCATCTGTAGCTATAATACTTGCATCGGTTGTTTTGCCGCTACCTGGTGCACCTATGATTAAAAATAATTGTTTCATTTAGTATTCTCCCTTAATCTTATACCTAATTCTCTCATTTGTTCATTGCTTACTTCACTTGGAGCTTGAGTCATAAGACATTGTGCTCTTTGGGTTTTAGGAAATGCTATAACTTCTCTAATGCTTGATGATTTTGTTAAAAGCATGATAAGTCTATCAAGACCTATTGCTATACCACCATGCGGTGGTGCTCCAAAACTCAATGCATCTAGTAAGAAGCCAAATTTTTTTCTTTGTTCTTCTTCATTAATATTTAAAAGTTTAAATACTTTTTGTTGGATAGGGCTTTTATGAATTCTTATACTACCACCACCTAATTCTACGCCATTTAACACCACATCATGGGCAATAGAATTAATCTCTTCTAAATCTTGCTCATCAATATTTTTTGGCATAGTAAATGGGTGATGCATTGCAGAATAACTTCCATCATCGTTTTGTTCAAACATAGGGAAATCAATAACCCATAAAAATTCTAATTTATTTTCGTCAATAATTCCCATTTCATCAGCAAGGAATAATCTAAATCTACCCATATAATCAAGTACGGTTTTCTTAGCTCCAGCTCCAAAAAATACTACATCTCCTACTTCTAATTCACATCTTTGAATCAAAACGCTCAAGTCTTCCTCGTTAAAGAATTTGCAAAGTGGACCCTTAGGACCATCTTCTTTCATTTGTATAAATGCAAGTCCTGCTGCTCCAAATTTACGCACAAATTCTTCAAATCTTTGCATTTGACGTTTTGAAAAAATCGTATCGCCTTTTGGAACTCTTAAAGCTTTAATGCGATTTTTCTTCGTATCTTTTGCAATATTTGCAAAAATTTCATTATTTGATTTTGCAAAAATATCAATCACATCAATAAATTTCATATCAAATCTTAAATCAGGTTTGTCAGAGCCATAATTTTCCATAGCTTCTTTATAGCTCATTTGTTTAAAAGGTATACTAATTTCTTTTCCGCAAGCTTTGAAAATATCTTTGAGTAAATTTTCTGCCATAGCTATGATATCTTTTTGTTCACAAAAGCTCATTTCTATATCTATTTGAGTAAATTCAGGTTGACGATCTGCTCTCAAATCCTCGTCTCTAAAACATTTTGCAATTTGAAAGTATCTATCAAATCCTGAACACATTAAAAGTTGTTTGAATAGCTGAGGGCTTTGAGGTAAGGCATAAAATTCACCTTGATGTACGCGTGATGGCACTAAATAATCCCTTGCGCCTTCTGGAGTAGCTTTAGTTAAAATAGGGGTTTCAACTTCTAAAAATCCCATTTTCGCTAAAGAATTTCTTGTTGCTATACAAGCGGTTGATCTTAATGCAAAATTATCATAAAGTTTTTTGCTTCTTAGATCTAAAAATCTATATTTTAATCTTAATTCTTCATTAACACTTTCATCACCTATAGCAAAAGGTACTACAGCACTTTCATTTTCAATAGTAAGTTTATTTATAACAACTTCTATTTCTCCTGTTTTTAGCTTTGGATTTATAAGTCCTTCGCCACGTGGACGAATTTTTCCTTGTGCTATTAAAACATATTCGTTTCTTACAGATGAAGCTATATTATGTGCTTCTTGATTATCTGTGGGATCACATACTAATTGTATAAGTCCGCTACGATCTCTAAGATCAATAAAAATCACGCCTCCATGATCGCGGTAAGAATTTACCCAACCACATAATGTTACTTCCTCGCCAACATTTTGTATGTTAAGCTCTGTATTATAATGAGTTCTCAAAATTTTTCCTTAGCTTAATTTTGTTTAATTTTGTTATTATAGTATTTTATTCTTTTGCTTAGCTAAGTTTTGTTATAATTTTTTTATGAAAAAATATATAAATACAGAAAAAATTCAAAAAATAGGTTTATTTTGTAGGTTAAATACAAATTTAAACAAGCAAATTGCTTTTTTAAAAATATTTTTTTTGCAAAGAAATATAGAACTAGTATTATTGGAGGAAAAAAAAATCAATCTTAAAGATTTGCAAAAATTAGATTTTTTGATTTCTCTCGGTGGTGATGGTACGCTTTTGTCTTTATGTAGGCAAGCTTATCAAGCAAAAAAGCCTATTTTGGGGATAAATGCAGGAAATTTAGGTTTTTTAACAGCTTTTTCTTTTAATGAAGTAGAAGATTTTTTTAAAGATTTTTTTGAAAGTAATTTCAAAATAGAAAAAGCAAAAATGCTTCAAATAACGCTTTGTAAAAAAAATAAAATTATTAAAAAATTTGCTTTTAATGATGCGGTTTTTTCTCGTGATAATGCATTAATGGCAAATGTGGAAGTTTTTTTTGAAAACAAACTCTTTAATGCATACTATGGAGATGGTTTGATTATTGCTAGTTCAAGTGGATCTACTGCTTATAATATTAGTGCTGGAGGACCTATAGTGCATCCTTGGAATGAAATTTTTGTTTTAACTCCAGTTTGCTCTCACTCTTTAACCCAAAGACCTATAGTTTTACCTTATGGCTTTGAACTTGAGTTAAAAGTTGAACATTGTTTGTTGTATTTAGATGGGCAAGAGGTGATTAACCCTAAAGAATATGATAAAATTCTTATAGGGCTTAGTAGGAAAGAAGTTAGTTTTATACATAAAAAAGATAGAGATTATTTTCAAGTTTTAAAAGAAAAGTTAAATTGGGGCAAGTGATGATAGAGAGTATTTTAATAAAAGAAAATTTGGGCTTTAAACAGGCAAAATTAGATTTAGAAGTTGGACTTACTGTTTTTACTGGGTTAAGTGGTGCTGGAAAATCAGTGCTTTTTAAAGCTATTTTAGCAGCTTTTGCTTTAAGTGAAAGTGAAGCTAAAATGGTGGAAATTTTATTAAACGATGAGCTTAAATTAGATGAATTTGGCATTGAAAATGAAGAATTAAATGTATTTAAACTTTTAAAAGATAAAAGCTCGCGTTATTTTGTTAATAATCAGCTTATTTCAAAAAAGAATTTAGCCTTACTTTCTAAGAAATTTGTAAAATATCTTTCAGCTAAAGAAAATAATGAATTTTCAAATGAAAGGTTTTTAAATTTGCTTGATTTTATGCAATCAAAAGAAGATAAGAAATTTCAAGAGTTTTTTAATGAATATAAAAATATTTACAAAGAGTATATAGAAGATAAAACTAAATTAGAAAAAATTCACGAAGAAGAGAAGAAAGTTGAAGAATTAAAAGAATTCACTAGTTTCGAAATACAAAAAATTCAAAGTATCAATCCAAAAGTAGGTGAATTTGAAGAATTGATGAATTTAAAGAAAAGACTTTCCAAAAAAGATAAAATTGATGCAGCTTGGGAGAGAGCGAGCAAAATTTTTGAATTAGAATCAGCAGTAGTCGAAGCTTTGCAAATTAGTGATGTTGATAGCTCGTTTTTTTCAGAATGTTTAAATGAGTTAAGAGTAGTGTGGGAAAATCAAAGTTTTGATGATTTTGATTTTGATATAGAAGAAGTACTTGATAGAATAGAAAAACTTTCTTTTTTGATTTCAAAATATGGAAGTATAGAAGAAGCTTTAGAGGCTTTGGAAAAGAAAAAAACAGAATTAGCTCATTATGAAAATTTAAGTTTTGAAAAAAGAGAATTAGAAAAAAAAGTACAAAATACTCAAAATATTTTAGAAGAAAAATGCAAAATACTTACCTCAATGCGTAGAAAAAATTTAAAAGAATTAGAAAAATTACTTAATTTTTATCTTGAGAAACTTTATATGAAAAATGTAAAATTAGAACTTAAAGAATGTGCTTTGAATATTTTAGGTAAAGATGAGATAAGTTTGAATATTAACGAAGCTAGTTTAAAAAATTTAAGTTCAGGTGAAATAAATCGCTTAAGACTTTCTTTTATTGCAACTGAATGTAATGTAACTAACAAAGCCAATGGTATAATATTTTTAGATGAAATTGACGCAAATTTAAGTGGCAAGGAAGCAATGAGTATAGCTGAAGTTTTAAAAGAACTTGCTAAGTTTTATCAAATTTTTGCAATTTCGCATCTACCACAGCTTTCATCAAAAGCAAGTAATCATTTTCTAGTAGAAAAAATAGGAAATGAAAGTAGTGTGAGAAAAATAGAAAAAGAAGAAAGAGTAAGAGAGCTTGCTAGAATGGTAAGTGGGGAAAATATCACCCAAGAAGCTTTAGAATTTACTAGAACTTTACTTTAAGAATAAAAAGTAAATTTTCTATATGGTATAATAATAATTTTAAATCATACAAGAGAGTTGGCTATGGAAGAAAAAATTTTAATTATTGATGATAATAAAATGCTTACGAAGCTTTTAGCAAAAAAAGTAGAAAACACTTTGGGTTTAAAAGTAGATGTTGCTTTTGATATGAATAGTGCCAAAGAATTAGTAAAAAATGATTATTTTATGGCTTTTGTAGATCTTTGTTTGCCAGATGCCCCTAATGGAGAAGTGGTAGATGTAATTTTAGAAAAAAATATCCCTGCTATAGTTCTTACAGGAAGTAGTGATGGGCAAACACGTAAAAAATTTATGGAAAAAGATATTATAGGTTACATTCAAAAAGATAGTGAAGGCTGTATTGATGAAATGTTAAGTTCTATTAGAATGCTTCAAAAAAATAATAAAACTAAGATAATTTTAGCAATTGCTAATGTGACCTTGCGTGCTGAAATGAAAAAAAATCTTAACAATCAACTTTTCAATGTCTTAGCAGCAGCACATGGAGAAGAAGCATTAAATTATTTAAGTGATAATCCTGATACAAAATTAGTAATTTGTGATGCAACTATGCCAGTAATTAATGGAGAAGATTTACTTGTAGAAATTCGTTCAAAATATTCTAAAATAGAACTTGGTGTAATTATGGTTGGGGATAAAGATGATGCATTAGAAGCAAGAGCTTTTAGAAAAGGTGTAAATGATTATGTTATTAGACCTTTTCAAAAAGAATCATTAAACTGTAGAGTGAATAATTGTTTAGATTATATGCAAAAATGTGTTTTACTTGATGAGTATAGTTTGGGTAAAGATTTGCTAACAGGACTTGATGATTATGCTAATTTCGAAAAAAGATTTTTAGATTATCTAGAAGATATGCAAGAAAATGAAGAGATGGCTTTAGCATTAATTGATATAGATAATCTTGCAACGATAAATTATGAATTAAGCTATGATTGCGGTGATGGCGTGATTAAACATACAGCTAAAAAAATCAAAGATCAAATTCGTGGTATGGATTTGGCAACTAAAATTGAAGATGGTAAATTTTATGTGGTTTTAAAAAATACAGGACATAAAGAAGCGCTAAAAGCTTTTTCGAATATAAGGGTAAATATTGCCAAAGAAAGTGTTTTGATAGCTTTAGATGAAGTTGATTATAGTATTTCTATAGGAGTAGCTTTCGGAGCTAAAGCAAGTCAAATGCAAGATTTGCTTAATAGTGCTCAAAAAGCACTAGATTTAGCTAAAGCTAATGGTAAAAATAGGATAGAGGTATGTTTCTAGATTGTGATTTTGCTGAAAAAATCATAGATACGCATTGCCATTTAGATAGTCAAGCTTATTTTGGATATTTAGATGAAATGCTAATACATGCTTTTGCAAATGGAGTTGATAAAATCATTATACCAGGTGCGGATATAAATGATTTACCAAGAGCAAGAGAAATTGCACATAATTACGAAAATGTGTATTTTTCTTGCGGAGTACATCCTTATGATATAGATGATTTTGATTTAGATATTTTGAAAGAATTTATAAATGATAAAAAATGCGTTGCAGTGGGTGAATGTGGACTTGATTATTATCGTTTAAAAGCAGGTGAAGACGAAAAAATAAAAGCAAAACAAAAAGATGTTTTTATAGCTCAAATTCAGCTAGCTATTGAATACAAAAAGCCTTTAATTGTGCATGTACGTGAAGCTAATGAGGATAGTTTTAATATTCTAAAAACATATGCAAAAGATTTGCAAGGTGGTGTTTTACATTGTTTTAATGCTAGTGAACTTTTGCTTCAGCTAGCAAATGATAATTTTTATTTTGGTATAGGAGGAGTTTTAACCTTTAAAAATGCTAAAAAGTTAGTAGAAATATTACCTAAAATTCCAAAAGAAAAACTTGTTTTAGAAACTGATGGACCTTATTTAACTCCAGAACCACATCGTGGTAAGGTAAATGATCCTATTTTGACCCATTTCATAGCACAAAAAATAGCTGAACTTTTAAATTTATCCAAAAATGAAGTGATAAAATTTACTAATTTTAACGCTAATCGTTTGTTTTTCCAAGGTTTATAATGAAAAAAAGCTTTTTATTTTTTATCTTAGTATTATTATATTTAAATGCTAAGGCCTTGCAATTTACCCCAGAACATTACACACAACAAGCACAAATTTTAAGAAATTTAGATATAGAAGCAAGTTATCTTAGCGATATGATTTTTTTAGAATTTAAAGAATCTTCTATGGATATGCATTCTAAAACTTTAGTTGATACCATGAGGGAATTTTATAAAATCACTCCAATTATTCGTAAAATTTTAGAAAAAGAAAATATTCCTCAGGAATTTTTGTATTTAGCTATTGTAGAATCTGGTTTAAAAATTCATAGTATTTCTAGAACTAAGGCAGTTGGTGTTTGGCAGTTTATGAAGCCAACAGCACAAACTTTAGGTTTAAGAATAGATCCTTATGTGGATGAGAGAAAAGATCTAGTTAAATCAACTTATGCTGCTATTGCTTATTTAAAGCAATTAAAAGAGCAATTTGGAAAATGGTATTTGGCTATTTTAGCTTATAATTGCGGTGATGGTAAATTGCGTCAAGCTATAAAAAAAGCAAAAAGCGATGATTTAAGAGTTTTACTTGATCCTGATAAAAAGTATCTACCATTAGAAACTAGAGTTTTTATTAGAAAAATTCTTACCATGGCATTTTTAGCAAATAATAATGATTTTTTAATTTCGCAAGATAGTGCTTTACTTAATTATGCTCTATCAAGTGAGGTTAAAAAAATTTCTGTTCCACCAAGCGTTTCTTTAAGAGAGCTTGCTAAGGTAGCTAAAATGTCCTATAATGAATTTAAACGTTATAATCCACATTTTAATTATGATTTTACTCCACCTGATAAAAAAGATTATTATATGTATATTCCTTTAAGTAAAAGTGTAGCAGTAGAAAATGCATTGCAAAATGTGAAATTAGCTAAAGTTGATACAACCATTCCGCATACAAAAATTTATATAGTAAAAGAGGGTGATAGTCTTTATACTATTGCAAAAAAGCATAAAATTAGTGTTGAAAGTATCAAAGAATATAATAAAATCAAAGGAAATCTGATTAATATTAATCAAAAACTTGTGTTAAAAATTAAGGAGAATAATAATGAAAAAATCAAGACTACTCAAAAATTATCAAAAAACTCTCATACAAAAGTCGTTAGTCGTTAGTTGTGTAGGGGTTTTATTTAGTGCTTGTAGCATGGTGCCTATTAGTACGCCTACTGTGTATTATCCAGAAAGAGATTTTAAAAGTATAAAACATAATAATACAAGTTTAAAAGGCACTATGAAGCCTTATACTATCAATGGTAAAACTTATTATCCAACTGTAGTAGAAGTAGGTGAAACTGCTGATGGTATAGCTAGTTGGTATGGACCAGGTTTTCATGGTAAAAAAACCTCTAATGGTGAAACTTATGATCAAAATAGCTATACCGCGGCTCATAAAACATTACCTATGAATACTATAGTAAAAGTAACTAACTTAAAAAATCATCGCCAAACTACAGTTAGGATTAATGACAGAGGACCTTTTGTAGCAGGTAGGATTATAGATTTATCCAATATGGCTGCAAGAGACATTGATATGATACAAGCAGGTACAGCTCCTGTAAGACTTGAAGTAATTGGCTTTGGAACAAGTGCTAATTCAGGTTCAGTGCATACTAATTCTAATTTGGGTAGTAGTGGAGAGATTGCTGATAGTGGACATATTTTTCAAGGTGGATCTTTTATGGTGCAAATTGGTGCATTTAGAAATAAAAGTGGTGCAGAGCTAATAGCAAGTAGATATAAAAATTATAATTCTTACACTTCAACAATACAAACAAGTGCTAAAGATGGCTTGCACAGGGTGTTTTTAAAAGGTTTTAGAAGCGAGCAAGAAGCAAGAGATTTTGTTGACAGCGGCTCTTTCCCAGGTGCGTTTATAGTAAGAGAGTAAACCATGATAGAACTTATTTTTTTAGATGTAGATGGTTGTTTAACAGATGGTAAAATCATCTACACGCAAAATTATGGCGAGATTAAAGAATTTAATGTAAAAGATGGTGCGGCGATTGAAGCTTGGCAAAAACTTGGTAAAAAAGTTGCTATCATTACAGGTAGAACTAGTGAGTGTGTGTATTTTAGGGCTAGAGATTTAAAAATTGATTTAGTATATCAAGGTATTAGTGATAAATTAGCTTGTGCTAAAGAAATTATAGAAAAATTAAATTTAGATTTTTCTCAATGTGCTGCTATTGGGGATTATTATAATGATATGAGCTTACTTGAAGCAGTTGGTTATAGTTTTAAACCAAAAGATGCACATAAGGCTTTAAAAACTGATAAAGTTTTAAACAGAAAAGGTGGTAGTGGAGCAGTGAGTGAAATGATAGAAATTTTAATTGAATATAATAATATGCAAGCTCAATGGGATAAACTTTGGCGATAAAAATTTTTGCTATATTAATGAGTTTATTTGCTTTTGTAATGGTGATTTTAAGCACTCAAGATCCTTATTTATTTGCCATAAAACCTCAAAAAGTAGATATAGCTAATATGCAAGCTTTTGATGTATTTGATTATGAATTAAATGCTAGTGTGGTAAAAGCTACATATCAAGCAAGTCGTTGGGTAAAGTATCAGGATAAAGATATTTTTGATGATTTTAAAGTGCAGGCACTTGATTATAATTTAAGTTCAAAATTATTGATAAGAAATGATGAAAAATCTATTTTAGAAGGCAATGTAAGCTATTTTGATCAAAATAAAACTTCTATTTTTACGCAAAAAGCAACTTATGATATGAAAAACAAAATTTTATTTTCCAATGATAATTTTAAAGCTCATATAGGTTTAAATGAGGTTTTTGGGGATAATTTTTTATATGATGTTAATCAAAAAGAGTTAAAAATTCAAGGAATAAAAGCATGGTTTTTAGAGCAATAATTTTTTTATGTTTATTAAATTTATTTGCATTTAGTGCACAAAAAATAGAAGTTTATGCTAAAGATTTTTATTTAGATGAGAAAAATGAAACAAGTGTATTAACTGGTGATGTGGAAGTAAAAAAAGGTAAGGATATTTTAAATTCACAAAAATTAGTTATTTATATGAAAAACAAACAGCCTATTAAATATATAGCTACTAAAGATGCTAAATTTAAAATTATGATGAAAGATAAAATTTATCATGGAAGCGGTGATGAATTTGTTTATAATGTAGTTAAAGATACATATGAGATTAATGGTAATGCAAAAATCACAGAAGTGCAAACAAAAAAAGAACTTATAGGAGATAAAATCATTGTCGATAGAAAAAATATGACTTATAGGGTGGTTAGTAAAGATAAAAAACCTGTGAAATTTGTATTTGAAGTAAAAGAATGATAGTAAATGCTAAATTTTTAATTTCTGCTTCTAAAATAGAGGAAGCACCACAACCTATATATACTGAAATTGCTTTTTTAGGGCGTTCTAATGTAGGAAAAAGCTCTTTAATTAATACACTTTGTAAAAATAAAAATTTAGCGAAAAGTTCTTCAACCCCAGGTAAAACTCAACTCATTAATTTTTTTGAAGTAGATTGCAAAAAAGATGAGGATAAATTTAAATTAATATTTATTGATTTGCCTGGTTTTGGTTATGCTAAAGTAAGTAAAAAAACAAAGGCTATTTGGAATAAAAATCTAGATGAGTTTTTAAAAGAGCGTAGTTCTATTAAACTTTTTATTCATTTGGTAGATTCAAGACATGAAAATTTGGATATTGATGAAAATTTGGATTTGTATTTAGATTCTTTTATTAGGGCTGATCAGAAAAAAATAACAGTTTTTACAAAAGCAGATAAGCTCAATCAAAGTCAAAAAGCAAAAATTTTTAATGCAAACAAAAATGCCATCATGGTTTCAAATTTGAAAAAAAGTGGTATTGATATATTGGAACAAAAAATTATTCTAGAGAGCTTAGGTTTTAATGAGGAGTAGAAATTTAGTAAAAAATAGATTTGATTTTTCTTATCTATTTTTCTATTTATCTTTGATTTTTTATCAAGTACTAAGCTCTGTGTATTATTGGTTACCTCCCTTATTTGGGGTATTGTTTTGTTATATGATAGTACTTTTAAAAGAAAAAGAAAGAACTCTAAATAAACTTGATTTTAGGTGGTATTTTTCTTTATTTTATCTTTTATTAATTGATATTATTCACGGATTTTATCTTTTTAGTTCATGGATAGCATTTTTCATTTTCTATCATTTTTTTGTCGATTGGTTTAAGGGTAAGTTAAAATTAGGACATTATTTGTTGGTTATATTTACATTTTGTGCTTATATTTTTATTTATCTTTTTGATGTATTTTTAGCATATTTAGATAATAATGAAATTTTAAAATTTGGTATTGAATATTTATGGTTTTTTATTGTTGAAGCTTTGATTTCTTTTGTTATTTTTAAAGGAAAAATCTAATATGCGTATGCGTTTAGTAATGGGTTTTATAGCTTGTTTTTTTATACTTTTGCTAGCTAGAGTATATTATATAAGTGTAAAATCTAATGTTTATTATGAAGAAATAGCTAAACAAAATGCTATTAAAACGCAGTTTTTAGCACCTGTAAGAGGACAAATTTTAGATATAAAAGGCAGGCCTTTAGCGGTAAATAAATTAGGTTTTTCAATTTCTATAAAACCATATTTATATATAAAAAAGAAAAACAGAGCCCTTTTAGAACAAGAATTACAGGCTATAGTAGGAGCTTTTCCTGATTTAAATGCCACCAAACTCAAAAAAGCTTATATAAAGGCAGATTCTTATTATAATCAAGATTATATTGAAGTAGTGTCATTTATAGAATATGATTCAATGATTAAACATTTTACAAAGCTTAATTTGCGTGAAAATATGCAAGTAAAATCCACTACTCAAAGATTTTATCCATACGATGCTTTAGCTAGTCATGTTATAGGTTATGTTGGGAAAGCAAATTTAAATGATATGAATGAGAATGAAATTGCAAGATTAACTAGTTATGTGGGACGTAGCGGAATAGAGCGTTCTTATAATGAAATTTTACAAGGTCAAAAAGGTGAAAAGGTTAGTAAAGTAAATGCATTAAATAAAGAAATAGAAGAGCTTTCTTATAAAAAACCCATCTCGAGTAATATCACATTAAGTATTGATCTTGATTTACAAGAATATTTAGCTAATATTTTTGAAAATTTAGCAGGTGCAGCAATAGTAATGGATATAAAAAGTGGAGCTATTTTGGCAGCAGGTAGTTTTCCTGAGTATAATTTAAATCCTTTTGTTACCGGTATTAGCCAAGAAGAGTGGGATAAGCTTTCTAATGATTTAAATCATCCTTTTACTAATAAACTTATAAACGGACTATATCCCCCAGGTTCAGTTGTAAAAATGGGTACAGCTTTAGCATTTTTAGATAGTGGTAGGGTAGGTGAAAATCACAAGTATTTGTGTGATTCTAATTTTGAGCTTGGTGGTAGAAAATTTAGATGTTGGAAAGCCATAGGTCATGGCTATATGGCTATGAATGATGCTATTAGAGAAAGTTGTGATGTGTATTTTTATAAAGGTGCTTTAGAGGTTGGCATTGATACTATTAGTTCTGTTTTTGAAAGGATAGGTTTTGGAGCAAAAACAGGAGTAGATTTACCTAATGAATTTATAGGAACAGTGCCTAGTAGGATTTGGAAAAAAGAAAAATATAATCAACCTTGGTATCAAGGGGAAACTTTAAATACTAGTATAGGTCAAGGAGATTTTCTCGCTACACCTATGCAAGTGGCTAAATTTACAGCTATGATTGCCACAGCTAAAAATATCACACCGCATTTTTTACATAGTATTGATGATAATGCCACTAAGATAAATTTTGACAATAATGAAAATGTTTTTACTACATTTGAGTTATCAAAACTCCCACTTTTAAGACGTGCAATGTATGAAGTGGCAAATGTTGATGGGGGAACTACGGCAAGATTTTTACGAAATTCACCTATAACCATAGCAGCCAAAACAGGAACGGCACAAGTGGTTGGAATTTCTCAAAGTGAAAAAAAGCGTATTAAAGAAGAGGATTTGGAGTATTTTTTAAGATCTCATGCTTGGATTACTTCTTATGCACCTTATGAAAAACCACAATATGTAGTAGTAGTTTTAATCGAACATGGAAAAAGTGGTAGTAGTACAGGAGGGCCTATACTTGCTAAAATTTATCAAAAACTTATAGATTTGGGTTATATTGATAAAAAATATATCAAGAAAAAGACTAAATAATTAGCATTCCATCGCCATATGAGTAAAAACGATAGTTATTTTCTATAGCTTTATGATAAAGCTCTAAGGTTTTTTCTCTACCCATAAATGCTGCTACAAGCATAATTAAAGTCGATTTTGGTAAGTGAAAATTAGTAAGCAAATAATCAAGTCTTTGCGGTGTATTTTGTGGGTGCAAAAACAAATCACAAAAACCTTCTTTTGTTTTTTTTCTATGATAGTATTCTATACAACGAGTAACAGTAGTGCCAACACCTAGTATTTTCTTAGAAGAATTAATCAAAGCACAAACTTCATCATCAATATGAAAAAATTCTGAATGCATTTTATGCTCACGTATATCTTCACATTCTACACCTTTAAAAGTTCCTGCACCAACATGCAGTGTAATGGTGTGGATATTGTGATTTATTTTAAGCCCATCAATCATCGCTTCATCAAAGTGCAAGCTGGCAGTGGGTGCTGCAACTGCACCTTGATTTTTAGCAAAAATACTTTGATAATTAATGTTATCTTGTGCTTCATCTGATCTTTTAATATATGGCGGTAAAGGCACATGACCTATTTTTTCTAAAATTTCAAAAACTTCATGATGATTAAGTTTTTTATCACCATTAAAAAATTCCACTTCTCTTGTACCATCATCGTGTAATTTTTTAATTTTAACTTTTAAAGAATTTTCAAAATATAAAATTTGTCCTTCTTTAACCTTACCACGAATTTGAACTAAAAAATCATTGTTTTTTAAAGGGTGATTAATAAAAAGTTCTATTTTACTACCACTTTCTTTGGTTCCATAAATTCTTGCTTTAATGACTTTGGTATCATTAAAGATGATTTCACAAGGTGGTAAAATTTTAGCTAAGTCCTTAAAATGTAAATGTGAAATTTGATCTTTACACCTTTCGTAAACTAAAAGCTTAGCATTTTCTTTAGGTAAGATGGGAAAATTTGCTACAAGCTCGCTTGGTAAGTCATAGTCATAACTAGAAAGCAAAAGATCTTTATTAATCATTTTCATCGTCTTCTTTTTGACTAGGATTGACTTTTTTTGCTATATAAATAGAAATTCCATAAAGTCCACACAAAGGTACAGCCATTAAAAATTGTGATATAACATCAGGTGGTGTCATCATAGCCGAGAAAACAAAAATCACTAAAACAGAAACCCTAAAATGTTTTTTCAAAAAAGTATCATCAATAAGTCCAAGTTTAGCAAAGAAAAAGGTTATTACAGGCATTTCAAAAGCCAAACCAAAAGCAATTACTAATTTAGTAAAAAAGCCTACATATAAACCTATACTAATTAAAGGCTTAAAATCTTGGGTTTGCACCCCAAAATCAATCAAAAATTTAAAAGCCAAAGGTATAACTATATAATAACAAAACAAAGCACCAAGTGCAAACATAATACTAGCAAAGCTTACAAAAGGTACTACTAGTCTTTTTTCGTTATCATAAAGTCCAGGTGCTACAAATTTCCAAAACTGCCAAAAAATAACCGGTAAAGAAATCAAAAAAGCTGTAAAAAATGAAACCTTCATCGCAGTAAATAAAGGCTCTTGTAGCTCAACGAAGGTCATTTGTCTTGAAATTTCAGGTAAGGCTGCTTCAACAGGTGCTTTTAGTATGTCTATAATATAGTTATTAAAACTAAAACATATAAAAAACATCACAACAACACAAGCAACACTTATAAATAATCTTTTTCTAAGTTCTACTAAATGTGGTTTTAATTCTTCAAACATTCTTAGTTTTCCATTTTCTGAGTATTTTTTTCATCTTTTTGAATTTTTTCTTCAAGATTAGAAAGTTCTTGTATATCTTTTTCTAAATCATTAATTTCATTTTTTAATTCTTTGGTATTATTTAAAATATCTTCTTTGAGTTGATCAAATTCTTCAAAACTTAGTTTTTTTCTGATATTTTCATTAGTTTGTGAAAATTCATCTTTGTATTTTTGTGCTTCATCTTTTAATTCTGCTATTTTTAGTTCTTTATTAATACTTGCTTTTGCTTCATCGATATTGCTTTTAATGGCTTTTAAAATTTTTGCAATTTCAACTATGGTTGAAGGTAATTTTTCAGGCCCAAGCACTAAAATAGCTACAACTAAAATAACTAAAATTTCACCAAAACTCATTATTTTGTCTTCTTTCGCTTGAATGTATGGTTTACATTTTACATAAAAATACTTAAAAATTCTATATACTTTTATTATATAAATACATAAAGATATATTGATATATTTATATATTTTTGATATACTATGTAAAATTAAAAAAAGGAGAGTATAAAATATGGAAAAGTTACTTTTTATTTTAAAAGATTTTCTTGTTTTATTTGCTGAGATTTCTATCTTATTTGTTTTAGTTAGTGTGGCAGTTGCCTATCTTAATGAGCGCTATGCTAAATTTTTTAATGAACATCTAAAGAAAGATTCTTTTGTGACATATATAAAAGCTGTAATTTTAGGTTGTTTAACTCCGTTTTGTTCATGTTCAAGTATACCACTTTTAAATGCTTTCTTAAAAGCTAAGGTTCCACTTGGAGTGTGTATAGCTTATTTAATCACCTCACCCTTAATTAATCCTATTATAGTGGTGATGTTTGTGGTAAGTTTTGGTTTAAAAATCTCTTTATTTTATGTAGGATTTTTATTTTGTGTGATTTTATTACTTTCTTTTTGTGTTTCTAAAATAAACACTCAAATATTTTTTAACGAAGATTTTTTAAAAAATGATTTAGAGCAGAAATCAAGCTGCTGTTCTAATGATAATTCTTCTAAAAAAACATGCGAAAAATCTAAATCCATGTTTGAAACTAATCTTAGAAAAAATAAGATAAAAGAATTGTTTTGGCAAAGCTTTAAAGAATATAAAAAAATATTACCTTATATTATTATAGGTATGGGTATAGGAGCATTGATCCAGGGTTTTTTCCCAGAGGATTTTTTCCAAAATTACATGAAAGATTATGGTGTTTTAGGTGTATTTATAGCAGCTTTTATAGGAGTTTTACTTTATATGAACTGCACAGCTATGATTCCTGTGGCATTAGCTTTAACTACCAGTGGAATTCCACTTGGTATAATGATGAGTTTTTTAATAGCAGGTGCAGGATGTTCTTTACCTGAACTTATTTTACTTAAAAGAATTTTTAAAGTAAGTTTTTTGGTTTTATTTGCTAGTATGATTGTTTTTATAGCAATTAGTTTTGGACTTTTAATGTTTTTTATATAAGGAATTGATTATGGATGATTTTTTAAAGACAACAGGTGCGATTAATGATGAAAGTAGGATTTTAATTCTAGCTTTTTTACAAAAACATGGAAAACTTTGCGTATGTGATTTGCAAAGTTCTTTAAATATGAGTCAATCGAGGATTTCAAGGCATTTAAAAATTTTAAAAGAAGCTAATTTTTTGGAAGTAGACAGACAAGGAGTTTGGGTGTATTATGGTATAAAAGAAGATTTAAGTATTTTTTGCAAAGATATGTTAAAAAATATCAATAATCTTTCTTTAAACCTTCCTGAGCTTAAAAGATTTTCTTGTGATTGCCCTAAGGAATAAAATGAAAATAGCTTTTATTTGCATTCATAATAGTTGCAGATCTCAAATAGCTGAAGCTTTGTGTAAAAAAATGTGCAAAGAGATTGGTTTGAATTTAGATGTTTATTCGGCAGGAAGTGATCTTTCTAAAGAAGTTAATTATAAAGCTATAAGGGTTTTAAAAGAAAAATATACACTTGATATAAGTTCTTATAAGGTAAAGGGTTTTGATAGCTTACCTAAGGATTTAGATATTGTTGTAGGAATGGGTTGTGGGGTAGTTTGTCCAAGTGTTAGCGCAAGATACCATTTTGACTTTGGTTTAGAAGATCCTAGTGGTTTTGAAGATAAGGATTTTATTAAAGTAGTGGAAAGCTTGGAATTAAAACTTAAAGAGCTTTTAGAAAAAATCACACAAGGAGAGCTTTAAATGCTTGGTTTTATAGATAGATTTTTAACCCTATGGATTTTTATAGCCATGGCTTTTGGATTATTTTTAGGATTTATCTTTCCTAATATTACAAATTTTTGGGAGAGTTTTAATTATAATAAAAATAATGTTTTACTTATGGTATGTTTGGTTTTAATGATGTATCCACCTTTGGCTAAGGTTGAGTATAAAAAGATATTTAAAATTTTTCATTCTTTTAAAGCTTTAATACTTTCTTTATTTTTAAACTGGATTTTTGGTCCTATTTTTGATGTTTATATTAGCTTGGGTGTTTTTAAAAAATGATCTTGATTATATGCAAGGCATTATCATCATAGGTTTAGCTCGTTGTGTAGCTATGGTGGTAGTTTGGAGTGATTTAGCTAAGGCTGATAAAGAGTACACTGCTGCTTTGGTAGGTATTAACACCATTTTTCAAATTTTGTGTTTTGCTTTTTATGTGTATTTGTTTTTAGAGTTTTTTCCTTCTCTTTTGGGCTTGAGTTTTCAAAATAACCTAGAAATAAGAATGGATGAAATTTTGAAAAATGTGGCAATTTATCTTGGTTTACCTTTTTTACTAGGGATCTTAAGTAGGGTAGTTTTTATTGGTTTAAAAGGTAAAGAATGGTTTGAGCAAAAATTCTTACCCAAAATTAATCCTATTACGCTTGTCACTTTGCTTTTTACTATCATTATTATGTGTTCTTATCGATCAAATGATATTTTTAGTTTACCTTTGGATGTATTTAAAATTTGCATTCCTTTGTTTTTATATTTTGTGATAATGTTTTATAGTTCTTGGTTTATAGGTAAAAAACTAGGTTTAAACTATGAAAAAAACACAGCTATTAGTTTTAGTGCTAGTGGTAATAATTTTGAACTTGCTATAGCTATATCTATTGCATCTTTTGGTATAAGTTCATTACAATCTTTTGCTGCTATTATAGGTCCATTGATTGAGGTGCCTGTTTTGATTTTACTTGTTAAATGGGCTTTGAAGTTTAAATATTAATAATACCACTAAAAATTAGTGGTGTTGTTTTTATGAGAGAATTTATGGGGATGTTTACCCTTAATATGAATAATTTTACTATCTTGTATATCATAAGCTTGCCCAAATCCTTTCACAAAGCGTCCATTGTGGAAGTCAAGTTTAATTAAATGAAAATCAAGCATTGTTCTGATCATCTTTACTGCTTTATCATCTTTTACTTGTTTTTCAAATTCGTCATATTTTTTATCAAAATCATTGTCTCTTTCGAGTATGGTTGCACTTGCTTTATAGCGCAATCTTTTTCTTAATGTTACCGAGCTTGCTTTGCATTCATCTTCTAAAAACATCACTTCAATATTTTTTGGATTTGCTTTGATATTGTTAAAATGCTCGCTGATTTGACTAATGTAAATATAATTTTCAGATTGAAATCTAAAAAATGGAGCATAAGAGCAAGTAGTCTCTCCATTTTCTGTTAGTGTTGCTAAAATGATGGAGTTATATTGTGCAATAAAATCATCAATTTCTTGACGTATGTTTTCTAAATCATCACTTTTTACGCCTAAGCAAAGCTCGATAATCATATCTTTAATAGTATTTTCATTTGCCTTTGTTGGAAAATTAACACGCAATGTTTGATCATCATTGTATATAATGTCTAATCCTTCAAAATCAACACTTTGAAGTGTAGTATTTTTGATTGTTTTGGAATTAGAAAATTTTTTACATAAATCTATAAGATTAGATTGATGATGTGAATTCATGTGTTCTATAATAGTGTTAAAATTCATTATATTACCTCTTTTTGGTTTAATATTAAATACTATATCTTAAAATTGATGATACTTTTATATTTTATGAAAAAATATTTTCATTATTAAAAAAATCTAAGTGCTAATGTACAAAGCCAGTTCATCGCTCAAAAGATAGTTTGAATTATAAAAAAATCCATCTTTATAAATTAATTTCTCTTTTTTGCTAAGAAAAATTGCCTTTTCTTTTTCTAAAGGTTCTAATCTTGCTTCATCTATCCCTATAAGACTTCTAAGTCCTAGAAAAATATGCTCTAAACGCAAATCTTCTGAATTTAAATTTTCTACTTCTCTAAAAGTAGGATTTGCTATATAATCTTTTAAACTTTTTTTTGTATAAAATCTTTGGTTTTTTAAAAATCCTACAGCACTTAAACCACATCCTATATAGTTTTTTCCTTGCCAGTATGCAAGATTGTGTTTACAAATTTGTCCAAAATTGCTAATTTCATATTGTTTATACCCAAGATTTTCAATTGCTTTAATAAAGTATTTTGCAAGGCGTGGAGCGTTTTTTTTATAATGAAAATTTTTAGCAAATTTTGTTTTTTCTTCTATGGTTAAATTATAAGCACTTACATGGTTAATATCAAGCAAGGCAAGTTTGGAAATTTCATAATCAAGCATTTTAACATCGTCAAGTTTTGTATCATAGATTAAATCTAGGTTGATATTATCAAATCCCGCCTTTTTTGCATTTTCTATACTAGTAAAAATACTTTTTTGATTATGTATACGCCCAAGAAATTGTAATTTTTTTTCATGAAAACTTTGCGCCCCAAAAGAAATACGATTAAAACCTAAATTTTTTATTTCTTTAAGCCATGTAAAATTGCTTGAGTTGGGGTTGGCTTCTATACTTAGTTCGCTATCTTTTTGTAAATAGCTTTGCAAAAAGATAAATATTTTTTCATAAAAACTAGCTTTCATTAAACTAGGAGTTCCTCCACCTATGAAAATAGTTTTTATGGAATTTTTATCAAGATTAAAAAAATCTAGTTGGTATTTTATATCTTGCATTAATGCATTCAAATAATCTTTTTCGAAATCTTTTTTTTTGAGTGATGTAAAAGAACAATAAAAACATTTACTCTCGCAAAATGGTATGTGTATATATAAATGCATAAAACTTCTTTAAAATGTGATTATAAATTCGTATTTTTTTGTTAGAATTATATTATTTAAAAGTCAAGGATAAGAAAATCATGGAAAACGAAAAAAAATATAGGCCAAATGTAGCTGCTATAGTATTGTCATCAGCTTATCCTTTTGAATGTAAAATTTTACTTGCTAAACGTAATGATATGGAAGATATATGGCAATTTCCTCAAGGTGGTATAGATGAGGGAGAAGATATCAAAAGTGCATTGTTTAGAGAATTAAAAGAAGAAATAGGTACAGATGAGATTGAAATTTTAGCCGAACATCCTGAGTGGATTAGTTATGATTTTCCAGCTAAGGTTGCACAAAAAATGTACCCTTATGATGGTCAAAATCAAAAATATTTTTTAGTAAGATTAAAAAACAAAGCTATCATTAACTTAAATACTAAAAATCCTGAATTTAATGCATATAAATTTGCTTCTTTGGAAGATGTTTATGATATGATTAACCATTTTAAAAAACCTATATATATTAAGGTTTTAAAATATTTTAAAGAAAGGGGGTATATTTAATGCTGATCGTACAAAAATATGGGGGAACAAGTGTAGGAACGCTTGAGCGTATTGATGAAGTTGCTAAAAGAGTAGCAAAAAGTAAAAAAACTTGCGATAAGTTAGTTGTTGTAGTTTCTGCAATGAGTGGAGTAACTAATGAACTTATCGATTTTGCACACCATTTTAGTAAAAATCCTTCAGGTCGTGAGATGGATATGCTTTTAAGTAGTGGTGAGCGTGTTACATCATCTTTGCTTGCTATTGCATTAAATGAAATGGGTTTAAAAGCTACTGCATTTTCTGGACGTAATGCAGGGATTATCACAGATGATGTTTATACCAAAGCAAGAATAGAACACATTGATACTACAAATATTAACAAAGCCTTAGATGAGGGGTATATTGTAGTGGTTGCTGGTTTTCAAGGTATTGATAAAATGGGTAATGTTACTACTTTGGGTCGTGGTGGAAGTGACTTAAGTGCAGTAGCACTAGCGGGAGCTTTAAATGCTGATTTATGTGAGATTTATACTGATGTAGACGGGGTATATACTACTGATCCTAGAATTGAGCCAAAGGCTAAAAAGTTAGATAAAATTTCTTATGAAGAGATGCTAGAGCTTGCAAGTTTAGGGGCTAAGGTTTTGCAAAATCGCTCCGTAGAGCTTGCTAAAAAATTAAATGTAAAATTAGTTACTAGAAGTAGCTTTAATGAAAATGAAGGTACGATTATTACTAAGGAGGAAAATATGGAACAAGCTTTGGTTAGTGGTATAGCACTAGATAAAAACCAAGCAAGGGTTACTTTAAGAAATATTGATGATAAACCAGGTATTGCTGCTGAAATTTTTGGGACTTTAGCAAACGAAAATATTAACGTGGATATGATTATCCAAAACGTAGGAGTAGATGGAGCTACAAATTTAGGTTTTACTGTGCCTGAAAATGAACTTGATTTAGCAACTAATGCTATGAAAAAAGTTTTAGGTGCTAATGCAAATATAGAAACAGATAGTGCTGTAGTAAAAGTTTCGGTTGTGGGTGTGGGTATGAAGTCTCATTCTGGAGTTGCTTCAGCAGCTTTTAAAGCATTAGCAAACGAAAACATCAACATACAAATGATTTCTACAAGCGAAATAAAAATTTCGGTTATCGTGCATGAAAAATATGGTGAATTAGCTGTAAGAGTATTGCACGAAGTTTATAAGCTAGATGTGTAGATGAGTAATAGTTTTTTAAAATTTACTCTAGAACAAATCCGAGAAAATGGCACTTACACAAGTTGGTTAGAAGAAAGGCGTCTTGAGTGGTCGCCTTTGATTGCTTCAAAGCTCTCTTTACTTTTGCAAGGTTATACTTTTATCATAATTACTGATGAGCAAAGAGTTTGGTTTGAAGAGTATTTTTTAAGCCAAATCAATGCTAGTAGTTCAAGACCTTTGGTACCTTTTGTATCTTTGAAAGGAATTTATAATAAAGCTTGTAATACGCAAGAAGATATAGATTTGCTTAATGATCTTTTAAGCATATCTTTTCCTAATGGTTATGCTTTTTTTTATATAGGAACTAATACAGGTTTTAAATTTAAAATTGCTAATTCTAAAGAAGAAAGTATGCTTTGGCTTTTTGATGAGCAGTTACAAAATAGCTTTTATCTTTCTTCGTGCGATAAAGAATTAGATTATAAACTTATTTCTTTATATAAAGTATTTGAGCAAAGCTTAGAAGCTGTGCTTTTTTCTAAGGTTGAAATTTGAATCTAAGAAACAAAATTATCATCCATAATGACTTTGAGCTTATGCAAGAAAAGCTCATAGAAGAATATGGACAAAAAAATCTTAAATTTTTCATACCTAAAAATCCTGACTTGGAATTAAGACTAAATGACTTAACTTATGATAAAAATGCTCAAGCAACCGCAAGAGCTATAATGAAAGAAAGCTATATGGCTGAAGCACAAGCTAAAATCATTGCTATATTAGCTAAGTCTTTTCGTGAAGAGGCACAAAATTTCTTACTAAAACTTTTTGAAGAGCCACCAAAAAATGTATATTTTATCATCGTAGCTCCTTCAAAAAATGTTTTTTTACCCACTATACTTTCAAGATTTATTATAGAAAAACATAAAATTCAAAAAGAGAAAATGTCTTTAAATTTAGATCTTAAAAAAATAGATCTAGCTCAAATTTTATTATTATTAAAACAATATGAAAATATAGACAAACATGAGTGTTTGGAGTTAATTAGTGCTTTGGGCTATGAGTGTTTTAAACAAGATATAAAATTAAATGATGAAGAGATTGAATTTTTTTATAAAGCTTATGAACTAGCCAAATTAAATGCAAAACCAACTATTTTACTAAGCACAATAGCTTTAATTTTATATGAGAGAAAAAATGAAAATCATTAAAATCAATCCTAATACAGACTTTGATCAAATTTCTAAATACATAAAGCCTCATAAAGCAGGCGAGAAAATCATGAGTGAAAAAACTCAAATTCATTTTTTTCTTATCAAAGAACTAAGAGCACCTGCTGCAAATATACTCAAGCAAGATGCACTAAGAGTTGGAGCTGAACTTGTAACCCATAAAGAAGTTATACTGGGTAAAGATCAAACTAATGCCTTGCTTATGGTAACACAAGATCAAGCTAAAAAGCTTATAGAAAAAGAAAAATTGCAAGATTTTAAGCTTAAAAATCTAGCATTATTTTTAAAGTCTAATTTCACTAAACCAAAATACGTAAAAATTATGGGTGTGATTAACATCAATGAAGATAGTTTTAATGCTCAAAGCAGGGCAAGAGAAAACGAAGTTTTAGAAAAAATCGAACTCATGATTTCTCAAGGGGCTGATTATATAGATATAGGTGCAGTTTCTTCAAGACCTGGTAGTGTGTATTGTGGGAAAGAAGAAGAATTTAAACGCTTAAAGAATACTCTAGATTTAATCTATAAAGAAAAGCTTTATGAAAAGTGTATTTTTAGTTTAGATAGTTTTGATGAGTATTGTTTAGAATATGCTTTAAATAAAGGTTTTAAGCTTATTAATGATATTACCGGCTTAAAAAATGAAAATTTAGCCAAATTAGCTTTAAAATACAAAGCTACTTACACACTCATGCATATACAAAACACCCCACAAAATATGCAGGATAACCCTCATTATGAAGATGTATTAGCCCAACTTGATAGTTTTTTTGTACAAAAATTAGAAAGACTAAGTGAGCTTGGTTTAGAAGATGTGGTTTTAGATGTTGGTATTGGCTTTGGTAAAAGTCCTTGGCACAATATGATGTTAATCAAACATTTAGAGCATTTTTTACGCTTTGAAAAGGAACTTTTAATCGGAGCTAGTAGGAAAAGTGTTATAAATGCCTATTTTAATTCATGTGTTGAACAAAGACTAGCTGGTACACTTTATTTGCATTTAGAGGCTTTTAAAAATGGAGCAAGTATTATAAGGGTGCATGATGTGTATGAGCATAAGCAAATGTTTGAACTTGCAAAAGCTATGGATGAACTTTCTTTGGAGCAATGATGAATTATCAAGAGTATTTAGAAAAGGTAAAATTAGCAAAAGAATGGATGAGAGCTTACTATGAAGATGATGAACCTTTAGCAAGTGATGAGGAGTATGATAAACTTATAAGAGAGTTAAAAGCATTTGAAACACTTCATCAAGAAAAGATTTCTAAAGATTCTCCCACGCAAAATATAGCTCCTACTATACAAAGTGAGTTTCATAAAATCTCACACAGCGTTAAAATGTGGTCCATGGAAGACGTTTTTGATGAAGTAGAACTTAGAGCATGGGCAAAAAGAGCAAAATGTGAGTTTGATTTTTTTATAGAGCCTAAATTTGATGGAGCAAGTTTAAATCTTACTTATGAAAATGGTATTTTAGTTAGCGGTGCTACAAGAGGTGATGGAGAAGTAGGCGAGGATATCACTTTAAATGTGAAAGAAATATCAAACATACCTCAAAAAATTCCTTATAAAGACAAGATAGAAATTCGCGGTGAAGTAGTGATTTTAAAAGAAGACTTTGAAAAAATTAATGAAAAAAGAGCTAAAGAGGGTTTAAGTTTGTTTGCAAATCCACGCAACGCAGCAAGTGGTTCGTTAAGACAGCTTGATACAAGCATTACTAAAGAAAGAAATTTAAAATTTTATCCTTGGGGAGTAGGGGAGAATTCTTTAGAATTTAGCAAGCATTCTGAGGTAATGGAATTTGTAAGAAGTCTTGGTTTTTTAAAAGATGACTTTGTTTTTTGTGTGAAAAATTTAGATGAGGTTTTAGAAAAATATCACGAACTTTTAGAAAAAAGGGATCAAAAGCCCATGATGATGGATGGTATGGTTGTAAGGATAGATGACTTAGCTCATTGTAAACTTTTGGGTTATACAGTGAAATTTCCAAAATTTATGAGTGCATTTAAATTTCCTGCTTTGGAAAAAACTACAACCTTGCTTGGAGTCAATTTGCAAGTTGGAAGAAGCGGAGTGATTACCCCTGTGGCGGTTTTAGAACCTGTAAATTTAGATGGGGTTGTAGTAAAGTCTGCAACCTTACATAATTTTGATGAGATAGCTAGACTTGGAGTGATGATAGGTGATAGTGTAAGTGTGATAAGAAGTGGTGATGTTATACCTAAAATCACCAAAGTCTTTACTCAAAGGCGTGATGGTTTAGAAAGTAAAATTACCAAGCCAACCCTTTGTCCTGAATGCTCTAGTGAGCTTTTAGATGAGGGTGCTTTTTTAAAATGCCAAAATTTAGATTGCAAAGCAAGACTTGTAAATTCTATCATACATTTTGTATCTAAAAAGTGTTTAAATATAGATGGTCTTGGGGAAAACATCGTCGAGCTTTTATTTAAAGAAGGAAAAATTACTAACATAGAAAGCATATTTTTCCTAACATATAGCGATTTTGAAGGCTTGGAAGGCTTTAAAGAGAAAAAAATCAACAATCTTTTAAGTGCTATTGAAAATGCAAAAAAATGTCCTTTATCAAGGTTTATCACTGCTTTGGGTGTAGAGCATATCGGTGAAGTAGCAGCTAAAAAGTTAGCTCAATCTTTTGGCTTTGAATGGTTTATGCAAAGCTATGAATCTTACGCAAATTTAGAAGGTTTTGGCGAGCAAATGGCTAAAAGTTTAGAGGAATTTACCCATGTTAATGCAAATCGCATTAAACATTTTTATGAAATTTTGCATTTGGAAGATGAGAAAAAAGAGCTTATTGCAAATGAAAATATTTCCAATAAAACCTTTGTTATCACAGGCACTTTAAGCAAATCACGTGATCATTTTAAAGAGTTAATCGAAAGCTTTGGTGCAAAAGTAAGCTCAAGTGTGTCTAAAAAAACTGACTTTGTATTATATGGAAGTGAAGCGGGTTCAAAGCTTGAAAAGGCTCAAAGCTTAGGGGTTAAATGCATTAATGAGACTGAATTTAATGACCTCTTAGGCGGTGATGATGAGGTTTGATGTCTTTGTGAGTGCAAAGTTAAACATTTCTCGCAATAAAGCTTGTGAGCTTATAGAAAACAAGCAAATTTTACTCAATGGCGAGTTTAAAAAAACTTCTTTTAAAATCACTTGTCAAAATCCTTTAGAAGATGAGAGCTTAAAACTCACACTTTTAGAAGAGCTTTTTGTAAGTAGGGCTGCTTTTAAACTCAAACATTTTTTACAAGAGTATACATTTACTATCAAAGATAAAATTTGCTTGGATATAGGCTCATCTACTGGAGGTTTTGTGCAAATTTTACATCAAAATAATGCTAAACATATTACAGCTTTAGATGTAGGTTCTAATCAACTTCATGAAAGCTTAAGAAATTTAGAAAATATCCAAATTTGTGAAAACACTGACTTACGCGAGTTTAAAAGTGAAATTTTATACGATGTTATCACTTGTGATGTGAGTTTTATATCTTTAATGCATTTAATTTTTCATATAGATAAACTTGCTAAAGATCTCATCATCTTGCTTTTTAAACCTCAATTTGAAGTAGGTAAAAATACTAAACGCGATAAAAATGGAGTGGTAAAAGATACAAAAGCTATTGAAAATGCTAAAGAAAGCTTTGAAAAAGCTTGTGCAAAGCTTGGCTGGATCTTACAAGTAAGTCAAGAGTCGCGTTTAAAAGGAAAAGAGGGTAATGTTGAGTTTTTCTACGCCTATAGAAAAAACTAAAATCACAAATTTAGCTATAGGGCGTTTTGATGGTATGCATTTAGGGCATTTTGAACTTTTTAAGCACTTAGATGGAAATGGAGCTTTGTTTGTCATCACTAAAGAAGAAAAAGAAGTTTTAACACCTAAAGATTTTAGAGCAAATGTGGTCAATTTTCCTTTAATCTTCTGCGATTTTGAAAAAATCAAAGACTACAAAGGTGAGGATTTTTTAAAATTTTTAAAGCAAGAAATTCCCAAACTAGAAAAGATCATCGTAGGTTATGATTTTAAATTTGGTAAAGAAAGAAAATGTAGCGCCAAAGACATACAAAGTCTTTGTGATATAAATACCATCATCGTAGATGAGTTTAAAATTCAAAACAAAAGTGTCCATACAAGTATGATTAAAACCTTGCTTAAAGAAGCTAAAGTTCAAGAAGCTAAAAACTTTCTAGGTAGGTTTTATAATATACAAGCAAATATCATCAAAGGACAAGGCATAGGCGCTAAAGAACTTTTTGCAACTTTAAATTTATATACAAAAGACTTCTTTTTGCCCAAAGATGGTGTATATGCGACTTTGATAAAGATTGAAAATAAAAGCTATCAAAGTGTAAGTTTTATAGGTATAAGATCTACTGACAAAAATTTTGCTTTAGAAACGCATATTTTAGATGAAAAATTTACAAACACAAATGCAAAATCAGTGGAGTTAAGTTTTATTGACTATATAAGAACTAATAAAAAATTTAACGACTTAGCTTTATTGAAAGCACAAATTAACAAAGATATTAGCAAAGCAAAAGAAATTTTAGGAAAATTAAATGAAAGATGAAATTTTTAAAAAACCTTTAGAAAAACAATTTGAATTTGATAAAAGCGTTGCAAGCGTTTTTGATGATATGGTTTCAAGATCTGTGCCATTTTATACACAGAATTTAAAACTCATAGTTGAACTCATCGATCATTTTGCAGTGCACAATGCAAAAATTTGTGACCTTGGTTGTTCTACAGCTAGTTTATTGCTTGCGCTTTATGAAAAAAGAAAAGATTTTCTTTTAAGTGGGGTTGATGAAGCAAATGCTATGTTAGAGATCGCTAAAAGTAAATGTCAAGCTTTTGGAGCTAGGGTAGAATTTTTTCAAAAAAATTTAGATGATTTTGATTTTTTTAAAAATGATATTTTCATAGCTACTTATACTTTGCAGTTTATCCGCCCACCTAAAAGACAAGAGTTAGTTGATAAAATCTACCAAAACTTAAATGAAAATGGTATGTTTATACTTAGTGAAAAAATTCTTTATGAAGATGTAAAAATAGCTAAAAAAATGATACAAATTTATGAGCATTATAAACTAGAGCAAGGTTATAGTAAGCTAGAAATTTCAAGTAAAAGAGAAGCTTTAGAAAATGTACTTATACCTTATACTCAAAATGAAAACATAGCTATGCTTAAAAAAGCAGGATTTTCTAAAGTAGAAAGTATTTTTAAATGGGTAAATTTTGAAACTTTTATAGCTTTTAAATAAAAATATAAACTATTTTTAAATATATTTATTATATATTCACGAGTTTGCAATTTTTAATTATATTATTAATTAAAGAGAGTTTTAATATCTTATTTATGGGATAACTTGGTATGATATTTGCTAAGAAATATCATAAATATCAGCTAAATATAAGGAAAAACAATGTTTAATCATATAGTTTATACTGGGGGGGGGGGATTGAAAAAACCCAAACCAAACTTACCTCTTTAAATTCATCTATTTCAAATGGCTATATTAATAGCAATAATCTTTCTTTTACTAAAAAGACTTTTCTTTCTTTAGCAACTATATCTTTTTTAGCTACATGTTCTAATGCTAGTATGGTTACTATAAGTGATAAAGTATCTGAAGGTTCTATACAAATTACTAAAACAAACAAACCAATATTAACAAAACAAGTAAAAAATTCAAGAAGTATAACAGGGGGTGGTTGTAGTGGAACCACTTGTAACATAGATAGTGAAACTACTAATTCAGTAACTATAAATGGCAGTGATGGCGGAACTTTATCTATAGGTAGCAGTGGTAGTATAAATACCACTAATAATGGTGTAAATATCAACAATGCTACCAATGTAAATATTAATAACCAAGGAACTATCGATGCTGCAAATGGTGTTCATGGTATTAAAATAGATGGAAGCTCTGTGGTAGAAAACATTACTAACTCAGGTAGTATAGCAGGCAAATGGAATGGTATATCAGTAGAAGATGGCACGGTTAAAAACATTATTAATACAGGTAGTATTAATGGGGCTAGTATCAATGGTAATGGTGGTATAGTTGTTAATAATAGCACTATAGAGAATTTAAATAATAGTGGATTTATTAATAAAGTGCAAATAAGTAACAAAGGAACCATAAGTGCTATTTATAATCAAGGAAGTATAAATAATATTACTGTAAATGATACTTTAGATAATCTTATCAATCAAGAAAATATAGGCTCTATAACAATTCAAAATTCTAATTCAAAGATAAATGTTATCGCAAATACAGGAAGCATTGGTAGTATCTTTGCTAATAATAATGGGACAATTAATACATTGGTTAATGAAAAAACCATATTAAATTCTAATGGTAATGGAATACAAATAGATGCTAATGGTAAAGTAAATACTATAATAAATTCAGGTTTAATACAAGGTAATATAAATGGTATAAGATCAGGAGGAAATGGAGCTAATATATCTACCATCATTAATAGTGGAACTATTAAAGGTAATACATATGGTATTACAGCTGATTGGGGTGGAAAGATAGAAAAAATTGTTAATACTGGTTTGATTTCTGGAGGACTTGAATCTAGAACAGGAGCGATACAAATAGGCTATAGCGGTAGCTCTGTTAAAACTATTGATAATAAAGGGACTATGATAGGAAGATTAGGGTTGGTTTATGGCTCTCTAGATGTATTTAGTAATGAAGGATTGTTGCAAAATAAAATAAATGCTATTCACATTGAAAGTAGCACTATAAAAAATATAAACAATCAAGGAAATATTGTAAGTGATGAACAAAATGGTATGATTCTTATATATAACTCTACTGTAAATACTATAGTTAATCAGGGTAATATTATAGGTAATAATGGTATAACTTATGAAGGTGATAATGCTACTATTAATACTATAATTAATCAAGGTAATATCATAGGTCGAAGTAATACAGGTATATCATTAAACAATAATATGAAAATCACTGATTATATAAAACTAGAAAATTCCAATGCCCTAATAGCAGGAGTAAATGCAGGCATACATAACAAAGGAACCATAGGTTCAAACAATACTAATAATGGTATAAATAAAGGCAATGTTATTGATTTACAAAATGGTGCAGTTATAGCTAGTGTAACAAAAAAAGATAATTCTTTTAGTCATAATGAAAATGGCACAGCTATACTTAATGAGGGAGTAATACAAGGTAATATATCTTTAGATAAATCTTTCATCTATGGAAGTATTTATAATAAAAACTCTATTACAGGTGGTATTAATCTAAATAATAAATCTTATATTAGTTCTATAAATAATGAAAAAACTATAGCTAATGCCATTAGTTTAAATAATCAATCCCAAATAGGAACTATAACCAATACAGGAACTACAAGTGCTATTAACCTAGATAAATCTATCATAGGAACCATCATCAATGGAGAAAAAGATAATACCACTAAAGGAACTATAACTAATGGTATTAGCTTAAACAGTGAAAGTAAAATAGATATCATTGAAAATCATTCTACTTTAAATGTAAATTTAAATAATAAAAGCATGATAAATCAAGTAATAAATCACAATGATACTACTATAGACTTAAAAAATAATTCTTATGTAAATGTTTTAAGAAACAAAAAAGGTAGTATAACAATAACAAAAGATAATACAAGTTATATAGGCGGAATTGAAAATAGTGGAACTATTGAAAATAAATTTGATAATGAAGATACTATGCAAGCTATTATCAATGAGGGTGTATTTGAAAAAGGTATAAACAATAGTGGTATTATCGAAAGTGGTATAGTCAATACTGGAACTATTAAAGAAAATATAAACAATAGTGGTAGCATACAAGCTATTGAAAATACTGGAGTATTAGAAGGAAATATCATCAATGGCTCTTCTTTGACTAAGGATAAAAATAGCTTTATTTCGCAAATCATCAATAAAGCTGATATGAAAACTATTGAAAATAAATCACAAAGCGTTATTGGTATTATTATGAATACAGGTAATATAGAAAAAATCGATAATACAGGTAGTATTAATCTTAATAATGATGGTTTTATTAACTCAATAGAAAATAAAATCAATGCTAATATAACACATATAAAAAATGAAAAGACTATAGAAAATATAACAAATAAAGGCACTATAGATTTATTAGAAAATGATAATGATGCTAAAATCAGTAGTATTGATAATCAAGGCAATATAAATATCAACAACTATGGAAATATTGACAATGGTATTACTAATAGCGGTACTTTAACCTTAACTAATGGCTATATTCATGGAACGATAAATAAATCTTCTTGGCATGGTGGTTTTATAGGTAAAAATAACAATGGCTACCATATAGAAAACAATAATAATGGTAAAGTTAGTATAGATGGTTGGTATTTTGATGAGTTAGAATATACTCAAAGTAATGAGCAAAGATTGGAAAATTCTATTATAATAGGTGGAAATAATATTGGTGGTATTGGTGCAGATAAAATTTATGTAAATACATCTAATTTAATACTAGATCAACACTATGATTCTAATACTTTCTTTGTTGATAAAGAAGGTAATGCTATAGGCAATGAAACCAACAATAATAATGGAATTGATGCAAGCAATATCCATAGTCTATCAGGTATTTATAAGTTTATTAATGCGCCTTCAGAAAAAGGCAAATACACAGTCAAGGTAAATAATGATGAATTAAGCGGTAAAACCCTAGCTAAGTCTATGATATATTCATCTAGATTGAGAAATATAAATATCTCTAATATATTAAGAGAGATAAATGGAAAGAATTTCCAAACAGAATTTTCTCAAGTATTAGATATGGAATTATCCAAAAAAGGAGAAGCTTATGGAAATGATGCTGATTTATTAGCTGAATTAGAAGATATATTTATACCAAATAAAAATCCACAAGCAACTCATCATTCTTTTTTACTTCCTTATTATAATTATTCTTCTATTAAGATAGGAAAGAGTATAGGTCAGCTTAGTTCTCATACTACAGGTTTAATGGGTGGATCTTTTAAAGAATTACCAAATGATTATGGCTCTATAGGTTTTTATGTAGGCTATGAAGATGCTTCCAAAGAGCAAGCTATCCAAGGACTTAAATTTGATGATAAGACTTATTATGGTGGTCTGACTTATTATGGAATAATAGTAAGAAGTGGTATAGATCAATACTATATTAGTGCTAGTACAAGATTTGATTACACTAAAACAGACATAGAAAAAGCTTATAAGAATATATCCCACACCGTAGATAGTGAGGCTAAAGTATATGGCTATGGAGCTGAAGTAAGATTAGGTGCAAATTATTATAACACTTTAGATATAGCTAGAATATCTCCTGAGATTGGTTTAAGCTATTATGGTATGAGTAATAAAAACTTTTCTTTAATACATCTTGGTGGAACAAATGAACATTACTTATCAGAACAATTTAACTTCTTTGATGCTGTAACTGCTTTAAAAATATACAAACCTTTAAGTGATAAACTAAGAACAAATATCACTATAGGTAGTGTAGTTAATCTATATAACGATGCTAAAGGAACTCTAAAATTAGATAAAAATATATTAGAATCTGATATAGACACTTCTAAGTATTATGGATTTGGACAGCTTGGTCTTTCTTATGCCATAGCAGATAATGCTGATTTGTCATTAAACTATGCAGGAGTATTTACATTTGACAATACTACTTCTCATACAATGTTTTTAAAACTAGGTGTATGGTGGTGATAAATATATAGATAAACATTAATTATTACACTAACTAGCAAAGCTTAGTTAGTGTAATAAAAAAATAAATACAAAAATAAGTAATAACTAGTAACAAACAATAAAACATAAAAAATAATTAATATATGGGAGAATAAAGCAAAACAATGAATTTTTTATAAAATCAATAATAGTGGTATTTGTAATATTAGTATTATTAATTTTATATATAAATACTAATTAATAGTATTTGTAAAATTAATTATTCTCTATAAAGGGACTAAATGAAAAAATAATTAAAATAAAACAAATAAAAGGATAGAAGATAATTAAAATAATCTAATAAAGCAAATGTAATATATAAAAGATATTTACTTATAAAGTAATAATGCAATATAAAAATATTTACTTGCCTAGAGTTTGCTTAAAACAAAAATTTTAATTAATAAAAAATGACTATAGATTTTAAATTAAAAGACAAATATAAAACTCCTTATTAAGCAAACTCGTTAATTAAGTTAAAGCAAACTCTAGGGAGGTGAAATTGAGAAATGGGGGAAATATGCTAGATAAAATAATGTATTATTATCATAATAATGATTATGTTAAATGTTTAGAATATAGTAAGATTTATTTGAATGAAGATCCTAAAAATGCCTTAGAATATGCCATGATGTCTTCTTTTAAAATGAATGATTATCATAGTGCTTTACTTTATGCAAAGCAAATTTTCGATTTATATCCTACAAGTTTTTATGGTTTGATGTTAGCTAAGAATCTTTTACTAAATGCAAAAACTGATGAAAGTATATCTTTACTTGAAGATCTTTTAAAAAGAAATGATTTTTTACAAGATGAACTCAGTTTAGAGCTTGCTTATGCTTATAAAATTATAGGGAGATTGGATGAATCAGAGAGTTTGTGTAAAATTGCTTTGTCAAAAGACCCTTATAATTTAGATTTATGGAAAGATTATATTGAAGTTTATTTTAAAACAGATTTTGCAAAAGCATTGCAAGCTCATGATGAACTTTGTATTTTTGCTCAAACAATGATAGAACAGCTTCAAAATCGAAAGTTAGTAGAAAAAAACATAATCACAAATAATTTACAAGATAGATTACAAGAAAAAACACGAGAAAATTTGACTATAGTTAAAGTATATGAGTATTTAAACACAAAGATTTTACCTCAAAAGGCGTATTTATTATTTAAACTTTTAAGATTGGAAGAATCTTTGAAATTATATGAAAGTTTATGTGAATATAACCAAAATAATGCACAATTTTGGCAAAATTATGCAAAAACATTAGAGCTTAGTTTGAATTATCAAGGAGCGTATGATGCATACCAAAAAGCTTTAAGTTTGCATCTTCATGCAACTTATCAATTTGATCTGGCATATTTGTTAATGCGTATGGGGGATGATAAAAATTTTGAAGAAGGTAAGAGAGTATATGAAAGTAGACTTTTTTATGCACATAATGAAACTTTTTCTCCATATCATTACAATAAAACTATACAGGCATTCAATAAAGAAGGTATAGCAGCTTTTAAAGATAAAAAAATTCTAGTTTTTTGTGAGCAAGGTTTTGGTGATACTATAATGTATGCTAGATGTTTAGAAAAACTTTGCCAAATAGCTTCTAAAGTTTTATTTGCTCCGCAAAGTGCTATGTGTGTAATGTTTAAAAATCAACTTAAAATCATAAACACACAAAGTGAAAAATTTAAGAATTTAAAAATATTAAAAGATTTTCCTAGTGATTTTGATTATGCTATGCCAATTTGTTCCATACCTTTGTTTTGCGATATTAAATTAAATGAAATTTCTATTTTGCAAACCCCTATTAATATTTTAGATAGACCAAAAAACAAAAAGAAAAAAATAGGAATTTTTTGGTTTACACCTAATGCGGTAAATTCAGATTTGCTACGAAATATTGACTTTGTATTTTTATTTGATATTTTAAGTAAATTAAATTGTGAAATTGTATCTTTTCAAGTAGATGGTATAGAAGGAATTATTTTACCTAAAGAAGTAGAAAATAGGGGAATAAAACTAAAAAATTGGAACGATACTTTAGAGAATTTAAAAGATATAGATTGTATGATAAGTATTGATAGTGCAATAGCACATTTAACTTTAGCTTTAGATATACCAACAATAGTTCTTTTAGCTCCTAGATTTGATTGGCGATGGGGTAAATTTGAAGATCCTAAAAGTTATTTTTGGCCAAAGGCAAATCTAATAGCTTTTGCAAATGAAGAAGATACTAGGAAAAAAATACAAGAATTGCTAAAAAACCAATTCAATGTTTGATTATTTCAAACATTGAATCTAAAATGCATCACATCGCCATCTTGTACGATATAATCTTTCCCTTCAAGGCGTAATTTTCCAGCTTCTTTGGCTCCATTTTCACCTTTGCATGCAATATAATCTTCATAAGAAATAACCTCAGCTTTAATAAAACCTTTTTCGAAGTCATTGTGAATCACACTTGCTGCTTTTGGTGCTTTCCAACCCCTTTGTATAGTCCATGATCTTACTTCTATTTGACCTGCTGTAAAATAACTTATTAAATTAAGCTTTGAAAAAGCTGTACGTATTACTACTTCAAGTCCGCTTTTTTCTATACCTAAAGATTTTAAAAATTCGTAATTTTCTTCATCACTTAAGGCTATCATTTCCTCTTCTATTTTAGAACAAAGTTTGATTACCTCATGACCTGATTTTGCTGCAAATTCTTTAAGATCTTTTACAAACTCATTGTCTTCTAAAAGTGAGTTTTCATCTACGTTTGCTCCATAAATTACTTCTTTAGCAGAAAGCAGTCTTAATTCTTTTATAAGAGCTTGATAAACTTCGTTTTTATTTGGAAAAGAGCTTGCACTATTGTTTTGATTTAAATGCTCTAAAAGCTCATTAGCTAAAGCCAAACTTTCTTTTGCACCTTTTTCATTAGCTTTTACACCTTTGGTGAGTTTTTCTATTTTTTTACTAAGTTGCTCTATGTCTGCTAATATAAGTTCTGTTTCTATGATCTGTACATCACGCACAGGATTAACACTACCTGCAACATGAGTGATATTTTCATCATCAAAGCAACGTACAATATGTAAAATCATTTCTGTTTCGCGTATATTAGATAAAAATTTATTACCCAAACCCTCGCCTTTGCTAGCTCCAGCCACCAATCCTGCTATATCAACAAATTCTATATTTGAGCGTATGATTTTTTGGGGATTAACAATCTTTGCTAGTTCCTTTAAGCGATAATCAGGTACGGGTACTACAGCTTTATTGGGTTCTATGGTGCAAAATGGATAATTTGCACTTTCGGCATTTTGTGCTCTTGTTAGTGCATTAAAAGTTGTAGATTTTCCGACATTTGGAAGTCCTACTATACCAACTGATAAACTCATTTTTTATTCCTTGAAAGATAAAGTAAATATGAAAGGCACATTCTAACACCAGCTCCGGTTGCACCAAAGCTATGATAACCCCAAGCTTTTTCTAAGTAAGCTGGTCCTGCGATGTCTAAATGCAACCATTTGTCTTTGTATTCTTCTCTAATGAAAGAATTTAAAAATAATCCTGCAGTAATAGCTCCACCATAGCGACTTGAAGAGGTATTGCTAACATCTGCTATATTTGATTTTATAAGCTCTTTTAAATGTGGGTTAAAATGTAAAATAGTAGTTAAATCTCCACTTTTTTTACTTATTTTATAAAATTCATCTTGCAAATCTTCGTTGTTTCCCATGATAGCACTTGTGTATTCTCCAAGTCCTACTACACAAGCTCCAGTTAAAGTTGCTAAATCAATTAGTAAATCAGGTTTTAGATCCTGGGCTAGTGAAAGGCAATCTGCTAAAACTAATCTTCCTTCAGCATCTGTATTTCTTACTTCTATGCTAACGCCTTCTCTTGAAATAAGCACATCATCAGGCTTATAAGCATTTCCACCTATCATATTTTCTGTAGCACCGATGATAGAGTGTACTTCTATATCGAGATTTAGCTCGCTTGCACCTTTAACAATAGCCATTGCAGCTGCACCACCACTTTTATCTGATTTCATTGTTAGCATATAATCAGCCGGTTTTAAACTAAGTCCACCGCTATCATAAGTTAAGCCTTTACCGACAAAAATCACTTTTATTTTTGCATTTTGTGGTTTATAAGAAAGGTGAATAAGTTTTGGAGGGTGTATTGAAGCACGATTTACCGCCAAGAATGCTTGCATTTTTTCTTTTTCCAAAAAATCTTTTTCATAAATTTGGCATGAAATTTTAGGATTATTTTTGCTTAAATTTATAGCATCTTCAGCCATTTTAGTTGGAGTATAAACTTGAGGAATTTCATTTACTATATTTTTAGCAAAATCACAAGCATTAGAAAAAATTTTTCCATAATTAATTCCTACATATGCTTCTTCAAGATTATAAGTTTTATTGTTAATTTCCTCCTGTGATATATAAATATTTTCTAATCTACTTGAAGTTTTTTCTTTTTTATATTTATCAAATTCATAAGCACCAAAAATAAACCCTTGAATCAAAGCATTAAAACTATTTACTACGCATTTTCCTATGACACTTTTTGTTTTAATACTTTGAATTTCAAGTTTTTTTAAAGCTTTATAAGCACTTGCAAAAGCAAACCTTATATCTTCATATTCTAAACTTTTAAGTTCACTATAAAGGATTTTATTCTGCATATCTATGCAAACTCCTTCACCTTTATAGTTTGAAAGCTTGAAAAGTTCTTGACTTTGAGTATATTTTTCTAATTTTTTATCTTGTATTAAAATGATCTCAAAATCAGCATTTATAGAATTAATTTTTTTTTCTTTAAAATTAAAAATCATTTATGAGTCCTTTTTCTAAGTATAGATTTTTCCATTTGTTTCATACCTAAAAATAAAGCAAGTAAAAAACAAGCTATAATAGGTACCGCAAAATACCAGTGATCTCCAGCCCATTCAACAGCTAGCCAAATTTCTTTCCCAAAAAACCAAGCAAGTAGTATAGTGATAGCAGCCCAAGCCCAAGCGCTAATAAGATTAATAAAAGCAAATTTTTTAGCACTATAACGCGTTAAACCTATACTCATAGGTATAATGGTTCTAAAACCATACATATATCTTTGTATGAAAATAATAGGCCAACCAAAGCGTTGTAAAAGTAAATGAGCTATAGCAAATTTACGCCTTTGGGTGCGAAGTTTTTTCTGAATGTATTTTTTATTATATCTTCCAATGTAAAAATATATCTGATCGCCTACAAAACCACCCAAACCTGCTACGAAAATAATTAAACCTAAATTTACATGACCTTCATGTGCAAAAATACCTGCTAAAATAAGTGCAAGTTCTCCTTCAAGTATGCACCATAAAAACACAATAATATAAGCCCAATTTTTATAATCATATAAAAGTTGTTTTAAAAATTCTTCCATTTTATACCTTTAAAATACTATAAACAGAAGTTAATTGAGCCAATTCTTTAGCTCCATCAAGATCTTTTAATTCTATTAAAAAACAAGCTTCAATACATTTTGCATTTAATTTTTCTATTAATTTAACAGCAGCAAGTGCAGTTCCACCTGTTGCGATGAGATCATCTATAAGTAAAACATTTGCTTTTTGGTTGTTAAAAGCATCAGTATGAATTTCTATAGTATCGCTACCATATTCTAGACTATAAGATTCTTGTAAGCATTTTGAAGGTAATTTGCCGGGTTTTCTAATAGGCACAAAAGGTAGTTTTAATCTAGCACTTAGTGCAGCACCAAAAATAAAACCTCTACTTTCTATACCAACAATATAATCAAGTTTTGTGTTTTGGTATTTTTCAACTAAATGATCCATTAAAAAAGTAAATGCTTCTTTATTGTTTAATAAAGTTGTGATATCTCTAAAAATAATACCTTCTTTTGGAAAATCTTTTATAGCTCTAATGCTATCTAATAAATATTTTTCATCTTGTTCTTTCATCATAATAATGCCTCGATTTTTGCTTCTAATTCTTTAATTCTTTGTCTTAATTTTTCGTTTTCAATACGATATTGTGAATTTCTAGTTCTAAGAGAAGTTAAGTCTGCTTTGCTTTTGTTTAACTCTTCGGTTAAAATATCTATATTTCCCAAACTTCTTTGAAGTTGCACTTGTAGTTTTCTAATGACAATTTCAGTGTCATCAAGATTATTTTTTATAAATTCTTTTGCTATCTTTTCTTTGTGAAGTAAAGTTTTATAATAAAGTAACATAATAGTCATATAAATACTAACGCAAATTAATACAGTTAATACAAGCCAACTTAAAATCATAATTTTGCCTCTATTTTGCTAATTCTCACACAATGTCTTCCACCACTAAAAGAAGTATTGATGAAATTTGAGATAATTTCAAAAGCCATATCCGCGCCAGTTAGTCTAGCTCCTAAAGCTAAAACATTTGCATCGTTGTGCTCTCTTGAAAGTTTAGCACTTAATGGTTCATTACATAAAGCACAGCGTATATTTTTATGGCGATTTGCTGCTATACTCATTCCAATCCCAGACCCACAAACTAAAATTCCAAAACTATTTTCATTGATTTTAGAGCTTAGCAAATGTGCATAATCAGGATAATCACAACGTTCGTTACAAAAAGGTCCAAGATCTTCTAAAATAATGTTTTTTTTATGTAGAAAATCGACAATTTCTTGCTTTAGAGTAAATCCTGCATGATCACTTGCAATATAAATTTTTTCTCTTAACATAAATTCACTTTTATTTTTTTATTTTTTAAAAGTATTTATTTTATCATATTTAGTTAAAATTATTCTTTCTTATTATATAATGTTTTAAATATTTATTTTGATATAATAAAACTATTGTTTTTAGGGTTAAAGATGAAACTTATACTTATTGGTTCTTCAACAGGTGGTCCAAGCCAATTAAAATTTTTACTTAATGATGTGGAATTACAAGATTGTGCAGTAGTTATAGCCCAGCATATGAATCCAGCTTTTATCCCTTCTTTTGTAAATCAATTTAACAAAGAAGCTCTAAGTGAAGTCATTATACCAAATGATAAAGAAATTTTAAAAAATAAAATTTATATTTGTCAAAGAAATATGATTTTTGGAAATGGGAATACTTTGGTTTTAAATGCTACAGAGCAAATTAGTAGTTTTAATCCAGGTATTGATGTTTTATTTTATTCTGCGGTAAATCTTTGCAAATATAATAAAATTTTAGCTTTGGTTATGACTGGGATGGGAGATGATGGTGCTAAATCTTTATTTGAGCTTTATAAGGCTGGGGTAAGGTGTTTGTGTGAAAATGAAGCTGATTCTATAGTTTATGGTATGCCTAAAAAAGCGAGAGAAACAAACCCAAATTTAAAGCCGATGAGTTTGATTGAGCTTAAAAAAGAGATAGATAATTTTATAAAGTCATAGGGATAGAAAATGATAAAAATTACAGAAAATGAAATGTTTGATTTTGTGAAAATAGTAGAACAAATAAGTGGAAATAACCTTAATACAAAAAAAGATATTTTGCTTATAAAGCTTCCTAAATTTTTACAAGAATTAGGTTTAAATAGCCTTAGTGAATTAAATGAAAAGGTGCAATTTCAAAAAAATTTAAAACAAGAAACAATGGACTTTATCACTGTTTGTGAAACTTATTTTTTTAGAGAATTAGAACAATTAAAAGATGTAATTTTTTATATAAAATCTCTTGATCGTCCTGTAAATGTTTTATGTGCGCCTTGCTCAAGTGGTGAGGAAGTGTATTCTTTGGCTATTTTGGCAAGTGAAAATTTTGTTAAAGGTATGAATATTATAGGTATAGATATTAATAAAAAAATGATAGATAAATGTAATGAAATGATTTATTCAGAGCGTTCAGTAGCTAGACTAAATACTATGCAAAAAACGCGTTATTTTGATATAAAAGATAAAATGTATCATCTAAAAAAAGAAACTTTAGCTTGCAGATGTCGTTTTGAACTTTGCAATGTTTTTGATGATTCTTTATTTAAACTTGGAAAATTTGATGTGATTTTTTCACGAAATATGATGATATATTTTGATCAAGATTTCAAAATAAGGCTTATGGAGCGTTTTTATAAGATCTTAAATAAAGAAGGAAGAATTTATCCTGGAAAATCAGATCTTGTTCCAGAAACTGCTTATTTTGATAAAAACTTTTCAGCGGGTGGAGTTTATTATTCTAAGGTGGATTAGTTATATTTTTTATTAAACCACCACCAATAAAATGCTGCAAATATAAAACATATTCCCAAACCAAAAGTAAAATGACTTAGTTTTATCTCATAAAATTCGAACAAATATCCCGTTGAAAAAGCAATAATCGCACTAAAAGTTAAATACACCATATCATTATAGGCTATTACTCTACCATAGTATCTTTTATTACAATCATTTTGCAAGAGTGTATAAGTATAGCTCCATAAAGATGAAGTGCAAAAACCTGCCATCACTAAGCCTATAAAGGCAAGATAAAAGTTAAATTGTAAACAAGCCCAAAACATTATACCTACACCTTGTGCTAAGTATAAATATACTAGGGTATTTTTATTGATATAAGGGCTAAGCACATAAGGACCTATAAGTAAAGATATGGCTCTTATGGCATTTGAAAGTCCTATGGCTAAAGGTATAGAAATAATTTTTGCGTATTCGTATTCGGCTAAAAGAGTGATGAGTACATCATATGCAGTTATACCTACAACCCCATGAAGTAAAATCAAATGAATGATTTTTTTATTGCTAAATACATAAGCTAAACCTTCTTTTATCAATATAAAAGGATTATTTTGTGTGGTGTTTTTCTCATCAGGTAAGATTAGAGTTTTAAGTATAAGCATAGCACAAAATAACATTAAAGTATCAGCTATAAAAGCTGGTTTTACTCCAAAAATGTCTATAAAAAGTCCTGCTGCACCCATACCTAAAGCATATGATACAGCCCATATAATACTATGAAGTTCATTACCTAGTTTTAGTTCTTGTGGAGTTAAAATTTTAGGTAAAACTGACATTTCTGTTTGAAAATACATACTTGCAACTGCCATACGTACAAAGGTTAAAAAATATAAAAACCAAAGCATAGCTAAAGAATTTACAAAAATTAGCATAAAAATGGAAATCATCTCGATACTAATCATTGTAAGTAATAAATTTTTGGGTTTAAATCTATCTACTATAATTCCATTTATAGGTGCAAGTATGATAGAAGGTAAGAAAACAAAAATAGCTGAAAATCCTATGATATTTGCAGGCGCTTGAAGTTCTTTGGTTAGAAGTGTAAAGACACCTACTTGGGAAAACCATGCACCAAAATAACTTATAAATTGCACTGTTGCTAAAAGGCGAAATGTTTTATTGTTTTTAAGTAAAGACCTATAAGTCATGAATATCCTATGAATTATGAAATTTAAAGGGTTTGATTATATCGTTTTTAAGATTATTTTACATTTAAATGCTATAATAATCCTTTTTATAAAAAGGTTTAATGATGAGTAGATTAGGTAAAAAAGAAGCGTTGTATTTGCTTCAAAATGCACCTTTGTATGAGTTAGGTGCAATGGCTTATGAGAAGAAATTGCAACTACATCCTGATAAAATAACTACTTTTGTAGTAGATAGAAATATAAATTATACAAATATTTGTTGCATTGATTGTGATTTTTGTGCTTTTTGTAGAAAAGAAAAAGATGAAGATTCATATATTTTAAAATACGAAGAAATAGGGCAAAAAATAGAAGAACTACAAGCCATAGGCGGAACACAAATTTTATTTCAAGGTGGGGTGCACCCAAAACTTAAAATAGAATGGTATGAAGACTTACTTTCTTATATAAAAACTAATTATCCTACTATTACCGTGCATGGTTTTTCAGCAGTTGAGATAGCTTATATTGCAAGAGTTTCTAAAATTTCTATTGAAGAGGTCTTAAAAAGATTACAAGCAAAAGGACTCTTTTCTATACCTGGAGCTGGCGCTGAAGTATTAAGTGATAGGGTAAGAGATATCATTGCACCACATAAATGTGACACAGCTACCTGGCTTAGAGTGCATGAGAGTGCACATAATATAGATATGAAAAGTACTGCTACTATGATGTTTGGTACGGTTGAAACTGATGAAGAAATCATTGAACATTTTGATTATTTAAGAAATTTACAAGATAAAACAGGTGGTTTTAGAGCTTTTATTTTATGGTCATTTCAAAGTGAAAACACTCCTTTGATTCAAAAACATCCTGAAATTATTAAGCAAAGTTCCAATAGGTATTTAAGATTGTTAGCTTTAGCAAGACTTTATTTGGATAATTTTAAAAATTTGCAAAGTTCATGGGTAACACAAGGCTCTTTAATAGGTCAGCTTGCCTTAAAGTTTGGTGCAAATGATCTAGGTTCAACTATGATGGAAGAAAATGTCGTAGCTGCAGCTGGTGCAAAATATAGAATGAATCAAGAACAAATGATAGAGCTTATAAAAGATATAGGGGAATTACCTGCTAAACGCGATACTGCTTATAATATCTTAGAAAGGTTTTAATGCTAAATTTAAACTTCAATGATGCTAAAATAAACATAATATATGAGTATGAAAATGAGCTTCCTGTAATATTTTTCAAACTTATTTTTAAAAATAGTGGGAAAATAGCAGAAAAGCACAATAGAGGTTGTGCAAGTATGCTTGCTAGACTTTTAAATGAAGGAAGCAATGATGAGTTTTTTAAAAGCTTAGAATACCGTGCTATAGAGCTTTATAGTAAGGCTAGTTTTGAGCATTTTCAAATTAATATCAAATGCTTAAAAGAGCATTTTGAGTTTGCTTTAGAAAAACTGCAAGAACTACTTTTAAATGTGCGTTTTGATGAAAAAATCTTACAAAGATTAAAAACTTTAGCCTTGGGTGAATTGGTGAGTTTAAATACTGATTATGATTATCAAGCAAAAAGACTTTTAAATAAAAATGTTTTTAAAGATGAAATTTTTACTAGTGGTCTTGATGGAACTAAGGAAAGTATAGAAAAAATTAGTTTAAAAGAATTACAAAATTTTATGAGTGAAAATTTAGTACTTGATAATGTTTTATTCGTTTTTGGTGGAGATATTAAAGAAGATGAAGTAAAAGCTAAAGCGGAAAAAATTTGTCAGATTTTAAAAAGAAATATTCCAAATCAAAATAAAAATTATAAACTCATTGATGAGAGTATGGAAATAAGTGAGCAAAAAAGCACAGAGCAAGCTTATATATACTTTTGTTCTCCATTTAATATGCAAATTAATGATGAGAAAATGTATTTAGCTAAACTCGCTTTATTTATCTTAGGTCAAGGTGGTTTTGGTTCGCGTTTGATGGAGGAAGTGCGTGTGAAAAGAGGTTTGGCGTATTCTGCTTATGCTATGCTTGATATAAATTTAAATTATAGTAGAGTTTTTGGGTATTTGCAAACTAAAAATGAAAGTTCTAATGAGGCTAAAACTTTAGTTAAAGAAGTTTTTGAAAATTTTGTTCAAAATGGAGTAAATGAAAAAGAATTTCAACTAGCTAAGCAATTTCTAGTAGGCTCTATGCCTTTAAGATATGAAAGCTTAGCTAAAAGATTAGATATAATGCTAAATGAATATTTACATGGTTTAAAACTTGGAAATTTAAAAGAAGAAATGCAAAAGATCAAAAACACTACCTTAGATGAACTAAATGACTTTATCAAAACACATAGTGAAATTACAAAAGTGAGTTTTGCAAGTATAGAAAATGAAAGTTGAAGAAAAGGATTTAAAACTACTTCATGCTTTAGGGGTTAAAAATTGTATCGATTTGGCTTTGATTTTGCCTAAAAAATTTGATGATTTTAGAATTTCAAAGTTTCCAAAAGATACATTTTGTACCCAAAATGTAAAAATTATTAGCACGCAAAATCACTACTCTCAGCTTTTTATGCTTTGTGAATGTTTAGAATGGGGCATAAAAGCAAATATAGTGATTTTTCATCCTAATAAATGGCATTTTAAAATTTTTAAACATAATGCTTTGGTTTGCATCTATGCAAAGATGAATTTTTTTAATGGAATTTGGCAGTTTATAAACCCAAAAATAGTAAAAAATATAGGTCAAATAGTCCCTAAGTATCAAATTAGCTCCATTAAAGATGAAAGTATAAAAAAACTTATATCAAAATATGTCAATGAAGCTAACTTAAAAGCATTAAATTTAGAACAAAAATACATTAACTTACTTTTAAATTTACATAATTATGATGATCTAGCTCTTTATGAAAATTTTAACGCTATAGTTAAAGATTTAAAATATATAGAAATTTTTAATCATCTAAGGCGTTTAAAGGGTAAAAAAATATCACAAAATGCTTATGAAATAAAACTTTTTGATATAAACTCTTGGCTTAAAGGTTTAGAATTTAGCCCTACAAATGATCAGCTTTTAGCGATAGAAGATATTAAAAAAGACTTACAAAGTAAAGTCGCTAAAAGACGCGTGGTAATGGGTGATGTGGGTTGTGGTAAGACTTTGGTTATACTTGCTGCAAGTTTGCTTGTGTATCCTAAAAAGGCTATTTTAATGGCACCAACTAGTATTTTAGCTGAACAAATTTATCATGAAGCAAAAAGACTTTTACCTGATTTTGTTAATGTTTTGCTTTTAAAAGGCGGTAAAAAAGATAAAGATTTAGCAAAATTAAAAGAGCAAGCTCATTTTATCATAGGTACACACGCGCTCATTCATCAAGAAGAATTTGAAGCAGTTTTGGTTATGATAGATGAGCAACACCGCTTTGGTTCTAATCAAAGACAAAAAATAAGCGAGCTTAGTAGAAAATCACAATTTTCCCCGCATATCGTGCAGTTTTCTGCCACACCTATACCAAGAACGCTTTCTATGATTCAAAGTGAGCTTGTAAACTTTAGTTTTATCAAACAAATGCCTTTTAAAAAAGACATTAAGACTTTTTGCATACAAGATAAAGATTTTAAATATTTGCTTAAAAAAATCGATGATGAACTAGCTAAAAATCATCAAGTAATCATCATTTATCCTTTGGTAAATGAAAGTGAAAATATAGATTATTTATCATTAGAACAAGCACAAGGGTATTGGATAAGCAAATACAAAAATGTTTATGTTACTCATGGAAAAGATAAAAATAAAGATCAAATTTTACAAGAATTTAGAGAAAAAGGCACGATTTTACTTTCTACAACGGTGGTTGAAGTGGGAATTTCTTTGCCAAAACTGAGTGTGATTGTGGTTGTTGGGGCTGAAAGACTTGGACTTGCTACCTTACATCAGCTTAGAGGTAGGGTAGGTAGAATAGGGCTTGAAAGCTTTTGTTATTTATATACTAAGCAAAAAGAAATTCCAACTCGTTTGCTTGAATTTGCTAAAACTTTAGATGGGTTTAAAATAGCCGAGCTTGATTTAAAAAACAGGCTAAGTGGGGATTTGTTAGATGGTAGGGTTCAACATGGTAATCATTTTAAATTTTTTGATTTTGCAGATGATGAAAAACTAGTTATAAAAGCAAAAGAAAGTATTCAAAATATGGAAAAAGAAAATGGATAAACATTTTGAAATTTTAATCTCAAAGGGTGAAAAAAAGCGTTTTAATAAAGGAAATATCTTATTTTTTCAAGGTGAAAAAGCATGTAAAATTTATATTTTATTAAGTGGAAAGGTGCGTATATATAAGGTCAATGCTAAAGGTTTTGAATTAACATTACACACTTTAGTTCCAGTAAATTTTATAGCCGAGATGCCTGTTTTTGAAGGTATTAATTATCCAGCTAATGCTATTTGTGAGCAAGATTGTGAAATTTGTGTTTTTGATTTTAATGAATTTAAAAAATTATGCTTAGAAAATGGAGAATTTAGCTTTTTACTTTTAACTTCTTTGATAGGAAAAATTAGAATTTTGGAAAATTTTATTAGACAAAAGTCTTTAGATTTGAAATCAAGATTGATTAGTTTTTTGTTAGAAAATGAAGAAAAATTACATAATCTAAAGCAAAAAGAAATAGCGGTAATTTTAAATTTACCACCAGAATCTTTATCACGTTTTTTAAAAGAATTAAAACAAAATGGGCTTATTTGCACAAATAAGGGTAAAATAGTAATTTTAAATAAAGAAAAAATACAAAATTTAATTAAGTCTTTTTAAGTCTTATTTGTTACAATGTTGTATTTAAACAATGGGAGGTTTTATGGATTTTGATTTTTTAATCAAGTTTAGCCCTATGTTTATACAAGCTTCTTGGCTTACTTTGAAACTTGCTATTTATGGAGTATTTTTTTCATTTTTAGTAGGTTTATTGTGCATAGGAGTGAGCTATTTTAAATTTTCTTTTTTAAATACAATTTGTAAAATTTATATAGAATTTTCAAGAAACACACCTTTGTTAATTCAACTTTTCTTTTTATACTATGCTTTGCCTGAGTTTGGAATTCATCTTAGTTCTTTTACTTGTGCTGTGATAGGACTTAGCTTTTTAGGTGGTTCTTATATGGCTGAGAGTTTAAGAGCGGGTATGGAAGCTGTTAAAAAACAACAATACGAATCAGGACTTTCTTTGGGTTTAAGCAAGTGGCAAAATTTTCGCTATGTTATTATGCCCCAAGCTTTAGGCATAGCTATGCCAAGTATTAGTGCAAATATCATTTTTCTACTTAAAGAAACTTCAGTGGTAAGTATCATTGCTTTAGCAGATTTAGTATATGTAGCTAAAGATCTTATAGGGCTTTATTATAAAAGTAATGAAGCTTTATTTGCTTTAGTACTTTGTTATTTGATTTTGATTTTACCTTTATCATTAGTGTTAAACCGTATAGAAAAAAGGTTAAACTATGTTTGAAATTTTAAATCAAGATACCTTTTTTAGACTAGCGCAAGGTTTAAAGGTTACTTTAGAGCTTTCATTTATCAGTGTTTTGATTTCATTGGTTGGGGGAGTTTTTTTTGGAATTTTAATGCATTCTAAAAACAAATTCCTTTATGCTTTTTGTCGTTTTATGCTTGAATTTGTACGTATTATGCCTTTGATTGTTTGGCTTTTTGTAGTACATTTTGGTTTGGCTAAATGGTTTGGGTGGCATTTGAGTGCTTTGGGTTCAAGTGTCATTGTTTTTAGTATTTGGGGTGTGTTTGAGATGATGGATTTAGTAAGATCTTCTTTAGCAAGCATACCAAAGCACCAGTATGAATCAGGACTTTCATTGGGATTTAATAAATTTGAAGTTTATCTTTTTATCATCATACCTTTATCTTTAAGAAGATTATTACCTATGAGTATTAATCTTTTTACAAGAATTATCAAAAGCACTTCAGTGATTTATCTAATAGGTGGTATAGAGCTTATTAAGGTAGGACAACAAGTAATTGAGTTAAATTTATTTCAAAATTCCTATACAGCTTTTGTGATTTATGGTTTGATTTTATTGATTTATTTTGTACTTTGTTATCCTTTATCGGTTTATTCAAAGTTTTTAGAGAAAAAATGGAGTTAATATGAGCATTTTAAAAATACAAAATTTACAAAAATATTATGATAAACATCATGTTTTGAAAGATATTAACTTAGAAGTAAATCAAAAAGAAGTAGTGGTTATACTAGGTCCAAGTGGTTGTGGTAAATCTACGCTTTTAAGATGTATTAATGGTTTAGAAGAAATGGCAGATGGAGTTATTTTTGTTGATGATGAAAAAATTGATAAAAACTATAAAAAATGGACGCAAATTCGTCAGAAAATAGGTATGGTTTTTCAATCTTACGAGCTTTTTGATCATTTAAATGTTGAACAAAACATACTTTTAGGCCCTTTAAAAGTGCAAAAAAGAAAAAAAGAAGAAGTTTTAAAAGAAGCAAAATACTGGCTTGAAAGAGTAGGACTTTTGCATAAATTAAAAGCTTACCCTAAGGAGTTAAGTGGTGGACAAAAGCAACGTATAGCGATAGTTAGAAGTCTTTGTATGAATCCTGAAATTATGCTTTTTGATGAAGTTACAGCAGCGCTTGATCCTGAAATTGTGCGTGAAGTTTTAGATGTGATTTTAAACTTAGCAAAAGATGGTATGACTATGCTTATAGTTACGCATGAAATGGGTTTTGCAAAAGCTGTTGCTGATAAAATAGTTTTTATGGATGATGGAAAAATAGTAGAAATTTCAACTCCTGATGAGTTCTTTGAAAATCCAAAGACAGATCGTGCGAAAAAATTTCTCAATTTATTTGATTTTCATCGTTAAATTTACTTTTTGAAATATTTGTTTAAAAAAATAATATAATGTTTAAAAATCAAAATTAAATCCACAAAGGACAAGGATATGAAAAAAATTTTTCTTTTATCGTTTTTGATGGCACTCCTTTTTAGTGCATGCTCAAATTCAAATTCTAATGAAAATTCTATAGAAAAAATCAAACAGCAAGGTGTAATTCGCATAGGTGTTTTTGGTGATAAACCTCCATTTGGTTACCTAGATGCACAAGGGAAAAATCAAGGCTATGATGTGTATTTTGCTAAACGCATAGCAAAAGAGCTTTTAAATGATGAATCTAAAGTACAATTTGTTTTAGTTGAGGCAGCTAACAGAGTAGAATTTCTAGAGTCAAATAAGGTTGATTTGATCTTAGCAAATTTTACGAAAACTCCAGAAAGAGAAGCTGTTGTAGATTTTGCTCTACCTTATATGAAAGTTGCTCTTGGTGTGATAGCTCCAAAAAATTCGGATATCAAAACCATAGATGATTTGAAAAATAAAACTTTAATCCTTAACAAAGGTACAACAGCAGATGCTTTTTTTACAAAAAATATGCCAGAAATTAAAACGATTAAATTTGATCAAAATACAGAAACATTCGCAGCTTTAATCGGAAAAAGAGGCGATGCATTAAGCCATGATAATGCATTGCTTTTTGCTTGGACTAAAGAAAATCCGAATTTCGAAGTGGTGATTAAAGAACTTGGTAATCATGATGTTATAGCCCCAGCTGTAAAAAAAGGTGATCAAGCAATGCTAAATTTTATTAATGATTTAATTTTAAAACTAGAAAATGAGCAGTTTTTCCATAAAGCATATGATGAAACTTTAAAACCATTTTTTAGTAATGATATAAAAGCTGATGATGTAGTAATTGAAGGTGGCAAAATTTAATAATGCAAAAAGCTTTTAAAAATACCATCTATGCTTCTTTGGGTGGTATTTTAGAATTTTATGATTTTGTTTTATTTATCTTTTTTGCAAATGTTTTTGCAAAAATCTTCTTTCCTCAAAATGATGATTTTTGGTCTTTGATTTATGCTTATGTAGCTTTTGGGGCAGGGTATTTAGCTAGACCTTTTGGAGCTATAGTATTTGCTCATTTTGCAGATATCAAGGGTAGAAAAAATGTTTTTTATATAAGTATGCTTTTAATGGTAGTGCCTAGTTTTGTTTTGGCTTTTTTACCAACTTATGAGAGTATAGGCTTAATGGCTACTATTATACTTTTTGCAATAAGAATTTCTCAAGGTCTTGCCATAGGTGCAGAAGTAAGTAGTGCTTGGATTTTTGTGAGTGAGTTTGTGAGTAAAAAAAGACTTGGTTTGGCACTAGGTTTTATTTCAGCAACTTTGACTTTAGGTTTATTGCTTGGAAATTTAGCTACTTTGGCTGTGTATGAGTATTTTAGTAAAGAAGAAGTAGAAAAATTCGCTTGGAGAATTCCTTTTTTTATAGGAGGTTTTTTTGGGATTTTGGCTTTATTCTTAAGAACGAAACTTAATGAAACTCCAGCTTTTAAAAACATAAAAAGCAAAGAAAAAATTTTGAATTTTCCACTTTTACAAGCTTTAAAAACACATAAAAAAAGTATGTTAATATGTGCTTTGCTTACTATAGTTTTAACAAGTGGTGTTGCGACTTTAATGATTTTACCGCAGTATTTTGAAGGTTTACTAGGAGTAAACAAAACTACAGCTTTGTTATACCAAAACCTAGCTATAATCATGATTATTTTGGGTAGTTTATTGCAAGGTTATTTAGCTGATATACTAGGTCATTTTAAAATTTGTGCGTTTTTTACATTGTTATTTGGAATTTTTGGAATATCGTTTAGTTTTTATAATGAGTGGTTTTTAATGTTTTATTTGTTAGCTTGTTTTTCTCAAGGTATTATTGCTTTTGCACCTATTTTTATGACTCAAATTTTTAAAACAGAACTACGATCAAGTGGATTGTCTTTTGCTTATAATATTTCTTATGCGATTTTAGGTTTTATAACCCCTTTTATTGTTAATTTTATGTATGAGAAATATTTTTATATTTACATTGCTTTTACATTTATTGCTAGTTTATTAAGTGTGTTTTTAGTAAAAAGATCTTTTAAAAATTTATAATATTATTTTTATTCAAACCCCCACCTTTCATAAATCCCTATTTCACCATATCCCCCTCCCATATTTCTCATTATAAAACTATTTTACTCTTATTTATATTTCAGTTTAAATTTATGATTTTGTATTTATAATTTCTAACTTATTAATGAAATATCAGCTAGTTTTTTTATAAATTTACAGCTGTTAGTTAATTAAAGATATTAATATTAATCTTTGAAAGGATATTTTAGTCTAAAGTCACATTGCACCCTATGGGGGGGGGGGAACGATAATTTTCGTTTTAACTTACACTCTTTAAGTTTAAATCTTTTTAAATCTTATAAACATTCTAAACTTTTAAAACTTTCTTTACTAACTATTTTATCACTAAGTTCTTTAAATGCAGCCACACAAGCTACTTATGATAATACTTTAAAAGCTTATGTTATTAAAAAACATGGTTTTAATGATGAAAGTGTATATGATAATACTAATGATACTTATAAGTTTTTAAATGGTAAAAACTTCTATGGTCAATTAGCTACTAATAAAAATCTTTCTAATATCACTTTAATCTATGATAATCCCAAATCAAAACATATGAACTTTAGTGATATGAGATTAAAACAAGAAATACTTACTCCAAATATAAAAGAAGATATCTTTGTAGTAAATGGCTTTCATGGAGCATATTCTGCTAATAATAGCATTAATCAAATAAGCTATATACCTTTTTTAGTTTCAGCTTATACCTTTAATGCTAAAGCTAATAATAATACCCTAACATTAAAAGCAGGAGAATTATCTTCTATATATTATTTAAAACCTACTAATAAAGAAGTAATGAATCCTAAAGCTACAGGTTTAGATAATAAATATAATTTTTTAATTACCCCAGCTATAGCAAGAAAGGGTGAAGCTAGTAATAATACTTTAAATTATTTAAAAGATGCTTATGTGAATATGGGTGTTGAAAACACTTATACCTTAGTTTTAAATGGTGCTCCTTATGTAGTAGGTGCTTTTGGAGTGGATGCTAATACTAATAATAATAGTGTTATATTAAACAAAGGAGTAAAGATAGACTTTCATACTACTCCTTATAGACAAGGTGCTTTAGGAGAGAGTATTTTTGATGAGAGAATGACTCATATTTTAGGTGCTATGAGCTACAATGCTAATGCTAATAAAAACAAACTCATTATAGATGGAGCTTCTTTAGTAGTTCATGGACCAAGTGGAGCTTATTCAACATCAGCTGCTACACATTTAGGTGGAGCCTTTGTTGATGTAAATAATAATCAAAACTACCAAGTTAGTGAAAACACCACCTTAATCAATGATTTAAAACTAGATTTAAGAGTAGATACTAAAAATACCCCATTAGCTTATAATGCTGTATTAAATGGAGAAATCTATGGAGGTAAGATCACTCAAGGTAATGCTCATAAAAATACTATAGAAGTTAAAGACTTACAAACCTTACTTGCTCTAAATACTAATATAGAAGTAAAAGCACTCTTAGACTTTTATGCAGGATTTGCAAGTAATGGCTATGCTAATGATAATAAGATTAATATAAATCTTAAAAAACCTTTTGAGATTAATGCTAATTTTACTGGAGAGAATGAATTTAATCTTTATGGAGCTTATGCTAGTAAGGGTGCTAGTAGAAATAGTGTGAATATAAAAGGGGATTTAACCCAAGAAAGTGTAGTAGAAAACTATCAAGATAAAATTTCAATCACAGCAGCTAAGGTATTAAGTGGAAAAGCAGATAATAATAAAATTAATCTAAGCTCATCTAATGTATCTATACCTTTATATATTTATGGAGTTAGTAAAACTACTTTAGATAATAAAGACTATTATGCACAAACAGCAAGTGATAATATTATTAATTTAAAAGAAGTAAAATCAGCTAGAAACCTAACCACTATTATAGAAGCAAATAATTTAGAAAAAAATACCATTAATTATGATTTAGTTCAATCTTTATCTAATGCTTCTAATATAGATAAGGGTTCTAAAATCATTTTAAGAGCTAATGAAAACGCTTTAGATAATACTTTAAACATTAAAGATTATTCAAGTGCTGCTTATGATAATGTATATGTTATTAGTGCTAAAGAAGAAAGTGCTAATAATAATATTAGCTTTACAAATTTAGCACTAGGTACAGCTTCTGATAAAAGAGAAGGTAGGGTATTAATTAGTGCAGGTATAGCTAAAAATACTCATGATAATTATATCCATATAGCTAATTTAAATATAGATGAGTATAAAAACAATGAAGCTATTATTATAAGTGCTTCTGGTGTATATAGTGAAAATGATAAAAGCTATAATAATACTTTATATTTAAGTGGTAATACTAATATATTTAATAATACTAAAATAGATATATTAGCAGGTAGCTTTTTACAAACCCAAACTGATAATGGTTTTACTCCAAAAGCCATAAAGCATAAAAACAATACTAATAATCATCTTTATTTAAATACTAATATCAGTGCAAAGCTAGTAAATAACTTTGATCATTATAGCTTTATCTTAAAAGATGATACAAAGAATTATTTAAGTGCTAATGAAGCTATTAATTTAAGTGAAAAAACTTCTATTAATGTTTATACCAACAATAATATAAAAAATAAAAGCTTTATTCTAATGCAAAGTGAAAAAGGCTTTATAAATGAGGATAATAAACAACTAGATCAAAAAGATTTACAAAGCTTATTAGACATTATCACTAAAAACAATCAAAGCTTACATAAAAACATTAAAGCAAAGGTTCAAAAGGCTAAATACACTCTAAGTGCAAGTAAAGATGCAAAAAGCATAGTAGTGAATTTAAATTAAAAACAAAAATAAAAACAATAAGGATATATCATGAAAGCACATCATAAACTCTCAAATCATATCATACTCTCAGGTATAACAGTATCAATGCTTTTTTCTCCACTAATGGCTTTACCTAGTGGAGGTAAATTTACTCATGGGACTAGTGGAACTATATCTGGTCCATACTTTGATAAAAATACTGGTAAAAACACTATTGATATCACAGGTAAAACACCAAATAAAAATAGCCATGTTATCCAATGGGGTGGTGGTTTTAGTATAAATAAGGGTGAAAGTGTAAATTTTAAAGGTCAAGGACAAAACTACCTAAACATTGCTCATGGAACAAGTAAATCTACTATAGATGGCTTATTAAATGCAAGTGGTAATAATGTCTTTTTAATCAACCCTAATGGAGTAATCATTACTAAAAATGGAATTATCAATGCTAATCGCTTTGTGGCTTCTACTTCGTCTTTAGAAGCAACACATTTCGAGAAATTTAAAGAGCAAGGTGCTTCTTTTTCTCCTGTATTTAAACCATCTAAGGGTGGTAATGTAGTGAATATGGGTAATATTAATGCTAATAATGTATTACTTATAGGGAATAAGGTAGATATACAAGGTGGTAGTACCAATGGTATGCATAATGCAAATACTAGTGGTGATGCTTTAAAAAGACCAAGTGGTAATACGGCTAATAAGGTTCATTTGGTAGGAAATGAAGTTTACATACTAGCAGATGGTATTAATTCAGATTCTATTATAGCTAGTGCTTATAGTAAAGGTGCCTTACAGCAATCTACTACATCTTATTATAATTATGGTAATAGTCTAGGTAAACTTAACTTTATTACTCAAGAATATGACAATATAGATAAAGCAAATTTAGGCGATAAAAAATTAGTAACTAAAGATAAATTTGAAAAACATGCAACTATAGCTTCTGATATAGATTGGTGGCATTTTGCTAAGGGATGGAATGAAAATAAAAATGAAATGAGAGATTTTTTTGATACCTATAAATTAACTAATGATGTTGATTTTGGTGGAAATCAAGGAAAAAACTATGCAAACTATTGTATAGATGGATTAGGGTGTACCAATATGATAGTAGGCTACAATGATGCTTTTACAAAAACTTTTGATGGACAAAGGTATACACTTAAGAATATCAATATAGATACAACAAACTTAGATAATAAGCCAAAGTATGTAGGTATATTTGGTAAAGTTGAAGGGGTTGCTTTTAAAAATATTAATGTTGATTATATGGATGGTGGGATTTTGGTAAAAAATAGTGATTATGTAGGCGGTTTTGTTGGTTTTGTAAATAATGGCAATTTTGAAAATATTTTTTTAAAAAATATAAAAAATATTAACAATAATGGTAACTACGCTCATTCTTTTAATGCAACAGGAGGGTTTGCTGGAGCAATAGATAATGGAATATTTTCGAATATTTCTTTAAACAATATTCGAAATATCAATAGCAATCATAGTGTTGATAATGGTAATATTGATAATTCAACAGGAGGGTTTGCTGGAGTTATAACGGGGAAAGGAAGTTATTCAAATATCTCTTTAAATAACATAGGAAATATTAGTGGTATTACTAAAAGCACTTATAAATATGCAGTTTCTGGTAGTCAAGTGGGTGGTTTTGTAGGAGAAGCAGAGGTGCTAGAAGAACAATTTTTATATTCAAATATCTCTTTAAATAATATAGGAAATATTAGTGGTAGTAGTTATAGTCGTGAAAGTTATACATCTATAGGTGGTTTTGTTGGTCAAACCTCTAGTATAATGGAGGTTATTTATTCAAATATTTCCTTAGATGGTATAAAAAATATTATTGGCAATAGTAATATCTATGATAGTGGTTATGGTTTTAATCATACAGGTGGTTTTATCGGATTTTTTAGCGGATATTATATTTTTTCAAATATCTCTTTAAATAATATAGGAAATATTAGTGGTAGTGGTAGTAATAGTTATAATCGTGAAAGTTATTCAGATGTAGGTGGTTTTGCTGGGTATATTAGTAAAGGTCAATCGCATTTTAAGAATGTCTATGTCAATATAAAATTTAATAATGGTAATGATAATTATGGAAAATTCTTTGGAGGTGCTAATAGGTTTAGTGATGTTGAATATACTTTTAACAACATCCACATCTACCACCATGAAAACGATTTAACCAACGCAACTGCCGATCAAGCTTACTGGAATGATTTTAATAAAAATGGTTATGTTTCAGATAAAATAAACATTCACACCTATAATGATAATACTCAAGAAAGTGTTTATAAAGACTTTTTATCTAAGGCAAATACTATAGAAAAACCTAATATAACACCACCATCTAATCCAACAGATCCTACTAATCCAAGTAATCCTGATGTTGTTTTAGGTAGTGATGATGTAATTAGCAAAGAAGATTTAAACCAATGGCTTGATGAAATATTTGCAGGAAATTACTGGGTAGATATAAAAGATCTTGATAAAATTCATGGCCTAAATGAAAGTATCATTCAAAGTATATCTTTCTTAGAAGCTTTATATGGTCAAGAAGGTATGAAAGATATATTGGAAAAATTCCATAATGATTATAAAACAGCTTATTCTAAGTATGAGGAATTTAAAAACAATAAAGCAGAACTTTTAGCTTTTATCAATGAAAAGTTAAAACCTTTAGTAGAACACTCTAATAATTCTCTAAAACAACTACTAACCAAACAAAAAGAACTTGATAGTGTTGTTAAAGCTTATAATGCTTATGTAGAATTAATCAATAAAGGTTTAGCAAGTAAAAATGATCAAGAATTTAAAACCTTAGAAAATAAATTAAATTCTTTAATGAGTGAAAGTCAAATTCTAGCTAATAGTATTTCTAATAATCAAATGCTATTAGAAAAATGGCAAGGAAAAACAAATACTGATTCTAATGGTCATTTTACTATCAAAGGTGCCTTTGCTAATGCTATATTAAATACAAATCCTGACTTAAAAGAAATAACTGGAGATGGTGGAAGTATAGATGATCCAAACAGACCAGAACTTCCCGCAACAGATCTAACCTTCGAACAAACTGCTTCACTTAATCTAATAGGTAATAATAGCTTAGAAGAAGAGGAAGAACAAGAAGAAATAGAAGAAGCTTCTATGAATCAAAAAGGTAAAACCTGCATAGTAAGTGATAATTATAAAACTATGAATCCTTGTGTGGTTGGAGGATTATAAACACTTTGCTAGGATATAACTATCCTAGCAATAATAATGAGTATGAATAAATACTTGCATTAAACAATATTGTGATTAATCTATACAAATATAAAAGCCAAATTAAGAAAAAAATAAATAAAAATAAAAAATTAAGGAAAAACCATTATGAAAAAACTCTTATTTACTACTATAGCAATTAGTTCTTTAGTCTATGCTAATAATAATGAAGGTTCTATTATCATAGCTAAAAATGATATAGAAAAGGTTATAGAATTATCCCCTGATAAAAACCTCCCTCAAAACAAAGCCATAAAAGAAAATCTAAAAACCAAAGATGATTATGAAAAAGCCCAAGAAGCTAAAAAGGTTTTAGAAGAAAAAAAAGAACAATTAAAAGAAAAACTAAGACAAGAAGAGGAAGCTAGTAATAATCAAACTAATTTAACTAATACTAGTTCTACTAATGATAATACTAATAAAAAAACTAATAACACTATTAACTCAAATAAAGAAGTTAATACTAGTGCAAAAGATAATACCGACAACACAACCGATAAAGAAAACAATACTAATATAAATACTACTACTAATGAAAAAACTAACAATACTAGTAAAGAAAATAATACCAACACAGCTAATAATACAACTAACACTAACTCAAACAATCAAACCACTAATACAAGCAATATAAATAATTCTACTAACTCCACTACAAAGCCTATGATTAAATATCACTTTGTTCTTACTAATAAAAACACTAGCTTTAAAAAGCTAGGTATTAAAGAAGAAGATTTACAAAGCTTAGTGAGTGAGTTTAATGCTAAAAGATTTAGCTTGCAAGATTTACAAGATATATCTAATATCATTGCTTATTATTTTCAAGTTAATGGCTATCCTGCAGCAACAGCTTATATTCCTCAACAAGAATTTGATGGAAAAAATATTCAAATTAATATTTCTTTAGGAGTATTAGGCAAATATATAATAAAAAATAAAACTACTATAAAAGATCACTTCATAGAAAGTAAGCTTAATGAAAAAATCAAAGGTAAAATCATCTCTACTAAATTAATAGAAGATAGTGTGTATAAAGTCAATGAAATGTATGGACTAAATACCCTAGCAGGTTTACAAGCAGGAGAGAATGTAGGAGAAACTGATATACTTATAGAAGTAGAACCTGATACTAAGGCTAATGTATTATTATATAGTGATAATTATGGTATTAAGAGTGCAGGAGAATATAGAGCTGGTATTAGTATGGGATTTAATTCTATATTAAATATGGGAGATTATTATAATTTTTACTTACAATCAAGTGATGAAAAACAAATCAACTATGGAGCTAGTTATACTTTCTTTTTAGGAAATTTAAAAATTACTCCAAGTATTTCTCAAGGATCTTATTCTTTAGGTGGAGATTATAAAGAAGTTGGCTTTAGTGGTACTTCTAGAAATTTTGGTATAGACTTTTCTTATCCTGTATGGATAAATACAAATTCATCTTTATACTTTACTTCTAGTATTTATCATAAGATATTAAAAGATGAACCTTTTTCAAATATATTTGATGATTATAGTATAGATAAACATTCTAATGTAGGTAGTATGGGTTTAGAAGGTTTATTTAGAGGCTTTGAAAATAATACCCTAAGTTATAGTGCTAAGATAAGTATAGGTAAAGTTAATGATGATGGCACTACTATATTTGGAGATACATCTAAAAGTGATGGTAATGGCTTTGGTTGGTTTAGAAAACTCAATGCTAGTTTGAATAATTATTATAGTATTAATGAATACATTACTCATACTTTAAATATAAACTATCAAAAGGTATTAGGGAATTTTGAACTAGATTCTTCTGAAAGTTCATCTTTAGGTGGAGCTTATGGAGTAAGAGCTTATGATAATGGAGAAGGTGATGGAGATAATACCATAGTAGCTAACTTTGGTATAAGAATAAATATACCAAATACGAATTTTTATTTTACACCTTTTTATGATATAGGTTATGCTTGGTATGAAAAAGACTCAGGAAGTAGATTAGCAGATGAGCATTTTTTAGATGCAGTGGGTTTACAAATACTTTATAATAAGAATAATGCATATTATATAAAACTTGATGCAGCAAGAGCATTACATCAGTATAAATACGATGATGATCATAGAATGAAATTATATTTAAGTGGTGGGGTGTATTTTTGAAATTTAAAACTTTAAAATATAAACTATAACTTTGCTATAATTATATTTTGTATTTTAGAGGTATAAATGAATAAAATTTTATTATTAGCTGATGGAGTTTATGCGAAAGATTTTTTAAAGAAAATTCATAACAATAAAACCTTCAAAGAATCTTTGAGTGTTGTTTATTATAATGATGAGAGCGTGGATTTAAGCTTAGCAAATGAACAAATCTCTTTTTATAAGTTTGATCCTACGAGTTTAGTTAAGTTAGAAAATTTGCTAAAGGAAAATTTCCATCAAGCTATTATTTATATGCAAGAAGAAAATGATATGTTAGCTTGCTATAAAAACTTAAGAAAATTACACCCAAGATTAAATATAGTTATTATGGATTTGTGGAATACGCAAATTGATGATAATTTTTGCGAAGTAATTAATATTTATGATACTTTAAACACAAGATTAGCAGGATGTTTGGATAATATGCCATCAACTGCTCAATTTATAGGGCTTGGGCAAGGTGAGATAATGGAGGTTAGAATTCCTGCAGGGTCAAGCTTTGCTTATAGACATATAAGCTCTATTAGCCAAAAACGCTTCAAAATTGTAATGGTTTATAGGAATAATGAATTTATTCTAGCAAGACCTGGGCTTATTTTAATGCCAAATGATAGTATTTTAATCGTAGGTGATCCTAAGGTTTTGCAAAGTGTTTTTACAAACATCAAAACAAGTCTTGGCCGTTTTCCATCACCTTTTGGAGATAACATACTTTGTATTATAGATATGAAGAAAATGAGTGAGTTTGCTATAGAAAAACTCATTTTTGCAAGTTTACTTTTACATATAAGAATCAATAGTAAAAAGCTTTATTTTAAAGTGATTAATCCCACCTTAACTCCTATGTATTACAAACTTAAAGCTTTGTATAAAAATAGTACTGAAGTAATATTTGACTATAAAAGTACTAATATAAGAAACATTAAGTCTTTCGTGGAAAATACCAGCATAGGTTTAATGGTGGTAGAAGATTATCTTTTTGAAAAAGAAAAAAATTTTCTTTTTACTTTAAAAATACCGGTATTAAAAGCTGGTAAAGGAGATTTTGCTGATTTAAAATCTTCAGTGGTTTTAAGTTCAAATTTTGAAGATGTAGAGGGTATTGCTTCTATTATGCTTGATCTTAATAAACAAATTCAACTAAGTCTTGCTTTGTATTACTATGCTTTAAAATTAAACAAGGCAGAAATTTTTGAATATCATCAATACTTTGAAAGTCTTTCAAAACTTCATGATGAAAAGTTACTCTTAATAGAAGAAAAAGAACATAATCCTATCAATAAATTTTCTTATAAGCAAAATATATTGCATTTTGTACCATTTAATGAGAAAATTCTAGGAAATAATTTCAATAAAATTTTAAAAACAGACTTAAATACGATATATTATAAGATGAATAAAAATTATCAGTTATTTATACCATCATTGTGAGAAAGTAATGAAAGTTAAGGTAAGTTTAGATAAAAATACAAGCTATAATGTTTATATAAATGAGTTAGAAAAGTTAAATTTTAATACCAAAGTGGTTATTTTAACCAATGAATTAGTTGCAAAATTACATTTAGATGTGCTTTTAAGAAAAATTCATGCCAAAGAGCTTTTTGTTGTAAAAATTAAAGATGGCGAAGAGTATAAAAATTTACAAACTATAGAATATATCTTAAATCAAATGTGTAGCTATAAACTTGATAGAAAAAGTTTGCTTATAAGCTTTGGTGGCGGTGTGATCTCTGATATGGGTGGTTTTGTAGCAAGTATATATCAAAGAGGGATAGAATTTATTAATATCCCTACGACTTTATTAGCTTGTGTAGATGCAAGTGTAGGTGGTAAAACCGGAGTAAATAATAAATTTGGGAAAAACTTAATAGGTACTTTTTATCAGCCAAAAGCAGTGTATTGTCAAAGTGAGTTTTTAAAAACACTAGCTTCAAGAGAGTTGGCTGCTGGTATGGCTGAATTTATCAAAATGGCTGTAGTTTTTGATGTAAAAATTTTGTCTTTTTTGGAAAATTTAGATGAGGATAAATTCTTAAATGCGAATTTAGATGATGCTACTTTGGCTCAAATCATTCAAAAAAGTATAGAGCTTAAAGCTAATATTGTATCGCAAGATGAAAAAGAAAATGGTTTGAGAATGCTTTTAAATTATGGTCACACTTTTGCTCATGTTATAGAAAATCAAACAGGATATAAAAAATACTTACATGGTGAGGCTGTGGCTATAGGTATGAATATGGCAAATACTTTAGCGCTAAATTTTGGTTTATTAAGTGAGCAAGAATGTAAAAGAGTGCAAAATTTACTTATAAAATTTAAACTACCTATATCTTATAAAATTCCAAATATTGAAGAATTTTATAATGCATTTTTTTTAGATAAAAAAACACATTATCAAAAAATAAATTTCATTTTAGCTTGCGGTTTAGGAAAAGCTTGTATAAAAAATGATATTTCCAAAGAAAATATTATGCAAGCTTTAAAGGTTTTTGTATGAAAAAAATATTTTTAATTTTATTTTTGTTTTTTTCTATATTATTAGCACAGGAAAATATACAACATTTAGATCAAAAATTAGATGAATTGCATAATAGTTTATCTTATAATACTTGGGTGGTTAAATATAATAATTTTAATATTTATAAAAAAACTCAAGATGAAATCTTATCTTTGGAGAAAGAAAGTTTAAAAGCTAATGAGCGTAATAAAAATATCATAGAGAGACAAATTTTAATTTTAAAAGAAAGATTAGGGCTTTTAAGTGAGTATAAAAGCACTAATTTTACTAAAATGGTTTTAGCTCCTGAAGAAGTAGAAAAAATGGAAAAAATTACCAATCCATTGGCTATTGTTTCTGCTTATTCACATATAAAAAAAATAAGACGTGATAAAGAAGAATATATAAATCTTCTAAATAGCTTTAAACAAACACTACAAGAACTTGAAAAAGAAAATATTTTAATTGCAGAAATCGCTAAACTAGATCCAACAAAAGAGCATAATGAACATTTGAAAAATTCCAATCAAATGGTTAAAGATTTTACACAAACTTTACGTTTTGGAGAAATTTCATATTCTGTATATGAGAAAAAAATTCAAGAAGAGATAGACAGAACTACCGCTTCGATAAAAATTCAAGGTGTAAGAGCTTTTAATATAGTTTTGGCTATTATTATTGTGATAGCTATGGCATTTTTGCTCAAATTTATAGCAAGAAAATATATAGGTGATAATGATCGTTTTTATACAGCAAATAAAATTATCAATTTTATCAATATTAATGTAATTGTTTTGATCTTGCTTTTTGGATATATAGAAAATATTAGTTATTTGGTTACTGTGCTTGGTTTTGCTTCTGCTGGTTTGGCTATTGCTATGAAAGATATGTTTATGTCTATGCTTGGTTGGTGTGTGATAGTTTTTGGTGGAAGTTTTAGAGTGGGTGATAGAGTGAAAGTTTTTCAAAATAACACACATTATATAGGTGATATTATTGATATTTCATTTTTAAGAATAACATTATATGAAGATATTTCATTATTAACCTATACTGATAATCGTAGAGCAGGTAGAATAATCTTTATACCAAATAATTTCATTTTTACTAATCTTATATCAAATTATACTCATCATGGTATGAAAACTATTTGGGATGGGCTTGATATCACTTTAACATTTGATTCTAATCATCAAAAAGCTTTAGAGATTGTAGAGGAGATAGTTGTAAAGGCTTCTAAAGGTTACACAAAAATTGCAAAAGAATCTATGAATAAATTAAGAAATGAATATAGCATTAGAAATCCTAAGGTTGAACCGAGACTTTTTACATTTTTAGAAGGTTATGGTATAAGAATTTCTGTTTGGTATATGACAAATTCTTATGCAGCTTTGGTTTTAAGAAGTAATATAAGTAAAGAAATTATTAACGAATTTAATAAATATGATGATATAAAAATAGCTTATCCATCGCAAAATCTATACATGGCAAAGCATAAATTTATAGAAGATAAGGAAGATATTTGAAAAAAAAAGTATATTTTAAAACTTTTGGTTGTAGAACAAATATTTATGATACACAGCTATTAAAAACATATATTAAAGATCATGAAATTGTCCAAAACGAACAAGAAGCTGATGTAATAGTAGTTAATTCTTGTACGGTAACAAATGGTGCTGATAGTGGGCTTAGGACTTATATTAATAGTGCAAGAAAAAATGGAACTAAAATTATACTTACAGGATGTGGGGCTGTGAGTAAGGGAAAAGATTTTTTTGATAAAAAGGAAATTTTTGGAGTTTTAGGGGCATCTAATAAAGATAAAATCAACGAACTCATTTCACAAGATAAGACATTTTATGAAATAGGTAATTTAAATTTTATTGATACAAAAATCGTGAGTAATTATGAAAATCACACTAAAGCTTTTGTAAAAATTCAAGAAGGATGTGATTTTGCTTGTAGTTATTGTATAATTCCAAGTGTTAGAGGTAAATCAAGAAGCGTACCAAGTAAAGAGATAATAAAGCAAGTCAAACTTTTAGCTCAAAATGGCTATAGTGAGATAGTTTTAACGGGTACGAATATAGGAAGTTATGGTTTAAAAGATAAGACTACACTTGGAAAATTATTACAAGAAATAGGCAAGGTTAATGGTATAAAAAGAGTAAGACTTGGAAGTTTAGAGCCTGCACAAATTGATGTAAGTTTTAAAGAAATTTTAGGTGAACCTTGGCTTGAAAAACATTTGCATATTGCATTGCAACACACTCATGAAAAAATGTTACGTATAATGCGTAGAAGATCACATACACAAAATGATTTAGCTTTGTTTAATGAGTTAAGTCAAAAAGGCTTTGCATTAGGAACTGATTTTATCGTAGCGCACCCTGGAGAAAGTGAATTAATATGGCAAGAAGCTTTGGATAATTTCAAGCATTTTAAACTCACACATATTCACGCTTTCATTTTTTCACCACGCGATGGAACACATTCTGCTTCTATGAGTGAGCGTATTAATGGTGAAATAGCTAAGGAAAGATTAAATATTTTAAAAGATATTGTTGTGCAGAATAATTATGAGTTTAGAAAAAAACAAAAATGTATTTTAGAAATTTTGGTTGAAAGTAAAAAAGATGGTTTTTATGAAGGTTATGATCAGTTTTTTAATAAAATCAAAATTACAAGCAAAGAAGATATTACTAAACAATGGATAAATGTTAAAAAGTATGAATGTAAAGAAGATTGCAACTATACAAGGTTAGAGTATGAAAAATAAAAAGATTATTTTAGCTTCATTTTTACTTCTTTGTGTTTTTGTAGTAGTTGCGTTTATAAAAAATCAACCTGATTATATTAGCAAAGCAGCTTACGAAGAGCTTTTAGAACAAAATTTAATCCAAAAAGCTATAGTAGAGAATAACGAAATATTGCTAAAAAGTAAAGATGGAAATTTTTTAATTGCCAAAGATGTAGTAGACTTAAATGCTTTATGGCAAAAAGTTCCTTTAGAATATGCTAAAGATTATAATTTAAGCGAATTTTTTTTAATATTCATTTTACTTGCTTTTCTTATAAGCTTTTTGCTTTTTCTTAATAAAAAAAATAAAGATAGGCAAAATTTGCTCTCTTTAGAAAAAAATATCCTAGAAAAAAATGAACAAAATAACACCATACAAGATGTTGTTAGTAATATTAAATTTAAAGATATAGCAGGAGTTGATGAGGCCAAGGTGGAGCTTTTGGAAATTGTTGATTTTTTAAAAAATCCTCAAAAATATAAAGATTTTGGTGTAAAAATGCCAAAAGGAGTTTTGTTAGTAGGCCCTCCCGGAGTAGGGAAAACTTTAATAGCAAAAGCAGTAGCAGGTGAGGCTGGGGTACCATTTTTTTATCAAAGTGGGGCTAGTTTTGTGGAAATTTATGTAGGTATGGGCGCAAAAAGGGTTAGAGAGCTTTTTTTAAAAGCTAAATCAAAAGCTCCAAGTATCATTTTTATAGATGAAATAGATGCAGTTGGTAAAAGTAGGGGAGATTTTTCTAACGTAGAAAGAGATAATACCCTAAATCAACTTTTAACTCAAATGGATGGATTTGAAGATAATAGTGGAGTTGTAGTAATGGCTGCTACAAATAAAATCGATCTTATGGATAATGCACTATTAAGATCAGGTCGCTTTGATAGGAGAATTTTTATATCATTACCTGATTTTAAAGATAGAATGTATATTTTGCAAAATTATATGAAAGAGAAAAAATTTAATGTAAATTTAGAGAAAATTGCAAAATCTAGCGTGGGTTTTAGCGGAGCAGCCTTGGAAACTTTAGTCAATGAAGCAGCGATTAATGCCATAAGAAGAAAATCAGATTTAATAGAAGAAAATGATTTTTTTGCAGTACTTAATAAAGTTTTGATAGGTAAAAAAAAGATTTTTTCGCTTAGTGATAAAGAAAGAAAAATTCAAGCCACATATCAAGCAGCTAAAGCCTTGTGTGCCTTTTATTTTGATGTTAAATTTGAAAAAATCACTCTAATAGAAGATAGATTTAAAGAGTATGAAAACACTATTAAGTCAAAATCAGAATTATTAAACAAAATAAAGGTGTTTTTATCAGGTTCTGTGGCTATGGAGCTTATTTTTAATGAAAGTTATACTAATGCACAAAGCGATCTTTTGAAGGTTAAAGAACTACTCACTTTTATGGAAACTTTTGCTATGGCAAATGAGGGTTTATTGCAAGAGCAAAGGCGAGAAGTAAAAGAATTTTTAGAATTAATGAAAGAGAAAGTGGTAAGATTAGCTAACATCCTTTTAGAAAATGAGAAAATAGAAATGCAAGATGTAGAAAAAATCATAATGGAGTAAAAATGATAAAAATAGGAATTTTAGTACTTTCAGATAGAGCAAGCAGTGGAGTTTATGAAGATAAATCTGGTGTTGAGATAGAAAAAATTTTAGATTCTTATATAAAAAATGAAAAAAGTTTTTATTATGAATTGATTCCTGATGAGTATGATTTAATTATAGAAAAATTATCTTACTTAGTAGATGAAGTAAAATGTGATTTGATTTTTACAACAGGAGGTACAGGACCTGCTTTACGCGATGTAACACCAGAGGCAACGCAAGCAGTATGCGATAAAATGCTTCCAGGTTTTGGGGAGTTAATGCGTGCTAAAAGTTTAGAATATGTACCAACAGCCATACTCTCAAGACAAAGTGCAGGCATAAAAGGAAAATCACTAATTATCAATTTACCGGGTAATCCAAAAGCTATAAGAGAGTGCATTGAGCCTATATTTCCTGCTATTCCTTATTGTATAGATTTAATAGGTGGGGCTTATATTGAAAACAATGAAGAGGTAATTTCTGTATTTAGACCAAAGAAAAAGTAAGTCTAATTAGACTTACTTTGTGGTTTTATAGCCTTGTGATAAAAGTGCATTCATACCACCTTTTAAATTAGTAACTTCTATACCATTTTGATCTAGCAAAGTAGAAGCTTTGGTGCTTCTTGAGCCACTTCTGCAAACTATAGCAAGAGGTTTTTTACTTGAAATTTTTTTAACTTCTTCGACGAAATTTTCATTCAAGCTACCATCTTCATTATAAAAGCTAATTTTTATAGCATTTTTTATTGTGCCAGTTTGGGCCCATTCACTAGGTTTTCTAACATCTATTATTTGGTAATTTTCTAAAATATCAGCATTGATATCAACATTTATCACTTCTGATAAAGCAAAGTTAGCACAAAGTGCTAAAGATAAAAATAATTTTTTCATAATTAGTTCTCCTTTTTTATAGTTTCATAACCTTGTGATAAAAGTGCTACCATGCCACCATCTAAATTAGTACATTCTATACCTAGTGCATCTTCCACCATCATAGCAGTATGTTTACTTCTTGAGCCTGTAGCACATACAAAAGCTATATTTTTATTTTGATAATCTACTTTTTCTTTAAACTCTTGAATAAAGTTTTCATTCATAAAGCCATTATCATCACAAAGTGCAATGAGTAAAGCTTCTTTTATAACCCCGTTTCTCCATTCGCTCGGGGTTCTTACATCTATAATGCAAAACTCGTGTAAAATATCTTTAGAAATAGCTATATTTTTCATTTTTCTAAAGCCTTGGAGACGATTTTACTTAAAGCGCTGTTAAACTCGTTAGGATTATCTATGCCCATTCCTTCGCTGAGTTTAGCCATATTTAAAAGAATATGTGCCATTTCATTAGCTAAAGTATCATTTTCTTTTAAGGCTTTTAAAATTTCATGATTAGGATTGATTTCAAGTATAGGTTTAACTTGTTGTTCTTGACCCATTTGTTTAAGAATTTGTTGCATAGCAAAATCAGGTTTGTTTTGATCATAAACAATACAACTTGGACTATTTGAAAGTCTTTGGCTAAGTTTTACCTCTTCAACTTCGTCTTTTAAAACTTCTTTTATTTTGATGAGTAAGCTTGCAAATTCAGCCTTTTGTTCTTCACTGGTTTCTTCGCTAGTTAGATGATTAATAGCACTAAATTTTAAGCCTTCAAATTCATTCATCATAGGCATAACTATGGTATCAATTTCCTCATCAAGCAATAAAATATTGATATTTTTTTGTTTATAACTTTCAAGAAGTGGAGAATTTCTTAAAAGTTTTTCATTTTTTCCACTAATATAAAAAATTTCATTTTGCCCTTCAGCTAGGTTTTGTTTGTATTCTTCAAGGTCGATTAATTCTTCTTTATTTGAGTTTTTAAAATATAAAAGCTTAGCAATAGTATCTTTGTTTTCACCAAAACCATACAAGCCTTCTTTTAAAACTTTCCCAAAATTTTCATGGAATTTAAGATAATTTTCTTTATCTTTTTCTTTGAATTTTTTAAGCTCAGCTAGGATTTTTTTAACACTTGCTTCTTGAACGCTTTTTAAAATTTTATTTTCTTGTAAAATTTCACGACTTACATTAAGTGGTAAATCTTCTACATCGATAATACCGCGCACAAATCTTAAATAAGTTGGTAATAATTCTTTATCGTCATCACTAATAAATACACGTTTTACATAAAGTTTCAAACCACTTTTATAATCTACTCTATATAGGTCAAATGGAGCTTGTGCAGGTATAAAAAATAAAGAATTATACTCTATAGAACCTTCAGCTTTTGTATGGATATAAAGCATAGGTTTATTTGAATCATGGAAATTTTGCTCATAAAATCTCTCATAATCTTGTTCTTTTAAACTTGCTTTATTTTGTCTCCACAAGGCACTTGCTGTATTAATTTGAGTATTTTTTAATTCTTTTTTAGGCTCTTTCTCACCTTCTTCTAATGGTAAATATTCTTCTTTTTCCATGAAAATAGGAAATTGTATGTGATTTGAGTATTTTTCTACTATACTTTCAATACGGTATGAATTTAAAAACTCTTCATCTTTTAAATGTAAAGTTATACAAGTGCCTTGCTCATCTTTGTTTGCATTTTCTATCTCATAACCACTTGCATCAGAAGTCCAAAGATACGCTTTATCATCTAAGGCCTTTTTACTTAAAACTTCTATTTTAGAAGCCACCATAAAAGCAGAGTAAAAGCCTACGCCAAATTGTCCTATAAGTTGAGAATCTTTTTTAGCATCTCCGCTTAAGTTTTCTAAAAAGCTTTTTGTGCCACTTTTGGCAATAGTTCCAAGATGATTGATTAAATCTTCTTTATTCATACCTATACCATTATCACTTATGGTCAAGGTTTTTGTTTCTTGGTTGAAATTGATTTGAATTTTTGGCTCAAATTTTAAATTTTTATAAGCATCATCACTTACGCTTAAATAGCTAAGTTTATCAAGAGCATCACTTGCATTAGAAATAAGCTCTCTTAAAAAAATTTCTTTGTTTGAATACAACGAATGAATCATAAGTTGTAAAAGTTGATTAACTTCAGTTTGAAATTGCATTTATATCTCCTTTATTTAAAAATTAAAAAACCAATCCATACTGCCAAAAGACAAAGGATAACATTCAAAATAATATTTAGAAAAAAGTGAAAATAATTACCACTTTGTAAAAATAGCAAATTTTCATAAGAAAAAGTTGAAAATGTTGTAAAAGCACCTAAAAAACCCGTGCTAATTAAACTTTTGGTTAAAATATGCACACCTTTGGAATTTGCGTAAGAGAAAAATAAACCCATTAAAAATGAGCCTATGATATTAACAAGTAAAGTACCATAGGGAAAATCATGCGGAATGATTTTATTGAAAAAACCACTTGTAAGCATTCTAGTTACTGCCCCTAAAAAACCTCCAAAACCTACAGCTAAAATCATGCTAATCAAGCTTGAGACCTTTCACTATCTAAGATTGCTTGCATTTTTTCTCTAGTTTGTTCAAGCCAATCATCTTTACTTGTATCAACAAGATCAAGAAACACCACTTTTAAAACACCACTATTTGCACTAAAGTTTTGTGTATCTAAAATTTTAGCTGAATCAACAATTACCACAGGTTGAACTTTTAAATTAAGTTTTTCACTTAAAATTTTAGCTCCGACTTTAAATTTTAAAAGTTTCTGAGTTTTAGATCTTGTACCTTCTGGAAAAATAGCCAATATTCTATCTTCTTTTAATCTTTCTTTAGCTTCTTTTAAAAGCTTTACTAAGCCTTTTGGACTTCTATCTATACATATAATTTTAGGTTTTTTAATCAAAGTTTTAAAAATAGGGAGTTCGCCTAATTCTTTTTTGGCTATCCAAGATATATTCTTTGGACATAAATCTTCTAAAACAACTATATCTAACAAGCTTTGATGATTGATTAAGAGCAAATTTGTTTGAGGGTGTATAGAACCTTGAGTTTGAATTTTATAATTTATTACATATTTTTGTAGCTTAGACCATGCTTTTCTGATTTTCCAAATTTTTTCTTGTGATTTTAATATTAAAAAAGCAATACATAAAAATATAATAGATAAAATAAATTCTATCCAAAACACCAAAGCTTTAAATTTTTGATAAATCTTCACCTTTTACCCAGCCTATTTTTCCATTATTAAATAAAATTTTTCTATATTCATCTCTTGAATCTAGCACTTCTACTTCTTGTTTGTATTTTCCAGAATAAAAATGAGTTGAGTTTAAAGTCGGTAAAATTTGCACCTTACTTTCAGCCTTTAACACTGCTTTGTATATACTATTTTGTGCTAAAAAGCTTGCTATTAGAGCTAAAATTGCTAAACCTAAGGCTACATAGCTTTTTTTAAATATAAACAACAAGGCAAAAATACCACATAAACTCCACAAAAATACTTGTTTATAAAAGTTAAAATCATTAGTTTTTGGATTTAAATCACTTTGTGTGCTTATACTATCTTCTTTAAGTTCTATTTTTAAAGAAAAGTTTTTTAACTCCTTAGAATTAGAGTTAAAATAAGAAAAATCAAAGTGTGTTTTACTTTTATCTAATATAGCATAATAAAATCCACTTTGTTTTTCAAAATCACCTTTAATAGCTTCTACACCTTGTTTTTGAATGTCTTTTATATTAAAACTTGCTAAGTTTGTATTTTCGCCTACAAGCTCTATAAATAAAATCATGTTATCATTATCAAAACGACTTGCTTTAATTTGTTTGACTTCTAAATTACTAGCGACTATGTGTGAATATTTATTAGATGGGGCATCGATTTTTTTAAGTTTGATTGGTTTTATGATTAGTGATGAACTTTGAAAAATACGATCATTTCTGCTTAGTGATACGATGATTTTATCTAAATTAGCATTTAAGCTTTTAGCTTCAAACCATAATTTTGTATGATACGAATTTGCTTTTTGTTCCCAAATAGGATTAGGATTAATCCAAAGCATATCATCATTTTTTTCAAAACTCACATTTAAATCAAAACTCACATTGGTTGTAGTGATAACTTCAAGATCTATAGTAAAAGCTTCATCTATATAAATCTCATCTGTGTATTCTTTTGTATTTAGTACCAAAGAACCTTGAGGAATAAAATTTTCATCATTGATTTTGCTTTCATAATTACCCTCATCACTTGGAGCAATGGTTTGATAAATTTGTTTTGCTTGATCATCTAATAAATTATAATTTTTTTCTAAAGTATTATAATCTTCAAAAACACTATTTTCTTGAGCATATAAGCTAAAAGTTAGTAAAAAAATACAAAAAACTTTGAAAGTTTTTAACAATTTAAAAATCCTTCAAACATTTTGAGTCCTATTTTTGAGCCAAGTATATTATCACACATTCTTTCAGGATGTGGCATAAGTCCAAAAATCTTTTTATTTTCATCACAAATTCCGGCTATGTCATTTAAAGAGCCATTTGGATTGTCGATATATCTTAATAAGATCATATCTTTATCTTCTAACATTTTAATACCATCTTCACTATTAAAATAATTTCCTTCTCCATGAGCAATAGGTAGTTCTATAACATCATTTTTTTGGAAATTTTTTAAAAAAACATTATTATTTGAAACTACTTTTAATGGCTGCATTTTGGAAATAAAACTTAAGCTATTATTGTGCTTCATAGCTCCTTTTAAAAGTCCAAGTTCTAATAAAATCTGAAAACCATTACATATACCCAGAACATATCCGCCTTTTTGCACATGTTCCTTGAGTGTTTTCATAGCAGGAGCAAGTTTTGCAATAGCTGCACATCTTAAATAATCTCCATAGGAAAACCCTCCTGGCAGAACAATTAAATCTGCATTAAAATCTTGTCTTTCATGCCAAATAATTTCAGCTTTTACGCCTAATTTTTCAAATGCATAAGCTGTGTCAAATTCACAATTAGTTCCAGGAAAACGAATAATAGCTACCTTCATAATATTATCTCATAATCTTCTATAACAATATTTGCAAGCAATTCTTTGCACATTAAATCAACTTGTTTTAAAGCCTCTTCTTTGTCTTTGCAAGCTATATCAAAACTAATTTGCTTTGAGGTTTTAACATTTGCTATGTTGTTAAAATCTAAAGAATGCAAAGCCTTTTCTATGGCTTTGCCCTGAGGATCTAAAACCCCATTTTTTAGTGTGATATTTACAGTTACTTTCATTATTTTTCCTAGCTTAAAATTCTTTTTAAAACTTCTTCATAGGCCATTTTTACATTACCTAGATCTTGTCTAAAACGATCTTTATCTAATTTTTCATTGGTTTTGCTATCCCAAAATCTACAACTATCAGGACTAATTTCATCAGCTAAGATCATGTTTCCTTCACTATCAATGCCAAATTCCAATTTAAAATCGATCAATCTTAAGCCTTTGGATTCAAAAAATTTAACTAAGATAGAATTAATATGTCTTGCAGTGTTTTTGATTAATTCTAAATCTTTTTCACTTTTTACTAGATTTAAAATCAAACAATGCTCATCATTAATAATAGGATCGCCCAATTCATCGTTTTTATAGCAAAACTCGACTATTGCAAAAGGTAAAATTGTGCCTTCTTTGATGCCTAATCTTTTTGTTAAAGAACCAGTAGCTACATTTCTAGTAATAACTTCAATAGGAATGATATTACACTTTTTAACAATCTGCTCTTTATCGTTAATAGTTTCTACTAAATGAGTTTTAATACCTTCTTTTTCTAAAAGATGAAAAATTTCAGTACTAATTTTACAATTTAGTGCACCTTTTCCTGCTTCATTACCTTTTTTTTCTGCATTAAAAGCAGTTAGATCATCTTTAAATTCTGTGATGAGTAAATTCTCATCATCAGTTTTAAACATTTTTTTGCCTTTTCCTTCGTATAAAAGATCTAATTTTGTTGCCATTTTACTCTCCTTTTGTAATGTTTAAAATTTTGATTGCATCTATCGCAGTTTTTAGCTGTATATCATTATCAATTTGTTCTTTAGTAATAATATTTTTATCTTCTTTATTATCTTTTTTATTTTCTTGATGTCCTATTTTATCTAGTTCAGCTTGTAAGTGTTTTTTTAAATCGCTTTCTTTGATTTCAAAACCATGATTTTCTTCTTTACTTACTTTTCCTGGGAATACTTCTATATCAGGACTAACACCAACAGCTTGTATGGTTCTACCACTTGGTAAATAATATTTTGCTATAGTAAGTCTTAAGCCTTCTTTGCCTTTTTCATCCATAGGTAGTATAAGTTGTACACTGCCCTTTCCAAAGGTTTTTTCTCCTATGATAATAGCACGTTTGAAATCTTGTAAAGCTCCACTTACAATCTCACTTGCACTAGCACTACCACCATTTACAAGTACTACTAAAGGTGCATTAGTAATTTTTTTGCTAGGATTTGCTTTAAATTCCACATTTTCACTTTCTATTTTTCCTTTTTGCGAAACGATTACGCCTTTATCTACAAAAAGATTTACTAATCCAACAGCTTGATTTAAAATACCACCAGGATTAGTTCTAAGGTCTAGTATAATTCCTTTTACATTAGAATGTTTTTTAATTGCTTTGCTAGCCTCATCTACAACATTTTTATCAAAATTTGTTACTCTTAAATAAAGTAAATTTTCATTTTCGATTAATTTTGTATAAACACTATCTACTTTTATAATATCTCTTTTTAAATTTACATCAAATGGCTTAGTATTACCTTTTCTATAAATAGTTAAAGTGACTTTTGTCTTTGGTTCTCCACGCATTTTAGAAACAGCTTCATTTAAAGTCATACCTAAGGTTGATTCATTATTAATTCTTAAAATAATATCATCAGTTTTAATACCTGCTTTATCTGCTGGACTTCCTTCTATTGGAGCTACTACACTAATTGCTCCATCTTTTTGCGTAATAGTAAAGCCAAGTCCACCAAATTCTCCATTAGTTTGTTCTTTAAGTTCTTTATAACCCTTCTCATCTAAAAAAGAAGAATGAGCATCTAAATTTGTTAGTAAACCTGCTATGGACTTATCAACTAAATCTGTATAATTAACATCATCAACATAGTATTGTTCTATGATAGACATGGTTCTTGTGAGTTTAGATAGAGCTTCTATTTTTTTTTCTGCTTCACTAGGGGCTGGATTTTTAGCTTGTAAATTAGTAAAAATAAAAGAAGCAGTTACTAAGCTACAAATGCTAGCTGCGATAATAAGATTTCTTTTTGTCTTCAAAGGAAAAACTCCAAAATAAATATGAATTCATAAAATAATTATCTAATTTTAGTTATTTTTGCTTAAAAAATCGTAAATAAAGTAAATATTTTATGGTATTAGTGTGTATATATAAGAAAATATTTATAAATATAACTAAATAAACTTGACAATAATAGACTAAAGTTATATAATATTATCAATATAAAATAAAAAGGAGATAAAAATGGCAAATATTCAAGATTTTTTAACAGATTCTATGCTTGTGAATATAGAAAGTGCAATTTCTTTAGCTATTCATTCTAAGAATAATGAAATAAAGCCTCTGCATTTATTATGGGCTTTAAGTGTTGATAGTTCAAGTTTGCTAAATCAAGTTTTTAATAAATTAAATGTTTCTAAAGAGGCATTTGAGCTAGAAGTTAAAAGTAAAATTTCATCTTTTCCTACTAGCTCAAATGTAAATAAAGACAATATCAAATTTTCAAATGAATTTATAAATTCTTTAGAAAAGGCAAGAGGTTTAGCTTTAGAAAATAAGGATAATTATTTAGCTGTAGATGTGTGGCTTATTTCAGAAAGTGCTAATGATCCCATAAAAGGTATTTTATCTAAATTTGTAGACTTAAACGAGTTTAAAAAAGAATTAGAATTCATTAGAGCTGGAGCTAAAATTGAAACCAAAACAAGCGATGAAACGCTTGATTCTTTGTCTAAATTTGGTATTGATTTGACTATGAAAGCTAAAAACAATGAACTTGATCCTGTCATAGGCAGGGAAGAAGAAATTCAAAGATTAATGCAAATTTTAATCAGAAAAACTAAAAATAATCCTATTTTATTAGGCGAGCCAGGGGTAGGAAAAACTGCTGTAGTAGAAGCCTTAGCACAAAGGATAGTAAAAAAAGATGTTCCCACTTCTTTACAAAATAAAAAAGTTATAGCTTTAGATATGAGTGCTTTAATAGCTGGAGCTAAATATAGAGGTGAATTTGAAGATAGATTGAAAGCTGTTGTTAATGAAGTAATAAAACATAAAAATATAATTTTATTTATCGATGAAATTCATACTATAGTAGGAGCAGGTGCAAACGAAGGAAGTATGGATGCGGCAAATATCTTAAAACCTGCTTTAGCTAGGGGTGAGCTTCATACAATAGGTGCTACAACTTTAAAAGAATATAGAAAATACTTTGAAAAAGATGCAGCTTTACAAAGAAGATTTCAACCTGTAAATGTAGCTGAACCTAGTGTAAATGAAGCTTTAGCAATGCTTAGAGGTATAAAAGAAAAATTAGAAATTCATCATAATGTAACTATTAACGATAGTGCATTGGTGGCAGCTGCAAAGCTATCTAAGCGTTATATAGCTAATAGATTTTTACCTGATAAAGCAATTGATTTAATTGATGAGGCTGCAGCAGAATTAAAAATGCAAATAGAAAGTGAGCCAAATTCTTTAAGAAAGGTTAGAAAACAAATTGAAAGCTTAGAAGTAGAAAATGAAGCTTTAAAAATGGAAGAAAATGAAACTAATGAAAAAAGATTAGAAGAGATTAAAAAAGAATTAGCAAATTTAAAAGAAGAGCAAATCAAACTTAATGCTAAATTTGAAAATGAAAAAGCAGTATTTAATGGCATAAGTGCAAAGAAAAAAGAAATCGATACTTTAAAAAATGAAGCCATTTTGGCTAAAAATAAAGGAGATTTTCAAAAAGCTGCTGAAATAGAATATGGTAAAATTTTAGAGTGTGAAAAAGAAGTTTCAAATTTAGAAGAAAAATGGAAACAAATGACACTAGAAGGAGTTTTGCTTAAAAACCAAGTAGATGAGGATTTGGTGGCTGGAATTTTAAGTAAATGGACGGGAATTAGTGTGCAAAAAATGCTCACTTCTGAAAAACAAAAATATTTACACATTCAAGAGCATTTACAAGAAAGTGTTATAGGACAAGATGAGGCTTTGAGTGCTTTAGCTAAAGCTATTAAGCGTAATAAAGCAGGGCTTAATCAAGCAGGTAAGCCTATAGGAAGCTTTTTGTTTTTAGGGCCAACTGGAGTAGGTAAAACAGAAAGTGCTAAAGCTTTGGCTAAATTTTTATTTGATGATGAAAAAGCTATGGTGCGTTTTGATATGAGCGAATTTATGGAAAAACACAGCGTGTCAAGGCTTTTAGGAGCACCTCCAGGATATATAGGACATGAAGAGGGTGGAGAGTTAACTGAAGCTGTTAGAAGAAAGCCTTATAGTGTGATTTTGTTTGATGAAGTAGAAAAAGCACATAAAGATGTATTTAATATACTTTTGGGAATTTTAGATGATGGTAGAGCTACAGATAGTAAAGGTGTAACGGTTGATTTTACTAACACTATTATTATTTTAACTTCTAACATTGGTGCAAACTTTATTATGGAATTAAGTGGTGAAGAAAGAGAAAAAGCTATTAAAGAAGCTCTTAGAAGCTTTTTTAAACCTGAATTTTTGAATCGTTTAGATGATATCATAACTTTTAATCCTTTAGGGGAGAGTGAAGCTGAAAAAATAGTTAAATTGCTTTTTAACACTTTGCAAAAAAGCCTTGAAAATAGAGGTATTAAAGCTATGTTAAGTGATAGTGCCGCTGGTTTAATTGCAAAAGTTGGTTTTGATGTAGATTTTGGTGCAAGACCATTAAAAAGGGCCTTGTATGACATGGTAGAAGATAAATTAAGCGATATGATATTATCAGATGAATTAAATGAAAATGATGAGATTGTTATAGATTCTAAAAATGATGAAATTGTCATTATTAAACAATAAGCAAGTTTTAATACTTGCTTATTTTAGAGTAAAATTCTCTTATTAACATTAAATTGTAAATACTTCGTATATTTGTTTAAAAATTTATTGTTTTTTATCTATTCTTAACAATAAATGTTTTAAAATCTTTAATGATATTTCTATATTTAAGGAACAACAAATGAGTGATTTAGATATTTTTAATCGCCGTTTAGACGCATTAGAAAAACTTCCTCTTTTGAAAAACGAGATTTCTATTTCTAAAGCCTTAGAGCAATCAGGTTTTTCAAGAAGAGATTTTATGAAATGGGCTAGTGCAATGACTGCATTTTTAGCATTGCCTGCTAGCTTTACTCCAGTAGTTGCAAGAGCTGCTGAATTGAGTGATAGGCTTCCGGTGATTTGGCTTCATATGGCTGAATGTACAGGATGTTCTGAGAGTTTATTAAGAACCGATGCTCCTACTATTGATAGTTTGATTTTTGATCATATTTCTTTGGAGTATCACGAAACTATAATGAATGCTGCGGGTTGGCAAGCTGAGCATAATCTTGAAGCTGCTATGGAAAAATACAAAGGTAGATATATTTTAATGGTAGAAGGTGGTATACCAACAGGTAATACAGAACACTTTTTAACCATAGGACCACATGGAAAAACAGGTAAGCAAATAGCACAGCAAGCTTGTGATAATGCTTTGGCTATTTTTGCTATAGGAACCTGTTCAGCTTTTGGTGGTATACAAGCTGCAAGACCTAATCCAAGTAATTCAGTAGGTTTAAGTAAAGTTACTAATAAAACAGTTATTAATGTACCAGGTTGTCCTCCGAGTGAAAAAAATATTATAGGTAATGTGATTCACTATATACTTTATCAAACACTACCAGCACTTGATGCTTATAATAGACCAAAATGGGCTTATGCGTTAAGAATTCATGATCTTTGCGAAAGAAGAGGACGTTTTGATGCAGGTGAGTTTGTACAACAATTTGGTGATGAGGGAGCAAAAAAAGGATATTGTCTTTATAAGGTAGGTTGTAAAGGACCTTATACTTTCAATAACTGCTCAAAAGAAAGATTTAATCAACATACTTCATGGCCAGTACAAGCTGGACATGGTTGTATAGGTTGTTCTGAGCCTGATTTTTGGGATACTATGGGACCTTTTGAAGAAGTTATGGCAGGGAGATTGTTTGATACGGTTTATGGTTTAGGTGCAGATAACATTTCGGATAAAATTGGTATAGGTGTGCTTTGTGTAACAGGTGTTGCTGTTGCTGCGCATGCTGTGATTGCTTCATTAGAAAAGAATAAGGATTAAGAATGTCAAAAAGAATTATTATAGATCCACTTACTAGAATAGAAGGGCACTTAAGAGTTGAAGTGGTGGTTGATGAAAATAATATAATCAAAGAAGCATATTCAGGATCAACTCTATGGAGAGGTTTAGAAACAATAGTTAAAGGACGTGATCCAAGGGATGCTGGTTTTTTAACTCAAAGAATCTGTGGTGTTTGTACTTTTTCACATTATAGAGCAGGAATTATTGCAGTAGAAAATGCCTTAGGTATTACTCCACCATTAAATGCGGTTTTAACTAGAACTTTAATGAATGCAGCTTTATATATGCATGATCATCCTGTGCATTTTTATCAACTTCATGGGCTTGATTTTGTTGATGTTGTAAGTGCTTTAAGTGCTGATGTTAAAAAAGCAAGTGATGAGGCATTTAAATATACTGATATACCATATGCAACAGGTGCTGATAAGCTTTTAGAAGTACAACAAAGACTTAAAACTTTTGTTGATAAAGGAAATCTTGGGCCATTTGCTAATGCATATTATGGACATGCAACTTATCGTTTCACTCCTGAGCAAAATCTAATCGCACTTTCGCATTATTTAGAGTGCTTAAGAATTCAAAGAACAATAGCTCAAGCTATGGCTATTTTTGGTGCGAAAAATCCTCACCCTCAAAGCTTAACTGTTGGTGGTGTAACTTGTGTTATGGATCTTTTAGACCCTTCAAGAATGGCTGAATATATGACTAAATTCCAAGAAGTAGCTGATTTTATTAATCGTGCTTATTATCCTGATTTAATCATGGCTGCAAAAGCTTATTCTAAAGAAGCGAGTGTTTTAAATGATGTAGGTGTAAATAATTTCTACACTGAAAGAGAGTTTCAAGTTTCAAGTGATGAGTGGTTGTTTGAAAGTGGTATCATTAGAAATGGTGATTTAAGTAAAGTTGAAGAAGTAGATGAAGCTAAAATCACTGAAGAAGCCACAAGGGCTTGGTATGCAGATAATGAAGCATTACATCCTTATGATGGCAAAACTAATCCAAACTATACAGGTTTAATTGATGGTGAAAGTATTGATGATAAAGGCAATATGGTTCATAGCAAAGTATTTGATACTAAAGGTAAATATAGTTGGATTAAAGCTCCAAGATACGAAAACCTACCAATGCAAGTTGGACCACTAGCAAATATCTTAGTTAATTATGCTAAGGGTAATAAAATCGTAGTAGAAGCGGTTGACTCATTCTTAAAAGCTACAAATTTACCAGTTAAAGCACTTATGAGTACTTTAGGAAGAACAGGTGCTAGAGCCATAGAAGCAAAAATTATTGCTGATCATGGATTAAAAGCTTTTAATTCTTTAGTTGAAAATTTAAAAACAGATGAAAGTACTTGTGCTACTTATGTGATTGATAAAAATAAAGAGTATAAAGGTAGATTTATAGGAAGTGCACCTCGTGGAGCATTAAGTCATTGGTGTAGAATTAAAAATGGTGTAATTGAAAATTGGCAAGCAGTAGTACCTTCTACTTGGAATGCAAGTCCAAAAGATGCAAATGGAGTAGGTGGTAGCTATGAGCAATGTCTTATCGGTATGAAACTAGCTGATGTTAAACAACCTTTAGAAGTAATAAGAGCGATTCATTCTTATGATCCTTGTATAGCTTGTGCTGTGCATGTAATGGATACTAAGGGTAATAATCTTAGCGAGTATAAAGTTAATGTAAATTTATAAGGAAAGGACTTTAGTATGGACTCTAAACATTCCTTAAAATCAAACAGAAAGGCTGAATACGAATTTAGTATTGGCCTTCGTTTTACACATTGGTTAAGAGCAGTTGCAATTGTGATTTTAGTAGGGACTGGGTATTACATATCTTATGTATTTCAAGCTCCTTCTATTTCATCGGAGCCAACTTTATTTATGCAGGCAAAATACCGCATGGTGCACCAAATCTTTGGTTTTATCATGATAGCTTGTGTGCTTTTTAAAACATATTTGTTCTTTTTTGATCCAAAAAGTGCTAATGAAAGAAGAAGCGTAAAAGATATTTTTAATGTAAAGTTATGGATAGAACAAATCAAATTTTACATTTTTTTAGGAAAACATCCTCATTTACAAGGTGTGTATAATCCTTTACAATTTGCAACTTACTTTTTCTTTTATCTTGTTATGTTTGGGCTTATCTTAACAGGTTTGATTCTTTATATGCATGTATATCATGAGGGTTTAGGTGGATTTTTATATAATATCTTAAGACCTATTGAAGTAATGCTAGGCGGATTGGCCGATGTTAGAACCTATCATAGAATTTTAATGTGGATTGTATTGATTTTTGTTCCAGTGCATATTTATATGGCTGTGTTTAACTCTGTTAAAGGTAAAGATGGTGCTTTAGATGCTATCTTTAGTGGCTATAAATTTGTAAGAGAAAATCATTGAAACTTTTAATCTTAGGTATTGGTAATATTATGTTTGCAGATGAGGGCTTAGGCGTTCATCTTTGCAAACTTTTAGAAAAAAATTATAAGTTTTATCATGAAAAAGACTCAGTGAATTTTGTAGATGGTGGAACTCTAGCTTTGCAACTTAGCTATATTATAGCTGAATATGATGAAATGGTTGTGATTGATTGTATAGCAGCAGATGACGGGCGAGTTGGAGATATATTTTTCTTTCCCTATGATGCAATGCCAAAAAAAGTTAATTGGAGTGGTAGTGCACATGAAGTTGAAATGCTTCAAACTTTACAATATATGGAGCTTATGGGAGATTTACCTAAAACTCAAATTTTAGCTTGTGTGCCAAAACGCATAGAACCATTGAGTTTTGAACTTTCAAAAGAAGTCTTGAATGCTTTGGAAAAAATGGAGAAAATTTTACTTGATTTTTTAGAGAAAAAAGGCTTTACTTATGAGAGAGTTGCTAATTATAATATACAAGAGCTTGCTCTAAATTCTTATAAAAGCTAAGCAAAAAGCTTAGCTTAATTTTTAATCATCAAATTTCTGTCCTAAAAAATTTCCATTTATATCAGTGTAAATTTCCATCATATTGTTAAGTTTAAATTTATAACCTTGGATTTCTTTTTCTACTTTAATTATACTTGCATTCGGGTGCATTTTTTTAATTGTTGCTAAAACATTTGGACTTAAAAAAGAAGTATCAATTGGTCTGTATTTTGCATCAATTTCTTTCCAATCTCCATTGATAAAAAACTCAAGTTCAGTTCCATTGTCTAAATAAACATCAAAACTATCAATATCTTGTTTAACTAAAGCAATGTTTGAACCTGTAAAGTGTTTTTGTATAAAATTTTTAGAATTTACTGGTAAAGCATTTACACCTACAACCATATCTTTTGCAAAAATACAACTTGCTACTGCCAATGCCATTAAAGCTATTTTTAATTTCATTTTTTATCCTTTGTGTTAAATTGTTTGTGAAATCATATTAGTATTAAGTGAATTTTGTGTGAACTTTATTTTTTTAAAAAAAAGCAAGTATTTAATTGTATAATGATAAAAAAGTTTTAAAGGATAAAAAAATGTATAGGTTTGCACCATCGCCTACTGGAGATATGCATATTGGAAATTTAAGAGCTGCTTTGTTTAATTATATCAAAGCAAAACAAGAAAATACAGATTTTATTTTGCGTATTGAAGATACAGATAATGCTAGGAATATAGCTGGAAAAGAAGAGGAAATAAAAACTATTTTAAAAGAATTTGGTATAACTTGGCAACATTATTATGTGCAAAGTGAGAATTTAAAATTTCATCGCCAAATGGCTTTAAAGCTAGTAGGTGAAAAAAAAGCTTTTGCTTGTTTTTGTACCGAGGATGAATTAGCTCTTAAAAAAGAACTAGCTAAGTCTAAAAATCAAGCCTATAGATATGATGGAACCTGTGAAAAACTCACAGATATTGATGTGCTAAATTGTGAAAAACCTTTCGTGATACGCCTTAAAAAACCTCATTCACAAATGAAATTCATTGATTATATTAAAGGAGAGATTAGCTTTAATCCTGAAGATATTGATAGTTTTGTGATTATGAGAGCTGATAAGACTCCAACTTATAATTTTGCTTGTGCAGTTGATGATATGTTAGAAGGTGTTACTTGCATTATAAGGGGTGAAGATCATGTTTCTAATACTCCCAAACAAGAGCATATTAGAACAAGTTTGGGTTATGATAAAAGTATGACTTATGCTCATTTGCCTATTATTTTAAATGAAGATGGTGTTAAAATGAGTAAAAGAGAGGCTCATTCTAGTGTTAAGTGGATGTTAGATAATGGCTATTTAGCAAGTGCTATAGCAAATTATTTAATACTTTTGGGCAATAAAACTCCAAAAGAAATTTTTACTTTAGAAGAAGCTATAGAATGGTTTGATTTGAAAAAAGTTTCAAAATCTCCTGCAAGATTTGACACTAAGCGTTTAATGCAAATTAATCGTGAGCATATTAAAATGCTTGATAACGATAAGTTAAATACTTTATTAAATTTAGATAAAGATGTAGCTGAACTTGCAAAATTTTATACCCAAGAAGCTAGCACATTAAATGAGATAAGAGAAAAAATACAAGCAATTTTTGCGGTTAAAAATTATAATGAATTTGACAATGAATGCAAATTGATTAAAGAAGTTTTAAAAGATTTAGATTTACCTCAAGAATACGATGAGTTTAAAAAGATTTTAATGGAAAAAACAAATTTAAAAGGTAAAAATTTCTTTATGCCTTTGCGCTTGGTGTTAACAGGGGTTACTCATGGACCTGAAATGAGTGAAATTTATACTTTAATCAAGTCTTTTATTAAAGAAATTATAAAGGAGTAAAATGGGAGTTGGAACAAGTTTGATTGTATCTTTGGTGCAAATTTTTTCTTTGGTTATTGAAATTTATGTTTGGATTATAATTATTGCTGCTTTGATTTCTTGGGTAAGACCTGATCCTTATAATCCTATAGTGCAAATTTTATACCGCTTAACTAATCCTGCTTATGCTTTTGTAAGAAGGTTTATTCCTACTACTATAGGGAGTATTGATTTAGCACCTTTGATTATTATTTTAGGGTTGAAATTTATTCAAATATTTTTGTCAAATTTAATTTTAGGAAGTTTATAAGTGTTGAAAAAAAGTATAGTATTGCTTTTAACTGGAGTGGTTTTTGCAAATAGTGCGATGTATTCTTATAAAGAATTAGAACAAAAACCAAATTCTCTGGCTAAGGATTATTATTTATATCGTTTGTTAGAAAAAAATGAATTTAAAAAAGAAGAAGTTGAAGGTTTAAAAGAACATATTTATCGTTATGCGGGACGTATTAAAAATGTTATTGAAGCGATCATTCCACCTTTGGGGTATAATAAAGAATATGAAGCTTGTTATAAATTTAACACACAAAATATCTTAGATGCTAATATAACTTGTCAGCTTATAAGATTAAACAGCTTAGCTTTTATACAAGATCTTAATACTTCAACGCGTAATGAGATGAAAAAAATTATCCCACAGGATAATCCAAATTTGATAAAACTTTTAGAAGCTTTTAATGCTAAAGATCCTTTAAGTTATGCAATTTTAAATTATGATAGTTTTAATTTTTATAAAATTTATGGCTTTTTAAAAGACAAAAAGGATTTTTTCTTGGAAAAAGATTTTGTAGATGGGTTAGCTAAAGAAGTAGAATTTACAAATTTTGTAAAAGAAATCATCATTAAGAAAAAAAGTCCATTAATAAGAAAATCTTTAGTTAATGTAGATGCAAATTTAACTTTTCAAGATAATGCTTTTTATTTGGGTGTAAATGCTATTTTAGAAAATGATGATAAAAAAGCATTAGAATTTTTCCAAGTAGCAAAAGATACTTTTAAAAGCAAGCCTTTGGTAGATAATGCAAATTTTTGGATATATTTAATAACGCAAGATAAAAAAATCCTTGATGAGCTTGCTCAGAGTAAGTCTCTAAATATTTATAGTCTTTATGCAAGAGAATTAAAAGGTTTACCTTTGCCTAAAATAGAAAATTTAAAACCAAAAAAGCAAAAAAATGATTTTGATATGAAAGATCCTTTTGCGTGGCAAAAACTTGCAAAAGAAATTGCAAAAAGCACTCCTAGTGAGCTAGAAAAACTTGCAAAAGATTTTTATACTAAAGAAAACATAGCCATCTATGCTTATATGAAAGAAAGAGCTGATGGTTTTAAAAAGCACTATTTCATTATGCCTTATTTTGAATATTTAAAAGATTATTCTACGCAAAGAAAAGCTATGATCTTAGCTTTAGCTAGACAAGAAAGTCGTTTTATACCAACAGCTATTTCAACCTCTTATGCTTTAGGTATTATGCAATTTATTCCATTTTTAGCTAATCACATAGGTAATAATGAACTACAAATTCCAAATTTTGATCAGGATATGCTTTTTGATCCAAAAATAGCTTATACTTTTGCAAATCATCACTTAGATTATTTAGAATCTAAACTTAATTCTCCAGTTTTTGTAGCATATGCTTACAATGGTGGTATAGGATTTACCACTAGAATGCTTAAAAGAGAAGATATGTTTAGAACGGGAAAATACGAACCATTTTTATCTATGGAGCTAGTTCCTTATGCAGAAAGTAGGGTGTATGCTAAAAAAGTTTTAGCTAATTATATTGTGTATTTGCATCTTCTGAACGATAATACACCGATTTCGAAATTTTTTGAAACTTTAACTCAAAACACTGATTTTCAAAACACAAATCAAGTCGCAAAATAGGTTTTTGCACTAATTCATCAAGAGTGATTTTATAATAACTTGCATAATCACTTTTGATGATATATTTAAATAACTCATCGGTTTGATTTAATGCCGTTAGAGTAGTTTTTTCTCCGTCTATGAGTATTGAAATTTGGTCTTGTTTGATATTGATATTTGGCAAAAAGCTAAGTATAAAAATTTCTTTTTGGCTTTTTTTATCTAATACTGGATTTAGATAGCTCAAAAGAGCTACCACTCTGTTATCTTTGTAATTAAAATTGATTTTTTGTGCATACATAAGAGTTTGGCTTTTTAAATTGATTTCACTTTGTTTTTGAGATTTATTAGAACACGCAGTAAAAATAAGTGTTAAAAAAACAATTATATAAAGTTTTTTCATATTTTATTCCTAATTTTTTCGTAATTATAAGCTTTTAACTTTTAAAAAGATATAATTTTGTTTATTTTTTGATTTAAGGAAATTATGAAAAGATTAGCAATGGCTTTTAGCGGACCTTCTAATTCAGGTAAAACTACTTTAATTACTCAAGTAGCAAAGTATTTTATGAAGCAAAATTATAAAGTATGTATTATAAAACATGATCCAAAAGATAAAGCAAGCTTTGATATAGCAAAAAAAGATAGTTTTAAATTTTTTCAAAGTGGGGCTGATGTAATGGTTTTAAGTCCTACAAGGACAACTTTATTTACACATTCTCCAAGCACTTTAGATGAAGCCATTTTTAAACTAGGGGAATTTGATTTTTTATTTATAGAGGGCTTAAAAACCTTAGATATGCCAAGGATTAGCGTTTTTTGTAAGGAAATAGATGAGAGTTATTTTGCTTATTCTAAGGCTATTGCAAGTTATGAAAAAATTAAAAATGAAAATTTAACTTGGTTTTGTTTAGATGATTTAGAAAGTATTTGTGATTTTATATTAAAAAATTCAAAAAAAGTATAGGGGTAAAATATGCAAGAATTAATTAACGATATACAAAAAGCAGTGATTGAAATTTCAAAAGAACTTAGATATTTAAAAGATTTTGATTATACTACTTCTCAAAACGCAACCGGAGATAATCAATTAAAACTTGATGTAAAAAGTGATGAGATCATTACTAGAATTTTAAAACAAAGCAAAGGTGTAAAAAGCTTGATTAGTGAAGAAAAGCAAGAACAATTATTAATCAATGAAAATGAAAAATATGTTGTTGCTTATGATCCATTAGATGGTTCTTCTTTGGTGGATGTTAATTTTGCTATAGGTTCTATTTTTGCTATTTATGAGCAAAAGGCTAGTGCAAAAAATTTAAAAGCAGCAGTTTATGCTATTTATGGTGTTCGTTTAGAGCTTATAGTATGTATAGACACTCCTAAGCTTTTTAGGTTAAATGAAAATGATGAATTTGCTTTTGTTAAGGATTTAAAATTAAACGAAAAAGGCAAATTAAATGCAAGTGGAGGTACGCAAAAAAATTGGTCAAATATCCATAGAGCTTTTATCAAAGCTTTATTTGATGAAGGATATCGCTTGAGGTATTCTGGTGCTATGGTGAGTGATTTGCACCAAATTTTACTCAAAGGCGGTGGGTTGTTTTCATACCCTGCAACCACTGATGCGCCAAATGGAAAATTAAGAGCTTATTTTGAGGTGTTTCCTTTTGCTTTTATTTTTGAAAAAGCAGGAGGGCTTTCTACTAATGGAAAAAATAATTCTTTACTTGATTTAGAATTTGAAAAAATTCATGCAAGCACACCATGTTTTTTGGGTTCCAAATATGAGATTGAAAAACTAAAACAAGCTTATAAAGGACTTTAATGTCTGAAGTTAAAGATGAATTTGAACTGGCTTTAGAAGTTAAAAAAAATGAACTTCAAGCTTGCCAAAACAAAAAAAACTTAAAATCTTGTTTACCTTGCTCTATGATTTTTGAGTGCACTTTGAGAAAAGAGTATATAGAAGCAGTTTATAAGAGTATGTCTAAAGGTAAAGAAGGTGGATTTGATTTTTAATTAAAGGTTGAAAGATGCGTTATATTACTACTCCGATATATTATGTAAATGATGTGGCACATATTGGTCATGCTTATACAACTATCATAGCAGATACCATAGCTAGATTTTATCGCTTGCAAGGAAAAAAAACATTTTTTTTAACAGGCACAGATGAACATGGTCAAAAAATAGAGCAAGCTGCTAGTGCTAGAAATTTTACCCCTAAAGAATATGCAGATGAAATTAGTTCTAAATTTAAAAAACTTTGGGATGAATTTGAAATTTCTTATGATTATTTTATTAGAACTACAGATGAAAATCACAAATTAAGTGTGCAAAAAGCATTTAAAAAAATGTTTGATAAGGGTGATATTTATAAAGGAACTTATGAAGGCTTTTATTGTGTTTCTTGTGAGAGTTATTTTACTCAAACTCAGCTTGTAAATGAGTGTAATTGTCCAGATTGTGGTAAAAAAACACAGCTTTTAAAAGAAGAAAGTTATTTTTTTAAACTTTCTAAATATCAAGATCAAATTCTTAAATGGTATAAAGAAAAAGAGCCGATTTTACCTAAAAATAAAGCTAATGAGTTAATTCACTTTGTAGAAGGTGGTTTAAAAGATCTTTCTATTACAAGAACAAGTTTTGAATGGGGTATAAAGCTTCCAAAAGAACTAAATGATGAAAAACATGTGGTGTATGTTTGGCTTGATGCTTTGATGAATTATGTTAGTGCTTTAGGCTATGGACTTGATGATAAAAATATGGATCTTTGGCCTGCTCATATTCATTTTGTAGGTAAAGATATCTTGCGTTTTCATGCAGTGTATTGGCCTGCGTTTTTGATGAGTTTAGAGCTCCCTTTGCCTAAATTTGTAGCAGCGCATGGTTGGTGGACTAAAGATGGTGAAAAAATGAGCAAATCTAAAGGCAATGTAGTAGCACCTAAAGAAGTAGCAGATACTTTTGGTTTAGAAGCTTTTAGATATTTTTTACTCAGAGAAGTTCCTTTTGGTAATGATGGGGATTTTTCACAAAAAGCATTAATCACTAGGATTAATGCAGAATTAAGCAATGAGCTTGGAAATTTATTAAATAGAATTATCGGTATGAGTGCTAAGTATTCTCAAAATATCATTGAATGTAAAGATGTGAATTTGTATTTTAATCAAGAATTAAATGAATGTAAAGAGTATTTGGATAACGCAATTAATGCTTTAGAAAACATCCAACCAAATCGTTATTTAGAAGAGCTTTTCAAGGCTTTATCTTTAGCAAATTTAAGTATTAGCAAATATGAGCCTTGGAATTTAATTAAAAATGATCAAATGCAAAAAGCTAATGCCTTAGTGGCTTTGTGTGCTAATATTTTAACAAAAGTTACTATTTTACTTTCAGTTGCTATGCCAAAAACAGCTTTAAAAATTGCCAAAGCTTTAAATTTTGAAATTTCAAATGAAAATTACCAAAAATTAATTTTAAATAATCAATTGTGCGATTTAAAATCAAGTGCATGTGAAGCTTTATTTCCAAAAGTTGAATTAACCCAAGAAAGCAAAAAAGAAGAAAAAGTAGAAGAAAAGACAAGTCTACCTCAAATTAAAATCGATGATTTTAAAAAAATCGAAATTAAAGTAGCATTAGTAAAAGATTGTCAAAATATAGAAGGAAGTGAAAAGCTTTTAAAATTTCAACTTGAACTAGAAAATGGCGAGCTAAGACAAGTGCTTTCAGGTATTGCTAAATTTTACAAAGCTAGCGAATTAATTGGCAAGCAAGTTTGTGTGATTACAAATCTAAAAAAAGCTAAAATTTTTGGCCATGAAAGTCAAGGTATGATTTTAAGTGCTGAAAAAGATGGAAAATTGGTTTTGATTAGCCCACAAAGCTTTATCGAAAATGGAGCTTTAATAGGCTAAATGAATATTTCTAATTTTATTGAGCTTATTAATGCTCAAGTTTTAAATTATGGAGCAACTTCTAGTGTTTATGATTTTGGTATTGATTTAAATAAAATCAAACAAGCTAGTGTTTTTTTTGCCAAAAATCAAGAGCAAGCTAACTATGCAGTGAAACTTGGTGTTTATGTTATAGTAAGCGAGGAAAAATTAAAACTTGAAGATAAGGAAGTGTTTTATCTTCAAGTTGATAACCTCGAGGAAGCTATTTTTAGGCTTTTTAGATTTTTTTGTGAAGAAAAATCTTATGAGTTTTTATATTGTAATAACATAGAGTTAAAATTTGCAAAGGCTTTTAATTTTAAAATTTTAAATTCTAATATTTTGTTAGATTTTGATCTTTTAAAAAATTCCAAAGAAAAGACTTTCTTTTGTTCTAGTGATGAGAATTTTATTTTAAAGTTGAAATCAAATTTTCACACCTTAAAGTCATGTGAATATGAAATTTTAGGTTATAAATCTTTATTTCAAACGAGCGTACTTTGTAAAAATTTATATTTTAAAGAATTAAAATTTGCATTCTTTTATGTTGATATTTTCACTAGTTTTATTGATTTTATCGAAGAACAAAAATTACCTTTTAGTTTTAACGATAAAAAATTAGAGCTTTTTAAAGCTTATTTTTTAAATTCTAAAAATGAAATTTGTGTTTTTGGTGGGAGTTCTAGGGTGATTTTACTTGTAGAAAATGAAGAAGATTTTGACTTTATAGTACAAAAACTTCAAAATACTAAAGACTTTAAGATTGCATTAAGAAATTCTTTGTTTTGCGATTTTTCTTACTCACATTTAAAAGAATTAAAAAAATTTACTGATTTCAAATATTGCCTTATTAAAGAAAATCAAGAAGATTTTGTAAGTTATTTTTTTCCTAAAAAAATCGAAAATAGTTTATTTGATTAAAAATATCCAAAAATAATTTTTATTAATAATAAAAAGCTATATTTATACCTTCAATTTTTATTTAAAGGGTATATATGAAAAAAATTTTATTTTTAAGTTTATTTACAGCAGTAGCATTAAATGCTGAAATTTTAGTTTATGGTCCAGGTGGTCCTGCTCCTGTTTTAAAAGAACTTGCAAAACAATTTGAAGAAAAACATGGAGAAAAAGTTATTGTTAATGCAGGACCAACACCTAAATGGATTAAACAGGCAAAAATAGATGCTGATATTATTTATTCAGGTAATACTTCTATGATGGATGGGTTTATCAAAGCTATGCCAAAACATATTAAAATTGATGATGTTCAAGTTTTAAATGCTAGAGGTTCTGGTGTGATAGTTAGAGCTAATAATCCTAAAAAGATTAAAAAATTTGAAGATCTTTTAAAAGATGGTGTTAATGTTATGGTCGTTGATGGAGCAGGGCAGGTTGGTTTATATGAAGATATGGCCTTAAAAACAGGAAAAGTTGAAAATCTAGAAAAATTAAGAAAAAATATCAAAGTGTATGCAAAAAATTCAAAAGCAGCGGTTGATGAATGGAAGAATAATACAAATATTGATGCTTTAATTATTTGGACGCACTGGATCAAAGCAGTTGGCGAGAAAGAAAATAAATTTATCAAAGCAGATAAGAGCTCAATTATTTATAGAGCAGCTGAAATAGTACCAACTCAAAAAGGAATAAAAAATCCAAAAGTAGCTGAATTTATTAAATTTATACAAAGCAAAGAAGTACAAAAAGTTTGGGAAAAAGAAGGTTGGCTAGCTAAGTAAAACAAAAAAGCATTTTATTTTTATAAAATGCTTTTTTTATAAATATTATTTTTCATTAATTTCTGCTTCTATATTGATTTGTACTTCATTGCTAAGTGTTAGACTAGAAGTATCGGGAGCAAATTTAAAATCACTTCTTTTGATTTGACCTTGTAAAGTAAATCCTGCCTTTTCTTTACCGCTATCTGTTTTGATAACTCCGCCAATTTCGGTATCTAAAACAATATCTTTGCTTACACCAGCAATATTTAATGAACCATACATTTTACCTTTTTCATTAGAAATTTTTTCATATTTACTCATGGTAAAAGTAATGTTTGGATAAGTTTTTGCTTTGAAAAAATCATCTTGTTGCAAGTGTGCATCTCTAGCTTTATTTTCAGTATTTATAGAGGCAATTTTTATATTTGCTTGAAGCTTGTTAAATTCAAATTTAGTACTATCAAAATCAATTACTGCATCATAGTCTTTAAAATTTCCATTTACATTGCTAATTTGTAAATGCTTAATTTTAAAACCAACATTTGTGTGAGCTTTGTCTAAGCTAAATTCTTTACTTAAAGCATTGCATGCTAAAATAGAAGTAACTAACAAAGAGCCAAGTAATATTTTTTTCATGTTTTTTCTCCTTTAATATTTAAAGATTATACTATATAAACAAATAAAAAATATTAATGAATATATTTTTTAGATATATTCTATAAAATCATTAATATTAGCTTCTTTAAAACCTTTAAGTCTTAATAAACAGCTATCGCATTTACCACAAGCCTTATCCTCTCTTTCATAACAAGACCAAGTGTGTTCTAAAGCTACTTTTTCTTTTAAAGATAGATTAACTATTTGTCCTTTACTTAGATGAATTAATGGGGTTTTAATTTTTACATTGTAAGTTTTTGTAGTACCTTCGTTAATAAATTCACTTGCTTTTTGTATAAATTTTTCACTACAATCAGGATAGCCACTGCTATCTTCTTGTACTACTCCTATAAAAATACTTTCACATTTTTCTTTTTCAGCTATAGCTCCTGCAATAGAGAGAAAAATACCATTTCTGAAAGGAACATAGGTGTTTGGTATTTCTTTTTCGTGGAGTTTTTCCTTTGGAATTTCTAAATTTAAATCTGTTAAAGAGTTGCCACCAATATTAGCTATAAAAGAAACATCTAAAATATATTTTGTTTTTATGCTGAGTTTTTCACAAATTTTATTAAAACATTCTCTTTCTTTAAGCATAGTACGTTGATTGTAATCAAAATGCAAAGCAATGATTTCATATCCTTCTTTTTTAGCCAAATATGCACATAAAGTACTATCCATACCACCGCTTATAATACAAAGAGCTTTTTTCATATTTTTCCTTAATTTTGATATAATTTGAAATTATAAAATCAAAAGGATAATAATGATTTTTTGTGAAGAAGAAATGGAAATTTCTTTTCTTGAAAAAATTGCTAAAAAGATGAGTGATAAAAATATAGAACTTGTTTTAGTGGATGAAAAAACTATGCATGAGATCAATTTTAATCAAAGAGGGATTGATAAAACTACTGATGTTTTATCTTTTCCTTTGGTTCAAAATTGTGAAAATTTGCTTGGTAGTATTGTGATTAATTTAGATGAAGTAAGTAAAAAAGCTATAGAGTATAAACATAGCAATGAAGAGGAAATATCATTGCTTTTTATACACGCTATGCTTCATTTACAAGGTTATGATCATGAGATAGACCAAGGACAAATGAGACAAAAAGAACAAGAATGGATTGAGTATTTTAAACTACCAAAAAGTTTAATTGTAAGAGTACAAGGAGAATAAATGTTTAAAAGAATTGCTTTTAGCTTAAGTTTGTGTATAAGTTTATATGCTTATAGTGAAAATACATTTACATTAAATGTTTTAACTGGAAAAGAATTTGATATTTATTTATATAGCTCAACAAAGAGTAATACTAGTTACGGGTTTGTCCAAACAAAACAAAAACAATACAGCTTTTGGGGTAGTGCTAAGAATAATGAGTATTATATAGATATAGTAGATTTTGGAACTTGTGTTTTAAGAGATACTCATAAAAAAAATTTCGAAGCCTTGTGTAAAATAGATGGTATAAAAAAAGAATTTAATTTTTTAGTGAATAAATCAAATGCAACTATTTATCAGTTGTCGCTAAAGAAGCAAAAGCAACTAGAAAACAAAAAGAGTATTGAATTTGATTTTAGTGAAGATATATTAAAACTATCAAGTCAAAATAAAAATTTAGAAAAAATAATTGACGATTTTAATGAAAATTTAGATAAAGATTCTTTAAAACAAAAAATAGAAAAAAACTTTGATAAATGGAATAAAGAAGATATCTCCAATAATGAATTTTTTTCTCAAGCTTATGTGTTTTATCAAGATGAGTATATTATTTCTTTAGGAAAAAATATTTATGAGTATAAAGGTGGTGCTCATGGTATGACTAACTTTTTGAGAAAAACTTATAGTATTGATGATATGAAACTTCTTAGGTTAAAAAATGAGTTAAAATTAGAAAATGAGGATTTTCAAAATATGATCAAACAAAAAATTTTAAGCTTATATAATGAAAATGAGTTGTTTGATATTAAAGAATTTAAAATAAGTGAAATTTTTGAAGTAAGAAAAAACGGTTTAAGTTTGATATGGGAGCCTTATGATATAGCTCCTTATTCTACTGGAGTAATTGAAATTTTTATAAGTTTTGATGAGTTAAAACCTTTTTGGAAAAATAATTCAAAATTAGCTTATTTGAGTAAAGTCAAATAAGTCTAATCATCAAATTTTTGCCTTAAAATAATTCCGTTATTATCAATATAAAGTTTCATTTGATTGTTGAGTTTGATTTTATAATAAGAAATTTTTCTTTCTATTTCTATGATTGCTGTATTAGGATAGGTATTTTTAATGGTATTTTGTATTGCTAGTGGTAAAATAGCATAATTTAGTGATCTAAAATTTTCAGCCTCTTTAAATTCCCCATTAAGTGAAAACTCAATTTCACTTCCATCACTTAAATAAATTTCATAAGAGTAGCCATCTTGCTCCACCAAGCCTATTTCTGCATTAAAATAGTTTTTGATAAATTGTTTGATATTTGCTGGTAAAGAATCAGGAGCTATAACTATGCCAGCATTAAGAGTGTTTAGAGTGATTAAAAAAGCTAAAGTTAGTTTTTTCATTTTTAACCTTATTTTGTTTTTTGACGATATTGTATCTTATTAGTGTGAATTTTGTGTGTAAGCTAGAATTTAAATAGCTTTTTGTTATAATTATTAAAAATGCAAAGTAGGGCAATGATAGCTTCTTTTTTAATCGCTTTAAATATTGTTATATTTGTTTTTGTGAATTATCTTTATTTTGGTTCTTCAAATTTAGATGTTATTTTAGGTTTAAATTTATTTCTCTTTCAAGGGTTTTATTGGCAAATTTTAAGCTCAATGTTTATGCATGGAAATTGGGCACATTTGATTTTAAATATGATAGTACTTTTTCAATTTGGCTCTATGCTTGAAAAATATTTAAAAAGTTTTAAATTTGCATTGCTTTATTTAATTGGCGGAATTCTTTGTTCTTTACTTAGTGCTTTTTATGTGTATTTAAGTTTTGATGGTAGTTTTGTAAATGTAGTGGGTGCAAGTGGTGCTATATGTGTTTTAATGGGATATTATGCATATTTAGATAAAACCGCCACCAAAGGGCTTATCGTAGCTATATTGTTAATGAGTTTTGTGCCTATTTTTATGGGTGTAAATGTAGCTTGGTATGCACATATTTTTGGCTTTTTATGTGGATATGTTTTAGGTAAATTTAAGGTTATAAGATGAAATATATCTATTTTATCCGTCATGCTAAGGCTCAAAAAGAAAATTACGATCAAGACTTACAACGAGAGCTTAGTTCTAGTGGAAAAGATGATCTAAAAACTATGATTTATAGGATTAAAGATTTAGATTTTACAGCTCAAAGTATTATTTCAAGTCCTGCTAGGCGTTGTATAAAAACAGCACAAAAACTCTGCAAAAGTTTTTCTTTAAAAGAAAAAGATATTAAGATAGAAAAAAGCTTTTATGATGGTAATTTAAAGGAAGTGTTAAATTTTATAAAAGAATTAAAAGAGAGTAGGGTAGTGTTAATTATGCATAATCCTTTATTGCAAGAACTTTGTGAATATTTAACTCATATAGATTTAGAAAGCTTTCCAACTTCTGCTATTTTATGTATGCAATTTGATATAAAAGAATTTAAAGATATAAAAGAACACAGCGGGGAAGTTGTGTTTTTTGATTATCCTAAAAGTCAAGAAAATAGCTAATCTACATTTTTAACTTCAATTTTATTTAAGTAAAAATATAAACTAAAATTTAGTTGAAATAAAAAATATACATCTTTGGTCTTTCATAGCTACATAAAATAACTTATAATATTTTTCAAAAAATTATACTTATTTTTTTATGGATAAGTTATTTTAATTCAAAAGTTAAAATGTTATAAAATACTATATTATAATGATTTTAAAAGATATTTTACTTATGAAAGTACAGATAAATATAAAAGTTTGAAAATTATAGTTTTCAATACAAAATATATATAATTTCAAGATTTTACTATTTATCATATAATTATACATATATATTAAGTTTATATTAAAATATTTTTATAGACTAAAAAGGTTAAAATTATAAATGAAAGAAAATTAACATAAAAGTTTAGATTATAAAGAGTTTTTAGGTTTATTTGGATTTTTGGATTAATCTTGAAAGTTGTCTTGCTAAAAGTTTAGCACTATTTTCATCTTTGCTAAGTTTTTTCATATTTTCTCTAAATTCATAAAGTCTTTTTTCTTGTGAAAAGTCATTATTTAAAGTATTATTTTGTTTTGAGGTATTGCTTTGATTTACTTGCTTTTGTATAGTTTTTTTCTTGAAAAACATATTATCACCTTATTTTGTTTTTATAATTATAGCTTGATATTTTTTAAGTAAGATTTTTTTATAATTTTTATATTAAATTTAAAAGGAAAAAAGTTTGAAAACTATAGGTTTAATAGGTGGAATGAGTTATGAAAGCACGCTTAGTTATTATGAAATAATCAATAAATTAACCAATGAAAAATTAGGAAAATTACACAGTGCTAAGATAGTTTTAACTAGCGTTGATTTTGAAGAGATAGAAGAGTGTCAACGCAAAAATAATTGGCAAAAAGCGAGTGAAATTTTAACTCAACATGCCCTACTTTTGCAAAAAAGCGGAGTTGATTTTATATTAATTTGTACCAATACTATGCATAAATGCTATGAAAGCGTACAAAAAAATATTCAAATTCCTATTTTGCACATAGCCAAGGCTATGCTTTTAGAGCTTCAAGAACAAAGCATTGATAAAGTATTGTTGCTAGGGACAAAATATACTATGTTAGAAGATTTTTATAAGCAACTTTTAACGACTTCAAATATTGAAGTTTTTATCCCTAGAAATGATGATATTTTAAAGCTTAATGATATTATTTTTAATGAGCTTTGTAAAGGTATTATAAAAGAAGAATCAAAAAGATATTTAAATGGTTTAATTACTCAATTTCCACAAGCTCAAGGGGTGATTTTGGGCTGTACTGAACTTGGTTTGATTATAAATGAGAGCTCTAAAAAGCTATTTGATAGTGCTTATATTCATGCGAAAATGGCTACTTTAAAAGCTTTGGAGAATGTGTGATGAAATATCCGCTAGATTGTGAAGAAAATTTTGAAAAATCATTTTTATTTTGGCTTTGTAGATATGTGAAATTTAAGCTTAATTCTTTATCAAATAAAGAATTAAAAGATCCACGGGCTTTAGCTATGGTAAATTTAGCCTTAAGCAAAGGTGTTAAAAATATACAAGAGCTTGATGCTTATGTAAAAAAAGCTAGAAATGCAGGGCTTGGTGGTGTAAATACGTATTTTAATCCTTTGAAAAAACTTTATGAGTATTTGTTGTTTTATAAACTTTATTCATTAAAGCAAATCGATGAAGAGCTTTTGGTAGAAATTTTAGCAAGCATTAGTGCTTCTTTATCTGATGCGAGTAAGAAAAATTACCGCATAGCCACAATTAATTTTTTTGCATTTTTAGATAAGCAAAATGAGGAAGATCAAAAGGCACATATTTTTGATATTAATCTTAAAAACTGGGCAGGTATAAGTGGTTCTAAGGGAGTTAAGCTACCTGAGTATATGAGTGAAGATGAAGTGAGTAAATTTTTAGATGCTATTGATAGTACAGACTTTAAAAGCAACACTATACGCAATCGCTTAATTATTAAAATCATCATTTTTACAGGAATTCGAGTTAGTGAAGCTATTAATATAAAATTAAAAGATATTAGCGAAGAAAATGATCTTTATATTATACGCATTAGAGCTAAAGGCAATAAATACCGCGTTGTAATGATTAAAAAAGAGCTTATAGAACATCTTTTAAAAGATGTAAAAGTAAATTATCTTTCTTGCGATGGACTTTTATTTGTTAATCGCAACGGCAAAGCCCTAACCCAAGCTTATATTTCTCGTATAGTAGAGCAAATTTTATTTAAAGCTGGGATCCGTAAGCAAAAAAATGGAGCTCATATGTTAAGACATACTTTTGCTACCCTACTTTATAAAAAGCAAAAAGATTTAGTCTTGGTTCAAGAAGCATTAGGACATGCAAGTTTAAATACTTCAAGAATTTATACTCATTTTGATAATGAAAAGCTAAAATTAGCTGCAGAAGTAGCCAAAAAACTTCATGATAGAACTTAATTTTTTATAAAAAAATCCGATATATCCTTAAAGAAAGGATATATCATGCAAATAAATGACTATGCTAGTAAAATCAATCCTTATGTTTTAAATATTCAAAAAGAAGAAAAAGAAAGTAAAGAGAGTAAGAATTTTATAGAATTTAAACTCACTCAAGGTGTAAAAGAGCTTGAAAAAAGCGTTAAAGAAAGTCAAAATGGAGAAAAATCAGAAGATGAGTTAAGTAAACTTTATAAAGAACTTTCTAAAATACAAGCTAAAATAGTAGAATTAAATGCTAAATTACAATCAAGCCAAGATCCTCAAAAAGCTCAAATGATTAATTCTCAAATTCAAAGTTTAAATTCACAGATGCAAAGTATTTACGCAAGGATAACTCAAATGTTATCTCAAGCAATGCAAGCCGTTAAATAAGTTTTTGTATCTATAATTTAAGGGGTATTTTTTACTTTTTATTGTATTATCAAAGTTTAAAAATTAAGGAGTTTAAATGAATTGTAGGTTGCTATCTTCATTGATTTTGGCTAATGTGTTATACGCAAATACTGGATGGCAAAATAATGGAGATACTTTAAGTTATTGCAGTGGACAAATAAATTGTACTGTTTTTGAAAATGTAAATAATGATAGTTTAATTTTTAATAATGGGGGGGGGGAAAATGGCTCTTTAGTAATACAATCAGACGATAATTCTGTTGTTAATATTTCCTCTAACTCTACTTTTATAAAAAATCAAGGTACTATAGATAAAATAAGCATAAATTCAGATTTTAATAATAATACTAAAGGGCATTATTATTTTATTAATAACGATAAAACAATTAATTCTATTATCGTCAAAAAAGATATAGTTTTCACAACTAGTCAAGGTATTATCCATAATCAAGGGTATATAGAAACTATAACAAATAATGGAACGATTAATAGCATTGGTGATTATATATTGTTTAATAATATTGGTAATGTAAAACATATTATCAATAATGGAACTATAAATACTAATTCAAATTTATATGTTGGTGGTTTGCAAGGTGCTAAGCTGAGTGAATTTAAAAATAGTGGAATTATAAAATATTACGGTACAAGTGGAAATCTTAGATCTTTAATCACAATGTTAGAAGGTGAATTAGATATATTTCATAATACAAAAACAGGGATTATTAAATCAAATCAAACAATTTTGGAAAACTGGGGTAAAGTTAAAATTGACACTTTTAATAATGAAGGCTTAATTGAAGTAGATTCAACTAAAGAAGATAATGATTATGCTATTGAATTTTCTCATTTAGAAGATAAGGATTATAATGAATATGGTATAAATAATTTCCACAATAGTGGTAAAATCATAGTAAAAAATAGCACAAAAGGTGGTGCTATTTATATTTCTAGAGTTAAAACATTTGCTAACACTGGCATTATATCTTCAGATAATGCTAGTGCAGTGATTTTAGGTACAGTAGATACTATCACTAACACAGGCACTATATCAGGTAAAATTGGTATAGGTTTATTTAGCGGTGATATACCTATTGATACTGCTTTTTCTAATACTGGTTCAATCAAATTTAAAGGAAAAAGTGGAGCTCATATTAATTTAGATAAAGATTATAATAATAAATTAAATATCGCAGATTATAATCTTTTTATAGCTCAAGATGCTAATGCTTTCTCATCTAATGATTTTGGTATAAAAGATAAAGATTTTGATAATTTTGATAGTTTAAGTAAACAATCCCACATCATAATTTCTTATGATAATGCACACAACAATGGCATAGATTCTTTAAAAAACATAAACTTTAAAAAAGGTAGTATAAGACTTAATGTAGATGATATGATAGGAAAAGGTTTTAAATTAAATACTTACTATAGTACTAATGATCTAATCTTAGTTAATGATGGTAGTGGTACTTTAACTTCAGCAGGAGATAAAGTAAATAATGGATATGGTTTAGGAAGCGTAGATTATCTAGCGTCTATGAGTAATAATATCTACGAAATAGCTTATAAAAACTCAAGTTCTAAGCAAGATTATAATGATACTTTTTCTATCAATGTTCAAAAACAAAATTCTAAATCTTATGTTGCCAATCAAGCTTCTAATGTGAGTAATATAAGAAGAATACATTTTATTAATGATGTTATTTCTGATGAGATAACTAAAATGAAAGAAGATAATTATTTTTACGCTAAGGCTTATTTTGTAAATGATAATTATGATTTAGCTCATAATAATGGTAAATTAGACGGCAATGGATATGGAGTTTTATTTGGTTTTAGTAAAAACTTATATGATGATTCTATCATAGGTGCTTATGTGGGTTTAGAAACTCAAGATTTAGATAATAATTTTAATCGTTTAAGCATAAAAGATCAAGTCTCGTTTGTTGGATTAAACTATTATAAAAAGATAAAAAAATTTAATAAGAGTGATTTATATATAAAAACCCAAGCTAGATCTTCTTATGTAGATTCTAAAATAGATAGAATTTTAGAATCTAAAGAAGAGGATAAATATGGAAGTTTTTCTTTAGGTGTTTCTGCGGGTTTAGGGTATGATTATTATTTTAATGATAATTTCACCATACAAGCTAGAACAAACATAGACTATGATAGACTTGAACATGGTGGTTTTACTTTAGGCAATGAAAACTATCATTTAAGTCATATTGATTTATACGCTCTTAGTCAAGAATTAAAGGGTATTTATATGATTAATGATAAATTTTATACTAATGCTTCTTTAGGAGCTAAAGTAAATATAAAAGATTATTACTATGCTGATTTTGAAATAAATGGAACTAATTATAAAGATAAATACTATCTTGATAGAATGTATTATTTTGCACAATTAGAATTTTCTTATATTATTACTCCAAAATCTAATATATCTTTATCTTATAATGGTTTATATTCAGATAGATTAACTTCTCATAGTGGTGTTTTAAGTTATAGATATTTATGGTAGTTTTAGCACAGAATTCTCTCACAACCCTCTAATCATAAAAAAATGATTAGGGTCGGTTTTTGTAATACATTATTTTTTAGCATTTAAAAAAACACTAAGAATAATTAGACTAAAAGCAAAAAGATCTATTGCACTATAAATAGTATCTAAAAATAAAAAACTCATAAAAGCAGCAGCCACAGGTTCTATGCAAGCTATCATACTAGCCTTAAAAGCTCCTATTAATTCAACTCCTTTTAAATATAAGCAAAAAGCTCCTATTGTACCTATAAATATAATCCCACTCATAGCCAAAAAGGAGTTTAAAGAAAAATCATGTTTTGGGATATTTCCTTGTAGTAATGTAAAAAGCAAAAAAGAAGCGAATAGACTAGCTAATCCCATGATTAAAAACAAGCCATATTTTGATATGATAACCCTAGCACTTAAAGAATAAAATGCTACCCCAATAGCTCCAAAAAATGCCCAAATAACACCTCTTATATCAAGTTTTAATGTTGTAATATCTCCATTTGTTATGAGTAAAAACAAAGCAAAGAGTATCAAAAACAAAGCAATCAATTCTATCTTTTTAGGAAAAATCTTATTTTTAAAACACATAAAAAGCATTATAATTAGCGGTGCGTTGTATTGTATCATCGTAGCAGTTCCTGCGTCGGTATAGTAAATAGCCTTAAAATAACCATATTGTGTTATTAATAAACCAAAAATAGAAAAAATTAAAAGAGAGCTGATTTCTTGTTTTTGTTTTAGTAATTTTAATTTGAAATTTTTTGCACCTAAAATTATTAAAATAATGCCTGTAAAAAACAAGCGATAAAAGCTTACATACTCAGCAGAGTAGTGATTTTTAAATAAATATTCAGCCAAAACTCCACTAATGGCCCAAAATATCCCACCAAGTATAACCAAAAAAACTCCCAAAAATATCCTTTAATCATATAATATTTAATTTTTATAATGTTTGTAGTAAAATAATATTATATCATTAATGTATGTATTTTAAGGGAAAATAATGACTTATTTAGAGATTGATGGTGTTGAAAAATTAAACGGAGAAGTGATAATAAGCGGTGCTAAAAATGCTGCACTTCCTTTGATAGCTTCAAGTATTTTAGCTAAAAATGAAGTACAAATTTCAAATTTACCAAATGTTGCAGATATTTGCACCCTACTTTCTTTGCTTGAAAATTTAGGAGCAGATTATACTTTTAAAGATAATTTTGCAAAGATAAATACTAATAACCTAAGCAAAACTATAGCAAAATATGACATAGTGCGTAAAATGCGTGCTTCCATACTTACTTTAGGGCCTTTGTTAACTAGGTTTGGAAATTGTGAAGTTTCTTTGCCTGGAGGATGTGCTATAGGGCAACGTCCTATTGATTTACACCTTTTGGCTTTGGAAAAAATGGGAGCTAATATTGAAATTAAACAAGGTTATGTGGTAGCTAGTGGAAAGCTTAAAGGTGTTGATGTGATGTTTGATAAAATTACCGTTACAGGTAGTGAAAATATCATCATGGCAGCGGCTCTAGCTCATGGTAAAACTAGACTTTTAAATGTTGCCAAAGAACCTGAAGTGGTTCAACTTTGCGAGGTTTTAGCTAGGGCTGGACTTGATATACAAGGCATAGGATCTTCTGAGCTTGAAATTTATGGTACAGATGGAGAGCTTTTAGAATTTAAACCTTTTGAAATTATACCTGATCGCATAGAAGCAGGAACTTACTTGTGTGCAGGAGCTATTACTAACTCAAAAATCACTCTAAAAAAAGTTAATGCAAGCCATCTTAGTGCGGTTTTAGCAAAACTAGAGCAAATGGGTTTTAGTTTTGATATTAATAAAGATAGTATTAGTATTAATCCTGCTAAAGAAATTAAACCAGTTGAAATTTTAACTAGTGAATACCCAGGTTTTCCAACGGATATGCAAGCACAATTTATGGCTTTAGCTTTAAAAGCAAATGGTACAAGTATCATTGATGAAAGATTATTTGAAAATCGCTTTATGCATGTAAGTGAGCTTTTAAGAATGGGAGCTGATATAAGATTAAATGGGCATATTGCTACTATAAATGGCACTAAAGAGCTTTTAGGGGCTGATGTTATGGCTACTGACTTGCGTGCATCTTCTGCTTTGATTTTAGCGGCTTTAGCGGCTAAGGGTACAAGTAAAATTCATAGAATTTATCATCTTGATAGAGGTTATGAAAATTTAGAAGAAAAATTTAAAAAGCTAGGTGCAAGTATTAGAAGGCTTGAAGAATGAGAGATATTTTTGCAACTTTAGAGTTTTTAAAAGAACAAATCAAAGCAAAAAATGAATTTCAAAAAGTAAATTTAACGCAAGCTTTGGGGTGTATTTTATATGAAGATGTTTTTGTGAAAAAAAATCTACCTGCTTTTGATAATTCTGCCCTAGATGGCTATGTGTTAAATTATGCACATAAGAATGAGTTGCTAGAAATAAAAGGAAGTATTTTAGCAGGTGATAAAAATGATTATATTTTAGCTGGAAACGAATGTTATAAGATTATGACAGGAGCTAAAATTCCTCAAAATGCAAATACTATTTTAATGTTTGAAGAAGCTTTACTTGAAGATGAAAAACTCAATGCTAAAAATGCTAAAAAAAACAATGCCATCCGTTTTAAAGGCGAGGAAGCAAAGCTTGGGGAGCTTTTGTTTAAAAAGGGGCAAAAAATCACTTCAAGTATGATAGCTATGCTTGCTGCTCAAGGGATTTATGAGTTAAATGTCGTTAAAAAAATGCATGTTGGAATTTTTTCAAGCGGAGATGAGCTTGTAGAGCCTTGGGAAAATGCTGATGAATATAGCATATATAATGCAAATGCATTTGGAATTTATGCTATTTTGAAAGATTATGCTGATGTTGAGTATTTAGGGCTTATAAAAGATGATTTAAGTGCATATAAAAAGCTTTTAGAAAACAAACAATTTGATATGCTTATAAGTAGTGGTGGAGCTAGCGTGGGAGAAGCTGATTTTATCAAACAAGCTTTGATTGAATGTGATTTTAGCCCTATTTTTGAAAAAGTCAATGCTAAACTTTGTAAGCATGTAAAACTTTTTAGCAAAAACGATATGCTTTTTCTAGCTCTACCAGGAAATCCTTTAGCTTCTTTGGTTTCAACACACATTTTTGCAACAAACATACTAAATTTACTTTATGGTAGAAGTCTTTTAGAATTTGATAAAGCAAGATTAACTAAAGACTTAAATTTCAAAGGTCAAAGAAATGATTTTGCTTTTGGAAAATTAGTTGATGGGTGTTTTGAACCAAGTGAAGTTAAATTTGGTTCGGGTATGCTAAAGCCTTTATGTGAAAACACGCATATTTTAATTACTCAAATTGATGATATAAGACTAGCAAAAGATCAAGAAGTGAAAGTTTTAAAAATTTAAAAGGGTATATATTACCCTGCTCTACTTTAAAGTGATTAACTTCTTGCTTTATCTAAAGTTTTAAAAAGATTATTTAAGATGTTTTCTTCATTTTTTTGGTATTTGCTTTGGCGTAATTTATCCCAAGCATATACACTATAATCTTTAGAAATTGAACCTATACTTAAATCTGTATTGCTAAAAGCATTGTTGATATCTTTTTTATACTCTTTTTCTTCTTTGTCTTTAAGTGCATTAAGTGTAGCTTGAAATTCATCTGAAGATGTGTTTTTTTCTTTGATTTTTGTCATATTGTTTAGAGCTAGCGGACTATTTTTGTCATTTACTTGCATGAGAACTCCTTTGAAATTTAATGAACACAAGCAAAAAACATTCCTTAATTTTAAAAACTTGACAATAAAATAAAGTTTTGATAAAATCACACTCTACTTTAAAAATGCGGGAATAGCTCAGGGGTAGAGCACAACCTTGCCAAGGTTGGGGTCGCGAGTTCGAATCTCGTTTCCCGCTCCACTTTTTACACCCTAGTTTGATTTAAAATATTATTTAATTTATCCATTACAGAATTTATATAAGAATTTATACTTTCATTGCTAGGAGAGTAGCCACTAGCTTTAGTTTGATTAAATTGATTATCAAACCAAGCTCCACCATAACCTATGCTTGAATTTTGCCAAGCAATATTATTTTCTTTGGCATAAATTTTAGAATCAAGCCAACCATCTTGAGCATATGCTTTTAAAATTTGTGCAAAATCGACTTTACCTGTCATAATATCATTTAAAGAGGCTAAAGAACCATCAAAACTTTCTTTTGCCATAGCTTCAATATGTGCTTTAGCTAATGGGTTTAATGTTGTATTACCACCTTCTAAAACCTCTCCACCACTAGATTTTAAAAAACTCATAAATAAAGCTTCTTTAGTATAGCTCCCATCTTCATTTTTTGGATAAACAGACATATCAGGATTAAAAGTATCTTTTGCTATATCGCTATCTAAATTTTGAGTTTCCATACTTTCAGGTGAAAAATCTAATTTTTTCAATCCTGTATTGATAGAATTTTGCATTCCTATGTTATCTATAGCATTGTATTGCTCTTGTGCATCATAAAAATTTGTTATAGTTTGACTATCTAAATTTTGAAACATAAACTTAAAATCTGTATTATAAACGCTATAACCTTTTGGTAAAGAATTTAAATCTTCTATGCTAAAACTAGTCTTATTAGAATTTTCAAAACTATGATTTATGATTTGATCAAATTTAGAATAATATTGTCTTATAGTATCAGCCATATCTATATTTGTATAGTAATTTGAAATGCCTAAATAGTTTGCAGTGTTTTCTTTAAAACTTGTATTAAATCTATATAACTCATCTAAAGTAGATTTATGTATCTTAAAATCTTCAGGTAATCCTGCAGCTTTATTAAAATCACTTCCCATATATCCTTTAGCATCTACACTATAACCATAAGCCATAGAAGCAATTAGCTTGTCTATATTTTAAAGCATAAATAGAATTTTAAAATCGCTTGATATATGATAATTATGAGAATCGCTTTTAATGCTATTTTGATTTAATGTTGCTTCATTGAGTGCTAATGTTTGAGTATTATTACTTTGAGTTTCAATTAATTTACTAGCATTTTGTTTAACAAAAGTATTTGCAAAATTTGTTTTTGAACTTGTTTTATTTTCTTTATTTGCTTTTGTTTGTGAAATGATAGAACCATAAGAGAAATTATCATTTATGCTAAATATACTCATTATGCAATTCCTTAGATTTAGATTTTGCCCTCAATCTTCAATCTTGCATTTTTACAAGCAAATTTTATTCCCTAGATTTTAAAATTTTTTCAAGTAAATACTTGAAAAAATTTTAAAATGAGTATTTATAACTTAACCAAAAACTCCTACCTTCTGTATAGTCTTGATAGCGATTAGCATAACCTGTTGGTAGGTCATTTGTTGTTCTTCCTGTTACACCTGGATCAAAAAAGTCAGTGTCTAAAAGATTTTGAATACTAAAGCTAATACTTTGTTGCTTATCAATTTTATATGTTGTTCCTAAATCTACTATGTAAAAATCTTTATATTTATCCCAAGGCATTGCAGAAACTTTACCTCCTTTGGACTTTGCTATAGTATCAAGTCTTGCACGAGCTTTTATGTAAGAATTAAATTTACCCTGCTCATAATTTAAACGAATCATAGCAATATGACGAGGTAAATTTTCTATTTTATCTCCCCCAAGAACATTTTTCTTTCCATCTTTATAGCGATTATCCATAAAAGTATAACTAGAGTTTAAACTAAAACCATTGTAAGAATCTGTATTAAAAGCTATCTCTAAACCTTTTGTTTGTGTTTTTCCAAGATTGATTATTTTTGAGCAAGTTATCCCATTGTCACAATCAATCCCATTTTGTATGCCTGAAAGTTCTTCTGAGCTTATTTGATTAGTAAAATTGGTTACAAATGCTGTAATGGAAGAATTTGCAAAATCAAATACTCTAAAATTAATACCTAATTCATAATTGGTGCTTTCTTCTGGTTTTAAATCTGGATTACCAAAAGATGCGTCTGAAGAATCATAATTGTAATATCCATTGGTAAGTTGTTTAGCTGCTGGAGTTTTATATCCCATTGCTATTCCACTTTTTAGTGCTATCTTGTCGTTGATATGATAGATTAAGTACAATCTTGGAGTTAATTTAGAGTTGAATAAATCGCTATAAATATAGCGCAATCCTGTTGTAAATATTAAATCATCTGTGATGAAATATTCTCCCTCTCCGTATAAAGCTAAAGTAGTTTGATCTAAATTTTTACCTTTTATTTGACTACCTGCACTAGAACTATCATTTTTTAACATTTCATAATCTATTCTAGTGCCAATACTTGTAACTAAATTACCATAATTTTTTAAATCCCATGGTAAAATAACTTTACTCTCTCCTACCCATATTTGACTATGCAAGTCCGGATCTTTTGTGCTACCATATTGTAAATAAGTATTAGTTGTTCCAAAATCATAACTCCCATCATGATTTAAGATAATATTATCTTTGAATAATTGTCTTTCGCTTTTTACTGCTTTACTACTTGTAGAATTAACAGATATTTCATTAATATAGCGTTCTATATCAAAATAAATATTATTATAATCATCAATAGTATAATTTAATCTACCACCAAAACCTAGGCTTGTGAAATACCCTGGACTATGTGAAGCTATTTGATAATTACTTGGTTTTTGATTTCCAGTATTATCATATACTGGAGTTGGCCATTTTAAATCACTTTCTTGTTTATCATAATATTTAAATCTAGCTGAAAAAGATAATTTGTCTTTTATAATAGGAGAGGCTATGTAAGCATTAAATCCTCCAGCGTTTCCATATTTTTTGGAATGTTGTTGTAATAAAGTATTAAATTCTATACTTGCTTCAGCCTTATCAGGATTTTTCTTAGTGATGATATTTATTACGCCACCTACTGCATCACTACCATATAAAGTTGATGCTGGACCTCTTATTACTTCTATTCTTTCTATCATTGAAGATGGAGGGAGGTATCCTGACTCACTTCCACTAAAACCATTTTCATAAAAACCATTAGCAACGCTTTGTCTTTTTCCATCTATTAAGACAAGAGTATATGCACTGCTAAATCCTCTGATACTAAAGTCATATGTTCCTGTTTTGTTCATAGTAATATCAACACCTGGAATATCTGCTATGGCTTCACCTATGTCTTTGATGGGTTGTGTTTGTAATTTTTCTTTTGTAATTACAGAAATAGAAGCTGGTGCATCGACTAAATCTTGTTCATAACCGCTTGCAGATATAACCGATTCATCAAGCAATACTTGCTCTGATGCTACCAAAGAACTTTGTGAAAATAATGCACATAGCATATATAATCTAATATTTTTAAATGTCATTTTTTATCCTTATTTATATCTTTAATTATTTCTTCTAACATAATTTTTATAGATATTAATCCACCGCCTGAGAGGTACCAATATTCAGGATTTATATAAAATATATGATTGTTTTTATATGCATTTGTTTTTTTGACTATAGGATTTTCAATGGTTTTTCTAGCATTTCCCTCACCACCTACTATTGCATCTCTATCTACGACAAAAATATAATCTGGATTAATTTTAAGAATATATTCAGATGATATGTTTTTTCCGTGAGTACTAACAGATATATTTTCATCTGCTACCTTAACATCTAATACATCGTGTATAATTCCAAAGCGAGATTTTGATCCAAATGCTGACATTTTATTAGCATTAGTAAGTATAATCAAACCTTTTTTAGTTGGATTAATTTGTGATTTAAAATGATTAATATCTTGCGATAAAACATTAAATTTTTCTTTTACCAGTTCTTTTTTATCAAATATGTCTCCTAAAATATTTAAATTATTCTCAAAAGAGTTTAAATAATCCTTTGTATCTACTGGTAAATAAAGAGTGGGAGCTATTTCTTCGAAACTTTTAAAATTTTTGGCTTGTCTTCCCGAAACAATGATAAGATCAGGTTTTAATTTATATATAGTCTCAAAATTTGGCTCTTGAACACCACCAACATTTTCAACATTTTTAAAACTATCTAAATATTTGGGTAAATTTTTTAATGGCACACCTATGACTTTGTCACTTAAATTTAATTCTTTTAAAGAATCTAAAATACCATAGTCAAACACAATAACTCTATTGGGATTTTTTATCACCTTAGTGTTGCCTAGCTCGTGTTTTATTTCTAATAATGTCACATTGGAGTCTTCTATATATTCTTGTTTAGAACAACCAAACATTAAAAACATAGCTAATATGCAAAAAATAGTTTTTTTCATTTTTATCCTTTTATTTGAATTTTATAAAATACGATTAATCTAATTAAATAGCTAGCCCTTTTTTGACTAGATATTATTCTCCAAAATACATACAAATTTTTTTATTATTTATAGAATGTATAGGAATATCCATATTGAAAATATTTTTTAAGACTTGCGTATTGATAATTTCATCAACATTACCATTTTTAATCACTTCTCCATTTTTCATAGCAATAATATAATCTGAATAAATAGAAGCAAAATTAATATCATGTAAAACAACTATTATGCCTTTGTTATACTCTTTTGCTAAATTTTTAATAATTTTCATAATTGAAACCGAATGCTTCATATCAAGATTATTTAATGGTTCGTCTAAAAATATATATTCTGTATCTTGTGCAATAATCATTGCGATAAAAGCCCTTTGTTTTTGTCCTCCGCTTAAAGTATCTAAAAATCTGTCTTTAATATCTTGTAAATTCATATATTCTATAGCTTCGTTGATTTTTTCTTTGTCTTTGATATTTAACTTTCCTTGAGAATAAGGAAATCTGCCAAAGGATACTAATTCCTCTACTGTTAGTTTGATATTTAAATTATTTTGTTGCTTTAATATAGAAAGTATTTGAGCTAAGTTATTTTCTTTATAAGAATGAATATTTTTTCCTTTGACAATAACCTCTCCGCTATCTGCTTTCATTAATCTACTTGCTAAAGCTAATATAGTACTTTTTCCAGCCCCATTGGAACCTATTATAGAGGTTAATTTTCCTTTTTCGAAACTAACGTTAATATTTTTTATAATAGTCTTGTTATTATATTTTTTTTCAATATTTTTTAGTTCTATCATATTCTATGTCCTTTTAGTATCAAATATATAAAATAAATTCCACCTAGAAAATTTATAACCACACTAATGGTTGTATTAAAATGAAATATTTTAGAGGTAATAAAAACTCCACTTATCAAGACAAAAACGCTAATAAGTATTGTAAGAGGGATTAAAATTGCGTGTTTGTATGTTTTAGCTATTTCATAAGTGATATTTACAACTAAAAGACCTAAAAAAGTAATAGGACCAACCAAAGCTGTGCTAATAGATATTAAAATAGCTACAAAAATAAGATTTTTTTTAACAAAATAATCATAGGAAATTCCCAAATTGATAGCATTATCTCTCCCTAGTGATAAGACATCTAAATATTTAAAATCTTTTAATAGTAAAAATAAGATAAAACACAACATTGCACAAGATAATAAAATAAGCTCAACTTGAATATTATTAAAACTAGCAAACATACGACCTTGTACTACCATAAACTCATTTGGATCAATCAAAACTTCAAAAAATAAAGATAAAGAAGAAAATAAAGTTCCAAAAATAAGTCCTAATAGCAATATAAAATAAATATTTGCGTTGCTTTTAAATAAAATTTTATAAAATATTAATGTAAAAATTATCATACAAGAAAGACTGATGAAAAAATTAATTTCTTGATTAATAACGCTAATATTACCAGAACTTAGAAAGAATACTAATAAAGTTTGTATTAATATATACAAAGAGTCTAATCCTATAATACTAGGAGTTAAAATTTTATTATTTGTAATTGTTTGAAAAATAATTGTTGAAACTGAAATGCAAATTGATACTAATATGATAGAAAATAACTCTAAAACCCTTTTTTTAAAAATATACATAGAAAAATCAAAATCAATCATTATGTATGCAAGAGATAAAATACATACCATGAAAATCAATAAATAAAATATTTTACGCATTTGTTTTCTTTCTTAGTAAAATCCAAACAAATAAAACACCTCCAATAATACCAACAGTTAAATTTATAGGGATTTCAAATGGATGGATAATAGTTCTTGATAAAATATCACATACCAGTAAAAACGCAGCCCCAAGTATTGCAGTATAAAAAAGGACGGCTTTTAAATTATCACCTTTATATATTGAAACTATATTTGGTATAACAAGACCTAAAAAAGGTATCACTCCTATTGTTAAAACTACAATAGAAACTACAATAGAAACTATGATTAACCCTATATATAAAATAGTATTATATGAAACACCTAAATTTAAAGAAACATCCTTACCCATACCAACAATAGTGATTTTATTAGCAAAAAAATAAGCAATGATAAAAATAGGAATACTTATAAATAATATTTCATAATTTCCTATCATAATAGATGAAAAATTACCTTGCAACCAGCCTTGAATATTTTGTATCATATTGTTTTCATAAGCAAAAAAAGTTGTAATAGAGTTAATGACACCCCCAAACATTAACCCAACTAAAGGAACAAAAACAATTTCTTTTAGCTTTATTTTTTGAAGTATTTGGATAAAAATAACACTACCAATAAGAGTAAAAATAAAAGCTATAAAAATTTGATAAATAAAATTAAATCCACTAAAAAACAACATACAAATTAAAATTCCAAATTTAGCACAATCCATTGTTCCAGCAGTTGTAGGAGATACAAATTTATTTTGAGTAAGTTGCTGCATAATCAAACCACATATACTCAAACTCATACCTGTAATGATAATAGAAATTAATCTTGGCAGTCTAACAATTGTCAAAATTTCCATTTCTTCTTGAGTTAGAGACATGATATTAAACATAGAAATGTCTTTAACACCTATAAAAAGACTAACTAAAGAAAGAAATATTAGCATAGGTATTAAAAGATTAAGTCTAAAAAAATATTTAATCATAATGTAAAACCAAATAATATTAATTATCAAAATTGAAATACTATTAAAAATATTCTTAATTTTATATAAATTATGATATTTAAAATCAAAATTATTAATATGTTTTTGGTGGAGATGTTTTATTATAAATAATTTCAAAAAATATTTTCTGTATGTTTTTGTATAATTCTTATTTTATTTTCACTATATTATAATAAAGCTAATTTTAAAATAGAGGTTTGAGTTGTTTTTTATAAAAATTATTTTAGTTTTACTTTTAAATTCTTTTATGTTTGCTTCAAATTTTGATGAAGTAAAACTAGCTTTGATTAGAGAATTTAAGACAAATTATCCGCAGTTAGAAATTATTTCTTTAGATCTTAACACTCAATCAAGTCTACCAGTAGATTTTAATCAATATATTTTTTTAAAATTAGGTAATCATAACTTTGACAAAGCTGATGGTTTTATCAAAGCTGAATTTAAAACTCCAGAACAACATAAAAAAAATATATTTTTTAAATATTTTTTAAAAGCAAAATTAGAAGTTTTACAAAGCACACGTCCTATTTCGCGTAATGAAAATTTAAGTCCTGCTAGTTTTAAAATTTTAAAAATTCCATTTGATAAAGCTCCACAAGGTGTGTTAAAAAAAGATGAAATTGTAAATTTAGTTGCAAAAAGTAATATTAGAGAAAATATGATTTTAAAATATAATATGTTTAAAACAAAAACTCTTATACAAAGAAATGATTCTGTTTATGGGGTTATTAAAGATGGTGATTTGAGTATGATTATAGAATTAAAAGCCTTGCAAAGTGGAAATTTAAATCAAAGAATTAGACTTAAAAATAAAGATGGAAAAGTTGTGCATGGAAAAGTTATTAGTAAAAATTACGTGGAGCTTAAATGAGAAAAATTTTAGTAGGAATTAGTGGAGCTAGTTCTTGTGAATTGGGTTTTATGTTGTTGGAAAATTTAAAAGAAAAAGCAGATATTTTTGCTATTGTAACTAAAAATGCTAGAATTAGCTTTACAAAAGAAAATTCACTTTTAGAAAATATAGATTTTATGGGTTTTATAAAAGAAAAATTTGATCTTTGTCATGTAAAATTTTTAGATAATGAAGATATTAGTCAAAATGTAGCAAGTGGTTCTTTTGGTATAGAAACAACTTTTATCACACCTTGTTCTATTAATACTTTAGCTAAAATTTCTTGTGGAATTAGTGATAATTTACTTACAAGAGCTGCAGGAGTGGCTTTGAAAGAGCGTAAAAAGCTTATACTTGGAGTAAGAGAAATGCCCTACTCTACTTTAAATTTAGAGCAAATGACTAAACTTTCTAGTTATGGTGTTATCATTGCTCCTCCTGTAATGGCAAGTTATGCTAAGGTTGATAATTTAAAAAAATTATATGAATTTATCATAGGAAAATGGCTTGATCTAGCAAATATTGAGCATAATTTATACCAAAGATGGCAAAATGGCTAGTTGTATATACCCAGGGACATTTGATCCTATCACTAATGGGCATTTAGATGTGATTATTAGAGCAAGTAAGATGTTTGAAGAAGTGGTGGTTGCCATAGCTAAGAGTGAGAACAAAAAGCCTATGTTTAACTTAGAACATAGAGAAAAAATGGTAAAAATTGCTACAAAAGACTTAAAAAATGTTAAAATTGTGACTTTTGATAACTTACTAGTAGATCTTGCTAAAAATTTGCAAATAAATATCATTATAAGAGGTTTAAGAGCAGTAAGTGATTTTGAGTATGAATTGCAACTTGGTTATGCAAACCATATGCTTTGGGAGGATTTTGAAACCATATATCTTATGCCAAATTTAAAAAATTCTTTTATTTCAAGTTCTATAGTAAGATCTATTTGTGTATATAATGGCGATGTGGGTAAACTTGTGCCAAAAGAAATCATACCTTTGTTAAAGGAGAGAAATTGTATATAGCTTTTGAAGGAGTTGATTGTGTGGGTAAAAGCACGCAAATAGAACTTTTAAAAAAACATTTTTCTGATGCATTTTTTACTAAAGAACCAGGTGGAAGTGAGCTTGGGGCACATTTGAGAAAAATTTTACTAGAAAGCAAAATACAATTTTCCAAAAAAGCTGAGCTTTTGCTTTTTTTAGCAGATAGAGCAAATTTGATCGATATGTATTTAACGCAAAATAAAAACAAACTTATCATTTCAGATCGTAGTTTTATCTCTAACATGGCTTATGCAAGATGTGATTTTGATCAAAATATTTTATTTGAGTTAAATTCTTTTGCTACAGGTGGGATTTTTCCACAAAAGGTTGTATTTTTATATGGCTCTAAAGAGCTTATTGCACAAAGACTTTCTAAAAAAGATCTAGATAGTATTGAAAAAAGAGGAATTGAGTATTTTTTAAATATACAAAATGCTTTAGAAGAAACTTTAGAGTTTTTAAAGACTAAAATAGATATAAAAATTTTAAAATTAGATGCATCTTTGAGTATTGAAAATTTACATGAAAAGATTAAGGGATTTATAGATGATTAATGCTTTAAAAGGAATGAAAGATTTACAAGATGATCAAGCTGCTCTTTATGAAAAAGTGGTAAAAACTTGTGAAGAAGTAGCTAAAAACTATGGGTTTACCTTCATTAATTGTCCACATTTAGAACTTACTAAGCTTTTTAAAAGAAGCGTTGGAGAAAGTTCTGATATAGTTGGCAAAGAAATGTATGAATTTGTTGATAAAGCAGGTAATGATGTGTGTTTAAGGCCTGAAGGAACAGCTGGAGTAGTAAGATCATATATAGAAGCTAAAATGGACAAGATTCAAAGTGTTAAAAGATGGTTTTATCATGGTTCTATGTTTCGCTATGAAAGACCGCAAAAAGGAAGACTACGCGAATTTCATCAATTTGGGGTAGAAAGCTTTGGTATAGCAAGTGTGTATGAGGATGCGAGCATTATTTTAATGCTAAATGAAATTTTTAGACGCTTAGAAATTCATACAAGCTTGAAAATTAATTCTTTAGGTTGTAAAGAATGTATGAGGAAATATAAAGAAAAACTTATAGCTTTTTTAAATTCCAAAGAAGGTTTTTGTGAGGATTGTTTAAGAAGAAAAGATTTAAACCCTATTAGAGTGCTTGATTGCAAAAATGACCATTGTCAAAGTTTAATTGAAAACGTGCCAAAACTAAGTGAAAATTTATGCGAGTATTGCAAGAAAGATTATGAAAAATTACAAAAGCTTTTAAAAGAAAATGATATTGAGTTTGAATGTGATGAGAAATTAGTGCGAGGGCTTGATTATTATTCCAAAAGTGCATTTGAGTTTGTTAGTGATGAAATCGGTGCAAAAGCTGCTGTAGCAGGTGGTGGAAGGTATGATAGATTGATTGAATATTTAGATGGTAAAAGTGGTTATGGCGTAGGTTTTGCTATGGGTATAGAAAGAATTATGGCTATTTTAGAGCAAAAACAAAGCATAAAATCAAGAGAAGGAATTTATCTTTGTGCCATGGATGAAGCTTTTGTGGATACTATTTTTAAACTAGCAAATACTTTAAGAAAAAATCACAAAGTATATTTAAGCTATGAAGCAAAAAAACTTGCAAAGCATTTAAACCAAGCAGATAATGCCAATGCTAAAATCTTTTTATGTATAGGCGAAGATGAAATGCAAAAAGAAGAAGTTTTTTATAAAAATTTAGAAAGTAAAGAAAATAAAAATATAAAATTAGCAAATTTGGAGTATGAGTTATGATTGATTATGGTATTAATATTTGGGGTGCTAATAATTTTATCATTGAAAATGGCAAGGTGTGTTTAAATCATGGTAAAAAACCTGCTATTATAGATATAGTAAATACTTTGCGTGATGATGGTTATAAGGGACCATTATTGCTTCGCTTTCCCTATTTAATCCATAAACAAATTGAACAAATTTATGATAAATTTGCCAAAGCAAAAAAAGAATTTAACTACAAAGGTTCTTTTAATGCTGTTTATCCTTTGAAAGTAAATCAATATCCTGGTTTTGTAAAAAATTTGGTTAATCTAGGTAAAGAATATAACTATGGTTTAGAGGCAGGAAGTAAGGCTGAGCTTTTGCTAGCTATGGCTTATAATAATGAAAGTGCCCCTATAACAGTTAATGGCTTTAAAGATAAAGAATTAATAAATATGGGTTTTATAGCGTGTGAAATGGGTCACAATATCACTTTGACAATGGAAGGGCTTAATGAGCTTGAAGCAATGATAGAAATTGCTAAAAATCGTTTTAAGCCAAAACCAAACATAGGTTTAAGAGTGCGTTTGCATTCAGCTGGAGTTGGGATTTGGGCAAAAAGTGGTGGTATAAATTCAAAATTTGGTTTAACTTCTACTGAGCTTATTGAAGCGGTTAATCTTTTAAAAGCTAATAAACTTTTAGATCAATTTACTATGATACATTTTCACTTAGGCTCACAAATTACCGAAATTCACCCTTTAAAAAAAGCTTTAAATGAAGCAGGTAATATCTACACTGAGCTTAGAAAAATGGGCGCAAAGAATTTAAAAGCTATTAATCTTGGTGGAGGTTTGGCAGTAGAATACTCTCAGTTTAAAAATGAAACAAGTAGAAATTATACTTTAAGTGAATATGCAAATGATGTAGTGTTTATTTTAAAAAGTATTGCAGAGCAAAAAAAAGATCTAGAGCCAGATATTTTTATAGAAAGCGGGCGTTTTGTAGCAGCTAACCATGCTGTTTTAGTAGCACCTGTTCTAGAGCTTTTTTCGCAAGAATACACAGAAAGCAAACTTTTATTAAAAGATAAAAATCCAAAACTCATAGATGAGTTATATGATTTATATAAAAATATTAAAGCTTCCAATGCACTTGAATATTTACATGATAGTATTGATCATATGGAGAGTATTTTAACCTTATTTGATTTGGGTTATGTGGATTTACAAGATCGTTCTAATAGTGAAATTTTAGTGCATTTAATTATGAGAAAAGCTATTTCTTTAGTGGGTAATCAAGCTGATTTATCAAGCTTGCAAAATGAAGTACAAGAAAAATACTTGGTAAATTTTTCAATGTTTCAGTCTTTACCTGATTTTTGGGGCTTGGAGCAAAATTTTCCTATTATGCCTCTTGATAGGCTTAATAAAAAGCCTACAAGAAGTGCAAGTATATGGGATATAACTTGCGATAGTGATGGAGAAATTTCATATTCTAAAGACAATCCTTTGTTTTTACATGATATTGATGTAGAAGCTGAAGATTATTTTCTAGGATTTTTTCTAGTAGGAGCTTATCAAGAAGTGCTTGGTATGAAACATAATCTTTTTACACATCCAACAGAAGCTTGTATAAGTATCAATGAAAAGGGTTTTGAAGTAGAAAGTATATTAGAAGCTCAGTCTATTTTAGATACTTTAGAAGATCTTGATTATGATGTTCATGCAATTATGGATAATATTAATGAAAAAATTTATGCTTCGAAACTTGTAAATGAAAATCAAAAAAAACATATTTTAGGTGAAATTTATTTGTTTTTAAATGATAATGGATATTTAAAAAGTATAGGTTCTAAATGAGTATTTTTAAACTAATCAAAGAAGATTTTTCTATGCCAAAACAAAAAGATCCTGCATATAGATCTTGTCTAGAATTAGTTTTTAATTATCCTGGTGTTTGGGCTGTGGTAAATTATCGTTTTGCACATTTTTTTTACCAAAAAGGTTTTAAAAAAATTTCAAGAATTATTAGCGGAATTTCACAATTTTTTACCGGAGTAGATTTACACCCTGGAGCGCATTTGGGTAGAAGGATATTTATAGATCATGCAATCGGAGTTGTGATTGGTGAGACTTCTGTTATAGGTGATGATGTTTTGATTTATCAAGGTGTTACTTTAGGTGGAACGAGTTTGGATAAAAATACCAAAAGACACCCTACCATAGAAGATGGTGTGATAATAGGCTCTGGCGCTAAAATTTTAGGTAATATCACCATAGGAAAAAATGCCAAAATAGGTTCAAATGCTGTAGTTTTAAAAGATGTTGGGCCAAATTTAACAGCTATTGGTATACCTGCTTATATTAAAGAATATGGCAGAATTGATTATGAAGAAAAAATAGCTAAACTAGAAACGAGACTTGCTATTTTAGAAGAAAAACTAAATAAAGAGGATAAATGATAGCAATTACAGGTGGAGGTACAGGAGGGCATTTAGCTATAGCTAGATGTTTATTACAAAGTGCAAAAAAGCAAGGCTTGGAGTGTATTTATATAGGAAGTGAAAATGGTCAAGATAGGCTTTGGTTTGAAAACGAAGATGGTTTTTATAAAAAATACTTTCTAAGTTCTCAAGGTGTTGTTAATAAAAAAGGCTTAGCTAAATTTCAGTCACTTTTTCACATTTTAAAACTTGCAAAAAAAACAAAACAAATTTTAAAAGAGCATAAAATTAAAGCAGTTTTTAGCGTAGGAGGATATAGTAGTGCTCCAGGTTCTTTTGGTGCTTTGATGACAAATATCCCACTTTTAATTCATGAACAAAATTCTAAAATAGGGAGTTTAAATTCACTTTTAAAGCCTTTTTCTAAAGCTTTTTTTACTGCTTTTGATGATCAAATTAATAAAACAAATACTTTCTTTTGTCCTTACCCTATTAGTGAAATTTTTTCTCAAAAAGCAAGAGTTAGAAAAGAATTAAAAAGTATTATTTTTCTAGGTGGTTCACAAGGAGCTAAATTTATCAACGATCTTGCCTTAGAAAATGCTTTGTATTTTAAAGAAAAAGACATAAATATCATTCATCAATGTGGTAAGAATGATTATAAAAGATGTAAAAAAGCTTATGAGGATTTAAATATCGATGTAGAGCTTTTTGATTTTGATAAAAACATTATAGATAAAATTTCTAAGGCAGATTTAGCTATATCAAGATCAGGTGCAAGTAGTCTTTTTGAACTTAGTGCAAATTTTCTTCCTTGTATTTTCGTTCCCTATCCATATGCAGCTAAAAATCATCAGTATTTTAATGCTTTATATTTAAAAGAGCGTAATTTATGTGAGATTTTAAATCAAGAAGAAAAACATAAATTTTTAAACTTAGTAGAAAATTTCTCACTAGAAGCAAAATCTTTGGCCTTGCAAGAGTTAAAAAGTGAAAATGGTGCAGACTTTATGATAGAAAAAGCAAAACAAATGGGGTTTATTTAAATAAAATACTCCCCAAACGTACCATATTTGAGCCACATTTTATAGCTAGTTCAAAGTCTCCACTCATACCCATAGAGCAAATTTTTGCCCCGTGTTTTTGTAAATTTTCATAGATTTTAAAAGTTTGCTCAAAACTTTCTTGAATTTTTTCCTCATCCATAGAGCCTATACACATAATGCCTACTAGATTTAAATTTTTGCACTCTTCTTGTATTTGTAAATACTCTTCTATGGCCTTATTTTGCTCTATCCCACTTTTAGAACTTTCATTAGCAGTGTTAATTTCTAATAAAGTATCTAGCTTGTATTCAAGCCTTTTATCTACTGCTTTGGCTATTTTTAAGCCATTGCAAGATTGCCAAAGTATAGGGTTTTGTTTGATTAAGAGATTAATTTTATTGCTTTGAAGATTACCTATAAAATGCCATTTAATTTCTTGTATATCTTGAAGCTTTTCTTTTTTTAAAGCTAATGCTTGAACTTGATTTTCTCCAAACTCTACAACACCTTGTCTAAAAAGCTCTCGAATTTGTTTATCTTGGACATATTTACTAGCCGCTACTAAGCGTACATTTTGCTTTATGGTTTTTTCAAAAATACTTTCTAAATTCATCTTTTCCTACATCAATTCATATAATTTTTTACGCTCACTTGAGCTTCCTATGCCAAGTTGCATACGGTATTTAGTGATAGTTCTACGCCCTAGTTGTATACTTGGGAATTCTTTTTGGGTTAGCTCAAGAATTTTTAAATCACTTAAAGGCTTTTTAGGGTTTTCTTTTTTGATTAAATTACCAAGAAAATCTTTAATGGTTGCATTAGAGGTTTCTCCATTATCAACAGCAGTAGTAAAGAAAGATTTTAAAGGTATTAAACCTCTATCACAGCTTAAGTATTTATTTGCAATTGCTCTTGAAATAGTAGATGCATTTCTTTCAAGATCTTGCGCTAAGTCTTTAAGTTGCATAGGTTTAATATCTCCACCCATAAAAAAATCATATTGATACTCTATAATCATTAATCCTAGCTTATAAAGAGTGGCTTTACGCATAGCTAGAGCATCGATTAAATTTTTGGCATCTTTTAAATAAGAGCTTAAAAACTCATGATCTAAACCATCTGCTTCAAAAGCAATTTCTGGGTAATAATCATCATTAATTTTGATTTTAATTTCCCCATTTTCTTGATAAATAAAAATATCTGGGATAATTTCCATACTCTCTTCAAAATACTCTAAAAAAGGTGGAATAGAAATTTTTTTAATTATTGCTATAGCTTTTTTATATAAAGGATCTTTAATAAAATCTTTTGCATTTTCTAAATTTAAAATAAGCATTTTACAAAATTCATAAAGCTCATCATCTAAGTCAAAATGCTCTAATGCAAAAATAAAAGCTTCTTGATTGTCTTTTGCTCCCACTCCAATAGGGTCAAGATATTTAAACCTTTGTCTGATTTTTTCTACTTCCAAAGGATCAAAATCACCTAAAATTTCCTCATCATATTCAAAATAACCCTCATGATTTAGACATTCTATGATTTTTTCAGCAATAGTTTGGGATTTTTTAGTAGGAAAAAATGGTGGTATGATTTGTTCACTTAAAAGTTCGTATACATTTTTAACTTCTAAGCTTTTTGCGTCAATCATCTGTGTAGTGGTATTTTTGCTAAAATATTCTTGATAATATTTATTTTGATTGTTTGTAATACTTGAGTTTTCTTTGATCTCTATAAAAGGATTTTCTTTGGCAAATTCATCTAAATTTTCTTTTAAATCTTCAATATTAGCTTGCAATATAGGAAGCCAAGATCTTAAGGTTTGTGATAGTTTTGCTTTTTGCGTTATAGAGGTTTTTTGTTTAAGCATTATTCAAGTCTAAACTCACTTCCAAGATAATATTTTTTAACATCTTCATTATGTGCTATTTCACTAGCATCGCCACTAGCTAGCAATCTTCCGCTTCTGATTACATATGCCCTATCGCAAATTGCTAAAGTTTCTCTTACATTATGATCGGTGATTAAAACACCTATATTCATAGCTTTTAAATCATTAATTAAGCTTTGAATTTCACTTACCGCTATAGGATCAACCCCAGCAAATGGCTCATCAAGGAGTAGAAATTTAGGATCACACATAAGCGATCTTGCGATTTCACAACGCCTTCTTTCGCCTCCGCTTAAGCTCATGCCTTTTCTATGTCTAATAGGTTCTATACTAAGTAATTCTAGCATTTGCTCTATTTTTTGTTCTAATAGATTTTTATCCTTGTATATTACCTGAGCAGCCAAAAGCAAATTTTCTTCTACGCTTAAGTCTTTAAACACACTACTTTCTTGAGGTAAATATCCAATGCCAAGTTTTGCTCTTTTATTAAGTGGTTCTTTTGTAATATCTTGCGAATCTAAAAACACTTGTCCATTTGTTGGTAAAATGAGCCCACATATCATATAAAAACTTGTAGTTTTTCCTGCTCCATTGGGTCCTAAAAGTCCTACAACTTCGCCACTTTGTACTTCTAGTGAAACATCATGAATGATTTTTGTTTTTTTAATGATTTTTTCTAAATTTCTAGCTTCTAGCTTACTCATGTATTATATACTTTCTTTTGTTTTTATAAGGAATAATTTGTAAAATTATATTAAAAATTTGATATTTATCTAAGTATTTTTTTAATTTTTCATCACCCCACTCTACCAAATGTAAACCATCTTCAAAAAAATTTTCAATTAAGCCGTTTTTTAAAAGCCCATCAAAACCTTCTTGATAAATATCATAATGGTATATTTTGCTTTGATGAAAATTGTATTCTTGCATGATAGAAAATGTAGGAGAATTGAGCGTTTTTTCTACTCCAAGAAATTTAGCATAATTTTGTACTAAAGTGGTTTTACCACTTGCTAAATCTCCTTGAAATAAAATAACTCCATTTTTAGGTAAAATTTCGCAAAGTTTGTAAAGCTCATTTTTATCTAAAATTAATTCTTTCATTGGATTTTTACCACATATTTTTCCTGCATAGCTTTTGGAATGCTTTTAGTTGTTGGTATATCTAAGACTTTGTAAGTATTGGTGTATTCTATAAATTTAATACTTATTTCATCCCCGATTTTCACTTCTTTACTAGCTTTTACTACCTGATTGTTTATACTTACCACTCCACTTTTACACATATCTTCTGAAATTGCACGACGTTTGGTAATATTAACTACATTTAAAAATTTATCTATTCTCATAAAAATATTTTATCAAAAAATACAAGAAATTGTTATAAAATGTTTAAATATTTTACATTATATTAAGCTAAATTCGTTAAATTTTACAATCATTTTTTACAAAAAGGAAAAACAATGAAAAAAGATATCAAAAAAGTGGTTTTGGCATATTCTGGTGGACTTGATACAAGTATAATTTTAAAATGGTTGCAAGATGAATATAAATGCGAAGTAATAACATTCACAGCAGATATCGGTCAAGGTGAAGAGCTTGAACCTGCTAGAAGAAAAGCACTTTCTTTGGGCGTAAAAGAAGAAAATGTTTTTATTCAAGATTTAAAAGATGAATTTGTAAAAAATTATGTATTTCCTATGTTTAGAGCAAATGCTATTTATGAAGGAGAATATTTACTGGGTACAAGCATAGCAAGACCTTTAATAGCAAAAACTTTAGTAGAAATTGCAAATAAAACAAGTGCAGATGCCATCAGCCATGGAGCAACTGGTAAGGGAAATGATCAAGTGCGTTTTGAACTAGGTGCACTAGCTTTAAATCCGAATTTAGCTATTATTGCACCATGGAGAGAGTGGGATTTAAATAGTCGTGAGAAACTTTTAGCTTATGCACAAAAACATGGCATTGATATAGCTAAAAAGCCAGGTAAATCACCTTATTCTATGGATGCAAATTTATTGCATATTTCTTATGAAGGTTTAGTACTTGAAGATCCTGCGGCTAAACCCGAAGCAGATATGTGGCGTTGGGTGAAAGATCCAAAAGAAGCTCCAAATGAAAGTGAAATTATAGAGCTTGAGTTTAGTAAAGGCGATTTGTGTGCTATAAATGGAGAAAAAATGTCTCCTGCGCAACTTCTAGCTAAACTTAACGATCTTGGTGTAAAACATGGTATAGGTCGTCTTGATATAGTGGAAAATCGCTATGTGGGTATGAAAAGTAGAGGTTGTTATGAAACTCCAGGAGGAACCATACTTTTAAAAGCACACCGTGCTATAGAGAGTATTACACTAGATAGAGAAGCAGCACATTTAAAAGATGAAATAATGCCAAAATATGCAAGTTTGATTTACAATGGCTACTGGTTTTCACCAGAAAGATTAATGCTTCAAGCTTTGATAGATGAGTCGCAAAAATATGTAAATGGCAAAGTTAAGCTTGAATTATATAAAGGCAATGTAATGGTGATAGGTAGAGAAAGTGCAAACGATAGTTTATTTAGTGAGGCTTATTGTACTTTTGAGGAAGATTCTGTGTATGATCAAAAAGATGCAGCAGGTTTTATAAGATTAAACGCTTTAAGATTTATCATCGCAGGTAAAAATGGAAGAAAATTTTAAAAAAGGAATACAATGAAAGTATTATTAGTAAAAGATGTAAAAAGCTTAGGAAAAGTAGGAGAAGTAAAAGAAGTTAAAGATGGATATGGACAAAATTTTTTAATTGCTAAAGGTTTTGCCAAAGCTGCTACACATGAAGTTTTAAAACAATATGAAGCAGAACAAAAGAAAAAGGCTGAAAATTTAAGATTTGAGCTTGCAAATTTGGAAAAATTAAAAGAGGAATTATCTAAAATTACTATTTGTATAGCTAAGTCTGTGGGCGCTAATGGGAGCTTGTTTGGTGGGGTTACTAAAGATGAAATCGCACATGCACTAAAAAATCAAAAAGGTATAGAGCTTGATAAAAAAAGTTTAGAATGTGATACTATAAAAGAACTTGGCGTGCATGAAATTTCAGCAAAATTAGGTCATGCAATCCATGCTGTATTTAAGCTAGAAGTTAAAGGAGAATAATGTTTCACGCAACTACAATTTTAGCTTATAAGGGTAAAAATAAGTCTGTAATTGGTGGAGATGGGCAAGTAAGTTTTGGAAATACTGTACTTAAAAATAATGCGGTTAAAATTAGAAAATTAAGCAATGGGAAAGTATTAGCAGGTTTTGCGGGAAGCACTGCTGATGCTTTCAATCTTTTTGATATGTTTGAAAAATTACTTTCTAGCTCTAAGGGTGATTTATTAAAAGCTGCAATAGATTTTTCAAAAGAATGGCGCAAGGATAAATACTTAAGAAAACTTGAAGCGATGATGCTTGTACTTGATAGAGATCATATATTTTTACTTTCAGGAACTGGAGATGTGGTTGAACCTGAAGATGGTGCTATAGCAGCTATTGGTAGCGGAGGTAACTATGCACTTTCTGCTGCAAGAGCTTTAGCTAAACACTCAAGTTTAGATGAAGAAGAATTAGTTAAAGAAAGCTTGCAAATAGCTGGTGAAATTTGCATTTATACTAATACAAATATTAAAACTTATGTAATTGAGGATGATAAATGAATTTAACTCCAAAAGAGATTGTAAAATTTTTAGATGATTATGTAATTGGACAAAAAAACGCCAAAAAAATCATAGCAATTGCTTTAAGAAATCGTTATAGAAGAATGCAGCTTAGCCCTGAACTTCAAGATGATATCATGCCAAAAAATATTTTAATGATAGGATCAACTGGGGTTGGTAAAACAGAGATTGCAAGACGCCTTGCTAAGATGATGGGACTTCCTTTTGTAAAAGTTGAAGCAAGTAAATATACTGAAGTTGGTTTTGTTGGGCGTGATGTAGAAAGCATGGTTAGAGATTTAGCTAATGCTGCTTTAAATTTAGTAAAAAATGAAGAAAAAGAAAAAAACAAAGAAAAGATTAATGAATTTATAGAAAATAAGATTTTGGAAAAACTTTTACCGCCTTTACCAAAGGGTGTTAGTGAAGAAAAACAAGAAGAGTATCAAAATTCTTTAGAAAAAATGCGCGTGAAATTAAAAGCTGGTGATTTAGATGATAGCACAATAGAAGTTGAAATTTCACAAAGTGTATTTGATACTAATCCAAATTTACCACCTGAAATGGGTGCTATGCAAGATATAGTAAAAGTTATTGGTGTGGGTAATAAAAAAGTTAAAAAAGAAATGAAGGTAAAAGATGCAAGAATAGCTCTAGCTCAAGAAGCAAGTGAGAAAATTCTTGATATGGAAAGTATTAAAGGCGAGGCTTTAAGAAGAGCTGAAAATGAAGGAATTATTTTTATCGATGAGATAGATAAAGTAGCAGTTTCAAGCTCAAATTCAAACCGCCAAGATCCAAGCAAAGAAGGGGTGCAAAGAGATTTGCTTCCTATAGTTGAAGGTAGCACTATACAAACTAAATTTGGTCCTTTAAAAACTGATCATATTTTATTTATTGCAGCAGGTGCTTTTCATCTAAGCAAACCAAGTGATTTAATCCCTGAACTTCAAGGGCGTTTTCCTTTAAGAGTTGAGCTTGATTCATTAGATGAGGATGCTTTATATGCTATTTTAACAAGACCTAAAAATTCATTGCTAACACAATACATTGAGCTTTTAAAAACTGAAAATGTAGAGCTTGTTTTTGAAGATGAGGCTATTAGAGAAATAGCAAAAATAGCAAGCAAGGCTAATGAAGAAATGCAAGATATTGGCGCAAGACGCTTGCATACAGTAGTGGAAAAACTTTTAGAAGATATTAGTTTTGAAGCAGATGAATACGCAGGTAAAGTATATAAAGTAGATGATTTTAAAGTGCAAGTTAAACTTGGAGATATCATAGAAAATAAAGATTTAGCTAGGTATATCTTGTGAAAAGTGGCTTTATAAGCATAGTGGGTAGAACTAATGCGGGAAAAAGTTCTATCCTAAATTCTTTATTAGAAGAAAAAGTGGCTATGGTTTCTCATAAGCAAAATGCCACAAGAAGAAAGATCAATGCGATTATAATGCATGAAAATCATCAGCTTATTTTTATAGATACACCAGGTTTGCATGCAAGCTCTAAGGCTATGAATCAGCTTATGATTGATTTAGCGATTAAAAGCATTGCTGATTGTGATGTGATTTTATTTGTAGCTAGTATTTATGATGATATTAAAGATTATGAAAATTTTTTAAGTTTAAATCCTAAAGTACCGCATATTGTGTTGATTAATAAGGTTGATTTAGTAAAAAAAGAAGTTTTGCTTAAAAAATTAAGTGAGTATTCTCAGTTTAGCTCACATTTTAGTGCTATTATCCCCTATTCTGCAAAGCAAAAATTTTATAAAAAAATTCTTTTAGATGAGATGATTAAGTATTTGCCTGAGCACCCGTATTATTTTGATCCTGAGTTTATTACTACAACAAATGAAAAGGACATTTATAGAGATTTTATCTTAGAAGCTATATATGAAAATTTAAGTGATGAAATTCCTTATAGCACTGAAGTAAAAATAGAAAAAATTAAAGAACTAGAGCAAATTTATTATATCAATGCTACTATCATTACAGATAGTAATTCTCACAAAGGAATGATACTAGGTAAAGATGCTACTACAATTAAGCGTATAGGTAAAGAAGCTAGAGTGAAAATAGAAAAATTGGCACAAAAAAAGGTAATGCTAAAATTATTCGTTCAACTTGAGAAAAATTGGCACAAAAACGAGCAAAACCTTAAGAAAATCCTTTATGATGAGTAAGAAAACAATTCTAAAAGATTTTATTGCTTATGAAAAGCTTTTATATATTAATTTTGCAAATCCTATTAGTGAAGATGAAATTTTAAAAAAGAGCTTTGAAGAGCTTGGTCTTAAAGATGATTTTTCTTATAAGCTAAAATATTTTCAAGATAAATCTTTTACTCAAGTATTTTTGTGCAAGTATGAAGATATTCTAGATATTGATTATATAATCCCAGAACCCCTACTTTTTGAAGTATATTTTAAAAATAATACAAATGGTGAAAATCTTGCATTATTATTTAAGAAAAAATACATAGTTTTAGTGGAGTATTTGGGGTGTGATTTTCAAAATTGTAAAGTTATACCATTAAATGTTTATGATAAAATATATGAAGAAAAATTAAAAAATACCTATAAGCACATTATAAGCATAGATGATACTCAAAATCTTAGCAGTTTTGATAAATTTAATAGTAATATTTTTTATCAAAAATTGTTAAAAAAATGCGATCAAGTCAAGATTAATTTTACCAACAAAGAAAAAATAAATCATTTGAAATCTTTTAGTTTTAAGATTTTATTGGCTTTTATTTGTGGAGTTTTACTAGCTTTAGCTTATCCCTTGTATTTATATACACAAAAATCATTTTATGAAAATGAGAAAACAAAATATGAAAATTTAATAAAAAAGCAAGATGATATTTTAGAGCAAGTAAAAATAAATCAAAAGCAAAATCAAGAGTTTAAAAAACTACAAGAAGAAAATGAGTTAAAGGTTGATTTATTGCAAAAATTTTATGCAAATACACTTTGTTATAAAGATTTTTATGATTTTTTAAAAGTTTTAAATTCTCATCAAGCTTATATAGAGGCTTTGCATGTTAAAAATAATGATTTTATTATAGAGCTTAAAAATGACTATGAATTTTATGAAGATTTTAAAAAACATCATTTTGTATTAAAAAATAAAGAAGTTAATAATGGAAAAATCACTCTTTTTTTTGAAAAATCTTTATAAAAATTTAGAAAATATCTTTGCTAAGTTATCTGATCGTGAATTTGCACTAGCTTTGATAGTTGCTTTTGTCTTTGGTTTTTTCATGGTTTATATGGGTGTTTTTGACTATTTTGAAAAACAAATGAAGTTATCAAAAGATGAACTATATAATTTACAAACAAAATACGAGCAAAAACAAGAAATGATTTCTGATTTAAAAGAAGATGAAAATATATCTTATAATGATCGCTCATTTTTAAGTATAAATAAAGACTATCAAAGTATTTTAAAGGATATAGAAAAGAATCTTAATGGGGTGCAATCTTTGCAAATTCAAAGCTATAAAAATCAAGATCGATATTTTACTTATTATGAATTAAGATTAAGTTTTATCAGTGATTTTTATTTTTTAATGCAGTTTTTACAAAAATTAGACCCTTATATAAAAGTTAAAAATTTAGAACTCGTAAAATACAAAAACGAACTAAAAATTACATTAAATCTTATTTTTACTCTAGTATAAAAATGATTTTTTTGATAAAATTTATTTGTAAACATGGTAAGCGGTCGCTTCTTTTGAAGAGGAAAGTCCGAGCTGCAATAAGACAAAGATTCCATCTAACGGATGGCTAGGGTAACCTAAGGGAAAGTGCAACAGAAAGAAAACTACCATATAGTATATGGAAAAGGTGAAACGGTAGGGTAAGAGCCTACCAGTGGTTTTGGTAACAAAACTAGCTATGTAAACCCAATCTGCAGTAAGAAGGGATGGTTTTGGTTCTTATAATATAACCCTTCGCTTGAACTTGTTTGCAAAAACAAGTCTAGATAAATGATCGCTCTTGACAGAACTCGGCTTATCGCCATGTTTTATTTTATATAAGCAGAAGCTTTTTGAAGCTTTTGCAAATTCATTGCAACTTCATCTTGCTTTTTTTTCATAAAAGCTATTGCTTCATTAGTAAGAGCTAAAGCTTCATTTGGACATTCTTTAAACTCAGGTTTTTCTATGAGTTTAACTATTTTCTCTATATCTTCAGTATAAACAGCTATTTTAAACTCATCTATCCATTTCTTTTTATTCATTTTTGATGTACTTCTCTCCAAGCTTCTAATAAACCTTTAACTACATTTATTACTTCATCAACTCTGGCTTCATTGTTTTCAATATTTGCCAAAGAAAGAAGTTGCAATTCTCTAGTGTATAAACCACTTAAATAATGAGCCACATCTCCGCCTTTTTCATAATCAAGGCAGTTGATAAGCTCAATAAAAATAGCACTAGCTCTTTTTACATAGTACACTCTTTCTTCTATATTTTCATTTTGTATGGCTATTTTTATCCTACTAGCAAAGCGTAGAATTCCTCCATATAGCATTTCTATAAGTTTTTCTTGAGATTCTACACCGGCTTGACTTTGCGAATATGCATTATAAACTGCACTATTTACCATTTATGATTTCCTTTCATTTGTTTAAGAGTTTTGATTATTTGCTGCATTAATCATATTTGCAATTACACTTGCTTGATTGTTTAATTTAGAAATAATACTATCATACGCTGCCCATGTTGACCACATTGTGTCATATTTTGTATCAATAGAATTTTTAGTATTTTCTATAGTCTCATTTAGATTTTTTGATTCTTTACTTAAAGAAGATTTATAGCCACCAAAAGATCCTTCAGAACTCATCATTTCTCTCATGGTATTTTTTAATACACCAAAAGTTCCTGTTTCTTCTTTCCAATTTGAATACATTGTTTTAGGGCTTAAACCAAATTGTTTTAAAAAATCTTCTTTACCTTGAATTTCTAAATCACTTCCCGATGTTCCCTTGATTTTAAATTGAATTTTTTGATCAGAACTTCCCTGATTAATGATCTCAAAGCTAGCTTCTAAACCCTCTATTCCAAAACTATTGATGTGATCTATAAGATTTTGAGCCATTTCCTCATCAGTATCTCCTGTTAATATAAAAGGATCTCCGTTTTTAGTTTTGGTTAAATCTATAGTTTCATCATTATATATAATTTTAAATTCAGAATCAGTAAAATCAATTCCATCTGGATTATCTTTTGCAAAACCTCCAACTTTTTCTCCACTTAAATTAATATCTTCAAAACCATTACTTCCTACAAAAAACCTTTCAGCCATTTCTGGGTCTTCACTAAATTTAGTATTAAATTTAGAAGAATCAAAAGTCATAGTTCCATTAGATATGGTTAAACCATAATCAGCTAAAGATAAACTAACTTTAGAAGATATTTTAGTTCCTTCTGAAGTATCACTATCGCCAACTGTGATAGTTCCATCTACAGTGATAGTTTTTAGTAATATATTGTTAATTTCTGATTTTATATTATAAATTGAACTTACACCTACAAAATTTCCTTTCGTTCCCGCATCAGGGTCGTATTTTGTAGCAGCGGTAATGTTTAGCATTAGGTCATTATAGGCAGTTGCTAAATTTTGTAAAGATTCTGAAATAGCAGCAGTATCTTGAGTAATATTAAAGCTAATTTCACCTTTTTGTTTTAATTCTAAAGTAGTATCAGGAGCTATATCTGTAATAGTATTTGTTGGTCTAGTCATTTTAACACCATCAACGCTAAAAATAGCATCCATACCTTTTTGTATATGGTTTTCATTACCTGCTTTTACGTTATAACCTTGTGGAGTACTAGTATCTAAAGTGATTCCAAATTTACTACTTAATAAATTTGTAGCCTTTTCATCTCTAGTGTAATTTGTTTGATCGATGTTACCATCTTCATCTACTGCATAACCACCATCAAAAATACCAAGTTCAGCACCATTAGTCGTTTTAAATGTTGCTGCACCATCTTTTAATTCAAGATTAACTTTACCATTAGTTTTTTTGCTAATTTGCTCGGCTAAACTTTCATAGGTAGTATTTTCATCAATATCTATGGTGTATTTATCATAATTATCACCATTTTTAACCACAAAAGTTAAAGAAGTTTTTTCTCCAGTGTTGAGAAGTTTATCAGAGGTTTGACCACTTATATTCCCACTAATTTGTGTTTTATCTAAATTTCCTTGTTCTCTAAAACCAAACAAACCACCAGCACTAATGCTATTTTTATCAAGTTCCCAACCTAAACCTTTTAAAAGATCTTCATTACCTGAAAAAGAAATATTATTTTGAGTTCCTGTATCTTTGCTTTGTACAACTAGCCGATATGGATTTTCTCTATCTCCAGTATTGACTATTTTAGCTTCTACCTTACCTCCTGTTGCAGAATTTATTTTTTCAGCAAGTTGAGCTACAGTTGTGCTTTGATCTATATCAATTTTATATTCTTTTCCATTTTGAGTTATAGTAAAAGAAGTGCTTCCTCCTTGCAATCCTAAACTTTGCATAACAGAAGAAGTTTTATCTTTAAAACCGTTACTTTGATAAACATCTTTTTGAGCAAGTTGATCAACAATAACTTTCATATTAGTTAAAGAAGATAAAGATCCTACGGTTAAACTAGCAGCAGCACTATCACCGCTTACACTAGGAGAAACTTTTTTTTGATTAAATTGCGTTGCATCACCAAGACTGTTTACAGCAGTTTGAAAAGCAAGAAGTTTGGCTTCAAGTTCTGCTAAGTCTTTTTGTCTTAAACCATTGGTCTCAAGTTGCGAATTATAAAATTTCAAATTCGCATTCATTTCTGCCTCTTTAAGCTTATTTAGCGTATCACTTGTTAAAACACCCGAACCTATCCCTAAGCTTCCTAAACTACCTACTGCCATGATTAACTCTCCTTATCAAAAATAGTACCTATAACACCTTTAAAATGCTCTATTAATTTCATAACTTCTTCACTAGGAATTTTACGTATAAGTTTACCTGTATCTTTTTCTGTCACATTTACATACATTTCGTTTAATTTTTCATTAAATGCAAAACGAACATTTGTTCCTAGCATTTCCATTTGATTGTTTAATTTTTCAGTTGCATTTTTTAATTTCTCATTTAAATTTTCATCTTGATTATTTAAATCAACCTGTTGCTTATTTTCAAGAGATGTCTTCTCAGTATTATTTTTTATACTGTTAAAATGAGCTAAACTGCCATTATCTCTTTGAATATTGTTTATGTCCATTTTAAACTCCTTTTTAAAAGACTTTAAAATACTTTATCGACATAATTTTAAAAAACTTAATGTTTAGATTAAAAATCTATATTTTTGTAAGCAAAAAGTGTTCTCAAAAAGTTTGAAATTAAAAAATTTCAAACTTTTTGAATAACTTTTCATCATTTTGAAGTAATTTTCGCTCAATAAGTCTACTTACAACTTCTTTAGAGCAATTTGTCATTAAAGGCCATTCTTTGTGATAATCTTCTAATGGTCCTTTACTTGTCGCGTCTATACAAACACAATTTTTTTCAATAAAAATATCTCTCTTTGCATCGATATTATTTACAACACGCCAAATTAACATATAAGAGTTTTCTAAAATAGCATCTGTATCTAAAAAAACTAAAATTCTAAAATATTTTTTATAAATTTGTAATTTTTCAAAAATTTGGAAAATTTTTTCTTTTTTATCAATTAAAACTACACAAATTGGTGCAAAAGTTTGAGTGTAAAATTGTTTTAAATTTAAAATACTTTGATCTTTTTCTTTAAAAAGTGAAAGTAAAGCTTCATCATTTAGAATTTCAAGTTCGATTTTTTTCTCATCACCACACGCATCAAGCCCTGCTTTACCACCATAACAATAAGTACTTGAAGCATGATCAAGTTGATCACAAATTCCTTCACTAATAAGTAGTTTTTCTTCATCAAAACGATTAAGTATATAAGGTATAAGTTTATCATAATCTTGCAAGCAAGGTGCTTTCTCATCGACAAAAATAGCATGCTTAACAAAACTCATTTGCCCTACTCCCCAAAAAGTATGCATCACTTGTTTTGCATGGGCTGGGTATTTTGCTTCTATTTTGGCTAAAATTAAATTGTGAAAAACCCCATTTTCTGGCATATTATAATCTATCAAATCAGGAGCATTAGTTTGAAGTAAAGGCAAAAAAACCCTTTCTGTACCAAGTCCCATGTATTTATCTTCTAAAGGCGGTTTTCCTACAACTGTGGCTTGATAAATTGCATTTTTTTTAGCAAATATTTTTTCTACTTTTAAAACAGGACAAGGTTCAACAGGGGTATAAAAACCCGTATGATCTCCAAAAGGACCTTCAGGTGCAAACACATTTGGATCTACAAAACCTTCAATTACAAAATCACTATCATAAGGCACATAAAGATGATTACTTTTACATTTTGCTAAAATAGCAGGTTTTTTTTTGATAAAACCATATAGCAAAAGCTCAAATATACCTTTTGGTAAAGGTGCTTGTCCACACCAAATATATAAAGGATCTCCCCCTATAGCTATACTTACTGGCATTTTTTGATTTGTTTTTTTATACTCATGAAAAAAATGACTCGCATCCTTGTGAATTTGCCAATGCATAAGCAAGGTTTTTTCATCAACTACTTGCAGACGATACATTCCAAGATTGTTTTGTTTCCCATCTAAACTTTGGGTGTAAACTTGCCCCATAGTAATAAAAGGCGCAGCGTCTTTTTCCCAAGTTTTTAAAATAGGCATATCATATAAGGAATTTAAGTTTTTATAAGTAAATTCTCCATCTTTTTTTATGCGTTTTGGTGGGATATTTTTTAAATCAAGTAAAGTTTTAAAAAAATTTAACTTTGCTCCAAAACTTTGTGGTATATGCATTTTAAGCAAAGAAGCAATTTCTTTGGCTACTTCTTCATAATCTCTTCCAAATGCTAAATTTAAAGCTTTTTCGTTGCAAAAAGTATTTAAAAGTACAGGATAATCATATTTCTTACCATTTTTAACTGCATTGGTAAAAAGTAAGGCTTTAGAGTCTTCTTTTTTAACTTCTATATAAGCTAAATGTGCCATTTCAAGATCAACATCAACGGGCTCATGAATGGTTTTTAATAAATTATTTTTTTCTAAAAGTTCTACGAATTTTTGCATTTATATCATACTCTCTGCTTCTTTTAAAATTTCTTTTGCACCTTTTGCTATCATTTCTTTAGCTAAAAGCTCACCCGCACTAGCATAATCTTGCTTATCAATCATTCTTTTTTCTTTTAAAATTTTACTTGCATCAGGTAAGCCTACTATGGCGCGAATTTCTATTTTTTCATCAATGATTTTTGCGTTAATACCTATAGGCACTTGACAACCGCCTTCTAAGGTTTTTATAAAATCTCTTTCTATATGAGTTTCTATAAAAGCATTTTCATCATTTATACATTTAAGATATTTTAAAATTTGCTTATCATCAATGCTTTCTATGCCTAAAGCTCCTTGAGAAGCTGCAGGTATCATCTCATCAAGCTCAAAAGCCTTAATATATTTTATTTCTTTATCTAAACCTAAACGTTTAATACCAGCTAATGCTAAAATAATGGCATCAAATTCTTTAGCTTTAAGTTTTTCTAGACGTGAGTTGATATTACCCCTTAGAGAAATGATATTTAAATCAGGTCTTAGCATTAAAAGTTGCATTCTTCTTCTAAGGCTTGTAGTGCCTACTTTTGCACCCTTTGGGAGTTCGTTTAAACATTCATAATACTCGCTTAAAAAAGCATCATTTACCACCTCTCTTTTTGAAATAGCAGCTAAAACTAAACCTTCAGGAAAAAAACTAGGTACATCTTTTAAACTATGTACAGCTAAATGCGAATCACCTCTTAGCATACTTTCTTCAAGTTCTTTTGTAAAAAGTCCTTTTCCACCTATTTTAGCCAAAGGCGAATCAAGCAAAACGTCACCTTTGGTTTTAAAACCTTCTAAAGAAATTTCTAATTCAGAATATGTTTGTGATAGTTTTTCTTTTATGTATTCACTTTGCCATAATGCAAGTTGACTTTTTCTTGTTGCGATGATTAATTGCATTTTTTATGCTCCTGTACGATTTCTACATCTATGATTTCTTCTTCATTATTTGTTTGATGATGATTTTTGCTTTTTTGGTTTGTAAAAAGTTTTAACACCATCATAAAAAATAAAAGCAAAATTCCCAAAAATGTACTCAAAATTCCTGGTATTAAAAGCAAAATTCCTACTATAGTTAGAGAAAATAATTTAATCATACTAAATAAATTAGTATTTGTATTATTTTGCATAGTGATAAGATTTGTCCAAGTTTTTGCTAAAAATATTGCCCCTAAAAACATACTAACAAAAACTATCATAAAAAAATTTAAAAAACCAAAAAAAGTTATAAATAAAATACTGACAATTAATTCTAAGATTAAAAAGGCACTTATATTTGTTCTTGCTATCATAAAATTTTCTCTAAGTATGAAATAACCTCTTGGGTTTTTAAAATTTGTTTTTCTAAAGTATTTCTATGGATAACTTCCACTTCATCTTTTTCTAAACCCTTACCAATAACTAAAGCATAAGGAAAACCCATTAATTCAAAGTCATTAATCTTTACACCAAAACGCTCATTTCTATCATCAAATAAGATTTCTTTATCTTTAAAATGAGTATAAATTTGCTCGGCAAACTCCATTGCTTTTGTATCTTTTATATTAGAAACGATAATATCTAAAATAAAAGGAGCTAGAGTTTTATTCCAAATGCAACCTTTTTCATCATGACTTGCTTCTATGGCAACAGCTACTAAACGACTTACTCCCATACCATAACAACCCATAGTGAAAAATTGAGCTTTACCATTTTCATCTAAATAGCTTGCATTCATTGCTTTTGAGTATTTATTTCCAAGTTTAAAAATATGCCCTACTTCAATACCTTTGCTTTGTTTAAGCTTGTGTTGGCATTTTGGACAAAGATCATGTTCTTTTACTACTGCAAGATCTTTAAAACGTTCTTTGTTTAAATTTACTACATTGATGCCAATTAAATGATAATCTTTTTTGTTTGCCCCAATAATCATATTTGTTTCATTTTCAAGTTCATGATCGATATAAAAATCAACTCCATTTAATCCTACAAAACCAATAAATCCTGGAACCAAACCTGCATTTTCTAATTCTTTTTCATTTACATCAGCTAACTCTAGTGCTTTTGCTGCATTTAAAGCTTTTATTTCTTGTAACTCATCATCACCACGTACGAAAAACACTACGATTTTTTCTTCGCTTTCATAAATAGCTTTTTTAGCAACAGCTTTGATAGTATAGTAAGGATTGATTTTGAAAAAATCAGCCAATTCTTCTATAGTTTTTATATTTGGAGTGTGAAATTGTGTAGCAAAATCAGCTTCTGGTCTTTCATCTTTGCAAGTTTTTTTAGTTCTTTTCGCTGCTTCAATATTTGCAGCATAATCACAATGTTCGCATAACAATATATCATCTTCGCCATTTTTAGCCAAAACCATAAATTCTTTCGAACCACTTCCACCAATAGCTCCACTATCAGCTTCAACAGCCCTAAATTCAAGTCCTAATCTTGTAAGAATCTTGCTATAAGTTTCATGCATAAGGTTAAATTCTCTATCTAAATCAGCTTCATTACTATGAAAACTATAGCCATCTTTCATTAAAAATTCTCTACATCTTAAAAGTCCAAATCTAGGTCTAGCCTCATCTCTAAATTTAAGTCCTATTTGATATAAATGCAAAGGAAGTTGTTTATAAGAATTTATTTTATTTCTCACTAAAGCTACCATAGCTTCTTCATGAGTTGGCCCTAAAACAAAATCATTTTCTTTTCTATCTTTAAAGCGTAAAAGCTCTTTACCAAAAACATTAAATCTCCCACTTTCTTTCCAAAGTTCAGCTGGAGTATTAAAACTTAGATTTACTTCTAAAGCGCCTGTTTTATCCATTTCTTCTTTGATGATATTTTTAATCTTATCTAAAACCCTTTTTCCTAAGGGTAAAAAATTATATAAACCACTTCCGATTTGTTCTACAAAGGCACCCTTAACTAAAAATACATGACTTGGTAAAGTGGCATCTTTTGGATTTTCTTTTGTACTTATGGCATAAAATTTACTAAATTTCATGGTTATTCTCCAAATTAAATTCGCATTTATAAAGGTTTAAACCTTCCATATTTTCATTTTTTAAATCAAAAACATAACGCATAGCATTTACTACTGAATCATTTTGCATAGTTCCACTTAGTTTTTTTAAATTTACACTTGGATGGTGTAAAAATGCATTCATTACTTGTCTTATAAGTTTTTTTGCTTCTTCATGATTTGAATGTTTTAGATAACCCTTATTGATAGCTTTTTGTAATTGCACTTTAGCAATTTCATCAGCTTGCAAACGCAGTTGTTTCACTAAAGGCAAGGTTGCTAATTTACTTAAGTGTTGAAAAAATTCATTTGTCATTGTACCTACTATAGAATAGGCAATTTGTGCTTGATGCTCTCTTAATGTTAGATTTTTTCTTACAACTTCTTCTAAATCATCTACAGCATAGACTATATTTTTCTCATTTGCTTTTACATCGATATCTCTAGGTACTGCTATATCAAAAAAATATCTTTTATAGTCTTTTTCTCCTAATAAATCATTAGTTATAATAGCATGAGGAGCATTGGTAGCGCTAAAAAATATCTCATATTGATTTAATGCTTCTTTTAAATTTGCAATACTTTCACAATTTACATTTTCACCTAAACTTTTACAAAGTTTTTGAGCATTTTGAATATCTCTATTTAAAATCAATACTCTAGCTTTTGCATTTAATAAGTGCTTACAGGCTAACTCACTCATTTCCCCTGCACCCACTACAACTATGGTTTTATTTTCTAAATCAACAAGTTCTTTAGCTTTTGCTACTGCCACCGAGGCAACTGAGATAGGATTTTTTGAAATTTCAGTTTGGTTTCTAACATTAGCTGCACATTTAAAAGCATAATGCACTGCTCTAGTTAAATGTACACCACACCTTTGCTCTTGTAAGGCAAATTTATAAGCATCTTTTAATTGTCCAGCAATTTGTGTTTCACCAATAACCAAACTATCAAGTGAACTTGCTACAGAAAACAGATGGTGGATTGCTCCGCTATTTTCATAAAAATCTGCCTTAGTACTCAAATTTTCTTTATCAACCCCACAAAGTAAACTAAGTGTTTTTAAAATATGTTCATTGATACTTTCAATCTCTCCAACAAAAAGAAAAATTTCAACCCTATTACAAGTGCTAAGTATTAAACTTTCTAAAATTTTATTATTAGTATGAATTAATTTTAATAGTTCTCTTTTTTTATCTTCATTAGAAAAGGAAAGTTTTTCCCTAGTGGCTATATCTGTATTTTTATGCGTAAAACTGATGCAATAATAATGCATTAAAATTCCCTTTCTATCATATTTTTAATAATGTCTTCTAAATCTTTTATATTGTATTTTTCTATAACTTTTAAGGCATTATTTGCATAAGTATTTAATTCTTGACTAACTTGATTAAAAATTTCGTATTCTTGCATTTTGTTTTTAATCCATGTGATTTTTTCTAAGCATAAATCTTTTTTATAATAAGATTTAAGTATTTTTTGATCTTGAGGATTTAATTTTTCATATAAATATATATAAGCAAGGGTGGTTTTACCTTCTTTGAAATCATTCATAGTAGGTTTTCCTAAGATTTGTTCATCACCTTTTATATCTAAAATATCATCTACAATTTGAAAAGCCAAACCTAAATTTTTACCATAATTTGCAAAATCATCTTCATTTAAACCAGCAAGTATTGCACCACATCTTGCACTAGCTTCAATCAAAACAGCTGTTTTGTTATATATCATTTGTAAATAAGCATTTTTATCAGTATTAAAAGTTTCGCTTAAATTTACATCCATTAATTCACCAACAGAAAGCATCACAACAGCATTTGATATAATTTTTGCTAATTTTAGATCTATCAAAGAAAGCTCATAAAAGGCTTTTGAGTATAAAATATCTCCGAGCATGATGGCATTTTTTGCTCCAAATTGTGCATTGATAGACTTTATACCTCTTCTTAATTTAGCTTCATCAATAACATCATCATGTAACAAGCTTGCAGTATGAATTAACTCTATAATAGCACAGATTTTGCAACTAATATCATTTTCACCAGCTATTTTTAAAAGTAGTTTTGAGCGTAGTTTTTTGCCACCTTGAAGTTTTGAACTCATTGTTATAATAGGTTCATAGTTTAATTCAGATAAAAATTCATGCATATATTGATCGATCTTTTGCACTATGTTTTCCTTGATCTTCTTGTAATTGTATTTTATTAAATTTTACTTTAGTTTTGGTTAAGAGTAGCTTTTCTAGGGTCTAAAAATTCTACTTCTAATCTTTTATCCCTATCTTCTATATAGATAGTAAAAATAGCCTCATTTTTTTTAAAATCACTAAATTCAAGTATTAATCTTGCTCTATCTATATGAGGGTTTTTATAATCAGGTACTAAAGTTTGATCCACCCAGTTTAAATTCCTTCTTAAAGACATGACAAATTGTCTAGGATATCTTTTATACCTTGAATGAACAATTATATTGGTTTGATCAAATAAAGTCCATGAAAAATCAAAATAATAAATCTCATCAGGATAGTCAATTTCTTTTATTTTTACACTTGCTTTTTCATCTTTACTTAAGGTGAATTTATAAGTATAATCAAAAAATACTTCAGCTTTTGAAAAACAAAATGTCAAAAATAAAAATAAAATAAAACGCAAAATCAACCTTCATGTCCTAAAATTTCAGCACTTAAGCCTATATAAAAATCATTTTTTCTCTCATCTATTAAGAGTGAATTTTCCATTTGAAATTGTGTTACATCAGTTTCATTTAAATTATTTTTTTCTAAAAGCTCTATCATAGCAATATGATCAGCTAATAATTTTTCCATTACGTTTTCTAAAGCACCTAAATTTGCATATTTTATTGTTTCGATAAATTTTTCCTTAGGACTTTTTGCAAACATCTCATCAAAAATATCCATTTTTAACCTTTTATATAAGTTTGAATTTTTTCTATTAAAGTAGTTTTATTGTTAGCTTCATCTAAATCTTTAATTTCTTTATGCCAAGAAATATGTATATAATCCATCTTGGCATTTTTAGCACAAAGTCTGTCTTTTAGGCTATCACCTATAAAAATACTCTTTTCATATTTTGCTTCATCTGCAATTAATCTTAGCATCATAGGATCAGGTTTAGCTTCTATACCATAACTAACACCTAAGATTTTATCAAAATAAGAAAGAATATTGTGTTTTTTTAAAATAGGTACTAAGCTTTCTTGTGGTGCGTTAGTAGCAACAGCTAAATAACAATCATTTTTCTTACAAAATTCCAAAACCTCAAGCACGCCATCAAAAAGTACTACGCTTTGATCATAATGCTTAATAAAATACTTCTCATATCCTTCTTTAAAGCTAGTGTGTGAGTAAGTATCAACTCCATAAAAAATCTTAGCATAGTTTTGTCCAGGAGTGTTGATAGTATCTAAAATAAACTCTCTTTTTAAAGGCTCTAAATTTAAATCTGCTCTTATTTCATTTACTGCACATACTATAGCATTAGCACTATCTATAAGTGTACCATCCATATCAAAAATTACATTTATCAATATTCATCCTTAAATTTAATTTTATATTTGTCTTTTTTATAGCTTTGATTATTTTTTAACTTATATAAAGCATTTGCTTTTGAAGATAATTCTTTTTGATTTAAATTTTCATCTAAGCAATCATTTACAAAAACCTCCAAAGCCTTAGTATAAGTAGAATCCAAAAAAACTGCTTGAACTTTTTCAAATATCTTAGCATTTTTTTGCATTCTTTCTCTAAAAAGAGTTAAATCAAAATCTTCTCTTTTCAAGGCACTTACAGCAGAGTTGGTAAATTTTTCTAAAGCTCTTACGTATTTAACCCTTAAAGATTTTTCATCATTTTTCATTCTGCTGCACTTGTATTGATTCTACATTGTAATGCTTCTTGTACCAAATTTCTAGCTATCGAAGCTTCAGCATCTACAATGTGTAAATGTTTATCAGTATGCGGGAAAATAATCTTAGCACCTGTACCACTTGTTTTTAAAACCGTTTGTATGGGTTTATTAAAACTAGAAAGTACTTGATAAAGCATATCAAGTTTAGCCTCGTTACTTATAGTTATAATAGCGACTGAGCATTCTTCTATGTTGGCTATTTTTAAAGTTTCAACTTGTGCAACATTTGCAAAAAAAACATTTTCATTTCTACTACGACCAAGTTCAACTAAATTTAAATCACTTTCTAAAACCAAATAAGGAATACCTGTTTTTTTGATTTTTTGCACCACTTCCTGACCTAATCTTGCATAACCAAAAATGATAAAATGATCTTTCATTTTTTGATCACAAAGATAAAATTTAGCCATATCATTTTGTTCACCTTCTGCTGCATTGGCTATTTTTCTAAGATTATTTAAAATAAAAGGCGTTGCAACCATAGTGATAATAGAAACTATAATAAAAATTTGTGCTGTTTTTTCATCTAGTAGCGAATTAACTTGCATTAGAGAAAACACCGCTAGTGCAAATTCCCCAATCTGTGAAATACTTAATGCAGTTTTCAAAGCCACTCTTTTTCTTGTATAAAGAATTAAAAGACCATAAATTACTATAAATTTTATCAATAAAACTAGACCAACAAAAACAAATATCAAAAACCAATTTTCAAAAACTATATGAAAATCAATTTGCAAACCAACACTTATAAAGAAAAAACCTAAAAGCAAGTCTCTAAAAGGAACCAAATCAGCTTCTATTTTATGTTTATATTTAGTTTCTGCTATTAAAGCTCCAGCTATAAAAGCTCCAAGCGAGTATGAAAAACCAAAAGAGTGTGCTAAAAAACTTGCACCAATAACAGTAAAAAGTATAGTAGCTATGAAAATTTCATTCGCGTTGGTTTTAATAATAAATTTTAAAACATAAGTAAAAAGATATTTACCTATAAAATAAAGTAAAACAAGTAAAATTACAGCACTAACTAAAGTTGTAAATAAAAGTTTTGAAACATCAGCATTTTGAGAGCTAAATATATCAATCATTAGTAGCAGTGGTATCACAGCAATATCTTGAAAAAGTAAAATTCCCAAAGCTTTTCTGCCATATTCTTCATTAATATCGCCACTATCATTGAGTATTTTTAAAACTATGGCCGTAGAAGATAAAGCTAGAGCAAAACCAGCTATCATTGCTATATGGCTTACTACGCCTAAAATATAAGTAACAAGTAAAGTACAAACCAAACCACAAGTTAGCATTTGTAAACTTCCGTTTAAAAACACTTCTTTTTTCATTGCTAAAAGATGTTTAAATGAAAATTCAAGTCCTATGGTAAACATTAAAAAAACTATACCAAACTCAGCCACATGGATAATAATTTCATTAGTACCAAAGCCGTAAAATTCACGTACAAACAAACCTGTAGCTATATAGCCTATAATGGTTGGAATACCAAATTTTTTTAAAATTACATTTAAAATTACAGCAAAAGCTACTGCAACTAAAAAGACATTCAAAAACTCTTCCACTAATTAGCCTTTTTGTACTTGTTTTACTATTTTATTTTTTCTAAAAAAATTAAATCAAAATTGCTTCTATGTTTGACTACCGCTCTTGATTTTGAAGGATTATCTCTTCTATCAAGTTCTAATCTTAATTCTTCTATGGTGTTTTCAAACTCATCGATTTTTGTTTTAAGTTTTAAAATCACATCAACGCCTGCTAAATTAACTCCAAGATCTCTTGTTAAGCGTAAAATCATTTTGATTCTATCTATATCTTTTTGAGAATAAAGCCTCATTTTACCATCAGTTCTGCTTGGCTCAACCAAACCTTCTTTTTCATATTGTCTTAGAGTTTGTGGGTGTATACTTAAAACTTTTGCAACAACACTTATAAGATATACTGGTTCATCATAACTATGTTCCATTGCTCACTCCTTTCAAGGTAATTTTTCTTTTAAAATTTTCACAAATTCAGGATCAAGGCTATTAAGATCTGGTATTTTTACATTTAAAATCAAATACATATCCCCATACAAATCGGTTTTTCTATTTTGCACACCATAGCCTTTAAGTCTAATTTTTTGATTATTTTTAGAATTTGGTGGTATAGTGATTTTAACTTCTTTTCTTGGGGTATGCACACTAATCTTATCCCCAAAAAGTGCTGTTTTTAAGCTAATTTCAATCTTTTTATATAAATCATCATCTTCTCTTTCATACTCATCGCTTTTTTCAAATTCAACTTTTAAAATCAAATCTCCTTTTTGCCCTTGAAAACTTTTTCCTTTACCTCTTATACGCAGTTTTTCTCCATCTTTTATACCATGAGGAATTTTGATTTTAACTTGCTCGTTGTTTATATTTACAACATGCTCACCACCTAAAATTCCTTTTTCAAAAGGAATTTTAATATTAGCTTGTAAGTCTAAATCCTCTTCAAAACCTCCAAATCCGCCAAAACCACCTCTAAAATTGTTGCTAGAGCTAAAGCCTCTGCTAAAACCACCAAAGCCTCCACCAAAAATATTATTTAAAATATCATTAATATCAGCTCCACCTGCACTTCTTGAAAAATCATGGAAGCTTTGTCCACCAAACATAGAATCTCCATATCTATCATATTGAGCTCTTTTTTTCTCATCACTTAAAATCTCATAAGCAGCATTGATTTCTTTAAATTTTTCTTCAGCACCACTTTCTTTGTTGATATCTGGATGGTATTGTCTTGCTAATTTTCTATAAGCTTTTTTTATTTCATCTGCACTAGCATTTTGTGAAACGCCTAGTGTTTCGTATAAACTATTACTCATTGATTATTCCTTATTTTTTATAAGATTATATCAAAAACTTTAGTCTTAGTCAATCAACTTTTATAAGTTTTAAAACTAAAGGTTTTATTTACAATTGCGTAAAAATAAAATTTTATACTTGTGTAAATTGATTTTACAAAGGATAAAACATGAAAAAAACTATGGTTCTTTCTTTGGCTTTAGCAACTAGTCTTTTTAGTACTAATATTGATTTTAAACAAGCAAATGACAATATACAAAGATCTTTACCAACAAATAATCCAAACACTATACTTTCTTATCATGATTCTATACAAAAAGTTAAAAATTCAGTTGTAAATATCTCAACCTCCAAAACCGTACAAAGCAATTCATTTGGTATAGATGATTTTTTCAATGATCCTTATTTCAAGCAGTTTTTTGGTTTTGATTTCCCACAAACTCCAAAAAACAAAAAGAATAAAAAAGAAGTGGTAAGTTCGCTTGGGTCTGGTGTAATTATTTCAAGTGATGGTTATATTATAACAAATAATCACGTTATAGAAGGTGCTGAAAAAATCACTGTAAATTTACCTGATTCAAGTACCGAGTATAAGGCAAAATTAATTGGGGCTGATCCTAAAACAGATCTAGCAGTGATAAAAATAGAAGCAAAAAACCTACCTGCCATAACTTTTGCTGATTCTGATAAATTACTAGAAGGTGATGTTGTGTTTGCTCTAGGTAATCCTTTTGGAGTAGGAAGTAGTGTAACTAGTGGAATTATTTCAGCTTTAAATAAAAACAATATAGGTTTAAATCAGTATGAAAATTTCATTCAAACCGATGCTTCTATTAATCCTGGAAATTCAGGTGGAGCTTTAGTAGATAGCAGAGGAGCTTTAGTTGGAATAAATTCAGCCATACTTTCAAGAAGCGGGGGTAATAATGGCATTGGTTTTGCGATCCCTTCTAATATGGCAAAATCTATTGCACAAAAACTTATCGAGTATGGAAAAATAGAAAGAGGATATTTAGGCGTAGTTATAGGAGCTTTAACTCAAGATATCAAAAAAGCTTATACTAATCAAGAAGGAGCTTTAATCACAGAAGTGCAAAAAGATTCAGCAGCTTATAATGCAGGATTAAAAAGAGGTGATTTAATTATAAAAGTAGATAAAACCACAATTAAAAGTCCTATGGATTTAAAAAATTATATAGGAAGTATTGATCCAAAACAAGCTATAGAAGTAACTTATGAAAGAGATAATAAAATCAAAACAGCTAAATTTATGCTAAAAACAGATGAAAAATCGCTACAATATGAAAAAGGTTATATTGATGGTTTAAAATTAGTAGAGCTTGATTCCAAAAATAAACAACAATACCGCATACCTGAAAATATTAGTGGTATTTTAATCACTGAAGTTACTCCAAAATCAAAAGCAGAAAAAATAGGCTTTGAGCAAGGTGATATTATCATAGGTATTGATCAATATGAAGTTTCAAATTTTAAAGAATTGTCTAAAGCTTTAGAATTAAATAAGGGCAAAGAATATGTTAAAATTTGGATCAATAGAGGCGGTATGGTTAGAGCTTTACTTTTTTAAGAAAGGAAAATAATGACAAATATTTTAATGATAGAAGATGATTTAGAATTAGCAGAGATTATAGCTGAATATTTAGAGCAATTTGATATGAAAGTAGATATTGCTCATGAGCCTTACATAGGTCTTTCAAGACTTGCTTTAAATCCTTATGATTTAATCATTTTAGATTTAAGCCTACCTGGTCTTGATGGACTCGAAGTTTGTGAAGAAATTCGCAAAAAATACGATACACCTATCATTATTTCAAGTGCAAGACATGATATTAGCGATAAAGTTGCAGCTCTTGATTTAGGTGCTGATGATTATTTACCAAAACCATATAATCCTCAAGAACTCCAAGCAAGAATTAAGAGTCATTTAAGAAGAATTTCAAATACTAAAACCAATCAAATGCAAATCGAAAAAGATTTAGTTTGCGACAAAACAAAGCATATCATTACAATGAAAGGTCAAGAGATAAATTTAACAAATGCTGAATTTGATATTTTAGAGCATTTAATTAAAAAAGAAGGTGGAGTTGTCAGTCGCGAAGAGCTCGTATATAATTGTAATTCTATTAGTGAAGATTCTAGCAATAAAAGTATTGATGTAATTATTAGTAGGATTAGACAAAAAATCGGAGATGATCCTAAAACTCCAAAATATATCCATTCTATTAGAGGCATAGGATATAAATTAACCCAATGAATAAATCATCGATTTTTTATACTATAACCTTTGTTTTTTTACTTGCTAGTGTTAGTGTGATTTTGGCGTTTTTATGGCTTATAAAATATGATCAACAAAATTACACTAACGAGCTTAATACAAAATATTCTTTTATAGCTAATGCAAGATTGTTGTATTTTAATCATGTAATTAGTGAAAAAGAATTTTATGAGCAAACCAAAAATTACAAAATGATAGAATTAATCAATCCTTCTTCTATAAGAAAAATTATCTATAAAGCTGAGACTATAGCACGTGCACAAACTAGTACAGGAGTGGTTGAAATCATTACTTTAGAAGATAATGTATATTTAAAAATCATCTTTGATGGTAAGCTTTATTTGTATAAAGACTTAGAATATCAAGGTTATCGTTATTTTGTGATTAAGCTTATTGCTAGCATGGTGGTGATGGTTTTATTAATTTTGTATATTTTTATCATTAGAAAATTAAAACCATTAAGAGCCTTAAAAAGACAAATTGATAAATTTGGTGAAAACAAACTCAATGAAATTCAAAATGTCAGCAAGGGAAATGATGAAATTTCTCAAGTAGCAACAGCCTTTTATGAATCTATTTTAAGAATTCAAAAGCTAAACACTTCGAGACAATTTTTTTTAAGAAATATTATGCATGAGTTAAAAACTCCTATTACTAAAGGTTTGATTACTTTAGAAATGCTTGAAGATAGCAAATATAAAGAAAGATTAGTGGGTGCTTTTAATCGTTTGGAAATTTTAATCAACGAATTTGCAGCTATTGAGCAAATTACTTCAGGTGCAGGTTTGATTAATTTAAAAAAATACAATATTTTAGATCTTTTAGATGAAGCAAAAGATATAGCTATGAGTGATGATGAAAAAATAAAAATTAGTATAAAAGAAAGCTTTAGCGTAAATGTTGATTTTAAACTATTTACAACTGCAATGAAAAATATGATAGATAATGCCACAAAGTATTCTGATGAAAATTGCGTCGTTATAGAAATTACCAAAGATTATCTTTGCTTCAAAAACAAAGGAAAGGCTTTAGATAAAGACTTAAAATATTATACTCAAGCCTTTACACAAGGAAAGAAAAACAAAGATAGTTTTGGACTTGGACTTTACATAGTAAAAACTATATTAGATTCTCATAAACTTACGCTTTATTATGAATACAAAGACAATACCAACCATTTTTATTTTAACAATATGCAAAATATAATATCAAATTAGGATTTTTATGCCCTTATCGCGTTTAAATGAAGAACAATACAAAGCTGCTAGTGCTCCTTTTGGACATAATTTAATCATAGCAAGTGCAGGTACAGGTAAAACTTCAACCATAGTTGCAAGAATAGCTTTTTTACTTCAAAATGGTATAAAGCCTGAAAAAATTATGCTTTTAACCTTTACTAACAAAGCTAGTAAAGAAATGATAGAAAGACTTGGTAGGTATTTTGATAAAAGTATTACTTCAAAAATTACAGCAGGAACTTTTCACAGCACCGCTTACACTCTACTTAAAGAGTTAAATCATGATATTATTTTAAAACCAGCAAGTGAACTTAAAATTCTTTTACGCTCTATTTTTGAAAAACGCACTTTTCATCATTTAAGTGATACTAAACCTTATATGCCAAGCTACTTGTATGATGTGTATTCTTTATTTCAAAATACTAATACAAATTTAGATGAATTTTATAGTTGGTTTTGCCAAAATTATGATGAACAAGCTATCTATGCTGAAATTTATGAAGATATTTTAAAAGAATACGAAGAGGAAAAATCACGATTTAATTATGTTGATTTTAATGATTTGCTTATAAAATTAAAACAGGTTTTAGCTTCACATCATTTTGAATTTGATGAAATTTTAGTCGATGAGTATCAAGATACCAATACCTTGCAAGGTTCGCTTATTGATGCTTTTAAAAGTAAAAGTCTATTTTGTGTAGGAGATTATGATCAAAGTATTTATGCTTTTAATGGAGCTGATATTTCTATCATAGGAAGTTTTAAGGATAGATTTGTCGATGCAAATATTTTCACTTTAAATAAAAATTATCGTTCAAGTAAAAACATACTTGCACTAGCTAATAAAGTGATCTTAAACAATGAAAGATTATACCCTAAAGAATTAATTGTAACTAGAGAAGGAAATTTCAAAGCACCGAGCTTGCTAACTTTTAATGAATTATTTGATCAATACTCCACCATAGCAAAAATTATTTTACAAAGCGGGGTTAATCTTGATGAAATTGCAGTCATTTTTAGAAACAACTCAAGTGCTGATGGAGTGGAAGTAGCCTTAAGAGAACTTGGTATAGCAAGCAAAAGAAAAGGCGGGGGAAGCTTTTTTGAAAGTTTAGAGGTAAAAAACTTTTGTTCTATGCTCGCAATTGTGCTTAATCCAAAAGACATCATGGCTTTTATACACTTACTTGAATACACTAAAGGAGTTGGCGGGGTTTTAGCAAAAGATATTTTTGATGCTTTATTAAAACTGGGACATTCTAGTTTGATTAAAGGCTTTTTAGATCCTGATGTTAGTGTAAGTTTAAAAAAATACAAAAAACAAAGCTATCAACTAGGACTTTTTGATGATATTGAAGAACTAGCTTCTCCATCAAGGTTTAACCTAGAAAGTGAATTTAACACCCACCCTATTCTAAGCTTACCTAAAATCAATGAGCTTTGTGCGAAAAATCTTGAAAAAATTTATCTTTTTATAAAAAAGGCAAGTGAATGTAAAATTTCAACTCAACTTGTGAATTTGATTTTAGAAAATGATTATTTCAAAGAAATTTGTGATATTTTAGCAACCAAAAGAGCAACCAACAAAAATTCTAATGTAGATTTAAACAAAAAAAGTGAAATTTTAGAAAAAATTAATGCAAAAATGTTTGTATTAAAAGAACTTGCAAAAAATTATAGTGATAATTACAAATACTATAATTTCCTTACTCTTGGTGCTAGTGAAATGAGTAGTGGTAATGGGGTTAATCTTTTAAGCATACATGCAAGTAAAGGGCTTGAATTTGAACTTGTATTTGTAATTGATCTTGCACAAGGAAGGTTTCCAAATCAAAAGCTCATGAGTATGGGTGGAAGTTTGGAAGAAGAAAGAAGACTTTTTTATGTAGCAGTAACTAGAGCTAAAGATACTTTGTACTTAAGTTATGCAAAATATGATAAGATTAAAAAAAGCACTTATCAACCTTCATGTTTTCTAATCGAAGCAGGTATGTGTAAAGAAGGAGAAAAATAAGACTTTATTAATCTTTTTATATTATGATTAATAAAAACCATTAAAAGGAGAAAAAATGAATAGTGTATTATTCAAAGGAAATAAAGTAAATTTAAAAGGAAATAATATCCAAGTTGGTGATATGGCTCCAAATATCACTTTAAAAGCTAAAGATCTTTCGGGTATTGAAATTGCTCCAAAAGGAAAAACACAAGTTATCATTAGCGTACCAAGTCTTGATACTCCAGTATGTGCAACCGAAGCTAGAGAGTTTAACAAAAGAGCGGCGGCAAGTGGTGTTGAAGTAATTGTTGTAAGCATGGATTTACCTTTTGCTATGGGTCGTTTTTGCTCAACTGAAGGCATAGATAATTTAAGCGTTGCTAGTGATTTTGTATCTAAAGAATTTGGTGAAAAATATGGTGTTTTAATGGCAGATGGGCCACTTGAGGGAATTTTAGCTAGGGCTGTTTTTGTAGTTAAAGATGGTGTTGTAGTTTATAAGGAATTAGTAGATGAGATCACCGAACTTCCAAATATGCAAGCTTTAGAAAATTTCTTTAGTCAAAGTTGTGGATGTGGTGGTTGTGGTTGCCACTAAAATTTAAAAGCCTTTTATAGGCTTTTAAAACTTAAAAACATGGAAAACTTTCTTTCTCGTTTTGAAATAGAAAAACAAGATCTCAAACTTATACAAGAGCACTTACAAATAATAAACATTGAAAAAGACTTTAAGGTTAATGATAAATGTTTAGGATTTATAAAAATTTTAAAAGGTGAGCTTAGAGCTTTTATTCTAACTCCAAATGCAAAAGAAATAACACTTTTTCACCTTAAAGAAAATGATGAATGCGTTATTTGCTCTGAGTGTAATATGGGTGGTATATCTTATGATGTTTTTATACAAAGTACCCAAAATACAAGTATAGCCATCATCCCCTCATCAATTTTTCAAATTTTAAAAGATAAATACCCAAAAATTAATAATTATGTTTTAAGTTTAATCACCAAGCGTTTTAATACCTTAATCAAAGTTTTAGAACAAGCTTTATTTATACCTTTATCTTCTAGAATTTGTGATTTTTTGAAAGAAAATGCTAGCAACAATACTTTAAAAATTACCCATGAAGCTTTAGCCAATCACTTAGGAAGCGCCAGAGAAGCCGTTTCAAGAATTTTAAAAGAATTAGAAAAAGAAGGTAAAATCAAACTTGAAAGATCTAAAATAATACTAATTTCTTTGTAACTTTATCACAGAAATACTTTTAAAATTTATTTATAATATCAACAAAAAGGAGAAATTATGAGTAAATTAGAAAGAGTGCTAAGAATAGCTTTAGCTATAGTGGCATTTTCTTTAGGAGTTTATTTTTCAACTTGGTGGGGATTATTGGGTTTAATTCCTTTATTAACAGGTATTTTAGCTGTTTGTCCTATAAGAGTACTTAGTGGAAAACAAGCTTGTCCACTTGGGGTTTGCCCTATTTCTAAAAAGAAAAATTAGGAATGATTTACTAGTTTTTCTAGCTTTGGCGCGATAATAAATCTACAATAAGCTTGGCTGGGATTATTTTTAAAATATTTTTGATGATAATCCTCAGCTTTATAAAATTTTTCTAATTTTAAAACTTGCGTAACTATAGCTTTAGTGTAATATTTTTGTGCTTTTTGTAAAAAATCACTAATGATTTTTAACTCCTCATTAGTTTGATAAAAAATAACTGATCTATATTGCATCCCCTTATCAGCACCTTGTTTATCTAGGCTTGTTGGATCATGCATTTTGAGAAAAATTTCTAAGATTTTTTCTAATGAAATTTGTTTTTCATCATAAATTATCTTAGCTACTTCTATATTTCCATCGCCATTTATCACGCTTTCATAACTTGGATTTGGCTTACCACCGCTATAACCTACTTCTGTATAAACTACGCCTTTAATTTCATCAAACACAGCTTGAGTACACCAAAAACAACCCGCACCTAAAATGATTTCTTTATTTGTCATTGTTTTCTAAATCCTCGTTTTCTTTTAAAACAAGTTGCATTAAATAAAGCTCTTCTCCATCTATGATTTTTAAATCTTTATCTTCGCATTTTGGACACCAAAAAACATTATTTTCAAGTACTCCGCTAAAATGGCATTTTTGACATTCTACCACTACCTCTTGAATATGCATAATAAATTTAGCATTCTTACATAAGGGACTATTTTCTTTAAAAGTTTCAAAACTTCTTTGTAAAAGCGGAGGTTCAACCCCGCTTAAACGCCCTATTTTAACATGCACTTCTTCAACAACTTTTCCTTGAGCGTATTCTTCGCAAAGCTCTAGCAAAGATTCTGTAATACTTAACTCGTGCATTAGCAAATTCTTGGTAAAAGTTCGCCTTTTGGGGCTTCTAAAATACGTTTTGCTCCATAAGCATTTTCTAAAACCACTCTTGCTTTTTTATTAGCTGTGATTTCACCTATAATGGCTGCATTAGCATTAAATTGTTTTAAAATTTCTAATGCTTTTTGCTCATCTTTTTTATCTACACATAAAATGAAAGTTCCTTCATTTGCAAGTTCATAAGGCTCATATCCAAAAAGCTCACAAACCCCTAAAACTTCATCACAAACTGGGATTTTTTCTTCATATATTAAAAGCTCTAAATTACTTAATTTAGCCCATTCATTTAAAACCGCACTAAGCCCACCACGCGTAGCATCACGCATTGCTTTTATAGAAATATCTGCGTTTAAAAGTGCTAAAACTTCATCTTTTAAGCTTTTACAATCACTTTTTATATTTGCCTCTAAATTATTTCTTTCAACCAAAACCGCACAACCATGAGCTCCAATATCTCTTGAAACTAATATACTACAACCACTTTTTATATTTTTAGTGTTGATTTTTTGTATGCTTTTTCCTATGCATGAAGTATTAATATATATCTCATCACCTTTATTTTTAGGAACAACTTTAGTATCCCCACAAACTAGCTTTACTCCTGCTTTATTGCATTCTTCTTTTATGGATTTTAGTATGATTTTTAACTTTTCTATTTCAAAACCTTCTTCTAAAATCAAAGCTAGTGATAAATATAGTGGTTTTGCCCCCACCATTAATACATCATTCACACTTCCACAAACTGCTAATTTTCCTATATTTACATCCTTTAAAAAGATGGGGTTTAACACAAAAGAATCTGTACTAAAAGCCAAATCATCTAAAATAGCAGCATCATTTGCCTCTTTTAAAACATTATTTTCAAAAATAGAAAAAATTTCATTTATTAAAGCATTCATTTCTTCGCCACCGCCACCATGGGCTAAAGTAATTTGCTTCATTTTTTATGCCTTATCTTGATAGTATTTATAATAAGCTGCACAAGCTCCTTCACTAGAAACCATACAGCTACCTATAGGATTTTTTGGAGTGCAAGCTTTTGCAAATACCTTGCAATCATAAGGCTTAGCCAAACCTCTTAAAATTTGACCACAAATACAAGCCTTGCTTTCATCTTTACTTTGCACCTTGCAATCAAATACCTTACTAGCATCTAAGTGTGTAAATTCATCTTTTAAACAAAGTCCACCATTTGCAATCACTCCAAGTCCTCTAAATTCAAAATCACAAGGTTTAAAGTATTTTTCTACTAAAGCTTTAGCTTTTAAATTTCCTTCTTTGCTAACTACTCTATGGTATTCATTATAAACTTCAAAGGTATTTGCATTTATTTGCTCTATTATGTTTAACACACTAAGCATTATATCAACCGGTTCAAAACCACTTACTGCTATAGGAGTTTTGTATTTTTTAGCGATAGGCTCATAAATACTTGATCCTGTGATAACACTTACATGAGAAGGTCCTAAAAATGCATCGATTCTTACATTTTTATCTTGCATGATAGCTTCTACTGCAGGTGGAACTAACACATGATTGATATGAAAAAATAAATTTTTTAAATTTAAAGCTATGCTTTTTTCTATAATCACCCCACTCATAGGTGTAGTTGTCTCAAAACCTATAGCAAAAAAGATTATATTTTTTTCAGGGTTTTTTAAAGCTATGTCTATCACATCTAAAGGAGTATAAAGTGCTCTAACATCAGCTCCTTTAGCCCTAAGATCAATCAAACTTTCATAACTTCCTGGGACTTTAAGCATATCGCCTAATACACAAAAAATAGTATTTGGCATACTTGCAAGTTTTAAAGCTATATCGATACGTTCTCTTGGCATAACACATACAGGACAACCTGGACCATGTATAAAATTAATCTCTTTTGGCAATAAATCAGGCAAACCAAATTTCATAATGCTATGCGTGTGCCCACCGCAAATTTCCATGATATTAATAGGCTTAGTAATTTTAGAAGCAATAAGTTCTTTTAGGATTAAAATTCTTTCTTTATCTCTAAAATCATTAATTAAATCCATTTTTTAGCCCCATATCGCCTTCATTTTCATCAATTTGCCCATTTTGCATTTTCTCTGCTATATCGGTATAAATTTTCAAACTCTCTTGTGCAGCTTGAGTGTCGATTTTTTCCATAGCAAAACCCACATGTATAAGCACATAATCGCCTACTTTTAAAGGTTCGCTTATCAAGTCTAAACTCACTCTTCTTTTAACCCCTAAAGTTTCTACTATAGCTGAATTTAGCTCATCAATTTCTAAAATTTTAGAAGGTATAGAAAGACACATTAATTAAGCTCCTTTTTCATTTTTAGATAATTTATCCAAAGATCAAACCCTGTTTTTGTCTTACTATCTAAAATCATGATATCTATTTTAGGATTTAATCTTTTAGCTGCCATAGAAGCTGCTTTAAAATCAAAGTCAAAATGCTGAGCTAAATCAGCTTTAGTAATGACTAGCAAATCAGCCTTTCTAAACATCACTGGGTATTTTTCTACTTTATCACTGCCTTCTGTTACTGAAAGTAAAACTACATTTAAATGCTCACCCAAATCATAACTTGCAGGGCATACTAAATTTCCCACATTTTCAACAAAAACTATATCAAGCTCGCTAAGTTTAAAATGATGCAAAGCTTCATGCACCATAAAAGCATCTAAATGGCAAGTTTGCCCTGTGGTGATTTGATGAGCTAAGCCTCCTGCTTTGATAATGCGATTTGCGTCATTATTAGTTTCTAAATCTCCCTCAACCACAGCTATTTTTAAATCATCTTTTAAAGTTTTTATAGTTTCTTCTAAAAGTGTTGTTTTACCACTTCCTGGAGAACTCATTAGATTAATACAAAGAGTATTATACTCATTAAAATGTTCTCTATTATGAGCTGCTTGATGATCGTTTTTTGATAAAATTTTACTAATAACATTAATAGTTTTTTCATCTTTTAAGGCTGGATTTTCATGATGGTGATCATGATGATGTTCATGTCCGTTGATAGAACAACCGCAATCTTTACACATAATCTTTCCTTTATATTTTTATTTTATTGTATATAAAAAAGCATTAAAAAAATATGAGTTTTATTAAGTTTTTAAAGATAAATAATGTACAAGTTGCCCAAGAGCGATAGAACTATCATTACAAGGATATTGTAAAGAAGTTTTATAAGAAAATTTTCTTCGATCTAAGATTTCAAGTAAGGTTTTATTTTGAAATACTCCACCACACAAAAGTACTTCTTCTGTGAAATTTTTTGAATATTCTATAATTAAATTTGCAATGGCATTAAGTAAGCCTGTACTAATTTTAACTTTATCTTTATCTTTTAAAGCTTGCAAAAAGGCATTTTTAAAGCAAATTTCTTTTTCTTTAATATCAAATTTATAACTATAATCAAGATTTTTATTATAATATTTTTCCATTAAAAGTCCAATTTGTGCTTCATAATCAAGCTTTTGTATATCAAAAGCAATAGTGCCAAAAGCATCGATGATCCTACCAAGAGAACTAGTATGTAAAGAGCTTTGTGAGTAAATTTTTTTAAGATTGTTTAATTTTACTTGAGAAAATTTATTTAAAAACTCGCTAGCTTCACTTTCTAAATTAAAATCAAAAATCAAAGCTAAGGCTAAATTTGCAATATTTTCAATATCTGCATTAATCAGTTTGAAATTTTTAAAATGATTTAATCTATCATAATTTTTTAAATTTGCTCTAAAAATTTCTCCACCCCAAATTTTTCCATCATCTCCATAGCCTGTACCATCAAAAACAAAGGCTAAGACATCATTTTTGTAAATTTTATATTCAAACAAACAAGCACACAAATGCGCATAATGATGTTGCACTCGAAAATTTTTATAATCTTTAAATTCTTTTACATAATTAAATTGCGGATGTTTGTCACTTAAAATTTGATCAAAATTTACTTTATAAGAGTTTTTAAAGAAAGTTAAAATTTTAAAAAATCTATCTTGTATATCTAAACTTTTCATATCGCCTATATAAGGAGAAATAAAAATTTGATTTTTAAAAAAACATGCAAATTCATTTTTTAATTCACTTCCTAGAGCGAGAATATTTTCTTTTGTATTAAAAATATCTGCTGTGTTAATATAAAGTGGGTTAAGACCTCTTGAGGTTCTTAAAAACATTACTTTCTCGTTAATAACTTGAGCAATACTATCATCACTTGAATTGTGTATTGCTCTATCATAATCAAGATAAAAATCAAACACATTGCTAAGTTGTTCTAAAAGTTTTGTTTCCTCATAAATAATGCTTTGTGAGCTTAAATTAGCGCTTGTTGCAATAATTGGTTTTTTAAAATATTCAAAAAGCATTAAATGCGTCCCCATATAAGCTAACATTATGCCTATTTTATTAGTATCTGGTGCTAAACTTTTATGGATATTTTTGCTATTTAAAATAACTATGGGTTTTAAATTTGAAGTTAAAAGTTTTGTCTCAGCTTCATTGATAAAAGCTAATTCTTGAGCCATTTTAAGGTCTTTTACCATAATAGCAAAAGGCTTTTTAGGGCGATTTTTGCGTTTTCTAAGTTCTTTTATAGCATTTTCATTTGTGCTATCACAAATTAAATGAAACCCACCCATACCTTTAAAAGCTATGATTTTACCTTCTTCTAAAAGCTTTGCAAGCAAGATAAAAGCTTTTTCATCTTTAGCTAAAATATTTTGATTTTTATCTTTTAAAAAGATAGTAATTTTACATTTTGGGCATGAGAGTGGTTGAGCATGAAAGCGACGATTAACTGGATCTTCATACTCGCTTTGACAAAAAGAACACATTTTAAACTCATCCATAGTTGTATTAGCTCTATCATATGGAAGTTTTTTTATAATGGAAAATCTTGGCCCACAATTAGTACAAGTGATAAAAGGATATCTAAAACGAGGATTTTTTTCATCGTAAAATTCATTATAACAATCCTCACAAAGAGCAAAATCACTCAAGATAGGACTAAATTTTTCACTATCTTGTGAAGTACTTATATTAAATTCATTATAAGTTTTTTGAAGTTTTTTACAAGAAAAGCTAAAATCATCTATCCTAGCTAAAGGCGGTAAATTAGCAAGAAGTTTTTCTTTGAAAGAATTTAATTTTTTATCATCACACTCAAGTATTATAACAACACCTAAGCCATCATTATAAACTTCACCTTTTAAATTAAGCTCTTTAGCTATATTAAAAACAAAAGGACGAAAACCAACGCCTTGTACTAATCCTTTAATGTGAATTTCATATCCAAAGCGGGACATCACTTAACTTAAAAAATGGTATATGTTTAAATACATTTTTACTAAGGCTTTTATGCTCAAACAAGCTTCCGCTAAGTACAGCACAATCAACTTGATCTTTAGCTTTTAAATCATCAAATAAATCCCTTAGAAAATACACTAAGCTTTCAACTACACCCAAAGCTATGATTTGATTTTCTACTCCAGCAAGTTTAAAGCTCATCACGCTTCTTAAAGTTTTAGTATAATCAAATTCTTTTTGTTCATTAAGCTTAAAATCTATCCTAACACCTTTTGCCATTTTACTCTCATCTGCTAAAGCCAAAAGTGCTAATGCAGCCTTTTGTACATCTTCATCAAGTTCTAAAATCATTCCTGCCATACCAAAAAGATTAAAAAAATTATTATTTATATTAAGATCTTTTTGCACTAAAACAAATTCTTTTTCATAATTAGCTAATAGTCTTTTAGCCACATCATCTTGGCCTATAGCTTCATAAAACTCATCAAAACTTTTTGGCAAGTAAAGTTTTAAAAGATTTAGTTCTTTGTCAAGTAAGATAACATCATCATATTTTTTACTAAGTTCTAAAAGTAAAGGCTTTTTGTCCTTAAAATCAGACAATATACAAGAAATTCTTGCAAAATTCTTATCTTCTTTTTGAAAAATCAAATTTTTAAACTCAGGTAAGATATAATCATAACCCCTACAAACTATTAGCTCATTTTCTATTAAAGCCACTTCAAAATCATCTTCAAAATGCTCTATCTTTTTAAAATTTAAAAACTTAATTCCTTCTTTTTCAAGCTCGAAACACAAGGCAAATAAAAAAAGATTATCATAAATTTTAATTTTAAAATATTCTTGACTTGGTTGATGATTTTGTCTAAAAATAGCATTAAATTTAAGTTTCATTAGAGGTTTTTCAACCCCTGCTAAGATTTTAAATTGCTCGTTATTGCATGAAAAAAATGCATTGATATGTTTTGGATCACTTGGCATTAAAAAATCGTCTAATTTTTCGTTAAAAATTTCAAAAGCATATATTCCTTTTGTATTTTTAAAATGTATTTTTTCTTTATTTTTTAATTTTTCTAAGGTTTTTTTTAAATTATCGCAGAAATTTTCTTTAGTGATTTTTATAAATTCATCTTTTATTTTAAACTCTTCTTCTACAAAAACACCCCATTCATTTTCTAAAAGCTCGCCATTAGTATAAGCATTTGCATTAAGTCTTGTTAAAAAGCTTCTTTTGGTAAAGTTTTTTTCTTTTTTTATAGGTGTAAAATCTTCTTCTATAACTTTTAAGTCAAATTTATTTAAAAAAACACTATGGCTGATATTTTCTAAATTAGCACAAAATGCTTGAATTTCATCTTTTTCACCTTTAACCTTAATAATGATTTTTTCATCTTTTTGCTCATAATCATATATATAATCTTTAGCATAATAACTCAACAAATACTCAAAAATATCATTTTTAGATTTATAATCAAAAGTAATTTCTAAAAGCAAGTTTAAAACCTTAAAATTAAATTTCAAAAGTATAAATATAGCAATTTTAATTCTAAGGAAAGCTTAAAAAAGCTATCTAAAATCTAGATAGCTTTGTATTTTAGTAGTTAAATTCAGAACCAATGGCGATTTTTTGAATTTCTTTTTTGTTTTCAAGTTTTAAAAGTGGAGCATTTTTATCTACACCCAAAACTTTTGCTTTTTTACCATCAATCAACAATGCAACACCCTCAGGTAAAGCATAAACAATTGTTGTAGGATTTACAATCAAAAACTCTTCTAATCTTTCTTCACGACTTTCACCATTATGTCCTACTGGTTTACCTGAGATAAAATGTGGGTTAATTTGATGAGGGAAGATATTAAAAGTATTGAATGATTTTGGTTCAACTATAGGCATATCATTAGTTGTTTTCATAGTTGCACCCGCTACATTTGAACCTGCTGACCAGCCAACATAAGGTATACCTTCGCTTACTCTTTTTGCGATGAGTTCTACTAGATTATTATTATAAAGCTGATTAACTAATTCAAAAGTATTTCCACCACCTACAAAAATCGCATCAGCACTTTTAACAATATCAACAGCATTGCCTCTATGCACGCTAACTATTTGAAGTCCTAAGCTTTCTAAGGCTTTAGCAACTTGTGCTTCGTATTGCTCGTAAGTTTTTCTCACACCCGCATAAGGTATAAAAGCTACTTTTTTACCTTTTAAATTATTTTTTTCAACAAATTCTTTAAGCCAAGGTAAAGCATGGTTTAAATAACCTGTGTCTTTATAACCTGAACTTGAAAGCAACAAAGCTTTTTGCTTATCTTTTGGGAAATTAACCGCATCGTTTGACTTAGCATTTAAAGCAACCCCACTAAAAAGCATAGCAGCTAAACCAAGAGCACCTACTTTTAACAAACTTCTTCTTTTCATTGTTTTTCCTTTAAAAGATATTTAAAAACTATTAATTTTAATAAATATTTTTTTAAATAAAAATAAATTTTTGTTAAAAAATAAGACTTTTTAGAAAAACTTCTCTTTCTTTATAATCAGGCATTAATTTGTATAAAAAATCATAAAATTCTTTTTGATGATGTGGATAAATAAGATGTGTAAGTTCATGCAAAATCACATATTCTATAGCTTTTATAGGTTTTTGTATGAGTTTTAAATTTAAGTTTATATATGCTTTTTGATGGTTACAAGAACCCCATCTTGAGATCATTTCTTTAATGCAAATTCTTTGCACCTTTTTTTCAAAAGCAAATTGCCATTTTTTTATAAAAAATTCAAAAATAACTCTAGCACTACGCCTTAAAAAAATATCCAAAGTTTTTTGATTTTTTGCAAAAATTTTATCTTTTTTTATAATAATTTTTTGGTAATTTTCATCTAACACTAAATTGTATTTTTTTCCCAAAAAATACAATTCATCTTTAGCTAAAACTACTCTTTTTAAAATAAGTTCTTTTTCTTTGGCTCTTATCCAATTTTCATTTTTTTCTAAAAATCTTAAAACATCTCTTTGTTCATAGTAAAGTGGTATGCTAAGCTTGAAATTTAAATCTCTATCTATCCTAAGTCTTAGATATTTGAGTTTTTTCTTTTCAAAGGCAAAACGAAATTCTTTAAATTCTAAAATTCCTTTTATACTAGTGCTTTGCCTTGCCATTTTTTACTTTTCCATCTATATGAATTTACAATACCACGTAAAAACTCATCCGCGCAAAAACCTATCCAAACTCCTAAAATTCCAAGCCCAACATAAAAACAAAGCACATAACCAACCGGTAAAGAAACCCCAAGCATAAACACCACTCCACTTAAAAACGGAAATCTCGCATCGCCACTTGCTCTTAGTGAATTCACCATGACTATATTAAAAGTTCTTGAAATTTCTAAAAAAATAGAAAGAGTAAAAAGTGGTATCATAAGTTCTTTTAAACTTTCTTCAAGTTTTACTACACCCATAGTAAAATCTTGCAAAACATAATTAAGTAAAGCTACAAAAGCACTTGCTACCACGCTAAAATACAAAGCTATCCAAGTATGTTTATAAGCTACATTTAAGTATTTTGCGCCGACTAATTTACCTATGATAATCTCATTTGCCACACTTATAGCTTGCCCTACTAACATAATAAGTAAAGAAATTTGAAAATAAATCGTTTGAACACTTAAGTTTTCTTTACCTAAACTTGCTACAAAAGCAAAAGCTATGGTGTATTGTATAAACCATATTAAATTTTCACCAGCAGCAAACCCACCGATATTTAAAATCTTTTTAAGTACAGCTTTTTCAAGGCTTACCATCTCTTTAATTTTAAGATAAATTTTAAGTTTAAAACTAAGTATTGCCACTAGCATACCAAAAGCTACTAAACGTCCTAATATATTGCTAAGCCCTACTCCAAAAAGCTCTAATTTGGTAAAATGTAACACATAAAAATTTCCTATAAATATCACAACATTCATCAATAAGGTTGTAAACATAACCCAATAAGCCATATTATACACCCTAATAATAGCGGCCAAAACTATACCCATAGCATCAAAAAACAAACAAATTCCAAGCATATGCAAGTAAATTTCACTGTCTTTTAAAAGTTCATTTGGAATTTGTAAAAGGTAAAGCAAAAACTCTCCATGCCATAAAATCAAACTTCCGCACACAAGTCCGATTAAGCCATTTAAAAATAAACTTTGATGGATTACTTTTCTAGCTAAAGTATAATTTTTAGCTCCTAAAGCTTGAGCAATCACCACACTACAACCCACACTTAAAAAACTAAAAATAATGATAAATAAATCTGCTACTTGATTACCTGCACCCATAGCCCCAACTAAAAAGTTAGAATACTGCGAAACCATAACGGTGTTGATAATCAATGAAAAATATCTTAAAAACATTTCAAGTAATATAGGCATACTAAGATGCTTGAGTGAAAGTTGTTTGCTGGCCATAAATACTCTTTTTGATAATAATTTTTGAAAATAAAAGTAATTTTACTTAAAAATTGCTTTTTTAAAGATAAATGATGTCAATTTGACTTTACCACACTTAAAACAATTTGATTGTTTTGTTCTATAAAAGTATATATTAAATCATCACATTTATATGAGATTTCTTTTTTACAAGTTTTATCCTTTAAAGGTTCTTGTAGAATTTGCGGTAAGTGTTTTTTGACTAAAGTTTTTATTGACATTCCTAATCCGTGATTTAAATTTTTAATTAATCTACCATCTATTTGTTTTTCACAATTAATTTCATATAAGCAAGCATTAAATCCTAATTGATTTAAAAACCCATATAACTCTTTCTTATCTTTAAATGGAGCTATAGTATCATATATACTATGATAACTAATATAAGGAATTTTTTTATAACTTGATTGAAGTTTTAAATGATCATAATTTAAAATGTCTCTAATACTTTTTCTTGCATTAGAAAAATAACAAGGAGAGTATTGATTAGATGTCCAAAAACTTTTAGTAAACAAAAACAAATCAATATTTTCAGAATAATTTATATAAAATTCGTAGTTCTTAGTATAATCAATTTCTTTAGAAAAACCTAAATACGCAAGAGGTGTTAGAGCGTAAGAAGAATTATCTATTACACCGTCTATAATCCAAGGACTTATTTTAGCACATAAATTTGCTAAATATCCTCCATGAGAGCTACCGACTAAAATTACTGGTATACCCCCCCCCCACTCATATTTTTTTGTACATGTAATATAGCATTAGATATATCTATTGCCTGCATGATGCCAAAATTTTGATACTCGTTTTTAGTTGGTTTTAAAGTAGCACTAAGTTGAATTTTGCTTTGATTGTGAATTTTATTTGTTGATTTTAGCTTGATCATCTGTTGGTCTATATATTTTAAATCATCATAAAAAAAATCTTTCCAATTTATACCAAAAGCTTTGCACGAATGCTCTAGTATAAATTCATCTATATTATCAAATACTATTTTTGCACCATTATTTAATCTTGAACCAATACAATGATACTCAACACTAAGTACAAGTACATCAAAATTACTACAAATGGTTTCAGCTAAATATCTTCTATAATCACTATTTGCATCATCACCAAATCCAGAGATAATACAAATAATAGCTTTCATTTGCCTACTATCATCATAAGTAATTCTGTATTCTAATTTACTTTCTCTTTTTATATTTAATTCTACATCATCACAAGAGTCTATAAAATAAGTTTCATTTTTAAGCATATTAAGCCTTTTAGAAATTTTAATTATTATATCATCAAAATTTCTAAATAAATAAAAATCACCCAAAAACTCCATTTAAATAAGCCTTAGTTTTTTCTTCTTTTGGATTTTCAAAAAATTCCTTACTTTCACCAAATTCCACAAGCTCCCCTAAGTGAAAAAACGCAGTATAATCAGCCACGCGTTTTCCTTGTTGCATGTTATGCGTTACCATAATCATGGAAAGATTATGACTTAATTCTTTAATAAGCTCTTCTATAACGCTTGAAGATATAGGATCAAGTGCAGAAGTTGGTTCATCTAAAAGTAATAATTTTGGCTTTATAGCCAAAGCTCTTGCTATACAAAGGCGTTGTTGCTGACCACCTGAAAGTGCTAGAGCATTTTGCTTTAGCTTATCCTTTACTTCCTCAAAAAGACCCACTTTTTTAAGACAATCTTCCACCAAAGCATCTTCTTCATCTTTGTTTTTGATCATCCCATGGAGTTTTGGAGCATAAGAAATATTATCATAAATGCTTTTTACAAAAACATTAGGTTGTTGAAATACCATTCCAACTTTTTTTCTAAGCACGACTAAATCTTGATTTTTAACATCTTTTCCATCAATCTCAACAAGACCATCGATTTTTGCTATTTTGTCATTCATCCTATTAAAACAACGCAAAAATGTGGATTTTCCACAGCCTGAAGCACCTATTAAAGCTGTAATTTTATTTTTTTGAATTTCCATATTAATATCAAATAAAGCTTGTTTTTTATCATAAAATAAATTTAAATTTGTTGTTTTTGCTATCATTTTAATTTTCCTTGAAAGTATCTTCTTAAAAGTATTGCTGCTAAATTTAAAATTACCAAAAGAGATAAAAGCACTATAATCCCCGCTGCTGTTCTTTCTAAAAATGCGCGTTCTGGCATAGCCGACCATGAAAAAATTTGAGCAGGTAAAACACTTGTTGGCGCAAAAATTGAGTTTGCTACATCAGGTATAAAAGCTATCATTCCTATAATCATCAAAGGTGCAGTTTCGCCAATAGCCCCTGCTAAAGTTAAAATAGAACCTGTTAAAATCATAGGCATTGCCAAAGGTAACATAATACCTTTTATCATTTGAATTTTAGTCATGCCTAAAGCATATGCGGCATTTTTCATATTAATATCCACGCTTTTTAAAGCTGCCTTAGTTGAAACAATAATAATAGGTAAACTCATAATAGCTAAAGTTAATCCCCCAACTAAAGCACTCGAACGCGGCATGCCAAAAATATTAATAAATACTCCAAGACCTAAAAGTCCAAATAAAATACTAGGAATACTAGCTAAATTATTTATACATACTTCTATAAAATGCGTAAATACATTTTGCGGAGCAAATTCTTCTAAATAAATAGCCGCTCCAACTCCTATTGGGATACTTACAACCATACATATTAACATTACAAGCAAAGTCCCAACCACAGAAGCAAAGATTCCTGAATTTTCAGGTGATTTAGAATCTCCATTAAGGAAAAAATTTGTATTAAAGCTTAGTTTAATTTCTTGCTTTTGAACTAATTCATCAACTAATTTTTTTTGTTCATCACTTAGCTTATTGTAGTTTTTTTTCATGTATTGATCAACTTCAGAATTTGCTAAAAGCCAAGATTTTTCTTTGATTTGACCTGTTCTTATTTTCCTTTGTTCAGCACGCGATAAAAGCTCATAAGAAGGGTTGTTTCTATCAGCTTGAGCATAAATGTAAGTCTGTTTAAAAGCCCCTATTCCAAGATACCCTACACTTAATAAAAAAATACAGAGAAAAATAAGATTTATATAAAGCCCCATTTTGCAAAATCTTTTGAAATTTTTTGAAGCTTTTTTTCTTTGTTTGAAAAGTTTTTTCATAAATTTTTCCTTTTATGGAAGCGATTTATCAAATAAACGCTAAATATATTAATGATTAATGTAATAATAAAAAGTACAAGTCCTAAAGAAAATGCACTTAAAGCCAAAGAACTATCAAAAGCTTGATCACCGCTTAATGCTTCTACTATTTTTACAGTAACTGTTGTCATATCTTCTAAAAAATTCATTGTTAAATTTGGACGCAGTGAAGCAGCCATAACAACAATCATCGTTTCACCCAAAGCCCTTGAAAGCCCCAAAAGACAAGCTGCAACTATACCTGGCATTGCTTCTGGTAAAATTACTGCAAAAACAACTTCTTTTTTAGTCATGCCTAAAGCATAAGCTCCATTTATCCTTTTTAAACTTACCGTTTCAATACAATCTTGCGAAAGCGAAGCTACTATAGGAACTATCATAATACCCATGATAAAACCTGCACCTAAAGCGCTTTGAAAACTCGCTTTGATACCAAAAAGAGAAAAAAACCACACTATAAAAGGAGCTACAACTATAGCTGCAAAAAATCCAAAAACAACCGTAGGAATTCCTGCTATGATTTCCAAAATAGGTTTTAAATAGTTTTTAGATTTTTTACCTGCAAATACTCCAAGATAAATAGCGCACATTACACCCAAAGGCAAGGCTGTTAGCATTGCTATTAAGGAAATATAAAAAGTTCCCCAAAATAAGCTCAAAGCACCAAAAACTCCGTGCTTACTACTTCCATCAGCACCTACAAACGCAACATCTGCTGCCCACTGACTTGAAAATAAAAAAGTAAATACGCTTTCTTTTTGAAAAAATTTTAATGCCTCTATTAAAATCGTTAGCATAATAGCAAAGCTTACTACTACGCTAACAAAAGCACAAAGAAAAAGCGTTAATTTTATTATTTTTTCTTTTATCAATTTTTTATCCTAAATCAAAAAACTTTTCCTGTTTTAACAAGCTCATCAGTTAATAAACCTTTTTCTTCTATATGTTTTTGAGTTTGCTTTAAAGTTTTTTCATCTAAAGGAACTAATCCTATTTTTTCTAATTCCGCTCCACTTTTAGCTAAATCATCACTCATGTAAATTTTTGCAAATTCAAATACTTCTGGATTTTTCTTAGCATTCATATATATAAATAAAGAACGAGCTAGTTTATATTTTCCTTCGGAAATATTTTTTTCATTAGCTTTTACACCATCAATATAAGCAGCATTAATCTTATCATTATTGCTAGATAAAAATCCATATCCAAAAAGTCCAAAAGCTTCTTTATCAACAGAAAGTTTTGAAATAATTAAATTATCATTTTCTCCACTTGGTATAAAAGCCCCATCTTGACGTATAGTTTTATATGTACCTTTGTATTCTGGAATTTTTTTAGAAATATCTATCATTACAAGTTCTTCTATGCTATCTCTTGTACCTGAACTTGATGGGGGACCATAAATTGTGATTTTTCTATTTGGTAGATTTTTATTGATTTGTTGCCAATTTGTATAAGGATTTGGAATTAATTTTCCATCTTGCGGAATTTCTTTAGCTAAAGCCAAAAATAACTCATGCAAGTTTATGTTTAATGGAGCATTGATTTTATTTTGTGCTAAAACTATACCATCATAACCTATCATAATCCCGACTATATCACTCACGCCCGATTTTTTACAAGTTTCAAATTCACTTGGCTTGATTGCTCTTGAGGCGTTAGAAATGTCAGTAATTCCCTCACAAAACACTTTAAAACCACCACCTGTGCCAAGACTTTCAACTATAGGTGTTTTTGTATTTTTTATAACAGCATATTCTTCAGCGACAAAAGAAGTAAAAGGATACACAGTAGATGAACCTGCTATTTTTAATTCTGCTGCGTTTAAGCTAACAAAGCAAGCTATACTTAAAGCTAAAAGTTTTTTCATTTTATCTCCTTATTTAAAAAGTAATGAAAATTTAAAAAAACTTGGAAACATTTTGGATACATGTATTTTTTGATATAATTTTTATATGCTAAATGTTATTTTGATAGAAGATGATAAAGACTTAAACGAATTAATCACACTAAGACTTAGTCAAGAAAATATAAAAATTTATAGTTATTTTGATTTTTTTGACTTAGAAACTTTTTTAGATACAAACGAAATAGACTTAATCATCATGGATAGAAATTTACCAAGTGGCGATAGTGTAGAGATGATAAAACAATTAAGAAAAAAAGGTTATATAGAACCTGTGATTTTTCTTAGTGCAAAGACTTTACAAAAAGATATTTTAGAAGGTTTTAAACAAGGTTGTGATGATTATATATGCAAACCTTTTGATTTTAATGAGCTTTTATTTAGAATCAAAGCCGTAACAAAAAGAAATAAAATACCAAAAGAACAAATTTCTTATCAAGATTTTACTTTATATATAGAAGAAAGAAAATTAACCTATCAAACAAATGCATTTGAAAATTTATCAACTTTAGATTTGGAATTACTCAAGTGTTTTTTTAATCACAAAAACCAACTTCTAAGTCGTCAATTTCTAAGTGAGCAAGTATGGAAAAATGATACAACAAGCGATAAGACAATCAATACAGCTATTTTGAGATTAAAACAAAAAATTCCACAAATTAAGGAAAATATCATTTCAGTACGCTCGGTGGGTTATAAATTGTGCTAAAAATAAAAACATTTTTCCTTTTTATGCTTGGGTTTTTTTGTATTGCTTTTTTTATATTGTTTTATTTTTTTAATGAAAGCTATATCAACACTGCTGTAAAAAACACTTATGAGCAAAAACTAAAAACACTCAATGATGTTTTACAATTTCAGTTATTAGATGTATTAAATTCAAACAATATCAATCAATTTGCCTTAGATACTAGAGCAGATTTTATCATCAAACAAGATAATGAATTTTTTTCATCATTAAAAGATTATTCTTATTTTTTAAATCATTTCGAGTCTAATTTCACCCATGATTTTTACAAACAAAAAGAAATTTATTTTAAAGCTTATACTTATAAAAACTATCAATATATCATTATTGTTTATCCCAAAATACACTCTTTGGTACAAAATTTTTGGATTAAAAATATTATTATATTTTCTTTCTTTTTACTTGCATTGATTTTATTTTATTTTATTGTATTGTATTTTCTTAAAATTTATTTTCAAGAATTACTATTGTTTGTTAAAAATATCAAATCAAATACTAATTTTATTTTAAAATATAATTTCGTTTATGAATTAAAAAATTTAAATTTACGCTTATTGAAAATTAAAAAATTACTCATCAAACAAGAATTAAAAAACAAAAAACAAGCCAAAAAAATTCAAACCAAAAACACCCAACTTAGTAATATAATCAGTGCCATATCACATGAGCTTAAAAACCCTATAAGCGTTATAGATTTGAGCTTGCAATCTTTAAAAAAAATTAACGATGAAAATATGAAATTATTTTTACTTGAAAAAATTCACAAACAAAGCGTAAAAATCAACCAACTAACACACAAATTAAATTTTGTTTTTAACCTTAATTTTGATTCTTTAAATTTAGAAAAATTTGATCTATATGCTCTAAGTGAAAATTTATTAGAAAGCTTTAAAGAAGATAGATTAAAAATTCAAGGCCAAACAAGCTTTATTAAAGCAGATAAATTTCTTATAGAGCAAGTTATCATTAATCTAATAGATAATGCTTTAAAATACAGCAAAAAAGAGGTATTAGTCATTGTAAAAAATCAAAATTTTACCATTATAGATCAAGGTATAGGTATAGAAGAAAAACACCTTAAATTTATAACAAAAAAATTCTATAAAGCAAGCTCAACGCAAAATAACTCTTTTGGACTAGGATTATTTTTAGTTAAAAAAATACTCACTTTACACAAAAGTTCTTTAAAAATTCAATCTAATCCACAAAAAGGTAGTGTTTTTTCTTTTAGTATTAATTTATAATTTTTTATCAATATACTTATTAATGTGTTTTTAATATAGTTATAATTAATATAATAAAAATAAATTAAAAGGAGAAAAAATGCTTTCAAAAGAAGTAGTAGCTTTATTAAACGAGCAAATCAATAAAGAAATGTATGCGGCAAATTTGTATTTAAGTATGAGTTCTTGGTGCTATGAGCATAGTTTTGATGGTGCTGGGGCGTTTTTGTTTGAGCATGCAAGAGAAGAAAGTGATCATGCAAGAAAACTCATCACTTATTTAAATGAAACTGATTCTAAAGTAGAATTAAAAGAAGTTAAAAAACCTGATAGTGATTTTAAATCATTGCTTGATGTATTTGAAAAAACTTTCGAGCATGAGCAAAGTATCACTGCTTCTATTAATAATCTTGTAGATTTTATGCTTTCAAGTAAAGATTATTCAACTTTTAATTTCTTGCAATGGTACGTAAGCGAACAACACGAAGAAGAAGCGCTTTTTAGAGGTATAGTAGATAAAATCAAACTCATAAGCGATAATGGCAATGGCTTATACATGGTAGATCAATACATCAAAAGCTTAATCAATAAATAATTTTTCAGCTTCCATAAATTTGGAAGCTAAATATCTTTTAATTTAAAAGAATTCTTGCAAAATAAAAGTAAATTTGCTAAAATACTTTTTATTTAAAAGGATTTTTATGCAAATGAACGAAATTACTGATAAACTAAAATTTATACTCCAAAAAGAAGGCATAAAAAATGCCAAAGATTCTGATGTGGCTAAGATGTTAAATATCAATCCTGATACCTTTTATAGTATGAAATTTAGAAATTCCATACCTTATAAACAAATACTTCATTTTTTAAATGAAAGAAATATTAATATCAATGCATTTTTTTATGAAGATTCTCTTGAGAGCAATACTCCAGCACTTGATCTAAACTATAATGTCTTAAAATATTATGATGTTAACGCTTCTATGGGAGGTGGAGCTTTAAATGATAATGTGAGTTTTTCAGAAGTGATTATTGATGAAAAACTAAATAACTTTTTTGGTTCAAAAGATTGCGATATTATCCCTTGTATAGGCGATAGTATGGAGCCTGAAATCAAAGATGATTCTTTATGCTTAGTAGATAAAAGTAAAACTTTTAAAGAAGGTGGAGTCTTTGCAGTAAATACTAGAGATGGTTTATTTATCAAGCAAATTTTTAAAAGTAATAAAGGAGGAGTTTATTTACATTCATTTAATCTTAGTTATGCTGATGTACATTACCAAAATGGAGATTTTTTAATCATTGGCAAAGTAGTAGGAACCATAAGTAGAATTTAATAATTATTTCATTTTTTTAGCTAATTAAGAAAAATTATTAATATTATTAACTAATTATTAATAATATAAGCTTTTTTTTATAAAAAAAAGTTCATAATTATACTTTAAAAGTTAATAGATAGAAAATAAGAGTGTTTTTATCTGTTAATATTTCACATGAAAGGGAAGTTATGAAACACAAATTAGCTAAAATTGCTACATATGCGTGTTTGGCTTTAGGGGTTGGTTTAGCTACTCAATCATTTGCATCTTCAGAGCCTAGAACTCTTGATGGTTATGTTAGTCAAGAAGATGCTTTTTTTGATTATCTTTACAAAAATCATCCTATTTTCAAATATGAAAAAGAAGGACGCTTGGTTGGTAAATTTACCCATAGTGATAGAATGGAAAACTGGGTTGAAAATCAAAACGGACCTAAGTTTGCCAAAGAGCACGGTTTAAAGCAAGCTTCTATTACTTACCGCTTGCCTTATGAATCTTTTTTGGACTTTCCAAATAAATTTGTAGGTCCAAAAAAATGTGGCGAATGTCATCCTGCTCAATATGCTTCTTGGGAGCGTTCTCGCCATGCAAAAACCGTACGTTTTCCACATGAAATGGAAGAAGTTGGAGGATCTGATGGCTTAAAAAAACCTATGTATAATTCTCAAGCTACCATTTTGCCTGATGGAATTTATCCAAATGATGTTTATGCTCTCATTGGAACACCAAGAACAAAATATGGTTTTATAGACAAATGGCTTGTGCGTGGAACTTATCATGTAGAAGATGGAAATTTAAGTGATTTAACTGGTAAATTAACAGCTGGTGGCAATCAGTTTTCAAGACTTTGGAGTGAGTTTTTAACTCCTGAAATGGCGCAAAAAATAGCTGCTTTTGCTCCAGGATTTCCAACAAAAATGGAAGATTTTGGTGGAAATGGCTCACAAGTTTGGGGGACAAACTCTTATGCTGCTACATACAAAGAAAAAGCTGTATTTCAACCTGCAACTGCATACTGTGAAACTTGCCATACTTTCAAATTTGACTTTAAAAGTAAAGATGAATTTTATAAAGCTTTAGGCAATCCTCAAGAGCTTCAAAAACATACCATCTCAAAAGGTATTACTTGTGAAGAATGTCACGGAGCAGGAGCTCACCTTTATGGTGCAAGAGGTGCTGGTATGCCATCAAATTGTGAAAGATGTCATCAAAGATTTTCTTATAATGAAACTGATGCAAAAATCAATCCTAGAAAACCTTTCAATGCGTATTTTAAATCAAGCTGTCCAGCATGTGGAACCGAAGGAGCTCAAATGTATTCTTCAGCACACTATGATAAAGGTATGAGATGTAATACTTGTCATGATCCACACGAAGTTACTTTTAATGATTGGAAAAGTGGATATACAAAAACCAAACTTAAAAAAACTTGTAAAGATTGCCACGAAACACAAGCAAGTTTCTTTAAAAAAGGTGGAATTCATGCAAAAGATAGCTGTACAGCTTGCCATATGCCAAATATGATGAGTTGTGAAAATTTTGGTGCTGTTCAAAATCCAGATAAAGGTGGTTTTGATAATGTTAGAGCTTCTCACATTTGGAATATTAAAGTAGACAAAACTGCCAAAACTCTTAATCCGCCAGAAGGTAAAGAAAGATCACCTAAAGTTGGTGGATGGACTATTGCTAGAGATGATGAGGGTAAATTCTTCCTTGACTTAATGTGGAGTTGTGGTAGAACAAGTTTTAGTGATATCAACTTAATGGGACCAGGAGCTAGTGGATGCCATAGTGCAGTTCAATCAACATTACCTGAAAAACTACATTTTACAAATCAAGAAATGATTTATGATAAAGTAATGGAGTGGCAAAATCCTGTTAAAGAAGGTTATGAAAAAATTAGAAAAGGTATCGCAGATATTGATAAAACATTTGCTGAAAAAACAAAACTTTCAGTAGAGCAAAAATCAAGAGTTTTAAACCTTACTAATCAAGCTCAAGCTATAGCAGATAGATTAGCAAAAGATGGATCTTGGGGTGTTCATGGACCTGCTTATTCTAAAAAAATCATAGAAGAAGCTTTAATTTATATCCAAGAAGCACAAAACATCCTAGGTAAATAAAAATAGGAAGAATTTTTATTCTTCCTTGTAAATAAGGAGTTGGTCTTGAAAAATTTAATCACTAGACTTTTTATTGTTCTTTTTACTCTTTTTACACCATCAGGATTTTTATTTGCTGAAGCTAATGGAGAAATTGGGTCAATAGAAGGTGTTAAAACAATTAGTTTAGCTCAAGCTCAAGATATGCTTGATCAAAACAATACTTATTTTTTTGATGTAAATTCAGAGCAAGATAGACAAGCTAATGGATATATACCTAATTCTATATCAACTTATGTAGAAAATTGGGAAAGTTTGCTACCTAATGACAAAAATGCAAATTTAGTGTTTTATGGCTTAAATCGTTTTAGATTTGAAGCTTCACAAGCAGCAGCAGTAGCCATAGAGCTTGGTTATAAAAATTCAGTTGTTATGCTTGATGGTATAGAATCATGGGCAACATCTGGGAGAAAAGTGGAAAAAATAGACACTGTAAAATGGGAAAAAGCTAAAGATGTAATAGAATTTAAAGATACTATCCATTCAAGATTTAAATTTAGCGATACTCCATCTTGCCGTGATTGTCATGCTCAAAAAGGTAAAGGTATTAGAGCAAATATTGCTGCTAGTAAAAATTTAATCAATCAAAAATGTGCCACATGTCATGAAAAAGCAAGCAGTGCTTTAGCAAAAAGTGCACATGGAGTTGAAAATTTCTTACCTGCTCAAAATGGAGAAAAGAAAAAAGAAAAACCATCTTGTGCAACTTGTCACTCAGTGCATGTAACACCAAAACATTCAGGAATTTTTTCTCAAAAACAACTAGTAGATCAAAAATGTGCACAATGTCATAAACAAAAAACTCAAACTTTCCATATGACTTTTCATGGTAAAGGCATAGTTTTAAGTACCCCAGGTGAAACTCCAAGCGTTGCTACATGTTCTGATTGTCATGGCAAACATAATATTTTAAAATCTAGCGAAAGAAATTCAACGCTTTCACCAATCAATCGCGTTGAAACCTGCAAATCATGCCACCCAAATTCTAATGAAAATTTTGCAAATTGGATGGCACATGCTGATCATAGTGATGGAGAAAATTATCCAGGATTACACGGAGCTTATATCTTTATGACAGCTTTGGTGATTTCTGTATTTGTATTTTTTGGAGCTCATACCATACTTTGGTGCTTGCGCTTAATAGCTATGCGTATAAAATATCCTAAAGAATGGAAAGAAGCAAGAAAAGCAGCACATGAAGATAAAATCAAAGTAAGAAGATTTAGTACTTTCCATAGAATTCAACACTTCTTTATGGCGACTAGTTTCTTAGGACTTGCATTTTCAGGATTACCACAAAAATTCTATGATGCACCTTGGGCTAAACCTATGGTTGATTTAATGGGTGGTGATATTATTAATGCAGCTACTATTCACCATATATCTGCTATTGTAATGTTTGCAGTATTTTTCTCACATATTGGTGAAATTATCATTGTAAATTGGAAACGTCGTGATGTAGCAAGAGATCCTATTACTGGAAAATTAAGTTTCGTAAAAGTATTGAAAGCTACTTTTGGTCCTGATTCTTTAATGCCTAATTTGCAAGATCTTAAGGATATGAAAGATCATTTTAAATGGTTCTTTGGTTTTGGTCCAAGACCTCAATTTGATCGTTGGACTTATTGGGAAAAATTTGATTATTTGGCAGTATTTTGGGGTATGTTTATTATTGGTATTTCAGGGCTTATTTTATGGTTCCCTGCTTTCTTTGGTAAATTTTTACCAGGTGAAGCAATCAACCTAGCAACTCTACTTCACTCTGATGAAGCTTTACTTGCAACAGGGTTTATTTTTGCTATTCACTTCTTTAATACTCATTTTAGAGCAGATCGCTTCCCTATGGATATGGTGATTTTCTCAGGAAGTATTAGTGAAGAAGAAATCAAACAAGAAAGAAGTGTATGGTATAAACGCTTAAAAGAAAGTGGAAAATTAAGCACCTTATATGAAAATAAAAGTGATTTCAAAACATACCAATGGTTGGCAAAACTTGCAGGATTTGCAATGTTAATCACTGGTTTGGTGTTTTTATTTTTAATGCTTTATACTTTCTTTAACACTATCTTATAACCTTATTCGCTATAATAGCGAATAAGGACTTTTTTCTCCTGAATATTTTTAAGGATTTTATAATGTTTAAAACAATACTCTTGCTTAGCATTTTAAGTATTTTTTTCATAGCTTGTTCTAATGAAGAAAAAATTGATTCTAATTTAATCTCAAATGGCACTCAATATACAAAAGAAAATTCACAAAAGGCAAATGATTTAGATAAAAAATCTTATGAAGAAATAGCTCATTTATTTAAAGATAATACAAATATAAAAAGCAATAATAAAAATATTTTAATTATCTTTAGTGCAAACCACTGCTTATATTGTGATAAACTAAAAGAAGAAATCAAAAACGATAAAAAACTACAAGAACTTATAAAAGATGAATATAGTTCTTATTATATTAATATAAGTTATAAAAAAAATCATACATTCTATAAAAATCATAAAAGTGATTTAAGCACCAATGAACTCTCAAATATTTATAATATAGTTGCCACACCTACTATAATAATACTTAATAAAAAAAGTCAAACATTATTTAACTATCCTGGATTTATTAGTGCTAAAAGACTTAGTGCTACAATGGAGTTTTTAAATCAAAAAGAAAATCAAGATTTAGATGAGCAGGCAATAGGACAAAAACTTATCCATTATTATAAAGAAAATAATATTTAGTAAAAAAGGATGTTAATGCGTTATTTTTTTTCTCTTGCAATGAGTTTTTTACTAATGAGTGTATATGTTATAGCTTGTGCTGTAGCAACTTTCATAGAAAATGATTTTGGTATTAGTGCTGCTAAAGCTTTGATTTATAACAATGCATGGTTTGATATGCTACATTTATTATTAGGTTTAAATTTGATCGGAGTAATATTATATAATAAACTTCTTCAAAAGAAGAAATATTCAATTTTGCTTTTACATTTATCATTTATAGTAATTTTAATAGGTGCTGGACTTACTAGATATTTTGGCTTAGAAGGCGGTATGTATATTAGAGAAGGAGGAATTTCTAATACCATAGTCACTAGGGAAGAATTTATAAAAATAATAGATTTTGATACAAATTCAAGTTTAGAATTTCCTATTAGTTTCACACCACTTACTCAAAAACATTTTGAAAAAACCATTGATTTAAGCGACCAAAAACTAACTATAAGCTCTACTAGCTATACCCCACAAAAAGACTCTATTACTCCTGCTAGCTTAGAATTAAACATCCATTATAAAAATATAAGTAAACATATAGTTTTAAATCCAAACTTTACTGGCAAAGAAATAATGCAATTTAATATGCAAGGTAAAAATTTTGGTGTCAACTGGGGACCAAGAGAAATCAAACTTCCTTTTGCATTACTTTTAGAAGATTTTATACTAGAACGCTATTTAGGTTCCATGAGTCCATCTTCTTATACTTCAAAAATCAAAATCATAGATGAGCAAAATAACATTAATCTATCTTATGATATTTTTATGAATAATGTTCTTGATTATGGTGGATATAGATTCTTTCAAAGTTCTTATGATCAAGATGAACAAGGTACTATACTTTCGGTAAATAAAGATCCTGGAAAAATTCCTACTTATATAGGTTATACTTTATTAATTTTAGGATTTTTATGGGTTTTATTTGATAAAAATTCAAGATTTCATCGTTTAAGTGTTTATTTAAAAAAAGGTCAAAGTTTTGTATTATTTATTTTACTTTTTATAAGTTTCCAAACTCCACTTTTTGCACAAGAAAATAAAAATGAAATTTTAAATTTAGTGACTAGTTTACAAAAAAACTCTTATGAGCATTCTTTAAATTTTGCAAAATTACTCATACAAGATCATAACGGCAGAATCAAACCTTTAGATACTTTAGCAATGGAATTTATTTATAAAATTACCCAAAAAGACAAATTTTTAAATCTTCATTATAATCAAATTTTTCTAGCAATGATGATTTACCCTAAAGAATTTAGAAAAATCAAAATGATAGCTACAAAAACAAGTAAGCTAAGAGAATTAATAGGCACAGATATAAATGAAAAATACATAGCGTTTGATGATGTATTTGATAATGGAGTGTATAAACTTAGTAATTATGTTGAAGAAGCTAATAGAAAAAAACCTTCACTAAGAAATAATTTTGACAAAGATTTACTAGCCTTAGATGAAAAGATAAATCATGCTTATTATATTTATAGTGGTCAAGCTTTAACTATCTTTCCTGATATTAATGAACAAAGTTTAAGATGGTATTCACCAGTGCAAATTTTACCTTTCGCAAAAGAAGATGTCGAGCGTTTGCAAATGCTTTTAGTAAGTTATTTTTTACAAGTTCGTAATGGTATTGAAAACAATCAATGGCAAGATGCAAATGAAATTTTACAATCTTTAAAAGATTTTCAATATCACTATGGAAGTAAAGTTTTACCACAAAAAGAAAGATTAGATCTTGAAATTTTACTTAATCATTATAATATCTTTGACAATCTAACTTTTGTTTACATTAGCTTTGCGATGGTTTTTTTCTTCTTAAGTTTTTATACTATATTGAAAAATATCTCTTTATCAACTTTTGTATATAGATTTTTTTATATCATTTTGAGTACATGCGTCTTTATACATGCGCTAGCTTTAATCATTCGTTGGTATGTAGGCGAACATGCTCCTTGGAGTAATGCTTATGAAAGTATGATTTATATAGCTTTTGCTTGTGCAATAAGTGCTGTGATATTCTTTAGAAAATCTCTTTTGGCTTTATGTGGTGCGAGTTTTTTAGCAGGAATCGCACTTTTTGTAGCTCATCTTGGTTTTATGGATCCTCAAATTGGAAATTTAGTACCTGTTTTAAAATCTTATTGGCTTAATATTCACGTGTCTATTATAACAGCAAGCTATGGATTTTTAGCACTTTGTTTTATTATTGGGGTTTTAAACTTAATTCTTTTTACATTAAGAGGCAAAAATAAAAACATAGACTTAAACATCATTAAACTACATTGTGTTAATGAAATGTCTATGATAATAGGACTTGCTATGCTTACAATAGGAAATTTTTTAGGTGGAGTTTGGGCTAATGAAAGCTGGGGAAGGTATTGGGGTTGGGATCCAAAAGAAACTTGGGCTTTGATTTCTATTGTAGTTTATACTATGGTATTGCATTTAAGATTTATTTTTAAAACTTATTTTATTTTTGTTTTTGCAAGTGCTAGTGTTTTAGCTTTTTATAGCATATTAATGACTTATTTTGGAGTGAATTTTTATCTTTCTGGGCTTCATTCTTATGCAAATGGAGATGCCTTTCCTATACCAACTTTTGTGTATGTTTTGATTGTGCTTAATTTTGTTTTAATTATTAGCGCAGGAAGAAAACGAGATTTAAATATGCCTAGTTTTTAAACTAGGCTTTGCTTTTTTCTATTTCTTGAAGTGCTAGGATAAGATCTTTTAAATTTTCATAGGGAATATGAACTTTCCAATCTATTCCATTTTCTTTTTTTAAAGCTACTCCTATACTTAAGACATCATTACTTCCTGTACCATAAGGATTAGAAAGATTACAAACGCTTATTTCTCCACTTTTGCTACCATGTAACTCTATGGTTTTAAATATCTTTTTACTCATGTTTATCCCTAAAAGTTGTAATGATTTTTGCTTGAAATTTTAACCAATCTTTTTGAAGCATAATAGGAAAACCACCATATACTCTAGCACCTTCTAGACTTTTAGTAACCCCACCTCTTGCAGCTATAGTAGCAAAATCTCCTATTTCTAAATGTCCACTTGTAGCACTTTGTCCACCCATAGTGACATTTTTACCTAAAATACTTGAACCTGAAATACCACTTTGAGCTACTATAAGACAATTCTCCCCTACTTCACAATTATGTCCTACTTGAACAAGATTATCAATTTTAGTACCTTGTTTAATGATAGTACTTTCAAAAACTGCCCTATCGATAGTCGTACAAGCTCCAACTTCTACAAAATCTTCCAGAATAACATTACCATTATGATAAATTTTATAATGCTCACCATTTTTTGTATGTGCATAACCAAAACCATCGCTACCTATAACACAATTTGCCAATAAATGACATTTTTTACCTATTTTAGTATCATTATAAATTACAACATTTGGATGGACGATGGTATATTCTCCTATACTTACATTATCACCTATATAAGCTCCAGCCATTATCACCACATGATCAGCTATTTGGACATTTTCACCTATGTAAACATTTGGCATAATCTTAGCGCTCTTGGCAATATTAGATTGTTTCTTCTCATTAGAAATTAAAGGTTTAGCAAAAAGCTTACTTAAAAGCGCAAAAGATAAATGTGGATTATCAACAACTAGTTTAATACAATCTTTTGAAACTAAATTTTCAAATTCTTTTGAGATTAATATAGCTCCAGCTCCACTGCTTGCTATTTTTTTAGAGTTTTTTTCACCATCGCAATAACTAAGTTCAGTAAAACTTGCGTTATTTAATGAATTTAAAGCTGTAATTTCTATATCATCTCCGCTGTATTCTACACCTAAAAATTTAGCAATTTCACTAATTTTCATTTTACCTCCATTAAAATAGAACCACTTCTAACCACACTAATAGGATTATATTTTTTCATAGTTTTTAAAAAATTATCAATATTTTTTGCATCATCACTTGCTATTACTATAATAAACTCACCATCACTATAAGTTATACTACCATTGTAAGCTTTTAATATAGCATCTAAACCTGCAAAATTTTCACTTAAAGCAATCTTTACTAGAGCTGTTTCTTTTTCTATGAAATCACTTGAGTCAATCACCTTATAGGTAGGTATAAGTTTGTGAAGTTGTTTTATGATTTGCTCAAAAACTTTTTCATCGCCCAAAGTTACGATATTTATTCTAGAAAATTCTTTATCATCAAGCGGGGCAACAGTAAGAGATTCTATATTATAACCCCGACCTGAAAAAAGTCCAACAACGCGTGATAATACCCCATGCTCATTCAACACAATGACAGAAATCACTCTTCTTTTCATTTTTTATCCTTGTTTTTGTAGCTAGGTAAAATCATATTGTAAATTGCTCCACCTGCAGGAACCATAGGAAGTACATCTTCATAGCGATCTATAGCAACATTTAAAACGCAAGTTTTTTTAGACTCCAAAGCTGCTTTAAAAGCTTTTTGAAACTCTTCTTTATTAAAGACATTATAACCTTTACAATGAAAACCTTTAGCAATAGTGATAAAATCAGGTTGATTTGTTAAATCTGTATTAGAAAATCTTTCTTTATAAAACATACTTTGCCATTGTCTAACCATGCCTAAAAAAGAATTATTTAAAATAATATTAATCACTTTTATATCATAAGCACTTGCAGTCATTAGCTCTTGTATATTCATTAAAAAAGAACCATCGCCTACAAAATTTACCACTACTTCTTCACCCACAGCCAATTTAGCTCCAAGTGCAGCTGGCAAAGAATAACCCATAGTTCCTTGCCCACCACTTGTTGCAAGCTGTCTTGCATAATTAAAAGGATAAAATTGTGCTACCCACATTTGATGTTGCCCCACATCAGTAATAATTCTTGCATCAGGGGCTAATCTAGCACATTCTTCTATAACCCATTGAGGTTTTAAAACTTCATCACTATCTTCATAAATTAAAGGATATAATTGCTGATATCTTTGCAAAGTTTTAAACCATTCTTGATATTTGGTATTATCAAAGTCTTCTTTTTTTAACTCTTCTAAAATGTCCAAAATAACATTTTTAATATCCCCAACTATAGGAAAGTGTGCTTCAATGATTTTAGAAATAGAGCTTGGATCTATATCAATATGAACGATTTTTGCACCCTTAGCAAACTCACTTGTTTTGCCAGTAATCCTATCATCAAACCTAGCACCCACAGCAATAAGTAAGTCACATTCACTCAAGGCAATATTTGCACAATAACTCCCATGCATACCTGCCATTTTTAAATTAAACTTATCATCATTTCTTAAAGTCCCTAGTGCCATTAAGGTTTCTACTGCAGGAATTTGACAAAAATGAATCAACTCTCTTAGCTCCTTGCTAGCATTAGAAGATATACAACCTCCACCTAAGTAAAATAAAGGTTTTTGAGCATTTTTAATTAAACTTACTAGTTTTTTAATTTGTTTGATATTACCTTTATAGGTTGGCTTATAAGTTTTCATAGAAATTTCTTTAGGATAATGCCATACTCCTATAGCTGCAGTGACATCTTTTGGTATATCAATATGCACTGGTCCCTTTCTACCTGTTGTAGCAATATAAAAGGCTTCTTTTAAAATTTTAGGTAATTCTTCGATATTTTTTACTAAATAATTATGCTTCACACAAGGTCTTGAGATACCTATAGCATCGATTTCTTGAAATGCATCTGTTCCTATTAAAGAATTTGCAACTTGAGCTGAAATTAAAACTAAAGGTATAGAATCACTATAAGCAGTAGCTAAACCTGTAACTGCGTTAGTAAAGCCTGGTCCACTTGTAACCACTGCCACTCCAACCTCACCACTCATTCTAGCATATGCATCAGCACTATGCAAGGCTGCTTGCTCATGTCTAACCAAGATGTGTTTAAAATGAGTTTGTTTATAAATTTCATCATAAATATTTAAAGCTGCACCACCAGGATAACCAAAAACTACTTTAACATTTTCCTTTTTTAATGCTTCACAAATCATTTGCGAGCCATTTAGCTCTTTCATTATTTTACCTTTTTGCTTAAAATAGAAAATATTATAACGATAATTTAATAAATATTATTTTATAAGGAAAAGTTTCTTGAAAAATCAAGAAACTATTTATACTTTTTAGCGTATTCTATGCCTAAATCAAAGGCTTTAGCATTTGCCTCTTTAGTTTTTGTAGGTACCATATCAAGCATAGTCTGTTTTAACGCATCAATATCAATACATTTACTCATATAAGCAGCTATAGCTAGAGCAACAACTGATTGAGTAGCTACATTTCCCACTTCTTCTTTAGCTATGGTAATAATAGGAATTTCAAAAATTTTCCATCTAGCATAATCTTCTTTACTTGGATGAACTAAATTTGGCTCTATAACTATAATGCCACCACTAATAACACCATCTTTGAAACTTTGATAACCTTTATCTGCAGTTGAAAGCATAAAACTAACTTCACCTTCTACTGCATAAGGAAAAAAGATTTCATTTTCATCAATGATGATATCAACCTTAGTTGGTCCGCCTCTAACTTGAGAAGTATAAGTAGATGCTTTAAAAGCATTGCGTCCTTCTTTAATGGCAGCTTTGGCTAAAATTTCACCAGCAGTGATAACACCTTGACCACCTTCGCCGCAAAATCTTAATTGATATTTCATTTTAACACTCCCAAATCTACCATTCTTTTTTCTTTTAAAGCTCTTCTAACTTCTTCATAAGCCTCACAATATTCCGCCTTACTTTCATCTTGATATAAAATTCCTGTAGGGAATTTATCTACTCTTTGTTCATAGTCTAATTGCTCAAATTTAGATTTTTCAACACAGCGATTTTTAATCCAATCAAGCATGCTTACAGCTTCACCCATTTTATTTTTTCTACCTAGGTTGATATGGCAGTTTGAAAACACATCTACAAAACTATATCCTTTATGAGATAAAGCTTTAAAGATAATATTTTCGAGTTTATTTGCTTCTATAACATTTGTTCTTGCCACAAAAGAAGCTCCAGCAGCCTTAGTAAGCTCACAAGCATCAAAATTTGGATCTATATTACCTGCTTGAGCTGTTACAGTGTAAAAACCCTGAGGAGTAGTTGGTGAAGTTTGTGAGTTTGTAAGCCCGTAAATAAAATTATTGATTAAAATATGAGTTAAATCTATATTTCTTCTACATCCATGAATGGTATGATTTCCACCAATTGCTAAAGTATCACCATCCCCGCTTACCACTATAACATGTTTTTTTGGATTTGCAAGTTTTATTCCAGTTGCATAAGCAATAGCTCTACCATGAGTAGTATGAACTGTATTGCAATTTACATAAGAACTCATCCTACCACTACAACCTATACCAGAAACTAAACAAACATCATCCATACTCCAACCAAGTTTTTGAATAGCTCTAATAATAGCTTTTAAAACAACACCGTCTCCACAACCCCAACACCATTGTGTTGGAAGCTTATCTACTCTTAAATATTCATCATAATTAAAAGCCATTTTATATATTCTCCTTTACTTTAGCAATAATTTCACTTGGAGTTATAGGGCGACCATTTGCACGATGTAAACTTATAAAATCATCTCTTTTGCTAACTCTTTGAATTTCTTCTAAATATTGCCCCATATTAAGCTCACTTATCATAACTTTTTCAAATTTAGATACCACTTGAGCTATTTTTTTCTCAGCAACCGGATAAAGCGTGATAGGTCTAAAAAGCCCTACTTTTAATCCCTCTTCTCTAAGTCTTAAAATAGCTTCTTTAGCTGCCCTTGCAACACTACCATAAGAGATAATCAAAAACTGCGCATCATCAAGCATAAATTCTTCATAAGTGCAAATTTCATCAGTGTTATTTTTGATCTTACCAAACAATCTTTTGATATTTTTATCTACTATCGCTCCATCTTCTGTTGGAAAACCGATATCTCCATGATGAAGCCCTGTGATATGATAACGATAGCCTTCAAAGAAAGGATTTAGTGTAGCAGCTTCATTTTCGCCTGCTGCATATGGTTTATAGTCTTTTTTATCGCCACTAAATTTTTTACGGTTGATGATTTTTAGTTCTTCTAAATCAGGCAATTTCGCCTTACCATTCATATGTCCTATAGTTTCATCCAAAAGTAAAAATACTGGAGTCATATATTTTTCAGCTAAATTAAAAGCTCTAATGGTTTCAGTGTAAGCTTCCTCTAATGAAGCAGGAGCTAAAGCTATACTTGCATAATCTCCATGTGTTGGAGCTTTTGCTTGAAATAAGTCTCCCTGTGCAACCCTTGTTGGAAGACCTGTTGATGGTCCACCCCTCATAACGTTTACAATCACAAGTGGAATTTCAGCTATAAAACCTAAACCAATTTGCTCAGCTTTTAAAGAAATTCCAGGTCCACTACTTGCTGTCATGGATTTTACTCCACTCATGGAAGCACCAAAAGCTACACTAATACCTGAAATTTCATCTTCCATTTGTATAAAAGTACCATCATTTTTTGGCAACATATGGCTTAATTCATGTGCAATTTCAGAACTTGGGGTAATTGGGTAGCCACCAAAAAATTTACAGCCACAATCAATCGCAGCTTTAGCTACTAAAACATTACCTGTTGATATCACTTCTCTCATTATTTTTCCTATGCGTTTAATTTTCTATATTTGTTTTCTTTTACAGCTAAAGCTCTTTTTTTAGCTTCAGGGGTAAGTTTTGCAAATTTAAATTCATCTCTTTTAGCAACAAAAATTGCAAAATCAGGACAATGACTTTCACACTCGCTACAACCTATACAAGCATCAGGATGAACAACTTCTATCATTTGTCCTAACACTGCACTTATTTCATCTCTCATTGCTAAAACTCCAGCAGGACAATAACTAACACAAATATTACAAGCTTTACATCTTGCTTCATCAACCCAAACTGGTGTATTTTCTGGAGCAATCATTAATATTCCTTTCTAAATTTTATTATTTTTAATGATTTTTTATCAAAAAAATTATTTTTAAAACAAACTTTTTATTATAGCGAATTTATAGTATGAGTAAATATTATTTAAAATATAAAATAATACAAAGAAGTATTTATAACGCAAAGTAACATTAGGAGTAAAAACTCCTAAAAAAAATTAATTATAACTATACTGAGCAAGAGACTTTTCTAAAGCAATTTTTTCTTGATTGTCTAATTTTAACTCTAAAGTTTCAAGCACCCCATCAAGGCTAATCCTAGCCATAACTCCAAAAGCTTTTTCTTTTACACCATGCTCTCCATTTAAAATAACGCACATTGGTAAAAATTCTCCACTTTTTAAAGCTTCTATCATTCTCACACAAGCACTAGCAGGGGCCAAATAAGCTGAAGTTTTTAAATATTTTATAATTTTAGCACCACCAGTTTTAACTTCTTGCTCAATTTGAATAATAGCTTGCTCATTTAACATTTCATTTAAATTCTTATTTTTAACCTTACTTTGAGATTTAACCAAAATCATACTGTCATTATGAAATCCTATAAGCTTGGTATCTATACAAGAAGTTTTTAAATTTAATCTTTTGCTAACTTCATATTTAAATCTAGCATTATCTAAAACACCGGCCATAGCAATGATTTTTTTTGAGGAAAAAAGCTTATTTTCATAAAGAGTATTAAGTAAAAAATCTACAGGATTGCTCACTATAATAAATAAAGGATCATTGTTAAATTTTTTAATATTTTTAGCACACTCAAGCATAATTTTAGAATTAATAGCAAAAAGTTCATCCCTACTTTGACCTTCTTTTCTTGCCACTCCAGCGCTAAAAACAACCACTTGAGAATTTTTTGAACACTCATAATCATCTGTGCAGGTTATTTTAATATCAAAATTAAAAGCAGCTATACTTTGACTTAACTCCAACTCTCTAGCAAAAAGCAAATCCTTGTTAATATCAATCAAAACAATCTCATCTACTAATTCTCTTAAAATCAAAGCATAAGCAATACTTACGCCAACATTTCCTGCTCCTATGATAGTAATTTTCATTGTATCTCCTTTTTATATTTATTTAACTAAATTAGCTGGTAATTCAAAAATATTTTTTATCAAATGATAAGGAAGTTGCAAACTTTGTGCAATAAGTTGAGTTTTAAATTCGGGACTTTCCACTGTTCCACCTAATTTTATTTGTGTGCTAATTTGCCTATCTTTACCTAAAATAATTTGATTAATAATTGGGACTTTAGAAATAACTGAGCTAGCTGATTTTAGTGTTCTAAGCTCCAATAAACCATCAACTTGATTATTTCGCAAGTTAATTTTAACTTGACCTAATACATCTGCACTATCACCATTAAAATTAAGTGCATCTATTTCAAAAAGATCTTTTTTACGATTAAAACTTATACCAGCATTTTCTACACTAAAACCTTTTTCATTAAAAGTCGGAGCTTTAAATAAAAGCAAACTAGGCACAGTATCAATAAAACTTAAAAGTTGTTGATGAAATTTTAAATCTTTTAAATAAGTATCTTTAAATAAAAACCTCCCTTTAAAAAAATCAGAGCTATTGCCATCTATATAAAGATTAAATTCGCCTTTTTCAAAAATATTTTGTTGCATAAAAGTATTTAAAAAATCATCATCCATTTTCAAAGCTCTAATTTTCATTTGATTTTCTTTAAGTAAAAAATCAAATTGAGATTCACTCCTATTAGCCCAAGCTTTTACATAATCTTTTTTTATTTTGGCATTAAATTGATCAAAATCTAAAGTTTTATTAAAATCCTTTAAAATCAAATCTAAATTTTTACCACTAATATTATAAGTTGAATTCTCAAGATCATCTAAAGTATTTTCTGTATCTTTTTGAGAAATTAATAAATTAAGATTATTTAAAGTAATATTAACATCATCATTATCTTTTTGTGCAAAAATATTACCGCTTGCACTAGTTAAATTAAAATCATTCCCTTTTATTTTTATACTAAAATTATCGTATTCATAAGGATTGTTATTTTTATAAAGTAAAAATGATTCAAAAGTAGTATTATTTATATCTACATTAAAGTCTTTATAATTTAAAGTATTTAAAAATAACTCTCCATCATAAACTTTATTTTTTTGCATTAATTTAGAGTAAGTCTTGTATTTTATAAGCTTCTCAACATAAATAGACATACCTTGATCAAAATTTAAAGTTGTAGTTAGCTCTTTATTGCATAAACTGATATTTTTATCAAAATCAAGACTTAGATCAAGAAATTTATTTTCTATTTTTAAACTATCTTGTGGTAATTCTAATTTTGCTATAAAAGTCTTAAAATCACCTTTTTTTTGTTTTAAATTAACACTTGCATTGAAATCACCATTAATTAAGCTACTTTTTACACTTGCGTTTTGTATATCCAATTTATCTTTTTTTAAATTAATATTTGCTTGAATAATCTTAAAATCACTTATATTAATATTTGAATTAACAATATTAAAACTACCTCCATAAGAAACTTTTTCAGGATACTCAAAAGGAATTTTTAATACTAAATCAGTCTTTGTAACACCATTATTTTGCAAAAATGGCAATTTAATATCGTATAAAAGTAAGATTTTATTAACCCTATAATCAGCTCTAGCATTATCGCTTTTAATACGTATATAAATTCCTGCTTTTTCATTTAGCATATTATCTATATAAATTTGACTTTGAGTTAAATCATAGTTATTAAAACGCAATTCATCATAAATAAAATCAAGTCTTTGCTTAGCAAATTCAAGTCTTACAAAAGGGCTTACGATAGGATCTATTCCTTTGTCTAAAACCACCTTTAGATTATTTACATAACCTTTTGCATTAATATCGTTTAAATAATATCTACGTTTTCCAAAATCTGCAAAACCAGTTAATTTTTCTATAAAATAAAAATCAGCTTTTACTTTGCCACCTACCCAAAGAGCAAGATTAGAAGGTAATTGTATTCCATTTTCTACTAAAATATTGAAAATTTGTGAAATATCATTAGAACTAATATTTTCTAATTCATAAGCAATCTCTTCTCTTTTAAGCGAAAATCTAACATCGCTTTTTAAAAAATCACTATCAATTTTACCTTTAAAAGTATAAAATTTCGTATTGGGATTAATAAGTAATGAACCTATAATATTAAGATTATAATCTTTTAAAAGAAAATTATCAATATTAGCTTGTATATTTTTATCACTAATTTTTAAATTTACCTTAACCAAAAGATTTTTACTATTAACGAAAAATAGATTATTTTTATAAACTAACTCCACAGGATAATTATTAACAAAAATTTCATCTATATTAATTTCTTGAAAAAACCAATAAACATATTTTACATTTTTAATAAGCTGTGTAGCTTTACTTGCACTAGTTTCTCCTTGGGTATTTTGACTTTGGGAATTTACTATAACTTTTTTTGCATTTAAAATCAGTTTTTTATCTAATTTAATATATAATTTCTCCAAATTAATAGAAGAAAATTCTAGTTTTTCTATGTAAATTCCATTTTTGAGGTAAATAAATAAAACAATGAAAAGTATCATAGGTAATGTTAAAAATTTAAGAATTTTTTTAATATGTTGTGATTTAGTTTTAATTTTTTTCTTATCCATTTTTTACTATCTACTTTTACCTATAAAAACAAACTCTGTAGTTTTTATACCACAAGGTTCTGTAGGTAAGATTATAACGCAATTAGATAAAAATAACTATAAAATGAGTGGTATTGATAAATATACTTTATATTTTTTAGGTCATCCACAATCTGGTTGGATAAATATAGGCACAAAAGAGCTAAATAGAGCTGAATTTTTACATAAACTTACCGTTGCTAAAGCAGCACTTGAAACCATTACTTTAATTCCTGGAGAAACGACTGAAATTTTCTTTGAAGAATTAGCACCGAAATTAAATTTAAACGCTAAAAGATTAATGCAAGAATTTTACAAACAAAGTCCTTTTAAAGAAGGTATGCTTTTTCCTGAAACTTATAAAATTCCAAAAGGTATTACAGAAGAGCTTTTAGTAAAATATCTTTTGGCTTATTCTACAAATGAATTTAAAAAGCTTTCCTATAAAATTTTTAGAGAATATAATGAAAAAAAATGGCATGAATATATCATTATAGCTTCCATTGTACAAAAAGAAGCAGCTAATAATGAAGAAATGCCTATAGTCTCATCTGTGATTAGAAATCGTTTGAGAAAGGGTATGAAGCTTCAAATGGATGGAACATTAAATTACGGAAAATACTCTCATGAAAAAATTACCCCACAAAGAATAAGATCAGATAGTAGTTCTTATAATACTTATAAATTCAATGGCATACCAAAGGAAGCTGTGTGCAATGTTTCTTTTGAAGCTATTAAGGCAGCTATTTTTCCTGCTAAAACAGAATATTTATACTTTGTAAGAGATAAAAAAACTAATAAGCATATTTTTACCTCTACTTTAAAAGATCATAATAAAGCAATAAGAAATTAATTATAAAATTTCTCTTTGCCCTTTTGCATCAGGTTCACTTAAAACACCTGTTTGTGAAAGTTGCTCTATAATATTTGCTGCACGATTGTAGCCTATTTTCAAGCGTCTTTGCAAATAGGAAATACTGGTTTTTCTATCTTCTAAAATCACAGCCTTTGCTTCTTCATAAAGTTCATCTAAATCCCCATCATCAAATTCACTTCTTTTGTAAGCTCCATCTTGACTATCATCTTTTAAAAAGCTCTCATCGTATTCTACTACTTGTTGAGCTTTTAAAAACTCTACTATATTTTCAATTTCATTTTCACTCGCAAAAGGCGCATGTAAGCGCACTAAACCACTCATACCAGGAGGAGTAAATAAACAATCTCCACGTCCTAATAAACTCTCAGCACCCATAGAGTCTAAAATAACCTTAGAATCTATCTTTTGCCCTACTTTATAAGAAATTCTACTTGGTAGATTTGCTTTTACAACCCCAGTAACAACATCTACCGAAGGGCGTTGTGTAGCTACAATTAAGTGAATTCCACTTGCCCTTGCCATTTGCGCTAAACGACCTATATAAAACTCCACATCCTTACCTGCTGTCATCATTAAATCAGCTAACTCATCAATAATTACTACAATAAATGGCAAGATTTCCCCGCCTTGCTCTTTGATTTTTTCATTGTAATTTTCTATATTTTTAGTTTTTGCTTCAGCCATCAAACGATATCTGTGCTCCATTTCAGCTACCATGTTTGATAAAGCATTTACTGCCTTTTTAGGATCGGTAATTACCGGTGTAAGTAAATGTGGTATATCATTATAAATACTAAACTCAAGCATTTTAGGATCTATCATCATAAGCCTTAAAGTTTTTGGTGAATTTCTATAAAGTAAAGATAAAAGCATGGAATTAATCCCCACACTTTTACCACTTCCTGTGGTTCCTGCTATTAAAAGATGAGGCAGTTTTTTAAGATCTGTGATGAAAGGATCTCCTACTATATCCTTGCCTAAAGCTATAGTTAAAGGCGAACTAGAGTTTTTAAACACCTCACTTTCTAAAATTTCTCTTAAATAAATTGTATCGATTTTTTCATTTGGCACTTCAATACCCACCACATCTTTACCTGGGATTGGAGCTTGAATTCTTATAGTTTGAGCTTTTAAAGCCATTGCTAAGTCATCTTGCAAAGATAAAATTTTACTCACTTTAACATCTGCTGCTGGGCGAAATTCAAAAGTAGTTACGACAGGTCCTGTGTAAGTTCTAACTACATCTCCACCTATTTTAAAACGTCTTAATTTTTCAAGTAAATCATAAATTTTTCTATCAATCTCTTCTTCATTAATCTCACTTTTACCCTCCTTTGGCATGGTTAAAAAATCCAAAGGTGGCAAAGAAAAATCTTTTGGCTTTTCAAATTTTCCAAAGTCAAGATCTTTTAATAAAGCTTTATTTTCACTAACTTCATTAGCAATAAAGTGATGCATTTTATTTTCTGCCACTTCTATCGTAGGCTCTTGAGTAATTTCAAATGAAATTTTTTCTTCTTTGACTTCATTTTGCACTTCTTCTACTACAAAAGGACTTTCATGATTTTTTTTGCTTCTTAGATCTTCTATGCTAACAGGTTTGGTAAAATCATCCTCGCTAAAATCTAGTTCTTTGACTTCATTTTGTGGGATAAAATCTTCATCCTTAAAGTCTTTTACCCCTAAAAAACTTGTTTTATTTTGGATTTTTTTAAATTCAGCTTCTTTTTGTGCTTCTATAGCATTTAATTCTTCAATTTTTTTAAAATCTTCATTAAGTTCTTCTAAAATTTTTTCTTTTTGTAAAGCCTTATACTCTTCTAACAATTTAGCTTTTTGTAGCATTTGCTCACGCTCTTTTAGTTCTTTAGCAAATAAAGAATTTTCTTCTATTATTTCCTCTTTATTTTCATTTAAATCTATATTGCGTCTTTTATAACTTGGCTCATCTAAATTTTTACTTTTTAAGGTTTGAGTATAAATATCTTCACTTTTATTTTTATATTTTGATAAATACTCTTCAGGGGTCATTTCATCTTCCTTTATATTTATTTTACTAGCTTTTTGAGCAAAATTTACAATAGGCTCAGAAAGTTCATGAATATAGCTTGTACTTAGCTTTTTATCTTCTTCGCTAATTATTACTTCTTCTAATTCTTGATTTTTTAAATCTTCAAGATTAAATTTTTTACTTTCCTGAATTTCTTGTTTTGATAATTCTTCTTCCCTAAGAAACTCTTCTTTTTTTTCTTTGATTAAAAGTTCTTGCTTGAGTTTTTCCTGCTCTTCTTTGGTTTCATTTTCATATTTATCACCACCAAAAAATCCAAAAATTTTATTTTTAATCAAAGTTTCAAGTTTTAAATAAAAATCAAAATCAAGCTCTATTTTAAATATCTCTTTTATAACCTGTGGAAAAGAAATACTAAAAGCAAAAACTAGGAGTAAAACTACTAAAATCAAACTTCCTATTTTTCCAAAAAGACCATCTAAAATCACAAACATAGCAGAAGCTATATAACCTTTATCTTGCAAAAACGCCGAAGCAAAAACAAGTGAAGCAAAAATACAAGTAAAAATAGCCACACTAAATCTACGCTCTATAAGTTCAAAATTATAATTATTTTTATACAAAAGATAATTAAACCAAAAAAAGACTAAAGGATAAATTTTAGTCAATGAGCCAAATAAAAAATAACTAAGTTTTGCTAAAGAATACCCTATAATACTTACCAAAGTTTGATCAGGTATCAAAGCACTTAAACAAAAATAAAAAATTAAAACATTTAAAACGACAAAAATAGCTTCTTTTTTTATAATATATCCTTTATAAAGAAAAAAGCTATTATATCAAAAAATCATAAGTAGTTTAATAAACTAATTTGAGAAATTTTAGAAGTAGCTGAAAGCATAGCTTGATAAGAAATCATAGTTTGCATAAACTGCATATAAGTTTGACCATAATCAGCATCAGTTACACCATTTTTTATAGAGGCTACATTAATATTTAAAAAAGTCATTCTTTTATTAGTTTCCTCTATGTTGTTAGTATAAGAGCCTATAGTTGTTTGCATTTTTCTAACATGATCTTGTAAATGATCAATTCTTTCTAGAGCACCTTGCAAACCTGTATTTCTAGGATCACTTCCTTCTGAATCTGCTCTCATATTGCCATTTAAAACTGCATCTATCATTTCATCTAAATCTTTGATTAAGTCAATATTTGGATCATCGATAGTTAAAGAATTATTTGCGCTAAATACAAAACCTGAACCATTACTCACCTCTCCTGCCGGTGGAAAACCGCTGTTTGAGTTTGAATCCTTTAAAGTAAGCCCAATATTTGTATTTGTTGAAAATTTATCAGTAATACTTATGCGACCCTTATAATCCATACCAACTTCAACAAAATCTTTAGAATCGCTTATATTTTGTTGAATAGTTTGAAAATCTCCATTATTAATCGTGCCATTTGGATTTGGAGTAATTGTTGCAGTTGGCACCTTATCGCTTGCAAACATACCTATAATATCATTTAACTGACCATAAGTAATATCCTCAGGTCTTGTTTGCATACCCACTGAGGTGCCGGTTGCTTCATTATACTGAGAGTGAGTAATAGGAAAACTTATAGTTTGAGCTGGATTATTTGGATCAGGATAGCTTACTGTTGAATTTTCTAAATCAATAGTTACATTATATTTTTGTCCGCTTTTGGAGGTAATTTCCATTTGAAGTTGTTGACCTCTCATATCTCCATTAGCATTAGCTAAAACTTCACTTAATTTTGTACTTTCTGTGGCATATTCACTAGTGCCTTTAATCACTTGAGAAACATTACCAAAAACAGTATTGCCATCTTTTTCAAAAGGCACATCAAAATCAGCCCCATTAGTTTTATTGCCATTGATATTACTTTTTATAAAATCTGTTTTATGTATATCTACGGTAAATTGCTCACCATTTACCTCAATAGTAACTGGACTTCTAGTGTTGTTTAAATTTCCACCATGTGCTGCTTGCATGATACGATTAGTCACTTCATCCATAGTGATACCTTCTGCAGCAGCAGCTTCACTTAAAGCTTTAATTTGTTCTGCATCTTGGAGTTGTGGTGTCATAGCAACTGCATGAAAATCTAAAGAACTATTACCTTCTTTTAAATTCTTAATTTCTATTTGACCACTATCATTCATGGTAACTTCAACAACTTTATTTGCATCTGTATTACCATATAATTTACCTATGTTTTCTAAAACATCTCCTATCTTATCTTCAGGTCCCACATTGATAGTAGCTTTAAAACTTGTTCCATCAGGTCTAACACCTTGGATATACATAGATGAACTTGGAAAAGGTAGTTTGCTATCTGCATAGTCAAAATCTTTATCAGGATCCAAAGGACCATTTTGAACATAATTTTGACCTATAAGATAAGAAAATTTAGACTCTTCATCTAAATATTTTTTCTGCTCAGGATTAGAATTAACATCGTATCTTCCATCTATCATAGATACATTTGTTGAAATTATTTTACTAATATTAGAATCTGGCTTAAAAAATAAATCCCAGCCAGGTATATTATAAGGAATTTGAGTTCCAGCACCACTTACTACAAAAATATTATCTTTATTACCAGTATAATTTCCATATTTATCAAAAGGTTTTGTGGCTGTATTAGATCCTGCAAATAAATATTGTCCATTAATGCTAGTATTTGCAATATTTACAATAGAATCTTTTATAAGTTTAAGTTCTTTTGCAATAGCTTCTCTTGAAGTTTGAGAATTCCCATCACTAGATGCTTTCACTAAAAGTGTTTTAAATTTCTCTAAAAGTTCTGTGATATTTTTTAAAGCTGTATCAGTATTCTTTGCCATTTCTTGTGCTGCCTGAGTACCTTGAATAATTTGGCCTATATTTGCCATTTCATATTCTAATCTTGATCCATTGATATAAATATTAGCATTTTCCCATGAATACTGAATAAGCTGACCAGTTTGCAACTGCAAGTTATATTTATTCAACAAAGATTGACCATCCGTGTAATTTTGTATAGAGGTAAAGTAGTTATACTGATTGCTGATTCTCATTGTTTTGCTCCGCAAATTAATTTTTTAAATATTAACAAGCAAAAAAAGTTCCAATTTTTAAAGATAATTTAATTTTTTACATAAATATTTTTATATTGTTTTAATTTTTTTTTAGTATAATCTCAAATCTTAAATAGAATCAAAAAATCTTTAAAAGGCCCGAGTGGTGAAACTGGTAGACGCGCCAGACTCAAAATCTGGTAAGGGCAACCTTGTGTCGGTTCGAGTCCGACCTCGGGCACCATTTGTTTTTTACTCCCAAGTGTTTTTTTGGCAAATTATATTCAAAATATTAAAAAAGAGTTTTTATTTTGATTAACAAATCACACCTGCTAAATCTACCATTTACTTACTTCAACCTCACATTCATAATCATATTAGATAAAAAGATACTATCTTTATCAAAGCTTTTTAAGTTATATTCTAGTTTTAAGTATCTTTTTTGTATATCTTGCATTAAAGTTGAAAGATTGTATAAACTTAAACTTTCTAATATATTTATAAGTTCTATCTTGCTTAAAGTATTAAAATCATTTAATAGTCTAAGATAATTACTTACAATAGAATAAGTATTAATACTATTAAATAAAATTTTATTTTTTATATCTTCTTTAATAAAAAATTGATTATTTTTTATATAAAAATAATCTTTAAGATGATGATTACTTAATATTTGATTATAAAAATTTAAAAGACTTTCTTTGCTGTTTAAGTCTATAAAATTTAAAAATATATTTTCTTTTAATAATACTTCTTGTAATTGTTTTAAGTTTTTAAAAGCATGATTTATACTAGAAGTATTTTTTAAAGCATAAATGATATTATCATCTTTAGAAATTTTTCTATTTATATTATATTGCAATAAAGGATTTTTATAAAGTGTATCACTATTGATTAAGATATTGATATGAAAAGATTCTTTTATATCAATATGTTTTTTAATATGTGAAAATTCTAAAATATTTAAAAAAGCATTAGGTATGTAAAATTGATCTAAACTAAGTTGTAAAAAATGATTCATATTATACATAGAAAAAATATCACTATCTTTAATCAAATCATCTTTATTTAGATTAAATAACATAACCCCACCAAAACCCAATAAGCTTAAATTTTTTAAATTCTCTAAAGCTTTTCTTTTTTCTAAATCAATTTGAAGTGTTTTTTGCATTGTTTTTCCTTTCTTTAATTAACCTATACATAAACCATTTTTCATAATGATAGTAGTGGCTAATGAAATTCATTATTTTTACTCTTTTATATTATGTTCTTTAGCATAAGCTAGTATTTTAGCTCGAAGTTCCTCTGGAAAATTATATCTATATATGGCAGGAATTCTTGGATCAAGGAGTTTATCAAGCTTATGTCTTTTATAATACCATTCTAAGTTTTCAGGGGTAAAATAATAAGGTGCATTAGGATAGCCTTGAGGTGGAGTTAGGGCTGCGAGTTTGGCATGTAGTATTAAAGTATCATTAAAAAGTTGTGCTCTTTCTTCGCTCCAATCATTAGGTGTATCGGTTCCATAACCATTTACCATACCATTATAATATCCTCCCCTATAACGATCAAATTCTCTTCTGCTTTCATAAGTAGAATCTACATCCCTTGGATCTTTTATCTTACCCTCAACTATATCACTTCTTAAGGCTCTATACATACTTCCAAATTCATCGCGAGCAATTCTATACCTGTTATAATCAATTACCCAATCTACTCCCATAATCTCATCTATAAAAGGAAGCATACCAAATTCATCAGGTTTTAAAGTCTTAGCTAAGGTTTTAATCTCTTGTTCTCTTAAAGGATTTTTATGCACTCCCACTAAACCACTTCCTACAGCAATATCTGCATAACCATAAATAGCACCTAATAAATTAGGTTTATCTAATATACTACTTCCCCCACTTAATTGTATATAAAGTATAGTAGCTTGGATAAATCTTGCATTAAAACCATTTTGAAACATATCATTAGCTAGGTATTTATAATCACCTAATATTCCTGCTGCCATACCCCATTCATTATGAAATAAACTTGATCTTAGATTATGTTTATTATCATCTACTATTCTATATAATTTTTCATATTTAGGATCTACATTTCCTTTTTCATCTACAGCCCCTATAGCTTCATAAGGTATATCTATAACAACACTTCTTATACCACTTCTTATAACTAAATATTTATATCTTTCTTTTTTAGTTTTTAAAGATTTATAATAAGCTTTTTCTGCTTTAGTCCAAGGAGCTATAGCTCCTTTTATAGGATCTTTTAAATAAATACTTTGCCAATCTTTAAACTCAAGCAAAGTAGAACTTTGTCCTGTATAAAGATTAGGATCTAAATATCTGGGTTGATAGTCTTTGTAGGGAGAGTTTTGTTTGATATTGTGTGCTTCAAACAAAGCTTTAGAATATTCTTGGGTGTATTTGCCTACCTTAGCTCCCCCATCACTTAATAAAATTTTATTCGTTTTTTTTTCTACATCTAATATAATACCATTAGGCGTATAAATTTCATAAGTTTCACTCATTTTTATCCTTTCATCCTATATACAAACCATCTTCCATGATTATAGTAGTGGCTAATCTGCCTATAAACTTATTAGAATAATCTTGTATTTTACTAATATCATCGTTTTCTTCATCATCATTTTCATTTTTTATTTCATCTTTTACCTTTTCATCCCCTATCCCCTTATACATCACTTCTAAATTATGTTGTCCTATAGCTTCTAAATTTTCCATCAATCTTCTTGCTTTTTGCCTATCTTCTATGAACTTACCCTTTTCATCTTGAGTAGTATTATAAATACCATTTGCATATTCATATAAAATTTGTATAGCATCATTATAAGCTAAGATAGGGTGTTGTTTTATCACTGGGTGTTGTGTTTTATACTCTTCTTTTCTTTGAAAATGCTCTAGCTTATATATATTACAATTTCTAAGTTCTATATTGTTTTCTTCAAAAAATTCCATATCGTTTAAGATGTATTTACCCTCATTGATTTTATCTTCCTTAGAAGCACTTCTTTTCTCATCTAAAATAATATAAGATAAAAGTCTTTTTAAGGCAAATTCCCTAGCTTTGCTTGAAGTCGTAGCACAAGCAATACTAGGATAATAATTAAGCCCACCTGTGCATAATAAAGAACCAAAAATAAACTCAGATAAATCAAAACTCATAAATCTAGAATTTATCAATAAAGGATAGGTTAAGTATTCTTCTTTTTTTACAGCTAAAGGAAAATCATAATTGTAAGTAAATTTTTCATACATTAGTTTTTCATATAAAATTTTTAACCTTTCATAATTTGTAGGCAAAAGTGTATCGATAAAAGATCCTGCTAAATTTTTTAACACATCTACACTTAAATTTTTACTTACTTTAATAGAAAAATCAATAGCTAATTGTTTTTTTACTTTTGATATCAAATGAATTTGCTTAGCTTTATCTAATCTTGAAAAACTCTTTGACTTTTTCAACTCACTTGCATATTCTAATTGATTAAAATAATAATAATTTGTTCCTATTTGATATAAAAAAAGCTTATTGAGTGGCTTTTTACTTTTTGGATTAATTTTTATAAAATGCCCTTTAGGATTAAGTGCATAAAATATCCCTAGTTCTTTAAAAAAATGTGCTTTAAAACTAGAAAATAATTTATTGCCATAATGCTTTTTATCAAAGCTTGAATTTATAAAAAATAAAATCATTTTTTTAAAAAAATCAGGCTGGCTCATAAAAAATTCTGCAAAAGGAAAAAGTTGCTTAATGATATTAAAAAAAGTGATATCTATGGATAATTTTGCAAGTTCATTATCAAGCATAATTTCTTGAATACTTTTATCTAAATCTTTTTTCAAAAGAAGAGTTTTGTCTGTTTGTGTATTTTCTTTAAATTCAATTTCCTCATCAAAGCTTTCGTTTAAGATTTTTAAAAAATTCACATAAGTTTGATCATCTTCTTCAAAATCATTTTCAAACATAGCTTTAGCTAATTCATCTAAATAGATAACTTCATCTTCTTTTTTGTTTTTATTTAATTCTTTGGATAAAAAGATGTAAATTTTTTTATCATTATCATAAAAATAAATATCATCAGGGATAAATGAAATATACTCATTAAAATAATTTGGTATTTTAATCTTTTGATAATTAAGTGAAATTTCTTTATCACCATAATCTGGATTTGGAATTACAATATTTTTAACACCAAGAGAATATTCTTGTGTAGAAGCTAAGTCTTTTTGTAAAACATACAAAGTTAAAGTCAATAAAACAACCGTTAAAGGTGAGTATTTCTTAAAATCTACATTTTCATATGTTTTGGATATTGATGGCTCTAACTCAAGAAAAAATTGCATTTGATCATAATAAGAATTGATATTATCTAAATAATTATTAAAAAGCCCGATATATTCTTTTACTTTTACTTTTTCTTTTTCGCTAATTTCTTCCAGTTCTTTGGGTAATTTAAAAAAGCCATCAATATAAGCAAAATCTTGTTCAACTGATTGTTTTACACTCTCTAATAAATCAAGTCCTATCCAAGAAAGTGTTTGATTATAAAAATTAAAATACCTTTTATATTTTTGATAAATCTGTCCATCAAGTTTCACAAAAGGACAAAGCTGCAATACAAAATCATCTTCCTTTTTAACATCTCTTTCTATAAAATAAGAACCATAATCTCTTTTACTAGGAAATTGTTCTTTTAACCCAAGTTTTTCATTTTTTGTAAGAGCTTTAGGACGATTTTTTATTATTGCTCCTAATTTTTTTTGATACAAATCTTCACAAAGTGCTGCATTGTTAAGCTGTGGTGGATTGGTAATAAACAAATAATTTTTACCCATTTTTGTTGTATTGATTTGATCAGTATTTTTTTTATCTAGTATCATTTCTACTAGTATGGAAGAATTTAAATCAGGATATTCTGCATAAAAGAAATGATTAAGTTCAGAGATATTTGAATTGATTGCTTTTTTTAATGTTGTATCAAAATTTTTTAAACTAGAATTAATCAAAAGCGTATTATCTAACTTTTCATTTTCAATTTTTGGATTATTTTCTAAAAAATGATCAAAAATACCTTGAAATTCTTCATCTAAAATAACTTTATAAAAACTATTTTTATAAAGACTAATAGAAGGTGCATTAGAATAAGATGAAAAATCTAATAATACTTTATCATCTATAATCAATACATCAGATAAAATTTCTTCATTGCACAAAGCGATAATAGGATAAAGCTTACTAGTAATAAGCTCTAAAAGTGGATAAGCAAAATCATAATAATATTTTTGTTCCTTATACTCTTGATACTCAGCAGAAGAATTATAAACTTCAAATAATGTATTTACAACAAAAACATAAGGATTTTTTTTGACTAAAGAGATAGGTTTTTTAAGATTAGTTACAGAATCTAATATATTGATAAAAAATTTTGCTATAGCTCTAATAATTTGCTTATATTCATCATCATTAGATTGAGTGATATTTTTTAAAAATGTATTAAAAAGTGTATCTAGGGTAAGTTGTATCTTTGGTTTAATCTCTTGCTCAAAATAATCAGATTCTTTGATATTTTTTAATAATGTATTTAATTCTTTTTGAACTCCTTTTAAAAAATTTTCAATATTTTCTTCATTGCTCTCATCAATAATTTTATTGAGCGTTTTATTTTTGTTTTGATTGATTGCATTATTTAAAAAATTTAAATTATTAAAGATAATTTTTTTAATACTAGATAAATTTTTATCAGAGCTAAATTTTTGTTCTTTTGTGATTTCATCTTTATTAGCTTGATTTAAATGTATGATTTTAAAAGTTTTTTTCTTGTTAATTTTAAATTTATATTCAATAGTATGTAGTGTCTTATACAAAGAATTCTTAGCTTCTTTATATCCATCAAAATCACCACATATAAAAATAATTTTATTAGCATTTTCGGTAAGATTTTTTAACTCAATTTCCAAATTATGATTTGATGTAATTAAAGTGAAATCTTTTATTTTCATATTTTAATCCCATTCACTACTACAAATTTACAAACATAAAGCTCTTGTTTTCTATCTTCATCTTCTAAGATCTCATCTAGTCCATTTGCGATTTGAAATTTTAAATTTTGCATTTTAGCAGGAGCTAAAAAACTAAAATGATATTCGTTTAATTCTTTATTATTTTCTAGGGAATTTTTGATGATTTTATCATACTCATGTAGCTGTGTAAAATACCCTGCTCCTAAATCTTTATATTCAAATTCTTTATAAGCACTTTTATAAACTTTAGCAATATTTTTTGGGATAATAAAATAAAGTTTGATTAAATTAGTATCAAAACTAAAATTTAATTCTTTAAATTCATAATCTTTACTAAAGTCTTGTTTGAATTGATTAAGAATATTAACATCCTCTATATCTTTTAAATCTTTTTGATCTATATTTAATTCACTTAAAGCTTTATTTTGTTCTTTTTTTTCATTATTGATCAAAAGATTATAGATAGGTAGGTTATCTTTTTGAAATCTATCACTTTTATAATGTAGTCTTATTATGGGCTCTTTTAGCTTTGTTTGACTTTTGTTTTGTTTGGCTAAACCATCCTTAGGATTAAAACTATGATCAAATTTAAACTTAGTAGGTACAAAGCTTACTTTTAAAGGAAAGCCTTTATCACTAATACAAGCTGAGATGAGTTCTTGTAAGATTACATATTCATTATTAACTTTCTTTTGAGATAAAGAGCCTTTAACATCTACTACCTTGGTGCAAGGATAGCTTACTTTTCCTATAGTATTAGGACAGCCACTTATGCTAGAATTAAGTAAATCACTTTCTAGCATAATAGGCACACCACTATCTTTAAAAGTTTTTCCTTTGTTTGATTGAAGTATGACTTTACCTCCATGGATACATTCTAGGTTTTGATTTTCTAAAAGGGCATGAAGTTTAGCTATAGCTTGTTTTTTATTTATTTGTATGGTTTTTTGTTCTTTTAGGGTATTTGAAATCAAATCTTTATACTCTAAGCTTTGCTTGCTTAAACATTCTAATTTGATATTTAAAGAATTTTCTATAATAGAATAATTAAGCAAGCAAAGTTCATCATTTTTATAAAAGATGCTAAGTTTTCCTTTGCCACTATCTTCATCTTTAGGAGAAAAATAATAACTAGGTGTATCTTGTTTTATGGCATTATCTTGATCTAATTCTCCAAAGTAAAAAGGATTGTTAGGAAGTTCACTTGAGCCTGTAAGGAGGGTAGAGTTTAAAAAGATATAAGCTTGGTAGTTTTGAAGTTCTTCAACTGCAACACCTACTTTAGTAGCTACTCTTTTATAAATCTCATCACAATCAATCAAATCCCTACAATTAGCAAAAATAAAAACTTCTTCTTTTGGTAAATTAACAAATATAGTCGAACTTGAAGAATTAAATTTTACTTTTGTTTTAATGGGTTGGTTTTTATTAAGATAATAGCTTGTGCAATTATTTTCATAAATCAAATTAATCATTTGCTTTTTTCTAGCTTGAAAAAAATCCAAATCATTTTCCAAGCTAAGACATTTAAAGCACTCAGAGTTATAATTTAAGATTTTCCCTATATTATCTTCTGTAAGTATTTTTTGATTATTTTTATCTTTAACAATAAAAGGCAACCACTTATAAACTGCTTCAGCATGATCTAAATCTTGCTTGAAGTCCTTATTAGATAATTTTTCTAATATAGGTTTATCTAGTATTTTTATATAAAATTGCATAGCTTCCAAAACCAAAAAAGAATCAGGAATAACAAATTTATTTACATTTTTATATTCACCTACATAAAACAACTCTTGTATATCTTTATAAATAAGATTAAATTCTTTTTTGTTATATACGCTATTTTTACACAAGTTATCAAAAATTTTATCCAATACTACGCTAATATAATTTTGATTTTCATCTTGGATATTTATTTGATCTTCTGATAAAAGCTTATTTTTCTCACTTAAGTCGATTAAATTTTGTGCATAAGAATTTAGATAATCCATAGCACAAGCAATATCCTTTTTAAATTCTTTGATATTTTCATTATTTTTTATCAAATGCTCATAAAAATAACTCGCCCAAACTATATTATACATAAAATGGCTAGTTAGCAAATAATTTTTTTCAAGCTCTCCTATATGAATTAAATGCAACTTGTCTGTATTTTTATAATCAAACTTATCTTTAATATCTAAGCCATATTTATAACCCAAATCAGCTATCACAGATCTTGATGACTCTAGAGCTTGTCTATATTCTCGTGAAAAATCTTCTTTATTAGGGATAGGTTTAGCTATAGTTTCTATGTGATGTATTTCTATACTTGTTTTGCCTTTACTTGCTTGTTTTATGTTTAAAGCACATTCATCAAGTCTTTTTTGATCTATTTGTCCTTGTGAATTTTTACATTCTTCGATCAAACCATCTGTTCCATTTTCCACATTTAAAACTTTAGAGCAATTATCTAAAGTTTTTCTAGTCATACCAAAACCAAAAAGTTTTTTAATACCTTTAATGAGTAATTTAAAAACAACTCTAATAACTCTAATAAAAATATTTACAAGACTTATTACAACACCTTCTATACCAGCTCCATTATAAGTATAAAGTTTTTGAATATATTTTTTTTGCCCAAAGATACAAAAACATTGAGCCAAATGTCCTCCTAAAGAATGCCCCACAATATCTATTTTAAAATCATCACTCCCATGCTTTTCTCTAACGATTTTTAAAACTTCATCACTATAATTCATCAAAGACACCACTTGCGGAATTCCAAGCCTCAAAGCAATAAAACCATCTGTAAAAAATGCATCTTTTAATAGCTGTGTTCCACCTGTTTCAGTACCACGAAAAGCCAAGATATAAGTATTATCATTTTTACTTGTATCTTTAAAAACAGTATGAGAATAACCACTGATGTTAGTATTTTTTACATGTTCTATAACTTCATAACGAGATACAAAGTTTTTAGTGCGTGGGCTAAGATGATGTCTTAAATTTCTAGGATTTTCATTGTGTTTAGCAAAATTTAAAGCCAGTAGGTTTTTTTGATCTTTTGCTTCTTTGTCTTCTTTGTTTCTATAAATAAAGCTTTGCGCTTTATTTCCAATAACTTGATCCTCATCTAAAGCTTCATTGTCTTTTCTAGGTTTTTTAAAGACAAGATCAGCAGAAAATCTAGCTTCTATAATAGTAGCATAAGCTGTAGGATCTCCTATTTTCTTATTACCTCTAGACAGCTTTGTTTCATTCTCTTTGCTTATCTCATACCCTAACTTTATCCCATCTGCATAAAGCCACAAAGGAGGAGTAAAAGCACTATCAAAAAAACCTTTTTCATCATTCTCATCGATTAAATCAAGCATAGCATAACTAGCATCTGCTATATCAGCATAGTCTTTGATTTGAGAGATAAGTTCTTTAGGGTTCATCAGTAACTTTGTCCTGTATATTTTTCATCACTTTTTATAAATTTACCATTAGTAAAATAATGAAAAGATCCTCCTCCTGCACTTTTACGACTAATGCTAGAAAAGCTAAATCCTCTTCCTTCATCTCCAAATAATCCATAGCTTTTTACTTTATAATCTATCATAGTAGCAAAAACAATAGGATATTTTTTACCCTCACACACATAATAAGTTGTCATACCTAAATAAGGTCTTAATTTTTTATAGTTTTCTTCACCCATATATGCTTTAAATTGATCTTCATAGTATGCAAATTCGGGTTTATCATCGAAGTTAAAATCATAGTCAGGATCATCTACATCATAATTATAATCGTTACGATAATATTTACAACCATTAGAAAGGACTTGAGGGAATTTTTTCTTCAAATAAGAAAAATTCACAAAATTAGTTTCATTTCCTACTTTGATTTCACTCCCTAAATACTTGCTACGAAATTCTTCTCTTTTTTTCTCTAATTCCAATATCTCTTCTCTTATTTTTTTATCAAAGATATAAATTCCACCATAATTACTTGCAAGAGCTTCTAATTCACTTGCTTTATTTTCTTTAAAAGCACATGCACTTAAAGATACTAAAGAAAATAAGCTTAGAATTATCATTGTGATTTTCATTTGATACTCCTTTTTAAAGTATATTATTTCAAATACCTTGGTATAAATAAAATTTAGTTTTTATATTTAACATACCACCAAAACCTTTTTCATCATTCTCATCGATTAAATCAAGCATAGCATAACTAGCATCTTATATTAGCATAGTCTTTGATTTGAGAGATAAGTTCTTTAGGGTTCATCAGTAACTTTGTCCTGTATATTTTTCATCACTTTTTATAAATTTATTATTAGTAAAATAATGAAAAGATCCTCCTCCTGCACTTTTACGACTAATGCTAGAAAAGCTAAATCCTCTTCCTTCATCTCCAAATAATCCATAACTTTTTACTTTATAATCTATCATGGTGTAAAAAGTAATAGGATATCTCTTACCTTTGCATACATAATAACTACTCATAATCAAATAAGGTCTTAATTTTTTATAGTTTTCTTCACCCATATATGCTTTAAATTGATCTTCATAGTATGCAAATTCGGGTTTATCATCGAAATTAAAATTAGATTCGCCTATTTTATAGCTATTGATATAATCATCACGATAATATTTACAACCATTAGAAAGGACTTGAGGGAATTTTTTTTCTACATCATACTTTTTAATATTAGCTCTTAACTCTTCATCAGAAGCAGATATATTATTAATCCATTGATTATATTCTTTTATCTTTCTTTCATTTTCCAATATCTCTTCTCTTATTTTTTTATCAAAGATATAAATTCCACCATAATTACTTGCAAGAGTTTCTAATTCACTTGCTTTATTTTCTTTAAAAGCACATGCACTTAAAGATACTAAAGAAAATAAGCTTAGAATTATCATTGTGATTTTCATTTGATACTCCTTTTTAAATTTAATTTTGGAAAATTATCTTACTTTACTTTAAAAAAATTATTTTTCTTTGTATTTATTTAAAGACAGTAAAGTCAAATTTTCAAATATATTTTGATCATTTTTGATGATATTTTGCAAGGCATTTTGCAAATAAGTCATAAAAATATCTTCTTCCATCTCTTTAAATACAGGTGAATACAATTCTTTAGTAATTAATTTTAACACAACAAGATTAATTAGTTTTGTATCTTTAATAAGCGGAATTTTTGAAATAACCGTTTGAAAATCATCTATATTTAATTTTTGAAAATTATCATTTAGTATTGTTTTTTTACGATTTTGTGATAATTCATTTTGCAATTTATCTAAAATTTTTCCTATATTTTCATAAGTAAAATCTAAATTAACAGAAGAATTAGATTCTATAATAACTTCAGAATTTTTAATATTATTATCCTCTATAAAACTATAATCTATTTTTGTTTCAATAAGTTCTTTAATGTTTTCTTTTGCCTTAAAATCTAAACCATCTATTTTTCCTCTAGGTTTTAGCTCTATTTCATCCATCTGTGTGTGTTTTTCTATTTCTTTTATTTCTTTTGCTTGCTTTAAAGTTTCTTGTTTAATCTCTTTTGAATCAACAAAACGCAACTCAATAAGACCTAACTTTAAAACATCGCCTTTGCTGATAATAATTTCATAACCATCTTCCAATCTAGAAAAAGAATTATTATAAAAAATATCACTGCCTTCTATAGGCGTCATAGTAAAAAAACCTTCTTCAAAAGTGATCTTCATATGTTTTTCTTTAACAGAATTATTTTTATCTTGTATCCAAAATAAACATTCTGGACTCGATCCAACAAGTCCACCAGTTTCATCAAATACACAAGCTACTGTTTTCGTAATATTTTCGTCAATATTTTCAATTATTAATCCTATGGTTTCTTTATCTATCATTTTGAGCCTTTGTTATATTTTCTACTATTTTAAAATCACTTAATATCATAATTATATTATTAATATCTGAGTTGTTATTATTAAGTTTGAAATCAAAATACATTTTTTTATTGTCATTAAATAAAACACTGTAAGATGAATTTGAATTTTTACTTTCCTGTAATAATTTATACCAAGCCCATTCTCCTTTATATGATTTTGTGTAATTTATATTAGCATCTAAATAAGAATATGCAGTGAAATCAAAACTAGTTCCATTGTTAAATTCATCAGTTATAACATCTAATTTTGTATGCAATGTATGATCATATATAATAGAAGTATCATTATATTGAACTTTTACAAAAGAAAAATCGGCACTTAAGTCAAGACTTTGTAAAGTAAAGCGCACTCTCATTACATCATTTGCATTTAGCATTAACTCTGATAAATTACCAGCCTTAGTAATAAAATCCAAAAATTCTTTGGAAAAAGTTAATCTTGAGCTAAATTTAGAATTAATAGAGTAAACATTTTTTCTTTTAATTAGAACATTTGTTAAATATTTTTCATAAAACTTATTTAAAATTCCATTTTTACCAAAGAAATTTTTAAAAGAATCTATACTTAAATCTTGTGAACTTAATAAATTAAAAGGATAAAAAGGAGCTATATCATTAACAAATGGTGTATAAACTTCATTTAACCAAACAGTATTAAACAAAGAAACTCCATGGTTTTCTATAATACTCCAAGCATACAAAGAAAGAGTTGCATAGTATTTTTCCAATTCACTTGGTAAATTTTTAATATTTTGTTCAAGAGAACTAAATGGGTCGCTAGAATCTTTACTATCGCTTAAAGCGTATTTTATTTTTTCCTCAATAGTTTGCGAGTTATTTGTTGTAAAGTCAGTTATTTTTTTATGAATATTAGACAAATCTGTATTTATTAATTCCATGGTTTTTTGATGACTTCCAACATCTAAACCTACAGCAGTAGCACCCGTATTTAAAATAGAATTTTGTTCTATAATTTTATGATAAGCATCAAACGAACTGGTAATCCCCATAAAACTTGTCTTTATTTCAGCAGCATTAACACCGAGATTATATGCTTGAGTTAGCAAAGTAGCATCGTTAAGATTGGTATTTACACTAACAATTTTTATAAAATTCATTAAAGGATTTTCTTTTTTAGATAGTATATTAAGTTCATTTAGCATAGAACTTTTGGAAATAAACTTTTTTGGTGCAAGTGAATTTAAAATTTCTTGCCATTTATTTTGATATTGCGTTAAATAAATTTTAATAATTCCCATTGCCATATTGCTTCTATTTTCAGAATTTGACAAATCATTTAAAATCCACGAATCAATCTCAATGGCTTTATCTATTTTTACATTTAACGTTTGCAAAAAGTCAGCCATACCTTTTTTTGTGTAAATTTCTTCAATACTATCAATTTTAATAGACTCTGAGAAAACATTGTTAGCAGCAAATCCTAATTCATTTTTAAAATTATATACTTTATTGTTTTTATCTAGAATGATAAAGTTAAGTAAAGTATATATTCTTTGAATTTTTGCTACATTATATAGTTTTTCAATAGATAATTTAACCGAAATGTCATCTTGCTGAGAAGTGCTTAAGTCAATCTTTTGAAGTTCATCGATACCAGATAGAAAATTTTCTTTAGAAATTTTATATTTTTCTAAAAAATTCCAATTTTCATTAATCCATATTTTTAATAAATCTTTATCAAGATATTTTTGCTCAAACAATGATTTATATACATATAAAGTTTTAATTAAGTTATCATAATTATCATCAGTTTGTAATATTATTTCCATTTCTTTTAACAGGGTATTTTTCAACACATCTTCACTAATTTTATAATATAAATTTTGTGCTTTTTTAAAGCCTTTATATGTTATGTTTAAGCTAAAATATTCAAACAAACTTGCCTTTTCGATTAATTGCGGATATACACTTAGTATATTTCTTAAATCAACTAATAATTTTGCTTTTTCTTCTATACTCATCATGGGGTAATCTTGCATATTTTTCAACAAAAATGAAAGATCTGTATAAACACTTTGAGATATTTTTTTTTCTTGCTCACTTTTAAGAATAAAATAAGATGAAATAAAATAAGTCATACAACTCAAAAATATAGTTAGACCCACAAGCGATATCTTTTTGTAAAAACTTTTAATTCTACTTAGCGATGAATCTTTAAAGACAATATCTTCAAGCAAAGACTGAACAAAATAACTTTGCTTACTAAAAGACTGTTTTACTTGAGCTAATGGTTTTTTTATATTATACTTTTCACAAATTGTATCAAGCATAAAATTTCTTGGCACATTTTCTTGATAAGCACTTACATAATATACCCCTCTTAAAACTGAACTATTTTTTAAAATATTTTCATTTTGGAGTTGCACGATAAAGTCTTTGCTCAATACAAATAAATTATCCAACTGCTTTAAAAATAAATAAATTTTATTTTTTTCCTCTATAGTGTATATAGAAGAATTTTTATCAACAAAACGTAAAAACAAAGATTTGCTTATCTCTTCAAAAGACTTTTGAATATCTTCTTCTTTAAAATGTTCTGCAAAACTTACACCAAAAGCTTTTTTTTGAATTTTTTCATTGAAAATATCAAAAAATTCTCTCATACCTTCTATTAAATCTAATTTTGAAAAAACAACATAAATAGGTAATTGTACACCTAAAATTTTTTCACACTCATGCACCCTTTTTGTTAAATAACGAATTAAATTATTAGAATATTCTTTTGTGTTTTCTAAAAACAATCGAGTATCAATTATTAAAATAATGCCATTTAATTTACTATGAAAATAATTCTTATTTAAAAATTTTAAAAAATTTTGCCAAATACTCTTTTTAATTAAAAAGTCTCTATTTTTCTCTATATCATCTTCGGGCAACTCATCGCTACTATTAGGATGAAAAAAATCTTCTTGAGAAAAATAATTTCCCTCAGTATCAAGCAAAGCGCCTTTCTTGGAAACATATAAGCTAAAATTATTGGTAGACTTATGCATCTTTTTATATGATTCTAAACTATCACTTAAAGGATATTCTATATCAGAATAATTTATAAAAGTACTTTTACCAGCACCTTCATTTCCTACAATAACAACAAGAGGCAAATTTTTAGTGTTGATATCTTTTTTCCATGTTTGTTTGGCATCTTTTAATGCGATAAAGAAATTTCTTTTTGCTTTGTATAAAAATTCATTAGATTCTTTTTTAATTTCTTTAAGTCTTATTCTTTTGTCATCCTTAAAAGATTTTATAAAATTACTTAAAGGCTTTAAAAGGAAAAACAAAAAAATACAACACCAAAATATAAAAATTATCCCAAATCTTAAATAAGAATTACTAAAAACATAAATTTCATTAAACGCAAATAAAGAACCATAAGCCCAAAAAAATAAACTTAAGACAACTAAAATAATAAGTATTAATGTGATTACGAAAATCCTAGATTTTAAAATTTGCATTATTTTTTGAAACATAATTTTTCCTAATATAAATTCAAATAATTTTTATTTCTATTTATTAATTTTATATTATTTTTACTTATTTTGTATTAAAATATTAAAAGCTTTTAATATAAATATAAATATAAAGTTAAAATTATAATCATAAGGAAAAACATGGCACAACCAGCATATATCAAAATCGAAGGTTCAACACAAGGACTTATTTCAAGTGGTGCTTCTACAGAAGCAAGTATAGGAAATCGCTATCAAGCAGGACACGAAGATGAGATTATGGCTCAAGAAATTTCTCATATTGTAACAGTTCCAGTTGATCAACAAAGTGGACAACCATCAGGACAAAGAGTTCATAAGCCTTTTACTTTCACTTGCTCTCTAAATAAAGCAGTTCCTCTACTTTACAATGCACTTACAAAAGGTGAAAGACTTCCGAGTGTTGAAGTTCATTGGTTTAGAACATCAACAAGTGGTGGACAAGAACATTTTTTTACAACTAAATTAGAAGATGCTATCATTACAGATATTACCTTAGTAATGCCAAATGCTCAAGAAGCAAACAATCATGACAAAACAGAGCTTTTTAAGGTATCTTTAAATTACAGAAAAGTTATTTGGGAGCATACAGCGGCTGGAACAAGCGGAAGTGATGATTGGAGAGAAGCAAATTCGTAACACAATAAGCTCATTGCTAAACAATGAGCTTTATATGCTATTTAATATCCTTATCACTTTCATTAAAAATAATCCCAATAAATCCCAATACCAACAAAGGTTTTTTTAATGAATGCAAATAACTCTTATCTTAATTTAAAAATTAACAAACTTGATTTTAAAATCACAAAAGCCATTATAAAAGAAAGCTTGGATCAGATCTTCTTATGTGAATGTGAAGGTTTTTATGAAAATATCAATAATGATATTTTTAGTGATGACAATATTGAATTTAATCCTAATATGCTTATTGATAAAGAAGCTTCACTTATAATTAAAAATCCTTATGAAAACAAAAAGATAGACTTTTCAACTAATATTGATATGATTTATCAGGGAATAATATCTTATGTTGACTATTTAGGTGTTAATCAAGGTAGTGCTAGCAATATTGTAAAAGAAAATTTTAAACAATTAAACCATAAACATTTTTTTAAGTTTAACTTGCATTCTCCTTTAATAAGACTTGATTTTAATAAAGCAAATCGTATTTATACTCATACAAACATAATAGAAGTAATTAAACAAACCTTAGCCTATTACAACACCAAGCTAAATAAAAACATTGATTTTTCTAATATTCATCATATATATGAAACTAAAGAATTGATTTCTCAATACAATGAAAGTGATTTAGAATTTATCACAAGATTAGCACACAATCATGGCATTTATTTTTATGAAGATAAAGATAATATTTATTTTTATGATTTTTATACTCATAAAGGCAAAATAAAAGATATAGTTTTTAATCCTAATATCAACAACCATCTTAATGAAACTTGTATTTACGCACTAAATAAAGAAAAACAAATACAAACTAATGCTTTTACTCATTCTAGTAATAATTCCAAACAACCTTTAAGTTTATATTCCTTAAGCACTAAAGCACAAAATGCCAATGTACATTATAATGAGCATTCTTATGAAAGTGAGTATTCCTTTACACAAAATATTAATTTAAAACAATCCCCTACCCTAAAAGAAAAAAGAAACACTATGCTTAATAATATACTAAAAGCAAAAAGCAATATTTATCATCTTAGTTTAAATGAAAGTATTAAAATTAATATTCAAGAAGAAACCACCAAAGAATATACCATTATAGCAAAAGAACAAATTTTAATTGATGATGCTATTTTAGCTAATACTATCAACACCAATGATAATTTAAATATTAAAGACTTAAATCTAAGCAAATCTTATACAAATAATTTAACCCTTACCCCATCTTTTTTAACCTTTACACCTAGTTTTAAATCCAAACCAAAACCTCCGATTAACACTATGGGTATAGTTATAGGAGAAGATTCTAATATAGAAAATCAAAGAAATACCATATACACAGATGAATATGGAAGAGTAAAAGTAAGGATTAATCTTTATGCTAATCAAGAAGAATTAGATAATAAAACAAACATGTATCACCATAGTCCATTCTTAAGAGTAGCTAGTAATGTAGCAAGCAATCATTCAGGTTTTTATCATACACCTAGAATTGGAGATGAAGTTATTATTTCATTTTTAGATGATGATATAGATAAACCTTTTATTAGTGGGAGTTTGTATAATGGGGTGAATAATCCTCTTGTCACATTACCATATCATGATCACAAAACCTCCATTAGCTCTAAAACTATAGGAGTATATGAACAAGGATATAACGAGCTAACTTTATCGAATGTAAAAAATAAAGAACAAATCTATTTAAAAGCAGAAAGAGATTATGATGAATTAATCCAACATAACTTTACTCAAAAAATTTTAAATGACAAAGACTCTATAGTAGATGGAATTTATAATGAAAGAATTAAAAAAGTTCACACGCAAACCATAGATTTAGCCAAAAATGTCAATGTTGGTGCTGAATATCTAATCAATGTAGGCCTGTCCAAAGATACCATAGTTGGCTTATCAAATACTTTAAATATAGGAGTAGATAACAAGCTAAGAGTGGCTAAAAATTCAAGTGAATATATAGGAGAAAATAAAGATACCGAAATAGGTGCAAATAAAAACACCATTATACATAAAGATGAAATTAGAAATGTTAAAGGAAATAAAAAAGAAATTATAGAAGGTTATTACAATATAAACACAAGTAATAAAATGCAAGTTTTGAGCGAAAAGGAGATGGATTATAAAAGCAAAGATAACATCCTTTTTACAAGCAACGAATCTATAGGATTTGAAAGTGATAAAAACACAAGCATGGTAGCTGATAATATCACCACTTATGCAAAAACAACCCACTACCTAAAAGCTGATAACGAAGCAACCATACAAGTAGGAGAAACATTTATCAATGCCAAACCCGACTGTGTCATCATTAAAGCAGGTGGAGTAGAAGTAGTGATAGATTCCAAGGGTCTTGTTGTTAAAGGCGGAGAAATTAAAGCAGAGTAATAAATGTAGTACTATAATAAACAATACTAACTTTAAAGGTAAAAAAATTGCTTAAAATATCAAAAAGAATTTCTATTATAGTTTTTATTGTATTAGTTTTTATCATAATTGCTAGCAATGCTTATAACTTTATCCAAGAAGCTTTACAATTTAAAGAAGCTAATGAAAATAAAGCAAGAGAAAATCTTAGTGCTTTAATCAAATGGAGTGAAAACGAAGGTAAGGAAGAATTAGAATATGCTAAGAATTTAAGCAAAGAAAACTATAATCAAGAAAAAGTTACACAAATGATTATTAAAAATCTTAAGATGATACAAGCTAGTATTGAAGATATAAGAATTTTAACTATTTATTCATTCCTAGATGAAGATGAGGAACTTTCAAGAAAAGCTAGTCGAATTGTTTTAAATTTAAATAACGATATTATATCCTATCTTTTATACAATGAAAGAAATATCACAAATCATAAAACTTATTTTTTATTTGATAAGGAAAGATTTAAAGTTTTTGAAGATTTTTTATTTTTTCTAAATACTCGTTTAGAAGAGGATTTTTTGCAAAATAAAATCAAAAGTCATGATTTTTCACATATTGTTTATTATACATCTTCTTTAATTGGAAACAACTGGGGATTTTCCCATATTTATATTGGAGATCTTTCTAAAAAATTCACATGTAAATTTGATAATTCTAAAACTGCAATAATTTTAAATACAATGAGAAAACTAAATAAAATTACAGATAATGTTACAAGAAGAATTCGTAAAGATTTTTTTTTAGATAATCAAGCTAAAGAAAAGCTAAAAGAAAATATTAATAAAATTTTAGAAAACTTCAACAAGAAGACATTGACAAATCTCAACACTCTACAATCCAAACTAAAAGAATGTACAAATGAATGAGATAGAACTTAACACTCAAAATAAAACCTTAAACGAAACAAAAAAAGAATTGCAAATTCTTTTAAAAGATGCAGGTGTGGATGAAATAGGAGAAAAACTACTTAAAGAAATAGAAGATGCAAATAAAACGGAAAATTTTATGCATCAAAATGAAATTCAAGACAAGAAAGAAACAATCGGCTATTTAAACAACATGTTAGATACAGCAAAACAATTTAAAAAAAAACCTCGAACCCTACCTACTCCCTTTTAAAATCATCATAAAAAGAGCAGATAATACTCTTAGTGGAATTGATGCTTTAATAGAATATCAAAAAACAAAAGATGGTTTAAAGGTTTCTGTAAAAATTGGTTCTGAAATTATTGCTTCACAACTTTTTAAAATAGGAATACCGATAATAAGCACAGCAGCCATTACAACTTATAGTGCGATAGCAATTACAAGCAGCACTTTATTAGGTGTTTTAGCGGCCATTGGTATTGTTAGCACTAGTATGATAATTCTTTGGTGGATTAATTCTAAAATAGAAGATTGGTTAAAAGGTAGTGGTATTTCTTTTATTGATTTTATAAGAGAATATGAAACTCATTTAAGTTCTGAAGAAAAATATTATCATAACTTAGCACATTGCCATCAAACACAAACTAAAAATATGCAAAGAATTCAATTATATTATAATAGCAAAATTTCAAAAGATTTAAAAAATTATTACTATCCTTTTTATGATGTTAAAAAAACGCCATCTTTACTCAATGAAAAAAGTTTACTCAAAACCATATCAAAAGATTATAAAGCATTAAAACTAAAAGATACAATAGATAACATCCACATTAACTCAGAATTTTATCTATTAAAAGCTTTATATTTTTGTGAAAGTTTTACAAGTTTTAATCAAAACAATCAAGCCTTATTTAACGAAGAAAAATTTCCTTATCATTCCAGCTTTTATACTATATTCTTATTGCACAAAGATAAAATCACAAATACTTACTTAAATGCAAGAAAAGAACTTTATAAAAGCGTTATAGAATTTAATTATTCTCAAAATAAAACCTTACTTGAGAATTTAGAGAAAAACGACACCAAAGAAGATTCTAAGCTATTACGCTTTTATAATCTTTCTTTTAGCCACTTCATCTTAGAAAACAAAGATAAAAATAAAAAGCTTATATTTTTTGACAATGCTTCATCTATGTCAAATCTTTTGCATCTTTATGAGAACAATTGTGATATATTTGTTAAAGATGAGTCATTAATCGATATAGCTTTATTAAAACAAAACTATAATCTAGATTTTAATAAACTAAAAACAAGAGTATTTTTTTATGAAAAACTTCTTTTAGGCGCAAAAGAAGATGAAGTTTTTTCTTTTAATGATGAAAAAATAAATTATTATCTTAAATATGATGAGAATAACTTATATGCTTTCAAAGATTTAAACATTACTTATGATTATTATCATTGTAAGATTAAAAACTATGTTTTAGCTAAAAATAGTTTAAATATAAAATTAGAACCTAAAAAGATAAGCAAGAACTATGCTTATGATGATTTAAACCATCAAGATCTAAATTTAACCCACAATAACACTAGCATTATAAACAACACTGCTACTTCAAATTACATCAGCCTTATCATACAAGATGAACATGGCAAGGCTATTGATAATGCTAGCATTAGTATAAAAGGGTATGATCATGAAAAACTAATCAAGCAAAGCGTATTAAAATTAAAAACTAATAAAGAAGGTAAGATAAGATTTGATAGAGAAAAAGACTTTAGTAATTGTCATAGTTTTAAAGTTAGATTAGAAGATAATGAAGCTTATTTAGCCAAACCCTTACAAGATAGCAAAAGAATATTTAATAATTATATCAATCATAAAATAGGACTTATACTTAGGTTTAAAAATAAAGATTATTTTAAATATGATGGTTTTTATTTATATCATTTTAAAGGAAAAGATTTAATAGCTTCTTATATGGCAAGAAGTGGAGTAGCTAAAGCTGATAATTTAAAACCATCAAATAAACAAATTGCTTTTAGTTTTTATCAAGATATAAAAGATAAAACTACCAAGAAAAAAGCATATTTTTATTATGATGATGAAAGTATTAAAGATAAATTTGCAAGCTTACCTGAAGGAAAGTATTATTTTAAAATCAATGAGATTAATTACAACAAACAACCTGATTTTTTAAAAACTTATCCTTTTAGCATAGGTAAGACTTGGGGAAAGTATTGTGTTAGATTATACACAGATAAAGAATGCTCTAAAAGTTTTAAAGAAATAGAAATTTCAAACCCAAACAATGAAAAAGAAAAAAACAAGAACAAGCAAAGCTTGAGTAAGGGGGATTTGTACAACAATGCTATAATAAACAATACTAACCTTAAAGGTAAAAAAATTGCTTAAAATATTAAAAAACTTTCATTGTAATTTTTACAAAAAATATATAAAAAACTATTTTTAGAATATCAAGGAATATAAATGAAAAAACCTTTTTATAAACTTAAAAGATTTTATATACCTTGTATTATATTAATCATAATACTTGCCGTGCTTGCAAAATTACTTTATTCTCCTTTATATACGATTTATTGGGGAATATATCATCATCCTAAGGCTCAATTAAATTTTAAAAATTTTGAAAAAATGACTTTAAATCCAAGTCCTAAAGATATGATTAAAATTGTAGATGATTATCAGCCTAAACTAGAAGACTTTAAAGATTTAAATACAAAAATGCAAAAGGCTATTTTTGATTTTAAGGTGGCTAAATTCTTTAGATTTGAGGATAGGTATTGCCAAAATTTTATTCAAAGCAACATTGATATTTTTATCTTTCTACATGGTAGAGAGCAAACCTATTTTAATTATCTTAATTTCATAAGCAATTTAAACTCAAATGAAAAACAAAAATACCTAAACTTAAGAGCCTCTACTAAAGATTTAGAAAAACAAATTTTTGAAGAAAAACTTAAATTTATAAAGCACTATGAAGAATTTTATGATTATTTAGATAGCATAGGCTATTTGAATAAGGGTTCTTGGTATAAAGCTATGGCTCTTTACTCAAAAGTATCAATTCAAGGAATGTTTTTACTTTACAACACCCAATTATGTTCTTTTAAAGACAAATTGACAATATTCAAACAAGTGAAAGAAAGTTATAATATACTTAAAAAATTAGATACACTAGAATTTTCTAATGAAGAAATAAATAAAAAGTGGAAAAGTAATCATAAAGCAATAATAATCTTTATAGGTAATTATTTAAACAAAATCCAAAAGGCCTTAGATGAATGCAAATGAAAATAATACTAGTGTTCATAATGAAAATAATACTACTATTAACATTAAAGAAAGTATAAAAGAAGCCTTAAGAGAAGGACAAGAAATTGTAGAGAATAGTAGAGATGCAACCGGAGAAATAAGCAATACCTCTCATTTTTTAGGCAATATATTCAACCTTTCCCCCAACTCTCCCACTAAAGAAACCCTACAACCTTATATTCAAAAAGTTCAAGTTATTACAGAGAAAGTGGATAGCAAACTAAAAATTACTGAATATACCTTAGAGTATATTAACAATGGCGATATAACTAAAGTTTTAGTAAAATTAGGAGAAGAAGTTATACAAGATTTTGTTTTAAAAAAAGGCTTAGATATTTCTAAAGAAATAGCACTTATCTTGTCTAGAGGAAAAATTATTTTTGGTATAATTATTTTTGCTGGAGGAAGTGTTATATCTTACTATTTTTCTGAAAACATTAAGGAATTAGCAAAAAAACTGCTAATAAATACTCAAGATTTGCTTAATAAAATCGCAGATAAAATTAAACCTCCTGTTGTATGCCCTAGTAATTCTATAACACTTAATGGTCAATGCATTGATCATCCAAATGATTTTTTTCAAAAACTAATCAATCCTTTCTCCCTCTTCACTCCACACCCCTACCCTAGCTATTCAAAACAATACAAACTTGCCCTAGCAAAGAAAAAAGAACTTATAACTAAAACAAGTATAGCTTCTACAACTTACAATTTTATAGATGAAGAATATTTAAAAAACATACAAGATTTAAAAGAACAAGAAAAAATCATTGAACAAGAAGAACAAAAATATCATTTTGATTTAAAACTTTATAAAGAAGATAATAGAATAAAAAATGAAATTTTTAATTCTTTATTTAAATCTTTAAATGAAAAGCTAAGCTTTCAATTAAAACAAGAAAGAAATACTTTTTTAAATTCCAATCAAAGCTTAAGTATTATTGCTAATAAACAATACCTACTAAAGACTTTAAATTTGCAAGATATCAACAACATCAACATCGATTCAAAACCCTATTTATTAAAAGCTTTATATTTTTGTGAAGATTATGTTTTATATGATAAAGATAAGCAAGCTTTATTTGATGAAAACACAATAAAAGAATTAGAATTTAACTCTAGCTTTTATACTATCTTTATCTCTCATAAAAACAAACTAAATGATACTTACTTAAATGCAAGAAAAGAACTTTATAAAAGTATTGATGAATTTAAAAGACTTGGTTTTAAAGATTTAGAACATGCTTATCAAACTTATATGAGCTCTTTTATTGTCAATGAAGAATTAAATAACAAAGATAAAACAATCAATAAAAATGAAAATAAAGAAATAAATAAAAACTTAAATCAAAAAAGTAATATAAAAGAAAGTATAAATTTCAAAGAACTTTCTTTAAATTTAAAACAAGAAAACAATACAAAAGAAAGTATAGATACTATAATAAAAAACACAAATTTTAACAATGAAACTTCTTTAAAAACAAAACAAAGCAATACCATTATAGATGATATAAAAGAAGATTTTAATCTTATATCTAATAATGCTATAATAAATAATACTAACTTTAAAGGTAAAAAAATTGCTTAAAATATCAAAAAGAATTTCTATTATAGTTTTTATTGTATTAGTTTTTATCATAATTGCTAGCAATGCTTATAACTTTATCCAAGAAGCTTTACAATTTAAAGAAGCTAATGAAAATAAAGCAAGAGAAAATCTTAGTGCTTTAATCAAATGGAGTGAAAACGAAGGTAAGGAAGAATTAGAATATGCTAAGAATTTAAGCAAAGAAAACTATAATCAAGAAAAAGTTACACAAATGATTATTAAAAATCTTAAGATGATACAAGCTAGTATTGAAGATGTAAGAATTTTAACCTCTTACTATCCTACAGAAGAAGATATTGAGCTTATAAGACAAGCTGGACATGTTACAACAAATTCAAATACTGATATTATACTTTACCTTTTATATAATGAAAGAAATATCACAAATCATAAAACTTATTTTTTATTTGACAAGGAAAGATTTAAAGTTTTTGAAGATTTTTTATTTTTTCTAAATACTCGTTTAGAAGAGGATTTTTTACAAAAAGATATTCATAAGTTTGATAGCTTTGATGTAGTTAGAATCGGAACGTATATTAGCGACCTAATTGGTTATAATAGTGGATTTACTGATATGTATTTGAGTGAATTTTTACAAGATTATATTTGTGATTTAAATACCCCTAAAACTATGACAATTTTAAATGGTATGAGCAAAATTGATTTTACTTCTAATAGAATTTTATTATTTTTTAATAAAGAATTAGAAAAATATGCTTATACTGATGATAATAATTTAATAAAAAACCTTCAAAAATTGATCTATATTTTTAAAAAATTCAAACTTAACCAAAAACAAACTAATAAACTTAAATCCATACAAACCAAACTAAAAGAATGCACAAATGAATGAGATAGAACTTAACACTCAAAATAAAACCTTAAACGAAACAGAAAAAGACACAAAAACTATTTTTAAAATATCAAGGAATATAAATGAAAAAACCTTTTTATAAACTTAAAAGATTTTATATACCTTGTGGTTTACTTATAGCTTTTGTTATCTTTATAAGCTTAGCTTATCGCCCTTTAGAGCTTATCTTTTGGGATAAGTATTATTATGAAAAAGAAAATCAAATTAGAAAAGAGATATCTAAATTATTCTGGAGCAACGAAGAAGAATTCAAAAAAGTTTTTGTAGAACAAAACTTAAATCAAGAATTAAAACTTAATCAAAAAGAACTATTAAATTATATGCATAATTTTAAAAAAGATTTTAAATTTATGCAAATTTTAGGTTTAGACAATGCTTATTTGGTAGCTCTTAAAAATAAGGATGTATTATTTACTTTACAAATGCAAAATAATCTTAATTATTTTTATTTTATTTCCAATAACACTGATTTAAAAGAAATTAATAATTATTTAAATGTTGTGGATGAGTTTCTTGTCTTTATGAGTGAAATTGAAAAATTACCATCTAAGTATAATCCAGGTAAAATAATGTTTGAGTTTACTTTTGTAAATTACAACACTTTGTTTTTTGGTTTTACTTTAGATATAAATCTTATGTGTTCTATACCTCAAAAAGAACAGTTATTAGAAAATATGATTAATTCTTATAAAAAAATGAATTTATTGTATGATATAAATTTAAAAACCGAATATCAAGAATTATACGAAACAATATATGGCGCTAAAAAACCTAATCGTCTAATAAATTTTGCTAAAGGAAGATTAAATGCATGCGGAAGATAATTTAAATTTTAAAGATAATTTTTAAATTATATAGGAAAAATAAATGTCTATTTATAAAGAATGTGAAGTTTGTAAAACAAAAATCAATAAATTACAAAATATTTGGAATATATTCTCAGGCAAATTAGAAATAAAATGCAAAAATTGCAAAAGTAAATATGGAGTTTCTAATAAAATTATAGATTGGGTGTATAGTATTTTTTGTGAAAACTTATTACTCTTTCCACCAATTGTATTTTTAAATTTCATATATTTAGGTAGATATTTTTCAAAATATGGATTATTTGAAATGATATGTTATTTATCAATAATCATTCTTTTTAGTAGAAAACTAATAAATATTGTTTTACTTCTTCTTTGTAAATTAAAAAGGCTAGAAAATGAGAGATAAAGGATTAATGGAACATCTTAAGGATATTAAAGATGGTATTGTAGATTGTTATATAGGACTTTATGATTTTGGAGATTTTTTAGCTAGAATTTCAGGTTTTAGAGATTGGCAAGAAAAAAGTGTTATTTTAGATGATTTTCATAAAAGGCAGACACTAGAAGAATTAGACTTTTTAAAAGATATTGTTAAAAATGAAACTTCTAGAAATGTTATACTAGAATATTTAATAAAAGATATCAATGAAAGACCTTTGTATTATTTAGCACCATCAGGAATTTTAACAACAATTAAAAAAATAACCAAAACAAAAAAACTATTCATAATAAACATAACTTCTTTAGGAGGAAAAGCAACATCCACCGCCCACTCTCTCTACCCCTACTACAAAAACATACAAAATTCCTTTGCTCCTTTATGTTCTATAGATAATAAAAATAGTAATTTGTTAAAAGAATTTAATTTTGATAGTTTTTCTTGTAATTTTTACAATAATAATATTTTCAATCAAAGTCTTAAATATTTAGATAATATACAAGATGAAAAAGAATATATCAATGAGTATAAAATATTTTTAGAAAATCTTAATCACTTTAATCAAGAATATAATAATTATAAACTTATGTCTATACAAGTAATCAATAATTTAAAAATAGCCTATATACAAAAACTATCTTTGCAAGATATCAACAACATCAACATCGATTCAAAACCCTATTTATTAAAAGCTTTATATTTTTGTGAAGATTATGTTTTATATGATAAAGATAAGCAAGCTTTATTTGATGAAAACACAATAAAAGAATTAGAATTTAACTCTAGCTTTTATACTATCTTTATCTCTCATAAAAACAAACTAAATGATACTTACTTAAATGCAAGAAAAGAACTTTATAAAAGTATTGATGAATTTAAAAGACTTGGTTTTAAAGATTTAGAACATGCTTATCAAACTTATATGAGCTCTTTTATTGTCAATGAAGAATTAAATAACAAAGATAAAACAATCAATAAAAATGAAAATAAAGAAATAAATAAAAACTTAAATCAAAAAAGTAATATAAAAGAAAGTATAAATTTCAAAGAACTTTCTTTAAATTTAAAACAAGAAAACAATACAAAAGAAAGTATAGATACTATAATAAAAAACACAAATTTTAACAATGAAACTTCTTTAAAAACAAAACAAAGCAATACCATTATAGATGATATAAAAGAAGATTTTAAGATTGTATCTAATCACCTTAAAAACCTAAGCCACTTCATCTTAGAAAACAAAGATAAAAATAAAAAGCTTATATTTTTTGACAATGCTTCATCTATGTCAAATCTTTTGCATCTTTATGAGAACAATTGTGATATATTTGTTAAAGATGAGTCATTAATCGATATAGCTTTATTAAAACAAAACTATAATCTAGATTTTAATAAACTAAAAACAAGAGTATTTTTTTATGAAAAACTTCTTTTAGGCGCAAAAGAAGATGAAGTTTTTTCTTTTAATGATGAAAAAATAAATTATTATCTTAAATATGATGAGAATAACTTATATGCTTTCAAAGATTTAAACATTACTTATGATTATTATCATTGTAAGATTAAAAACTATGTTTTAGCTAAAAATAGTTTAAATATAAAATTAGAACCTAAAAAGATAAGCAAGAACTATGCTTATGATGATTTAAACCATCAAGATCTAAATTTAACCCACAATAACACTAGCATTATAAACAACACTGCTACTTCAAATTACATCAGCCTTATCATACAAGATGAACATGGCAAGGCTATTGATAATGCTAGCATTAGTATAAAAGGGTATGATCATGAAAAACTAATCAAGCAAAGCGTATTAAAATTAAAAACTAATAAAGAAGGTAAGATAAGATTTGATAGAGAAAAAGACTTTAGTAATTGTCATAGTTTTAAAGTTAGATTAGAAGATAATGAAGCTTATTTAGCCAAACCCTTACAAGATAGCAAAAGAATATTTAATAATTATATCAATCATAAAATAGGACTTATACTTAGGTTTAAAAATAAAGATTATTTTAAATATGATGGTTTTTATTTATATCATTTTAAAGGAAAAGATTTAATAGCTTCTTATATGGCAAGAAGTGGAGTAGCTAAAGCTGATAATTTAAAACCATCAAATAAACAAATTGCTTTTAGTTTTTATCAAGATATAAAAGATAAAACTACCAAGAAAAAAGCATATTTTTATTATGATGATGAAAGTATTAAAGATAAATTTGCAAGCTTACCTGAAGGAAAGTATTATTTTAAAATCAATGAGATTAATTACAACAAACAACCTGATTTTTTAAAAACTTATCCTTTTAGCATAGGTAAGACTTGGGGAAAGTATTGTGTTAGATTATACACAGATAAAGAATGCTCTAAAAGTTTTAAAGAAATAGAAATTTCAAACCCAAACAATGAAAAAGAAAAAAACAAGAACAAGCAAAGCTTGAGTAAGGGGGATTTGTATCTTTATAACATTAATGAAAAAGGGGAATTTGGCAGCAATGGCAGTATAGGAATAGTTAATGGAGTATTATTTGAAGATTTATTAAAACACTTAAACCACATCATAGATGAAAAAGAATTACTTTGTGAATTAGAAGTTAAATACCCCCAAAAACTAAATAATAAAATTATATTTGCAAGTGATAATATAGATTTAAATACCTCATTTGCACCAGGGACATACATAAGCTTACAACTAGAAAAAGAAAGTGATGAAAAGCTAAAATGGGCTTTTGTAGAATGTGAAAGTAAGGAAAAGTTAGACTTGCTATTACATGATTGCAATAACTATATTAATGAGAAAAATCTTAAAGTATTGTTTGAAAATGATGATTTAATTTATAATGAAAGCTATGAGGATAATGTTTTATCTTTTTGCTTACCTATAAGTAGAAGCAATGAGCCTAAAGAAGATATACAAGATTATAAATACTATATAGTTGTATTTGCCTATAATAATGAAAAAATTATACCTAATTTAGAAGATTATTACATCATCATAGATATGAGCTTTAGAGTAGGAGTTGGATATGATGATAGTGTAAGAGAAGGGGTGTTGGGAAGCAAAATACCAAATGATATTAAATATTTAAAACAATGGCTCAATTTAAATTTAATAGCAAATTTTAATGATGCTTATAATTTTTTATTATCTATAATTTTACACATAGACCAATTTTCAATTGAAAAATTAAAAACCTACCCTCAACTTGCTGGAAAAATCGCTTATATTTATTATAGGTTTGATTTAGCAAAAATATATTTTAAAGTCAAATCAATGAAGAATGTACAAATAAAATATGAGAATTATTTTCAAGATATAATTTACTATGAAAATACAATAAAAAAAACAATACAAAAACACAAATATAATTCTAATGAAAATTATCCTATTGTGTATTGGGAAAAATTAGTTGAAGAAATTTGTAATCAATTTAAACTAAATATAAAAACAAAATTTATCCCTTCAAATGATAGCAACTTATTTGGTTTTTATAATCAAGATGAAGCTGTTATTAAAATTAATATAAATAATATAGAAAATACAGAAAAAATATTAAAAACTATTATACACGAAATACGACACGCATACATACACCAAAAAAAACCAAACAATGATGCCTTGCAATACTATATTTATTATAGCGATCAATATATTTATTTTAATAAAGCAGATCAAAAATTTGGATACAAAACAATACCAGATGTTTATTTTTTTCAACCAAGCGAAGCTGAGGCTAGAACAATAGAAGAAAGTATCATCAAGGAGCTAAAATGAGATATAAAAAACCTAACACAAAAAAACACGAACATTTTTTACAAACTAGAAAAGAACCAAATGCACTTTATTTGGGTGTAAACACTAATATAAAATGCTTTAATAATATATGTCCTAGTGAAAAACATTATTGGTATTTTTTTAATCATATTGATTTAGAAAATAAAATTAATATTACCTATAATCCCAAATTTGGCGTTTATTTAGGTAAAATTACATTTGATAAAAAAGGTAATAAACTCATACCAGAATATATATCTACAAGTATTGAAAATTTAGAAGAAGAAGTTAAAAAAATTAAAAATCCTTTATGGATAGCTGAAAAAAATGATGATTATGTTAAACCCGAGCCATTTTTTTTTGAAGATAATATTTTTGGCAAAAAAGTAAAAATAACTAGAGATAATTACCGCCTAACAAACCCAAACAATCTAGAATACCAATGCAAAATAGAAAAAAATACAATCATATTAAATCAAGAACAAATCATATCTTATGTAAAAGAAATTCATAGTAAAAATGTAAAAATAATTCAAGAATATATAGAACAAATTTACAAAGATAATGGAATCAAACCTTATGCATTTGATGATGAATTTTATGAAGAATTAGGTGATTTGGGAATAATCACTCAAAGACAAGTAGAAGGCTTTAAAAGTGATCGCTTAATTAAGAAAAATTCATTATTGCTTACTATGTTAGATTATTTAGCTAGACAAGATAGAAAAAGTAAAGATTATTTAATTACTTTTGATGATGAATATTTTTATGATTATTTTGTTTTTAGTTTAGGTGGGTTTATGTTAAAACTTTCTCAAGGTATGCTTCAAAATGAAATAAATTCTCTTTTTAATCCTGCAGTTTATATAGATGATACAAAAGTAAATTATAAAGATTTAAGTGAGAATTTAAATAAGCATTATGAAAAAGAATTACTTAATATGGGATTTGAAAAAAAAGGTAGTTACTTTGTGGATTATTTTGATTATAGTTTTAATTACAAGGGGTTTTTTGAGATTAACCTAGATGATTATTTTCCAAATAATTTACATTCAAAAACTATGGTTAAACTAAAATATAACAATGAAATAAATTTTGGAATCAAATATAAATATAATTTTGTTGAAACACCCAATATTCTATACACTAAGAAAAACAATCAAATGGAGGAATTTTACATCCCCTCTACTCTAGGTAAATACTATTTTCAGATAAGTAGATACCATAATGAAGTTTTTTTTGAACTTTTAAAACCATACTATCCTGATATAAAAAATCTTCCTAAAGGATGGTGTAAGGAAATGATTGAAAAATCAAATAATTTATAATTTTTCCATATTTTCAATCAAACTGCTAATATTAGAATCGATTTTAATATTATGAGTTTGCAAATCAAAAATTGCAAAAATGAAAAAACCAAGAATACAACCAATAGGAATAACAGCAAGTACAAATTTCATAAATCTGCGTTGAAAATACTGCCAAAATTTTTCCCTATTAGCTCCATTATAAGCCTTATCAAAAGCTGTCTCATCTGTTAAATTTATAAGAGGAGTTAAAGCCGATGCTATATTGTTACAAAGATAAATAATTTTTTCCTCAACATCTTTTTCATGAGAATATTTTCCTCTATATCCTAAAATCAAGCAAACATATATGAATTCCAAAAAATCCTTGTTTTTGGATGGATTAGACAACCAAGAAAGCGCTATATCGTAAAAATTATCACCACCTAGAGTCTCATCAAATAACCTCACGGTTAAAGTATGATTTGCCCAAGAGCTATTAATAAATAAATCATTTTTCATTAGACTTTCATCTATAAATACACATAAACAATATCTTAATTTTATAATATCTTTCTCATCATACTCTTTAAAAGTACTTAATCTTGAACTCCAAACCAAAATTTCATTTACAAGCTTTTCTTTTAAATTCTCTATATAAGCAGCATCCAAAGAATGAACCTTAGATAATCTATAAACAAGTAAAAGAATTTCCAAGCAATTATCAACAACTTTATTGATTTCTAAACCTTTTAAATCACTTTCTAAAAGCAAAGATCCTTCTTTAAAATGTGATTCTTTTTGCATATTACTCCTTAAAATACAGCCCACATTTTTATATCAGGGTTTTTTATATTTGTTGTTAGATATAAACTTATAACATTTTCGCCCTTAAAGTATTTAAACAGCTCATCTTTTTTGTCTAACTTGTAATAAATATAACCATTTAAATAAGGTATGGAAGATGGAATATTTGAAATTTGCTCTATGTTTATCCCTCGTAATTGTGTTGTTACTATACTTTTTATCCTACTTTGAGTATGAATTTTACTTTGAGTTTTAAAATTATATAATAAATACTCATGATTAACATCAGCACTAATAGCTAAAAATAATTCACCCTCTTCAATAACCGTAGGATTGTCAAATAACAAATCATAAAATCCATTGTTATTATCAATTACTTGAGCCATAGTATATTTTGGAGAAGTTATTTTTGCAAATAAAACTCTCAGTTGATTAGTAAGTGGTAAAAAAGTGTTAGTCAAGTCATCATGATTATATACTATAAAATCAGAAAAGGAGCTTTCAGTACCAAAAGCACTAAGATCTCCTTGAAAATCAACTAATTTTTCATATAAATTTTCAGGATGTATTTTATCTTTATTGATTATATATGAAAAAATAAAATACCATTTTTTTAAAAGATTAAGCGATAAATATGTACTAAAATCCAAGGTGTTTTTAGTTTGATCTATACCCTTAAATACTTCAGTGAGTATTTCTTTATGCTGTTTAATTGAATGCAAAATTTCTTCTAAAAATGATTTAATATACGAAGATTTATTTAAATCTAAACAAGTGGGTATAAAACTTTCATCTAACTCTATTTTTTTATTTAAATCAATATTTTTGATTTTTGCTATAGGAATTTCAAGTTCATCTGGAGTTTTGCTACCTAAAAAGCCCAATTTCAATCTCAAACTAGCTAAAGTAATGCTTATTTTTTCTTGAGAGAAAGTAATATTATCATTCTCATATTCATCTTCTAAATCAGTATGTTTAAAAACATCATTAGTATTATCATCATATATTCTTGAAGCTACAACACTTCTTAAACTAATGTATTTTGAATTAGGTATATTATTGTATAAAGATATATCTGCTATAGAGGATAAACCCATAGGAATTTTAATAACAATAATAGAATTTACCAAAGAATCATAATTAACTTCCAAAGGCTCTGGAAGCTCATCTTGTTCTGGCGCATTAAAAATGCTACCATCTTTAGCAATTCCAGAAATTCTTTTAAGTGCTATTTTTCCTTGCATTAACATTTCATTGGAAAATTCTAAATCAATTATTCCATATAAATTATTGAAAGTTGAAATTGTTTTAAGATTAATATTTCTTTCAAAATATCGTTCTTGTTGCTCAAAATGAATTTTATCAATATTTAGCCCATTAAACCAAGCTACTTTTAGCTTATCTGCCATTATATTTTCCTTAGATTAAATATGTCTAACACCATCTTTTGTTATTTCAAATTTTAATGTTTTTTTAGTTCCAAAACCATTAGCATCATCTGTTTTTGCCCAAATTTTTGTTACCTTTTTAGTATTATTTGCAAATAAAACCAAAATACCAATATACGGCACTTCTTCATCTATAACTTTAAAAGCAATAATATTATCTTTAGGGGCAATTTGTAGTCTAATCGAGTCGATTTTATCTCTACCGAGTAGAGCATCCTCTCTATTAATCAGCTCTAAATCACTAGCCTTTATAAATTTATTTACATCTTTTAGTTGATACACAATAACAGTCAAAGGAACATCATCATTTCTACTATTTAAATTAGAATTTTTTATATTATCAATCTTTACACTTACAACACTAGAGCAAGAACTTAAAAACAACCCCATGAGCAACATAACAAAAATTTTTCTCATTCCCATCCTTAAAAAAATACTTAAATAAATAACACTATAATTTTATTTTTTATTATAATTAAAAAAACTTTCAATAGTGCTTAGGAGATAAAAAATGATTTTCTGTGATCATTATGAAGAAAATTTAGAAAACTTAGAGATATTTCATTTACTTGAAGAAGAGATGACAAAATACAAAACATTAAATCATGAAAAAATACAATGGGATAAGGTATATGAACACTCATTAGATATTTTACAAAACAACTCGATGGATATGAAAATTTTCGCTTACTTTTCTTTATCATGTTTAGCATTAAATAACGAAGAGTGTTTTAAAATATTTTTAGAAATAATAATTTTTACAGAAAAATTATTTCGAGAAAAACCTGAAAATATAAGTAAAACATCTTCTATACTATTAAATCAAAAAAAGAAATACAAACAAATTGTTGAAAATTTTATTAATGAATTTAATAAAAATTCACCAAAATGCTCACAAGTCACAGCTAAAAGTTTAAATGAGTATTTTGAAAAATTACGCGAAATTTTAAATTGTAATTTTGCAAAATTAAACATTAAAGAAGAAATAACTCAAACTAAACAATCACCTCTTAAATCTCCAGTGACACAAGTAAATATCGATATAAAAAACACAAAATTATCTAATCTTAGCGATAGAGAATACAGAACATTATTAAATAATCTAGCAATAGAATTACTAGAAAATAACATTGAAAATACTAATGCTTATTCATTGTTTGCAGAAGCAGCTTGGGGAAGATTAAAAACCCTTCCACCGCATTCAGATTTTGTCACTAAAGTAAGATATCCTGATAGAAATTTAATAAAATTACTATTAGATAAAAATACGAATGAGTTAGATCAAATAAAATGTTTTATCAATAACCTTTCACTTAACCCTTTCTGGATAGAAGGATTTAAACTATTTTGTGATTTTTTACATCATCATCAAAAAGAACACTCCTTGAAAATTTTAAATTTACTAACTTGTAATTTTATTCTCAAATTCAAAGATATTACCAAGTTAAGATTTGACAACGGCGAATTAATGTGTAAAGAAGATACATTTAATTATTTTGTAAAACAAAATCAAGAAACTAATAAAAAAACACACACCACATCCGATAAAAATAAAAAAGTAGAGCAATTACTCATTGAAATAAACAATGAAAATTATAATAATTCTTTATTTTGTAATATAAATTCTTTAATAGCCATGGCACAAGTTTTTGAAACAAACAATATGAAAAATAATGCAAAAATTATATACTTACAACTAGTTGAACTTATGGAAAAAACCTTATTAAAGGATTACTTAAGTGATGAGTATAATTATGCAAAAAACAAAACTAATAAAAAAATATAAACTTAGTTATTCTTTATTTAGTTTTATGTATAATTTAAAAAATAAATTTTAATTCAAAAAATAAGGAAGTAAAATGTCTGATGGATCAAGTGCACCAAAAGAACGCATAAATATAACCTACAAGGCAAAAACAAACGGGCAAAACGCAGAGATAGAATTACCTTTAAAACTTATGATAATGGCTAATTTAACAGGTAAAAATGAACAAAATTTAGAAGATAGAGAAATTGTGTCTATCAACAAAATAAATTTTAATCAAGTTATGCAAAAACTAGACATTAAAACCCAATTTAATGTTAAAAATACTTTGGGTGGAGGCGCTGAAGAATTAGATATCAACCTAAAAATATCTAGTATGAAAGATTTTTCGCCTGATAATATAGTGCAACAAGTGCCAGAGTTAAATAAACTAATGCGCCTTAGAGAAGCATTAATGGCTCTAAAAGGACCCATGGGTAATATTCCAAATTTTAGAAAAGCTGTTTTAGATGCTCTAAAAAATGAAAAAACCAAAGAGCAGTTGCTTTTAGAAATCAAAAAAGAAAATAACGAAGAATAAAGGAAACATAATATGTCAAAAGATAAAGTAATTGATACTCCAATTATTGAAAGTATTATGGAAAAAAGCAAATATGCTAGAAATGATGAAAGCTATAGTATAGCAAAAAGAGGAGTAGCCGAATTTATTTCCGCAATAGTTGAAAGCGATAACATAGAAGATAAAATCAACAAATTTGCACTTGATGAAATGATTGCCCATATCGATGATTTATTATCAAAACAAATGGATGAGATTTTACATAATGAAGAATTTCAAAAATTAGAATCGACTTGGAGAGGACTTTTCTTCTTAGTAGAAAGAACTGATTTTAATGAAAATATTAAAATTAATCTTTTTGATATTACAAAAGAAGAAGTTTTAGAAGATTTCGAAAATAATCCAGACATCACCCAAAGTGTTGTTTATAAAAATATTTATTCTTCAGAATATGGACAATTTGGTGGAGAACCAGTTGGTGCTATAATTGGTGATTACCAACTAAGCACTGCAAGTCCAGATATGACTTTTTTAAATAAAATGTCAAGCATAGCAGCAATGAGTCATTCTCCATTTTTAACTTCTTTAGGACCTAAATTTTTTGGTTTAGAAAATTATTCAGAATTAGCTAATATTCAGGATTTACAAAGTCTTCTCGAAGGTCCACAATACACAAGATGGAGAACTTTTAGAGAAAATGAAGATTCTAAATACACAGGATTAATGGTTACGAGGTTTTTGACAAGATCGCCTTATGATAGTGAAGAAAATCCCATCAAAAGCTTTAATTACAAAGAAAATGTTCACGCATCTCATAATCATCTATTATGGGGAAATTCAGCATATGCTTTCGCAACAAGATTAACAGAAAGTTTTGCTAAATACAGGTGGTGCGGTAGTATCATAGGACCAAAAAGCGGTGGAAGCGTAAAAGATCTTCCTACTTATTTTTATGAAAATTTTGGAAACTTAAAAGCTAAAATTCCTACTGAAGTTTTGATTACAGATAGAAGAGAATATGAACTTGCAGAAAATGGGTTTATAACTTTAACTCTAAGAAGAGACACCAATAATGCAGCATTTTTTTCAGCAAATTCTGCTTTAAAACCTAAAATATTTCCAAACACACCAGAAGGAAAAGAGGCTGAAACAAATTACCGCTTAGGTACTCAATTGCCTTATGTATTTTTAATTTCAAGATTAGCACATTATCTAAAAGTACTACAAAGAGAAGAAATTGGAAGCTGGAAGGAAAGAAGTGATATTGAAAATGGTTTAAACGAATGGGTTAGACAATATATTTCAGATCAAGAAAATCCACCAGCAGAGGTTAGAAGTAGAAGACCTTTTAGAGGGGCTCAAGTAAAAGTGGATAATATACCAGGGGAGCCTGGATGGTATAAGATTGGGTTGAGTGTTCGTCCTCACTTTAAATATATGGGTGGAAATTTTGAACTATCTTTAGTAGGTAAATTGGATAAAGAATAATAAATGTCTTTGTTGGATAAAATTATTCATTCATTAGATGAGCAATATAAAAATATCCCTTTTTATCAAAATGAATTTCAAGAAATAAAAAATAATATACAAGTTTTGCTTAATGCAAAACTTGATGACTGCTTAAGTGTTGAAGATTTTGGATTATCTAGTATGGAAAATCTAAATTTAAGCTCGACAGAACTTTGCTTGAACATGGCAAAAGAAATTCATAAACTCATAAGTAAATACGAAAAAAGAATTATAATTAATTCTATCACATATAATGATTCTTTAAAACCTTGGCAACTTTCATTTTTACTAAAATGTGTTTTTTGTAATGATAATTTTAAAGAATTTGCAATTGAAATTATATTTAAAAATAATCGATATTGCGAGGTTATCTAAAATGACACAAGATGATATACATTATTATCAAAAGGAGATTGCTTATCTTAATCATGCTCGGAAAATTTTTATAGATAAATTTCCCAAGTTAACCCCTTTTTTATCTTACGATAGTAAAGATCCAGATATAGAAAGAATTATTGAAAATTTAGCAATATTAACCTCTAAAATTCATCAAGAATTAGATCAAAATATACCCTATATTGCAGAATCTCTAATTAATATTCTTTCTCCAAATTACACCAACATTCTACCTTCTATGTGTATGCAAGAATTCAAATTTAGCGAAAACAGCAAACTCAACAGATTAATTATTCCTAAAAATAGTACAGTTAAATCTGTATCTATAGAAAAATGTGAATGTGAATTTAAAACAGTATATGATGTATATCTATATCCATTAAATATAGAGAATGTTTTTTTAGGAAGTGAAAGACAATATCATACATTAGATATACAACTTAGAGTTAGTAGAGAAGATTTAAACATAGAACATCTAGGTTTAGATAGACTAAGTATATACTTAGGGGATGATGTTTACACATCATCTACATTACTTTTTTATATGCATCAATATTTAGAAGAAATAAAAGTCATATCTCATGACACAAAAGAAGAATTTAAAATAAATACCCATAATATTAAAACTATGGGTTTAAAGCCAAACGAAAGTTGCCTATTTTATAATGACTTAGGATTTGAATCTTTTTCCTTGCTAAGAGAATACTTTTTTTTGCCTGAAAAATTTAATTTTATCTCAATACAAGGCTTGGATGTTTTACATGAGTGTAAAGGTAAGTTAATTAGCATTTTTTTTAAATTTAATAAAACACTTCCTAAAAATTGTATTATAAAAAATGAATTATTCTCATTATCGACAACACCAATCATTAATATTTTCGAAAAAACAGCAGAACCTATCATCAATAATCACTCGAAAAATGGATATAGAATTTTTATCGATAGAACAAATTTAAATGCATATGATATAGTTCAAATAAAACAAGTCAAAGCACATAATAGCGACAGCGGGAGTAGAATTTTAAAAAATTATAAAAATTTTGAACGTTTTGAATTTATGCAAAATAAAATACAAGATTTTTACTACATTACAAATAAATCAAATTCCAAGCAAGATAACTTCAAAGAAATATCGTTTTTTTCCTCAAACAATACAAATGAAACAATCACAATAGATGTATTATGCTGTAATAAAAATTTACCGACCCGTTTAAAAATAGGCGATATCAATCTTATACCTTTTTATAAAGATGCTATTACGAAAAACATTACCATTCCAACGCCGATTAAGCAAGTTAAAACCAATGGTGATCTTTTATGGAAATTAGTTTCTATTTTGTCATTTAGTTATCAAACTCTTTTAACAAAAACATCCTTTTTTCAAGTTTTAGAAAGCTATAGCTTTCCTGATGATAAAACTTCTGAAGTAGTATGTCAATTACTTACCTCTTCAATAATTGACATACGGTCAAAACCAAGCTACTTAATTGATGAGCATATTACAAAAAAAGGCACTATGAGTATTATAAGTATAGATGATTCTAAATTTTATTCTTTGGGTGAAGTTTATAAGTTAGGATTAATAATTTCAGAATTTTTATCATCCTTTGTGAGTATTAATTCATTTTGTGAATTAAAAATTAAATGCATAAACTCAAAAGTGACTATACACTATCCTTTTAAAAAAGGAATTAAACCTATATTATGAACAATGCAAACTCTTATACCTTTTATAAACTTCTTAAAAAATTATTAAAAGATCATCCCAAAGAAGATATTTTTCTAAGGGTAAATAATGCCCTAATGCATCCTAACAAAGAAATCGAATATGTAAAATTCAATAAAAATATTAGTGATTTTCCCATTGAAATTATGATTAATTTTATGGGTCTACAAGGTAATACATCACAACTCCCTTCTTATATACTAGACAAGCTCTCTAGGAATGAGGATGGCGGGGATGGATGGAGTTTATTTTTTGATTTCTTCAATCACTATCTTCTTTGGATTTTTTTTGAAATTACCACTCTTAACAATTATCCAAAAAGTTTTGATATTAACTTCAACGATAGAATTTCTAAAATACTATTTTCTATGTTAGGTATCAATGACACAAAAATTGCAAAGAGATATCTGCCTTTTGCACCGTTATTACTAAGTTTAAGAAGACCTAAAAGTTATATTGAAAGAATTTTACAAATCACTTTTAATTTACAAAATCAATTAAATATTATAGAAAATATACCCCATCAAATTTACATAAGACACATGCAATTAAATAAATTAGGAAGTAAAAATCATATTTTAGGAAAAAATCTAATCTTAGGAAAAAAATTTCTATCTTACCAAAATAAAATAGCTATTTATATAAAAGATATACACTATGATGAAGCTTTAAAATACTTTCCAAACGCAGAAAAATACAAAGAGCTTAAAGAAAGTATATTATTTCTAACTAACAATGAATTTTGTGTTGATTTATATCTTAAAATTATTTTTAATAAAAGAATGCTGTTTAAGCTAGGAGATTACTCTCACTCCAAATTAGGATGGGGTAAAATTTTAGGAAAAAAAATAAAAAATTACGAAATAATACATATTAAACTTCATGAATAATTTTTATATTTATCAAAATATATCATTTATTCATCTATATTAAAATCAAATATATAAAATCTGAATTTTTATTATTTAAACTATTGATATTATTAAATTTTAATAATACCCAATATTATGAAAATAACCATAAATTAACAACAAGCTTATATTAATCCAAAACTCTACTTCAACCTCACATTCATAATCATATTAGATAAAAAGATACTATCTTTATCAAAGCTTTTTAAGTTATATTCTAGTTTTAAGTATCTTTTTTGTATATCTTGCATTAAAGTTGAAAGATTGTATAAACTTAAACTTTCTAATATATTTATAAGTTCTATCTTGCTTAAAGTATTAAAATCATTTAATAGTCTAAGATAATTACTTACAATAGAATAAGTATTAATACTATTAAATAAAATTTTATTTTTTATATCTTCTTTAATAAAAAATTGATTATTTTTTATATAAAAATAATCTTTAAGATGATGATTACTTAATATTTGATTATAAAAATTTAAAAGACTTTCTTTGCTGTTTAAGTCTATAAAATTTAAAAATATATTTTCTTTTAATAATACTTCTTGTAATTGTTTTAAGTTTTTAAAAGCATGATTTATACTAGAAGTATTTTTTAAAGCATAAATGATATTATCATCTTTAGAAATTTTTCTATTTATATTATATTGCAATAAAGGATTTTTATAAAGTGTATCACTATTGATTAAGATATTGATATGAAAAGATTCTTTACTTTTATTAGTTAATTGAAGCAAAGATATAACATCTTTTATAACTTGTAAAATATCATTTGCTACTTCACCATAGCCCCAAGTAAAGATAATATGATTATCATCTATATTTGTAGCACCAAATAATAAAGAAGGTGCAAAAATTAAAGCACTAAGGAATAAAATGCAAAATATTTTCATCAATTGTATTAAAGAAGTTAAAGAGTTTGTTTGGTATAATTGTATTAAGGGTGCAACGCCAAAGGGGCGCAACCCTTTAGCGTTAATTTACCGCCCAGAAGGGAGGTGAGCATAATGCTAACAAAAATTATCCTTATAATTATACTCTTAACACTTTGCTATGTCAAGGCTTATTGAGTATCCCCTGCTTTTGCAGGGTTTAGGATAATCCCTTTGGCTTTTACCAAACAAACTTTTAACTAAACTCTATCTCCTTTCTATAATTTTATTTTCTTTTTAATTAGTAGGCTTTCTTGTTAAATTCTCAAGATTGCTTTCAATCTTTTCTTGTATTTTTATAGAATCAGCTTGTATTTTATCTACATCAATACTTCCAACAATATCAGCAATAAATTCACTTAAATCTATTTCACTAAAATCTAACTTTTGAAATTCTTCTGGAGTAAATCCTCTACAATCAGGACTTTTTGGAGAACCCCAACCTCTTCCAATTTGTGGGCGTCCTTGCTCATTAAATATTCTTGCTAATTTTGAATTAAAACAACAATGTGTTTTTTTATGCTGAATGCAAGCTATGAATTTAATTTTTTTAGAGCAATATTCACCAACTTCTACACATCTATTTTGCTTATTGAGTTTTGCTATCTTTTTTTCATCTTCTTTACAAGGTACAAGCCCTATAAATACTTTATCTTTATCACAGCAACCACCCCCAGTTAAGCCAAAAAATTTGTCTTTAGAGCGACATCTATTATCTTTTTTATTAAAATAAAAATTTGTCCTCTATAAGAACCATCATCTTCCCAACCATTATTATTTTCATCATTAATACCAACTTGAGCATCTTCATCTTCGATATGGCTAGTGCTTTTTTAAAACACAACTATTACATTTAAAATAGTTATTGTTTTAAACATACAATATCTTTACTAACTTCTAAAACTATCTAAAGCATAGCATTTATATTTTATTTTACAGTATAAACAGGACATAAAATAAAATATTTAATATAGCATAATGTAGAATTATAGATATTAGAAAAATTTAAATGGTAATGATTTTAAAAAATGTTTATAGCTTTGAAAAAATAGCTAAAATTATACTAGGGGTTAAATCTTTAAAATAAGATTTAATCTACTTTAGCAATTCATATAATAGCAAATATTCTATTTTTGAAATTGTTTCTTGAATATATTTAAACACTTGCTCTTCATTAGTCAGGCAGTATTTTCTTTGTTAGAATTTAAATCCACAATATTCTTTCCTTGAAATTCACACTCTAAAAATTTTAATATATCACCTATTTAGCAAAACAATATCACTTTTTTACACATTTTTTACAATAAAATACAAAGTATGTGCAAAAGTATGTGCAAATGAAAAAATATTTCATTAAAGTATGGATATTTAGGAGTTTGGTTGGTAAATTACATGGCGACCTCGGGCACCATTTTTCTTAGATTTAGACTATACTAACCAAAATATAATCCATTTATAAAACTTAAAAACTATAAAATACAAAAAATTAAATTTACATATCAAATTTAACAAGAAGTGTTATAATATTTTTTATTATCATTTCTTTTTTTAAATCAAATACACACAAATAACAAAAATTATATAAAGTTTTATATTGAATTATACATTGACAAAAAAAGATAAAATATTTTATTATGAATTAAATTTAAAGAATCAAAACTTATTTAACACTTTTTTAAAAATAATGAAAAATAGTATTTTTAAAATAGAAAAAATTCAAGAAAATAATTTCACCGTAAGCGGAGATAAATTTACTTGTATTTATGAAAATAGTAAAAATATCATAATGACAGAATCTATCTTTGAAATAATTGCAAATTTATCTTAGATGATTTTTTAATCTTTACCAACAAACTAAAGCAGATAATAAAACAATAAATGAAACTAAATAAAACTACACACCTAAGACGCAAGATCTTATAGATCGATTTAGTTATTTTAATATATCTCAAACTTTAGATGTACAATCTTTAAAAATCAATACACAAGATATGTTTGAATTTGCACAACAAATAAATGCTATGAGAAATTATTATGAAGATAAATTTGAACAAAGTGACAAAATGGATTCAGAGCAAAAAGCTGTAAAAAAATTATCAAGAAAAAATTATACAAAAAGCCTTAAGAGATGTCTTAGATATCACTCAAGAAGAATTTGAAAAAATCTCTTTAAATAATACAAAAAAAGCACAAGATTATATCGATGATACCTTGGAGATTGAACTTTTAAAATATGCTGATATGTTTATCAATCATAAATTAGATGGTGATATTTACACATGTATAATTAAACCTTTACTTGAAGAAGAAACAAAAAATCAAATAAGTTTTATACAATCTAAATCTTTTAATAACATCAATTCTAAAGAATATTTTTTCAATTTAATAAAAGCTAGTGCGAAAGTGACATTCAAGCAAGCTCAAAAAAGTATAACAATGCAAAATTTATTATTCTTTGCAAGCACAGCTTTGTGAAATTTATAACCAAAATAATCAAAATTATAAACTAGAGAGCGAAGAAATATTTAAATTTATAGAATCTTTACCTAACTATATAATTTTTAATAAAACAAATATGGCTCTACAAGCAATCCAAACAACATAATGAAAAGAACATATTAGCCAACTTGATGATATTGAATGTTTATGATGAGTGGTAAAAAGAAGAATGTATGGAACTTTTTGTGTTAGATTGCACATATAAATCTCCAAAACTTTTAGCTTATAAAAGAATTGGTGTAAATTTAAGCGATGAGGAGATAAAAAAGAAAGAAAAAGAACTCATAGTAACAAAAAATTTAATTTTAATGCTATAAAAGCTTACAAAATTAAAAAGAGAAATGATTTTTTTAAACAGATCTTAAAAGAAGAATTAGCTCCACCACAAGAACACTAATATACTATAAATTTAAATTCTATTGAAGAAAAATACATAAAAGAAATTTTAAATTTAGATGAAAAAATAAATATTACAAATTTTCATATAAATATTATCAATTCTTCATTTAACAAAATTATCCAAAAACTTTGTGGTGATTTTTTAGCATTAGATGATGTTTTAGAACAAAGCAAAATACACGACTTAATTCACAATGATTTTATTGAAATTTTAATGCAAAAAAATGTTAGCAAAAAAACTTTGAAAAAATAAATATTTGTGTTTTTGAACATATTTTTAACACTAAAGAGTACGATTTTTATTGTAATTTAGAAGATGAGAAAAAACAAAATTTTGCCTTAAAAATATATTAAAATCTTTTCAAGACTTTACTAAAATGTGATGTGAGTATCATTAAAAAACACTTAGAAAAACTACAAACTCTAAAAGAATTTTATATCTTAATACAAAAATTAAATCTTGAAAATTCTAATCAAAATTTAAATTATTATGAAAATCAAACATACCACACAAAAGACTATATAAAAATTCAATTAAAAAATTTAAATAAAATCACAAATTTGCAAGAATTTTTATACAAAAATACAAATCTTCTTATGAAAAAGAAGAATTTTTGCAAAATTATGATTTTAAAGATTGGCAGTATACCGATGGTGAAAATTTTGTATATGATAGACAATGCATTAATGAAAATTCCATAAGTTTTTTAAAAGCAAATAAAAAATTTCAAGAACCAAAAATACGCTTACTATGTTTTACACAATTTAGATCAAACAATAACATAGAAAGCCAAGCAGAAAAATATTTGATTATTTAATGTTAGGAGAATCTCTTTTTGGTTTAGATAATGTATTAAATTTATTAAATATCATTAAACACAAAGAATATTGTGATGCCTTAAAAACCAAGAGATAACTCATGGATTAATTTACAGACGAATGATAGACATAAAAGAGTTGGCAAATTATCTAAAAACAGAAGAAATTAAAATATTATATTTATGCAAAATAACGATGAGTACTTTAACTCCTTAAGCAAAGCTTTGAAAATATCAAATTTAAAAGTAAATTTTGATTTTAAATTAAATTTAGATAATAATTTACAAATTTTTATACTAGAAAACAAAGAGAATAAAAATTTAAAATCAGCTATTATGTTTGGAGATAGCATAGAGAAAGAATATATTTTAGATTTTATAGAAAAAGAGCAGTTTAACTAAAACTCTCTTCGTTTATTTTTTGATTTAAAAAAGATCATTATGGCCTATATAGATAATAGAAGCGAGGAAGAGGATTTTAACATTAATGAAAATATAGAATTTAAATCCAATTTTGATGAAAAATTCTTTGACTATGTTTAGTTTTGTAAAAAAATCTTACAATAATCTTTTCATATGCAAAAAAAATAATATAAAGTATATTATTTTTTTGCATAGATATGTATCAATCAAATTTAGAAAAGAATTTTACTTGCATGAGTTCTTTTATAAATAAATGCTTTCCACTAAGTGTAAAGGAAATTAAGCAAATTTCCTTTTGAAAGATAGATATAAATTTTTACTAAACGTATAAAATTTTATATTTCATCTTGTTTAAAATCTCAACCTTTACATTTTTGAGCTATCACATCCATAGCTTCTTGTGAGAGAACAAAATTTGTGTGATAAAGCAAGCAACTACCCATATCAAGTACTTTTAACACAAGTTTTTTGTTGTTGGTATCTTTTGGATTATGCCTTGTATTAGCTAAATCATAAATTTCATACACCATATCTTTGCTAAGTTTGTTAATGTCAAGTTCTATGATATTTTCTTCAAATTTCATAGGTTCTTGTGTAAATTCTTCTTTGTTCTCCTTTTTTGCAAAACTTTTTCTTTTACTAAAAGATTTTAACTCATTTTCTTTTGCTTCTTCTAGAGTATAAATTTCATTTAAACTAAAGCTTAAGTCATTATCATTATTTTTATATCTTAGCAAAAAAGCAAAGGCCTCATCCTTACTTTCCTTAAAAAGCGCTTCAACTTTTTCTACTTGGGCTTCAAAAACTATCATATCAAAAGAAGAATAAAAGTCTAAAATCACAGCTTTAGCATATCTTTTACCGCTTTTACTCATCATCGATTTAAAATCTTCAATCTTTCCTACAACTAAAAGCTCACCTTCGCCTTTAAGTGTTTCAAAATCCATACTTTTAAAATACTCTATGCCTTCTATTTGACTTGCGAATTTATCTAAAGGATGTCCTGATACATAAATTCCTAAAATTTCTTTTTCATAGCCTAGTTTTTCCATTATTTCAAATTCAATTTTACTATCATGAAGCCCTACTTTAATATCTGCAGCTATTTCTTCTTCTCCAAAAAGCGAAGTAGTAGAGTTTCTTTTAACCTCAGCGATTTTTCTACTTGTTTCTGAAATAAGCTCAAGATTATCTACTAAACATTTTCTAGTATAACCAAACTCATCAAAAGCACCTGATTTAGCTAAATTTTCTATGGTTTTTTTATTAATCTTAGTAGGATCAATAGAGCTTATAAAATCATCAAAATCACTAAAACCTTCTTCTTTGCGAATAGCCATGATATTTTCTATCGCAGGAATTCCCACGCTTTTAATCGCTCCAAGCCCATAAATAATAGCTTCAGAACCATCTTCAAGCTTAGTTGCACTAAATTCTCTTTGAGCTTTGTTAATGCTTGGTGGTAAAAGCTTGATATTCATTCTTTTCATTTCTTCTATGTATTTTGCGACCTTATCTACATTGCTCTCTTCACTTGTTAAAAGCGCGGCCATAAACTCACTTGGATAGTAAGTCTTTAAATACGCTGTTTGAAAGGTTATAAGTGCATAGGCAGCTGAGTGAGATTTATTAAAACCATATTCAGCAAATTTCAAAATAAGCTCAAACAAATCATCAGCCTTTTTCTCATCATAGCCTTGTTTTTTAGCACCTTCTAAATACTCTGCCTTAAGATTGTCCAAAATTTCTCTTTTTTTCTTACCCATGGCACGGCGTACATTATCAGCACCACCTAAAGAAAAACCACCGATTTTTTGTACTATTTGCATAACCTGCTCTTGATAAACTATAACCCCATAAGTGTTTTCAAGTATAGGTTTTAAGTCTTCAAACGCATAAGTAGCAGCCTTTCTACCATGTTTGATATCGATAAAATCATCCACCATCCCACTATCAAGTGGTCCTGGTCTATATAAAGCTAAAACTGCTATCAAGTCTTCAAACCTCTCAGGCTTTAACCTAGCATTCAAACTCTGCATACCACCTGATTCTATTTGGAAAATGCCCAAGGTATTACCACTTTGTATGGTTTTATAAACCTTAGGATCATTCATATTGACTTTTTCCCAAACCACGTCTTTACCATAACGCTTTTTAACCAATTTAATTGCATTATTAATAACAGTTAAAGTTTTAAGACCTAAAAAATCAAATTTAATTAAATCCACATCTTCAAGATATTCTTTAGAATACTGCGTTACTAAATGACGTTCATCGTTTTTACTTTGTCTAAAAAGCGGTGCTTTATTCCACAATGCTTCATTAGATATCACCACTCCAGCTGCGTGCATACCAGCATTTCTATTTAATCCTTCTAACGCCTTAGCAAAATCCCAAACTTGATGTCCTTTTGGATGAGAATTTACAAATTCAGCGATTTTTGGCTCTTGCTCATAAGCTTTTTCTAGTGTTATTTTTAGCTCTTCGGGAACTAATTTTGCCAAAGCATCCGCATCAGGTATACTCATATCACAAACCCTAGCCACATCACGAATCACTCCTTTTGCCAAAAGCTTACCAAAGGTAATGACTTGTGCAACCTTTTCGGCTCCGTATTTATCGATCACATAATCAATCACTTCCCCTCTTCTATCTTGACAAAAATCCACATCAATATCGGGCATTGATACACGCTCAGGATTTAAAAATCTCTCAAAAAGAAGATTATAAGGTATAGGATCTAAATCTGTAATTTTCAAACAATACGAAACCAAACTCCCCGCAGCACTCCCACGCCCTGGTCCAACTGGTATATCTTTTTCCTTAGCTGCGGCGATAAAATCATGAACGATAAGCATATAACCTGAAAATTTCATATTTTTAATAATACTAATTTCTAAATCAAGCCTATCTTTATACTCTTGATGCTTACTCTCATCGATAAATTGAAGTCTTTCTTCTAAGCCCTTTTTGCAAAGATATTCAAAGACTATATCATCATTATCAAAGCTAAATTCTTGATCTTCTTGACTTAAACTTAAGCCATATTTTTTCGCATATTCACGGGTAAATTTAAAATTTGGTGGAGTAGGATCGCCTAGTTTTAATTCTAGATTGCATTTATTAGCTATTTCTTGAGTATTTTCAATAGCTTCTGGAATATCTGCAAAAAGCTCACTCATTTGTTCTGGCGTTTTTACATAAAATTCATGCACTTCATGTCTTAAACGCCCCGGATCATCAAGCTTAACCCCCATAGCTATACACATAAACACTTCATGCGCGGCTGCTCTTTCTTTAAAAGTATAGTGCGTATCATTGGTTGCGATGATTTTTATATCAAGCTCTTTAGCAAGTTTAATGATAGAATCATCGATAAATTTTTGATCATCAATACCATGACGCATGATCTCAAGGTAAAAATCATCTCCAAAAACCTTTTTATACCAAAGTGCAGCTTCTTTTGCACCTTCATAGCCTTTTGCGCCAAATTTTAAATTTCTTTCATTTTTGGTATTTAAATGCCAATTAACTTCACCTTGTAAACAAGCTGATGAACAAATCAAGCCTTCGCTATGAGCCTCTAAAAGCTTTTTATTAATCCTTGGGTAATAATACAAACCATGTATATAGCTTTGCGAGCTTAAATACATCAAATTTTTATAGCCAATTTCATTTTTAGCAAATAAGCAAATATGAAAACGCTGTCTTGAACTTTTATCACTTAAATCATCGTGATTATGTAAATATGCTTCAAGTCCTATGATAGGTTTAATCCCTTCAGATCTCATCGTTTTATAAAAATCAATAGCTCCAAACATATTCCCATGATCAGTCATAGCAACACTAGTTGCACCTTGAGCTTTTAGCGTTTTAGCAAGCTCTTTGAGTTTATTTGCTCCATCAAGTAAAGAATATTCTGTATGTAAATGTAAATGTGTAAATTGGCTCATATTTTCCCTTGTATTTTTTTATTATTATAAAAAAAAACCTTAAATTTAAAACTTACAAGTATAAAAAATGTATAATAGCTTACTTTCAAAAAAGGAGTAAAAAATGGAAGTAAAAATTTATTATTGTAATCTTTGAAATTACAAACCACAAGCTGCAAGGGTTGCAGAAGAAATACAAAATGAATTCAAAGATGCGCAAATTTCTACCATAGAAAAAGGTGGTGGTCATTTTATAGTAGAAGTAGATGGTAAAATCATTTACTCTAAAAAAGACTTATTTAATTGTGAAATAGATAGATTTCCTCATGAGGGTGAAATCACCAAGCTTATGAAGCAAATGTAAGCTAAACCCTCATTAGCGAGGGTTTATTTTGTCAAAGGAACAAGCATACCTTCATAAAGTTTTTGATAAATTTCTTCTGAGCATAAATGCTTAGCAAGCTCCAAACCAAACAAAATAGCTGTAGCAGGTCCAGCTGCTGTGATGACATTTTCATTTACCACAACTGCTTTATTTACTCTTGTGCCTTCAATACCTACTTCACAGCCAGGATAACAAGAAAACTCTCCATTGATCACCCCTGCTTTTGCCAACACTATAGGCGAAGCACAAATAGCAGCTACGATTTTTTTCTTAGCATGTAAATCTTGTATGATTTTTATGATAGTTGGATTATTTTTTAGATTCATCATACCTTCAAATCCACCTGCCAAAGCAATTGCGTCTAAATTTTCTCGATCAACACTAGCTAAACTCATATCAGCCCTTATGCAAATTCCATTAGCTCCTTGTACTAAAAGCTCATCATCTAATGAAACTATAGTCACTTCTAATTTCCCGCCAATTATAACCGCTCTTTTTAAAACATCAGCTATACCTATAAATTCAGCCTCTTCAAAACCCTTTGCCAAAGGCACTAAAACTTTTTTCATTTTTCCTCCTTTTAATCAATAAATCTTTTATTTAACTCATGAAAATACTCTATGCGTCTATCACGTAAAAACGGCCACCATCTACGCACATTTTCACATCTTTGCATATTTATTTCAATGATTTTACAAAGCTCTTGTTTATCATCAGCCCTAAAAAGCTCTTCACCTTGTGGACCAAAGACAAAAGAATTCCCCCAAAATCTTATGCCATCTTCCACACCGCTTTCATCTTTTTCAAAACCCACTCTATTAATAGCTACTACAGGTAAGCCATTAGCTATAGCATGACCTCTTTGCACACCTATCCAAGCTTCAAGTTGTCTTTGTTTTTCTTCTTTTTCATCCTTATCAAACCAACCTATAGCAGTAGGATAAATCAAAATTTGAGCCCCTTTTAAAGCCATTAACCTAGCAGCTTCAGGATACCATTGATCCCAACATATTAAAACTCCAAGCTTTCCAATACTTGTTTGTATAGGTTCAAAACCCAAATCACCTGGAGTAAAATAAAATTTTTCATAAAAACAAGGATCATCAGGTATATGCATTTTGCGGTATTTACCTGCTATGGAGCCATCTTTTTCAAATACCACACTAGTATTATGATAAAGCCCTGCACTTCTTTTTTCAAATAAAGAAGTTACCAAAACAACTTTATTTTCCCTAGATACATTAGACCAAAATTTAACATCTTCTTCATAGTCATTAGCTAAATCAAAAAAGTTTGTATTTTCACTTTGGCAAAAATACTGCGTTTGATGAAGTTCCTGCAAGCATACAAGCTCAGCCTTTTCTTTTGCTGCTTGTTTGATAAGTTCGCATGTTTTTTCTATAGTTTTTTCTTTATTTTGTTTAAATTCTTGCTGTATGAGTGCTAATTTCATTTTTACTCCTTTCTTCCTCTGAATCATCATAAGGATCTAAGTGTATATGGATATTCCAAAAATCATCTTTAAAATGCTCCCTTATACTATCTTCAATCTCATCACCGATTTTATGAGCTTTTAAAAGTGATATTGTAGGTTCAAAAACTAAATGCACACTAACATAAAGTATATCAGGGCTTTTTCTAGTTTTTAAATGATGAAAGCTTTTGACTTCTTTATTTGCACTTATAATTTGCTTAATCATTTCAACCTGTTCTTTATCAATAGCTACATCTAATAAAATTTTAGAACTTTCTTTAATGATTTTAAAAGCAGAAAAAATCGTATATAAACTTATAGCTATACCAAATAAACCATCAATAAAATGATAATTTGTAAAAGCAATAATCACAAGTGCTAAAAGTGTTAGAGCATTAGTTAAAAAGTCTATTTTATAGTGCAAGCTATCAGCTTTTATAATCAAGCTTTTTGTTTTTTTAGCAACATAGTTTAAAAAAACCACCAAACACAAAGTCACAGCCATAGCAAAAGCCATGACAAAAATTCCAAGATCAAGTTTTTCTACGCTTTCTTGATTGTGAATTTTCAAAACACTCTCATAGAAAATATAAACCCCAATCCCACTAATAATAAGACCTTCAAAAAGCCCCATTAATGCTTCAATTTTACTAAGGCCAAAATTATATTCTTTACTAGAGCCTTGAGAGCTTTTTTTCAAAGCTAGAAAATTTAAACCCGAAATCACACAATCAAGCAAAGAATCAATCGCACTAGAAAGTACCGCAACAGAACCTGAAGCTAAACCTACTATAAATTTAACAATAGCTAAAAAAATAGCACATACACTTGCGATGATGGTTGCACTTTTTTGCAAATTCATCTTTGACCTTCATAGCGGTTTTGACAAGAACAATGCAAAGAACCATTTTGTCTTAAAAACACTCTTGCATCAACCCCTACTACTTTTCTATCTTTGCATGTTTTTTGTAAATTTTCTAATACCAAAGCATCGTTTTCATCATTATAAGTTGGCACTATCAAGCCACCATTAACAAAAACAAAATTTGCATAAGTAGCACCAAGTCTTTTACCTTCAAAATATAAAGGCTTAGGTAAAGGAAGTTCTAATAAATCAAATCCTGTTTTTTTAAGCTCCTCTTCCATAGCTTTTAAGGGTTTATAATGCTCATCGTTTTCATCTTTACATATACAATAAGCAATGGTTTTTTCATTGATAAATCTTGCTAGAGTATCTATGTGATGATCAGTATCATCGCCTTTTATATAACCATGATTTAACCATATAATTTGTTTTAAGCCAAAAATTTCTTTTAACTTGGCTTCAATTTGCTCTTTATTTAAATGTGAATTTCTATTTTCATTTAACAAACAAGCACTCGTTGTAAGCATTACTCCTTGCCCATTAAAATCAATACTCCCACCTTCTAAGATAAGATCAATTTTTTCTAATTTTCCAGATAATTTTTGCGCAAAAAGCTTTGAATTTACCGCATTATCTAAAGTGCTTTGAAATTTATCTCCCCAAGCATTAAAAATAAAATCAAGCCCTATAATTTTTTCATCTTCACGCACATCAATTGCACCAAAATCTCTAATCCAAGTATCATTAGTATCACATTTAAAAAAATCAACGTTTTTTATATGTTTAAACCTTTGAAAGTCTTTTTCACTTGGTGCTATAAGTAAAACTTTTTGAAAATTTGCCACAGCTTTAACAAATTCTTCATAGCTTTGCAAAATCTCTTCTAAATAAGGCTTCCAATCGCTATTTATATGAGGCAAGGAAAGTAAAAGTAGCTCTTGTTCTTGCCATTCTGCTATGCTTTTTCTCATTTTGATACCCTTTTTGATAATTAAAAAAGTATTTTAACATTTTTAATGATAGTTTTTTACTCTTTTTTTAAAACCCAAGCAAAATACCATATCGCAAAAGATAAAAGCAAAATCATAAAAAGCTTTTTATCATACACCCCAAAACCTATATAAAGCACAGAATACATAAAACCAAAACTTCCCGCATAAATACAAATTCTACTCATTAAACCATTTTCCACCGCTCTAAAACATGGGCATTTGTGAAAAAATTTCTTTTTTGCTTCTTTGGGTTTAAAAAAACTCAAAACCGCACTTAAAATCAGCAAAAAACTTAAAAAATATAAAACCTTATCCATTAGTGAAAATACCTTAACCAAGCAGGAATTGCTTTTTGTTCTTCTTTTAGAGTGCTTTCTTCCCCATGCCCTGGAAAAAGTTTAAAATCTTTTTCATAAGCTAAAACTTTCAATAAACTCTCTTTCATCTTAGTTGCATCTGAATAAGGAAAGTCCCATCTACCAATACTACGGTAAAATAAAAAATCCCCACTAAAAAGCACATCTTCACCCACAAGTTCTATCATACAACACCCTGGAGTATGCCCTGGGAAATGATGAAATTTAAACTTAAACTCATCTACACTAAATTCATTTTCATTTTCTATTAACACATCAGCATTTGAATGCTCAAAACCATAATTAAAAGGATCTTTTAACATAAAAGCATCATCTTTATGGATAAAAAGTGGAATTTCATAAGCCTTTTTAACTTTAGCATTATCATAAACATGATCATAATGACCATGAGTATTTAAAATAGCCAAAGGTTTACTTGCGTTTTCTTTGATAAATTTATAAGCATTTTCACCTGGATCGATGATGATTTGCTTGTTTTTATGATCTATGATATAACAATTTGTCTCATACATTCCACATGGTTGTTTTAAAATACGCATATAAACTTCCTTTTAACTAAATCAAATATAATTTTAAAAAATTAATATTTAAAGATTTTTTATGAATTATACAAAATTACAAGAATTATTGATCAATTTTATAAAAGAACAAGCAGGATATAAAAATCTCATCTTAGGCTTAAGTGGTGGGATAGATTCAGCTTTAGTAGCTCATCTTTGCAAAAAAGCAGTGGGCGAAAAACTTTTTGTGCTTTTAATGCCTACAAAACATTCTAAAAAAGAAAATTTAGATGATGCATTAATGCTTTGTGAGTATTTGCAAATTCACCATAAGATCATTTATATTGATGAAGTACTTTGTGCTTATGAAAAAATTTGTCAAGACTTAAACCCTTTACGTTTTGGAAATTTAGCTGCAAGAGTGCGTATGAGTTTACTTTATGATTATTCAGCCTTGCATAATGCTTTGGTAGTAGGCACTTCTAATAAAAGTGAACTTATGCTTGGTTATGGGACTATTTATGGAGATTTAGCTTGTGCTTTTAATCCTTTAGCTACACTTTATAAAAGTGAAGTTTTTGAATTTGCTAAATTTATAGGCGTGCATGAAAATTTCATCAAAAAAGCTCCTAGTGCTGATCTTTGGCCAAATCAAAGCGATGAAAAAGATCTTGGCTATAAATATGAAGTTTTAGATGAAGTTTTAAAAGCTTTAGAAAATAATCAAAGCTTGGAAAAATTTGATGAGAATTTAAAAAATTTAGTCTTAGAGCGTGTGCAAAATAATGCCTTTAAAAGAAAACTTCCAACAACATTAAAGAATACATATGACTTGGCTTGATCGCTATTTTTTTAAACCTAATTTTTTGCAAAAAACTCTAGCCTTTTTGCTTTTGCCTTTTAGCTTTTTATATATGATTATAGCTATTTTAAATACTAAATTTAAAAAAGAACTTGATTTTAATTTACCCATTATAAGCATAGGTAATCTAACACTAGGAGGCAATGGAAAAACTCCTATTTGCAAAGCCATAGCAGCTGAGTTTGAAAATTGTTTTATCATCTTAAGAGGCTATAAAAGACAAAGTAAAGGTTTAATCGTCGTTAAAAATAAAAATGAAATTTTATGTAGTATTAAAGAAAGTGGCGATGAAGCTATGGAATATGCACTTACAAAGCATATTAGCGGAGTTATAGTTAGTGAAGACAGAGTTAAAGGAATACACAAAGCTATCGAACTTGGAGCAAAAATCATACTTTTAGATGATGCTTTTTCTAAATTTCATATTAAAAAACTTAATATTTTATTGCAAAGTAAAGATGAGCCATTTTTTGATTTTACCCTACCTAGCGGGGCTTATCGTTTGCCAAAATCTTTTGCTAAAAAAGCTGATTTTATAGCTAAAGAAAATGAAGACTTTGTGCGTTATTCTCATGTAAAAGAAAATCAAAAAGCGGTTTTAATAAGCTCTATTGCAAAGCCTTTTAGATTATATGAGCATTTTATCAAAGCTAGGGCTTGTTATTTTTTTGCCGATCATTATACTTTTCAAAAAGAAGAATTAGAAAAACTTTTAAAAAAACACAACTGCGATACCTTAATGCTAACCTTTAAAGACTATGTAAAAGTAAAAGACTTTGGTTTTAAAACCGAGCTTATTCATCTTGATATTATTTTAAAAGATAACTTTAAGCAAGTTTTGCAAAATTATATTGATAAATTTAACAAAAAGGAAGAAAATGTTGCTACACTCAACCCAAGATAAAAACCATCAAGTAAGCTTTTCAAAGGCCTTGCTTAGCCCTAGTGCACCTAATAATGCTTTATACGCTCCACTTAATCTACCAAAGCTTGACAATGAAGCTTTAAAAAATTTAAACTACAAAGAATTAGCTTTGAAAATCATCGCGGCTTTTGATTTTGATTTAGAGCTTGAAGTTTTTGAAAATGCTTTGAAAACTTATGAGAATTTTGATGATAAAACCTGCCCTATTTGTTTAAGAAAAATTAATGATAAGCTTTATATTAATGAATTATTCCATGGGCCAACAAGAGCTTTTAAAGACATGGCCTTACAGCCTTTTGGCGTACTTTTGGAATACTTAAAAAAAGATGATGATTTTTTAATCATGTGTGCTACAAGTGGTGATACAGGACCTGCTACACTAAAAAGCTTTGAAAATAAAAAAGGTATAAAGGTAGTTTGCATTTACCCAAATGAAGGTACAAGTAAAACTCAAGCTTTGCAAATGACACACTCAAATGCAAGTAATTTAAAATCAATAGCCATTGAAGGTAATTTTGATGATGCACAAAATGCTCTAAAAACACTTTTAAATGATGAGGATTTTAAAAATACTTTAAAAGAAGAAAAGCTAAGTCTAAGTGCTGCAAATTCAGTCAATTTTGGAAGAATACTTTTTCAAATCATCTATCATTATTATGCTAGTTTGAAAATTGACAAAACAATAGACATCATCGTTCCAAGTGGAAATTTTGGTGATGCTTTAGGAGCTTATTATGCTAAAAAAATGGGAGCAAATATAGGTAAAATTAAAATTGCTTCCAATTCAAACAATATCTTAAGTGAGTTTTTTAATACAGGCAAATATGATTTAAGAAATAAAAGCTTGCAAAAAACTATTTCTCCTGCTATGGATATACTCATATCATCAAATATAGAAAGATTGCTTTTTGATAAATTTAAATATGAACGTACCAAAGAACTAATGCAAACTTTAACAAATGAGAAATATTATGAGCTTAGCCAAAAAGAACTAGAGCTTTTACAAGAAGACTTTGAAGCTGATTTTTGCAATGATGATTTATGTATGCAATATATCAAACAATACAGCCACTTAGGACTTTTAGATCCTCACACTTGTACTTGCTTTAAAATGCTTGATCCTAACACCACTACACTCATCACTTCCACAGCACAATGGAGTAAATTTACACCAAGTATGTATCAAGCAATTTATGATAAAGAATGTCAAGATGAACAAGCTTGCATGCAAAAACTTGCAAAAGAATTTAACCAAGAAATTCATCCAAATATTGCAAACTTATTTACAAGTACGCAAAAGCAAAATCAAGTTTGCAAGCTTGAAAATCTAAAACAAACTATTATAGAATGGATAAAACAATGATAATCATACCAGCAAGATTAAAATCAAGTCGTTTTGAAAATAAAATTTTATGCGAAATTCATAATTTACCAATGTTTATTTATACAGCTAAAAAAATGCAAGAAGTTGATGAAGTGTGTGTGGCGCTTGATGATGAAGAGGTTTTAAAAATAGCACAAAAACACAATATAAAAGCAGTTTTAACAAGTAAAAATCATGAAAGTGGCACTGATAGGATCAACGAGGCTTGTCAAATTTTAAACCTAAATGAAAATGAACTTATCATTAATGTTCAAGCTGATGAGCCTTTTATAGAAACACAAAATATCAAAAAATTTAAAGAATTTAGCCAAAAATCTTTTGAAGATGAGCTTTGTTTTATGAGTAGTTGTTATAAAGAAGTAGATGCAAAAGCTTGCGATGATCCAAATTTGGTTAAAGTAGTTACTGATAGTAATGATTATGCTTTATATTTTTCAAGATCTAAAATTCCTTATGAAAGAGCAAATTATAAACAAAATTTCAAAGCTCACCTTGGAATTTATGCATATAGAGTTAAAAATTTACAAGAATTTTGTACTTTGAAAAACTCAGCCCTTGAAGAATGCGAAAAACTAGAGCAATTAAGAGCCTTAGAAAATGGCAAAAAAATCAAAATGCTAAAAATACAAAGTCAAAGCATAGGTATAGATACAAAAGAAGATTACAAAAGGGCTTTAGCTAAATTTGGATCATTTTAAAATTTACCAAGCAAACATTAATGATTTAGAAGATGTATTAATATTAGCAAGTTTATTATTTAATAAACCCATTGTAAAATTAAAGCATGAATTTGAAAATATATTAAAAGATCAAAAATATGCTGTATTTTTACTTAAAATACAACAATTGTGCATAGGTTTAGCTTATGTTAGTATAAGATATGATTATGTAGAAGGTAGCTCTAATACTCCCGTAGGATATTTAGAAGGAATTTACATTAGAGAAAATTTTAGAAAAAAATATTATGCAAAAAAATTACTGACATATTGCGAACAATGGATTTTAAACCAAAAAATTAGTGAATTTGCTAGTGATTGCGAATTACAAAATGTTGATAGTTTTAATTTTCATATTCAATGTGGCTTCAAAGAAGCTAATAAAATTATTTGTTTTATAAAAAAACTAAATTAAGGAAAAAACATGAAAAAAATTATTTTACTGTTTGCGTTGTTTTTTACACTCAATGCAAAAGAATTAATCGTGGGTATGGAGTTGGCTTATCCTCCTTTTGAAATGAGTGATACTAAAGGTAATCCAAGTGGCATTAGCGTAGAGTTTTTACAAGCCTTTGCTGAAGAAAAAAACTATGATTTAAAAATTCAAAACATAGCTTGGGATGGGCTTATACCTGCTTTAAAAACTCAAAAAATAGATCTAATTATGTCTTCTATGAGTATAAGTGAGCAAAGAAAAAAAGTAATAGATTTCACTATACCTTATGCTAAGGCAAATTTAGCAATATTAAGTGCTAAAAAATCAAATATTAATTCCATAGAAGATTTAAACCAAAAAGGAAAAATCCTTGCTTTAAAAAGAGGGTCAAGTGCACATTTGTATGCTCAAAAAAACCTTAAAAATGCAAAAATCTTAGTATTTGATAAAGAAAACGCAGCTATTTTGGAAGTCATTCAAGCTAAAGCTGATGCTTTTATTTATGATCAGATGAGTATTTATAAGGCATGGAAAAAACATCCTGAACAAACCAAAGCTATTTTCACTCCTTTTGAAAAAACTCCTGAACAATGGGCTATAGCTTTAAATAAAAACAATACCAAACTAAAAGAAGAGCTCAATGAATTTATTTTAAAATCTAAAGAAAATGGCTTTTTTGACAAACTAAGTCAAAAATATCTAAAAGATATAAAAGAAGTTTTTAAAGAACAAAACCTTGAGTTTTTCTTTTAAGAAAAACTCTTTTCAAGCTTTCTTGAAAACATGGAAATGGGTAAAGTTAAAACTAAATAACAAAGTGCTAAAGGAATGTAAATTTCTAAAGTAGAAAAGGTAAAAGCATTGATTTCTTGAGCATTTTGAGTTAGCTCTGAAATGGCTATCACACTCAAGAGCGAGCTATCTTTGATTAAATTACTAAATTGCCCACTTAAAGGTGCTAAGATATTTTTTAAAGCTTGGGGAAAAATTACACTTTTATAAATTTCAAATTCACTCAAGCCCAAAGCCTTAGCACTTTCATATTGTATTTTATTTACACTTAAAATTCCTGCTCTAAATATCTCACAAATATAAGCACTAGCAAATAAAGCTAAAATCAAAACTCCACAAACATAACGATTATCAAGTCCTAAATTATCAGCAAAAATATAATAAATCAATAAAATTTGTACAAGTAAAGGTGTTCCTCTAATAAGCTCTATAAAAATCCTTGCAAACATGTTAAAAAGCACAATTTTACAAAGACTCATATAGCATAAAATCAACGCAAAAATTACACCCACAACCAAAGATAAAATACTAATAAGGAAAGTTACAAAAAAACCTTGCACCATTTTATCTTTATATTCAAAAATAGCTCTAAAATCAAAATTATAGCTAGCACTTAAAAAAGATAAATAAAAAAATAAAAATAATAAAAATGCCAATAAAAATGCATTGATTATAAATATCTTTAGACTGATTTTTTTACGCTCGTTGAATTTACAATGCATTATAAAAAGATGGTTCAATTTTATCCTTTATTGTTTATCAAATTTTTTAAGTTTTTCATCATTTAAACTAAGCTCCATTTTACGAATTTCTTCCTCGCCACTACGTACTAAATTTTTGTCATATTTAAAGTATTTGTTTTTAATTTTATTTGGATATTTCAAAATATTTAATAAATATTTAAATAAATTTATTCTTGCCTTCTTCTTATTATCTGAATTGATGATCACCCAAGGACATTTTGGGGTATTTGATGCCAAAAGCATAGAATATTTTGCTAGAGTATATTTATCCCATAATTCTTGTGATTTCTCATCAACAGGAGAAAGTTTATATTGCTTAAGAGGATCTTTTCTTCTTTGCTCAAAACGCCTTTTTTGTTCCTGTTTAGAGACAGAAAAATAAAACTTGAAAAATAAAATCCCACTATCAAGTAACATTTCTTCAAAAGAAGCTACTTCGCGTAGGAATTTTTTGTGCTCATTTGGAGTACAAAACCCCATAACAGGTTCAACTCCTGCTCTATTATACCAAGATCTATCAAAAATTACTATTTCACCAGCAGCGGGCAAATGTGTCACGTAACGCTGAAAGTACCACTGAGTTTTTTCTACATCGCTTGGTTTTTCAAGTGCTACCACGCGACAACCTCTAGGATTTAAATGTTCAATTAATCTTTTAATAGCACCACCTTTTCCTGCAGCATCACGTCCTTCGATTAAAATTAAAACTTTTAAACCTTTATCTTTAACATAGTTTTGAAATTTTAAAAGTTCAATTTGTAATCTTTTAAGCTCGCTTTCATACTCAAGAGTTGATTTTTTTATCTTGATGAGAGTAAATTTTTTATCCATCGTAAACCTCTTAATTTAGGATAATTATTAACTTAAATTTACCACAAATAAGTAAAATATCATATTATTTATTTTATTTTTGAGGAAAAAATGCGTTTTTTAATAGTATTTTTATTTTTTTTTAATTTCATTTTTGCCAATAATGGAGTTTTATCACTCAACGAAGCCTTCAAGCTTAATTCTTATAGTAATAACCAAGGAATTTTTTTAAAAATTAATCTTGCAGATAGAATTTATCTTTATAAAGATCAAATCAAAGTGGAATTAGACTCAAACGATATCACTTCTTTATTAAATTTTCCACCAACTCAAACTAGAGAAGATAAAGAGGTAATTTTTAGCCAACTTGAACTTTTTATACCTCAATTATTATTAAATGATTTTGTTAAAAACAACAAAGCAAAACTTTCCTTAACTTATCAAGGTTGCTCAGAAGAAGGTTTATGTTATCGCCCTGTATATGTAAACTATAAGCTAAATAAACAGAATGGAATTTATACTATAAACTCAACTAAAGATCAGTTTAAAAATCAAAATGAAGATGAGCAAATTGCTAATGATTTAAGCACGCAAAATATATTCATCACTCTTTTAACTTTTTTTGGCTATGGATTGTTGCTAGCACTTACTCCTTGTATTTTACCGATGATTCCTATTCTTTCTTCATTAATTGCTATGAAGCTTAAAGATAAACCATCTAAAAAACATAGCTTTTATTTATCTTTTATCTATGTCTTTTTTATGTCTTTAGCTTATGCTATAGCAGGAGCTTTGGTAGGACTTGCAGGAGCTAACGTGCAGGGTTTATTACAACAGCCTTGGATTATCATTACTTTTGCTAGTATTTTTATACTACTCTCGCTTTCTATGTTTGGACTTTATGAATTACAACTTCCACTTAAATTTCAAAATTTTATTAATAAAAAAATAGAAGGTAAAAACGGTGTTTTTGGCGTAGCCATCATGGGATTTTTATCAGCTCTTATTGTAGGACCTTGCGTGGCTGCACCTTTAGCAGGAGCCTTGCTTTACATTACAAACAGCGGAGATGTCTTTTTAGGAGGACTTTCATTATTTGCAATGAGTTTTGGTATGGGCGTGCCTTTACTTTTAATAGGACTTGGAGGAAGCTTTTTAAAAAGTGGAGCTTGGATGCTTAAAGTAAAAATTTTCTTTGGTTTTATCATGCTCATCATGGCAGTTTGGATGCTAGAAAGAATACTTAGTGCAAATATCGTTTTAATACTTTATGGTGTTATAGGGGTATTTTTTGCTAGTTTTATGGGTTTATTTGATGAAGCAAAAACTAATTTTGATAAATTTAAAAAAGCAAGTATGATTTTAGTTTTAGCTTATAGTTTAAGTCTAATTTTAGGTGGCTCAATGGGTTCAAAAAGCTTGCTAAAACCTCTTGAGTTTAATCTTGCTATAAAAGAAAATGGTCCTAGTTTAAATTTTAAAACAATTAAAAATTTAAAAGAACTTGAACAAGAATTACAAAATTCAACCAAACCCATCATGCTTGAATTTACAGCCACTTGGTGTGAGAACTGTAAACTTTTAGAAGAATATACTTTTAAAGACATTAAGGTAAAAAATTTACTTGCTAACTACACCCTTTTAAAAGCAGATATAACACACAATACCCAAGAAGATTTAGCCCTTATGAAAGAATTTGGAGTTTTTGGACCTCCTGTAATAATATTTTTTGATAAAAGTGAAGAAAAAGGACGTATTATAGGCTATGTAGATGCAAATGATTTTTTAAATAAAGTTCCCCGATGAGTTCCATTAAATCTTTACAAATTGGCAAAATCAAAAATTACAACACATTTCATTCAGCTTTTATTAAAGATATCTATTTAAATTCTTTACAAATCTATGTAGATCGTATTCTTGATAACGAAATAGCTGATAAAATTCATCATGGAAATTTGGAAAAAGTTGTTTTTGCAAATAGTGTTCAAAATTATACTTTATGGAATAATTATTTAAACAAATACTTAAATTTTGGAGAAATGGGAGAAAATTTAAGTATTGAAGGTTTAGATGAAAATAAAGTTTGCTGTGGAGATATACATGAAATCGGTACTTGTATTTTACAAGTAAGTCAACCACGCAAACCTTGTTTCAAGATTTCTAGCATACATAAGTACTCAAATTTTACTCAAGAAATTTTTAAAAGTGGAAAAACAGGCTGGTACTATAGAGTTTTAAAAGAAGGAATAATAAATAAAAATGAGAAAATCAAAATTTTACAAAAAGATAAAACCGACTTAAGTATTATGGAATTAAATCAATTATTTTTCAATCCTTTTGAAAATTTAAACTCTTTAGAAAAATTAGAAAAAATTTCCACCCTAGCAAAAGGATGGAAAGAAAGTATTTATGCTAGATTAAATCATACTTATGATAATTCTTACATGTTTATTTAAAAAAACCTTTAATTCCTATAAGCTGATATTGCCATAGCTTTTCTATAAAAATTTTGAGTTTAATTGCTAAAAATCCACTTATAGGTTTATGTAAAACCGTGCCAACTGCATAATCATTTCCAATAGAGCAAACTGTATTTCCACTAATAAAAGAAAATTCTTGTTTGAATTCATTTTCATCAACCATAGCCATTAAAGCTTTTGCCACATAAGCTCCTTCTCTTAACGCAAGTTGAGCAGTTGGAGGATAAGGGGTGTTGGTTTTAGGATTTTTAAACAAACTATTATCACCTATAAAAAAATATTTTGATGCGTTTTCTGCATTTAAAGGATGCATAAAAGCATCAACTTCTATACGTGATCTTACGCTAGGAAAATCTGTACTATTTTCTATAACACCACTACCTCTAACTCCTGCAGTCCAAATGATGGTATTAGCTTTAATAAATTCTCCTCCATCAAGTCTTATGCCATTTTTTTCACATTCTATAATTTTAGATTTTTCATATACTTTTACACCAAGTGCTTCCAATCTTTGCTTTGCCTTTAAAGCTAAGTTTTTATCAAACATTGGTAAAATTTGATCCATAGCTTCAATAATAGAAAGTTCTAATTTTTCATAAGCAATTTGCTCTTTTTGACAAAAGATTTTAAGCTCTTTAGCCAAAGAAGCTATAAATTCAACCCCACTTAAACCTCCACCGCAAACTATGATTTTTAAATCATCTTCATTATGAGTTATTTTATAATTATTTATCTTTTCATATATGATTTCATTAACTTTTAAAGCATTTTCATAATTATCTATACTCAAAGCATATTCTTGCATACCCTTAATACCAAAAGTTTCTTTAGTAAAACCAAGTCCACATACTAAAATATCAAAACCAAATTCATTATTTTTAGTAAATACTTTATCTTTAGAAATTTTTAAAACTTCATCTTGAATGAAATTAACTTTTGAGTTTAATAAAGGCAAAAGATTATATTTTGAACTATCAATATCTTCATTAGAAGCCACTTTGTGTAATAAAATAGTATGATAATGATAAGAATTATTATTAATTAAACTAACTTGTGTTTTATCAAAAAACTCATCAGGTAAAGCTTTTATGGCCGATAAAGTAGCATAACCGGCTCCTAAAAATAAAATTTTCTTCTTTTGCATGGATTTTCCTTTAATTTGATAAAAAAATAAATAAAAATTTGGCATAATGGTATTATTTTTTATCTTAAAATATTTTTTATTTAATTTTAACAAGGAAAAAGTATGCAAAGACAAACTTGGAGCAATACGCTAACTTATATCCTTACAGTAGCAGGAGCGACTATTGGTTTTGGAGCCACTTGGCGTTTTCCATATCTAGTAGGTGAAAATGGGGGTGGTGCTTATGTTTTAGCCTTTTGTATAGCAATGATTTTCATAGGAATTCCTGTGATTTTAGTTGAAAATGTCATAGGAAGACGTAGAATGTTAAATTCAGTCGATGCCTTTGGTGGAAAAACAAGCGATGGGATCAAGATATCTAATTCTTGGCAAGGTGTTGGCTATATGGGGCTTTTGGGTAGTTTTGGGATTATGGCTTATTATATGGTAATAGGTGGATGGGTTTTAGCTTATATTTTTAAAATTATTATAGGAGATTTTAATATTTCAAGTCCTATTAATGCTCAATATACAAGTGATTTTTATAACTCAACCATAGAAAACAATCCTTTATTAATAGGAATTTTTACTACTATATTCGTAATAATTAATTGGATCATCTTAAAAAAAGGTGTAATTGATGGCATAGAAAAGTCAGTAAAATATCTTATGCCATTTTTGTTTATCTGTCTTTTGATAGTCGTTGCACGTAACTTAACACTTGAAGGAGCAAGTGAAGGTGTAAAATTTTATCTTACCCCTGATCTTTCTAAAATAACTCCTAAGTTATTTATAGATGTTTTAGGTCAAGTATTTTTTGCTCTATCTTTAGGTTTTGGTGTAATGATAACCCTATCATCTCATCTTAAAAAAAATGAGAATTTAATTAAAACTTCTGTTTATACTGGAATTTTAAATACCCTTATAGCAGTACTTGCTGGTTTTATGATTTTTCCAGCTTTATTTAGCGCAGGTTTAACTCCCGATAGTGGACCATCTTTGGTCTTTAAAACTTTACCTGTTGCTTTTTCGCATATACCTTTTGGAAGCGTAATTTGTGTATTTTTCTTTTTGCTTTTAATCATTGCCGCACTTACCACAAGCTTACCAATTTATCAAGTGATCATTAGCGTTTTAGAGGAAAAATTTAAACTAGCTAAAAACACCGCTATTAATCTAACACTTGGAAGTATTTTTCTACTAGGAAATTTACCTTGTATACTCACTTATGGTCCTTTAAAAGATATTACTATCATCAAAGGGAAAAATATTTTTGATAGTTTTGATTTTATTAGTGGAAATATATTCTTTGTTTTAACTGCATTTTTTTGTTGTATCTATGTAGGTTGGATACTAAAGAAAGACTCTATCTATGAACTTTCTAATCAAAATGCCTTAAAAGGAAGTATTTTTAAACTATGGTATTATTATGTTAAATTCATCATACCTTTGATTATTTTAGTGATTTTTTATTTTGGTATTTTTTAATTTATACTCATAACGCTTTAGCATGCTTATATTTCCCTCAAGACCTCCTTGATGGATATATAAGATTTTTCCATCAATCCGTTCTTTATGAGCCAGTAGTGTTTTAAAACCTACCATATCATAAAGCAAATCAAACTCCACTCCACATTCTTTTTTTAAATCTTGATAAAACTCATAAAATTCCAAATAGGGTTTAGCAAAATGATATTTTTTAGGCGGATTTAATATGGTTAAATTGCTAAAATCGTAACTTGGATCTAAAGTTAATATCTGCTCCTTTAAATACTCATTATCTCCCACACAAGCACAAGTAAAAACTTTAAATTTACTATGTTTGGCTAAAAAAGTAGCAGAAGTTCCTGTACCTGAAGGCAAAAAAATGCTTACATTTTCACTTAACTGCTCACTAAGCTCTAAGGCTAGTTGTTTATATCCAAATTCAGCCTCTTTTATAGCTACACCCTCTTCAATGAAAATATCATCATCTTTTTTTAAATCCAAAGCTTGCAACCTTCTTGTAAGATAACTTACATTTTCTACCAACTCAACATTATGTTTTAATGCAAATTCTAAATTTCCATGGGGATTTTCTTTTAAAAAAGAACTCATTTTTTCACAAACAAAGACAAGTGAAAAATCATTCTTATAACAAAACTTAGCCAAAGCAACCAAAGCATTACTTTGAGAAGATCCAAATGAGATAAATCTTTGTCCTTTTTTAAATAAATGTTTATTTTTTTCAAATAAGGCTAGTTTTCTAGCCTTATTTCCATTGATATAACCAAGTAAATCATCTCTTTTTAATAAAAATTCAAAATCTTTATATTTTAAAGTATCGATTCTACTTACTATCAAGGTATTTTTCAACCTTTTCCAAAGCATTGTTTGTATTAATATTAAACTTAATCTCTATTCTGCGACTTGCTTCTTTATCTTCTTTACCATCTTTCATAATTACATCAGAATACGATCTACCACTTGCCATTAGAAGCTTTTGCAACCTTGGATCTTTGTAAAATGAGTGTATAAAACTCATCACAGCATAAGCTCTTTTTTGCGATAAATCAAGATTATATATATAAGATCCAGAACTATCTGTGTGTCCTTCTATCACTATATTTTCTATACTATTTAGAATATTTTCATCTTTTAAAATACTATCAAAATATTGTGTTAATATAGCTTTTAAGTTTTCTTTTGCTTGAGCTTTTAAGGTAAAAGAATTTGTATCAAAAAGCACTTCAGAGGGTAAAACTATAGCACCTGAATTAGAATCTAGAGTAATGTTAGTATCAAATTTTGCTTGAAGATTTTTGATAGTATTTTCCTTGATTAAACCTAGTTCTTTGATTTTAAATTTTACATCATCAAAATTACGCTCTAACTCTTTAATCTCTTCATCTTTTTTGTTTAATCTTTCAAGTAAAGCAAAAATTTGTTGATCTTTTTCATCTAAACTTAAATTCAAATCTTGATTAAGCTTAGTAATATTAGCCTCTAAAGCTTGCTTTTGCTTGCTAATATCATCAAGTGTATTTGAAGTATTGTTTAGTTTTTGACTAAGATTTTTTAAAATATCTTCTTTTTGACTTAATTCTTCTTTGTTCTCTCTTAAACGTTCTTCTTGTTTTTGTAAATTTTCTTTTATAATTTGCAAATCACTTTGAGTTAAAACATACTTAACGACTATAGCTCCAATAAGCAAAATAAATACAAAAAGTAAACCTGCCATCAAGTCAGCATAGGCAATCCAAAAATTATTCTCTTCGTTATTGGAATTATTTTTTATCATCTATTGTTTCATCTTCTTTTTGATTTTCAAGCTTTGCTATCACTTGCGTAGTTTGTGCATCTAGTTCTTTGCTTTCTTCTTTAAATTCTTGCATTAGTGAAATTTTTTCATCAATATTTTTTTCATCTTCATATGCTTCTTTGAAAGTATGCATACCCTCTATAATACTTGCTCTAAAACCCTCAAAAAGTTTAGTTTGATTATCAAGCATAAGATTTTGATATTTTTCTATATTATTAGAAAAATTATTTACCTTTTCATCTAAAGCACTCACACTTTTATCTAAATGCATAATTTTATCTGAACTAACATCTAAAAGTCTATTGTATTGTTCTGAAATTCTTAAAGTTAAATCTTTTATGTTTGAATTTAACATATTTACTGCATTTGCAATTTCACTATAAGTTTTAACAATATCTTTTTGTTCTCTTTGAGTTTTAGATAAATCACTCATTGTTTGCTTAACATGTTCACTACTAAGCCTAACAGCTTTTTCTTCAGCATTAACAAGCTCTTGAAAAACTTTGAATTTTCTATCTATTGTATTATCTAGTTCTTTAAAAAATTCCTCATTGCTAACATGCTCAAAAATAGTTCCTATTTTTTCAAAATGCTGCAAACTTTCTTGAAGATATTTTCTATCTATTTCTTCTTTTGACCAAAAAAAATCGCTTGTTGCGTTTTTTTGACGATTTAAGAGTTTTTGAAATTTACTACTACCATATTTTTCAAAAAATATCCACCAAAGTGCTAGAAAAATTCCATAAATTGATACATAAAAAGCCGTTCCAACTCCATTTAACAAAACTGAAATTTCTTGTTCTAAACCTGCTGTATCGCTTGAATTAAAATTTGGCATAGACATGGCTATACTTATAAAGGTTCCTAAAATACCAAGCATAGGAAAAATAGCTGCTCCTACTGAAGCAAAGTTTTCATTTCTTAAATCTTTCATATAAGCATAAGCAAAATCATCAAAACTAGCATTTGATTTTGTTTCTTTACCTATAACTAAAAAATGTTTCATAATATAGCGTTTTAATATAAGCTTAAACTCATCTTTTTGTTGTTCAAAAATACTTGAAGCATAATCAGCGCTATGTCTTGCAAAAATCAATGCAATCAAAAAAATAATCCCTATCATTACAACACTATGTAATTCTACTTTAAAATCAATCTTTCCAAAGTATCCCAAAAGTACTAAAATGTATAATATAGTTGGAATAAAAACAATTTTTAAGTAAGCAATAATTCCTGTACTACCCTTTCCTTCTGGCAATACAAGATCAGAAAATTCATCAGCTGTTTTAACTTCCATTTCATAAACCTTTGTTAATTTTACTCTAAAAATTTAAAATCTTCACAGGAAAATCAACTAAGAGTTATAAAACTCTTAGTTTCTATCAATACAATTTAAATCACTAAAAGCACATTCTAAACGTTTGATCATACTTTCCTCACCCGCTCTAAGCCATACTCTTGGATCATAGTATTTTTTATTTGGCTTATCATCACCTTCTGGGTTACCTATTTGACCTTGTAAATAAGCTTTATTTTTAAATTCATATTCTCTGACACCATCCCAAAAAGCCCACTGAGTATCCGTATCAATGTTCATTTTAATCACGCCATAGCTAAGCGCAGCTTTAATATCTTCTATATCGCTACCACTACCACCATGGAAAACAAAATTAATCGGTTTTTCTTCTTGGAGATTGAATTTTTCTTTTACATAATTTTGAGAGTTTTTAAGAATTTCTGGTCTTAAAACTACATTACCTGGTTTATATACCCCATGTACATTCCCAAAACTAGCTGCAATTGAAAATCTATTACTGATTTTGGAAAGTCTCTCGTAAGCTAAAGCTACATCCTCGGGTTGAGTATATAATTTTGCATTATCAATATTAGTATTATCTACTCCATCTTCTTCACCACCTGTACATCCCAACTCAAGCTCTAAAGAAATTCCAAGCTCAGACATTTGTTTTAAATAATTTTCACAAGTACTCAAATTACTCTCTAAGTCCTCTTCGCTTAAATCAATCATATGAGAGCTAAACAAAGGTTTACCTGTTTCTTTTTTAAACTCAATATTTGCTTCAATTAAAGCATCAATCCAAGGAAGTAATTTTCTAGCAGCATGGTCGGTATGCAAAATCACTGGAATTCCATAAGCTTTTGCCATTAAATGCACATGTCTTGCACCGCTTATTGCGCCAAGTACATCAGCTTTTGGACAAGATTTTCCAGCAACAAATTTAGCCCCACCATTTGAAAACTGAATAATAACAGGTGAATTAACTTTTTTAGCACTTTCTAAAACCGCATTAATAGAATTTGTCCCTACGACATTCACCGCAGGGATAGCAAAACCTTCTTTTTTTGCATAATCATATACGATATTTAGATCATCACCACTTAAAACACCTGGCTTGACAAGATCTAATACACCCATTATTTATATTCCACTTTTGCTTTTTTGCGAAGATCTTCAGCTTTTTTAGTCATAAGTTCTTTAAATTCTTCCATCTTGATAGTTCCTTCAATACCAGCTTTTACTTCATTATAACTCATAGTACTTTTTGCTCTTGCATCTTCTTTTAAGATAATATGGTATCCAAAATCACTTTTAACTGGAGTTTTAGAAATAGTGCCTTTTTTCATGGAAAAAGCTGCATCTGCAAATGGTTTTACCATAGTTGATTCAGCAAACCAACCAAGATCACCACCTTGAGCCGATGAGCCTTTATCTATTGATTTTTCTTTTGCAAGCTGAGCAAATTTGTCTGTTAAAGCTTTTCCGCTTAGCTTGTTAAGCTGAGCTATGATATCTTTAGCTTCTTTTTCATCAGTTACTAAGATATGTCTAGCTTTTACTTGAGCTGGTTTGGTAAATTTATCTTTATTTGATTCATAATATTTTTTAGCTTTAGAATCATTATTTTTAATTGAATCAAAAATTTTCTTTTGGTAGATATTTACCATTATAGCTTCTTTGGCACGTTCTAATTCTTCTTTATATAAAGGATCGCTTTCAATTTTTTGAGCCTTAGCATCCTTTAATACAAGTTGTTGAATGATATATTGATCAATAATTGCTTTTTTTTGTTCAGCTGGTAAATCAGTGATTTTAGCACCTCTTAACATAGGAGCAAAAAATTCATTTACTTCTGTATCGCTAATATTGTTTCCATCAAGAGTTGCAACCACTGCAGCATTTAAACTCAAACCTGTTAATAAAGCCGCAGCAACTAAAGAAATTTTTTTCATTGTTTTTTCCTTTGAAATAGTTTTGTTAATTTTATTATATCTAAACTTTATTTAAAGCCGATTAACATACAATAAGTTTTATGAAAAGAAATTTAGAAATCAAAGAATTATTTTTACAACATTTTGGACAGGCAAAGACAGAATTAGTTTTTAATAATGCCTACGAACTTATAGTTTGTGTTATGCTCTCAGCTCAATGTACCGACAAAAGAGTTAATCTCATCACACCGGATTTATTTAAAACCTACCCTAGTGTACAAGATTTGGCCAAGGCAAATTTATCATCTTTAAAACTTTTAATTAACTCTTGTTCATTTTATAACAATAAAGCACAAAATTTGATCAAAATGGCTAAGGCAGTATGCGAACAATTTAACGGTGAAATTCCTATGAATGAACAAGATTTAAAAAGTTTAGCAGGAGTGGGACAAAAAACCGCACATGTTGTTATGATTGAATGGTGCGGAGCTAATTGTATGGCTGTAGATACACATGTATTTAGAGTTTCACACAGACTTAATCTTAGTAAGGCTAGAACTCCTGAAGAGACAGAAAAAGATTTAACTAAAATTTTTAAAGACAATCTAAACTATCTTCATCAAGCCATGGTACTTTTTGGACGCTATACTTGCAAGGCTAAAAATCCTTTATGCAAAGAGTGCTTTTTAAATCATTTATGCAAAAGTAAAGATAAGAAAAATTAATCTAGCAACAAAATGCTAGATTAAACATTTTTAATGAAAAAATGGCAAGTACAAAAAAGCATTGATCACTAAAGCATTTACTATATCTATAAAAAATGCACCTACCAAAGGAACAATAATAAATGCCATATGACTCATACCATAATGATTAGTAACAGTTTGCATATTTACCATAGCTGTTGGAGTAGCACCTAAACCAAAACCACAATGTCCTGCCGCTAAAACTGCTGCATCATAATCTTTCCCGCACACTCTAAAAGTAACAAATATAGCATAAGCAGCCATCATAGCAACTTGTACTACTAAAATTACTAGCATTGGTAAAGCAAGGGTAACTAGATCCCAAAGATTAATAGTCATTAACGCTAAAGCCAAGAATAAAGATAAGCTTACATTACCTAAAACTGATACTTCTCTATCAAACACATGGTGAATTTTTGTAGCTGATAAAACATTTCTTAAAACAACACCCACAAAAAGACAATACACAAAAGTTGGTAAAGTAAAACCTGTATTTGTTTTAATATAAGTAGATAAAGCACTACCTATTAATAAACACAAAGCAATCAATGCTAAAGACTCTATAAAAGAAGAAGGGGTGATCAATCTTTCTTTTTCTGGAGATTGGAAATTTAAAATTGCATCTTTATCATCATTTTGTTTTGGAACCACTAATTTATGCTTATTAACCAAATATCTTGCAACAGGACCACCTATGATACCACCTGAAATAAGTCCAAAAGTCGCACAAGCAATCGCAACGGTAGTTGCACTAGAATACAAATAAGGCTCTTTAATAAATTCAGCCGCCCAAGCTGCACCTGTACCATGACCACCACTCATTGTAACAGAACCTGCTATAAGTCCCATTAGTGGATTTTGCCCCATAGCGCTTGCAACACCTATGCCAACAATATTTTGAGCAAAAAGCAAACCTACAACTACAACTAAAAAAATTGCTAATTTCTTACCACCTTTTTTAAGCGAAGCAAAATCAGCCAATAAACCAATACTTGAAAAAAATGCAAGCATTAAAGGATCTTTCATAGATTCATCAAATTTAATGTCCAATGAAAAAGAACTATGTAAGATTAAAAGAATAATTGCAGCAATACCACCACCAACAACAGGTTCAGGAATATTATAATCTCGAAGGAATTTCACCCTTTTAATAACAAAAACACCTAGAAGCAATACTGCAACCATAGCAACTAAGGTTGCATAAAAATCAAATTTCATATTTCTCCTTTTTGTTTGATTTATCCATTAATTTTATTCTAAATGGCTTTAAAACAATACAAATAATCACATTCTTTATTTAAAACATTACAAAATGAAACATTTTTAAGTTTTTTACTCTGAAATTAACACTATATTATGATATAAATTAATGTTTTTTAATAAAGATAGTTTTGCTCTACTAAGTTCTTGAAACGAGCTAATAAGCAAAGCGTCTGCATCAAGATAATCTTTTAATTCATTACGACCTAATTCATATTTTTCAAAATATAATTGTGTAATTTTTGCTTGATTAATATTAATATCTTTTACCAAATTTAACAAATCACTATAATATCTATCATTTTCATAACAAAGCTTAAATTCATTGATAGCTCTTTGTAGCACATCTTTATATTCATATAAGCGCACTTGATATGCTAATTCAGAAATTTTCACATTTTGTTTTACTCTATAAAAATCTAAAAATGGCAAATCAATAGCAACATTTCCACCTAAGATTAAAAATTTAAAACTCTCATCTATATTCTTATTGCTTCCATCTAAATTTCCTAATATTTTTATACTAGGTAAAATATTTTTTTGCACACTTGTATAATCTTTATAAGAAGCCATAAGTTGATTTAATTTTGCCTGAACTTGTGGCCTATAAGCAAGTATTTTTAAAGCTACATCAAAATTAATTTTTTGCAAAGAAAAATCTTCAAGAGTATAATTTAGCATTTTATTAATCAAAAAATCATCTTCTTTACCTAATAAATCTTTTAAATTTTTAAAAGTCAAATCTTTATTTTGTAAATTTGTAATGATATTTTGCTTAGTATTTAATAAGGATTTTTTGATATTTAAAAGATCAATATACTCAACCTTGCCATAATCAAATTTAGTAGCATAAATTTCTAGCATTTGCTCAAGATTTCTCAAATGATCATTTAGCAAACGATCAACATCATTAAAATAAATAAATTCAAAGATACTATTAATCGCTAAATTAATCGTATCAAGTTCTAATGAACGCAACTCATATTCACTTGCTTTTGCTAAAAACTCAGAACTTGCAACTTGATCTGAAATTTTACCATATATATCAAGTTCATAATTTAACATGATACCGTTGGAAAAATTATGTGACTCTAAACCATTGTTTAAATTTTTTCTTATATTTGCACCTAAATTTCCACTCAAAGTAGGATAAAGATCTAATTTTAAAAGTTTATACTTTGCTAAAGTACTCAAAAAATTAACCCTTGCTACATTTAAATCCTTGTTGTTATCAACAATTGCTTTTAAAACATTATTTAAATCTTGATTATTATACTTTTCCCACCAAGCCTTACTTGCATTAAATTCTTCAAAATATTCTTTTTTTATATATTCTTGAGATACTTGCTCTAATTTTACACCCATGCAAGCATTTAAAAAAAAGGCTACAAAACATAGTAAAAATATTCTCATTTTATTCCTTTGACAAAGCACTAATAGGATTTAAATTCGCAGCATTTTTAGCTGGAAAAAATCCAAAAATAACACCAATTAAAACAGAACTTAAAAGTCCTAAAAATACTGAATTTAATGAAAGAATCATAGTAAAGCCAATATTTAACGAATTAAACACTTCAATAATCACAAAAGAAAGCATTACTCCAAAAATAGCACCCAAGGAGCAAATCAACACAGCTTCAATTAAAAATTGCATTAAAATATCTTCTTTTCTAGCTCCAATAGCCATTCTTACACCAATTTCTCTTGTACGCTCACTCACCGAAACTAACATAATATTCATTACACCAATACCACCTACTATCAAAGACACCACTGCAATAGAAGAAATTAACAAGGTTAAAGTGGCAGTATTTTCCTCTATAGCATTTTTAATCGCATCTGAATTAATAGTGAAAAAATCTTTTTTACCGCGTTTAATTTCTAAAATTTTTACCATTGCTTCTTCAGCTAAAGCTGGATTTACCTCATCTTTTACTTTAGTTACTATAGCTCTTATTTGTTTATCACCTGTGATTTTATTCATTAAAGTTGTATAAGGAGTGTAAATTTTAATGGTATTTTCATCTGGCTTAAAGCCTTTATTATCCCTTTCTTTCTTTAAAACCCCAACTATAGTTAAAGGTTGTTTATCAAAGATGATACTTTTTCCCAAAACATTTTTAGCACCATCATTGTCAAATAAAAATCTCAGAGCATTTTCATCAACTATACAAATATTAGAATTATCTTTGATATCTTCATTGTTAATAAATCTACCATCTACCATCACAAAACCTCTAAGTCTTAAATGATTTGGTCCTACTCCATGAATTCTAGCTTGTAAAGAATTATTCTTATAAGTTACAACCCCTACTTTACCCACATCTGCTTCAACAGCTTCTAAATAAGGCAAAGAATTTAAAGTTTTTAAATCACTTAAGTTAAGCCTTGTTCTACCTGATCTGATGTCTCCTAAGCCACGCCCTGAAACAACCTCTATAGTATTAGTTCCTATGGAACTAATAGAAGCAAGTATGTTTTGCTGAGCTCCAAGACCCAAAGCAACCACGCAAACAACTGAGGCTATACCTATTATAATACCAAGCATAGTAAGCAAAGAGCGAAGCTTATGTGCTATGATGGCAGCTATAGACATTTTTAAACTTTCAAAAAGCTGATTTTTAAGTAAATTAAAACTTTTTTTCTCTTTTGGCATTAATTTAGCTGTAAAATATTCTGCTTTTTTTGCACCATTATCACTAATAATCTTACCATCTTTGATTTCTATAACCCTTTTTGCTCTAGCTGCAATTTCTCTATCATGAGTTACTAAAACTACAGTATGTCCTTGCTCGTTTAATTTATTTAAAATTTCTAAAACTATTTTACCGCTTTTAGAATCAAGTGCGCCTGTTGGCTCATCTGCTAAAATAAGTTCCCCGCCATTCATTAAAGCTCTTGCTATGGAAACTCTTTGCTGTTGCCCACCACTTAATTCATTTGGTCTAGAAAATTCTTTATGATCAAGTTCTAAAAAAGAAAGTAATTCTTTAGCTCTTTGCAAGCGTTCTTGTTTATTTTTACCCGCATAAACAGCTGGTAAAGCTACATTATCTTTAGCACTTAAAAGACTAAGTAAGTTATATCTTTGAAAAATAAAGCCAATTTTTTCGCGTCTAATCCTTGCTTTTTCATCTTTGCTTAAACTAGTAACTTCAAATTGATCTAAAAAATATTTCCCACTACTTGGCTCATCAAGTGTGCCTATAATATTTAAAAGAGAAGTTTTTCCACTACCTGATTGTCCAATGATTGCTACAAATTCTCCTTTTTGAATGCAAAGATTAATATTTTCTAAAATAACTGTATTGTTAATCTTTTTTTGTACATTTTCTAAGTATATCATTTTTTATTTTTACCTATGATGATCAAATCACCTTCATTTATTCCATCTAAAATTTGAGTATTTAAACTGTCTTTAATACCTAATTTTACAGGTGTTTTTATACTTATATTATTTGCTTTTAAGATTTCTACATAATAACCATTTGAATCACTCTTTATTGCTAAAGTTGGTATAATTAAAGTATCATTTTCTGTTTTAATGGCGATTTCATTTTCTGTGCTCATACCTATGCGTAAAAAATTATTATCATTTTTCACAAAAACTCTAGCATAATAATACACAGCACTAGAACTTGTGTTAGAATTTGAATTTAAATTAGTATTGCTTGTCGCATCTGTTATGGTAGTATTTGCCGGATCAATACTTGAGATAATAGCTTCATATTTTTTATCTGGTTCATTCAAAATACTAAATTTAACTTTTTTTCCTATACTAATTTTATTTATATCAGCTTCAGCTATTTGCATGCGAATTTCCATTTCACTTAAATCAGCCAAACGCACTATACTTGGTGTGTTTTGATTTGCATTTACAGTTTGACCTTCTTCAACAGCTACGTTGATAATTTCGCCTTTACTAGGTGCAGTTATCGTAGTATAAGCTAAATCTTTTTGAGCATTTTTTAAAGAAATTTCAAGTTGAGTTGTTTGAGCTTTTAAATCAGCTACATTAGCTTTTAAGGCATAAAAAGTATTTTTTAAATTTTCAAGATTTTCTAAAGAAGTGGCTTTTTTTTCATAAAGCTTTTGTTCTCTTTGATATTGTTTGGTAGCTATATCAAGGGCTATTTTTTTACTTTCTAAATTTGCTTTTGCACTTTCAAGCTGAGCTTTTGTAATATCTAAATCATTTTGCTGTTTATCTTTGTCAATTTGTGCTATTAAATCGCCCTCATTAACATGATCGCCCAATTTCACATAAAGCTTAGTAATTTGTCCACTAACTTGTGCACCAACATCTACTTGAGTTTTTGCATAAACTTCACCAATTGCTTCTATACTTTGAGTAATATCTTGTTTTTTAACTTCATAAGTTAGGTAATTATATTCTTCTTTTTTTGCAAAAAAGAAAAAATACACCCCACCAATGAGTATAATCAAAAATACACTTAAATAAATTATTTTTTTCATTTTTTACCTTTTTAAAATTAATATTAAAACATTTTTGTGAAGCAAAAATAAAATTATATCAACAAAATATAATTTTAACATTTTTCAAAGCATTTAAAATATAATATAAAACAAAAAAAGGAATACCAATGAAAAACTATTTAAAATTAATGCAAAATCGCTCTTCAATACGATCATACACCAAAGAAAAAATTTCTAGAGAAAATTTAGAATACATTTTGGAATGTGCTAGATTATCACCTAGTTCTTTAGGGCTTGAACCATGGAAATTTTTAGTCTTTCAAAAAGATAAAAACAAACAAGAAATTGCCAAAATAGCTAATAATCAAAGCCATGTAGCAAATTGTGCTGCTATTATAGTTGTGATTTCAAGGGCTGATTTTAAAGATTATTTTGAAGAAAAACTAAAAAAACGTGGTTTAAATCAAGAAGATTTAAACAAACGCTTGCAAACTTATAAACCATTTTTAGAAGCAATGGATTTAGAACAAAGTTTTATTTATGCAAAAGAACAAAGCTATATAGCTATAACAAATATTGTTAACGCTGCTTATAGTTTAAATTTAGGCTCATGTATCATCGGTGGATTTAATAAAGAAAAAATCAATCAATATTTAAATTTAGACACTACCAAACAAAGAGTATCTATGCTTATTACTCTAGGACATATCCAAGAAAATATTAGCGTAGAAAAAGCTCGTTTTGCATTTGATGAAGTGGTAGAATTTAAAGATTAATCAAATATCAAAACTCCATTTAAATTTTATATAATAAAATAATATTTTAAAATAAAATGGAGTTTTTAATGCAAGAAAAATTTTTAAAGATTTTTGGCGTATTGCCATTTTTAACAGTAGCTTTTATTAATGCTTTTGTAGATTTAGGACACAAAATCATTATACAAAACACTATCTATAAATTTTACGAAGATAGCACTCAGCTTTTTCTAACTGCTATTGTCAATGCTTTAATGCTTTTACCTTTTATCCTTATGCTTTCGCCTTCTGGATTTTTAGCAGATAAATTTCCTAAAAATAAAATCATGAAAATATCCGCATTATTTTCAGTCATATTAACCTGTATTATTTGTTTGTGTTATTATCTTGGGGCATTTTGGCTTGCCTTTATAATGACTTTTATCATGGGAGTGCAATCTGCCTTATATTCTCCTGCAAAATATGGCTTTATAAAAGAATTAGTAGGAAAAGAACTTTTGGCTATGGGAAATGGAGCTGTAAATGCTGTAAGTATTGTGGCTATTTTAGCCGGTATGGCGGTATTTTCCCTAAGTTTTGAAATACTTTTTGAGCCGAATTTTAATACTCCTTCAGATATTTTAACACAAATTGCACCTTTGGGTTTTGTACTAATAGCTTTTGCTTTATTAGAACTTTTTTTAGCCTATAAACTTCCTAGTTTAAAAGAAGAAAATAAAAACTTAAGTTTTGATAAAAAACAATATTTTCAAGGAAAGCTTTTAGTGTCTAATTTAAAAACAATATTTTCTCATAAAATCATTTGGCTTTGTATTGTAGGAATTTCGTTTTTTTGGGCTATATCACAGCTTTATTTAGTGAGTTTTCCTATATATGCAAAAAATGATCTTTTTATAGAAAATACTTTTTATGTGCAATGCTCTTTAGCTTTTTCTGGTATAGGGGTGATTATAGGATCACTTATTAGCGGTAAGTTTTCTAAAAATTACATCGAATTAGGCCTTATACCGCTAGGTGCTTTAGGGGTTTTTCTAATGAGTATTTTAATACCATTTTTAGAAACTTTACTAAGCTATAGTGTGGTGTTTTTTATTTTTGGTTTAAGTGGAGCATTTTTTATCATACCTTTAAACTCTCTCATACAATTTCACTCTAGAGAAAACGAATTGGGAAAAGTTTTAGCAGGAAATAATTTTGTACAAAATATTTTTATGTTAGGGTTTTTAGCACTAGCTACTTTTAGTGCTTATTTAGAAATACAAGTAATAAATTTATTTTATTTTATTATAGCAGTAGCATTTTTTGGAAGTATCTATGTGCTAAGTAAATTACCTTTTTCTTTAGTACGTTTGTTAATGAGTATGGCATTTTTTCAACGTTATCGTTTATTGGTAGAAGGTTTTGAGAATATTCCTGAAAAAGGTGGAGCATTATTGCTTGGTAATCATATATCTTTTATAGACTGGGCTATAGTGCAAATGGCTATACCAAGAAAAATCTATTTTGTTATGGAAAAAAGCATTTATTCTAAGTGGTATATTAAAATTTTTCTTGATAAATTTGGAGTTATTCCTGTTTCAAGCACTTCTAGTAAATCAAGCTTAGAGCTTATTGCTATGCATATTAAAAATGGAAATTTAGTTTGTCTTTTTCCAGAAGGTGTGCTTTCACGCCATGGTCAACTAAATGAATTTAAAGGTGGTTTTGAGTTAGTTTGCTCAAAATTAGAAGAACAAGATGGAGTGATTTTGCCTTTTTATATTAGAGGACTTTGGGGAAGCACTTTTTCAAGAAGTGATGAAGAATTTTCAGCAAGAAATCGTAAAATAAGTAAAAGAAAAATCGCCATTGCTTTTGGAAAAAGTTTACCAATACACTCTAAAAAAGAAGTAGTTAAAGCAAAGGTTTTTGAACTTTCTTTTATTGCTTGGAAATCTCAATGTGAAAGTATGCATACCATAGCTAGAGCTTGGATAGATAGTGCTAAAAGAAATTTAAGTCAAATTGCTATTGTTGATCCTTTAATAGGTGGTATTACTTATAGAAAAATGCTTGCTTTAAGCTTGATTTTTAGTTCTTTTATAAAAAACAGATCACATGAACTAAACATACAACCTATTCAGGGAAGCTATACTCCAAAAGAAGAATGTATAGGAATTTTACTCCCTGCTTCTATGGCTAGCTCCCTTTGCAATCTAGCTGTATTACTTGCAAATAAAATCGTGGTAAATTTAAATTTCACAGCAGGTGTAAAAGCGATTAATCAAGCTATTCAAAGCTCTCAAATTCAACAAATTTATACTTCTAGAAAATTTATGGAAAAACTAGAGAATAAAGGTATAAAATTAGAATTTGAAGAACATGTTAGAATCATCTTTATGGAAGATGTTATCGCAAGCTTTAAAAGACAAAAACTCAAAATCTTTTCTATACTTGCTTTAGTAAGCATCTTACCTACTTGTTTAATAAAGGCATTATTTGCACCTAATAAGCAAAACCTTGCCATAGCTGCTATATTATTTAGTAGCGGTAGTGAGGGAGCACCTAAGGGGGTAATGCTAAACAATCGCAATATCTTAAGCAATATAGCTCAAATTTCAGATGTATTATGTGCAAAAAATGAAGATGTTGTTTTATCTTCTTTACCACCTTTTCATGCTTTTGGATTAACTGTAACTACTTTTATGCCTTTACTAGAAGGAATTAAAAGCATAACACATGCTGATCCAACAGATGCACTAGGTGTAGCAAAAGCTATAGTAAAAAATAATGTTAGCATTATGTGTGCTACTTCAACTTTTTTAGGTATTTATGCAAGAAATAAAAAACTTGATGCAATTATGTTTGAAAGCTTAAGGATTATCGTCTCAGGTGCTGAAAAACTCAAAAGTGAAGTAAGAAGTGCTTTTGAGATGAAATTTAAAAAACCTATCTTTGAAGGCTATGGGGCTACTGAAACCACTCCGGTTGCAAGTGTAAATTTACCAAATAAATTTGATTCTGATTATTGGATTTTACACCGTGCAAATAAAGAAGGCAGTGTAGGCATGCCTTTGCCAGGAAGTGCTATACGCATAGTAGATCCATCTACTTATGAAAGTTTAAATCACGGAGAAGATGGATTAATACTCATTGGTGGTCATCAGGTTATGGTGGGTTATTTAAACAATAAAGAAAAAACCGATGAAGTTATCAAAGAAATCGATGGCATACGCTGGTACAATACCGGCGATAAAGGTCATGTAGATGAGGATGGCTTTTTATATATAGTAGATCGTTATTCTCGTTTTGCAAAAATTGGTGGCGAGATGATATCTTTAGGAGCTTTAGAAGAAGAAATTGCTAAATTTATCAATACAGATGTAGTAAAATTTTGTGCAGTAGCACTAGATGATGATAAAAAAGGTGAAATGGTGTGCTTGTTAATAGAATGTCAAGATCAAGACTTTGAAGGAATTTGTGAGGCAATTAAAAACTCTACTATGCCTGCTATTTTCAAACCAAGTAAATATTTTAAAGTAGAACAAATTCCACTTTTAGGTTCTGGTAAAGTGGATTTAAAAGGTGCTAAAGATTTAGCTAAAATCTTACAAACTCATTAAAATAAGCCTTTGGCTTATTTTAATTCTAAGTTAATCTTAACAAATGTTCTCTTTCATACTTTTTTCTAATTTTGCACATTTTTCATCATAAAATCTATAATCTCATCTCAATTTTCTTCATTATAAGAATTAATTCTTTTTCACAAGCTCTTTTTTCTTCTAATCTTTGCTATCTATATAAAGTTTAACTCTGACTCGATCTTTATTAACAATGAGAACATACCAACAAAACCTTACTCCATTTTCTACTTTAATCCATTTTGCTAGTTATTCTTACACTTCTTTTCTAAAAATTTATTGCTACTAAAATAATATATTGTTATTAACCTTTTATATTTAATATTAGTTTTCTTTGTCAATACCAAAAATCTGTATAATTTTTTTCTGTAATTTTCACTTACTAAATACTATTAGTAAATTTTTGATATCACTCTTACTAAAAGCAGAACAATAAAAAACCTACCTAAATGTTTGTCAAGTCATATCTCTTTTCCGCTATCATCTCGTTTATTCTCTAATGATTACAAAATCACTTTCTTTATCTAAAGCTAATAGATCTAATCTTTCATTTATACATTAAAATCTTAAAATTCTTTCTGTAAATTTTAAATCTTTAAAACTTTCTTCTGGCAATTTTGTAATGGAATTTTCTAGTTTATTTATCTTATAATGAATTAGGTTTTTTTAAAATTCTTAATGGATTTTATTAAAATATTTTGTTGTTTTTAGATTTTATTATCATTTTTTTGATACATTTACACATTAAAATACTAAAAAAGGGAAATAATGAAAATTTTTGATATGGTAGTTATTGGTGCTGGTCCTGCAGGTATTGCAGCAGGGGTAGAAGCTAAAATAAAAAATAAAGAAGTTATTGTTTTAGAAAAAGCTGATGCGATTTGTCAAACCTTAGTAAAATTTTATAAAGAAGGTAAAAGAGTAGATAAAGCTTACAAAGGTTGTGATAGCACAAATCATGGACATATAAATTTTGAAGATGGAACAAGAGAAAGTACGATAGAAACTTTCCAAAATGCCATTAAAGAGCATAATCTTGAAATAAAGCTTTCTAGTGAAGTTGAAAGTGTTAAAAAAGATGGAGAAAATTTCATCGTTAGCACTGCAAATGAAAATTATATTTGCAAAAATGCAGTTATTGCCATAGGTAGAATGGGTAAACCAAATAAACCAAGCTATACTTTACCTATAACTCTAACAAAAATCATTAATTTTAATGCAAATTCAGCAAGCCAAGGTGAAAAAATCTTAGTTGTAGGTGGTGGAAATTCAGCAGCAGAATACGCTATAGATTTAGCTAAAAATAATGATGTTACACTTTGTTATAGAAGAGAAACTTTCTCAAGATTAAACGATATTAATCTTGAAGATATTCAAAAAGCTTTTGAACAAGGTAGCATAAAAGCAAAACTTGGCATAGATATAACTAGCATTGAAGACGAAAATGGTAAAGCTAAAGTAAATTTCACTAATAATACAAACGAAATTTATGATCGCATTATTTATGCTATTGGTGGTTCTACCCCACTTGATTTCTTACAAAAATGCTCTATAGAAGTTGATGAAAAAGGCGTGCCAAGCTTTGATGAGAATAAAGAAAGTAATGTGAAAGGATTATTTGTAGCAGGCGATATAGCGAGTAAAAACGGAGCTTCTATTGTAGTGGGCTTAAATGATTCGTTTAAAATCTGCGATCATCTTTATAAATGCTAAAACTCTTTCAACACCCAAAAGGCTATCGCTATAACAACGATAGTCTTTTGCTTTTTGACTTTGTATCTAAATATAATTTAAAAGGAAACATCCTTGATATAGGATGTGGTTGCGGAATTTTAGGACTTTTAGTAAAGCAAAAATTTCCAAATTCAAAAGTTTTTCTACTAGATATTCAAGAGCAAAATATCAAACTAAGTTATAAAAATGCCAAAGAAAATGAACTTGAAATTCAAGGTATTTGTGAAGATTTTTTAAACTATAAAAGCACTATAAAATTTGATTTTTTAATCTCTAACCCTCCATTTTATAAAAAAAATACACAAAAAAGCCAAGATTTGCATTTATGTATATCAAGATATCAAGAATTTATGCCACTTGATAAAATGTTTGCTAAAATAAATACTTTAATCAAGCCAAATGGTAGTTTTTTTATGTGTTATGAGGCAAGTTTTTTAGATGAAATTTGTGCTTATTTAAAACAATTTAAACTAAAACTAGTTTCACTTCAATGCATTCATACCAATACACAAACTAACGCAAGACTTGTTTTAATGCATATTAAAAAAAATAGCAAAAGTCCTTGTGCGATAATACCTACGCTTTTTATGTATGAAAATGATGTTTTAAATCCAAAAATTAGTGAAATTTATAAAACTACAGGAACCATAAGTTATGATATGTGAAAAAGATTTTGATTATTCTTTTGATGAAAATGCTTGTGAAAAATGTGGCGGTAAATGTTGCACTGGAGAAAGTGGATATATCTATGCTAGCAAAGAAGAATTAGAAGCTATTGCTACTTTTTTAAATTTAAGTTTTGAAACTTTTAAAGAGCAATATCTCATCAAAGTTGGATTTAAATATAGTTTTAAAGAAGCAAAGTATGAAAATGGCTATCGTTGTATTTTTTTTGATACAATGTATAAAAAATGTTTAATTTACAAACACAGACCAAAACAATGTAGGACTTTTCCGTTTTGGGAGTATTTTAAAACACACAAAGAGGAGTTAAAAAAAGAATGTATAGGAGTTTGCTTTCACTAATTATAGTTTTTATTCTAACAAGTCTAGCTTTAGCTAAAAATGAAGATAAAATCTTACAAGCGCTTATTTATGAAGAACATGGACAATTTCAAAAAGCATGTGATATTTATACAAATTTATTTCATGAAAACAATGAAAGTATTTATTTACAAAAGGCTTTACTTTTAGCTTTAAGTGCTAATTTAAAACAAAAAGATGAACTTTTAAAAGCTTCCAAAGACTTTTTGGAACACACAGCCATTGCAAGATTAAATGCTTTATATTTTTTCGAAATAGGAGATTATAAACAAGCTGAAGCTATACTTTATAAACTTATCAAAGAAGAACAAGACTATAGAAATTATGAAATACTAGGTGATATTTTTGCTAAAAAAGCTTTATATACCAAAGCTTTAGAGCAATACAATCTTGCTTACAAACTCTTTGAACATGAAAATTTACTACTTAAAATAGTTGAAATTAATATCAAAAATAAAAATATCAATCAAGCCAAAAATGCCTTAGAAGAATTTGTAAAAAACTCACATTGCACTCTTAAAACATGCACTCTACTTTTAAAAATTTATCAAGAGCAAAAAGATTACAAAGCGAGTATTCAAACCCTTAAAAAATTATACAAACTCAACAATGATATTAAATACATATATGCCATAATAGAATTACTAGTACAAGAAAAAAATTATACTCAGGCTCTAAATTTAACCCAAAAATATAACATAGATCCTGATACCAAAATTTTCTTATACACACAAACAAAAGACTATAAAAAGGCTTATGAAATAGCTTTAAAACATTATGAACTTAGCAAAGATAAAAAATATCTTTCTATGGCAGGTGTTTTAGAATTTGAAATTCATATGGATCCTAAAAGTAAAAAAGTCACGGACCCAAAAATTCTAGCCTCTATCATGAAAAAATTTGAACAAAGCGTAGATGTGCGCAGTGATGCTTTATATCAAAACTACTATGGCTATGCTTTAATTGAATATGATATTGATATAGCCAAAGGTATAGAGCTAGTAGGCTGGGCGCTTGAACAAGAACCACAAAATCTTTACTATCTAGACTCTTTAGCCTGGGGATATTACAAGCTTAAAGACTGTAAAAAAGCTTATGAAATTTTTCAAAAAACACTGCATGATAAAGAATTTTCAAGCTCAGATGAAAGCAAAGAGCATTTAAAGGCCATCGAAAAATGTTTAAAACAATAGATTTAAAAAATCATTTTTCAAAAACACAAAAAATTCTAGAATCTAAAAAAGAAATTTTTCCTTATGATATGCTAGGCAGGAGTCTAGCTTCTAATGCTTTTTATCCTAAAGATATTTATACACTTTTACTTGAAGGAAAACTTTCACATTTTTTATATTCTAAAGATTTAAATTTTAATCATGAAAATTTCGATGCCATCATCTTACCAACAAGCCCTTTGCTTAATCAAGACATACAAAATTTAAGTCTTTTTAGACGCTATCATGAAAAACCTATTGTGCAATTTGATTTTATTTTTGATGAATATCAAATTTTAGAAAGCTTAGTATATGGGGCTGATGCGTTTATTATATTTCCTAAAATGCTAAAAACCATGCAACTAAAAAAACTCTATAATTTTGCAATACATCTTGATTTAGAGGCCATTTTTTATCTTGAAAGCAAAAGCGATCTTAATAATGCTATTTTAGCTGGAGCTAGAATTTTTTTACTAGAAGATGAAAAATTATTGCCTTTAATACCAAAAAATAAAGCTCTTATAAGTAAAAACATCAAAAATCTACATGCTTATGTAAAGGAGAGTTGATGGAGTATTTATACGCACCTTGGAGAGATGTTTATTTTAACAATAAAGATAAAAATTTTTGCCCTTTTTGTCATTGTAAGCATGAGCTTAATGAAGATGAAAAACTTGGGGTGATTTTTAGAACTAAAGAATGTTTTGGCATTATGAATAAATACCCTTATAGTCCAGGTCATTTTATGATTATTCCTTATGAGCATTTAGAAAATATAGAAGATTTAAGTGATAAAACATGGTTAGAAATTAGCCATTTTGTACGAATTGGAGTAAAAATTTTAAAAGAAAATTTTCATGCTAGTGGTGTTAATATAGGTATGAATTTAGGTAGTGCAGCAGGAGCTGGCATAGCGCCACATTGTCATTATCATTTAATTCCAAGATGGCAAGGAGATACAAATTTTATCACCACCATAGGGCAAACTAGGGTTTGTGGGAGTGATTTAGAAAAAGTTTATACCACTTTATGTAAAGCTTTTAAAGATTATGTATAAAGAAATCGATTTTGAAAATTTTTTAAAATTTAAATTTGATCTTTTAATTGACGCAAGAAGTCCCAAAGAATACAACTATGCCCATATAAAATCTGCACAAAACTACTATGCATTAAATGATAGCGAATTTGAAGAAATAGGCACGCTTTATAAGAAAAACAAAGGACTAGCTAAAGCAAAGGGTGCAAGTTATATTTGCAAAAATATGAGTGAACATATTAACATGCTTTATCAAAATTATAAAATAGGCTCTTTGGTAGGAATTTATTGTGCAAGGGGTGGCAAAAGATCAAAAGCTATTGCTTTAATTTTAGCTGAGCTTGGCTATAGGGTTGTAAGATTAAAAGGTGGGTATAAGGCTTATAGGAGCTATGTGAGTGAGTTTTTTCAAAAAGAACTAAATATTGAGTTTTTATGTCTTTGTGGTAATACAGCAAGTGGCAAAACTGATTTAATCCAAACTCTAGACAATACTTTAAATTTAGAAAAACTAGCCAACCATCAAGGATCAAGCTTTGGTAAAATTTATGGAGAACAACCAAGCCAAAAAGCCTTTGAAGATGAGCTATTTTATTTTTTAAAAGATTATACTCATAAAATTTGTTTTATAGAAGCTGAAAGCAGACAAATTGGAAATTTAACCATTCCTTTAAACTTATATAATAGTATGCAAAAAGCTAAGAAAATTTGGTGTGAGTGCGATATGAATTTACGCATTCAAAGAGTATTAAAAAACTATACTCCAATGGATAAAAAAGTATTTTATCAATGTGTTGAAAAAATCTCACCTTATATTAGCAAAGATTTTAAGCTAAAACTTTGCCAAAACTATGAAGAAAACAATTTGGAGCTTTGTGTAAAAATGCTCTTTGAATATTATGATAAAGTATATAAAAAACCTACGAAAATTGATTATTTTATCAATAGTTCTAATTTAGATGAAGCTAAAAAATATCTTATGAGTTTAAACTCATAAGATTGTATTTACAAAGATAATAAAAATAACACTTGAAAGAATTCCCGCAACAGGTAAAGTAATCACCCAAGCTAGACCAATAGGCTTCATCATAGCCCATTTAGCATCTTTATTAAACACCCCTATACCTAAAATTGCACCGATTAAAATATGAGTTGAGCTTACTGGGATTCCAAGCTGAGTGGCTAAAAGTATAACAATACTTGCACCAAGTTCAGCACTAAAACCTGTTGTTGGCTTAATTTCAGCTAGTTTTGAACCCACAGTTTGAATAACTTCTTTACCTAAAAACCAAAGCCCAATAACTAAAGCTATGCCAAACATAAGCATCACAGCAAAAGGCACTGGAGAGCTGGGGTTAATGGTATTATTTTTAAGCACATCTAAAATTGCAGCAAATGGCCCAAGGGCATTAGCTATATCATTAGCTCCATGTGAAAAAGCAAAACTTGAAGCAGTAAAAATTTGAAACCATGAAAAAATCTTTTCTATAGTTTTATTAACCTGAGTTTTTTTCATCAATCTCACAACCGCCAAAGTAACAATATAAGCAAAAATAGAAATAATCGAAACTATCCATAAATTTTGCATTATATCTAGAGTTGAAACCTTATTTAAGCCTTTAAATAAAAACATAGAAGCAATCGTCAATGCTCCTATACCAGCTATCAAAGGAACATGAAATTTCATTTTTGAAAAAACATCTATATTTTTTTCTTTTTCTTTTAATTCTTTAATTTTAAGTTTATATTCACTTCTTTTTTCATCATCATCTAAAACAATAGCACTAAGCTCTTTAATTTGCTCTTCTTGACTTTTATTTTTTAAATTTGCAAAATATTCTTCTTTAAAAGCCTTTTTTTCTTTTTTGATTTCTTTTACCACAAGAGTTATTTCTTCTGATGGCTTTAAAATTTTCTTATAAATATAAGCATAAATTAAATACGCTACAAGCCCACCAAGCAAAGGTGAAACAACCCAACTCATAGCTATTTTATAAATACCATTCCAATTTACCATAGAAAGTGCTTGATCTTGATCAAAAAATACAAACCCCATAGCAATACTTGAACCTACAATACCCCCTATGATACTATGAGTAGTAGAAACTGGAAGTCCTTTTTTTGTTGCTACAAAAAGCCAAATTCCTGAACTTAGTAAAGCCGAAAGCATTACACATACAAACACCATAGGATTAACTCCATCAGGCAAAACTACTATACCACTTCTTATGGTGTTTGTTACTTCTCCACCTGCAAACACAGCACCGCTTAGTTCAAATACTGCCGCTATAATCAAGGCTTGCTTTATAGTAACCGTTTTGGCACCCACACTAGTGCCAAATGAATTTGCAACATCATTGCCACCAACATTAAAGGCCATAAAAATACCAAATACACTAGCAAGGATAAACAATATCATGGAATTATTAGGAATATAATTATACCCCCAAACAAAAAAACATAAAACACTCACAATAAAAATAAAAAATGCAATAGCATTATCTTTACTCAAGCATTCTCCTTAAAAATTTATTTTAATGAATTAATTTTAGTAACTTTTACTTAGTTTTTTCTTTGATTTTTAAAAATTGTAAAGCAGATTTCACCGCCTGAATATAACTTTGCAAATTAATTTTTTCATTCTTATAAGCCCTATCATAAGCTGTCCCATGATCAACGCTAGTGCGAATTATGGGTAAATTTAAACTCACATTAATGCTTTTGTCAAAATACAAAGCTTTCAAAGGTGCTAAAGCTAAATCATGATACATACTGACTAAGTACTTGCATTTACTTAGTGCAAAAGGAGTAAAAGCACTATCAGCAACCAAAGGCTCACTTAAAAAAATATTTTCCTTGCGAGAAAGTTCTTTTTCTTTTTGACTCAAAAAGTCTTCATTTTCTAAATTTTGCAAATTTAATACACAATCTTTTAAAAATACATTTGCCATTCTTATAGCTTTTTTTATTTCTTTCTCTTCTTCTCCACCTATTACACCATTATCACTTGCATGAGGATTAAAACTTAAAACTCCAATTTTTTCAAATAAAGTGCATTGATAAAAATTAATCAAAAATTTAGCTAATTTTAAAGCCTTAATTTGCTTATAAACCTCTCGTAAAGCTATATGCTCAGTATATAAAGCCACAAAAAGCTCATCACACCCTAGCATCATAATAGCGTCTTGTTTAAAAAAATCTCTTAATGCTTCTGTGTGACCTTTATAATTTACTCCTGCCATTTGCCAAGTTTTTTTATTAATCGGTAAAGTTACTAAAGCATCTAAAAATAAATTCGAACAATAACTAGCCCCTTCAAAACTTAAAAAAGAATAAGTCCCGCTTTTGGCATCTAAATTTGCAGGATTTAACTCAAAATCAAAATCAATAATTTTAGTAGCTTGATATGAAAAATCATAAATTAAAAAATTTTCTTTTTTCTCTTTAAAGGTAAATTGTGGCTTTGAGGCATAAGAAATTTCAACCAAATTGATTTTAGATTTAGGGGTTATTTTTAAAAGATTATTCGCTTTTTGAAACAATTCATAATGTACAAAATAATAAGGCTCGCAAATTTTTACTAGCTCATCATGACAAGCTAATAAAATTTGCATACCTATGCCATTTAAATCCCCTACGCTAATAGCAATTTTTTTCATCTTTTAATCAAAGCTTTCATTTGCAATATGGCTTTTTCTAAACCTACAAAAACCGATCTTGCTACTATACTTTGACCTATATTTAACTCTTCTATTTCTAAAATATCCACAATATTTTTTACATTTTTATAATTAAGCCCATGTCCAGCAGCTACTTTCAGATTTAAACTCTTAGCCAAACTTGCACTTTGTTTTAATCTTTGGAGTTCATTTTCTAAAAGCTTTTTGAGTTCATTTTTACTTAAAATTAGCTCAGGCAATGCATAAGAAGTTTGATTGATATTAGTATACAAAGCATTATAGATATTAGCATACAAACCTGTGTGAAGCTCTATAAAATCAGCATTCAAAGAAGATGATTTTTTAATATCTTCTAAATTTGGATCAATAAATAAAGAAACTTCAATTTGCTCTTGTTTTAAAGCATTAATAGCTTTTTGTAATTTTTCATTATGAAGATTTAAACCACCTTCAGTTGTAAGCTCTTGTCTTTTTTCAGGTACTAAAGTAACGCGTGAAGGCTTATATTTTAAAGCATATTCTATCATATCCACAGAACATTCAAGATTAACCACGCATTTGCAATATTTTAAGATATTTTCCAAATCAAACTCATTAGTATGGCGACGATCTTCTCTTACATGAATAGTAATTTGATCAGCTAAATTTGCACTCAAAATAGCAGCTTCAAGTAAATCAGGATCATTTACTTTTCTAGCTTCTCTTAAAACTGCTATATGATCGATATTAACCCCTAAAAGCATAAGTTTTCCTTATAAGTTTTTTGCTATTATACTTTAAATTTTTTAAGGAGAGCTAGTGCTAGGTATTGATATGGGTTCAAATACATTAAGAGCTGTTTTAATGGATGAGAAATTTAATAAACTAAAAAGTGAAGAATTTATCATAGCAGCAGCTAAAAATATGCAAAATGATACCATTAGCAATGAAGCCATAGAAAGGATTTTTAACGCTTTAAAAATCTTAAAAGAAAAAAACTATGACTTAAGTCAAGCTAAAGCAGTCGCCACAGCTGCTTTTAGAAAAGCAAAAAATACTGAATTTATTTTTGAAAAAATTCAAAAAGAATTTAAACTCAATGTAAAATTAATCGATGCAAAAACAGAAGCAAAGTTAAGCATTTTAGGTATGCAAGAGCGTCTTAAAATGCTTAAGCTTTTTAGAAAAGATTTAAGTTATTGTGATTTAGGTGGTGCTTCTTGTGAAATTTCAAATCATAACTTTAGTAAAAGTTATGATTTTGGAATTATTAGTTTTTATGAAAGAATGAATTTTAAAGCCATAAAACCAAGTGTTTATATAAATTTTTTTAAAAAATATCCCCAAAATCTCACTCGCATTAAAGATGAAAAATTAAAAATTCATCTAAGCCCCTACCCTGCACATTTAAAACAACTCGCCTTAAAAGCTTTTAATCTTAGTAAAGATATAAAATTAAAAGGAAATTTTTTCATATTAAATTCAGGAGTACCTACCACACTTTGTGCTTATAAACAAAACATAAAATACAAAGATTATCTAGAAGAAAGTGTAAATGGTAAAATACTCAAACGCAAAGATTTTTTTGATTTTGCATTAAAAATTTGGAATTTAGAACAAGAAAAAGCTAAAATTTATCTTGGAGAAAATAGAAAAAAATACCTCATAGCAGGCTCAATGATACTTTTTGCTTTATTTAATAAGCAAAAACTCATTGTAATTGATGATGGCGTTAGGGAAGGTGTGTGTATAGCACATTTTAAAAATATCAAATTTTAAAGGAGAAAAAATGAGTTTAAAAGATCAAATTTTAGAAGACATCAAAGAGGCTATGCGTAATAAAGATGATTTTAAAAGAAACACTTTGAGAACACTAAATGCTAGCTTTAAACAAATAGAAGTTGATGAGAGAATTACGCTTAATGATGAAAGAATATATAAAATCATTGCAAGCGAGATTAAAAAAAGAAACGAAGCAGCACTTGCTTTTAGCAAAGGCTCTAGAGAAGATTTAGCACAAAAAGAACTCCAAGAAGTAGCTATTTTAAGTACTTATCTACCAAAACAACTTAGCGACGAGGAATTAGAAAGTGAGTTAAAAAAACTCATAGAAAAATTACAAATTAGCTCTTTAAAAGAACAAGGTATTTTGATGAAAGAAGCTAAAGCGATTTTTGGCGTGAGTGTTGATGGTAAAAGATTAAATGAAATGGTAAGAAAGCTTTTAGCATGAAAAAAATTCTAACACTTTGTGCTTTAGCTTTAAGTTCTTTTGCCTATACTCAATATGAACTACACCCTAGCTTTAAAGAGTATTTTAAAGATTGCTCTTTATTGATGGATAAATATTATTATATTAATTGTTATGATTATAATTATAAAGGAACTAAGGCTATTGCTTATAAATTAGAAGCTAAAATTTTAAACCAAGGACACATTAAAAAACGCCCAAAATTTTCAGAAGATACTAACATACCTAAAAAGTATAGAACTTATTGGGAAGATTATCTAAGAAGTGGCTATACAAGAGGACATGTCGTGCCAAATCAATCCATGAATGCAACCACACAAGCCCAACTTAGCACTTTTTTAATGAGCAATATCACTCCGCAAAAAAAAGATATCAATGCTGAAATTTGGAATGAAATCGAGCAAAGAGAAAGATATTTAGCAAAGAAAAATAAAGAACTAGAAGTCTTAAATTTAGTGCTTTATGATGATAAACCAAAACGCATTAAAAACAACATTGCTATACCTAATTTTTATGTAAAAATACTCAAAACTAAAAATTTTAGCGAATGTTATAAAGTGCCAAATAATGATAATTTTGCAAGATTTGATAGAAATTATTTCAAAGAAGATTGTAGAAAATATATCAAATACTAGCACTACCCACTTAAGCACTTCTTTATAAATATAATATTAACATACATAAATTTTTATTAAAGGATTTATTATGTCAATATTTACTCCACGGGGGGGGGGAATCGAATAATTTTGATTTAACTCCTTCTTATAAAAAACTTTCAAAACAAATTCTTCTTTCAAATATAGTTGCATATTTGCTCTTTTCATCTTCTTTTGCTTTACCTAGTGGAGGTAAATTTACTCATGAGACTAGTGGAACTATATCTAAACCAAACAATAATACTTTAAATATTAGTGGCAATAAACAAAACTCTATCATACAATGGGGTGGTGGTTTTAGTATAGGTAAGGGCGAAAGTGTAAACTTTGGAAATAGTAATTTCAAAGGACAACAAAACTACCTAAACATTGCTCATGGAACAAGTAAATCTACTATAGATGGTATATTAAACGCAAGTGGTAATAATGTCTTTTTAATCAACCCTAATGGAGTAATCATTACTAAAAATGGAACTATCAATGCTAATCGCTTTGTGGCTTCTACTTCATCTATGAGTGATAATGATATGAAAGCATTTGCTGATTTAAAAAGCTTTGATGATGGTTTAAGCTTTTCTCCTGTATTTAAACCATCTAAGGGTGGTAATGTAGTGAATATGGGTGGTGAAATTAATGCTGCTAGTGTTGTTTTACAAGGTAATATAGTAGTGTCTAATGCATATGCTGACTATGATAAAAATTTAGGAGAACACTCAAAACAAATTTCAGCTAATGAAATAACCTTACAAGGCAATGAAGTTTATGTTGATGTAAGTTCTATTAATGGTAATAAACTTGGCAAATTAAATATCAAGGGAAGCAATGGTAATAATTTTAAAGGTTCTATGTATTTAAATGCTAGTGGGTATTATTATAATCCTAATTCTTTTAAAGTGTTTGATAAATATACAAATACAAATAGCAACTTTAACGTATATAAATATGTAGGTATAGGCTCTGATGTAGATTGGTGGCACTTTGCTAAAGGGTGGAATGAGAGAACATGGGATTTTATGCTTAATGCTAGTGAGTATAGATTAACTAATGATATAGATTTTAAAGGTAATCAAGGTAAAGGAGTAGAAGGTAAGGACTGGCAAAACTATGCTAATTATTGTATAGATGGGCTTGGTTGTACTAATATGATACCTAGTATAAGTGGTGTTATTTTTGAAGATTTTGATGGTCAAGGGTATACACTTAGCAATATTAATATGGAAATTTTTTTAGACGAAAATTATAGAAATATTGGTGTATTCGGAGGTTTTGAAGCTAGTAGTACTATAAAAAATATTAATGTTGATTATGAAGGTGGTGGGATTAAAATATATTTTAATGCTGAAGATGTGGGTATGATTAATATTGGTGGATTAGCAGGAATGATTGCAAATGCTAAAATATTACATTAAGTAATATAGAAACAATACAAATATATAATATAATGGAAGGTTCATATAGTCCAAATATAATCGTAGGTGGATTTGGTGGGTTTTTAGGAGGTAATAAAATTGAAAATATTGCCTTAAATAATATTAATATAAATATATCAGAGCAAAAAAATAATGGTTATATTGCTGGATTTATAGGACTTATAGAAACTGATAATTTGTCTGCTTCGAATATAATTTTAAATAATGTAAGTAGTATTAACGGTCATGAATTTATAGGTTCTTTTTATGCTACGGATTCAAAATTAGAAAATATTTATCTATACTTTAAACCAGGTGCTTATGATGGTAGTTTGGATTTGGATATACCAACAACTATTCTTTCCAACATCCACATCTACCACCACAAAAACGATTTAACCAATGCAACTGCTGATCAATCTTTTTGGGGTAATACTAATGATAAAATAAACATTCACACCTACATAGATGAAACTCAAGGTTATACAAACTTTGAACAAGGTGTTTTACAAGCCTTAGCTAGTGAAGGATTGCATAAAGATAAAAACGGAAATTTAATCTTTACAACAGACTTTGAAATAGAAAAACCAACTCAATCTCTACCTAATATAACTCATCCTGACATTATGGAGTCTCAAAAACCTTTAATCCCCAACATAGAAACTATCAAAAACGAACAAGCCACTTTGGATAAAGATGATATTATAAGCAAAGAAGATTTAGAAAACCAAATCATAGCTGATTTAAAAGATAAATTCTATGTAGTAGATATAAATACCCTAAATGAGTTATTAGTAGCTTATAGCAAGATTGATAAAAACAATCCTACATCTAAAGCAGAATTTTTAGCTGATTATCTTTTAAGTAAAGATAAATATCCAGAGGATGAAAGACTTGATATAGCTCATTCTATGATTCAAAGCTTAGACTTTTTATTAGCTTATCAAAAGAATGGTCTAAAAGAAGCTAGTAATGATAAATTTGCAAACAAAGAAGCTATAAACATTAAAGATAAAGTCATAGCTGACGTTTCTGAAGTTTATACTCAAGCTAATGCTAATAAAGACAAAGTAAATAACTTTATCCAAATTACTTTAAAAGACAAGGTAAATTCAATCAACAAAGCTAATGAGAATTTCAATAAGCAAGATTATTATAATCAACTTAATGAATTAGCCTTAGCTTATAATAAATATGTAGAATTAATCAATAAAGGTTTAGCAAATAAAAACGATCAAGCTTTTAAAGATATTAGCAATGAATTATTTGCTTTAATAGCTCAAGCACAAGGTGAAACTAAAACTATAGAAGAATTAATTAAAGGCTTTAATAATCTACAAGCACAAGCAAAGGATAAATCTAACGGACATTTTATTGTTGAAGGAGAATTATCAGCTATTAAAATACCTTATCCTATTTTAGCTTCTATTAAAGATAATAACAATGGTAGTGGTGAAATAGATATACCAGATAAACCTATTGATCCAGTTGAGCCACCAATAGATAATAAACCAGATTTTTCTTTAAGCTTTGAACAAAGTTCTACTTTTAACTCTATAGGTAATGAAGCCATAGATGATGAGGAAGAACAAGAAGAAATAGAAGAAGCTTCTATGAATCAAAAAGGTAAAACCTGCATAGTAAGTGATAATTATAAAACTATGAATCCTTGTGTGGTTGAAAGTTTTTAAGTGCACTAGAATGTGCACTTAAATTTTACTCAACTTCAGCATCAATTACATCATCATCTTTTTTCTTTTGAGTGTTTGGTTCTTCTTTTTTATACATATTTTCTGCTAATTTATGGGAAACTTCGCTTAAAGCTTTCATTTTGCTTTCAATTTCTTCTTTAGAAGCATTAGTATTTTTCAATGTCTCTTTTAGTTCATCTAAAGCTTTTTGGATATTTGCTTTATCCTCATCGCTTACCTTATCCCCAAGCTCACTTAAAGATTTTTCTACTTGATGTACTAAGCTATCAGCAGCGTTTCTAGCTTCTACTGCTTCTTTGCGTTTTCTATCTTCTTCTTTATGAAGTTCTGCATCTTTTACCATATTGTTGATTTCTTCTTCACTTAAACCACTTGAACCTGTGATTTTAATCTCTTGAGCTTTACCTGTAGCTTTATCTTTTGCACTAACTGTTAAAATACCATTTGCGTCTATATCAAAAGTTACTTCAATTTGTGGCATACCACGAGGTGCCGGTGGAATTCCTTCAAGATTAAAATTTCCTAAAGATTTATTATCACGGCTAAATTCTCTCTCGCCTTGTAAAACATTAATAGTAACTGCACTTTGATTATCCTCAGCTGTTGAGAAAACTTGTTCTTTTTTAGTTGGTATAGTTGTGCCTTTTTCGATGATTTTAGTCATAACCCCACCTAAGGTTTCAATACCCAAAGAAAGTGGAGTTACATCAAGCAACAATACATCTTTTACATCACCTTTAATAACCGCACCTTGAATTGCTGCACCAATTGCAACAACTTCATCTGGATTTACTGATTTATTTAATTCTTTTCCAAAAGCTTTTTTAACTTCCTCTTGAACTAAAGGAACACGAGTAGAACCACCTACCATAACAATTTCTTTTACTTCGCTTTTGTCAAGTCCTGCATCTTTTACAACTTCATTAATCTTACTAATAGTTTCAGCAACCAAACCATCAATCATACTTTCAAATTTAGCTCTTGTTAGAGTTTTGGTTAAGTGTTTTGGACCACTTGCATCAGCTGTAATAAATGGTAAATTGATATTAGTTTCATTCGCTGAGCTTAATTCCTTTTTAGCATTTTCAGCTGCTTCTTTTAATCTCTGTAAAGCCATTACATCATTTTTAAGATCAATACCTGTTTCATCTTTAAACTCATTAGCCAAAAAGTCGATTAATTTATTATCAAAATCATCTCCACCTAAGAATGCATTACCACCTGTTGCTAAAACTTCTACTACATTATCACCTGTTTCAAGCACGGTAACATCAAATGTGCCACCGCCTAAATCATAAACTACGATTTTTTCACTTTCTTTTTTATCAAGTCCATAAGCCAAAGCTGCTGCTGTTGGCTCGTTGATAATTCTTAATACATTAAGCCCTGCAATTTGTCCTGCTTCTTTTGTAGCTTTTCTTTGAGCATCATTAAAATACGCAGGAACAGTAATAACCGCATCTTCTACTTTTTCACCCAAGAAAGCTTCCGCATCTTCTTTTAATTTCATTAAAACTTTTGCTGAAATTTCTTGTGGAGTGTAAATTTTACCTGCTATTTCAATCGCACAAGCACCATTTCTTTCTGTGATATGATAAGGCAAGCGATTTTTAGCTTCTTTTGCCGCTTCTTCATTAATCATTAAACCCATAATTCTTTTTATAGAATAAATAGTTTTTTCAGGATTAGTCACAGCCTGACGCTTAGCACTATCTCCAACTAAAACCTCACCCTTATCTGTAAAAGCAACTACTGAAGGAGTAGTGTTTTTACCTTCTTTATTTGGGATAACTTTACTCTCACCTCTTTCATATACACTTACACAAGAGTTTGTTGTACCTAAATCTATACCTATAACTTTTGCCATTTTTTATCCTTTTTATTAAATTTTTATTTTGCAACACTAACTTTTGCTGATCTAATTACCCTATCATTCATCATATAACCCTTTTGTAAAAGTTGAACAATATGACCGCTTTCATGATTAGCACTTTCAACATGAAACATTGCTTCATGTAAATTTGGATCAAACTCACCATTTGCTTCTATTACTTTAACCATATGTTTTTCAAGTTTTTTCAAAAGCAAGTCTAAAGTGTTTTGAACCCCCTCTTTTATTTTTAAACTTAATTCATCATTAGCTTCTACATTAATAGCCGCTTCTAATGCATCAACTACATCAAGCAAATCTTTAGCAAAACTTTCATTTGCATAAATGGTTGCTGAAATTTTTTCTTTTTCCATTCTTTTTTTGATATTTTCAAATTCAGCATTTGCTCTTAAATAAGTATCTTTTAACTCATTATAATCTGCTTGAAGTTTTTCTAATTCATTGTTTTGATTATCTGAATTATCTACTGCCTCTTCTAACATTTCTTCATTTTGCTTTTCTTCGCTCACGCAGCCTCCTTTATAATATTTAACATTGTTTTAAAATCAGAATACACACTTCCAGCAAATATCGCATTAGATTCTTTACCCAAAAATGTACTCTTAAGCTTTAACCCCATAAAACCCTCTTCAAATAAAGGTTGAAATTGTAATTTATCATTAAAATAAAATCCAATTTGAGGAGATAAAAGCTTAGCAAATTCATCGTTTTGATAAATTTGATAAGCCTTACTCTCATTATATCTATAATAAATCATAGCTTGTTTTAACATAGCTATTTTTCCTAACAATTCTTTAAACTCAACTCTAAAAGCTAAGTTTTCAATACTCTTTAAATCAAGCCCTATCAGCCTTTGCAAGAAAATCAAACTATCTTGATTAAATTTCAATACAATTTCATTTTGCACAAAATCAAGCACAATAAACTTATCATTTACTATATCAACACCTTGCAAAACAAGCTCGTCGCCACCATAAATCAAAGTATAAATTTCAAATTTATCTAACAAAAACTCTAGCAAAGCAAGATCGTTAATCACGATTTCATTCTCATAAAGCTGCTCATACCAATAAGCTTTCATAGCAGAAAAAGTTGGTATGCGACCACTGCTAATATGAAGTTGTGTTAAAACACCTTCATCGCTTAGTTTTTTAAAATAAACTCTTATAGTAGAAGCTGGTATACTAACTTTGTGATTTAATTCATTAGAACCTACTGGATTATTACCCTCTAAGTAAGTTTCAATAATGGTTTTTAAAATTAAATCTTTCTTGCTATAAGACTTCACTACAAAACCTTGATTTTTTATTTTTAGCACTTAATGTTTTTAAGTGACAAGATAATTATACAACTTTAGTATAATAATGTCAAGCTATTTTTAAATAAAAATATTTAATATTATTTAGTCTATATAACTAAACTTTATTTAGTCATTAATATACAATATATAAAAACTTATTTTTCAGCTTTTTTAAAAGAAAAGATAATATAATTTCGCTTGGCAATATTTTCTAAAAGGTTTAAAATAATGAAAAATCTTACTTTGAGAGAAAAACAAGATCTTGAAGCTTATGTATTTTCTAATATAGAAAGAAAAAAAATGGTTTTAAGTAGAATTTTAAAGTTATATTATTTAAAGTTTTTTAGACTAGTTTTTTAATTTGTATTTTCTCATACTCTCTTTTGTAAAAGACAAGTCTTTAAAATCAGGAGATGAAATTAATTCCATACAAGTTTTATCCAAATTCTCCATTCCGCTTACTTGCATACTAGCTTGCAAATTTTCGTCTAAATATAAATCAAAAACCACACAAGCTTTATCATTAATCTTATAAAGAATTTTTCCACCAGTTTTTTCATTTAATTCATGTACTTGTAATTTATTGTTTTTACTCATTTTTTTAATATCGTCAGCAAAAGTTTGATGTAAAGTATAATAAATCATAAAATCACGCATAATATTTTTAATATCAGAAATTTCTTTTCTAAGTTTTGATAAATCTTTAGTATATAAACTTATAAATTGTGTATTTAAATACTCATTTAAGCTTTTTTCATTTAAATTTTCACACAATGGATAAATTTTAACAACATAAGCTTTGTCATTGGCAAGCACTATATCTACACAAGCTTGTTTATTTTTTTTATACTCCAAAATTAAAGCTTGATTTGTATTTAAATTAAGAGTATTTTGTTTATTGTAAGCAAAATCACTCAGTTCTTCATAAATATTAGCATAAGAAAAAATACTCATAAAAAACAATAATAAAATTTTCATTCAAATAAATCTTTATGATGATTTTTTAAATACTCTACCACTTCTAAGATCTCATCGACTCCTTCTTTTTGGGTATTTTGACAAACCTCATCAATACAGTCAATATAGACTCCAATTGCTTTTTCTAATTTTGCTCTTTTTACCCCAGCAAATAAAAGCATTGCTTCTAATACTATGCTTAACTCATATTGTAAATTTTCTATTTCTTCTTTAAAATCATGATTTGTTTTCATTGTTTTCCTTTAATTCTTTACTTTTAATTAAATCTATAAATTGTGCCTTTATAAAATCATAATTAGAGCTATCTTTGTATGCGACAAACAATCCTCCACTAGCATTTTTATGCCCTCCCCCATTGACTAAATTTTTAGCCATTAAACTTACATCTATTTTGTTATTTGCTCTAAAACTTAAGGTTTTTCTTGAGCTAAGATCAACAAAAAAATCAAAGTCAGGATTTTGCATTAAAAAATCATTTCCAATTACGGAAGTATTGCCTATATTTGAAGTTAATAAACCTTTACTTCCTTTATAAAACACGCTAAATTTTTCTTTATTTATACTTAATCTTTCTACTACAAATTTGGAAATTAAATTGCTTAATGTATCATCATTTTCTTTTTTAAAAAAAGATTTTTTTAAACTATGCAAATCATTATCCAAACTGATATGGGCATTCTTTTGATGGATATATTTTCTACAAACATCAAAAAGATGAAAAAGATATTTTATGTTTTCTTGTGCAAACATTACTCTGTTGATTTCTTTTGCACCTGAAACCATACCAAGTAAAACTTTTCCAAGCTCAAAATTTTTATCTTCACTAAGCCAAATATCTACTGCGTTCACTACATCTACAAATTCTGATAAAGATTTATTTTCACCATAACATCTGCTAAAAAAATCATAAACAATCTTAGTAGCACATCTTTTATCATCTAAAAAATACCAAGGATATTTTTGCATACATTCTAAACCACTTTGATGGTGGTCTAAAAGTAAAAGCTTTATTTTTTTACCTTCTATAGCTTTTTGAAAATCTTCACATTGACTTAATGTTAAATTTAAATCTGTAATCAAAATCACGAATTCTTCATTGGGATTTTCTTTTAAATTCTCTTCTATGTTTTTAAAAATTACATTAAAGTTTTCATTAATCTCTTTACCATAATTAGAATTGTAAAAATAACAATTTTTAAAATAAAAATCTAGCACATACTGACACGCATAGCCATCTAAATCTGTATGTGAAAGATGATAAATTTTCATATTTTTCCTTTATAAATTATCAACTCTTATAATACCTTCGGTTTCAAATTTAGTATTTTCTGCGATTTCAGCAAAACTTAAAACCGTGATATTGATACCAAAATTTGAGCAAATATCAGCAATAAATTTTCTAAGTTGTGGTTCAACACAAAGCAAGAAAGGTTTGATTCTTGTGTTTGCCACGCTTGCAAGCTCAGCTTTTAATGCCTCTACTAAAGCTCCAGTTTGAGCTACATTAATCATTAAATGATAAGTTCCATCTTTAAATTGCACATGTTCCATTAATTTTGCAGCAGCAGCAGCATCAAAAATATAAAAGCTAATTTGGCCTTTTTCGTCAACATATAAATTTGTAATTGCTCTTGCCAAAGAAGCTCTTACATGTTCTATAATCATATCCAAACTTTTACTTACTTCAGCTATATCACTAATTGACTCTAAAATAGTAAGCATATCTTTGATAGGAATGTGCTCTTTAAGTAAGGCTTTTAAGACTTTTTGAATTAAACCTATACTAGCAACTCTTAAACAATCATCCACCACAATAGGATAATCATTTTTAATTTTATCTAATAAATTTTGCACTTCTTGTTTGGTTAAAAGCTCTGATGCATTAGCTTTAATAAGCTCACTCATATGAGTTGAAATCACACTTGCTGGATCTATCACAATATAACCATTCAATGTTGCTTCATCTTTTAAAGATGACTCTATCCATAATGCATCTGAATTAAATGCAGGCTCCTTAGTAGCTATACCCTCAATAGGTTCAGTGATAAAACCACTATCCATAGCCAAATACTTATCAGGATAAATTTCAGCACTAGCTATCCCCACGCCTTTAAGTTTAAAAGTATATTCATTTGGCTTTAATTGTAAATTATCTCTAATTCTAATTTTTGGCATTAAAAAACCTAAGCTTTGAGCTATATTGCGTCTTGTGGATCTAATACGCTCTGTCAATTCACTTTCAGCTAATTTAATAAGACCATAACCCAACTCTAGTTCTAGAATTTCTAATTTTAAAATATCTGTAATTTTATTTTCTTCTTCTTTTAAAATTTCTTCTTCACTACGTTTTTGAGGTTTAGTTTGCTCTTGCTCATCAGTCTCTTGAGATTTTTTAGTTGAAATTGTATTAATTTGAATTTTACCTTCTTGCACTTGTTTTATCATATAACCAAGCCCCAAAAACACTAAAGCCATAAAACCTAAAGAAAAGTGAGGTAAACCTGGTACTAAAGCAAAAATAAACAATATAAATCCCACAATAAGTAAGGTTTTGTATTCTCCTAAAAGTTGATTAATAGAACCTTCAGCAAAATTATCCTCATCTTTACTAGCACGCGTAATAATAATAGCAGTAGCAGTAGAGGTTATAAGACCAGGAATTTGAGAAACAAGTCCATCACCTATAGTTAATATAGTATAAGTTGAAGCACATTCACCAAGTTCCATATCATGCTGAAAATAACCTATCATAAATCCACCGATTAAATTTACAATAGTGATAATAATCCCAGCAACAGCATCTCCTTTTATAAATTTAGAAGAACCGTCCATTGCTCCATAAAAGTTTGCCTCAGCAATGATTTCTTGACGTCTTGCACGTGCAGTTTTTTCATCAATTAACCCCGCATTCAAATCTGCATCAATTGCCATTTGCTTACCTGGCATTGCATCAAGAGTAAATCTTGCTTGAACTTCAGAAACTCTAGTACTACCTTTAGTTACAACCATAAAGTTAATTAAAACTAAGATGCAAAATATAACCATACCTATAACATAATTTCCACTAACAACAAATTCACCAAAACTTGCTATTATATCACTCACTGCAGCAGGACCTTGGTGCCCTTCACTTAAAATCATACGCGTGGTGGCTATATTAAGTGAAAGCCTAAAAAGTGTGATAATTAAAATTAAAGTTGGAAAAGTTGTTAAGTCTGTAGGTTTTGGTATATACAAAGAAATTAAAATAATTAAAACCGAAATTGCAATACTTAAAGCAAGAAAAAAATCTAAAACTATACTTGGTAAAGGTACTATAATAATAGCTAAAATCGCAATAATTACAGCTACTATAGTTAGACTTTTTGCCTTTACAATAGGAGCAATAAGCGGAGCAACCCAAGGCAAAACTAAGCTAAAAATATTTCTTTTAGCCATTATTTTGAATAATATCCTCTAAAGTAATAGAAACTAAAAAATCATCGATTTTACTTTGAAGTTTCACTAAAACAGGCATAATTTTGCAGTTATCTTCTTTTTGAGAAGGGCAAATTCCATTACTACACTCAAATACATTAATAGATTTTTTCTCCACACTATTAATAATTTCTTTCAAAGTATATTCATTTGGCTTTTTTACAAGCATAAATCCACCCTTAGCACCTTTATAAGATTTTAAAAGTGCATCTTTAGCGAGTGCTTGTAAAATTTTTGCTAAAAAACTTTTCGGTATATCTAAAATGCTAGACATGGTATCTACATCTTGTGGTTCTTGAGATTTTGCTATATGAATTAAAGACAATAAAGCGTACTCGCTAGCTTTGGTAAATAACACTTTGTTCCTTTCAAGTTATATATAATATATTAGTTTGATTATTAATAAAAATTTTTATTATATCAAAAATAAGTATTGATAAATATTAAATTTCATATTTTTTAAATTTCAGCATTTTTTTTGGTTTTTTAGTTATAATTGTGTTTTTTAAATTTTAAATATACCGCTCAGGAGGTCTATTATGGCTTTAGATTCGGCTAAAAAAGCAGAAATAGTTGCAAAATTTGCTAGAAAAGAAGGGGATACAGGTTCTCCAGAAGTTCAAATTGCACTTTTAAGTGCAAGAATTTCAGAATTAACAGAACACTTAAAAATCTATAAAAAAGATTTTTCTTCTCGCTTAGGTCTTTTAAAGCTTGTTGGTCAAAGAAAAAGACTTTTATCTTATCTAAAAAGAAAAGACTACCAAGCCTATACTAAATTAATTAGTGAATTGAATTTAAGAGATAAATAAGCCTCGTGCTTATTTATCCACTCTACTTCTTATTTTTTTATTATTTTTTACAATTTAAGTTTTTAAATTTTCTTCATTTATTCACAAGAGTTTCACAATGTGATTTTTGGCTTACAAGTACCTAAAAATAGCACTTTAAGTTTTATAAATAAAAATATTTTTCACATTTAAATTTATTGATTTTTAATGTTTTTTCACTTTTGCTATAAAAAACCCATCTGCATAATCATCTGGCAAAACTCTTTTGGCAAATGATAAATCAAATTCATCACTTTTTGCCTTAATAAATTCAACATTAGCTAAATCAAAATCAAGCAATTCTAAGTTAAAATTCTCATTTCTCAATGCATTTTCTAAAATCGCTTCGTTTTCTTCTCTTAAAAATGTACAAGTACTATATACTAATTCTCCACCATGTTTTAAGGCTAGCAATGCTGAGTGTAAAAGTTTTTTTTGTAAATTTGCAATTTGCTTAATTTCTTTTGTGTTTTTTTGTATTTCAAAACCCATTTTTGCAAAAGTTGAACAAGGTGCATCAAGTAAAATTTTATCAAATTTTAAAGGACATGCTTTGCCTATAGTACGTGCATCTTTCAAGAAACATTTTGCAATTTTAACTTGATAATTTTCCATAGTTTTTTTTAAAGTAAAAAAGCGTGTTTTGGATAATTCGCAACTTGCCAAATAACCTTCATTTTGCATAAAATTAGCTAAGTTTAAGCTTTTTCCGCCAGGAGCTGCACACATATCTAACACATTCTCATTAGCTTTAACATCCAAGGTTTTAGCACACAAATACGAAGAATAATTTTGTATATAAAACCTGCCTTCACTAAAAGCTTTCATTGAACTTAGTTTGCTTTTGAAAATACTAGATATCTTATAACAATACTTATCGATTTTTTCGAATTTTATATTTTCACCATTTAGAATTTCTTCTAACTCCTTATTATCAATAAGCAAAGAATTTCTAAAAACATTGACATATTTTTCTTGATTAAAACTTTGAAGGATTTGTTCTTTTTGTTCTTTTGTATAAATTTCATCTAAAACTATATTTAAATCAAGCAAGGCCATAAAAATCCTTTAAAAATAAATACGCCGCTAAAGAATCAAGTTTACCATCTTTTTTCTTTAAATTTATCACACCAAGTTCTTGAGCATTTTTAGAACTAAAGCTCTCATCAACAAAAAATACTTCTTTGTCAAAATCAAGTAAAGATATGAAATGTTCTACCCTTTTTCGCATTTCATCTTCACTAGATCCACCTAAAGGAATTCCTACTACTAAAGTATTTATGTCATACTCTTTGATGTATTTTTTCACCTCATTTGCTGCTTGATTACGATTTTTTCTAATAATAGCTTCAAGTGGCATAGCTATGCTTTTATTAATACACAAAGCAACACCTATACGCTTTAAACCTATATCTAATGCTAAAGTTTTCATACGCAAACTCTTATTTTCACTCCAGATATTTCCACCAAACCCTCAAGCTCATACTCATAAACTCTATCACCAAATTTTTTTAAAACTTTTTCTAAATCATCTTCATGTTTTAAAAAACTTAATAAATCATCTTTACTTTGTTCTTGATGAAGCTCTCCAAACATTTTTACAAATTCTTCAAAATCATGAATTAAATTTGCTTTTTTCGTAGCTAGAAGTAAGTTTGTTCCCTCACTTTCATTTTTCCTATGAGGCAATACATATATAGGTTTATTCATACTTAAAGCAAGTCTCGCACTTTGCATAGAACCACTTTTTAAATCAGCCTGGGCTATTACAACAACCTCACTTAAAGCAATAATAAGTCTATTTCTTAATAAAAAATCATAGGGCTTTGCCTTGTAATTTCCTTCATTTTCACTTAAAGCCAAAGCATTTTCATAAATATTTAAAATTTCATTTGTGTTTGCTTTTGGATAAATCTCATCAAGCCCATTAGCAAATATAGCTATGGTTTGAGGATAAGCTATTTTAGCTACTTGAATATCCACTCCTAAAGCCCCGCCACTTACTACACAGACCTTAGCTTTTTTTAACAAAGCTACCAATTCAACAAGACAATTTTTAGTATAAATACTCATTTTTCTAGAACCTATAATAGCTACTTTTCTGGTATTTAAAAGCTCTAGATTGCCCTTGTAATAAATTTTAGAAGGAGGATTTAAAATATCCTTAAAATCCTTAATATTCTCAATAAATTTCATTTAAATACACAAGTTCAACTGAATTTAATAAATCCACACTTTGTACCAAGGCTTTAAAAGTCTTTTCTCTTGGATGACCAATAGCTATAGCAAAACCTTTCTTTTTTGCCTCATCTATTGCTTGCTTGAGTTGGTTTTTGATATATACTATATCATCTTCATTATCTAAAAAAACATCTCTAGCTATATAAGGTTGCTTAAAATGACTTGTTAAATTTTTAGCCTTAGAATTTCCTATGGTTCTTGAATCCACAAAAATAAAATCATTTTGCTTAAAAGCATTAAATAATTTCTCCATAGCTTGCTTATTTGCAGTAAATAAACTTCCAGTATGATTGTTAATAAATTTTACTTTTGGAAATTGCTCTTTTACAAAAGCTACACGTTTGTTTATTTTTTGCACATCATCACTAGGATGTAAAGTATTTAATTCAGCTTTATCGTATTTTATGGCTGCTAACGGCAAATGCACCATAAAAAAGTCAAAATCCTTTGCAAACTCAGCCGTATAAGGATGGTGTTTATCAGGAGGAAAAAAAGATGGAATTAATTTTAAATTTGTCTTTTTAAGCATATCTACATGAGTGTGACTTGCCATATCATCTATAATAATCGCTAGACGAGGTTTAGTATTTTTTTGTACTAAGGTTTGAGTTTTATTATTGTCTTTGTTTGATATATTTTGCTCTTCGTTTTTTAATTCGTTTTTTAATTCTTTGCTTGCATTTTGTTCAACAATTTCTAAAAATGAAGTTTGATTATCTTCTTTGGTTTGATTTAACTCTGTATTTACAGGATTTAAGTTTAAAATTTCACTAATATTTTTATCCAAAAATTCTAATTTCTCATTTTCTAAAGTTAAATTTATATCATTAAGACTAAAATTATTTTCTTGTTCCACTGCAGGTAATGATTTTTTTTTGTTTATTGTTTGATTATATTCAAAAGTTTTATTTTCCTCTTTTTTTAAAAACAAAGCTCCAAATGCAAAAAGAAAAATTCCAAATACAACCAAGCAAAGTGCCAAAAGCACTTTGTATTTTTTATTTATAGTTTTCAAATTAGTTTTTGTCTTTATCAACTAATTTTTTAGCACTAATCCAAGGCATCATGGCACGAAGCTCACATCCTGTTTTTTCTATCAAAGAATCATTCATTAATTTACGCTCTGCGTGCATTCTTGCAAAATTTGCTCTTCTTTCTAATATAAAATCTTTAGCAAAACTTCCATTTTGTATGTCTTTTAAAACACCTTTCATTGCTTCTTTAGTTTCTTTAGTAATGATTTTAGGTCCTGTGATATAATCTCCATATTCAGCAGTATTAGAAACAGAATATCTCATATCAGCAATACCACCTTGATAAATCAAATCTACAATCAACTTCATCTCATGCAAACACTCAAAATATGCCATTTCTGGCTCATACCCTGCTTCAACTAAGGTTTCAAAACCAGCTTGAATTAAAGCACTAAGCCCCCCACAAAGTACTGCTTGCTCGCCAAATAAATCTGTTTCTGTTTCAGCCTTAAAAGTCGTTTCTATAATGCCTGTTCTACCACCGCCTATAGCACTAGCATAACTTAAAGCCAAAGCTTTAGCATTTTTACTTTCATCTTGATGGATAGCAATCAAACAAGGAGTACCCCCACCTATACTAAATTCATTTCTTACAGTATGTCCTGGAGCTTTAGGGGCTATCATGATCACATCTATACCTGCTGGAACAACGATTTGTCCGTAGTGGATATTAAAACCATGTGCAAATGCCAAAGTTTTACCTGCTTTTAGTTCAGGTTTAATTTCTTCATTAAAAATTTCACTTTGAATTTCATCAGGAGCTAAAATCATAATCAAATCCGCTTCTTTAGTAGCTTCTTTTACGCTTTTTACTATAAAATTGGCTTTTTGAGCTTTTGCCCAACTTTGCCCACCCTCTTTTAAACCTATAATCACCTCCACACCGCTATCTCTTAAATTCATAGCATGAGCATGACCTTGAGAGCCAAAACCTATAATAGCTACTTTTTTTGATTTTATTAAATTTATATCACAATCTTTATCATAATAAATTGACACAGCCATTATGTACTCCTAAAAATTAAAATTAAAGTAAAGATTATAACTAAAAAATATAAATTTAATCCTTTTATGATAAAATTTAAGTTTTGAAAAAATACTATAAAGAGTTTTATGAAAGAATTATTTAATCAACTAAGCTATGGTCTAAATGCTAGTGAAATTACCAATAAAAATAAGCAACTCATCAGAGAGTTATTAACCTGTGATATTATTAAATTTTATAAAAATAAATACTACTTAAAAAATGGTTTTACTTTTGGCAAGATTGACATTTCAGCTAATGGAACAGGATTTTTAGAAAGTTTTGATGATGCTTTTAAGCGTGATTTGCTCATAGAAAATAAAAATTTAAAAGGAGCAAACTATGCTGATATAGTTGTAGCAAAACTACTCCCTATTAAAAAAAAGCGTCCGAGTGCTAAAGTTGCTTTAATACTTAAACGTGCTCATAAAACTTCTTTAGTTATGACTAAAAAATACGGCGAAGCAATCCTTGGGATAAATATTCAAACAGGACTCACTTGTGCTTTAAAAGCCTCTCAAAAATCCTTAAAAGTTTTACCATTAGGAACTATTTTAAAAATAGAAAATCATGATAACAACATTACCGAAGTGATAGGACATATTGATGATGATTTTGTAGATGAAAAAATTTCTTTAGCACTTTTTAATAAAAATGCAATTTTTGATAATCTATGTGAAAATGAAGCAAGAGCTTATGGAAATGAAGTTGATGCAAGCATGTATCCTTCAAGAAAAGATCTTAGAAATTTAAATTTTTGCACCATTGATCCAATTGATGCAAAAGACTTTGATGATGCGATTTATTATGATAAAAATGAACATGCTATTTATATAGCTATAGCTGATGTGAGTGCTTATGTGCATGCTTATAGTGCTATTGATAAAGAAGCAAGATCAAGGGGTTTTTCGATTTATTTTCCTCATATTGCTATACCTATGCTACCAAGATCTTTGAGTGAAAATATTTGTTCACTAAAACCTAACGAAGATAGATTAGCATTTTGTTTTAAAATAAGTTTAGATCAAAACAACGAAGTGATTAAAGAAGAGCTTTTTGAGGCTATTATTAACTCAAAACGCCGTTTTAATTACGATGAAGTTGATGAGTATTTACAAACACACGAAGATTTAGGTGTAATTAATTGGCTTTATGAAGTTTTTAAAATCACTCAAAATTTACGTAAAAAACGTCTGAAAAACGCATGTGAATTTAAAACTCAAGAACTTAGAATGACTTTAGATAAAAATAATAAACTCATAAAAACACGTCTCGAAAATGACACTGCTTCGCATAATTTAATTGAAGATTGTATGCTTTTAGCTAATAAAGCCGCAGCAAAACTCATTAATATAGGAGTTTTTAGAAATCACTTAAGTCCTGATTATAAAAAAATAGATCAATTGCTAGCTGATCTTTCAACACTTAGTATAGATATTAATCCTAAAAACAATATCATAGAACTATTCAAAGATATTCAAATCTTAGCAAATGAGCTAAATATAAGAGAAGAAGTTGATAAACTCATCATCAAAGCGCAAAAAAAGGCAGAATATTCTAGTGAAAATGCAGGACATTTTGGTTTAGGTTTTGATAAATATACCCATTTTACAAGCCCTATTAGAAGATATTCTGATCTTATTTTACATAGACTTTTAAAAGCTAAAATCAACAATGATGAAAAAATGTTTAATTATTTGCTTTTAAATATACAAAACACTTGTGAGGAATTAAGCTTATTAGAAAGAGAAGCAGATAAAGTTGCATGGCATTTTATGGATAGAAAATTTGCAAGATGGGCGAAAGAAAATGTAGGAAAAAGATTTAAAGCTTTGGTAATTGAAAATCAAAGCTCATTACAAGTAAAATTAAATGATGAAATTAAAGGAGCTTTGATTACCATCATAGGCTCAAACGCGAATTTATTAGAAAATGTAGAAGTAGAAATTACCGAAGTAGATATTGTTGGTGCTAAAATTTTTGGTAAAATCACTAAGCATTTTAGTTTAGAAAGAAATCAAAATGTATAAAAATCAACTCCAAAGCTTGCTTAATAGTAATAATTTTCCTAATTTTTTCTTGCTTTATGGGGTAGATAATTTTCAAATAGAACTTTATGCTAAATTTATTAAAAACAAGTACTCTTTTGATGAAAGTTTAAGATTTTATTTTGAAGAGTATGATTTTAAGCAAGCCTATGATTATTTATCTAGTGCTTCATTATTTAGCGAAAGAAAGCTGCTAGAAATAAAAACACAAAAGAAAATTCTAGGCAAGGAACTCAAACAACTTATCCAACTTTGCCAAAATTCGCAGGATAATTATTTTATACTTGAAATTTATGATGAAAACTCCAAACAAAGCGAGGCTGAAAAAATTTTTGATAATAATTTTTGTAGATTCTACAAAGTAAATTCTGCCAAAGAGGGTATAGAGCTATTAGCCTTAAAAGCCAAAGAATTAAATATCAACATTACCCAAAATGCTCTTTATGCTCTTTTTTATAATTTTAATGAAAATTTATATTTAGCAGCTAATGAATTAAACAAATTTAGTGGTTTAAATATTGATGAAAAAATTATTCAAGAACATTGCTATAGTTTAAGCACTATTAGTTTTGAAAGCTTTTTTGATAAACTTATGCAAAAAAAAGATCTAAGAAATGAGCTTGAAAATATTTTAGAAAATTATAACGAAATAGCATTAATTAATGCTTTGTATGCAAATTTTTTTAGACTTTTTAAAGTTGCATTGCATGTTAAAATTTATGGAAATTTAGATTTAAAAGAAATTTTAGGCTATACTCCGCCTATTTCCATAGCACAAAATCTTCAAAAACAAGCCCTTGTAGTCAAAATATCACAATATAAAAATATCTTTTTAACACTTTGTAATTGTGAATATGAATTAAAAAAGAACTCTAAAATAGAAAAAAAAGAAATTTTAATTGCTACGCTTTTACAACTTAGCTCTATATTAAAAAGTTAAATTAAGAAAACTTATGATAAAATTAAATTTGCATTTTATTATGCAAAATCCTTGCCTAAAATTTTAGGCTTTATATCCACAAGGAGAAATTAAATGAGACATTATGAAGTTTTATTCATATTAAAACCAACACTTACAGAAGAAGAAGTAAGTGCTAAGTTGGAATTCGTAAAAGAAGTCCTTACAAAGAATGGCGCAGAAATTGAAAGTGTAGTTCCAATGGGAACAAGAAAACTTGCGTATAAAATTAAAAAATACGAAAGAGGAACTTATTTTGTGATTTATTTCAAAGCTCCTACAAATTTAATTGCAGAGCTTGAAAGGGTATTAAGAATCACTGAAGAAGTAATTAGATTTTTAATCGTAAAATATGAAAACAAAAAAGAAATCGTGGCTTGGGAAAAACTAAGTAAAGGTATCAAACAAAATAAAAAAGAAATCAAAGCTAGCGAAAGCACAGAAGGCTAATAATGTTTAATAAGGTCGTTTTAGTAGGTAATCTTACAAGGGATATAGAGATGCGCTATGCTCCATCAGGCAGTGCAATAGGTTCTTCTGCTATAGCTGTTACAAGAAGATTTAGCACAAATACAGGAGAAAAAAGAGAAGAAACCTGCTTTATCGACATTAGTTTTTTTGGCAGAACAGCAGAGATTGCTAACCAATACCTTAATAAAGGTAGTAAAGTTTTAATTGAAGGTCGTTTAAGATTTGAGCAATGGAGTGATCAAAATGGACAAAACAGATCAAAACATAGCATTCAGGTTGAAAATTTAGAAATGCTAGGTTCAGCTATACAAAATAACCAACAAAGCAACTTTGATAATCAAAATTATAGCTATAATCAAAATTTTAACCAACAGCAAAGTTTTGATCCTTATGCTCAAGTACAAACTAAAGCAAATCCATCTAATACTTATCAAAATCCTCAAAAAGAACCCCCTATGAAGGAAATTGACATTGATAAATATGATGATGACACAGAATTACCATTTTAAAGGAAAAAATCATGGCAGAAAAAAGAAAATACTCACGCAAATATTGCAAATACACCGAAGCTAAAGTTGATTTTATTGACTATAAAGATACAGCATTATTAAAACATGCTTTATCAGAAAGATTTAAAATTATGCCACGCCGTTTAACAGGCACTAGCAAAAAACATCAAGAGATGGTTGAAGTTGCTATTAAACGTGCAAGACATGTAGCACTTATTCCTTATATCGTAGATAGAAAAGAAGTTGTTACTAATCCTTTCGAAGGACTATAATTAAATCAATCCCAAGCTTTTTGGCTTGGGAAAATAAAAGGTTGTTTTATGTTTTCAGATATAGAATCTGAAATTTATGTTATTTTACTTGCATCTGTTGCTATTATAGCAGTTTTAAATCCATTTGGAAACCTTCCTCAATTTCTCGCAATGACCGAAGGCTTAGATGCTGATACAAGAAAAAAACTTTTTAGAAATATCATTTATACCGCATTTTGTATTGTTTTAGTTTTTTTACTTTCAGGACCATTTATCATGAAATATTTATTTAAAATAGATATTAATGATTTAAGAGTTGCAGGTGGTTTGATTTTAATCATTATGAGTACAAAAAACCTACTTTTTACCCCATCAAGCAGTCAATTTCAACATTATCAAGGACTAGATCATAAAGAATTATTGAAAAAAAGTATAGTACCTATGGCATTTCCTATGCTAGTAGGACCTGGAACGCTTTCTACTATAGTGGTTATTTCAGAAGATCAAAATTTAGCTATAGCTATAGCTTCTGTATTGCTTACTTTTGCTTTTATTTTTGCTTTATTTCACTTTTCAGCCACTATTGAGAAAGTTATAGGAAAACTTGTGCTCTATGTTTTTTCACGTATTGCTTTAGTTTTCATTATGGCCATGGGGGTAAAAATGATAGCTATTGGAATTCAAACCTATATTCAATCTACTTTAGGATAAATAAAAAAACTCTTTTGTAGGAATACTTCTTCATTTACTGCTTTGTCACTATTCAGTAACACACTAATATTTACCGCTACAATACTTTTTACATTAGCATAATTTGCTACTAATTTATAATTTTTACATTCACCCAAAGGATAAGCATAATCTATTCGTATTTTTATACTATTATATTCAAAATTATATTCATTTAAACATTCTTTATCTTCTAAAAAAGCTTGATATAAAAAATATTTAGAAAGCTCTTTGGTATCATGAAGTAAAATTTTTCCTTGGGTATAAAGAGCTAAATCTTTTATAATTCTTGGAGAATATGAAGCAATTTTCACTATAAATATCAATACAAAAGAAATAAATAAAATAAAAAATATTGTATAAATCATAGCAAAAGATTTTTTCATAAAAACATCCACTTAGATAAACATTCGTTTTGATTTTTATCACATATTGAAACTTTTAGTGCCTTATCATCTTGCTTGAAAATAAGCTTTGACATATTTTGAGCTAATAAAAAAGATCGTTTATTATGATTTAAACCATCTATTTGTATATAAATATTTTCATTTTCTAAATACACCTTAACATAAGCATATAAAACAGTATAAAATCCACTAAATTTCTCATCAAAAAAATGAATTTTCTCTCTATCACTAATTAGCACTTTGTGAACTTTTGATTTTTTTATATCATAAATATACATATAATCACTAGTATATATTTTTAATTTTTTTTCGCTGTGCATATCTTTGTAATTACTAAAAATTCCCTTAGAAATTCCATTTTCTATGAAATGTAAATTACTTTTAGGACTAAAAAAACTTTCATTATTATCTAGAATAACACCACTAAAGTTAAATTCCTTTAACGAAAAATCATAAAAAATATCATCATTTGCACTCATATAACACTCAAAAGAGTTACTTGTCAATGTCACATTTAAACAAGAATGATAAATTTTTTCCATACTAAGTAAAGTTTGATTTAGATTAAAAAACACTTCATTAGATTTTTTAATTTTAAAACTGTGATTATAAAGATATATTACAGGATTACTCAAAATAACAACTAAAACACCTAAAACAATAAAGCTCAACACAAGCTCCAATAAACTAAAAGCTTTTTTCATCTATAAAAGCCTTTTTATAAGATAAGTCCTTTATTTTTAATGATTTAAATTTAAATTCATCGCTAGTATATTCCAAAAAATCATAACCATTTATATTTATTTCTTTTGCTCTATATAAAGGATTTTCTTTGAACAATTCTTTTTCTTCATTAAAAAGAATTTGATTAAAATGAATAACATTGAAAGACTTATTTGCAAATATAAGATAATAAAAACCAAAAACAAAAGATAAGATTACAATACAAAAAGCAAGCTCTAGGAGACTAAAAGCTTGCTTCATTTATTTAAACTTGCATTAAAAGCTTCAAAAAAAGTACCACGTAAAGCTCGTTTTTCCAAAGCTTCGATCCCTTTTATAGTTACTCCCGCTGGAGAACAAATTTTTTCTTTTATAATAGCTGGGTGTGTATGGTTAAACAAAGCACTAAAACTTTCAAAACTTGCACGAGTAAGCTCATAACTAAGCTCATTTTTCAAACCATTTTTTACACCTGCATTAGCTAGACTTTCTGCTACTAAAGCTAAAAATGCGGGGGCACAACCACTTAATACCATAGCCACGTCAAATTCTTTTTCATTTTGCAAACTTATGGCTTTTCCAAAAGTATTCAGCAAAGATAAAACTTCATCTTTAAATAAATCATTTTCCATTAAATACGCAGTTGTTGAAGCCTTAAATTCAGCTGCTGTATTTGGCATAATTTTTATATGATTTTGTGCATTAATACAATGAAGTTGCTCAAAAGTGGTATTTGCTAAAACTGAAATAAGCCATCTTGCCTTGCCTTTTAATTTGCTAGCCACTTCATTTAAAGCATAAGGTTTAAATGCTAAAATAACATTTTTGTCTTCTATATCAAATTCTTCATAAGACAAAATTTCTAGATTTAAGCTACTAGCTTTTTTTAAATCCCTAGCAACAATAACTACTTTATAATTATCTTTTAAACCTTTAGCTATAGCACTAGCCATAGCACCATTTCCTAAAATATAAATTTCAGACATTATTTTGTTTGCTTAATGAAAGCTGAAATCTTCTCAGACTGAAAATAATTAGGATATTTGCTTGTATCTAAAATAACTTGCACTAAAGAATTGTTATCATAATTCATCACAACAGGTGCTAAAAAATTTACCGTAGATTCTTCTAATGGTTCATTAATAGCTACAATAACAAATACACCAAAATTAGTTTGTTCATTTAATGCTAATAATTCTTGATAATAATCAGGCACTTCAAAATCATAATCAGGACGAATCATATAAGGATCAATCAGCACAAAAGAAAAATCTTTACCGTCAAGACTTTTAAGTCTATAAAAAACTTCATCTATTTTATAAAAGTTCATATTTTTGGTATCTTCAAACCCCAAAATAGGACATTTAACTTCTAAGTTCATTTTGCCTCCTAAAATCTATTGACTAAGAAATTACAACTCATTAAGCAATTTTAGTTCCAACTTTAAAAACACTAATTAATATTTTTTGATTATAATTTTAGTTTTAAAAATTAACATTTTCATAAACATAAAAACATTATAATTACAGATTATTAAATTTATAAGGTAACACCATGAAAAAACTTTTTATTTTTTCACTTATTATTGCAGGTTTATTTTTAGGAGCTTGTAGCTCAAAAAAAGCTGAAGATTTATACAATCTAAGCTCTATGGAGTGGTATCAACAGATTATAAAAGATTTACAAGAAAAAAATCTCGAAGCAGCTGATAAACACTATACTTCAATGGCAGCTGAACATATAGCAGATCCTTTATTAGAGCAAACTTTACTTATATTAGCACAAGCTCACATTAGTGAAGAAGAGTATGAAATGGCAAATTTTTATTTAGATGAGTATTTAAATAAATTTGGCGATTCAAAAAATGTAGCTTATATACGATATTTAAAAATTAAAGCTAAATTTGATTCTTTTGCTGTACCAAATCGTAACCAAACTTTAATGCTTAAAACCATAGAAGAAATCAAAGAATATAATCAAAATTATCCCAATGTACAATACAACGATTTAATCGATACTATGCTTACTAAATTTAATCTTGCTGTATTTTATCTTGATACAAGTATAGCTAAACTATATGAGAAAAAAAATAGAGAGCAAAGCTATGAAATTTATAAGCAAAAAATAGAAAATTCCGATTTTAATAAAATTGATATGATTAAACCAGAACTTCCATGGTATAGAAAAATATTTGAAGAAGGTATAATGTAATGAAATTAGAAAATACTCAAAACTATCCGACAAAACTTCCTATTCTTGTAGAAGATGAACTTTTTTTATACCCTTTTATGATAACACCTATTTTTTTAAACGATATTCAAAATATCAAAGCCTTAGATACTGCTTTGCAAAATGAAAGTATGATTTTTGTAGCACCATCAAAAATAGAGGGCGGGCGTGGTTTTGATGATATATATGATTGCGGGGTAATAGGGACTATAATGAGAAAGGTTCCACTACCTGATGGCCGTATTAAAATTTTATTTCAAGGCTATGCTAAAGCTAAGATTGTTGAGAAAATCTCAGACGATCCTTTATTTGCCTTAGTTGATTTAATCCATCAAGAACCAATTTGCAATACAAAAAAAGAAGCTATCATTGAGGTGGTAAGAGAAAAAGCTAAAGCTTTATCTACCGTAAGTCACTATTTTCCACCAGATCTTTTAAGGACTATAGAAGAAGATGTTGAACCTAGTAGAATTTGTGATTTAATACTTAATTCTATTAAAATCAAAAAACAACAAGCTTATGAATTTTTTATAGAAACAAATTTAGAAACAAAACTTTTGAATTTAATTGATTATTTAGCCAAAGAAATCGAAGCAAACAAAATTCAAAAAGAAATAAAAAACAAAGTTCATTCTAAAATTGATAAAGTCAATAAGGAATATTTTTTAAAAGAGCAACTCAAACAAATCCAAAGAGAACTTGGAAGCGATATACAAAAAGAAAGCGAAGTAGAAGAATACAATAAAAAATTAGAAAAGAAAAAAGCTTTTATGTATGAAGAAGCATATAAAGAAATCAAAAAACAAATTCAAAAATACGAAAGAATTCACCAAGATAATTCAGAAGCTTCTATGGTGCAAACCTACATAGAAACAGTTTTGGATATACCTTTTGAACACTCTTCAAAGAAAAAACTTAATCTAAAAGATGTATCTTCGCAACTTAATAGCGATCATTATGCCTTAGAAAAACCAAAAGAGCGTATTGAAGAATACTTTGCAGTTAAAGAGCTTCTAGAAAAACGTAAAATTAAAGACAGAGATGGTGCTAAAGTTATTTTATGTTTGGTTGGCCCTCCAGGTGTTGGTAAAACTTCCTTAGCAAATTCAGTTGCAAAAGCATTAAAAAGAGAATTAGTTCGCATAGCTTTGGGTGGCTTAGAAGATGTAAATGAATTAAGAGGACACAGAAGAACTTATATAGGAGCAATGCCAGGACGCATTATACAAGGACTCATAGAAGCAAAACAAAGTAATCCTGTAATTGTGCTTGATGAGATTGACAAATTAAGTCGTAATCATAGAGGAGACCCGAGTGCAGTTTTACTTGAAATTTTAGATCCTGAACAAAATACAAAATTTAGAGACTATTATTTAAATTTTAATATTGACTTGAGTAAAATTATATTCATAGCTACCGCAAATGATGCAAGTTTAATCCCTGCAGCTTTAAAAGATAGAATGGAATTTATAGAACTTAGTTCTTACACTCCTCAAGAAAAATTTCAAATAGCAAAAAATTATCTCATACCAGATGAAATCAAAAAACATGGTTTAAAAAAAGAAGAAATTAATTTCAATGATGAAGCCATTGAATTAATGGTCAACGAATACACAAGAGAATCTGGTGTAAGAAATTTAAGAAGAAAAATTGCTGAAGTTTGTAGAAAATGTGTCAAAAAACTTCTTTTGAATGAAAATACAAAAAACATCAAGATTAATGCTAAAAATTTAAAAGACTTTTTAAGTAAAAAAGTTTTTGAAATTGAAAAGCACGAAAAAGAAAACAAAATCGGTCAAGTAAATGGCTTAGCATGGACTGCAGTGGGTGGAGATGTATTAAAAATAGAAGCTATCAAAATCAAAGGCAAGGGTGAGTTAGCTCTTACAGGAAGCTTAGGTGATGTGATGAAAGAATCAGCAAAAATTGCCCAAAGTCTTGTTAAAAATTTAATTGATGAAGGGCAAATTAAAACACCAAAGAATCTTTTTTACAAAGAAGATGAAAGCATCTATAATCAATACAATCTTCACATCCATGTACCAGATGGAGCCACACCTAAAGATGGACCAAGTGCTGGTATCACTATAACAACAGCTATTGCTTCTATTTTTAGTGATAAAAAAGTAAGATCAGATGTTGCAATGACTGGAGAAATTGATTTAATGGGTAATGTTTTACCAATAGGCGGATTAAAAGAAAAACTAATCGCTGCATATAAAGCCGATATTAAAATAGCTATAATTCCGCATAAAAATTATGATAGAGATTTAAAAGATATTCCTGAAGAAGTAGTGAAAAATATGAAAATTATTGGAGTGAAAACCCTACAAGAAGTATTAAAAATATCCCTTATTTAGAACTAGAAGCTTTTTAAGCTTCTAGTTTAATTTATCCATAATAACTTTACTTTCTTTTTCCAAATCACGTATATCGTTTATAATCAAATCATAGTCTTCTTTTGTTATATTTTCTTTTCTAGCTATTTCTATAGCCTTATTTGCAGTATTTTGTATTTTTTCGCTCTTAGAATCCATTTCATTTTGAGAAATTAAAGGACAGAAAATACTTTTAGCATCTTCATCTTTACATAAAGTGGAAATTGGGTCTAAATCTTGCAGTTTATCCTGAGAACCATTTAATGTCAAATAAACATCAGATTTGTATAATATATGATCAATCTTCATAGCAGATAATGTTAAGTCAGAAGCAAAATTGACAAATTCTTTACCTAAATGAGTACTTTTGTCTTCCAACTCTCCAAATGCTTTGCTAAAATCCATAATCTTACCATCTGAAGAATTTGCTATACCATAGACTTTTTCACTATTTTCTTGTATAGAACTAATTTCCTGATTCATCACTTGAATTGCCAGAGTAATCTCTCCTGTTGCTTTTTGAGTTTTTTCAGCAAGCTGACGCACCTCATCAGCAACAACCGCGAAACCTCTTCCATGTTCACCTGCACGAGCTGCTTCTATAGCTGCATTTAAAGCAAGTAGATTGGTTTGATCAGCTATATCTCTAATTACCTCTACAATAGCATTAATACTTTGAGCATTAGAAGCAAATGTATCTACTGCATTTTTACTTTCATCAGCTACTTGCATCATAGTTGAAATAGATTCTTGTAATTCGTTTATTTCTCTTCCATTTTTTTGTGCTGTATCTGAAATAACCTTAATATCACCAAAAACTTCTCTCATTAATTTAATAATTTTATTCAAAGAAGAAGATAAATCGTTTAAATTTTTATTTTGACTATTTAAGCTCAAATCCATTAATTCTCTAGATAAAGCATTTTTAAAGACAGATTTTCCTGTTTTTTCTATATCATCAAGAGCTTTATTTATAAAATTAATATTATGAACAAAAATTCCTTTTAAACCTTCAGGAATAGCTCTTCTAAAGTACTCTCCTTTTTGTGAACAAGCAATTGAGGTGTTAATTTCCCTTAAATAAGCTTCCAAACCATCTATGGTGTTGTTAAGATTATCTGCAATTTCTTTTAATTTTTTATTCCTACATTTAATATAGATAATCCTTGAATCAAAATTACCATTTTTTAGTTCTCTACTAAGATTTAAAATCTTATCACTAAATTCTTCTTCTTTTTTGAAAATAAAAAGAGCATACATAAACAAAAAAAATAAAACCAAAAACAAGCCCAAAGAAACAAACTCTGCAAAAAATAAAGACCATCCACACGCTAATATACTTAAAGCAATACCAGTAAATAAAATACTTTTCATAAAAAATCCTTTCTCTATTTTTGAATTTTCATCATTAATTCATTATAAGTCATTCCATAAGATTTTACTATTTTATCTAATTCCTCGATTCCTGATTTAACACCTTCATCTTTTTCCTTTCTCAAAAGAATTTTATAAATTTCCTCTATTGTCTTAATAGCTTCTGGTTTTGGCTTTCTTCTTACCGAATAATAATCTAAAATATTCCCATTTGTATCACAGGAAGCTGTAACATTTGCAAAAACCCAATAATAATCATTATACTTAGTTTTATTTTTAACAAAAGCAAACACTTCTTTCTTTAACTGAATATTGTCCCATAAATATTTAAAAACAGTTCTAGGCATATCAGGATGACGCATAATACTATGCGGTTTATACAAAATCTCATCAATTTTATAATCAGAATATGTCAAAAAATCCTCATTGGCATAGATGATTTCACCTTTTAAATTTGTCTTTGATGTTATCAAAACATCTGAAGTTAAAATTTTTTCCAAAGACATAATATAACCCCTTAATTTGAAAAATTAAAAAAGAGTTATTTTATCTTATTTAATAACAATATTTTATAAATAAAATTTACAAAATTCATTTTTGAAGCTCTAAAATCAACTGATTATAACTCATACCATAAGAATTAACTATTTTAATAAGTTCTTCTACTCCGGCTTTTATTCCACCTTTTTGCTCAGCTTCTATAAGAATTTTATAAACTTGTTCCATAATAGGTATAGCTTCTCTTTTAGGTTTTCTTCTTACTGAATAATAATTTATAATATTACCCTGCTCATCAAATGAAGCTGTGACATTAGTAAAAACCCAATAATAATCGTTTTGTTTAGTTTTATTTTTTACAAAAGCAAAAATTTCTTTTCCTTCTTGTATATAATCCCATAAACACTTAAAAACCGTTCTAGGCATATCAGGGTGACGGACTATATTGTGAGGTTTGTATAAAATTTCCTCCATCTTATAGCCTGCGTATTTTAAAAAATCAGCATTGGCATAAATGATATCACCTTTTAAATCTGTTTTAGAAGTTATCAAAGTATCTGACTCTAAAATCTTTTCTTTTAACATATTTTCCCTTGGCTTATAATTTATTTATAAAATATTATATTTTATTTTTTATAAAATTTCATTAAAATTAAAACCCTTATCAAAAAGAATTTTTCTTACAAGCTCTTGATGTTCTTTCCCCTTAGTCTCCAAAGTAATAGAAATCATAGCATCACCATATTCAAGTTTAGTAGAAAATCTATCATAATCAATCTTAACTATATTAGCCTGTGCTTCTTTTATAGCATCACTTAGAGCACTTAACGCCCCTGGTTTATCAATTAAGGTAACATTAATAAGCATCTTTCTAAAAGCTTTAAACAAACCTTTTTCTATGATGATATTTAACATTTGCACATCAATATTTCCACCACTTAAAACTGCACCAACTTTTTTATGGTTTTTTAAATCTAATTTTTTATGTAAAAGTGCTGCAACTACAGATGCTCCAGCACCTTCAACTGTCAACTTATGTTTTTCAAGTAAATACAAAACTGCATTAGCTATTTCTTCATCATCTACCTGGATAAATTCATCAACACATTCAAGAATAATATCGAAATTAATTTTATTTACATCTCGAACTGCAATACCATCTGCTATAGTCCTAACAGACTTAGAATTTATAATTTTTTTATTTTTAAAACTTTCATACATTGCAGGAGCTCCTTTTGCACTTACTCCTACTATTTTTATATTAGGATTAATTTGTTTTGCAGCACTAGCAATACCACTAATCAACCCACCACCACCAACTGGGGCTAAAATCATATCTAAATCACTTACCTCATCAAGCATTTCAAGCATTAATGTGCCCTGCCCTGCCATAATACTTTCATTTTCAAAAGGATGAATGAAATTTAAATGGTGTTCTTTAGCATAATTTAATGCATAAGCATAAGCTTCATCAAAATTATCTCCTTTTAAAATCACTTTTGCACCTAAATTTCTAGTTGCACTTACTTTTAACAAAGGCGTAGCTTCAGGCATAACAATCACAGCTTCTATGCCAAATTTTTTAGCACTGATAGCCACTCCTTGTGCGTGATTTCCTGCACTTGCTGCTATTACCCCAGCTTGTTTTTGTTCTTTAGTTAAATTAGCTATTGTATTATAAGCTCCTCTGATTTTATAAGCACCTGTTTTTTGCAAATTTTCACACTTTAAAAAGACATCTGTTTCTAAAAACTCACTCAAAAAAGAAGAATGCACGAAAGGGGTTTTTAGCACAAAATCTGCTATTTTTTGTTTTGCTTGATAAATTTTATTTAATTCAACCATGATTATCCTTTTTGTAATTCTATTTTTATACAACAATCTTGAACACAATTTATACCATATTTTTGACATTTTTGCATTATTTCATTATTAACAACACCAAGTTGCATCCAAAAATTTTTAATATTTTTAGTTAAAAGATCTTCAAAAATTTCATTTGCAAAACTTGCTTTTCTAAACATCACAACCGTATCAATTTCATCAGGAATTTCTTTTAAATTTCTATAAACCTTTTCATTTAAAATAAAATCCTCTTTAGGATAAATAGGATAAATCTTATAGCCTAAATCTTGTAAATACTTACTTACTAAATGTGAAGGTTTTTCTTGGTTAGGACTAAGTCCTATAATGGCAATATTTTTCATAGAATTTAGTATTTTATGAGTATCCAACGCTTTTCCTTTTTAAAAATATTGTATCTAAAATCAAATTAATAAGTATTTTTTTTGATAATCAATATATAATACAAAACCAAAGCTATCCCGACCAAAATCGCACAAAAAACATAAACATTTGCAAAACCTATACTTGGCTCTATAATACCAAGCAAATAAGGACTCACCCCTATACCAAAATCTAAGGCTATAAAAAACGTAGAATTAGCCAAACCCATTTTTTCTTTAGGAGCAAGTTTTATAGCTAAAGCTTGAGCACTTGAAGTAGCATTAGCATAACCTAGCGCACAAAAAACTCCAGCTAAAATAATCATATAAAAGTTTAAAGCAAAGGCAAGTAAAAGCAAACACGCTATAAAACATAAAAAGGAAAAAATCATCACAATATTAGCACCATATTTATCAAATACTTTACCAGCAAGCGGTCTAAAAACTATAGAAAAACCAGCGTACACTACAAAAAACATAGAACCAGCAAAAGCTAAATTTAAACTTTGGGTATAAGCACTCATATAAGCTATAATGGCACCAAAAGGGCATGCGAGTAAAAAGGTTATTAAGGCCAAATTTAAAACTGATTTTTCAAAATAATTATAAATGCTAAATTTTCTTTTTATATGATGATGTTTTTTAAATCTTCTTACTTTTAAAAAAATAGATAAAACCAAAGCAAAAACAATACTCAAACAAGCTATTAAAAAACTAAGCCAAAATTGATTGATAGAGTCAAGTTTTATGGCCAAAAAAGGGCCTAAAGCTGAAGTCAAAACAACGCTTGTAGCATAATACCCTATACCAACTCCTCTTTTATTACTAGGTATTATCCTAGCAATAGCTGCTCCACATGCACAAGAACAAATTCCATAACAAACTCCAGCTAAAAAACGAATCAAAATTAAAAAATAAACATTATAAAATTTCAAATACATCAAATTAATAAAAAAATAAAACAAAAGTGAAAACACAATCACTTTTTTTATATTAACATCATCAATAATAGAACCAAAATAAAGCCTAGAAAGCAAAGCCCCTATAACAAAAGCTCCCATGATAAGACCTGCAGTGCTAGTTTGAAGATTTAAAACATCTAAAGCATAATCTGTACTAGAAATAGTACTCATATAAAAAACAAAACAAATAACAAAATTTATCCCAAAAATACAGAAAAAATTAATATTGAACAAATTATATTTTTTACTAAGACCCATAAAAAACCTTTCTAAATTTTTTTATTAATATAATCAAGTAATTTTAAAAGCTTTTCTTGGTCTTGTGAATTTAATATACCTAAAATTTCCTTTTCATATTGTCTTATACAAAAGTTTGCATCAAAATAAACTTCTTTGCCTTTAGCACTTAAAGTGATGATTTTTTCTCTTTTATCATTTGCCTTTAAAAACTCTATATATCCGAGTTTTCCTAATTTAGAAACAACTCTAGAAAGTATAGCCTTATCCATCTGGTAAAACTCACATATTGGAGCCAAAGTGCTATTTTGATGATGATTTAAATATACAAAAACTCTCCAATCACTTGACTTTAACCCAAAAGGTTCTAAAATTTCATTGATTTTATAGAGTATTTTCCTATTTGTATAGGTAATTTTTTGAAAAAAAATAAAAAATCCTTTATAAAAATTAATTGACTAAATCAACTTTTTTATAATAACAAAGCTTGCATAAATTCAAACTTACACTAAGCTTTTTTTCTTAAATATACTCCGCATTCAAGGTGAGGTGTATTGACAAATTGATCAAAAAAGGCAAATCTTGAGATTTTATGACTTTGACATAAAATCTCAAGATTTTCTTTTAAGCTAATAGGATTGCAAGAAATATAAATGATATTCTCATAATGTTTTATAAACTCGACTACGCTTAAATCAAGTCCTGATCTTGGAGGATCAACCAAAACGTGAGACATTTTAAAACTATCTAAATCTACCCCTTTTAAACGATTAAATTCTCTTTCTTTTTTTAAAGCTTGACTTAATTCTTCGCTAGAAAGTCTTGTAAAAGTTATATTTTCAATAGAATTTAAAACACAATTTTCTAGAGCAAATTCAATATTTTTTTTGGAAATTTCAGTCGCTAAAACTTTACCAAAATATCTTGCTAACGCTATAGTAAAATTTCCATAACCACAATAAAGCTCTAATAAATCTTGTCTAAAATCATTCTCTATACAAGATAAAACCCATTCAATCATCTTTTCATTAATAAAGGTATTAGGTTGGATAAAACAATCATTATTAAACTCATATAAAAATTCTTTAGTGTTAATATTCAAAATCTGTCTTAAGATTTCTCCATTAAATACAAGTTTCTTACCTCTACTTCTTGCTATGAGTTTAAGATTTAATCTTGTTGCCAATTCTTGTAAATCTTGCGCGATTAGCTCTATATTTTTATGATAAAGCAAAGTTATACTTAAATCTAATTTTGTAGCTAAAAACTCCACCCCAAAAAGCTTATGTTTTAAATTTTCATTTAAATTACACAATAAAATAGACATATATTTTTGAATTTTTTCATCTGCTATACTAAATTTCTCAATAGGAATTTTTTTCTTATTTTCAAACATTGCATAAAAAATTTCCCCATTTTCATGATGATATATAGAAAATTCTGCTCTAGTTCTATAAGCTTTTAAAGGTGATTTAAAACACTGAATTTCTCCATCATATAAAGAAGAAAACAATGCTTTATTTAAAGCAATTTTTTCTTCAAAATGCATTTATACATCTACCTTTTTACCAACTACAAAAAGTAAAGCTATCATAGCTAAGATACCAAAAACAAGTCCAAGCCATACATTAAGTCCTAATGCTACCGGTAAATAACCACAAAGTATACTAATAGCACAAACACTCAAAGCATAAGGCATTTGAGTGCTAACATGAGCTAAGAGATCACATTTACTCCCCATAGATGAAAGTATAGTTGTATCAGAAATTGGCGAGCAATGATCTCCAAAAATAGCTCCTGTCAAAACCCCTGAAATATTAATAATCATATATTGGTGCAATTCTACTCCGCTTAATTCATTATGAACCCCAACAGCCATAGCCAAAGGAATAGCTAAAGGCATTAAAATACCCATAGTCCCATAACTAGTTCCCGTTGAAAAAGAAATAATAGAAGCAAAAATAAAAATTGCAGTAGGAAGCAAGTAAATAGGTGTTTTATCCGAAAATAAATCAATTAAATATTTAGAAGTTCCTAGATCTTTAATCACAGAAGCTAATGACCATGCACAAAGTAAAATAATCACTGTCATAATCATAGTTCTCCAACCGTGAGTCCAAATTGCAATTGCTTCTTTTAAAGTAAATATTTTTCTATACATTCCTAAAATAATAGCTACTATGGTAGCTAAAAGTGCTGCTTGAAACAATACTACCGAAGCATCAGCTGCTCCAAAAGTTTCTCTAAAAGCAAATAAACTAAGTGGTGCTACATCAATTTGTGCTTTAATACTTGCATCATCTAAAGCATTATAACCACTAAAATAAAAACCTATGAATGAAAAAACGATCAAAACACCTAAAGGTATGATTGCATTAGAAGCTTGTAGTTTTATATGCTCTTTTGGTTCTAAAACCTTATCTTCTATATTGTCAATTTGCTCATGTCCATGAGAAAACTTACCTGCTCTAGCTCTAAGTTCAGCTTTTAACATAGGTCCAAATTCTCTACCTGTATAAATAGTCAAAATAACAAAAATCAACATAAAAAGATTATAAAATCTATAAGGTAGGGTTTGTACAAAAATTTCAAAAGCATTAACCTCTTCTTTTGCTATGCCAAGATGAGCAAAAGTTGCATTATCGATTAGATCATATCCACTACGAATCAACGAAATTTCAAGTCCTATCCAAGTAGAAATAATAGCAAGACCAGTAATTGGTGCTGCGGTTGCATCCATAATAAAAGCAAGTTTTTCCCGACTCACTCTAAATTTATCAGTAACTGGACGCATGATAGGACCTACGATTAATGAGTTGGCATAATCATCAAAGAAAATAAAAATCCCCATACACCAAGTAGCAAATTGCGAACTTTTTGCTTGCTTGGCCTTAGTAGAAAGCCAAACAGCTACAGCTTTTGTTCCCCCTGTTTTGGTAATGAGTGCCACAACTCCGCCTATAGTTAAAACTTGTAATAAAATACCTGCATTTCCTGGACTTGCCATAGCATTTACTACTTTAGAAATAAATCCAGTAAAAGAAACTATAATCGCATGATAAATGCTATTTTCAATAAGTCCTAACATAAAAGTACCGCTTAATGCACCAATAAACAAAGAAAGTACTACATCTTTAGTAATAAAAGCTAAAATAATAGCTATTACAGGTGGTAAAAGCGTCCAAATTCCAAAAAGCTCTGCATTTACTTGTGCATCAGCAAATAACAATAAAGGAGTTAATAGTAAATAAAAAATTTTCATATCTTTCCTTGAGTTTTTTTATATTTTTTCACTAAAAGTTCCTGCCCAAGTTTGAGTCACAGGCATAAGTTCTATTTCGTTGATATTAATATGTTCAGGTAAGCTAATAATAAAAGTAATGATCTTTGCTATATCTTCAGCCTTAATGTATTTAGTATTCTCATAAACTTCATCAGCTTTTTTTACATCACCCTTAAATCTAACCTCGCTAAATTCAGTTTTGCAAAGTCCTGGTGCGATATTGGTTACTTTTATATTACTTCCACGCAAATCCGTTCTTAAAGCTTTAGAAAATTGTGCCACAAAAGCTTTAGTTCCACAATATACATTTCCACCATAATAAGGTACATTAGCTGCAATAGAACCAAGATTAATCACATGAGCATTCTTTGTTTTTCTAAGCAAAGGTAAAGTAGCTCTTGCTATATACAAAAAGCCTTTGATATTAGTATCTACCATTGCTTCTATATCTTCAATATTTAAAGAATCAAATTCGTCTAAACCCAAAGCAAGACCAGCATTATTAATAAGCAAAGAGATGTTTTTAAACTCTTGAGGTAAATTTTTAATTGCTGTAAAAACCGCTTGCTTGTCTCTAACATCAAGTGCTATAGGATAAATTTTATTTCCATAAAGCTCTTGTAGTTTTTCTAATCTTTCTTTGCGTCTTGCTATGGCTATAACTTTATAATCAAGCTCTATTAAAGCTTTTAAACTCTCTAATCCAAAACCCGAGCTTACCCCTGTTATTAGTGCAGTTTTCACGGTTACTCCTCTTCATATAGCATTAAATTTTCACTCTCTTTTAAACCAAGCTTTTTTAAAAATTCAACATTTTGCTTTTTCTTGGCAATGATAGCAAAATCAAGTGCATTAAAACCTAAGTCATCTATTTCTTTGTAATTTGCTTTATAATCTATAAGCAATTTAAGCATTTTTACATCTGCATAATTTGCTCCATGCATAAAAATATTTTTAGAAGTGTGCTCAAGTGCACATAATGTAATAAAATATGGAGCATTACTTCCCACACTAGCAATAGAAAGTTTTTCATTATCATTAATATATTTTTGATTTACATTAGCACCATTTTCAAGTAAAAGTTTTGCAACCTCATAATTGTTATATTCCACTGCGTAAAATAAAGGTGTTTTTCCAAAAGAATTTCTATAATCAACAACAGCTTCATTTTCAAGTAAAACCTTAACATTCTCTATACTATCTAACGCAAAAAATAAAGCAGATTCATAACCTTCATTTATTTTTGCGCCCAATTTTATAAATTCACTTACAATTTCACTTTCTCTATTATTTAATAAAGCAGATTTAAAACCATTATTTAATTCTAAATTACTAATTTTTTTACCATAAATATATTCTTTGATTTGTTCTAATGAATTATTTTTATTTGCTACAAATTTTTCAAAATCTGAAATATCTTTAAAAATTTTAGTCTCACCAACCGCCCAATTTAAAAATTCATTTAAAGCATTACTAGCAAAATAAATTGCACTTGCTTTATCTAAATTAAACTCATTTTGAAAATACTTAGTTAAAGGATTAATTGCATTATTGTACTCTTTCCAAAATTCTTTAAAAAGTTTAAAATTCCCTATGCTCTGATAAGCCCAAAATCTAAAATAAGCTTTTAATTTTACAAATTTTTCTTCAAGCACCATAGAATCTTGCAGGGTTTTTTGATAGGTCCTTGGATCAAGCGCGATTTCTAATAATTTAAAATCAAATTGTCTTAAATCGCTAAAATATTCTCCACCCATACAAGCACTATTACTTCCTCTAATTTCATTAGCAAGTTCATATAGTCTTTTAGTAATTTGGTTATTTTTTAAAGAAAAAGCACAATTTAGATCCACTTGTGTAAAATCTTGTGTATTTTTTGGCTCAAATTCTTTAAAAAAATCTGTTTTGTTTTCCTTAACATACTCACAACTATAATCTAAAGCTAGAATATTTAAACTCAAAATTAAACTAAGTAATAAAATTCTCAAGTATTTTCCTTGAATATAAATTAAATTACTATTTTAACTAAATTTTTGCTTTAATAACAATTAATTAATTTAAAATTCATACAATGCTTCCTTTTAAATCAAGGAAAAATATGTATCAAAGTTTCTATAAAGCTAATTTTGCTTATATTCTTTTACAAAGCAATGAAAATAAACTCGTTAATGTTGATTTTACTACATTAAAACCTGATTTTACAAAACAAAAACATCCTATCTTAGAGCAAGCTTTGGAAGAATTAGATCTTTACTTTAGTCAAAAACTTTTTACTTTCAGTACTCCTTTATCTATCCACGGAAGTGAATTTGAGCAAAAAGTATATAAAGCTTTAACTAAAATTCCTTATGGACAAACTAAAACATATCAAGAAATTGCTATTTTTATTAATCATCCAAAAGCTTTTAGGGCAGTGGGAAATGCAAATTCTAAAAATAAACTTGCAATTTTTATACCTTGTCACAGAGTAGTAGCCAAAAATCACTTGGGTGGCTATAATGGTGGATTAGATATAAAAATAAAATTATTGCAACTTGAAGGTAGCTTAAATGATTAATCTATTATTAGTAAGCTTCATTTGGGCTTTTTCCTTTCCATTAATCGGACATTTTATTACTTTAGAAATGGATAGTTTTTTTGCTGCTTTTGCAAAAGTTTTTTTATCTTTATTGGTGTTTTTACCTTTTTTAAATTTTAAATTAAATTTACTTTTAAAATTAAAACTCATAGGTATTGGGGCTTTGCAACTTGGAATGATGAATTTATTTTATTATCATTCCTTTTTGTATTTAAGTGTGAGCGAGGTGGCTCTTTTTACCATTTTTACCCCTTTTTATGTTGTGTTGTTTTATGGATTTTTTTCAAAAAATCTTAGATACTTGTATTTTATTAGTGTTTTGATATGCATCTTTGGTGCTTTTGTAGTTAAATTCGACAACATCAATTCTAATTTTTTATATGGATTTTTACTCATACAAGGAGCTAATATAGTATTTGGCGCTGGACAAAGTTTTTATAAAATTTTATTAGAAAACAATACAAATTTAAGTCAAAAAGAAGCTTTTGTTTATTTTTATCTAGGTGCTATTTGTATAACCTTACCTGCTTTTTTATTTTTCGGAGACTATAGTAATTTACCATCAAATTTAAGCTCTTGGATAGCCTTAATTTATCTTGGTATTGTTGCCTCAGGGCTTGGATATTTTTTATGGAATAAAGGCTCCACTGAGGTAGATAGCGGAGTTTTAGCTCTAATGAATAATGCTATTATACCTTTAAGCATCTTTATCAATATGAGTATTTTTGGAGTAGATGTAGAGATACTACCTTTTTGCATAGGATCTTTAATCATTCTTTTTTCATTTTTTATACATAAAAAAATCATGCATTATTATAATAAGAAATCTTACTCAAATACAAACCACTAGCTGGAGCTAAAAATCTACAATGAGCCTTTTTAGCATTAATTTGCTCCAAAAGCTCATTTTGGCTCATTTTTCCCTCTAATACTTTTAAAATACTTGCCATCATCATTCTAATTTGTGATCTTAAAAAACCATTAGCTTCAAAATAAAAAATAGTGTAGTTTTTATAAGTATAAACTCTAGTTTTATACATCATTCTTATGCTTGTTTTATTATCTGAACCTTCTTTTTGAAAAAGTTTAAAATCATGCTCTCCTTCAAATAAATGTATTATTTCTTTAGCTAATTTAATATTAATCTCTGGGTAAAAATGCACATAAGAGGCTAAAAAAGGATTATATTTTTCATGACTTATAATATAACGATATGCTCTTTTTTGTACATCAAAACGTACTTGAAAATTTTCTTGAACTTTTTGAATACGCTTAATATGAATAAATGGATGTGCAAAATGATTAATTTTATTTTTCAAATACACAAAATCTTTAAAATACTCACCCGTTTTTATACAAGCAACTGCATTAAATGCATGCACGCCTTTATCAGTCCTTGAAGCAAATAAAGGCTTATCATAAATACCCAAATGCGATAAAGCTTGTGCTAAAGTATCTTGCACGCTAAGTTTATGCGGTTGTGTAGCTGAACCCTGAAATTTAGACCCATCATAAGAAAAAGTTAATTTTAAAAACATCTAATATTTATTTGTAATTTTAATCTTAAAATAAACGCTTGAAACAAGAAAAAATATTGAAAATATCAATGCAACAGCTACAAATGGCGGATTATAAAAGCTTATCAAAAGACCAAAATAAGCAAAAATAACTATAAAAATTCCAAAATACGCAAAACCTTTTTCATAACGATATGTTACTATGCCAAAAGATAATGCAAATAATACACTTGCCAAAGGAAATAAAGCAATCAATACATAAATAACAAATTCTTTCGCTTTTTCTTTATTGCTTGTTACATCAGACCAATAATCATAAAAACTTTTAGTATTTAATTCTCTAGAAGAAAGCTTGCTTTTAATTAATAGTTTTTTAAAACTAGCAATATGCCAATCCTCATTTTTAATCTCATAAGTTTTTCCCTCATCTAACTTAAAGGTGATTACTCCCTCATTTGTATCCAACTTTCCCTCTTTAGCTAAAATCACTCGTTCTTTATCTTGTGGATTTTTCTTTGGATAATACATTATAATATTTTTATAAGTTTCATCGGAATTTTTAGCATCTATAAAAACTAGCCAATCTCCGTATCGTTGTCCAAATTCCCCTGTTTTTATACTTACTTTAGCACTAATTTTTTTATAATCAACAAAATTATCAAAAAGCTCAAAAGAAATAGGAATGAAAACCAAAACCACCACAAGCATAAAAGCACTAACTAAAGTAGCAATTTTTATAAAAAAACCTGCTAACATTTTTGGTGCTAAACCCAAAGCAAACAAAACCGTACTTTCATTTTCTCTTGATAATCTATAAAAAGATAAAGTCAAAGCAATAAAAAATGATATAGGCAAAGTAAATGCCAATGTTTTTGGTAAAAGATATATATATAATTTTAAAAGCTCAAAAAAAGATATTTCTATATAAGATGTAATTTTTGCAAGTTGGATAAAAAATACAATAGAAACAATAATAAATAAAGTAAAAAATAAAGACAACATCGTGCTTAAAAACTGATTAAGCAGATATTTATAAACTAGTTTCATACTATACTTTCTATACTTAAATTTATCAAAATTCCACAAAATAAAAAAGGAATCATAGGCATTTGATAATCTTTCTTAGCTATTTTTATAAACATTAAAAGACTTAAAAAACATGCTATAAATAGAATTAAAAAGCCTTTTTCATAGCCAAAAATTCCAAAAATTAAAGCTATTATTATAACATCACCTTCCCCTAAACTTTCTAAAATTTCATCTCTTTTTTTAAAATTTTTTATAAAATTAATTGCACTTTTTAGCAAAAAAATCATTCCAGCCCCAAAACACACTCTAAATAAAAAACTATCTTGAAAATTCTCTAAATTAAAACCATTTTGCAAAAAATCAAAACAAAAAGCTAAAACAAACAAAATCCAAAGCCAAAGATCACTCACTGCTTTTAGATAATAATCCATCCAAGAAAGTGCTAAAAATATAGCCAACATACAAGCAAAAATTAAAATTTGAAAAATATCTTCAATTAGATAAAATGCAAACACAAATAAACATGCACAAATAAGCTCATTAAAAGGATAAATTAAAGAAATTTTTTCCTTACAAAAAGCACATTTTCCTTTTAAAAATACAAAAGAAAACAAAGGGAAGAGATGATAAAAATTTAAAGTTTTATGACACTTAGGACATTTTGATCTTGGACTTATAATACTTTCCTTACAAATAGTTCTTAAAATTAAAACATTAACAAAAGAACCCACGCAAAGCCCTAGTAGTAAAAAGAAAAATATCATTTACCAAAAGTTCTTTTGCGTTTTTTAAATTCAGTAATTATATTTGCGATTTCTTTTTTAGTAAGTGCAGGAAATAAGGTTTGACTAAAATAAATTTCTGCATAACTAGACTGCCATAATAAAAAATTTGAAATACGCTTTGCACTTCCTACTCTTAAAAATAAATCTACATCTTCGCTTAAATCAAGATTTGCTTGTATATTTGCTTCATTAATTTCAAGGTTTTTTTCAACAACCTTTTTAACCGCTCTAACTATTTCATCCTTACCGCCATAAGAAATAGCCAAATTTACACATAATTTTGTATGATTTTTAGTTTGTTCTTGAAAATTTTGTATTTTTTTCAAAGTTAATTCATCTAAAAGACTTAAATTTCCTATAGCTTTAAAACGAACTTCATTAGCAATAAATTTAGGTAAAGACTCATCAAGATATTTGTTTAGCAATTTAAAAAGAAATTCTACTTCTTCTTTTGGCCTTTGCCAATTTTCTGTACTAAATGCATAAAGAGTTAGGTTTTGAATTTTTTCATCTATACAAACTTCTATGATTTTTTCAACTACTTTAGCACCTTGACTATAACCAATTTTTTCTAAAAGTCCATTTTTCCTAGCCCATCTTCTATTGCCATCCATTACCACTGCAAGGTGTTTTAGCTCGTTCATTTTAGCCCTTTATATCCATCAATCTTTTAAAAACAAACATAGGATTAAGTGATTTAACCACTTCAAATTTAAAATACTCATTTAAAAATTGTGCTACTTTAACAAAAGGTGTTTGTATACGAGTTATTTTACCATTATCAATGATAATTTTTAAGGCACCAAAAATTTCAAAATACAAATACACCTCTAAAATATCACCATTTTTTCTAGCTTCAAACAAAGCCCTATTTCCATCATAAACAAAAGGTATATGATAAATTCCTTCAAAAAATGCAAAAAACATTTCCTTATAAATTTCAAACTCATATGCGCTTTTACTTTCCATAAGTTTTTGGGTAATGAATTTTTTATACCAAGCTTTTTCATCGCCTTCTTGCAAAAGTTTTTCTATAAGCCCCACTCCTTCTTCAAAAAGTCTAATTTTAGGCTTTTTCAAAAGATTTTTAAAAGAAATCACACCTTTATCTTCATAAACTTCAGCTAAATACTCCTCTCCCACTTCAAGTTCTATCATGCTTTTAGTTTCAAGTTTTTTAGTGTTTAAAAGTAATACATAGCGATTATATGCGCGTTTTTCTAGAATTTGCATTCTTACAGGTAAGGTTGAATTGATGATATTCACCAAAGTTTCCTTAATTCTTGTGCTAAAATAAAACCAAGTTTTTCTTTACTTTGTTTAGAACTTTGAGAAATACTATCTTTAGTTATAAAACAAATGCTATTTTCATCACTTCCAAAGTTCATTTGCTCATTTAAGACATTTAAACACACCATATCTAAATTTTTATCAGCTAAAGATTTTTTAGCATTTTCTAAAGCATTTTGCTCATCAAATTCCATTTTAAAGCCTATTTTTTTACCTTTAAAATCTAAATTTTTTAAGATGTCTTCATTCAGCTTTAATTTTAAATCAAGTCCGTTTAAATGCTCATTTTTCTTAATCTTACCCTTGTAAGCCTCAAGAGTAAAATCACTCACAGCAGCAGCCATAATTAAAGCGTCAAATTCTTTGTAGTTTTGCAATTTTTCTTTTAATTCTAAAGAAGATTCAAATTTTTCTAATTTATAAGGTGCTTTAAACTCCACTGAGCTAACTAATACTACTTTAGCACCTAAAAAATACAAGGCATCAGCAATTGCCTTTGCCATTTTTCCACTTGAAAAATTACTAATACATCTTACATCATCAATTTTTTCTTTAGTTCCACCACCGCTTACAATAAAACTTTTATCTTTAAAAAAATCTTCTTGCATTAAGCTTCTTTTTAAAGCATTTATAATGCTATCAAGCTCAGCCAAAGCTCCTAAGCCCTCGTCTTTACAAGCTAGAGTTTTAACTATAGGATCAATGATAATATAGCCTTGCTCTTTTAAATTTTTTAAAGATTTTTGAGTACTAAAGTGTAAATACATGTTTGTATTTGCAGCAGGTGCAATTAAAAATGGTTTATTTTTATCTACTGCTATTAAAGTTTGAATAAATAAATTATCCGCTATACCATAGTTTAGTTTATTAATAGAATTTATACTAGCAGGTGCAAAAAGCACACAATCACAAGTCTTACTAAAAGCTATATGATTATTAGTATTTTGCCAACTTTCGTTATCTTCACATAAAATTTCATCCGCTAAAGCTTCAAAGCTAAGCTTAGTGCCAAATTTTAAAGCTCCTTGACTTAGCAAAACTTTAACCCTAAAACCTTCTTTTTTTAATAAAGAAATAAGCTCATAAGCTTTATAAAAAGCTATGCTTCCACTTACTGCTAGTAAGATAGTTTTCATTTTTTGCCTAATTTTTTATAATAGTAATTTTCTACAATCTGAGCATTAGCTCTACTAATATACATAGAACCTTTTTCTACATTTTTATGCACTGTGCTTCCTGCTGCGATGATTACCTCATCTTTTATCTCAACCGGAGCAATAAATTGCGTATCTGAACCCACAAAAACATTTTTACCTATTTTAGTTTTATGTTTTTTTACCCCATCATAATTACAAGTGATAGTGCCACAACCTATATTAGTTCCCTCATCTATTTCACAATCTCCTAAATAACTCAAATGCCCTGCTTTAACTCCATTTAATAAAGCATTTTTACATTCTACAAAATTTCCTATATGCGTATTTTTAAGCTGACATTTTGGACGCAAATGCGCTAAAGGCCCTACATCGCTATTTTCTACTATACTATCTTCAATCACACTTGAACTTTTAATGATAGAATTAATGATTTTTGATTTTCCTTCTATACGCACATTTTCATATACTTCACACTCGCCTACAAACTCAACCTCATCTGAAATAAAAGTCGTCGCAGGCATGTGAAAAATCACCCCTTGCTTCATCCATTCTTTTTTAATCGCTTCTTGCATAAGATCTTGAGCCAAGCAAAGCTCTACTTTATCATTTACTCCCATAAAATCTTGCTCATTTACAAACACTGCATCGATTTCATAACCCTTTTCTTTTGCTAAATAAACCGCATCGGTTAAATAATACTCTTTAGCTTTATTATCATTTTTTATCAAAGGCAATACTTCTTTTAAAATTTGTGCTTTTATAGCATAAACACCACTATTGCAAATATTTATAGCAAGTTCTTCTTTATTTGCATCTTTTGTTTCTACTATTTTTTGAATTTTATTTTCTTTTAAAACTATTCTTCCATAGCTTTTTGGATCTTTTGCTTCAAAAACCGCCACATTAAAATCACTCTCATTTAAAGCTATTTTTTCTAAATCATCTGCTTTAACTAAAGGCATATCGCCACATAAAATCAAAACTTTTTCATGCTTACTCTCATAACCCCTTAAAGCTCCTGCAGTGCCTGGAAAATTTTGCAAGTCTTGTTCTAAAAAACGTGTGTTTGGAAAATGCTCTAAAACAACTTGTTCAACCTTTTCTTTTTGATGAGAAAGCACCACACATATATCATCACTAATTTTATATGCTTGTTTTAAAATATGTAAAATCATTGCTTTTGAGCAAATTTTTTGAAGTACTTTTGGATTTTGTGATTTCATACGCGTACCAAGTCCAGCAGCTAAAATAAGCACAGAAATTTTCATGAAACACCTTTATAAAAAATTATTGCTTATTTTAACAAGCTAAAGTAAAAATTCTTACCAATCATTGTTTATTTTTTACAGATTTTCATTTACTTTAAACTTAAATTTATGGGGGGGGGTATAATGCTTTTTTAATTTAAAATTAAAGGAGCAATCAAATGAAACTTTCTTATCATACAAGTAAAGTTTTAATGGGAGTTAGCATTAGTGCTTTATTAAGCAGTGCTGCCTTAGCACAAGAGATAAAGCTTGGAAATTTTACTGATTTTTTCAACTATAAAGATGGAATTTGGAGTTTAGATTCTAAAGAAAATATAGAATTAAAAATGGATCCTTCAGATATTCAATCTTATCATAAAGGAGAAAATCACGATAAACCTATAAAAGAATTTAATATCAAAACAAGTGGTACTTTAACTATTGGAGATGGAGATAATTGGATAGATGTAGGCAGCACTTCAACTAATGAAGCAAAATATGATTTATATAGTGTTAATTTAGAAGCAAAAGAAATCATTCTAAATAAAGATAAAACTTCTTTAGAAGCATATAAAGCTTTTAATATAAAAGGAAATCTTACACTTAATGGTAGCTCACCTATAACAAATGATAATATACATGATGAAGAACTTGATAGACCTGGTTTGTTTGTATGGAATGGATATGGCGAAAGAGATGGCTATATGAATATACAAGGAAATCTAAATGTCAATAATTCTTTTATTGGTATATATGATGCAAATAAAAAAGGTGGTTTAATCTCTGTAGATGGAGATGTAAATATAAAAGATTCAGCTATAGGTATAAGTACAAATAGTGTTTCAAATTTAGGTATAAATAACTATGTAGCTATAAAAACAACAGGCAATTTTAACCAAGATATAGATAAAAACATAGTAACAGCACTATATACTAAAGATATAACAAGCATGCTTGAAACAAGCAATTTACTACCAAAAAATGTATTTTTTGAAGATACTGATTTGGCTCAATTTACAGATTATAAGCTTAGTGTTTCTAATGATGGCAAAAGTCTTTTAATTAACGGCGGTGCTAATGAAAATGTAAGAGATTTATCAAAAATATTAAAATCTGAAATTGACATTAGAAACGAAGCTTTAGATACTTTTGAAGGTATAAAAAATGATATAGAATATAACAAAGATTCCTACCAAAAACCAGGATATATTGGCGATGATGCTATGCTTGAAGCCATAGCGCAAGCAGAAAAAGAACTGCAAGAACAAATTAAAAAATTAGAACAACAAATCAAAGACATAGAAGCTAATGGCGGAAAACCTGATGGTAGTGATTTAGTTGAAAACATGAAAGATATTAGCTTAGAAAATAAAAATTTAGCTGTAAATATGCTAAATGGTATTTTAGATTCTAAACTTAGCAATGATGCTGTTGCAGCACTCACTCTAGATACCACAGGAAAAAATCTAAACACACTTACTACAAATACAAAAGCAAGTGCAAAAGCTATAGTAAATAATGCTCAAAATTCTTCTGTTAATTCATCTATAGGCGTAGCAAATGACCTAGCAATTGGAACAAGGGTAGCAAAACTTTCAAATCCTTATCAAGATAAAGCTTTAGTGGAAAAATTTGCCACAACCCATATAGCAGCACTAGCAAGTGATGTTTATAATTATTATGGAAATTCTTCGTTTAACAATAGCTTTTGGGGTAATGTTTTTGGTGGTGCAAATATCATAGATGGAGATAGTGGTGCTTTATATGGATTTACACTAGGTGCTGATAGAAAAATCAATGATAATGCTTTACTTGGTTTTTACTTTACTTATGCTGATTCAACTATCAAAGATGGTGTTATGGAGCAAAAATCAGATAACTATCAATTTGGTATTTATTCTTTGATTAATCCAAATGATCAATGGGAAATCAACCTAAGAGCTTATGGACAAATTTCTCCAACAGACCAAAGCGTAGCAATGCTAAGTGATTCTAGTAATGCTGATTTTGATAGCAAATTCTTTGGCTTAAGCGCCAATGCTGGTAGAATTTTTAATCCAAATTCATCATCATTATTTATCAAACCTTTTGCTGGTATAAATTACTACTACGCACACACTCCAAGCTACAAAGAAAGTGGTATGTTTGCAAAAGAAGTTCAAAGCATGACAAATAATTCTATCTCTTTAGAATTAGGTACTGAATTTAGAAAATATATGAGTGAAGAATCATATTTATTTATCACTCCAAAAATAGAACAATATGTAATGAATAATGGAGATGATTTTGTAGCTGGATTTGTTGGCTCAAGTTCAAATTTCATCATCAAAGGAAATGATAAGAAAAAAACTTATGGACAAATCATTGTAGGTGGTAATGTAGATATTAATGAACAATTTAGCTTAAATGCAGGTATTGGAGCTAAACAAATACTAGCTGGTAAAACAGATGGTAAAAATGAAACTTATGTAAGTGGTCAAGTAGGTTTTAAATATAAATTCTAAAATTTTCGAGAAACTCCTTAGATGCTAGAGTAAAAACTCTAGCATTTTAAAAATGAAATATTAATTCGATCATATAAATTGTATTTTTAAGAGTAAAATTGCTAAAATATTGCTTCTAATTTTAACTAAGGAAAAATTTTGAGAGTTTTGTTAGTTTTATTTTTATTAAGTTTAACTCTTTTTGGTGCTGAAGCAACCATACCAACTGTGAATTTAAGCCTTAGTGCCCCAAATAGTCCTCAACAACTTGTAACAACCTTAAATATAGTTATAGTTTTAACTATACTAGCTCTTGCTCCAACTATTATTTTTGTAATGACTTCATTTTTAAGACTTATAGTGGTTTTTTCTTTTCTAAGAACCGCTCTTGGCACTCAAACTATGCCACCAAATACTATATTAATAACTTTAGCTTTAATTTTAACTTTTTTCATTATGGAACCTGTTGCTACAAAATCATATAACGAAGGCATAAAACCCTATATCGCTGAGCAAATAGGCTATGAAGAAGCTTTTGCCAAAGGTGTTAAACCTTTTAAAGATTTTATGCTTAAAAACACTAGAGAAAAAGACTTAGCACTATTTTATAGAATTAGAAATTTAGAAAATCCTAAAACTATAGATGATGTACCTTTAACGGTTTTAGTGCCTGCTTTTATGATAAGTGAGCTTAAAACTGCTTTTGAAATAGGCTTTTTACTCTTTTTACCATTTTTAGTTATTGATATGGTGGTAAGCTCTGTATTAATGTCTATGGGTATGATGATGCTACCGCCTGTTATGATTTCCATGCCTTTTAAACTGCTTATTTTTGTGCTAGTAGATGGATGGAATTTACTCATACAAAATTTAGTCAAAAGTTTTTTAACTTAATATTTTAGAGTAAGATATGTATGTTTTCTCCTCTTTATTTAGTATATTTTGCTTACTTTTTGGTGGATATTTTGCCAAAAAAATCAAAATTTTAAAACAAAAACAAGCACGCGCTTTTTTAGATTTTGCTATTATTTTTGCTTTACCTTGTTTGATTTTTGAAAGAACTTATCATCTAAATTTTGATTTTTCTCTAATTGTTATCATTTTAATTGGTCTATTTTCGGCTCTTTTTTCGGCTTTATTTTGTACATTTTTAGGTTTCTTTTTTAAATTTAGTAAAAGCACTCTTGTGAGTATTTTTTTACTTTCTAGTTTTGGAAATACTTTATTTGTAGGCATACCTATCATTAGTGGAATTTATAAAGAAGCTTATTTTTTAGGAGAAATTATCCTTTATGATGCTCTTGCAACCTCACTTCCTGTGGCTTTGCTTGCCCCCTTTGTTATTTCTTTAGCTAGCGAACAAAAGGTAAGTTTTTTACAAAATCTAAAAAAAGTCTTTACTTTTCCACCTTTTGTCGCTTTGATTTTAGGAATTTGCTTTAAGCTAATCACACTTCCTGAATTTATCTTTGAACCTTTAAGATTGCTTGGATCTAGTGCTACACCTATAGCTTTATTTGCTATAGGATTAAACTTAGGTTTTAGCTCTATTACAACTTCTTATAAAGCTACTTCAATAGTCATTTTTGGTAAAATGATACTTACCCCTTTGATATTTTTAGCACTTTTAAAACTTTTAAATTTTGATTTAAATCCTAGCTCTATCATCGCCTTGCTTGAATCAGCTATGCCAACCATGACTATGATGGCAGCTATGATTATGAAAGCTAAGCTTGATACAAATTTAGCTGTGAGTTCAGTAGCTTTTGGTATAGTATTTGCCTTTATTTCTTTGCCTATTTGGGTGTATTTTTTAACCTAAGAAGGATGCAAATGCCACCTGCTATCTTTGGAAAATATCTTTATGATGATCTTGCCTTCACTCTTAAAGCCCACACTCAAAATGAAAGCAAGAAAGCTTTTAAAATCATAGAAAAATATAAAAATGATTATTATTTCTTAGGTTATATTCAATATGAATTTTATAAATACTTAGAAGATAAAAACTATAAAAGCAAAGAGCCTTTTCTATATTTTTTTGCTTTTAAAACAAGGAAAATGTTTATAAATGAAGAAAAAAATCTAGATTTTTACCCTAGCTTTTTATCAAAGTTAAATCAAGAAAAATATTTTGAAAATTTTAATAAAGTCAAGCAAGCTATCGCTAAAGGACAAAGCTATCAAGTCAATCTTACTCAAGAATTACACTTACAATCAAATCTTAGTTTATATGAGAGTTTTTTAAGCCTTTACCCTAAACAAAACACCCCTTATAAAGCTTATATAAAAAACGAATTCTTAGAATTAGCTTCTTTTTCACCTGAGCTTTTTTTTAAAATCAAAAATAAAAAAATCATCACAAAACCCATGAAAGGCACAATCAAACGCTCAAACAACCCAAAAGAAGATGAAAAATTAAAAAACTTTTTAAAGCAAGATGAAAAAACTATTAGTGAAAATGTGATGATAGTTGATTTACTGCGTAATGATATTTCAAAACTTATCAAAAAACATTCATTAAAATGTGAACTTTTTGAGGTTAAAACCTACCCTACTTTACACCAACTCATTTCAAAAATAAGTGGTAAATTAAAACAAAAAAATGATTATTTTAAAATTTTCAAAGCTCTTTTTCCATGTGGATCTATCACAGGTGCACCTAAAATAGAAACCATCAAACTTATACAAAATTTAGAGCAAAGAGATCGTGGAATTTATTGCGGGGCTATAGGTTTAATCCATAAAAACAAAGCAAAATTTAGTGTAGCCATACGCACTTTAGAGAAAAAAAATAATGATAGTTTTTTAAGATATGGCGTGGGAAGTGGGCTTGTGTGGGACTCGCAAAAGCAAGATGAATTTAAAGAATTAAAGCTAAAAAGCAAAATTTTAGAACCTAACTTTTATTTGTTTGAAACAATGTATTATAAAAATAATTCTATTTTATTTTTTAAAGAACATTTAGTAAGAATTTTAAACTCGGCTAAATTTTTTGGTTTTGAAACTCAAAGATTAATACATGATTTTAAAAATATACTAAATAGTAAAGATAAAAAAATCCATTTTAAGTCTTTACAAAATTTCAATGATTTTGCTTTCAATCATCAGCATTTTTTTATAAAAAGTAATTTTACTCAAAAAGGTCAAAAAGCTATTAAATTACAACTTTTTAAAAATGGTCTTTATGAATTTAATTTTAGCAATATACAAGAAAATTCAAGTAAAAAACTACTCATAAGTAAAGATGTCTTAAAAGTAAATCTTTTAACACATCATAAAACTTCCCTGCGTAGCTTATATGAAGCAAATTCTCATCTATGGAAAGAAAATATTTGTTATGATATAGTTTTTTTTAACGAACAAGGCTTACTTTGTGAGGGTTCAAGAACCAACATTATCATAAATTTAAACAGCGAATATTTTACTCCTTATGCTAAAAACTGCCTAAATGGTATTTATAGACAAGCACTCTTAAAATACAAACTCATCAAAGAAAAAGATATCACTAAAGATGAGCTTTTAAATGCTAAAGAAATTTATGCTATTAATTCTTTAAGAGGCTTAAAAAGGGTGTTTTTATGAGAGTTTTAATTATAGATAATTATGATTCTTTTACCTACACCATAGCCTTTTATTTAAAAGAGTTAAACATTTCTTATAAAATCATCAAAAACGATAAATTTAAAAACCCCAAAAAGCTTAAAAAGTATGATTTTACTCATCTTTTAATCTCTCCTGGTCCAAATTCTCCAAAAGAATCAAAGCTAAGTTTAAAAGCTATAAAATACTTCAAAAAGAGCAAAAAAATTCTTGGAATTTGTTTGGGTCATCAATGTATAGCTTATGCATTTGGTGGTAAAATTTCTAAACTTCCAAATCCAACTCATGGTAAGGTAAAAACTATAAATTTTAAACCAAACTCACTTTTTAAAAATCTTGAACAAAATTTTAAAATTTGTTTATATCACTCTCTTTATGTCAGTCATATAGGTAAAAAATGTGAAATTTTAGCCCAAAGTGAAGATAATATCATCATGGTTTTAAAACATAGAAAATACGACATTTATGGAGTCCAGTTTCACCCCGAAGCTATACTTAGTCAAAATGGTAAAAATCTACTTAAAAATTTTCTAACTTTATAATTACTTTAAGTTATATTTTTTATAATAAATCAAAAAGTTTAAAAATGAAAATTTTATGTTTACTTTTCTTGCCTTTATTTTTACTAGCTAACAACCTAAAAGACTTTATAGATTTAAGTTTAAATAATGAAAGTTACCTACAAAAACAGCTTCAATTTTCTAAAAGCATCTTAGAACAAGAAAGCATTCAAAATGCTTATTTGCCAAGTTTGCATTTAGGAGTTTCTTATCTTGGCTCAAACAAAGATCGCTTCATCATAGAACCTCAAGAAAGTCTAATGAGTACACTTTCGCTTAAATTTTTACTTTTTGATGGAGGTAATAGAGAAGCAAAAATCGCCAGTATGCAAAGTTTAAAACAGCTTGCTCATCTTGAAAAAGAAAATATGGCAAATTACATGGCACTTAGCGCTAGTGTTTTGTATTTTAATTACCTTAGTTTAGAAAGTATTGTAAAGAGCTACAAACAAAAAGAAATCACTCTACAAAATCAACTCAAACGTTTAGAAAATTTTTATCAAGCTGGACTTGCTAGTCAAAGCGAACTTGAAAGCATAAGAGCAAAATATGAGTTAAGTTCTTATGAATTAGCTCAAAATGAATTAAAATTATATGAATTAAAAAATGAAATTTACAACCTTAGTAAAACACATTTTACACCTTCTTTTCAAAATGTCTTACAAGAACCAAGTGAAGAAAAAAACAAAAGCTATGAAATAGCCCTTATGCAAGAAAAATTAAATTTAGAAAATTTAAAAATAGACTCTGCTAAAGCTGAGTTGTTTCCAAAAATATTTTTACAAAATAGTTTTAGCTTTTATGATATGAATTATAATCCTAAATTACCTTATGAATTAAAAACAACAAGTGAAGATTTTTTAAAAGAACATGGACAAAGTAATCGTTTTTTTATAACTTTTGAGTGGAAAATTTTTGATTTTGGTGCTAACCAAAAAGCCTTAGAAGCTCAAAAATACACAAGTAAAATCACCCAGCTAGAGCTTGAAAAAACCAAAAGAAAAGTAGATATAGAACTAGATAATCTTTTACAAGAAATTGAAATTTCTAAAGTTAAAATAAAAGCATTAAACGCAAGTTTTAATGCAGCTAATCTAGCATTTAAAGCCATAGAAAAAAAATACATTGCAGGGCTATGTTCATATGTAGAATATCTAAATGCATTAGAATTAAAATACAAAAGCCAAAGTCAGCTTGAATTAGCTAAAAATGAATATGAAATCACGAAAGCAAGATATTATTTTACAGCTGGGATTGATATCAAAACAAAGGTTTTAGAATGAAATTTGTATTTTTATTTTTATTTTCTTTACTTACTTTAAAAGCTGAAGAAATTTATGCTAGTTTTGATGTACTCGCACAAAATCAATCAAAATTATCCCTGCAAAACGTTGGTATAGTCAAGGCAATCTATGCTAATGTTAATGATAAAGTAAAAAAAGACCAAATTTTACTTAAGCTTGAAGATTCTAGTGAACAAATAGCTTTAAAATTAGCACAAAATGAATACAAACTTGCCACTCTTGCACTAGAGCATGCTAAAAGTTCTTTGGAAAAATTTAAAAAAGTTCAAGAAGTAATAGATAAACAAAGTTATGAAAATATTTTATTTGAATTTCAAAAAGCACAAACTTTGCAACAAAAGGCTTTTTTAAACATACAACACTATAAAGACTTGATAGATAAAAAAACCCTAAAAGCGCCTTATGATGGGATTGTTTCTAAAAAATACATCGACATAGGAGATGGAGCTAAAGGAATTTCTCATGTTTTGTTTGAATTTTTTTCTTATCCAAAAGTAAAATTACTTATAAGTTTTGATGAAAAATTCAAAGATAAAGTAAAAATCGATGATATTTTTATTTATAAAATAGATTCAAACGAAAAAGAATATCAAGGTAAAATCACACTTATTTATCCAAGCATAGATATAAAAACACGAAAAGTTTATGCAGAAGTTGAAGCTTTAAGCTTTACTCCAGGTTCTTTTGGAGAAGGAAAAATCATCACCAAGGATTAATCTTGTATCGTTTTGCTATCAACAATCCCATTGCTATTTTGATGTTTTTTATCGCTTTAGTAATTTTTGGTGCTTTTTCTATTTTTAGCATGCCTATTAATCTTTATCCAAAAGTAGATATTCCTTTGATTAAAATCACTACTACTACTAATGGAGATTTAAAATTCATAGAATCAAAAATAACCAAAGAAATAGAAAATGCAATTTCAGATGTACAAGGGATAAAAAATATCAATTCTACAAGTTATAATAATTTCTCTATTTCAGTTATCGAATTTGAATTAGGTAAAAATTTAGAAGTAGCTGCAAATGACATTAGAGATAAACTTAACACCATTACTCTTCCAGCAAAACCAACATTAGAAAAAATATCCCCTGATGCAGGTTCTGTTGTATCGTTGTTTTTAAGTTCTAATGATAATTTAAAACTTATGCGCAAAATAGATAATGATATAAAACCTTTTTTACAAAGAATTTCTGGTGTTGGAACAATCAATGACATAGCCTTTTTAAAACCACAAGTTCAAATCAAACTCTTACCTAATGCCTTACAAAAATACCATATCAATGCACTTGATGTTGCCAAAATCATTCAAAGTCATAATTTTAAACAATACTTAGGTGAGTTTGAAAATTCAAAAGATAATTTTACTATTAAAGGATACTTTGAAGCACAAAATTTAGAAGAGCTAAAAAATATACGTATTTTTAGTGGAATATTTTTAAAAGATATAGCAAATATAAGCTATGGTTTAGAAGATCAAAAGCAGTTTGCAATGCTTAATGAAAAAAATGGAGTATTACTTGAGCTTAATAAAATTTCTGGTTATAACTCTTTAAAAGTTATAGAAAATATCAAAAATTCTTTAAAAACTCTACAAACAATAGCAGGTAATGATATAGAAATTAAAATAGTTTATGATAAAAGTCAAAATATCTTAAAACACATAAACCAAGTCATTTTTGATATGATTTTTGGTGTAGTTTTAACACTTTTAATAGTATATGTATTTTTAAGAAATATTAGTGCAACTATTTTAGCTTTTATCGTTTTACCAACTTCGATTATTTCTAGTTTTTTTCTTATTAATCTTTTGGGTTATGATATCAACCGCTTAACTATCATAGCTCTTACTTTAAGTATAGGAATTTTTATTGATGATGCTATTGTTATAATTGAAAGTATAGCTAAAAAAGCAAAAAGTCTCCCTCCATTGCAAGCTTCATTTGAAGGAATTAAAGAAATTGGTTTTAGTGTTTTAAGTATTAGTGCTGTTTTATTGTGCGTGTTTATACCTATTGCTTATATGAATTCAATTCCTGGTTTATTTTTTAATGTTTTAGCTACAAGTGTTGCTTCTGGTGTGATTATAAGCTATCTTGTAAGTGTATTTTTAATACCTACTTTAAGTGCTAGATTTTTAAACACTAACGAAAGCACATTTTATAAAAAAAGCGAGTTCTTGTTTAAAAAACTTGACCTTTTTTATGAAAATTTACTTTATAAAGTTTTAGCTAATAAGATTAAATTTATCCTATCAACGCTTGTTATAATTATTTTGTGTTTTTCTTTAGCTCCTAAAATAGGATTAGATTTTCTACCTATAGAAGAAGATAGCGAAATACAAGTTTTATTAGAAAGCAAAAACGACTTATCTTTAGAAGCTATGAAGGCAAAAAGTTTAAAAGTATATGAAAATATAAAACAAGATCCAAATGTTGCCTATGCATATTTACTCATAGGATATAGTGATGCAAAGGAAATTAAAAAAGCAAAGATTTATGTAAAATTAAAACCTTTAAATGAAAGAAAATTCAGACAACCTAAACTTATAAGTCTTTTTCAAGAAAAATTAAACTCATATAAAGATTTAAAAATAAAAGTTTTAGAACTCCCTAAAATAGAAGGAGCAGGCATTGAAGATCCGGTTCAAATTCAAATTTTAGGAGATGATTTAAAACTGATAAAAGAAGCTATTGATAGAATGAAAGAAGTGTTTTTAAAACATGAAGGCTTTGTTGCTATAGATGATAATGAAGGAGATTTAAAAGAAGAAATAGCCATCACTATCAATAAAGAAAAAGCAGCAAAACTTGGTATCAATCCTCAAGAACTTGCCTATGTTTTGGCTTATTCTTTTGGAAATTTAAGCGTTGGAAATATGGACTATAAAAATTTCAAAGATGAAATTATCCTTAGTTTTGATGAAACTTTTAAGAAAAATCCAACAAGTCTTGAGCTAATCGAACTTAAAAATCAATACAATGAAAATATAAAGCTTTCTAGCATTGCAAATTTTTCATACAAAAAAGATCTATCACTAATCAATAGACACAATAAAACCACAAGCATAAAACTAACTTCAAGTATAGAAAACATTTCTTTAGGTGATGTAAGAAATATTTTTGAATCCAATTTAGCTTATATTTTAGGAAATAGCAATCTATCTTTTGCTTATTCTGGATTTTTAGACTTTTTAGATGATACCATTAGCGGGTTTTTATTTTCTATATCTTTAGGAATGATTTTAATTTATCTAATTCTTGCTTCTTTATACTCAAGCTTAATACTTCCTTTAATCATCATGATAAGTATGCCTTTAGCTTTTGGTGGAGCATGTTTTGGAATTTTTATCACAGGAAATCATTTTTCTTTATTTGTACTTGTGGCTATTATTTTACTTTTTGGTATGGTAGGTAAAAATGCTATATTATTAGTAGATGTAGCTAATAAAAAATGCAATGAGGGTATGGAAGTAGAAAAAGCACTAATTTATGCAGGAAAAAGTCGTTTAAGAGCCATTTTAATGACTACTTTTGCAATGATTTTTTCTATGCTTCCACTAGCACTTTCAAAGGGTTCTGGCTTTGAAGGAAATTCTCCTATGGCCATTGCTATTATATTTGGTCTTATTAGCTCTACCTTACTTACGCTTTTAGTAGTACCTGCTTTATTTAAATTTGCTTATAATTTAGATACAAAAATAAAAAAAATCTACCAAAGACAAAAAATTTAAATATTTTTTTAGTTTTCATTTACTTTAAACTTAAATTTATGGGGGGGGGTATAATGCTTTTTTTTAATTTAAAATTAAAGGAGCAATCAAATGAAACTTTCTTATCATACAAGTAAAGTTTTAATGGGAGTTAGCATTAGTGCTTTATTAAGCAGTGCTGCCTTAGCACAAGAGATAACTATCTACGATAGTAATATGGATCAGTATTTTGAAACTAGCGATGGTAGAAATTTCAACCTAAAAAAAGATCATACAAATAGTGATTTAACTCTAAATCTTTACCACACAGACCTAGCTAATGCTATAGCTAAAGATGAATATAAAGACCTCTCAAGAGTAAATATTAACTTAGGCTCTAACAATCTTACTTTTAAAAATACTTCTGAAGGTGCTAATTATGTAACAAACTATACCATTAATGCTAAAAAAACAGAAGCTACAGATGTGATATTTCAAAGCTTAGATGGAAAGTCTATAGTTAATGGAGACTTTAGCATAAAAGGTTCATCTAATCCTGTAGAGGGTGTTTTAGATGATGTAAAATCTTCAGCTATTTTAATCGCTGATGGACATGGACTTCAAGGTTCTCTTGAAGTAAATGGAAATTTTACAGCAGATCAATCTACTCTATTTACCATAGGTGGCAATAAAAGTCAAAACCACATACAAGTAAATGGTAAAGCAAATATCACAAATTCAAACTTTTCCATAGGAACAACAAGTTTTGGTGATTTAGCTTTAAATAATTATGTTTTCATGAGTGCAAGCGAAGGATTTAATGAAGATATAACAAGTTCAAACAAAGCTAGTGCAAATATGAGTAAAAATTTTGAAAGTATTGTTGGCATGAGTAGCAAAGACTTAGGACTTAGTTATGAAGTTGTAAGAGCTATGGATGTAAAAGATTTTGTTGATTATGAACTTTCTACAAAAGATAATAAACTTTTAATTAGCGGTGGTGCAAATGAAAATGTAAATAACAACAAGATGGTTTTAGAAAGTGATAAAAAATATCTAGAATTAATTAAAATTGATTTAGAAGATGCCAAAGATGATGAAGGTGCTAATAAAGAAAAAATAGATGAAGCCATTGCAAAAATTGATGAACAAGTAAAACAAATTCAAGATATGATTGACAGTGCTGGAAGTGGAGAAATTTCTAACGACGATTATATTAAAAATGATTCTAGTGTTTCAGTTTCTAATAAAGATTTTGTTTCTAAAATTTTAGATGGACTTGCACTCGGTAAAGATTTTAATGCAATAGGTAGTATCAAATTTGACAAAGTTGGAGAACAAGTAGCAAATGATATAAAAGATTCAGCTAAATCTATCTCAAATATAAATCAAGCTTCATCAGGTATAAACTCGACCATCAATGTTTCTAATGATATATCTATAGGTTCTCGTGTAGCTATGCTAAATAATCCTTATGGAAATTATGCCATGAAGTTATCTCAAATAAGATTTGCTGCAAATGATTATAGAGGAAATTATGTAGATAATTATAAAAACAGCATTTGGGGTAATATAATAGGTGGTGCAAATATCATAGATGGAGATAGCGGTGCTTTATATGGAGCTACTATAGGTATGGATAGAAAAGTCAATGATGATGTTATTATTGGAGCTTATTTTACTTATGCAAATGCTGAAATAAAAGATAATCTTTTGACACAAAAATCAGATAACTTCCAATTTGGTGCTTATTCTAATATCTATATAAGTCCAAAAGTTGAAGTTAATGTTAAAGCTTATGCTCAAATTTCTCCTACAGATCAAGATATTATAAATAGAGGATTTAACACAACAAATAGTGCTGATTTTAATAGAAAATTCTTTGGTTTAAGTGCTAATATGGGATATGTTTTTGATTTTAGTGATAACACTTTATTTATCAAACCTTTTGCAGGGGCAAACTACTACTACGCACACACTCCAAATTATAGTGAAAGCGGAGTTGCTGGAAAGGATGTTAATAGCGCTAGCAACAATTCTATCTCTTTAGAATTAGGTACTGAATTTAGAAAATATATGAGTGAAGAATCATATTTATTTATCACTCCAAAAATAGAACAATATGTAATGAACAATGGAGATGATTTTGTAGCAAGTTTAAATGGAGTAGCACTACCTAGTGTAAAAAGTAATGATAAGAAAAAAACTTATGGACAAATCATTGTAGGTGGTAATGTAGATATTAATGAACAATTTAGCTTAAATGCAGGTATTGGAGCTAAACAAATACTAGCTGGTAAAACAGATGGTAAAAATGAAACTTATGTAAGTGGTCAAGTAGGTTTTAAATATAAATTCTAAAAATTTCGAGAAACTCCTTAGATGCTAGAGTAAAAACTCTAGCATTTTAAAAATCCTCATATTCCTTAGCTATAAAAATTTCATCATCTTTTACGATTAATGGGCGTTTTATAAGTGTTGGACTTTGCAAAATTATCGCTTTAATCTCATCCTGACTTAGACTTTGGAGTTTTTCTTTACTTAATCCTATTTTTCTAGCACTCATACCTGCTGTATTTACAAGTTCTAAAATACTTCTTTTGCTAAGCCAAAAATTTAAAGTTATTTCATCTAATTTTTTAATATCAAAAAATTCAAATTTAATCTGCTTAGAGTTTAAATAATCCATGGCCTTTTTAACACTATTGCAGTTTTTTATACCATAAAATTTTAACATTTCCTTGCCTTTTTCACTAAATCTGCTATCAAAAACGCTAATTCTAAAGCTTGATCAGCATTTAATCTTGGATCGCATTGTGTTTCATAGCGTTTAGAAAGTTCTTCCTGAGTGATATTTAAAGAGCCCCCTACACATTCAGTTACATTTTGTCCAGTCATTTCTAAATGTACTCCACCTGGATAGACTTTTTCACTCATTGCTATTTCAAAAAATGTACGAACTTCTTGCATAATCTTATCAAATTCTCTTGTTTTAAAATTTCCCGATTTAACTGTATTTGCATGCATAGGATCTATGCTATAAAGTATATTAAAACCTTCTTGTTTTAATTCTTTAAATAATTTTGGTAAAAAATTTGCTATCTTATCACATCCCATACGAATGATAAAATTTAGTCTTCCTGCTTCATTGTTTGGATTTAAAATATTTACTAACTTTTTTATTTCATCTAAATCATAATTAGCACTAAGTTTAACACCGAGTGGATTTTTCACTCCACTTAAAAAATGCACATGTGCTTCATCGGCATTTCTAGTACGCTCACCTATCCAAAGCATATGTGCTGAACAATCATAAATTTCACCACTTAAACTATCTACTCTTGTTAATGCTTCTTCATATGGCAAAAGCAAAGCCTCATGAGAAGTATAAAAGGCCGTTTGAGAAAGATTTGGTGTATCTGTGATACCACAAGCTTGCATAAAAGCCAAAGCTTGAGTAATTTTTTCGCTAAGCTCATCATATTTTTTACCAAGTTCTGCCTTTTTTAAAAATCCTAAATTCCACTTATGCACCACTCTTAAATCTGCCAAACCACCTCTAGAAAAAGCTCTTAATAAATTCAAAGTTGTAGCACTTTGATAATATGCTTCTAGCATTCTTTTGGGATCTGCTATTCTTGATTTTTCATTAAATTCAAAACCATTGATAATATCCCCACGATAACTTGGAAGCTTTACACCATCTACTTCTTCAAAGTCACTACTTCTTGGTTTTGCAAATTGCCCTGCAACACGACCCACCTTAACAATAGGACAAGATCCTGCAAAAGTTAACACTATAGCCATTTGAAGCATAACTTTAAACATATCTCTTATATTATCAGCACCAAAATTTATAAAACTCTCCGCACAATCCCCTCCTTGAAGCAAAAATGCCTGTGAATTTGTAACTTTAGCAAGAGATTTTTTTAATTTGTCTACTTCACCTGCAAAAACTAGTGGTGGTAATTTTTCTAGCCTCTTAATAACTTCTTGTAATTCATTTTCATCAAGATACTGTGGTTGTTGTTGAATTTTATAATTTCTCCAAGATTTTTTTGTCCATTTCATAGTTTAACTTCCTAATTTAGATAAGCTAAAATTATACAAAATAAGGCTTAAACTAAGATTTTAAAATATTTTCAATACGTCCAAAATTATCTTGTTTGTATAATGTTAAACGGATTATAGAATCTTCTAAAGCTAAAAGATTATGAATTTCATTAGCCTTTAAGCTAATACTATCTAAAGTTTTAAGTAAAATCTGTTGGTTTGAAACCCCAAAATCAACAGAGCCTTTCAATATTTGTATAGTAATATCAAAAGGTGCTTTATGATCTTTCATAAAGCTATCCTTTGACATAGTTATGCAGATTTCTTTAGCATAAGTATTTTCTATTTTTTTAGATATATTTATACCTTTTTGTATTTCTTGCTCCCAAGAAATTACTTCATACATTTGAGTTCTAAATTTCACTTTTATTTTTTAAGTTCTTTAATACGAGCAGCCTTACCTCTTCTATCTCTTAAATAGAATAATCTAGCACGGCGTACGCGTCCTTTTCTTAACACTGTAATACTTTCTAAACTTTCACTATAAATAGGGAAAATTCTCTCAACGCCTACATTATTAGCACCGATTTTACGTACGATGAAAGTTTCATCTACACCATTTCCTCTACGTGCTATACAAATACCTTCAAAATTTTGAATTCTTGTTTTATCGCCTTCTTTGATGCGAATAGCAAGTCTTAAAGTATCTCCAGCACGAAATTCTGGAACATTTTTACCTTCAATTTGTTTTTGCTCAAATTGCTCAATGTATTTATTTTTCATAATGATATTCCTTAAAATTTGCGTTCATGCTTTTGATACAAATCAGGACGAAAATATTTCGTTTTGCAAGACGCCAAAGTAGTTTTTAAAGCTGTTATTTTAGCGTGATTTCCCTTTAAAAACTCTGAAGGTACATAAAATTTTTTATTTTCCTTTTCAAAAATAAAAGGTTTGGAAAATGATGGAGCTTCCAATAAATCGTTTTCAAAACTTTCCTCATTCAAGCTTTCGCTATTACCAAGTACACCTTTGATATTGCGACTTATAGCATCACTCATTACTAAAGACGCCAACTCTCCGCCTGTAAGTATAAAATCACCTATAGAAAAAATTTCATTAGCAAATTCTTCCACAATACGTTCATCTAAGCCTTCATATCTACTACTTACAAAACAGATGTGATCTTTTTCGCATAATCTTTTAGCATCAACTTGTTTAAAAGTCTTAGCACAAGGCAAAAGAAAAATAAAATGTACATTTGCATCTTGATTTTTTATATGTGTTAAACAATCATACAAAGGCTGAGTTTGCAACAAAAGTCCTGCACCTCCACCTATTTTATAATCATCTACCTTTAAATGCCTGTTAGTAGTGAAATTTCTAGGATTAACAAAAGCAAATTCTAAAATACCTTTTGCTTTCGCTTTTGCTAAAATCGAAAATTGAAAATAAGGCTCAATAAGCTCCGGGAATAAACTTACAAAAGTATACTTCATGAATTTTCTAAAATATCTAAAGCAGATTGTGTGAATATCTTTTTATTTTCTATATCAATTTTTTGAATATATTTATCAACATAAGGGATATAAAAGTTTTTAGTCTTTGTCTGCAGTTTTTCATCACATTTTACACAAAATAAAAACCCTGCTCCATTTTCTAAAATGTCTTCAACTACACCTAATTTTTGCTCATTCTCAATAACATTGCATCCAATTATGTCAAAATAAAAATACTCATCTTTTTTTAGCTTACAAGTTTCTTTTGTAGCTTCAATAGTTTGAAAAAGAATAATATTAGTTAATGTTTTAGCAATCTCAACACTTTCAAAGTCTTCAAATAAAACCAAAGACCTAGTTTTATCAAAAGCTTTTATGGTGTAAATTTTTTGATTAATATCAAAAAATTTAGCACCTATTTTAAACTGCTCATAAAAATCACTAAGATTATGTAATTTTACATAACCTTTTAAACCAACACTTTTCCCAAGTTTGGCAACTTGGACTAAATCATTCTTCAATGGCTTTTACCGTTATACGATATGAAGTTGCATCTTTAACTTTATAAGCCATAATGACTGTTTTTATCGCGTTAATTAATTTTCCATTTTTTCCGATCAACTTACCAGTATCAGATGGATCGACATAAATGATAATTTCAGCAAAATTGTTTTCTAAATTTTGTCTTTGTATATCAACTTTTTCAGGAAAATCAACAATTAATTTTGCATATTCTCTTAAAAAATTCTCAACCATTTTTATTTGCTTGTAATAGCTGCTACTCTATCGCTTAATTTAGCACCTACGCTTTTCCAATAAGCTAAACGCTCAGCATCAAATTTTACCACTTCAGGCTCAACCATAGGATTGTAATATCCAATGCTTTCTATCCAGCTACCATCACGTCTTTTTCTGCTATCAGTTACAACTATACGATAAAATGGTCTTTTTTTACGTCCCATTTTTGTAAGTCTGATTACTGTCATTTTAATACTCCTAAAAAAATTAAAATTTTGTTATAGATATTTTAACTCATATATCCATAAAAAAGTTTTAATCATTGCGGTCTTTTAGCTTGCTGCAACATATTCATAAAATTTTCCATTCCTTTTTTGTTTGAAAATTTCTTTGCCAGCTTAGCTGCATTACTAAATTGTTTTAAAAAGCGATTTACTTCCATTTGAGACAAACCAGCACCCTCTGCAATACGACGCTTTCTTGCATTATTTAGCAAATCAGGATTTTCTCTTTCTTTTGGTGTCATTGATGAAATCATTGCCTTGATATGAATAATTTCTTTAGAATTATCCAAGTCAATATCTTTAATATTTGCTGCCATAGATGATAAGCCAGGTATCATACCAATGATTGATTTCATGCTACCAAGTTTTTTAACGCTTTCCATTTGATTTAAAAAATCATTAAAATTAAATTCGCCTTTTTTAATTTTCTTATTAAGTTTTTTTGCTTCTTTTTCATCAATAATCGCTGCAGTTTTTTCAGCCAAAGTCGCTAAATCACCCTCACCCATGATACGATTAACAATTCTATCAGGGATAAACACTTCTAAATCAGCTACTTTCTCACCAACACCAATAAATCTTAAAGGCACACCAATTTGTTTAGCTATGCCTAGCGCAACACCGCCTTTAGTATCTGCATCAAATTTACTTAAAATAACCCCAGTAATTTCTAAAGCTTCATTAAAGCTACTTGCTGTTTTAACACCATCTTGACCACTCATAGCATCAGCTACATAAAATACTTCATCAGGATTTAAAATAGCTTTTACTTCTTTAAGCTCATTCATCAAAGCTACATCAATCGCTAAACGACCGGCAGTATCTACAAGCAAAACATCATACATGGAATTTTTTGCTTTTTCTAAAGCTTGTTTAGCTACATTTAAAGGATTGCTTTCATTTTCTATGAAAAACAAATCAAGCTCATTAGCTTGGGTAAGTTGTCTTAGTTGTTCTACCGCAGCTAATCTTTGCAAGTCACATGCAGCAATTAGTACTTTTTTATTTCTTAGCTTTAAGTAATTGGCAATTTTTACCGTAGTAGTAGTTTTACCACCACCTTGCAAACCACACATCAAAACAACCGTAGGTGGTTTACTAGCAAATACAAAACCTTGATTTTTACCTTTAACACTAAGAATTTCTTCTAAATTTTTCTTAATTGAGTCTAAAAATTGTTTTTGGCCTATGCCATTAGTTTTTACATCATTTTCTACTAAAATAAGTAACTCTTTAGTAACTTTATGATGCACATCTGCTTTTAAAAGGGCTTTTTTTAAAGTGTCAAGAGCATTTTTTAAAGCTTTTTCATCATCAACAAAACGAAGTTTATTAACTGCGGATTTAAATGACTCACTAACTATCTCAAACACTTTATTTTCCCTTTTATTAAAATTTTAAAAAGCTAAATTATAAACCCTTTTAGCTTTAAACGCCTTTAAAAATTTAAATTTTTTATTTCAAAACCATAAGCATTGAAGCTCTCATCAAGCAAGGCTTTAAATTGATAATCAAAAATATGCGTTTCATAAGAATGCAAATACATCCTAGAAGAGCTAATTTTTGCATATTTTTCATCACCTATAATACCATGTTTTATATGATTTAAATGCACTCTGATTTGATGCGTTCTACCTGTTTTAATGACCGCTTTTATTAAGGTTTTTTTAGCATTTACCATTAAAGGTACAATTTGAGTATGAGCTTCTAAACCAAATTTATCGATTTTACTAAAGGCTCCAGATTTATTTTTTATAGTAGTTATTTTTTCACAAATTTCAAGTTCTTCAGCAATCACTCCATCAACAATAGCTAAATAACTTTTATAAACATTTTGCTTTTTATATTCTTGAATACATTTTAATCTAAATTCCTCATCTTTGCTTAAAAGCAAAACCCCACTTGTTTCTTTATCAAGTCTGTTAATAAGTTTTGCACCAAAAACATTCTCTAAGTTTTCGCTAATTTCTCCATAAGGCTTATTTAAAGCTATGATTTTATCATCTTCAAAAAGCATTTTTGCTTTTTTTATTTTTTGCACAACAAATCTTGTTTTAGAACTCATCAAAGCTCTAGCTATAACAACCTTTTTGCCCATAGCAAAAACACAGCCTTTGTCAATCAAATCTTTTGCTGCGTTATTAGAAATTTTTTCTTGCATTGCAAGCAATTTATAAGCTTTTTCTTGCATCTAAACCTTCTTTTATACTTAATATAACTTCACTTAAATCACTTTGTTCTTTAATCTGTGCTTGTGATATTTTTTGCTTTAAAAAATTATTTATATCTTTTACATTCTCACAAATATACAAACCATCAACTTCTTGATATAAACTTTCTTGATTAAAATAATATTTCCCTGAAATAATAATATTATTCCATCTAGCTGCTTCTATAGGATTATGTCCACCTATATTGTTTATAAAAGAGCCACACAAAAAAACCACATCACTAATCTTATAAAAATTTTCCAACTCCCCCAAAGTATCTAATAATAAACATTTGGTCTTGAAAAAATTTGCAAAATTATCTTCACTTAAAGTAAAATCTGAAAATTTTTGCATATTATAGTAGTTTTTTTGACAAAAATCTTTTAAAATCCCCTCAACCTCACCAAAACGCTCTGGATGTCTTGGAGCAATAATCAATTTATCATTTTCTTCTAGTTTAATTTCATTAAGCAATAATTGTTCTTCATTTTCATGAGTACTAGCAAATATAATAATCCTACCTTTAGGTTTTGAATAATTTTTTACCTGCTCTTGTCTTATATTTGCTTTAATATTTTTATATGCAATAACATTTCTAGCACCTAAACTTTCTAATCTCTGCTTATCTTTTTGACTTTGTGCAAATACAACATCTATGTATTTAAAAACTAAACGATAAAAAAAACTAAAACGCTCGTAATTTTTTAAAGATCTATCACTAATTCTAGCATTTAATAAAACTACTTTTGCATTATAAAATTTAGCCATAAACACAAGCATAAGCCAAAGTTCTGCTTCAAAAATAACCAAAACTTTACAAGGTCTCATCCAAAAAGGCACAAAAATTTCAAATGGAAAAAAATTCACTTTTTTGGAATATCTCAAAGCTTCACCAAAGCCAGTTTGAGTTATGGTTGAAATTTTACAATCTGGAAAAAGTTTTATCAAAGAAGCAATACTTTTAATTTCACCAAAAGAACAAGCATGAAAATATATATCACCTTGTTTTTGCTTTAAATTTTTATAAAGAAAAAATCTTGATTTTAAAGATTTTTTATATTTTTCCTTACAAAAGCTTAAAACCAACAAAAAAGGCGCTGTGATTATATATATCATCACAGCAAAAATATAATAAAAAAAAATCAATTTTGATTTTCTTCTCTTTCTTTATATAAAATTCTTCCACAATGTGGACAAGTTATGATTTCATCGCCTTTTAAAACCGCTAAATAAGTTTTATCATAAATTCTCATAAAACAGCCATAACAAGCATGTTTTTTAACAGGAACCACAGCACTATTTCCCGCCCATTTTCTAATTTTTTCATAAAAAGTTAAAACTTTTTGATTTGTTTCACTCATTAGCTTTACTTTTTTATCATAAATTTGCAATCTATCTTTTTCAATATCCACCAATACAGCTTTGGTTTGTGCGTCAATTTGATCCACTTCATTTTCAAGTTCAGTTCTTTTAGCTTGCAATTCTTGTATAAATTTTTCTTTATTTTCTAAAATTTTATCTAATCTTTCTATTTCTTCATTTGCTGCATCAAGTTGTTCTTTAGCTATGTCCTCTTCAATTTTTAAAGCATTTGCTTCTTTTTCAGTTTTTACTGCAGCACTTTTTTTAGCTATTTCTTTGATTTTCACACCAAATTCTGCAATATGGTTACTGTTTTGAATTTTTTGATTTTCTATATCTTTGATATCTTTCTCAAAGCCTGCAATTTCCTCTTCAGTTTTATCAAGCAAATTACGCTTTTCTTTTAAATCTTTTGTAGCATCTTCTACTTTATTTGTGAAACCATCAAGTTCTTTATCAATTTGTGATAAAGTTATAAGTTGTTCTAGGTATTTATTCATTGAAATTTTCCTTAAAAATATTGAAATGGATTTTTTGAAACTGATATTATAACTTCTAAATGAAATTTTTGCAAATCTTTTGCTAAAATTTCACTAAAACAAGATTCGCTTTCATAGTGTCCCATATCAATCAAACTAAGTTTGTTGTGATAGCCTTCCAAGGCTTGATGATATTTAAAATCTCCACTTAAAAAACAATCTGCTTTAACACTAGAGATCAAATCTCCTCCGCTACCTGTACAAATTGCTAAAGTTTTTATCTTTTCCTGATGAGCATTAACAACCCTAATATAATCAAGTTTTAGGCATTTTTTAACATGATTGACTAATATATCTAATTGAAAATCCACATCACAATAAATTAAAAACTCATTTTGCTCTTTAATTTTAAAACCCAAAATTTCACTAGTAAAATAAGCATTTAAATGGCTTAAGTCAAAATTTGTATGCATAGCAATTAAAGCTATATTTTTTTGTATCATTTTAGTAAGAAGGTTTTGTGGATAAAATACACCACTTAATTTTTTTAAACCTTTAAAAATCAAAGGATGATGAACTATAAATAGCGAATTTTCACTTGCATTTTCGATTAAATGCATATCTACATCAAGAGCAAGATAAATTTTATTCACTTCTTGATCAAAAGATCCAAGCAATAAGCCACTATTATCCCATGAACTTTGCGTGCTAAATGGACTAATAGTATCTAAATAATCATAAATTTCTTTAATTATCATCTAAACTTTCTTTATAAACCAAGGCGCAGTTTTTAGATAATTCTCTAATTTTAAGCATAAAATCTTGTCTTTGGGTTACCGAAATAGCTCCTCTTGCATCAAGTAAGTTAAAAGTATGTGCTGCTAACATACAATAATCATAAGCAGGCAAAGCAAGTTTTGCTTCTAGGGCATTTTTACATTCATTGTAAGCATTTTCAAATTGTATATTTAAAGTTTTCACATCACTTACTTCAAAATTATATTTACTAAACTCAAACTCACCTTGTTTGTGAACATCTTTATAGGTAATTTTTTTACCATTAAATTCATTCCAAACAATATCATATACATTATCTACATCTTGCAAATACATTGCAAGTCTTTCTAAGCCATAGGTGATTTCAGCACTCACTAAATCTACGCTTATACCACCAACTTGCTGAAAGTAGGTAAATTGTGTTACCTCCATACCATCAAGCCAAACTTCCCAACCCAAACCCCAAGCACCTAAACTTGGGCTTTCCCAATTATCTTCAACAAAACGAATATCATGCGATTTTAAATCAAACCCTAAATTTTCTAAACTTTTTAAATATAATTCTTGGATATTATCAGGACTTGGTTTGATTAAAACTTGAAATTGATAATAAGCTCCCAATCTATTAGGGTTTTCGCCATATCTTCCGTCGGTTGGTCTTCTACTTGGTGCTACATAAGCGGTTGCCCATGGCTTTTTACCTAAACTTCTTAAAAAGGTTGCTGGATGAAAAGTCCCTGCACCTGCTGGAAAATCATAAGGTTGCATAATAGCGCAACCTTGTTTTTGCCAAAACTCTTGTAAATTTAATATCATTTGAGAAAAGGTCATTTTTCTTCCTTTATTTCTTCTGGCTTTTCAGGTGAATTTGCATACAATTCTACTGTTTTATTCCACATCATTTTATATTTTCTTTTTAGAAATTCTACTTCATTACGAGCATATTTAAGCTGTTCATTAAGATTTTCTATTGTCTTTCTATCCTCATCATAAAGTTCCTGCATAGAATAAAGAGCATCTTTTAAAAATTTATTTTCACCCTTTAAAGCCTCTAAAGTTTCATCCTTAGCATCAAGCACTTTTTCATGTAAATTTAAAATAGTTCCTATTGTTTTTTCTACAAAACTCTCTCCTGCTAATGTCATAGAATTTACCATAGCAGGTTGTTTTGAACTCATAGGCACTACGCTAAAAGTACCTTGATTAGCCTCTATATAAATTTTATTCTCTTCTTCTTTGAAATTTAAAGCGCCATTTGCCATCATTCCTTTTACAACATCTTCAGATAAATGTACTAATTGACAAAATTCTTTTAATTCCAAGTAAGTTTGCATATATGCTCCTTAAAGAAAAACTTCTATCATACTAGAATCTTGAATAAGTTTTTCTTGTTGTTTTTTTCTATCTTCTAGTAATTTTTGCGTTAAAACTTCATCTTCTATAGCCAAAATTTGTACAGCTAAATAAGCCGCATTAATAGCCCCTGCTTTACCTATAGCTACTGTTGCTACAGGAATTCCACTTGGCATTTGAACAGTAGAAAACAAAGAGTCCATACTAGCTAAATTACTCCCTGGCATAGGTATACCTAAAACAGGTTTAGTAGTATGTGCAGCAACAACTCCTGCTAGATGTGCTGCCATACCAGCTGCTGCTATAAACACTTTAGCGCCTTTATCTTCGGCATTTTTAATATATTCTTGAGTTCTTTGAGGACTTCTATGTGCCGAAGTAATTAATACTTCATATTTAACATCAAATTTTTCAAAAATCTTTAAAGCTTCTTTTACTACATCATAATCACTCTTACTTCCCATCAACACAGAAACAAATTTCATTCAACACTCCTTCTTAAAAAACTAAATTCTGGAAGTTTAAATGGCAAAGTAATTTCATTTTCATTACCACTGTGTATTTCACTAAATTCTTTATTATTTTTAGCTAATAATTGTTTAAATACCATAAATTTCTTACCATCGTTTTCATAAATCAAACCTAGTTTATTTTCCCCTAATTCTATATCAGTATCCATTGGAGCCAAAATTTCATATTCTTTATTTAATTCTATTTTACCTTTACATTTAAAATACTCACCATCTTCACTCATTGCATGCACTTGATGAGTTCCTTCTTCTATGCTTGTCTTATGATTAATAGAATCTGTTTTTTCATAAGCTCTTGAAACTAAATATCCATCTGTAAAACCTCTGTGTTTTAAAGTGTAAATTTCTTTTTCATATTTAGCCGCATCAAAAGTATTTTGCAACACATCTTCCACTGCCATTTTATAAGTTCTTGCAGTCAAAGCTACATAGTACTCACTTTTTGTTCTTCCTTCTATTTTGAAAGCATGTATACAATTTTCTTGCATAATTTTTTGAATATATGAACTTAAATTTAAATCTTTAGAATTAAACACATGTGTGCCATTTTCATCTTCTTCTAATCTAAAAAGCGTATTTGTTTCTGGATTTTTTGCATAAAGCTCATAATTAAATCTACAATCATTCGCACATGATCCACGATTACTCATGCGTCCACTTTGCACTGAAGAAATTAAGCATCTACCAGAATATGCAAAACACATAGAACCATGTACAAAACTTTCAAGTTCTATATCACAATTATTTTTTAAATCTTTTGCATCTTTTAAACCAAGCTCTCTTGCTACAACAACACGTTTTGCACCCATATCTTTATAAACTTGCGCATCTAAATAATTTAAAATATTAGCCTGAGTAGATACATGAAGATTAATTTCAGGTGCAAGTTCTCTAACTAAGCGCATAGCACCCACAGAAGCTACTATAAAAGCATCAGGTTTCATTTCTTTTAATTTTAAAATATGTCTTTTTAAACCTTCAATTTGTGAACTAAAATGAAAACCATTGATAGTTACATAAATTTTTTTTTCTCTTGCATGAGTATAGTCAATAGCTTCTTTAAAAGTTTCATAATTAAAATCTCTAGCAGTTCTTGCTCTTAGTGAAAAATTACTCACTCCTGCATAAATAGCATCAGCTCCATATGCTAATGCTATTTTTAATTTTACAAAATTACCCGCAGGAGCTACTATTTCAGGAATAATCATTTTTTTCCTAAACTAGCAATTAAAGCCTCGATATCATCATTACTTACAACATCAGTAGTAGAATCTCCTTGAATATGAACAGCCGATCCAACACGCTTTTCATCATCAATTTTACCTTCAAATAAACTACTCATATATCTACTTAAAGCTCTCATAACATTAATAACACGCTCAATTTTTTGACGATGAATATCTTGATATTGCATAGCATCCATTGCCATCATAACCTCATCTTGTCCTGTTTGCAAACAACCTGTAATTTCATCTATGATATTTTTAGCATTATTATTTGTTTCAATAGCTTCTTTAAAACTTACCACATTAGGAAATCTTGTATTCAGTTTTTCAAAAATTTCTATATTTTTATTTAAAGCATCACTAATTACACAAAGCTCATTTTCCGAATTTGCAAAAAAATCATTAATAGCTTCTAACTTTTCCATCATTTCGGTAGCTTTAATTTCACTATCTCTTGTAACATCATCAAGTTGGTGTACAACTTTATGCTCTTTACTAGGTGGTGGTGGTGGCCAAGCCATATCTGCTCTTGCTTTATAATCACCGTTAATCATATCATTTACGATTTGCTGATTTTTTTCCTCGTCTTCATAATCTGTTTCAGATTTCATTTCTGTATTTTCCTCTACAGAATCAAGATCTAGGTCTTCAGTGCTATTCATTAAAGCATCTAATTCTTCTTGAGTCATTGTCACACCTTTTTTAAAAATAAAAACTAATTCTAAATTATATTATAAAAAAATATAAACCAATATTAATTTTATAAATTAATTCTTTAAAATAATACACGAAATAACTTTTTTACATTTGATAATAAAAAAAATATTAATTTAAACTTAATTTAAAAAAAATATACTACAATCTTAAAAAAATAAATCAAACCTATTAAAAGGAGAAGAAATGGGTAAATTTGTAAATAATATTGATGAGTTTTTCAGCTATTGCCAAGAGCATGAAGTGATATTTGTTGATTTTAGATTTACTGATATGATAGGCACTTGGCATCATATTACTTACAATATAAAAGCAATTGATGATAAAACATTTGAAAATGGAATTCCTTTTGATGCAAGCTCTTTACACGGTTGGCAACCTATAGAAAAATCAGATATGATTTTAAAACCTGATGTTGAAAGTGCATTTTTAGATCCTTTTACAGCTGATCCCACTATTATAGTAATTTGCGATGTATACGATATTTACAAAGAGCAAATGTACGAAAAATGTCCAAGAAGTATTGCAAAAAAAGCTATGCAATACTTAGGTACAAGCAATATCGCTGACACAGCTTATTTTGGACCTGAAAATGAGTTTTTTATTTTTGATAATGTAAAAATAGTTGATTCTTCTCATTGTGCAAAGTATGAAGTTGATACCGAAGAAGGTGAATGGAATGATAATAAAGATTTTGCAGATAGCTATAATAGCGGACATCGTCCAAGAAATAAAGGTGGATATTTTCCGGTAAGCCCTATTGATTCTAGTGTGGACATTAGAGCTGAAATGGTGCAAGTCCTAGAAAGAGTTGGTTTAAAAACTTTTGTGCATCATCATGAAGTAGCACAAGGTCAAGCTGAAATTGGTGTAGAATTTGGAAATTTAGTGGAAGCTGCTGATAATGTGCAAATTTATAAATATGTAGTAAAAATGGTAGCACACTTAAATGGAAAAACAGCAACCTTTATGCCAAAACCACTCTATGGAGACAATGGAAGCGGTATGCATGTACATATGAGTCTTTGGAAAGATGGGGTTAATTTATTTTATAATAAAGAAGGCTATGGAAAGCTAAGTGAATGTGCGATTAATTATATCGGTGGAATTTTGGCTAATGCAAGAAGCGTTGCAGCATTTACTAATCCTAGTTCAAATTCTTATAAAAGAATAGTTCCAGGGTTTGAAGCTCCTTGTATATTAACTTATTCTTGTCAAAATCGTTCTGCAAGTTGTCGCGTACCTTATGGTATTAATGAAAAAAGTGCAAGAGTTGAAATAAGATTCCCTGATAGCACTTCTAATCCATATTTAGCTTTTGCAAGCTTGCTAATGGCAGGACTTGATGGTATAAAAAACAAAACCATACCAGTTGGCCCTATGGATGAAAATTTATTTGCTTTGACTTTAGATGAGATTAGAGAAAAAGGCATAGAACAATTGCCTCATACTTTAAGGGGATCCTTAGAAGCACTTATTAGAAAAAATGCTTTTTTAAAGCCTGTTATGAGTGATGTGTTTATTGATGATTATCAACATATGAAATTTGAAACTCAAGTATGGCCTGTAGAAGCTAGACCAACTGCATATGAGTTTAAAACTTGTTATTCTTGCTAATTTTTGATGCCACAAAGGCATCAAAAATTAAAATACTATTGTTTTGTTTTTATGTATAAAAATTCTATCATCAAACACTAAATCCAAAGCTTTAGAAAAAACATTTTTTTCAACATTACGTCCAGCTTGTTGCATAGCTTGCCAAGAATACTCATGAGTAACTGGTATAACATCTTGAGTAATAATTGGTCCCTCATCTAAATTATTATTTACAAAATGTGCTGTTGCACCTATAATCTTAACCCCTCTTTCATAAGCTTGCTTATAAGGATTAGCTCCTATAAATGCAGGTAAAAAAGAATGGTGAATATTAATAATCTTTCCTTCAAAATGCTCCACAAAAGATGGAGATAATATTCTCATATATTTTGCTAAAACAATATAATCAAACTCATATTGTTTTAAGCACTCTAGTAGTTTTTCTTCATGCTCTTGTCTACTTAAATCTTGTGCTAAGATAGTATGAAAAGGTATATTAAATTTATCTACCAAAGGTTTTAATACATCATAATTTGCAATTACTGCTTTAATGTTAGCTTTGAATTCTCCACTAAATTGACGGATAAGCAACTCACCTAAACAATGAGTTTCTTTAGTAGCTAAAACAATAATATCTTTTTTTCTCTTTAGTGTAATTTCAATTAGAGCATTATCAGGAAGCATGGCTTCAAGTGTCCCTTTAAAAGCTTTTATATCAAGCTCGCCTTCCAAATGTGCTCTAAAGAAAAAACGATTTTCTCCAACAAATTCATCATTTTTTATAATGTTGATTCTGTATTTAAAAATAACATCTGAAATTCTATAAATTAATCCTTTCTCGTCGCTACATGAAATTTTTAAAATATATTCATTCATTTTTGCTCCTTTATATAGTTTTTTAATTCTTGTAATTTTCTTTTTTCAAGTTCAATTCCAAGCTCTTTTCCACTAAACCCTTCTTTAAATAATTCTTTTGCGCTAATTTTACTTTCAAAAGCATAATTATATAAATTTAGTTTTTTAGCTTGCATAATACGTTCATCACTCCAAAGCCCAAGCCATTTGCAAAGTGGCATTTTTAAAGCAATTTTAGCTAAATCAAAATCATCGATTTTACCTAAAATAAATTCTTGTTCACATTTTTTTAATAGTTCTTTTTTTAATTTTGTTTTTTTAAAAAAATCCTCTTTATTTATATGAAAAAAATTCAAATACAAATACAAAAACAAAGCCTCATCGCAAATTATTTTTTGACTTTGTTCTAAAAGTCTTTCAAATTCTTTATTACAGCTTTGATGAAAAAATATTTTTTCTTCTAAATTTAAAATTTTAAAATACTCATATGCCTTATCAAGTTTTGAGGTTTTAAAAATCTTATAAAGTTCATTATTAATACGTTCTTTAGATAAATCACTTATATCCATAGTTTGCATTAATTTTAAACTTTCTTTTGCAATCATTAAGTCAAATCTACACGCAAAAGAAATTCCACGAAGTACCCTTAAACTATCTTCAACAAAACTTTTATCATCAATGTGTCTTATAATCTTTGCTTGTAAATCTTGCAAACCATTAAAAAAATCTAAAAATTTAAAATCAAAAATATTTACCATCAATGCATTAATAGTAAAATCTCTTCTTTTAGCTCCTTCTTGCTCATTATTACAAACTTTAACTTCAAAACCCCTATGTCCTATAGAAATTTTGTTTTCATATCGTGCTAGAGCTAAATCAAATTTTTTGTATTTATATACATAAAAACTTTTTCCTACTCCATTTGCTCCAAGTTTTTGCATAAGTTCATCAAAAAGTCTAGGGTTAATGTCATAAATTTCTATATCATAATCATCACTAGATAAATCTAAAAAAGAATTTCTTACACAACCACCAACTAAATAAGCCCTTTGTGTATAAGGCTTAAGTATATTCTTGATACTTAAAAAATCATAATCATTTTTTAAGTCTATCTTCAATCTTTGCAAGCAAAAACTCTAAAAAAGTAATAGTCATATCTAATCTTTTTTCTGTATGTTCATCTTTAGTATTTTTCAGACCTTCAAATAAAACCAAAATACGCTCTCTAAGATTTTTTAAGAAAAATTCTTCGTTATTAACAATACTTTCTTCTTTTTCTTCTAAAGCTTCAACTTTAATAGCGACATTTTGTTTATCATTTTTAACTTTTACTTCTAAATCATCTAATTCTTGGATTAATTCTTGCGCAACCTTACTGATTTCTTCTTTAATTTTTTTATCTTGAGTGTTTTTTTCTTGAGTAATCTCCTCTACCATAGGAGCAAATTCATCATTTTTATTTTTTTTATTGTCTAATTCTGAATTAACTTCACTAATAGCCATCTTTGCCAAATCTTCTATATTCATAGCTTTATCAACCACCTTTTAAATTCATTAATTTCTTCTTCACTTTTCATATTAACAAAAAAATCAAGCATATCATAATTTAAATCTTCATGATTAGAACGTAAACCACTCAAGCGCCTTATAGCATCAATAGCGTTTTTGTTTTGTGGATCTTGTTTTAATATATTTTTATAAATTTCCAAAGCTTCATCTTTTAAGCCTTGTGCTTCATAAATAGAAGCCTCTGTTACTGTATATCGCATTTTCAACTCACAAAAATTAAAATATTAAAATTCTAACAAAAAAGACTTTAATTTATTTTAATTTTTACTTAATCACAGGAGCTTTATAAGCTAAAAATACAAAAATATTAAGTATTATAGCTACTATAATAAGCATGATAAAACCTGAAGTAAAACTTCTAAAATTATCATGAAGCATACCTACAATCCAAGGTGCTTGAGCTGCTATTAAATATCCTATACCTTGCGACATAGCAGAAAGTTTTGCTGCTATAAGAGAATTTGAACTTTTTATAGCAATAAATAATAAAGATATGGTAAAAACCCCACTAGAAGCAAAGCCCAAAAAAATAGCTGTTAAAAACAACACTAATTTTACATCACAAAGAAATACCAAAATAAAACTTAAGACATATAAAAAACCCAACAGCACGATAACAAAACTCTTAGCGTGTGTTCTAAGTTTTCCTAAAGCAATAGGTAGTAAAAATGCTACAGGCATACCTATAACTTGAGATAATAATAAAATATTAGAACCAAAGTCAATCCCAAAACCTTTTTCGCTTATCATCACACTAAGCCAAGCAAAAAGACTATAAGATAAAAAACTTTGTAATCCCATTACAATGGTAACTTTCCAAGCTGTTAAATTTAAAAAAAGATTTATTCTATTGATATTTTTCTTTTTAGGGCGTAACAATCTTTTATTTTTCAAATGCGGAAAATAAAAAACTAAAGCAGTCAAAGCTAAAATCACCCAAAAAAACATAGCTTGAGGTACTTCAAAAATTTTAAGTAAAGGAAGTGACAAAGCCACGCCAGCAATAGAAGATAAACCTATGACCGATCCATATAAGCCCATTATTTTATAAGTATTTTTAGCAAATTTTTCTTTTACAAATGAAGGCAATAAAACATTAGCTATTGCAATACCTGCTCCAATTAAAAAAACACCAGAAAATAAACCTATATTTCCTCCATAACTTCTAATAAATTCTCCAAAAACAATTAAAATTAAAGCAAAAAACAAAGCTTTGATTTGTGAAAAATACGCTACAAAAAAAGATATAAGCCCAAAGGCTATTAAAGGTAAAGTTGTTAACATACCCGCTAAGGCTGAATTTATTTTATAATATTCTTGGATATATTCTATCATAGGACCTATGGAAGTTATAGGTGCTCTTAAATTTAAAGCAAGGGCAATTACGACTAAAATATTAATCCAAAAGAATTTTTTGTATGAAATTTGTATATGCATAATTATTTTTGATTTAAAATGCTTTCAAGGTATTTTTGTTTGTCTTGATTGGTGTTTTTTTGCTCTATTTGTTTTTGATTTTTAATTGTTTCGTTTTCTTTAGAAAAATAAAAATAATCAATAATAAAAATAGAAGATATAACTACAATCAAAGGAATTAGAAAAACCATTTTAATACTTTTTAAAAATACTACCATAGTATTCTAAATTGTCTTTTTTTAAATTCTCATCAAAAACTTTTGCTTCAAAGTTTGCTTTTAGTATTTTTTCTCTTTCTTCATCTAAATCCTGATAAGAAAAAACCATATTAATACTCACTACCCCATCAAGTTGTTCTAATTGTTTATATGCTTTTAACTCATCATCTAAATTTTCACTTTCTATTACTACTATAATTTTTTCATCCTGAGCTAATTCCACACTACAACAAGGTGTTTGTTGAATTTGCTTTTTAAGTTTTTCTAATTTTTCTTCTTTAGTTAAAATCAACACACTAGAAAGATTCATCTATACTCCAAAATATAATTTTGTTTTCATAACCTGCACTAATAAACTCATGCTCGTTTAAAAATATAAGATATTCTAGCAAAAAATCTTTATTTTGGAATTTTTTTATTGTTTTTAAGCTTTTAGTATCTATAAGTTCTATGATATTTTTTTCATTATCTCCAAAAACTGCTATTGAGCCATCTTTATTTAAAGCACAAGTATAAATCAAAAAATCTCTTTCTATATTTTTTTCTTGGTCATTTTGCACTATACCTAATTTTCTATCAGTGCTACAGCTTGCAATAATTGTGTTTTTAAAATCAAGTTGATAAATATTATCCTTATGAATACTCTTATAACTTTTTATTTTTTGCCATCTTTTCACATCAAAAAGTATTATTTCGCCACTTTCAAAACCTGCCACTAATTGAGTTTTTGTTTCATTTAAAACCACATCACTTAAGCTTGAACTAGAAAAAGTAAAATTTTTTACAACACTTTTTGTTTTTAGATCAAAAAGCTCTATATTAGAACCTAGCAAGGCTAATAAAATAGTATTATCATCTAAAAACAAAGCTTTTTTCACTCCATCATTAGTTAAATCATAGCTTAAAAGTTGTTTATTTTTGTAAACATGTAATTTTTTGCTTCCAAAATCACCTTCACTTAAAATCAAAATAGCCCCATTTAAGTAATCAATACTATAAATTCTAGGGCTAAGATTTTCTTCATAAAAATTTTTAATCTTATCTAGCTGAGTGATTTTTTGCATTTTTTTATCTTTAATGAAATATTGATTTATTTCTCCATTATCAAGCCCTATAAACAAACTATCATCAACAAGTTTTAAAGCATTTAAATTTGAATCAAGTTTAAGCTCATAGCTAAATACGTATACACTCACCAGTAAGATTAAAAATATTTTTTTCATAATTTTATTTTACACCCTCATTTAAAACATCTAAAAGATTAGATTTTTTCTTTGATTCCTCGCTTTTAAATTTAGCTTCAAAGCTATTTCCTACTAAAGGTTTTGCATCACTTTGTGGCACATGACATTGTGTGCAATTAAATCTAGCATCACTTACCATATCTTTAGTTGATTTATTTTTTCTCAAATCAAAATAATGGCTACTTGGAAGTGATGTTGCAGCTAAATCTTTTGCCACTGCTTTATCATGACAACTTAAACAAATATTATTATCTTTAGTAATTGGAAGCATATCCTCTAAAGTATGCGAAATCAACGGTGGAGCATTTTCAAAGGATCTCTCAATTAAAACAGATTCACCAGCTAAAGCTTGAGAATATTTTGCATCCAATAACTCTACATTTTCACTTTCTAAGCTTGTTTTTCTTAAACCTATATCTTTTGAATCAACACTTTTAACAGCAAGCCCACAAGCACTTATTAAAACAGCTGCTGCTAAGGATAAAAAGATTTTATTTTTCATTTTCTCTCCTTAAATTTATTATACTAAAACCTAAAGCATCATCACCGCAAACATCAATACATTTTCCACATCTTATACACTCACCTGATTTTACATCTTGATTTTCTTTACCTATCATCCAAAGTACTTGCTTTTCAGGACACACTCCAAGGCATTTATAACACTTAGTGCATTTTTGTAAGTTATATCTTACTTTTAGTAATGAAAAATGCGAACTTAAGGCCCAAAAAGCCCCTAAAGGACAAAAATGCGAACAAGTAAATCTTGGACTAAAAAATGTATCTATACAAAAAATAATCAAAGCTACAAAAAGCCAAGAAATACCACCAAAAATAACCCCCCTTTGGATTATTCCTATGTAAGAAAATTCCTCAAAAACAGGAAAGGAAAAAAGAAAAGAAAAAACTAAAACAAAAGCTAGAATATAATAACGCAAATTTTTATTTACATTAAAAACTCTTGCTTGATTAAAGCCTAATTTATTTCTAACAAAATAAGCAAAATCGGTAATGATATTTACAGGACAAACCCAAGCACAAAACGCTCTTCCAGTAAAAATAGCATAAAATAAAAATACTATCAAAGCACCACTTAAAGCCACTAAATCTACTTGCAAACTTGCTAAAACAAGTTGAATAAATGCAAAAGGATCGCTTAGCGGTACAGAAGAAAATAAAACCGAAGAGCTTAAATTTCCTTTTAATATAAAATTAAATACACCAAAAGAAAAAAAAGTTAAAATAGACAATTGCACTATTCTTCTTAAAATAAGATATTTCATAGCAATTCTCCATCATTAAGATAATCTTTAGCCTTGTTTTTATTGAAATTTTTATCTGTGTTTACATCTTGCAAACGTTTTTCATCTTTTTCATCCCAACCTTTGATGTAATTATCCCCAACTTTTCCTAAAACAAATTCTCTAGGCAACACTCTAATAGCAGCTTTTTGTGTTATGCAGGCTTTTTCACAAATCCCACACCCTACACATACTTCATGATCTACCACAGGCAGTAAGAATGCATGCTTTGCTGTTCTTTCATTGCGTTTTGTTTCAAGCTTTAATGCCTTATCTATTAAAGGACAAGCTCTATAACAAGCATCGCATTGAATTCCCCAATAGGCAACACAACTTGCACTATCAATTATAGCTATACCCATTTTTGTTTTATAAATTCCATCTTTTTGCCCTAGATATTTATGATCTAGTGCATTTGTAGGACAATCTCTTATACAAGGTATATCCTCGCATAATCTACAAGGATTTTCTCTTGCTATAAAAAAAGGTGTGCCATTTTTAGCACTATTTTCTAAATTTGCTAATTTTAAAACATCATAAGGACAAGCTTTTACACAAAGTCCACATCGTATGCATTTTGATAAAAATTCTTTTTCATCATCTACTCCAGGAGGTCTTAAAAAATACTCCTGATTTGAGCTAAATGCTAAGCTTGCTAAAAATGCACTTCCGCTTCCTATACATAAAAGCTTAAAAGCAAAGGCTAAAAATTCTCTTCTATTTTTCATTTTTATGCTTTAGTAATTTTTACGGCACATTTTTTGAAATCTGTTTGATTAGACAATGGACAAGTTGCATCTAGTGTAACTTTATTAATATATACGTTCTCATCAAACCAAGGCACATATACAAGACCTTTAGAAGGTTTGTTTCTACCACGAAAATCTACTCTAGCTTTTACTTTACCACGGCGTGACTCTACCCATACAATATCGCCTTGATTGATTTTCATAGCTTTAGCATCATCTTCATTCATATAACAAAGTGCTTCAGGCACTGCACGGAAAAGCTCAGGAACCCTCATAGTCATAGTTCCACTATGCCAATGCTCTAAAACCCTACCAGTACATAACCAGAATGGATATTCTTTGCTTGGTCTTTCAGGTGCTTTCATAAATGGTCTAAAGAAAATTTTCACTTTGTTTTTCAAGCTATATTTTTCTTTAGTTTGTGGAGCAAGTAAATCACCTTTTGGCAATTCTTTTGCAAAATCTCCATAAAATGCAAAGTCTGAATTTGGAGCAGCTTTTTTAGCATAATAATCAAACTTAGTATTAAATCTCCATTGAGTTTCTTTACCATTTACCACAGGCCATCTTAAACCTCTTACTTTATGATAAGTATCAAAATCAGCCAAATCATGCCCATGACCTAAGCCAAATTTACGGTATTCTTCCCATAGGTACTTTTGTACAAAAAATCCATATCCATTAAATTCTTTACCATCGCTACCTATAACATTTCTCTCATCGCCAAATACTTCAGAATTATCAAATCCTTTTGCAATATTATCTTTAGCTTTGAAAGATTTTGCTTCTTTATTAGCAAATAATACATCATACAAAGTATCATCTTCGTTATAACCCATAGCTTTAGCTTCTTCTAAAACACTTGGCAAAGTAAGTTTATCATTTACCTTAGTTTCACCCCAAACTTCTTTTAATTTAAAACGTTTTGCAAACTCCATGATTTGCCAAGTATCACTCATAGCCTCACCTACAGGTAAAACTTGTTGCTTCCAGTGTTGAGTTCTCCTTTCAGCGTTACCATAAGCACCCCATTTTTCATAAATCATAGCACTTGGTAAAATTAAATCTGCCACCTTAGCACTAATTCCTGGATAACAATCACTCACAACGATAAAATTATCCATTTCTCTAGCTGCTGCTATCCAGTGATTTGCATTAGCTGTATTTTGCCAAGGATTATTTACTTGCACCCAAGCAAATTTGATATTTCCATCTTCTAAATCTCTCATGATTTTTAAGTATGGAGCACCTGGTTTTGGATTAATCGTTTTTGTAGGAACTTTCCAAATTTTTTCACTAATCTCTCTGTGTTTAGGATTTGCAACTACCATATCAGCAGGTAAACGATGTGAGAAAGTCCCTACTTCTCTTGCGGTTCCACAAGCACTTGGTTGCCCTGTCAATGAAAATGCACCATTACCTGGTTTAGCTTGTTTACCAAGTAAAAAATGCACCATATAAGCTTGCTCATTTACCCAAGTACCTCTTGTGTGCTGATTAAAGCCCATAGTCCAAAAACTTACAACTTTTCTATTTTTTTCTATATAAAGATTGGCTAATTCTTGAAGTTTTTTCTTAAATTCTTCTACACTCTCATCTTTATTACCCTTAGCAACTTTAGCAACATAATCAAGCGTATAAGGCTCTAAAGCTTTTTTGAATTCTTCAAAAGAAATTTCCCAATGTGCATCAGGAGTATTTTGGTGTTTCATTTCAAATTTATCGCCTGCTTTTACACCCAAATAAGCCAAAGATACTGCTTCTTCTTCATCTACAATAATAGCATTTTGTTTTGCTACAGTATCTTTTTCACTTGCTTTAAATTTAGGATGGTTTGGATTATTTCTCATTCCATAACCAATATCAGCATAACCTGTTGTAAAAATACAATGTTTTTCAATAAATTCTTTATCCATAGCTTCAGGATGATTATAAACAATCTCTCTAGCGATATAATTCCAAATAGCTAAATCAGTATTTGGCTTGAAAATGATTTCAGTATCTGCTATATGAGAAGTTCTATTAGAAAAAGTAGATAAATTTACGATTTTAACTTTATCTAAATTACTTAATTTTCTATCACTTACCCTTGACCATAAAATCGGATGCATTTCTGCCATATTTGCACCCCAAGTAATAATAGTATCAGTAAGCTCTATATCATCATAACAACCAGAAGGCTCATCAACCCCAAAAGTTTGCATAAAACCAACAACAGCACTAGCCATACAATGACGTGCATTTGGGTCTATATTATTTGATCTAAAACCAGCTTTTACTAATTTTGCAGCAGCATATCCTTCTTGTATAGTATATTGACCACTTGCAAAAATTCCAATTCCCTCAGCACCTTTTTCTTTATAGGCTTTTTTGAATTGTTTTTCCATTTCATCAAAAGCTCTTTGCCAAGAAACTTGTTGGAATTTTCCTTTTTTATCAAACTCACCTTTTGCATTTACACGAAGTAAAGGTGTTACTAAGCGATCTTCTCCATACATAATTTTTGCATTAAAATAACCTTTAATACAATTTAACCCACGATTTACTGGAGCTGCTGGGTCTCCTTTTACAGCAACAATTTTACCATCTAAACTTGCAACTAAAATTCCACAGCCTGTACCACAAAATCTACAAACAGCTTTATCCCAACGCCATTTATTCTCAGTATTTGCAAGCACACTACTTGGAACACTAAGACCTGCAACACCACAAGCACTAGCAATAGCGGTATTTTTAATGAAGTCCCTTCTGTTCATTATATCCCTCGTTATTGTTTATTTATGTATATAAAGAATACATGAATATAATATTACTATGATTAGTTTAAATTTACATTATAATAAAGAATATTTTATAAGTATTTATAAATAGGATTTTTTTAGTATTTTTTTAATATTTTTTGCATATTATAAAACGCTAGTTAATTCTAGCGTTTTAATTGATTTACTATACCAAGCATATCATCACTTGTAGTGATTGCCTTTGAGCCTGCCTCATAAGCTCTTTGCCCTGTGATAAGATCTGTCATTTCTTCTACAAGCTGAACATTACTAAGCTCTACAAAGCCATGTTTGATAACAGAAAATCCATTCTCTCCTGCTATACCTGCAATAGGCGCTCCACTTGCATCAGTTTCTACTAAAAGATTATCTCCCAAAGCATGCAAGCCCGCGGGATTAATAAAATTTACAAGCTCAATTTGACCTATTTGAGTTTCAGCTGTATTTCCTGGCTGCATTACTGAAACCGTTCCATCACTTGCCACATTAATAGCTGTAGCATCTTCAGGTATAGTCATTTCTGGTAAAAGTCTATAGCCATCCGAATTTACAATATTTCCTTCAGCATCTTTGGTAAATTGACCATTTCTAGTATAAGCTATAGTTCCATCAGGCATTTGAATTTGGAAAAATCCATTATTACCTGCAATTGCCATATCAAGGCCTGAAGTTGAAGTTTGCTTTAAACTACCTTCGCTAAAAATTTTACTCACAGCTGTTACTCTTGAACCAAGACCTACTTCTATACCACTTGGGTGTTTTGTGGTACTTGAGGTTGAAGTACCTGCATATTTCATCGTCTGATACATCAAATCTGCAAATTCTGCACGTGATTTTTTATAACCTACTGTATTAACATTTGAAATATTATTTGATGTTACATCAATTTGTGTTTGTTGTGATACCATCCCTGATGCTGCTGTGTACAATGATCTTAACATTTTATCTATCCTTAGTTTTATTTAGTACTTGCTAATTTGTTAATAGCTTCTTGATTTAAATCATCCATATGAGATGTCATAACCTTTTGATACATCTCAACCATTCTATTTGCTTCAATTAGTCCTACCATTTCAGTAACTGGATTAACATTTGATCCTTGAGTAAAACCTTGCTTTATGGCATTTGAATTTGGTAAATCCCTAATTTTATTTAAATTATCAATTTTATACACATTATCGCCATCTTTTTGTAAATCTCTTAAATCATCAACTTGTGCTACAAACAATCTTGCTATATCTTGATTAGATGCACTTATTATTCCATTTTTATCTACATTAATAAAAGAAGTAGAATCTCCTATACGTATACCATCATTTTCAGGATTGTTAAAATAATCACTGCTTAAAACTCTATATCCTTGGCGATTTACCAAATAACCTTCATCATCAAGTTGAAAATTTCCATCTTGACTTAATCTTACTTCACCATTGTTAGTTTTAATCAAATAAAAAGTATCTTCACGAGTAAGAGCTAAATCTAAAGGATTGTGCGTCATCTTCATAGAACCTACGCTAAAATTTGTATAGACGTGATTAACTTGTGGAACTCTATCTATAGTTGTATTTACAAATCTTGCAGCATCTCTTGTGTGATTTTGTATAGGTAACTCATCTTGAGTTTCTTTAAAAATCCTTTTAAAATCTGCAATAACAACATTATCTCTTTTGTAGCCACTTGTATTTACATTTGCCAAGTTGTTAGTTACAACATCTAAACGATTAAACTGCGTAACCATAGCACCAGTAGCTTGATAATACCCATTTTGCATTGTTTTTCCTAACTAAAATCTTAATTTTTACCAAATGTAAAGCAAAAGTTGTTCCAAAATGTTTTTATTTGTTTTTAATTAATTTTTAGGCATAATATTTAGTTTTATACTCATTATTTAGATACAAGGAGTACTCTATGGCTAATGAAACTAATGTTTTAGAAGAACTTTTCAAAGAAAATTCAAAAGATTATATCACATATGAAAAACTTGTCAAGTATTTTGCAAAACTTCCAAATGCAACAAGCGCAAAAAAAGTCCGTGATTTAATGGATAAATACAAAGTGGAATTAATTTCTTCAGCAGAAATAGCTAAAAAAAGAAATTTAGAAGAAGCAAAAAAGCTACAAGAAGAAAAACAAAAATTACAAGATACAAGCTTAGAAAATGAATTTGATTTAGCCAATGAAAACGATTTATTAGAATGGAGTAGATCAGACTCTCCTGTGAGAATGTATTTAAGAGAAATGGGGCAAATAGCACTTTTAAATAAAGATGAAGAAGTTGAAATTTCTAAAAAAATAGAACTAGGTGAAGACATCATTATCGATGCGTTTTGTTCAGTACCTTATTTAATTGATTTTATTTTAGATTACAAAGAGCCCTTAATCAATAGAGAAAGAAGAGTTAAAGAACTTTTCAAAAGCTTTGAAGATGATGATAAAAATGATGATGATAAAAATGATGATGAAATAGATCCTGAAGAAGAGAATGAAGAAAATGAAAATTCTAATGATAAAAAACCAAAAAAAGCAAATAAAAAAGAAGATGAAAGAACTTTAAAAGTTATAGAAAGCTTTAAAGCATTAGAAAAAGCAAAAAAAGAATGGCTAAAAACCATATCTACCATTAATGCAGAAAAAAACGATGATGAATTATTAGATAAGCTAGTTATTGCTTTTAAGAAAAATATATTAAAAGAAAAACTAATGGATCTAGGTCCAACTTCAAAACTTATTTCTGAAATTGTAAAGTCAATGGAAACGGCATTAAAAAGTGATGAGGAATTTGACAAAGAATTAAAACGCTTAGAATACCGCTTACCTATGTTTTCAGAAGAATTAAAACAAAGACACCAAGATATCTTAAAAGATATTACTAAACTTAGCAAAGAAGAGATTGCCGAACGTGCACTAGAAACTACAATGGTTAGTACTTATATGGAAATTAAAAAACTCATTCAAACCAAAGAAGCTAGTCAAAATTCTTTTGACCTAGAAAAAGATCAACTAAAAGAAATTCTAGAACAAATCAAACGCGGTAAAAAAATATCTGATGAGGCCAAAACTAGAATGGCAAAATCTAATTTGCGTTTAGTTGTGAGCATTGCTAAAAGATATACCAATCGTGGATTACCATTTTTAGATCTTATCCAAGAAGGTAACATAGGCTTGATGAAAGCAGTAGATAAATTTGAATATAAACGTGGTTATAAATTTTCAACTTATGCAACTTGGTGGATTAGACAAGCTATTTCAAGAGCTATTGCTGATCAAGCAAGAACAATAAGAATTCCTATTCATATGATAGAAACCATCAATCAAATTAACAAAATTATTCGCGAGTATTTACAAAAAGAAGGTAAAGAACCTGATGTAAGTATTATTGCAAAAGAAGTAGGACTCAGCATAGATAAAGTCAAACAAGTAATTAAAATCACCAAAGAGCCAATTTCTCTAGAAGCACCTATTAGTAATGAAGATGATGGTAAATTTGGAGACTTTGTGGAGGATAGAACTTCAATTTCACCTATGGATCATATTTTAAAAGATGATTTAAAAGAACAAATTGATGAAGTATTAGATCAACTTAATGATAGAGAAAAAGCGGTTATTAGAATGCGTTTTGGTCTAATGGAAGATGAAAGTGATAGAACTTTAGAAGAAATTGGTAAAGAATTAAATGTTACCAGAGAAAGAGTAAGACAAATAGAAAGCTCGGCTATAAAAAAACTCAAACATCCAAAAGTTGGTAGAAAACTTAAAAACTACATAGAGGGTTGGAAATAATCCTTGCTAAAAAAGCAAGGATTAGCTATCTCTAAAAAGCTTCGTTGCTAAGTGTGCTGCTCTACTATGATCGGTATCTTTTTTCAAGGTATTAAAAATTCTACTAATATATTCTTCTAGTGTTTGTTGCGAATTGTTATTTTTTTCACTCTCACCTGTAATGACCTTACGGTATCTTCCTTCGCTGTCTAATTCATAAGCTAGATCATTATCACTTAATTGCAATTTTAAAATTTGAGCTAGTTTTGCACGAGAATACTCATCAAAAACAGGAGTCATCAATTCTAGTCTTCTTTCTAAATTTCTTGGCATCCAATCAGCACTTGAGATAAAATAATTTGGCTCAGTGTGTTTAAAATATAAAATTCTAGCATGCTCTAAATATTTCCCTACTATACTCCTAACTTTTATATTTTCACTATACCCTTTTACTCCAGGTCTTAAACAGCAAATTCCACGCACAATAAGATCTATTTTAACACCTTTATTTGAAGCCTCGTATAAAGCCTTAATCACATCACCATCTACCAAAGCGTTCATTTTAGCTATAATTACCCCATCTTTTCCATGACTTGCTTCAGTAGTTATCATATCTAAAATTCTTTCTTTGATTTGCTTTGGACTCATTGACAAAGTCTTTAAACGACGGCTTTTGCTATATCCAGAAAGTATATGAAAAAAGGTTGTGGTATCTTGAGAATATTCTTCTTTAGAAGTAAAATAGCTCACATCAGTATAAATTTTAGCCGAACTTGCATTATAATTACCCGTACTTAAGTGGTTATAAATTTTTAATTTTTCCCCTTCTTTTCTAATCACTTGAGCCACTTTTGCATGTACTTTAAAACCAGTAATTCCATATATCACATGAGCCCCTGCATTTTCTAGTGATTTTGCCCAGTGTAAGTTATTTTCCTCGTCAAAACGCGCTTTTAACTCTACCATTACAGTTACTTGCTTGCCATCACTTGCTGCATCAATTAAAGCTTGGACTATGTTTGAATTTTTTTCCACCCTATAAAGAGTCATTCTTATAGAAACAACCTTGGGATCTTTACTTGCTTCTTTGATAAATTGATACACAGGCTCAAAACTTTCATAAGGCTGTATTGCTAATATATCTTGTTTATCTATTGCACTAAAAATAGACACATTATCTCCAAAAGGCGGTAAAATCTTTGGTGTATATACAGGGTTTAATAAATGTGTAAATTCTTTATTAGAAATGATTTGCCATAATGATGGTAAATTTAAAAGTATGCTATATTCATAAATGTCTTTATGAAAAATATTCATATGAGAGCTTAAAAATTCAATCAACTGCTCATCTGCACCTTTTTCTATTTGCAAGCGTATAAAAGCACCTTTTCTGCGAAGCTTTAAACCCTGCTCTAAAATCAACATAAAATCATCAGCTTCTTCTTCTTCTATCTCCATATCTGCATTTCTAGTTACCCTAAAGGCAGCAGATGATAAAAGCTTATAGCCAGGAAAAATATGTTCTGTATGATGGCGCACTATACTTTCTATAGGCACATAAATATTAGAACTCACTTGATAAAATCTTGGTAAAACCCTAGGTATGCGTATCATACCAAATTTTAAAAGTTCAGGATGCATAGGGTCGCAAAGTTTTACCGCTAAAGAAAATGAAAGGTTATTTAAATGCGGAAAAGGATGAGTTGCATCAACTGCAATAGGTACTATAACAGGAAAAATATTAGAAAAAAAATGTTCATTACATTGTTGTTTTAAATCCTCATCAAGTTCTTCATAAGAGCGAATAAATAAATTTTCTTTTTCTAAATCTTGAGTTATCTTGGTAAAATATTGTTCTACTACATATTTTTCTTCATGCAAATAATTTCTAATAGCCTTAAGTTGTGCAAGTGGTGTCATTTCATCATTACTTGCTGTGCTTATTCCTGCTACAAAAAGCTGTTTTAATCCAGCTACTCTTATCATATAAAACTCATCTAAATTAGTACAATATATAGCAATAAATTTAAGTTTTTCAAGCAAAGGAAGATCTTTAGAACATTGATCCAAAACACGAGAATTAAATGCAAGCCAAGAAAGTTCTCTGTTAATATACATCGATGGTTGAATTTGCATAATACACCTACCTTATTTTCTAGTATTTAATATTTTAGTATTTCTTTTATTAAAATTTATTTTATTTTTATAATAGTAAATAAAATTATATAAAAAAATAATACATTTTTTATCTTATTAAAAAAATAATAAATGATTAATAAATTTATATTTACTTTTTAAGCTTTATAGTATAATATAATTATGTGTAAGTTCTTGTAACTTAAACTTCATTCAAAGGAGAGACTTTGAAAAAAGCAAACTCAAAACTTTTTGCTGTTTTCCTCTTCTTGCTTGTAATTTTAGCGGGAGTTGGAATGTATACTTTCCACAATGCTAAAGGCACTTCTTATTTTAGTGATGCTAGTGAAAGCTGTAATAATTGTCACATTATGAACGAGGTTTATAATGACTATTTAAAAGCTTCACACTCCAAAGAAGTTGATGGTAAGCCACGAGCAACTTGTAATGATTGCCATTTACCACATAGCTTTTTTGAAAAATGGATCGCTAAAGCTCAAAGTGGCTTGGGACATGCTTATGCATTTACTTTCAAACTTGATTCTTTACCTACACACTTAAGCGCAAATGCAAAAAGTAAAGAAATAGTCCAAAATAACTGTATAGAATGTCACAAAGAAATTGCGAGTAACACTATCAACCCTACCCTAGATCCACATAAAGATAATGCTTTAAGTTGTGTATCTTGTCATCAAGGTGTTGGTCATAAGAGAGGATTTTAAATGAAAGGAGTATTTAATGAATAACAAAGGCATTTTGTATAGTGCTATTAGTGCTACTATAGTAGCTATTGCAGGCGTATTGTGGTTAAATCAAGATATCACAGCCAAAACAAATGATTCAGTAGGCGGGATCATCTCTCAAGAAATTGTAAAACTTGGCGATGAAAATCCTACTTTTGATTATTGGGGAAAGAATTTTCCTGATTATTTAGATATGCATACAACAGTGGAAAAACAAACACCTAGTACAACAAAATTTGGTGGAAATTTAGCTTATTCAAAACTAATTCGTTACCCACAATTAACTGTTCTTTGGGCAGGCTATCCATTTAGCATTGATGCAAATGAAGAAAGAGGACACTTTTGGGTTCAAGTAGACCAAATGGATACAGCTAGAAACAATAAAGATTTCTTAAATGCACACGGTTTTGCAGGGTTTGGTGGTCAACCAACAGCTTGTATGAACTGCCATAGCGGTTGGACTCCTTGGCTTTTAAATAATACAGCAAAAGGTGATTGGGTAGCGTTTAACTCTGCAAAATATTGGACTATGATTAAAACAGTTCCTGCGGTAAATGGAGCTAAAGAAAATTCACCTGAACACAATGGGCCTCATGGTGGAAAAAGAATGGGTGTAACATGTGCAGATTGTCACAACCCTACAGATATGAGTTTAAGACTTACAAGACCAGCTTTAATCAAAGCATTGATTTCAAGAGGCTACGAAGCAGATGAAAAACAAGGCATTAAAGCTTCAAGAAGTGAAATGAGAACTTTAGTTTGTTCTCAATGTCATGTTGAATACTACTTCAAACCAACAGGTACTAAAGTAAAGACTATCGGCGAAAGCATAGCTAATGATAGTTCTAAAAAATGGTGGAATGGTACTCAAAAAACTTATGATGAGTTTGATTCTTGGAGAGATGGAAACAAACCGATTGAAATTGAAGTTGATGGCATAGAACTAGCTTTCCCATGGAGTGAGTGGAAAAAAGGTGAATCATTTAGAATAGAAATGTTTGATGATTATTATGAAAAAAATAGAGAAAATTTCCCAAGTGATTGGGTTCATAAAATCACCAAAGCACCTATGTTAAAAATTCAACACCCAGAAAGCGAACTTTATAGCGGTGGGGTACATGCTGCAAATGGTGTAAGTTGTGCAGATTGTCATATGCCTTATATTAGAAAAGGTGCAAAAAAAGTTACCAACCACAACATCACCTCACCTTTGGTTGATATCAACTCAGCTTGCAAAACTTGCCATACTCAAAGCGAAGGTTATTTAGCTAAACAAGTAAAAGATATTCAAAATTCAGTAGCTCATGATCTAAGAACAGCTGAATATTCTTTAGTAAGCTTAATTAAAGATGTAGAAACCATTCGTGCAGAGCTTGGAAAAATGCCTAAATTCCAAACTAATGGTAAAGCAGATGATGCTAAAATTTCAGCTGAATTAAAAGAAGTATTAGAATTACATAGAAAATCTCAAGTAAGAGCAGACTTTGTAGGCGCAGAAAATTCAACAGGCTTCCACAATCCTAGAGAAGCTTCAAGAATGCTTTTACAATCAGTTGATATGTCAAGACAAGGACAAACTAAATTAGTAGAAATTGCAGCGAAAAATGGTATTAAGGATTTCAAAACTTCAAATTTAGGTTTTGAAGATATTCAAAAATTAAATCCAGGTGAAATTCACTATAAAGTAGATTTAAATGGCAATAAAGCAGGTGATCGCTACTATAAACACCAAGAAGTAAATGGTAATCCACCAGCAAAACTTCTTGATGATGATAAAAATCTAAAACCTTATAATTATAAAGTGATAGATTAATCAAAATAAACCCTCATAATCGAGGGTTTATTCTTTTATCAAATTTACATTCTCACCTTTTAAAATTTTATTCATAGTATACATTTTTCTACACTTATCTTTTTCTCCATTAATTACTAGTCTAAAATTTCCGATCAATCTCGCCTAGCTTCACTCGTTTTATCATCTATTTTTCTTTACTTTTGGTAATTTTGCAATATTTCTTGTATGAACTGCTCAATCACTATACCATCTCTTATATCTTTCATCAGTTTACATAATCATTAGTGTATCCATGTTATCCAACTAAAACTCCTAAAACATAAAAAAGAGACCATTATCCTATTATCATTTGTATATCTTTTAGCTTATACTCTTGTTAGCAATAAAAGCTTCATAAGTTATTAATTTACACTCCAACACTTACACCATACTTTTAATATGAGATGATATACTGCATATAAAAATCTTTGTCTTAATATCTTTTAAATATTTTTCCTAAACTTCACTACATCACAATAAGACATCCAACTCTATTATAGTTTTTTTAAAGTAGTGATCAAGATATCTCCAAAACAGCTAATTTTTACCTTTTTTATTTTTTCACTATAACTTATATAGTCATTGAAAAACACATAAATTCAAATTTGCTTTTGTTTTTAACCCATAGCCAATATCATTTATTTAGATCTCTAATGTTATCTAGTTCTATGGTCTAAATTCTTACACACTCTCGACCTACCATACTTCCCTTTATTATTTATTTTCAGATTGTATAATATTATATTAATTTATATTTTATTTAAATTTCAAGGATATATGTGGAAAAAGTATTACATCACGAGCCTATTAAAAAACACTCTTTTCATCAACATCATCATGATACTAGAAGAATAGATAAGAAAATTTTAATTATAAGTTTTAGTTTAACATTTTTTATGATGATAATACAATTTATATATGCTATTTTGATAAATTCTCTAGCTTTATTAAGTGACACTTTACATATGTTTTCTGACTCTTTTGCTTTAATACTTAGCTATCTTGCTATTTTAGCTACTCAAAAATTTAAAAATGAACAAAAAACATTTGGGTATTTTCGTTTAGAAATTTTAGTCAGTTTTATAAATTCTATAACAATTATAATTTCCGCTATTTACATAAGCTATCAAGCAATTTATAAATTTTTTAATCCAGCCTATATAGATGCAAAAATTTTGTTTTTTATAGCATGTATTGGATTTTTTGTAAATTTAGTGAGTGCATTTTTGATGTTTAAAAAGGGTGATTTGGAAAATATAAATATAAAATCTGCTTTTTTGCATATAATAAGCGATTTGTTTGGATCTTTAGCTATTATTATAGGATCTATTGTTATTTATTATACAAATTTTTATTATATAGATACTATTTTGGGTCTTTTGATAGCTTTATTATTACTTAGATTTGCTATTAAACTAGCAAAAGAAAGTATAAATATATTACTAGAAAGTTCTCCAGTTGACATAAATGATGTAAAAGAAAAATTAAAAGAATTTGAAGAGATAAAAGATATAGAAGATTTACACATAATAGAAATAACAAATAAAATGTATATAGCTATTATACATATAAAAATAAAACAAGCAAATATGGGAAATTTTAAAAAATTATCTAATAAAATTTCAAATTTTATGTTGGAAAAATACAATATAGGACATTGCACTATTGAACCAAATTTTTAAATATATTGTTTTTTGAAAAAACCAACAAATCTTCTGTTGTTTTTATATGGTATGGTAGTTTACCAATACAATACTTTAAAATTTCACTTGCAGCCAAAGCATCACTTAAGGCTCTATGGTGCTTACTTTCAATACACAAAAACTCTTTTAAAGCATCAAGACCATATTTAGGGCTTTCAATGCATTTTTTAGCTAGATCAATAGTGCATAATCTTCTATTTAAAAGTACTCCAAAATCATTTTCATACATAGCTTTAGATATAAAATGATAATCAAAACGTACATTGTGTGCCACAAAAATACTATCTTTTAAAAACAACTTAAAATCATTTAGCACGGTTTTTAAAGGGGGAGCATTTTCTACCATATCTAAGCTAATCCCTGTTAATTCTGTAATATTTTCAGGTATACTTTCTACTTTTATAAAACTTTCAAACCTATCAATTTCTTTATAATTTTGAATTTTTACCGCACCTATTTCTAAAATTTGACCACTTTTTACCCCACCGGTACTTTCAATATCTACAACACAAAAAATCTCATCTTTTATTTTTGTATTCTTACTTTTTAAACACAAGCAATTTTGTGCATTAAGCTCTACCCCAAGTCCCAAAAGCTCAAAAATATACAAATCAAAATCATAATGATTTAATTCTTCTATTTTTGCAAGCTCTCTTAAAACCCAAGGAAAAGGTTTATTTTCTTTGCTTAACTTGATGATCAAATCATCGATTTGTTGTTGACTCAAAATTCAAGCTTTAAAGAATTAATTGCTGTTTTTTTATCTTGTGATGAAAAAATATAGCTACCTGCGACTAAGATATCAACCCCTGCTTCATCTAAATCAGGTGCATTTAAGCCATTTACTCCACCATCTACTTCTATAAAAACTTTAAGATTTTTTCTATCTATCATTTCTCTTAATTGGCGGATTTTACCATACACTAACGGCAAAAAACTCTGTCCGCCAAAACCAGGATTAACACTCATTAAAAGTACCATATCTACAAATTCTAAAATATGTTCTATACTTGAAACTGGCGTATGTGGATTTAATACAATAGCAGGATGAATACCATTTTTTCTTATATATTCACACACTCTAATCGGATGATTTTCAGCTTCCACATGAAAACTAATAAATTTTGGTTTTATTGGGATAAATAAATCTATAAAACTACTAACATTATGTACCATCAAATGTATATCTAAAGGCACAGAAGTGATTTTTGAAATATTTTCAACCACACAAGGCCCAAAAGTAAGATTTGGAACAAAATGTCCATCCATCACATCAATATGTAATAAATCAGCCCCTGCTTGGGATACTTCTTTGATCTCATTTTCTAAATTTAAAAAATTTGCAGATAATAAACTTGGTGCTACATACATTAACATATCTCCAGTAAAATAAAAAAATAATTCTATCATACTTATTATCAAATTTTCTTTACATGTTTTTTTGTAATATTTGATTTTTTTAAGCTTGTTTTAGATACAATGCTAAAAATTATTTTTATTTCATAAAGGAAAATTTATGTCAAGAATTTGCCAAATTACAGGAAAAGGACCTATGGTAGGTAATAATGTTAGCCACGCTAACAATAAAACAAAAAGACGCTTTTTGCCAAATTTAAGAACAGTTCGTATTACTTTAGAAGATGGAACTACTAGAAAAGTTAGAGTTGCTGCTTCAACTTTAAGAACACTTAAAAAGCAAAGTAGCAAATAATCCTTAATGTAGACGAGGAATTACTATGTCTTTTTTGAAAAAGCTACAAAAATTCCTCAATTGGTCTCCCTCTCCAAAACCTTCAATTAATCTTAACGATGAGCTTTACGAGCAACTTAAATTTTTAAGAATTCCTCTTATTGCTGTTGTAATGATGACACTAATTGGAGCTTTTGGTTATATGCTTACAAGTAATTATAACCTTAATGATGCTATTTATCAAGCCGGTATGACTTTTACTACTTTGGGTTATACTGAAGTTAATCCCATACCAACAGCAGGTAGAATTTTTACTGTTATATATGTATTATTAACTTTTACAATTTTTACTTTTTGCATGGGTTTAGTAATAGAAATAGTTAAAAAAGGTGTTTTATCTAAAATCATCAAGGAAAGAAGAATGCTTCATAAAGTTGCAAGATTAAAAAATCATTTTGTAATATGCTATCATAATGATTTTACCATAGAACTAGCACAGCAATTTAGAGAAAACCATATTCCTTTTGTTGTAGTTGATGAAATTGAAAATTTTAGCGAAATAGCTGAAAAATATAATTATCCTTACTATATAGAAAGTGCACCTCATACTAATACAGCATTTTTAAAAACCAATCTTTCTAGCGCAAAAGGTGTGATAACTCTCAGTGACAACATAGCAGATAATATAGCCATCATTGCTTCAGTAAGACTATTTGAAAAGGAACTACAGAGGATTAATCCTTATTTTATATTAGCTAGTTCAAGCAATGAAGATGAAACAGAAAAACTCAAAAAACTTGGAGCAAATTCCATAGTTTCTGCTACAAAATTAGTCGCACAAAGACTTAGCGCAATGTCAGCAAGACCGGATATGGAAAATTTATTAGAAAACTATCTTTATAAAAAAAATAGCCCTATTGATTTAGAAGAAATAAAAATACCTGATGAATCGTGGGTGAGATTTAAAAGATTGAAAGAAATTCATTTAAGAGATATGGCAAATGTAAGTATTGTTGGTATCATAGAAAATAAAAAATTTACCCCTATGCCAAGAGGTGATACCCTAATAAGCACTGGTGCAAAATTACTACTCGTAGGTACAGCTGATAGTATAAAAATAGCTAAAAAAATTATCAAAAATAAACAAAAACCTGATGAGTTAAAATATATTTAACATAATTTAAAGTATAATTTAACTAAGGATATTTTAAATTAAGGAGATACAAATGTTACATGAATTTAGGGACTTAATTACCGAATTAAAAGGCAAAGACATGCATTTTGACAAGCTGTTTGAAGAGCATAATGAACTAGATCATAAAATTAAAGATGCAGAAGAAGGTAGAATTCACCTAGATAGCTTAGAAATAGCAAATTTAAAAAAAGAAAAATTAAGATTAAAAGATGAATTAAACACCTACTTAACAAATTACAAAAAATAATACCCCCCCCCCGAAAGGAAATTTTTATCATGTTTAAAAGTAAAAAAGTTTCATTAGAATTAGAGGAAATGAAAAGCAAAATAGAAGCTTTAGAAGAAGAAAATAAAAAACTTCTTTTAGAAAAACAAGAACTAATTGAAAAATACAATAAAGAAATTCAAAATGACTGCGGAAAATCAGAATTAGAAACTCATCTTTTAGAAATGCTTTTGTCTGGCGTTTTAAAAGGAATTGCTAATGTGCAAAATGATATGCAAGAAAATGTTAACAAAGCTGAGATGATTTCTCAATATTCTGATTCTTCTTTAGATGACATGCAAGAATTAAATTCCATTACACATTCTATCATATCATCGCTTCAAAGTATTATTGAATCAGCTAATCGATCAAGAGATACAGCAGGAAATCTACATCGTAGCGTAGATGAGATTACAAATGTTATAAACTTAATTAAAGATGTGTCCGATCAAACAAATCTTTTGGCATTAAATGCTGCGATTGAAGCTGCACGTGCAGGAGAACATGGACGAGGTTTTGCTGTTGTTGCAGATGAAGTTAGAAAACTTGCTGAAAAAACCCAAAAAGCAACATCAGAGGTCGAATTAAACATCAATTTATTAAAACAAAATGCAGATGAGATGTATGGCCAAAGTGAACAAGTGGAGAAAGTATCACTTGAGTCAAACGAACACATTGTTCAATTTTCAAGTAAATTCACACAGCTTATTTCTAATGCTAATTCAACTAGCTCTCATGCAAAAAGCATAACTTCTGAAATTTTTATTTCTCTTGCAAAACTAGATCACATAGCCTTTAAATTAAATGGTTACAATGAAATCATTCATGCATCCGGTAAAACATTATCCGATCATTTAAGTTGTAGGCTTGCAAAATGGATAGCAGGTATAGGCAAAGAAAGATTTTCTAGTGGAAGAGCTTTTGGAAAACTCAATTTACCACACCAAAAAGTTCATGAAAATATCAATCAAGCAATTGCACTAGCTAGCGAAGAAGATACAGGTAATAAATTAGTGCAAAATCAAATTCTTGATAAATGCTCAAATGCCGAAAAAGCCTCAGAAGATTTATTTGAAATCTTTAAAGAAATGCTTAACGAAAAAGATCCGAACATCGAACACAAAGAAGAAAAATGAAAAAAACAAAAAAAGGTAAGATCAATTCTTACCTTTAAACCACAAATATACATACTCAAGTAAAGGAGTTTTTATAAGGTTTTGTTTCGAAAATTGTTCGAAATCTTTTCTTTTTATCCATACTGCTTGAATATCTTCCCCTTCAATTCCACCACCATGGCCAATTTTATCATCTTCACCAATTTCAGCATAGAATAAAAACTGCCTGCTAACACCAGAACCAAAACCTGTATAAAATTCTCCTATTTTCTCTATAATTTTGGGTGCATAGCCTAATTCTTCTATACATTCTTCTTTAGCTATTTCTTCTAAACTTAAATTTTTATCAACAAGCCCAGAACAAAGCTCTATGCTATATCCTATCTCATCTAAATGTAAATTATTGCGTTTTTGATAATCCCACAAAGGGATTCTAAATTGTTTCACAAAAACAAAAGAATCTTTTTGAGTGTGATATAAAAAAATTGAAACACTATCCATTGCTTCTATAAAGTCCCAAGTGTATTTTTTATTATCTTTACCTATATAGGTATATCTTTTTGGTTTAATATATTTTGAGTTGGAAAATTGTTCTTCTTGTAAATTTTTCATATAGATTCCTTATTATTTTCTACATCTATTATAACAAAAAATACAAGTAAGGAATAAAAAATATAAAAAGAAGAGTTGCTCTTGAAAAAGCAACTCTGAGGGAAGTTTAAAAATTTAAAGATGGTATTACATCATACCTCCCATACCTCCCATACCTCCCATACCACTCATATCAGGCATAGCAGGTTTATCTTCTTTAATTTCGCTAATTGTAGCTTCAGTTGTTAAAAGCATACTAGCTACTGAAACTGCATTAAGTAAAGCCACTCTTTCCACTTTAACAGGATCGATAATACCACTTTCAAGCATATTTACATACTCACCTTTTGCAGCATCAAAGCCTATGTTTTCTTCTTTGCTATTTTCCACTGTATTTACAACTACACCAGCATCAAATCCAGCATTTTCAGCAATTTGTCTTAAAGGTGCTCTTAGCGCTCTTTCTACAATAGCTGCACCAATAGCCTCATCACCTTCTAAATTCAAGCTAATTTTTGATTTTGCTTTGATTAATGCAGCACCACCACCTATTACTATACCTTCTTCAACAGCAGCTTTTGTAGCACTTAATGCATCATCAACCCTATCTTTTTTCTCTTTCATTTCAGTTTCAGTAGCAGCACCAACTTTAATTACCGCTACCCCGCCACTTAATTTAGCTAGTCTTTCTTGTAATTTTTCTCTATCATAATCTGAACTTGTTTCAGCAATTTGTGCTTTGATTTGATTAATTCTTGCATCAATATTTGCTTTTTCACCTGCACCATTTACAATAGTTGTATTATCTTTATCAATAATCACGCTTGAAGCTTGACCCAAATCTTGGATACTAGCGCTTTCTAAAGTTCTTCCAAGTTCTTCAGAAATCACTTCGCCACCTGTTAAAATAGCAATATCTTCGAGCATAGCTTTTCTTCTATCACCAAAGCCAGGAGCTTTAACTGCTGAAATATTTAAAACACCTCTTAATTTATTTACAACTAAAGTCGCCAAGGCTTCACCTTCAATGTCTTCAGCTATAATTAAAAGTGGTTTTCCTGTTTTTTGAATTTGTTCCAATATTGGCAATAAATCTTTTAAATTAGCAATTTTTTTATCAAACAATAAAATAAATGGATTTTGTAATTCAGCAGTCATTTTTTCAGTATTTGTAATGAAATATGGGCTTAAATAACCTCTATCAAATTGCATACCTTCAACTACATTTAATTCATCATTAATTGATTTTGCTTCTTCAACAGTGATAACACCATCTTTTCCAACTTTTTCCATAGCATCAGCTATTAAATTTCCGATTTTTTCATCTGAATTTGCAGAAATTGTTGCAACTTGAGCAATTTCTTTTTTATCTTTAACCTCACGAGAAAGTTTTTTAAGTTCAGCTATTATAGCTTCACAAGCTTTATCCATACCTCTTTTAACTTCGATAGGATTAGCTCCAGCTGTGATATTTCTTAAGCCTTCTTTAAAAATAGCATGTGCTAAAACGGTTGCTGTTGTTGTTCCATCACCAGCTTGATCAGCTGTTTTACTAGCTACTTCTCTAACCAAAGAAGCTCCCATATTTTCTAAAGAATCTTTTAACTCTACTTCCTTAGCAACACTTACACCATCTTTAGTAATAGCTGGAGCACCAAAACTTTTTTGAATTAATACATTGCGACCGCGTGGACCCATAGTTACTTTTACTGCATCATTAAGCTTTTTAACGCCCTCATAGAGTTTATTTCTTGCTTCATCTGAAAAAAATATTTCTTTTGCCATTTTTTATCCTTTTTTATTTAATAATCCCTAAAACATCTTCAATATTAAGAACCAAATACTCTTCGTTATCAAGTTTTATTTCAGTTCCGCCATATTTTGCAAACAACACTTTATCATTTACTTTAACATCTTCTACTTCTTTACTTACTGCAACAACTTCACCATTTAATGGTTTTTCTTTAGCATTATCTGGTATAATAATCCCAGAAGCAGTAGTTTTCATTTCTTCTAAGCGTTTTACTAAAATGCGCTTTCCTAGAGGTTGAAAATTCATCGTTTTATCCTTTCTAAAATATGTCATTTTTAGCACTCTTTATTTTTGAGTGATAGAATTATACATAAAAGAAAGTTAATTGTCAATAAATTAAGTAAAATGTATCATATAAGTTTAGTTCAATATACTAAACTTATATGATACATTATTATAAAGGTTATTCATGAAAAAATTTCTCTATATTCTCTCAGGTGTAATATGCGTAGCATTATTAGCTATATATACATTATTATTTACAAGTGTAGGTAATAATTTTTTAAAACCAAAAATTGAAACAATTGTTGCACAAAAAAGCGGTATGAATATTAAATTTGAAAATTTTAAAATCAGTTTTTCGCAACTTGATATTAAAGCAAATATCGATAATAAATTTTTTGCTAATATAGATGGTAGTATATCTCCATTAAAATTAGGATTTGATTTAAACTATCTTTTAGGACTAAAACAAAATTACATTCATGATCTTGGTTTAAAAAGCAATAAAGACTTTACATTTAAAGGTAATGTTGTAGGTAAAAGTAGTGATTTTTCAGTAAAAGGCAATGGATTTTTATTTGATTCCAATCTTAGTTTAGATGCAAAAATCGTTAACTTTTCTCCTATAAATCTTAAATTTGTAGGCAAAGACATAGATTTAGCTCAAATTTTAGATTTTGCTAATCTTCCAAAATATGCTCAAGGAAAAATTAGCATTATAAGCGATATACAAGCAAAAGACTTAAAACCAAACGGCAATGCTTTGATTGATTTTTACACAAGCTCTATCAATAACACGCTAATTGAAAAAGATTTTAATATAAGCTTGCCAAAACAAAACTATATAAAAGGCGAAATAAGGTCTTTAATCCAAAATGATAAAATTGTTTCAAAAAGTGAAATTTTAAGTAATTTCTTTAAAATCTATACTCAAAAAAGTATTTATGATATATCAAAGAGAAGTTTAACTAGTGATTTTGATATAAAAATAGATGATTTTAATCAATTTTCAACTCTAGCTAAAATGAAACTTCAAGGTAAAAGTCAAATTCAAGGAAATTTGACTTTTGCAAATAATCAACTGCAAAAGTTAGATGCTAATTTACTTGGATTTGGTGGAAATTTGAAAGCCACTTTAGAAAATAATAATCTTAATATCAATACAACCAATATAGAAGTAGCAGAACTTTTAAAAACCATCTCTATGCCTACTTTTATTAATTCTAAATTAGTTTTAGATTTAAAAGCACAAGGACTTGATTTTAAAAATTTCAATCTAAATACTAGGTTAAATAATGCAAGTATAAATGTTATAGAATTTAAAAAACTAAGCAATCTTGACTTTCCAAAAACAACTTTTACCCTGCAAGCTAAAGCAAATGCAAAAAATTCTTTGATTGACTATGAAGCCTTGCTTGATTCAAATATAGCAAAAATATCCCAACTAAAAGGCTCATATAATCTTACAAATCAAGACTTAAAAACACAAATTAGTGCTTTTGTAGATAATCTTAATAAGTTAAAACCTTTAACCAAGCAAGATCTTAATGGACCTTTAAATTTAGATGCTAAAGTTGATCTTAAGGCAAATCAAATTCAAAACCTTGATGCAAATATAAAAATTATGCAAGGACTTATCAATGCAAAATCTAATGGAAAAAGCTTACAAGCAAGGATTGATAATATCAAGTTAGAACAGCTTTTTCCTCTAATAGGACAAAAAATTTTAGCATTTGGTGATATAAACGCCAATATTGACTTAAAATCTCTTGATTTTAATAATATTAATGGTGATTTTAAAGCAATTATTAATTCTTCTTTTAATGAAGTAGAATTATCTAAACTTTTAGAAAAAAAATTTCCAAAAAACACTTCAGCTAAAATCAATCTTGATGGAAAAATCTCTAAATCAATCATTGATTTTAACGCCCAAGCCCTAAGTTCATTTGCAAATATTAATTCTTTAAAAGGAAAATTTGATCTTAATAAAATGGCTCTAGTAAGTACTTACAACATCTCTTTACAAGATTTTTCTAAATTTGGATTTTTGGTTGATAGAAATTTAAAGGGTAAAGCTGATTTTGAAGGAAAATTTGATTTTAAAAACACTTTAATAGATGCAAGTATTAATAGTAAAAATATATTCAATGGCTCATTAGATGCCACTTTAAAAAATAATATTTTTAACGCCAAAATGCAAAATACAGATCTTTCAAATCTTGCTCAAAGCTTAGATTTACCTGATTATTATCAAGCAAAATCAAATTTAAACATTGATTATAATCTTTTAAAAGAAAATGGCGTAGTGCTAATAAATTTAGCCGATGGGCAACTTAAAAAAAATCTCATTACAAGTGCTTTAATGCTACTTTTACAAAAAGATATCACTCAAGATGTATATCGTAACGGTGAAGCCAAAATAAATATCAATAAAAACCTTATAGATTTAAATTTAAACTTAATAGCTGATAGAAGTAAAATAAATATTAATCAAGGTAAAATTGATACAAAAAGCACCAAACTAAATATCCCTTTTAATATTATCATTGATAGGGCAAATTTTAAAGGAATAATAAAAGGAACAACTGAAAATCCTAAAGTAAGTCTTGATACAAAAAGTGTTGTAAATTCTATTGTAAATACAATCGGTGGAAATACTAGTGATGCGACTAAAAATACAGGTAAAAAAGTAGATCAAGCAATAGATAAAATTTTTAACAAACTTTTTTAATATATCTAGCCTTTAAAAAAGGCTAGATATATTTAAAACAAGCCAAATTTACCATCTTTTTTCTTAAACAACACTCTCATTTTTGCATCAATATCATTAAAAACTAAAAATACATCCTTGCTTGCTTTTAGTTTTTCCAATGCTTCTTCGATTTCTAAAGGCTTATATAACTCAAGCTCCATAGGAATTATTTCATCCTCTTCAACTACACTTGGCAATACCAAATTTTCTTTTATCTCATCTTGATGTTTATGAGTGATATTTTTATCATGTAATCTTCTTAAAACTTTAGAAATTCTATCAATAGCCAAATCTATTGCAGCATACAAGTCTTTATCTTTTTGCTTTACAACTACTGTATTAATACCAGCTAAATTAATGCTAAATTCAGCCCAAAATCCTTTTTTTCCATGTCTTTCATCAGCACTTATCACACAACGTGCAGAAATCACATCTAAACCATATTTACCTAATGCTTCAAAGCTTTTTTCTACATATTCTTTTATAGATTCAGTTAGCTCAAATTGCTTCCCAACTATACTTGTATTCATTACTTCTCCTTTTTATGAAGTTAAATACATTATAGCACTTTAATTATAAAATTTTAGTTTTTAAATAAAAAATAAATTTAAAATTTCAAAGGCTCTAAGATGGCAACACCTTCTGCAGAAAGTTTTTTACCTTGAAAGTGTATTTTACAAAAAGAAACAATTAAAGCATGAAAAATTTGATAAAGTTCATATAATCTACATTCTTTTTTTAGCAAAATACTTAGTTTTTGTTGGTTTTTGGCTATATCTTTTTTAAAAAAATCTGCCAACTCATCATAACTTTGACACTCGCAGCCTAAATAATTAGCTATTTTTGCACTATAAGCATCAACCACTAAAACTTCTTTTTTGCATATATAATTTAAAATTCCATCTACGCTTTCTTGTCCAAAACCCTTAATATTCAAAAGCCACTCTCTATCTACCTCATCCTTAAAAAATTCAAAAGAATTAAAATCTTGGAAATATTTTTGAGTGAAATTTTTGATATATTTTGCCTTGGTATTGTAAAATCCACTTGGTTTTATTAAAAGTACCAAATCTTGAGTATTTAAATTTGACAAATCCTCTATCTTGGTAATATTTGCTTGTTTTAAATTTGCCAAAGCTTTTAATACGTTTTTCCAGTTTGTATTTTGAGTTAAAACTACAGAAATTAAAATTTCAAACTCACTTAGATTATTACCTTCTAGCCAGTCAAAATCTTTATATTCAATATTTGCATAAATCAAAGCTTTAAAAATTTCATACCCACTCATGTTTTTTCACTTTTTCTTAAATGCATTAAAACAGCTTCAATCACATCATCATCATCTTTACTCTTTGCCTTGATGACTTCTTTATTCTCATCATCTTTTACAAAGCAAATATTTTGTTCATAATTACTCACTAGTTTATAATGCTTACTAGCTAAAATTTTTATAATAATTAAGTCTAAAAATTGCTTAGTAAAAATATCAGGCTTACCGAAACGATCATTCATTTCACTTTCTATCTCATACACTTCATTAACACTCATACACTTACTAAGTCTTCTATAAAGCTCTAATCGCAAGCGATCTTCACTAATATACTCACTATTTAAAAAGGCATTGATACTAAGTTTTAGATCTATTTTTTTCTCTTTAATTTCTTCTTTTTTGCTTAGCTTATTAATCTCATCTTCTAACATTTTAAGATACAGACTATAACCAATTTGCTCTATATGCCCGCTTTGATCTACGCCTAATAAATTTCCGCCACCACGAATTTCTAAGTCATGATAAGCAAGTACACTTCCTGAGCCTAAATAAGAATTACTCTCTAAACTCGTAAGTCTTTTTAAAGAATCTTTAGTAATTTTTTCTCTATCTTCAATCAAAAAATAACAATATCCTTGCTTAGCACTACGCCCTACTCTTCCCCTAAGTTGATGCAAATCAGCCATACCAAAGCGGTCTGAATTTTCTACTATAATAGTATTTGCATTTGCCAAATCAATACCACTTTCAACTATAGAGGTACAAAGTAATAAATCATATTCTTTGTTTTCAAATTTAATCATTTCCTCTTCAGTGGTTTTTGCATCAATTTTTGAATGCAAGATTAAAATTTTTAAATTTGGAAATAAATCCAAAAGATATTTTCTACACCCTTCAATACTTGCTATGTGATTGTGAATATAAAAAATCTGCCCTGCTCTTCTTAATTCTCTTGAAATAGCTTCTTTAATCAAGGCATCATTACTTTCTCTAACAAAGGTACGCACATCCAAACGATCCTCAGGTGGAGTTTGCAAAACACTATATGATTTTAAAGAACTAAGAGCTTGATTTAAACTTCTTGGTATAGGTGTAGCTGACATAGAAAGAATATGTGAGTTTTTGCTTAATTCTTTGAGTTTTTCTTTTTGTTTTACACCAAATTTATGCTCCTCATCTATCACAACCAAACCTAAATTTTCACATTTAACTCCTAAAAGAGAATGCGTTCCAACCACCACACAAGGTTTATTTTCTTTTAAAAACGCTAAAACTTGTTTTTTTTCTTTGGCACTAGTAAAACGATCTAATTTAAAAACCTCTATATCAAAAGAATCAAACCTTCGTTTTAAGGTCTTAAAATGCTGTGCCGAAAGTAAAGTAGTTGGTACAAAAAACAAGGCTGTATAGCCACTTTTTACACAAGTAAATATAGCATTCATAGCAACTTCTGTTTTACCAAAACCTACATCACCACTTAAAAGTCTATCCATTACCTGCATACTTTTTAAATCTTGAGTAATTTCTTGGCAAACTTGACTTTGATCTTTAGTGTAAAAAAATCCTGCCTTATTGATAAATTCATCTTGTAATTCTTGGGAAATTTTTAATTCTTTTGCTTTTATCAAAGCCCTAGTAGCTGCTAAAGAAACTATACTCGAAGCAATGGCAAATAATTTTTCTTTTAATCTTTCCTTGATTTTTAGAAAACTTCCTTTTCCAAGCTTATCAAGCAAAGGTATGCCGCCACTTGCACCGATATACTTATCAATCATATACAAATTTTCAACAGGCAATAAAAGTTTATCGTTATTTAAATACCCAAGAGCAACAAATTCTTTTTTTGCTCCTGCAATTATAATAATCTCAAGGCCTAAAAATTTAGCTATACCATAATCTTCGTGTACAACAAAATCCCCCACTCTAAGCTCATCTATTACCAAACTTGCTTTTCTAACTCTTTTATTTTTTTCTTTTTTATTTAAAGAGATAACAAGCTCATCTTGAGCAATTAGGTTGATTCTTTCTTGAGATATTTTTAATTTGATATTTGGAAAATCTTCCAAATTTAAGGCTTTAAACAAAGCTTCATTTTTAGCTAAAATAGTAATTTTCTTATCTTTATGAAAAGTAAAAAAATCATAATTATAAGAACTTATTAGATCTTTATAAAAACTTGGTTCAGGTAAGATATTTTGATTGATTTTACTAATATCTTCTTCAAAATCATTAACATCAAAATTTTTTATACTTACAAAATTCAAATTTAAATAATCGTAAAAATCATCAACACACCAAAAACCTAAAGAATTAACATCATTAATAATGCTTTGACTTTGAAAATTTTGAATTTTTTCTTGTAAATTTTCATATTGTTCTTGATTAAAAGCGCTCAAAAATGGACAAATCTCAATTTTTGAAAGTTCATTGGGGATTGATTTTTGTGTATGAATATCAAAATATCTTATACTTTCTATCTCATCCGAAAAAAGTAAAACCCTAAAGGGTTGTTCTTCATTGATCGCAAAAATATCTATAATATCCCCACGTATTGAAATCTCACCCTTATCTTGAACTATATCTACAAATTCATACCCGCTATGTAAAATTTCTTCTTTAAATTTCTCTAAAGCAAGAAGTGAATTTCTTTTAAGAATAATGTTTTTAAGATGTTGTTTACCTGGTAATTTTCGCAAGATTGTTTTGATAGGAGAGATTAAAATTTTTTTTCCATCTTCCTTATGATAAGCATTTAACACTTTACAAATTTCAAAAAGCTCTTTGGAAAAAGAACGTAAATCACTACCAAATTCTGCTCTAAAATCAGGTAAAACAAAGGCTTTAAAATTTAAAAATAAGCAAACCTGAGCTAATTCGTCTGCTTCTTTATCATTCTCACAAACCACCAACTCAGTTTTGTTGTTTAATAAATATTCATATAACTTAGCTTGCATTTTCTGAATTTTCTACGCTAACATCAATAGCCGCAAGCTCTTCATCTTTTTCAATTATTTTACTACTTCCATTAAATTTCCCACCATTTTCAATGCTTAATTGTTTAACTATGATATTACCATTAAGCACGCCACCAGACAAAATTTCCAAAGAATCAACCTGCATTTCTCCTTCAAAAATCCCATTAATCACTATTTTACTTGCTTTAACTTGTCCTTTTAGAACACCACTTTTGCCTATAACTATCACATTAGAAGAATTAATCACTCCTGTGATCTCGCCATCTAAATGAAGCATTGAATCAAAATAAAATTTTCCTTCTATTTTTGCTCCATTTGAAATGACTGTAGTTTCGGATATTGTAGCAATAGAGCCTTTATTAAAGATTGCCATGGAACTCTCCTTTCTTTTTCAAAAATTTGTTCATAGTTTTTTCGGTTTAAATCTATAAAAATCTTAGGTTCTAAAAGTTTATTAATAAATCTAACCTCATAATGCAAGTGTGGACCTGTAGATAATCCTGTATTTCCTGTATATCCTAGCAAATCCCCTTTTTTAACAAACTGACCTGCCTTAACAACATCTTTGCGCATCATATGTGCATATACTGTTTTAAAACCAAAATTATGGATTAAAATCACTGAGTATCCATAACCATTATTGCTATATGCGGCATACTCAACCACTCCATTTGCTGGTGCATAAATTGGGGTATTTAAAGCTGCCCTTAAGTCAATACCTGGGTGAAATTCTTTTTTATTTAATATAGGATGATGACGCCATCCAAAATTACCTGTAATTCCATTATCTTCTATCACATGGCCATTTGGAATTTGTGTTAAAAACAAATAAGCTTGATCGTTAGTAAGCTTAACTTTTTCTAATCTTTCTGGTATATCTAAGCTCTCATCTTGCTTTAAACCTAAATTTTCTTCAATATCTGCAAGTTGAGTTTGAAGTTCATCATACAAGGCTGTTTTTTCTTCTAAACTTTTTTGCATACTTTCATTTTGAGAAAATAATTTAGTATTTTTTGAAGATAGTGCTTCTTGTTCTTTTAAAAGCTCTGAGCGTTTGTCTGCTAAATAATTAATATATAAAGCACCTAAAACTATAACAACAAAAACAAAAGAAGTGAAATAAATAATTACCTTCTTTATAATTTGACTTAATAAAAAATGCCTAGAACCATTTACATCTGTTATAGTTAGCGTAAATTTATCTTTCATTATAGCCTCTTAAAAAATTTTCTACCAATACAAAAGAACCAAAAATCAAATACAACTCATCTTTTTTTATTTGATTAAATTTTTGATAAGCAATATTTAACTTTTCTAAATTTTCAAGCAAAACTAAACCTGCCAAAGGCCTATCTTCGCTTTTGTATTCATAAATTTCAACTATTTTTATTATAGGCTTTAAAGCCTTTAAAATTTTATAAGAATCTTTATCTAAAAAGCAATTATAAACCAAATGAACTTTTTTTTCCTTGAAAATCTCAACTAAAGCTAAAGCTGCCATTTCATTATGACCTACATCAACAAAAATATTTTGACTTATTTGTTCACATCTTCCTTTTAAATCAAGTTTTGGCAAATTACCAATACTTCGAATTAATTCTTTTTCATTTTTAATACAAATTTTAGAAAAAGCTTCTAAAGCTAAGAAAAGATTATCTTTTAAAAAAGCTGCTAAATTATATTTTTGAATATATTCTTGCACATAAGGATAAATGGCTTTGTTTTCATCTAGCATACTAATATTTAAACTAGTTTGTTTTAAATTAGCTATTTTTTGAGCCAACTCAAGCACTTTTACTTCTTGTTTATGGCTAATTAAAGCTTTGGCACTCATAGCTTTTAATTTTGTTCTTGCTATTTCTTCTAAATTTTTACCCAATAAGTCTTGATGATCAAAACCTATTTTAGTAAAAACACTAAAATCTATTTCAAAAACACTTGTAGCATCATATTCTCCACCCACTCCAGCCTCTAAAATCACATAATCACAATCTTTAAAAACAAAAAAAGCTAAAAAAGTAGCATACTCAAAATAGCTAAGTTTTTTTATATCTTCTAAAAAAACACTTTCTAGATCTTCATACGCTTTTTCTAAAAGCTCATCACTTGCAATTTTACCATTTAGCCAAAATCTTTCATTAAATTCAAAAATATGAGGACTAGTATAATGACCCACTTTGTAACCTTGCCCTAAAAGCAAAATTGCTAAAAACCTACCCGTACTTCCCTTACCATTAGTACCAATAATTTGAATGTTTTTAGTTTTTGGAATAAATTTTTTATATTTTTCATACATACTAAACATAAAAAATCTACTAATTTTTTGCACATACATAGTTTTTTGTGAGAGTATTTGCTGAAATTTCATAATCAAGCTTTATGAATCAATTCTTTCAAAACATCACCATCAGGGAATTCTTTTTTTTCTATACAAGAAGATGATAAAACAAGCTTAACAACTTCTTCTTTATAGATAAATTTATAATCATCAATAAGCTTCAAAGCTTTTTCTGTAAAAATTTGAGCATTTTCTAAATTTTTACCTGGAAATATAATTAAATAAGAACTTTCATCTAAAATCCAAATTTCAGCTAAGTTCTTACATAAGTCTTTAAGGATTTTTTTGAATTTTCCACTAATAGTCTTAAAGCTATCAATACCATAAGCGTTAATGACATATTCTATATTGTTGATCTTAAAAAAAGATAAAGCATAATTAACTGCGTAAAGCTTATAATTTTCATCAAGCTTTTTAAGTTCTTGGGCAAGATTCCACTGCTCTCTTTGCTCATCATCGCTAGTAGCTTGAATTTGAGTTTTAATTTGAGCTATTTGCTCATTTACATATAAAAGTTTATCTTTTAAAGTATCAAAATTAATTTGCACATTACCATTTTCATCTTTAGTTAAAGTATTGATAAATTTTACATCTTCTTGACTATTATCATAAAGCTTTGACACCATTTCATTTAAACTTTCTAGGTGTTGGTTAAAAAAAGAAAGGTTTTTTTGTATATAATATTTATCCATCGCTTCTTTTTTTTGTAGTACTAAACAATATTCATGTGCAAACTCTTTTCTAGCAATTAACTTAGGATTATCTTTTAAATTTTGCTTAAATTGCTCCACTTCTTTACTCTCACCAAATAAAGGTTCTAAAGAAGCTAGCAAAAGTTCAGCTTGTTTTTCATAAGAACGTTCTTTTAGCATAGTAATGAGTTTTTCTACTAAAGTGTGAAAATCAAAGAATGTACGAATATTAAATTCTTCTAACTTTTTTAAAAACTCTTGATCTTCATAAGATTTTTCAAGTTCTCTCCATTTAGCTCTTAAAAGATATATAGTTTCTAAATCCATAGCTTGAGATAATCGATGTTGGGTAATTTGTGCAAGATCTTTGATTTTTTTATCTTTACTAATACTAAGTTGCTGAATGATTAAATCAAGCAAAGCATAAACATCTTCATATTTTCTACCTACTTGTCTATTAAGCCTAGATACCAAAAACATTAAAAATTCATCAATAGTTCGAATGCTTTTTCTTTTTAATTCTTGCTTATAAGTATCATCTAAAAGATTAGTATATTTTTCAATTCTAGCTTTATTAAAACTCATCACTCCTGCTTTTTTAGCACATTCTTCAAATACCTCGCTATAATTTTCAGGAGTTGGGTATAATTTACGTTCTTTTAATTTTATCAATGTTTCTTTTGCAATCTCATTGATATGACTTGCCATTTTATTTATAACCTCTAATAGCTACAATGGAAACAAACTCATCAAAAGCTTCACTTGATGCATTTTTAATTGCTTCAAATCTAGCCTGATCACTAATAATAGAATTTGGATTAATATCAAAATTATAACTTCCTTTAGTATTTACAATTTCTTCCTTGCCATTTTTATAACGTAATATAAATTCCAAATAAAGTTCTGCTTTATAATTAATCACATAGCCATTTTTATCATATACCATAGGATGAAATTCCAATCTTTTCATCGTAACAATAATAGAACTATCTGCATTATACTCATCTGTGATTTTTCTACCAAGCTTATTAAGCATAGTTTCTCTTAGAATATCTGTAATGTAAACACTATTTTCAGGATCTTGCTTGCTAATATTAATTTTTAAAAATACATTATCACCCAAAACTCTACTTGCCATTTGAGATGATGGGATATATCCACAAGCTACTATAAAAAAAGCAAAAAATAATACTAGATATTTACTCATTTGATCACCAAATTCACTAGTTTTTTATCAATATAAATTTCTTTTACTATATTTTTTCCTTCTAGCCATTTTGCGACACTTTCTTTGGCTAGAGTTAAAATTTCATCCTTATTAGCCTCTGAAGTTATCTCAATCTGTGATCTTTTTTTACCATTAACACTAATGGCTATATTAAAACTATCTTGTATAAAAACCTCCTCTTTTATTTTTAACATTTTGAAATTTTCACAATTAAACAAATACTCACTAAGCTCAAAACAAACATGAGGAATGATTGGTTCTAAAATATTTAAAATAATATAAAAAGCCTCTTTTGAAACATCTTTGTGGCTTATAACATTTAAGGCATTTAAAGCTTCCATACAAGTAGCTATCAAAGTATTAAAAGCAAAACTTTCTTCATAAACTTCAAAAGATTTTTTCAAAGCTTCATATACTTTTAATCTAGCATATTTTTCTTCTTTATTTAAACTTTGGTGGTTAATCTCTCTTAACTCTCCGCTTTCTAAACTCATAGCTTTTTCATAAAGTCTATTAATAAATTTAAAAGCACCTTCTAATGCACTATCATTCCATTCAAGTTCTTTAGCAGGTGGTGCTGCAAATAATATAAACAATCTTGCACTATCTGCTCCATATTTTTCTATAATATAATCAGGATCGACCACATTACCCTTAGATTTACTCATCTTAGCCCCATCTTTTGTTACCATTCCTTGAGTTAAAAGTCTATTAAAAGGCTCATCATTTTTTAAATAACCTAAATCTCTAAGTGCTTTTTGAAAAAATCTAGCATAAAGCAAATGCAAGATTGCATGTTCAATCCCTCCAATATATTCATCAACATTCATCCAATAATTTACACTTTGTTCATCCACCGCTTTTTCTTGCCAAGTTTTATCATCACTTGCAAAACGTGCAAAATACCAAGAACTTTCAAAAAAAGTATCTAAAGTATCGCTTTCTTTTTGTGCTCTTTTACCGCATTTTGGACAAATACATTCTTTCCAAGCCTTATGTTTATCAAGTGGATTTCCCTCCCCATTTATCACCACATCTTCAGGCAAGGTAATAGGTAAATTTTCTATTTTTTGAGGAACTATACCACAAGAATCACACCTAACCATTGGTATAGGAGCACCCCAATATCTTTGTCTAGAAACACCCCAATCACGAATTTTAAAATTTGTGACTTTTTTACCAAAGCCCAAAGATTCGAATTTTAAACTAATTTTTTCTCTAGCTTCATTGCATTCTAATTGATCAAATTCACCACTATTGATCAAAACACCTTCTTTTAAGGTATAACATTGTGCATCATTTTTATCTTTATAAATTACTTTTTTTATAGCTAAATTATAAGTTTTTGCGAACTCATAATCTCTTTCATCGTGAGCAGGTACACTCATAACAGCACCGCTACCATAATCACTTAAAACAAAATTAGCTACCCATAAAGGTATTTTTTCTTTACTTAATGGATGAATCACATAAAGATTTAAAAAATATCCTTCTTTTGGCGCAGCTTGTCTTTGGCGTGGTGTTTGATTTTGTACATTTTGAATTTTTACTATAATATCTTGATCTAGTAATTTTTTGTCAATTAATTCATTTACTATCTCATGATCAGGTGCTAAAGCGATGTAAGATACTCCATAAATAGTCTCAGCTCTTGTGGTAAAAACATTGATTTTTTTTGCACTGATTTTATCATTTTCTTCTATATCAAAATCAAAACTAAGCCCTACACTTTTACCTATCCAATTTTCTTGCATAGTTAAAACTTGACTCGGCCATTTTCCTTCTAATTTTTTAAGATCTTGTAATAATTCATCTGCATAAGCGGTGATTTTTACATAATATCCTGGCATTTTTTTTCTAATGACTTCATGTCCACAACGCCAACATTTACCATCCTCAACTTGCTCATTTGCTAAAACTGTTTTATCATTTTCACACCAATTTACTTCAGCTTCTTTAGTATAAATTAAACCTTTTTCATACATCTTGATGAAAAATTCTTGTTCAAATTTAGTATATAAAGGATCAGAAGTAGCAAGCATTCTTTTTTTAGAAAAAGAAAAGCCTAAAGATACAAGCTCGTTTTGCATATAATCAATATTTTCATAAGTCCATTTTTTAGGATGAATACCATGTTTAATCGCAGCATTTTCAGCAGGCATACCAAAACTATCAAAACCTATAGGATGTAAGACATTAAAACCTTTTTTTCTGTAATATCTAGCCATAGCATCACCGATACTATAGTTTCTCACATGCCCCATATGAATTCTACCACTTGGATATGGAAACATAGATAAAATATATTTTTTTGGCAAAGAAAAATCATCTTTTGGTTCAAAATATCCTTTTTCTTGCCAAATTTTTTGCCATTTTTTTTCTATTTTACCCGCTTCATATGCCATTTTAACTCCTAATTTTCTTCTTGATTTTTTACTGAATCTACTATAACTAAAATCATTGAAAAGATATTAGCTATCAAAGCACCAATTGCTAAAGTATAAACCATAATATTAGCTTCTGGATTAATTTGTATTAAAGCAAAAGCTGGAATTAAATGCAAATCAGCTACCAAAGAACTTGCAAATAACTCAGCTGCCAAGAAATTTCTAACTCCAATCTTCAATAAAGTAGAAATCAAATTCACACAAGCTGCAATAAACAAAGCAACTTCATTTTGATCATATAAAAATCCTGCGGTTGTAGTCAAGCTCATTAGAGCAAAAAAGATATAAATAACCTTACCCCAATTCATTTTTATACCGTTCCTTTTTCATACATCGATCTTAGTTTTTCTTTTTCTTGTTTTTTCTTCACTTTTTCTAATTCTTTTTGGCGATATTGTATAACACTAAAATTAAACCACAAAAGTGCCGGACTTGCTACAAATATAGAACTTGCAGTACCTGCTACAATACCTACTATCATAGTTAATGCAAAACCTTCTATCATAGATCCACCGAAGAAATAAAGCACTACAACGGTAATCAAAGTTAAACCTGTTGTTAAAGTAGTTCTTGATAAGGTTGCTGAAACCGATTCGTTAATAATTAGATCAAGTTTTGAATTTTTACTTGTTTTAACGCCTTCTCTAATTCTATCAAAAATAATAATTGTATCATTTAAAGAATATCCAAGCACAGTTAAAACAGCCGCTAAAATATCTAAATTTACATCTATTTCAAATAACGCAATAGCACCCAAAGTAATGACTATATCATGAATTTCACATACAATAGAAGCCATAGCAAAGCGCCATTCAAATCTCACTGCTAAATAAATCAAAATGGCAATTAAAGAAATTCCTACCGCCATAAGACCTTTATTGCGTAGCTCATCTCCTACTTTTGGACCTACCACATCCACACGACGCACTTCAAATTTACCTGTATCCTTTAATAGATTTGCAATACTTATTCCAATATCACTTCCTAAGCTATCATTACTTCCTGAAAAACGAATAATCACTTCATTTGCACTACCAAACTCAGTTACACTAGCACCTTTTAAATTTTCGTTGACAGCTAAAGCTTTACGAATTTCAGCTAAAGGTGCTTTTTGTTCGTATTGAAGTTGCACTAAGGTTCCACCAGTAAAATCAATACCAAAATTTAAACCCTTAGTAAAAAGGATAAAAATAGAACCAAAAAATAAAATAAAAGACAAAGAGATGGCTGCAAATCTCATTCTCATAAAATCATAAACATGCTTTTGACTAAAAAATTGCATCAAGGTCTCCTATATCCAAACCATAATCTTGTGTTATTGCTTTTTTCCATACGATTCATAAACATTTCAAACATACCATGAGTTCCAACAATAGAAGTAATCATTGAAACCAAAATTCCAATACTTAAAGTTACTGCAAAACCTTTTACCGCACCCGTTCCATAAGCATAAAGTACCACTGAAGTAATAAGTGAAGTAATATTAGAATCTAAAATTGCGCTCATTGCGTGCTTATAACCATTTTCAACACTTTGCCTTATACTAGCACCCTCTCGCAATAACTCTCTAATTCTTTCATTAATAATAACATTAGAATCCACTGCCATACCCACAGTAAGTACAAGCCCTGCCATACCAGGTAAGGTTAAGGTTGCTCCAAACATAGCCATTACAGCAATAATCACTAAAATGTTAGCCACCAAAGCAATATTAGCAAAAATTCCCGCTACACCATAATACATTACCATAAAAGCAATAACTAATATAGAAGCACCTGCTAGGGCTATCATACTCATTTGAATACTATCAGCACCCAAAGACGGTCCAACACTCCTTTTTTCAAGCATTTTAACTGGTGCTAAAAGTGCTCCGCTTCTTAAGGCAATAGCCACATCATGAGCTTCTTCGACAGTAAAACTACCACTAATTTGACCACTACCCCCGCCTATTCTTTCATTAATTCTTGGAGCTGAATATACTTTATTATCTAAAACTATGGCTAGGCGTTTTCCTACATTATTTCCTGTGTAATCTCCAAATTTTTTCGCACCTTCTGAATTTAAGGTAAAATTAATCACAGGAAGATTATTGCTTTGTGCAAAGCCTACTTTTGCATCTGTTAGCATAGAACCATCAAGAATAGGTATAGATTTTACTAGATATTTGATTTGAGAATTTTTTGCATCTTCAAAAATCAAATCCCCGTATTCAGCAGCTTGAGCTGGAGTAAGGTTATTTACTTGATCCATCCTAACATCATCCACTTCCATTAATTGCAAATGCGCAGCTTTTGCGATAAGTTCTCTAGCTCTAGCCTCATCTGTAGCAGTTTTAATACCTGGAAGTTCGACTAAAATTTTATCCTCGCCCGATCTTGCTACATTTGGCTCTGCAAGGCCAAATTGATCAAGTCTATTTCTAATAGTTTCTACAGCTTGCAAAATAGCTTGCTCATGAGTTAGTTTGATTTCCTCTTGGGTTAAAGAAAGCGTGTAGTGTAAATTTTCATGTACAATAGCCAAGCCTTTAATGTCTTTTAACAATAAATCAACCTTAGCTACATCATTCTCATCTAATAAACTAAATTCAATACTAGTATCATTTACTTTGATTTTATCAACAATAATATCTTCTTTATTAATAGAATAGCTAAGAGAAGAGGCTATGGATTTAACCTTTGACTTAACGGCCTCTTCTACTTCTATACCCAATAACATATACAAACCACCTTGCAAATCAAGACCCAAGTTAATCTTAGCACCACTTTGAGTTTGCATAATAGAAGGCATAGAAAAAACAAGTCCTATAAGAAAAACTACAAAGAAAATAATACTTCTATAAGTAATTTTTCCACTACGCATCAATTTTCTTTGCTATAAAATCTCTAGAAATTTTTACAACTACATTTTCATCATTAAGCTTAACTTTGATAAAATCCTCTTCTGGTTTTACCACCTCGCAAATTATCCCACCATTTGTGATGATTTTATCTCCTTTTTCTAAAGATAAAACCATTAATTTATGGTCTTTTGCTTGTTTTTGCTGTGGTCTAATAACCAAAAAATAAAAAATTGCAAAAAGCACAATGAGAGGCAACAATGAAGTCCAAATATTTCCGTTTTCTGCCATTTCTTCCCCTTTTTTTAAAATTCATAAATTCTAATTCTACCACTTTTAAAATAATAAAAGCCTTTTTTTCTGCACTTTTATTGTCAAATTTTATTTATTTTTCTTTTTTTGAAAATTTATTTTTTGAATTTATCTCTCCATTCTTAAGTATATATGGTTTGGTTTTATTGCTAAGAAATAAAACCAAAATAGGATATTTTTATACCGGTTTTTTTGTAGGTATTGTATGGTTTTGGTGGATAAGTTTGTCTTCGATTTATTTTGATTTAGCTTACCTAGTTCCTTTAGAAGTTATCTTAATCGGTATAATTTATGGAATTTTATTCTTAATATGTTTTTTTTTAAAATATGACTTTTTAAGACTTTGTGGAATTTTTTTACTTAGCTTTATTCACCCTTTTGGCTTTGATTGGTTAAACTGGGGCGTTTTAAGTGTATATGGAATCTTTGATGCGAGTTATCAAGGTATTATAGTTATGTTTTTGATTGCCTATTTTTATTATGAAAAATATATTTCAAGATATTATAAAATAGCAATCATTTTAATCCTTATTCTAATCGGAGCTCAATATAATCAAAAACAATCACAAACACTAAATTTAGACTACAAATTAATCCAAACTAATATCTCTCAAGATCAAAAATTCATACAAGAAAATTTGCAAACTCATTCTAAAGATATATTTTATCAAATCAATCAGGCTATCAAAGAAGGCAAAGAAGTGATTGTTTTTCCCGAAACTGCTTTTGCTTTTGCTTTAAATAAAGCACCAAGTTATCTACAGGCTTTAAAAGATTTATCAAAACAAATCATCATCATCACAGGCGCTATAAGTACCACACCTAATCATCTATACAATAGTACTTATATATTTGACAATGGTAACATACAAGTTTTTAACAAACATTATCTTGTACCTTTTGGAGAAGAAATTCCTATATTCAAAAACTTTTTTAAAAAATACCTTTTAAATATTGATGAATTTTCAAAAGGAAAAGAGTTAAATCAATACACTTTAAATAATCAGCTCATTACCAATGCTATCTGCTTTGAAGCTACTAAAGAAAAACTTTACAAACACTCAAAAATCATCATAGCTATTTCAAATAATGCTTGGTTTAATTTTTCAAGTGAATACAAATTACAAAATTTTCTAATGCGTTTTTATGCAAACAACTACAATGTAAGTATATATCATACAGTCAATGGAAAAGAAAATGCAGTAATTAAGCCAAAAGAAATATTGATTTTAAAGATAAAAGAAAAACTTTTAAAGCAAAATGAAGCTTAAAAGCTTCATTTTATAATGCTTTAAATTCATCAACTGCATCTAGTTTTTCCCAAGGATAATCAGCCTGACCCACTTGACCACGAGCAGCCACATCAGCATACATAAAGGTATCTTTGCTTGGTTTATCAAGATTAAATTTATTTTTAATCCAATTTGGAGTTAATGGGAAAGTTTTCATCACAAAATCACTTAAAATATCATCATTTAATCTTATGTTTGTTCCCATGCAATCTACACTTACAGAAGTTGGTTTAGCAACACCTATAGCGTAAGAAAGTTGCACTATACATTTTTTAGCAAGACCTGCAGCTACGATATTTTTAGCAAGCCATCTTGCTGCATAAAGCCCACTTCTATCAACCTTAGTATAATCTTTAGAAGATTGTGCTCCACCACCTATAGGAGCATAGCCACCAAAGCTATCTACAATAAGCTTTCTTCCTGTTAAACCACTATCGTGTAATGAGCTGTGATTTACATATTTTCCAGTTGGATTGATTAAAATTCTTGTTTTTTCTGGACAAAAAAGCTCTTTTGGTAAATTTGAATCTAAAATCAATTCCATCACTAAAGCTCTTAAATCCTCTATCTTCATACTTTCAACGCAAGGAGCTGAAACTACAATAGTGTGGATATTTTGCGGTTTGCAATTTTCAAAATTTTCTTTATTTACATAATCAATTGTAACTTGAGTTTTAATATCTACTCCAAGTTTGTCAGGATTCTTTTTTGCAAACTCATACACCTTATCACAAAGCATTCTAGCATAAGAAATAGCCGCTGGCATATATTCTTTTGCCTCATTGCTTGCAAAACCAAACATTATACCTTGATCTCCTGCTCCTATTTCCCCATCTTCTTGATCAACGCCTTGGTTAATATCAGGACTTTGCTCATTTAAAAACACCATTACATCTAAATCATCAGGATGTAAACATTGTTTTTTACTAAAATGTGGATGACCATCATAACCAATATCTGCCAAAGCTTTTTTTACAATATTTTCATAATCTTGTTTTTCTAGTTTATATTTTGATTTAATCTCCCCACCAATTACTACTTTATTTCCTGCTACAAAAACCTCACTAGCAACTCTTGAATCTTTATCATGAGTTAAAAAAGCATCAACTATAGAATCAGCTATAATATCAGCACATTTATCAGGATGTCCTGCACTAACAACTTCAGAGGTAAACAAATACATAATCTATATATTCCTTGCTGTATAATTTTTACAATATCTTATCACATACTAGCTTAAAAATCAAAAAGCTTATTTAAGCTTTACTTTGTTAGAATAAATTAAAAATTTGTCACCATAAAAAGGTAAGAAATGGGTTTATTTTCTTGTGCAATTAAACGTTATAAAAATGGAAATCTTATTTTACAAATTTGTATAGGTATTATTTTAGGAATTTTAGTAGGTGTATTTTCTAAGGATTTAGCTATTTTTGCGAATATTTTTGGTGCTTTATTCACAGGTGCTTTAAAAGCTATAGCACCAATTTTAGTTTTTATTTTAATCTTAACAACCATTTGTACAAAAGAATTTAATCATGGAAGTGAGAAAATAAAACACATCATTTTCTTATATATATTTGGAACTTTTTTAGCTTCTTTAAGTGCAGTTAGCATAAGTTTTGTCTTTCCTGTAGAATTAGTATTAACCGATGTTGAAAAAGCTTCCACCACAAGCCCTGCGCATATAGGCGAAGTATTTAAAACCTTACTTTTTCAAATAGTAGATAATCCTATTCATGCTTTATCTTCAGGAAATTATTTAAGCATACTAGCTTGGGCCATAGGTGGTGGCTTTGCTCTAAGACATTGTTCAAATGATGCAAAGCAACTTTTTACCGATATCAACGAAGGTGTGTTAAAAATTGTTAAATTTATAGTTAAGCTTGCTCCTTTTGGAATTTTTGGACTTGTAGCAAATTCGGTTGCTCAAACAGGAGCAGCAGGGCTTTTAAGTTATATTAAATTATTAATAATTTTAGTTTTAACTATGTTTTTTGTGGCCTTTGTGATTAATGCTTTAATTGTTTTTGCTTATACAAAGAAAAATCCTTATCCTTTAATTTTTATTTGTTTAAAACATAGTGCTGTTTTTGCATTTTTTACAAGAAGTTCTGCGGCAAATATTCCTGTAAATATGGCTCTTTGTTCCAAATTAAATATCAACAATAATCTATATAGCATTTCTATCCCATTAGGAGCTACGATTAATATGGCAGGAGCAGCTGTAACCATAGCTATACTAAGCCTTGCAGCAGCTCACACAGTAGGCATTGAAATAAATTTTTTGCAAGCTATGCTTTTAAGTGTTTTAGCTGCATTTGCAGCTTGTGGGGCTAGTGGGGTTGCTGGAGGCTCGCTTTTACTTATACCACTTGCTTGTTCTTTGTTTAATATTGATTATGATATAGCTATGCAAGTAGTTGCGGTTGGTTTTATCATAGGAGTTATTCAAGATAGTGTTGAAACTGCATTAAATAGTTCAACTGATGTTTTATTTAGCGCTATTTGTTCAGATAATGAGCTTAATTTAAAAATTTAAGGAGGACTTATGAGGCATTTAATTACTACAAAAGATTTTAGCAATGATGAAATCTTAGCTTTATTTAAAGAAGCAAAAGAATTTTTAGATGAAAAACCACGCACATTTTTAGAAGGAAAAAGTGTTACAACGATTTTCTTTGAAAATTCAACACGCACTCAATCAAGCTTTGAAACAGCCACAAGAAGACTTGGTGCTAAAGTTTTAAAATTAGATGTTTCAAGAAGTAGCTCAAGTAAAGGCGAAACGCTTTTTGATACAGCAGCAAATTTAGATGCAATGGCTCCAAGTGCTATAGTAGTTAGACATAAAAATTCAGGCGTACCTTACACTTTAGCAAATTACACTCATTGTCCTATAGTTAATGGAGGTGATGGCAAACACGCTCATCCTACACAAGCTCTACTCGATCTTTTTACTATAATGGAACATTTTGATTACAATGTTAAAGGAAAAAAAATTGCCATTACAGGAGATATTAAAAACTCACGCGTTGCTGCCTCAAATTTAGAATTATTACCTCGTTTTGGTATAGATATCACCCTAGTAGCTCCACCTCATTTTATGCCAAATTATCCTATCAAAAAAACAAATAAATTAAAAGAAATTATTGATGATGTGGATATTATCATGAGTCTCAGAACACAAACCGAAAGACACAATATACCAACCTATGCATCACTTAAAGACTACGCAAATGATTTTTGCATTAGCAAAGATTTAATTAAAGATAAAAACCTCATCATCTTACATCCTGGTCCTGTGCATAGAAATATCGATATTAGCGATGAAATAATGGCTGATAAAAGATGTAAAGTTTTAACTCAAGTTAAAAATGGTGTTGCCATCAGAATGGCTGTATTAAAAAAACTCATTTTAGAAAGTTAAAATCATGCAAAATTGGAACTTAAGTACGCTATTTAAAGATGAGCAAGAATTAAATCTTTTTTTACAAAAAACCCAAAAAGAAGCTTGTGAATTTAAAAAACAATATGAAAATAATCTTCATAGTTTAAGCAATGAGCAATTTTTGCAAGCTTTAAAAAAATATGAAGAATTAATCTTAAAACTTTCTCACATACTAACTTATGTGTATTTAAATTTTGCCCAAGATACCACCAAAGGTGCCTTTTATGCAAAATATGAAAATTTAAGTAAAAAAATAGAGGAAAACCTTTTATTTTTTGAGCTTGAATTTTGTGAACTTAAAGAAGAAAAAAGTAAACCCTTTATCACATTTTGCAAAGATTATGAGTTTTATTTAAATAATCTTATTAAATACAAAAAACACAATCTTTCTAAAAAAGAAGAAAGAATTATCTTGACTCTATCAAGCACAGGCTCAAATGCATTTGCAAGATTATTTGATGAAACCTTTAGTGCTTTAAAATTTAATTTTGAAGGACAAAAACTAAGTGAGGAGGAAATTCTAAGCAAGCTTTATGATAAAGATAGAAGCATTAGAAAAAAAGCTTCAAAATGTTTTAGTAAAACCTTAAAAAAACAAAACAAACTTTTAGTATATATTTTCAATATGATTAAAAGTGAACTTGCTAGCATTTGCAAATTAAGATCTTATGAAAGTCCTGAAACCCCAAGGCACATAAGAAATCAAATTTCTAAAAAAAGCGTTGATACACTTATTAATGCTAGCGAAAATAGTTTTAATATTGTTTCTAAATTTTATAATGCAAAGAAAAAAATTCTAGGCTATAAAAAGTTAAAAGATTACGATCGTTATGCACCTATTGGAAAAGAAATGCAAATTGATTTTAATCAAGGAAAGGATATAGTTTTAAAAGCCTTTGAAAAATTTTCTAAAGATTTTTATATGATAGCAAAAGAAGCTTTTGAAAATAATTGGATTGATGTTTATCCTAAAGAATTTAAGCAAAGCGGTGCTTTTTCTCACTCAAGTACACCACTAAGCCATCCTTTTATACTTTTAAACTATACCAACCAAAGACGTGATCTTTTTACTCTAGCTCATGAGTTAGGCCACACTATACATCAAAAACTTTCTTACAAAGTAAGTTTTTTAAATCAAGATACACCTCTAACTACAGCAGAAACTGCTTCAGTGTTTGCAGAAATGTTGATTTTTGATTATATTAAAGAAAATTTAGACAAAGAAGAGCTTTTGTCCTTATATGCAGCAAAAATCGAAGATATTTTTGCAACCCTTTACAGACAAATTAATTTTACTACTTTTGAGCGTAGATTTCATGCCAAAAAAGAAGAATTGAGTACTCAAGAGTTAAATGAAATTTGGCTTGAAGAATCAAGAAAAATGTTTCAAGATAGCGTAGTTTTAACTAAAAACTACGCTCTTTGGTATTCTTATATTCCACATTTTATACACTCTCCATTTTACTGCTATGCTTATGCCTATGCACAACTTTTAGTTTTAGCACTTTATGGTCTATATAAAAGTGGCAAATGCTCTAATTTTACTTCAATTTATATTGAGTTTTTAAGTAGCGGTGGAAGCAAAAGTCCAAAAGAACTTGTAGCTATGTTTGGCTTTGATATAGAAAGTGATGAGTTTTGGAATATAGGCTTGGAGCAAGTTAGAATACTAGTAGATGAATTTTTAAGGCTAAGCAATGATTGATAAAATTTTAAATAATAAAAATTTTATAACTTTAATGCAAAAAAGTATTTATGAATGTTTGCAAATTTTAGTCCAAGAAGATATTGAGTTTAATATCATTGTAAACACTAAATTTGCTACACTTGAACCTCCTTTACCGCCAGAATTAGATGTAGTAAGTAAAAACCCTTATTGTATTTTTGCTCTTGGTGGTTATACTTTTAAATCCATAGTTTTAACAAGCGAGCACATAGAATTTCATGCAGGCTTTGGACCTGATGATTTTGCAACTTTTGTAAAAGTAGATTTAGGAGCAATTACCCAAATTCAAGTTGAAGATAATATCATTTTTGTCAATTTTTCAAACTATTTCAAAAAGCAAAATGATCAAAAATTAAAAGAAAAATCTATGAATGCTTTTTTAAATAATCCTAATAATAAAGATTTATTTAAAAAATGAGTTTTTTTGAAGGTTTAAATGATAGCCAAAAAGAAGCTATTATGCATATTGATGGGGCTATACTTATACTAGCAGGTGCGGGCAGTGGAAAGACTAAAACCATTACCACTAGACTTGCTTATTTGATCGATCATGTAGGTATTCCTGCGCAAAATACCCTCACACTAACCTTTACAAATAAAGCTGCCAATGTAATGAAAACAAGAGCCTTAGCGCTTTTACAAGATCAAAATTTACACAATCCCCTTTTATGCACTTTTCATAAATTTGGCTTGTTGTTTTTAAGACTTTATAGTGAAAGAATTAATAGAGCAAATAATTTTGTCATTATCGATACAGATGATAAAAAGAAAATATTAAAAGATTTAGCTAGCGAAAATTTACAAAGCTCTTTAGCAAGCATAAGTGCTTATATTTCAAATTTTAAAAATCAAAGCAAAAGTGCCCAAGAAATATGCAAAGAATTAGAATTTTTAAAAGATGAAAAAAATAAAAATTATGAAGAAATCATTCATTTATATGAACAATATGAGCATTTTTTAATTCAAAACAATTTCATGGATTTTGATGATTTGTTAATGCTAACTAATAAAATTTTAGAAAATGAGGATTTTGCAAAAGAACAAAGTCAAAAATATGCTTATATAACAGTAGATGAGTATCAAGATACCAATGCTTTACAATATCAAATTCTAAAAAAACTTTGCACATCTCATGAAAATATTTGCGTAGTAGGTGATGATGATCAAAGTATTTATGGTTGGCGTGGGGCTAAAATAGAAAATATCTTAAATTTCAAAGAACAATTTAATAATGTAAAATTAGTCAAATTAGAGCAAAACTACCGCTCAACTAGTGCTATTTTACAAGCTGCGAATGAGCTTATAGAGCATAATAGAAAAAGATTAGGAAAAATTTTAATTTGCACCAAGGACAAGGGTGAAGAAATTACGATTTTACAAAATGATGATGAAAAAATTGAAAGTTTTAAGGTTGCAAGAGAAGTTTCAAAACTTTTAAATTCAGGAATTAATCCTAGTGAAATAGCCATACTTTATAGAGTAAATGCCCTATCTCGTGCGCTTGAAGAAGCTTTTAGCAAGGAAAAAATTCCTTTTAAACTACTAAGTGGAATTCGTTTTTATGAAAGAGCTGAAATTAAAGATATTATTTCTTATTTAAGATTACTTTCAAATTTAAACGATGATTATTCTTTTAAACGCATTATCAACCGCCCTAAAAGAAATTTTGGTAATGCAAGTCTAGAAAAGCTAGAAAATTATGCTAAAGAAAATCATTTATCTTTATTTGAAAGTCTCTGTGCTTTGCAAGGAAGTGGGTTTTTTAGCAAAAAAACAGACAAAGAATTAGAAAAATTCATACTAAGCATATACAAAATCAAAGAAAAAGATGATTTACTTGCAATGATTTTAGCCTTAGAAGAAGAATTTAAAATCAAAGAATTTTACAAAGATAACCCAGAAGGCGAAGATAAACTTTTAAATATAGATGAGCTTTATGCTAACTTAAAAGATAAAATTACTCATGGAAATTATAACGGTTTAGATGATATTTTAAATGAAATTTCTTTACTTAATGAGCAAGATGGGCTTGATAAAGAAAGTATTTGTATTATGAGTATTCATGCAAGTAAAGGACTTGAGTTTGATTATGTTTTTATCATAGGATTAGAAGAAGGATTTTTCCCACTCACTAGCGAATCAAGCAATATAGAAGAAGAAAGAAGACTTGCTTATGTAGCAATTACTAGAGCCAAGAAAAAACTTTATTTAAGTTATGCTAATTCTAGATTTTATAAAGGAAGTCGCACAAGACTAGAAAAAAGTAGATTTTTTGGCGAGAGTAATGTAATTAAAAAAGAATTAACACTAGATCATCAAAAAAATTGCTATAAAAAAGGTGATTTAATCAAACATAAAATTTTTGGTATAGGTAGAGTCACTGGGGTAAGTAAAATAGGTGCTGAAGAAAAACTCACGATTAATTTTGGAGGCATAGAAAGAATGATAATGTCAAGTTTTGTGGAAAAAGTGATATGAATAAACTTTTTGTAGCCTACAAACCAAGTGGTATGAGTTCTAATGCTTTTTTAAGCAAACTCAAGAAAAAATATAAAAACAAAAAAGCAGGTTTTTCGGGAACACTTGATCCTTTTGCAAAAGGTGTTTTACTTATAGCCTTTGATCAATATACAAAATTATTTCGTTTTTTTGATAAAAATCCAAAGGTTTACAAAGCAACACTTTGGCTAGGCGTGTATTCACTAAGCCTTGATAATCAAAACATTAAAGAAATTAATCCTATAGATGTTTTTGATGAGCAAATTTTAGAACAAATCAAAAATGAACTTTTGGGTAAAATTACCTATACTCCACCTGCATATTGTGCAAAAAAAATAGATGGAGTACGTTCTTATGAACTTGCAAAAAGAGGTTTTGAAGTCAATTTAAAACCTTGTATTATGGAAATTTTTTATACTAAAATTTTACATTATAATCATCCTTTTTTAACCATAGAAATAGCAGTTAGTGAAGGTTCTTACATACGCTCTTATTGTGAATTATTTGCTAGAAAACTTGGTATTAAAGCTACATTAAGTTCGCTTGAGCGTTTAAGTGAAGGAAATTTTTTTTATGAGAATGAAAAAAAGTTAAATCCTTTAGCTTATTTAAATCTTAGAAAAAATACGATAAAATATCCACAAAAATTACACAATGGACAAAAAATATTTTTGGACGATTTGGAAATTCAAGAAGAAGGTAGCTATATTTTAGAAGAAAAAGATTTTTTTTCTATCATTTCTATCCAAGATAATCAAGTACAATATTATTTAAACAAGGTATTAAAATGTTAATTTTATCAAGAAAAGAAAATGAAAGCATAAAAATCGGAGATGATATAGAAATTAAAGTAGTTCAAACGGGTAAAGGTTATGCTAAGATAGGCATTGAAGCTCCAAAATCTTTAATGATACTACGCAAAGAACTTATCGAGCAAGTAAAAAGTGAAAATTTACATGCAATTAGCGATGAAACGATAAAACTTGATGATCTAAGTAAAAAGCTTAAAAAATGAAAGCTTACGCAAAAGCTAATATTTTTTTAAAAATCATAGGGATCGACTCAAGATCTTATCATTTATTACAATCACGCTTTGTTTTATTAAAAGATTTCTTTGATGAATTAAACTTTAGCAATGAAAAAACCAAAGATGGATTTGAAATCATTGGAAATTTTACCCAAGATACCATCATACACAAAACCTATAAAGAATTAGAAAATTTAGGTTTTTCAAACGAATTAGATGAATTTTTTAAAAATAAAAGTCTTAGACTTATTAAAAACATTCCCATAGGTGGAGGTCTTGGCGGGAGTAGCACAGATGCAGTTACATTTTTACTTATGGTTAACGAAGCTTTAAATTTAAAATTAAAGCAAAAACAACTTGAACAAATTTGTCAAAAACTTGGCTCTGATTTAATCTTTTTTCTAAGCGGATATAATAGCGCAAATGTCAGTGGGTGTGGAGAGATTGTAGAATATTTTGAAGATGATTTTTATCAACTTGACTTCACTTTTCCAAATACTGAATGCTCAAGCACAAAAGTATACAAAGCATTCGATGAAAGCTCATATGATTTAAAAGCAAATTTAAATTTATCCAAAACACTTAAAACACTCAAAACAAGCGAAATTTTAGAGTATAAAAATACTGATTTAAATGACTTATTTGCTCCTTGTGTAAAAATTTATCCTAAAATGCAAAGATTTCTTGATGAAGCTTATTTTTTAAGTGGAAGTGGAAGTGGAGTTTTTAAGGCTAAATAATGAAAAAAACTATAGTAAAAAACAAAAAAGCTTTTTTTGATTATGAAATTTTAGAAAAATTTGAAACAGGCATCGTTTTAAAGGGTTCTGAAGTAGTAGCACTAAGAGCTAGTAGAGCAAATTTAAAAGATTCTTTTGTGCGTATTATCAAAGGTGAAATTTTCTTGCTTAATGCTCATATTTCTCATCTTAGCACCACACATTCTTTTTATAAACATAATGAAAAAGGCGCAAGAAAACTTTTAATGCATAAAAAGCAGATTGATAAACTTTTTGGTAAAATTAGTACTCAAGGTTTTACTATAGTACCTTTGGAGCTTTATTTTAATGAAAAAAATAAGGCAAAAGCCTTAATAGCTCTTGCTAAAGGAAAAAATCTACACGATAAAAGAGAAAGCTTAAAGAAAAAACAAGCAGATCTTGAGGCAAGAGCTGCTATAAAAAATCATTATTAAAAAAAGGATTTTAATGAAAAAAATTGTTTATTTATTTTTAACTTTTACTTTTGCATTCTTAATAAATGCTTGTTCAAGCGAAGAAAAAATCGAAAATGATTTTGCTTTTGCTGAATATAAAATAGGAGATGAAATTCTTTTAAGAAGTGTCAATGGTGGTGAAAAAACTCTCGTAAGAACACAAAATGGTTTTGTAGTAAAAGGCGAAGAAGATAAAATTTTAATGTTTGATTTTTTTGGAACTTTTTGTACGCCTTGTCAAGAAGAAGCCACTCATTTAACAAGTTTGTGGCAAAAAAATGCTGATAGTTTTATCATCATAGGATTAAGTCATTTTGAAAATGTTAGTGATCAAGCAGTAAAAGATTTTGCTATTAAATATGGGGCATATTATTTCTTAAGCAATTCTAAAGAAAATGATAGAATTGTGGCACAGGCTCTAAAAGATATTAACTATCAAAATATGGAACAACTTCCTTTCAAAGTAGTTTTAAAAAATGGAATTTATCAAGACCTAACAGACTTTTGGAATAAAGACTCAAAAAGTTTTGTGAAATATTATCTCGGGAAAGTTTCTACTCAAACTATGCAAGAAGATATAACTAGGATACTAAATGGGTCTAAAAAGTGAAATTTTAGAACAGCAAAAACTAGCAGAACCTAAAATGTTTAAGGTTTTGCTTTTAAATGATGATGTCACAACGATGGATTTTGTAATTGAAATCCTAATGAGTATATTTCATCATGATTTTGAAAAAGCTAGTGCAATTATGCTTGAAATACATCATCAAGGAAGTGGGGTTTGCGGTATATACACAGAAGAGATTGCACTTAGCAAAAAACAACAAGTTGACACGGTAGCAAAAAACAATGATTTTCCACTCCAAACAAGGATAGAAGAACAATGAAATATAAAGAATTAATTGATTCATTTATACCTAATGCAAGACATTTAAGCTTTATCAATCACCATGAATTTATTACTTGTGAGCATTTGCTTTTTGCTTTGGTTAAACTTAGCAATGACTTTAAAAACTTGCTTGAAGAAAGTGGTGATGGTGATTTGCAAGGCTTTGAGAATGAGTTAAAAAATTACTTAGCTAAAAATAATGAAATTTTAAAAAAAGAAATAGAACCTGTTTTTTCTGTAATCTTAGAAAATATACTACATAAATTAAATGCAAAAAATCAAACAAGTGTGATTGATTTTATCATTGCACTTTGTAAAGAAGAAAAAGCTTATTCTTATAATATTTTAAAAAAACACTTAATAGAAGAAGAAAAATTAAAAGAACTATTACAAAATACTGAATTTGAAAATTTAAAAACCCATACTATAGAACTGGTTGAACTTGCAAAAAAAGGAAAAATAGATCCTGTTATAGGCAGAAAATTTGAGCTAGAAAGAATGATGCAAATTCTAAGTCGTCGTAAGAAAAATAATCCTATTTTAGTCGGCGAACCAGGTGTTGGTAAAAGTGCTGTCATAGATGGACTAGCACTAGCTATAGCAGAAGAAAAAGTACCAAAACACCTAAAAAATTCAAAAATCTATAGCCTCGATATGGCAAGCTTACTCTCAGGAACAAAATACAGAGGCGACTTTGAAAAAAGATTAAAAGATATTATTAAAGAATTAGAAAATATTCCTGATGCTATTTTATTTATAGATGAAATTCACACTATAGTAGGAACCGGTGCGAGTAATGAAAGCCATGCAGATATGTCAAATTTATTAAAACCCGCACTAAGCAATGGTAATATAAAATGCATAGGAGCAACTACTTTTATAGAATACAAAAACACTTTTGATAAAAATAAAGCTCTAAGTAGAAGATTTGCAAAAATTGACATAGATGAGCCAAGCGAAGAAGAATGTTTTTTAATCTTACAAGGCTTAAAAAGTAAATACGAAAATTTTCATAAAATCAAGCTAAATGATGAAATTTTACAAACAAGTATAAAATTAGCAAAACAATTTTTACATGATAAATTTTTACCAGATAGTGCAATTGATTTAATCGATGAACTTGGTGCAAGTTTTGCTTTAGAAGATAAAAAAAGTAAAAAAGTAATAAAAATAAAAGATTTAGAAAATACTTTAGCAAGAATGACTCATTCTCATAAAATTTATGAAAGCGATCAAGGTAAAATCTTAAAAAATTTAGAGCAAAGTCTAAAGCAAAATATCTTTGGACAAGATGAAGCCATTAAAGCTTTATGCTCTATTTTAAAACAAAGTTATGCAGGATTAAAAGGTAAAAACACACCAAAAGGTGTGTTTTTATTTACCGGTTCAAGTGGGGTTGGTAAAACTGAGCTTGCCAAAAATTTAGCACAAATCTTAAACCTTAATCTTGAAAGATTTGATATGAGTGAATATTCACAAAAGCATGATGTAAGTAAACTTATAGGAACTTCAGCAGGTTATGTTGGCTATGAAGATGGTGGTTTACTTAGCAATAGCATTAGAAAAAATCCTTTTAGCGTGGTTTTATTTGATGAGATAGAAAAAGCCCATCCTGATTTAACTAATACTTTTTTGCAAATTTTTGATAACGCAAGTTTAACAGACAATAGTGGCTTAAAAGCTGATTTTAAAAACACTATTATCATTATGACTTCAAATTTAGGTCTAAAAGAAAGCAATGAATTAGGTTTTTTGAGCAGCGATAAAGAGAAAAGCAATAAAGCTATAAAAGATTTCTTTGCACCCGAATTTATCAACCGTATAGATAAAATCATTCATTTTAATGACTTAAATCAAGAAATTTTAGAACAGATCGTTCAAAAAGAACTAGATTTAATTGCAACTAATTTAAACAACATCACCATAGAAGCTGATAAAAAAGTAAAAGAATTTCTTGCTAAAAAAACCAATAATAAAGAATTTGGAGTAAGGCTATTAAAACGCATTATTGCCGAAGAGCTAGGTGAGAAATTAAGCAATGAAATTTTATTTGGAAAATTAAAAAATGGTGGTAAATTAAAACTCAAACTTTCCAAAAATGAAAAAATCGAATTTGTATTCTAAACTTTTAAAAAGTCCTGATGATATACCTGTTTTTATTAGTGAAAAATTAGAAGTAGATTTTATACCTCATGCTTATAAACTAGGGCTTTTTCCATGGACTAGCAATCCTGTTACTTGGTGGTGTCCTTCTCCTAGAATGGTGCTTTTACCTGATGATGTTCGCATACAAAAAAGCATAAAAAAAGCTTTAAAAACTTATGAAATAAGACTTGATTTCAATTTTAATTTACTCATAAAACACTGTGCATTAAGAAAAAAAACCTGGATAAGTCAAGAATTTATACAAGTTTACACAAAGCTTTTTGAGCAAAATTTGACTCATAGTGTTGAAGTTTATGAAAATGATACTTTAATCGGTGGTTTATATGGACTTATAATAGGCAAAATGTTTTTTGGAGAAAGCATGATAAGCCTTAAAAAAGATGCTTCAAAAGTAGCCCTAATAAAGCTTTGTGAGCTTTTAAAACCTTATGATTTTTTAATAGATTGTCAAGTACCCAATGAACATTTAAAATTTATGGGTGCAAAAGAAATGATAAAAAAAGACTTTTTAAAATTATTAGAAGAAAAGATTTCGCTTGAAAGTGGCTTTGAAAATTTTAAAAATTTACTATAAAAAGATATACTTGTAAATATATAAAATTGCATAATATTTTGGAATGATTTTTGCTTTTAGTCTATAAAAGCTTTATTTTAAAGGATAAATTATGATAAGCCCTTTTAAGTCAAAAGAACTTATTGTTGATGCTTTAGCAGGAAGGAATCTAAGAAGTCAAATGATTAATTCTAACCTTGCAAATGTTGATACTCCCTTTTATAAAGCAAGAGATATAGAGTTTGAAACCGCTTTAGTTAATAAAGCAAACGAAATTTTCAAAAAGAAAGATACTAAAGAGCTTGAAATGGCAAGTACAAATGCAAATCATCAAAAACCTTGGAAATTTCCAGATCCTAATAAATCAACCATTTATCTAAGAGATGGACATTTAGCAAGAAATGATGCAAATACAGTAGATCTTGATGTGGAAACTACTGAAATGAGTAAAAATACTATGATGATCACTGCTTTAGACGGTGTTTTAAGAAGACAAAGTAATATTTTTTCAACCATCATAGATACAAGCTCTAAATTAGGCTAGGAGAAAAATAATGGCTTATTTAAGTGATTTTGATATTAGCGGATACGGACTTAGCGCTCAACGCTTCAGGATGAATGTGATTAGCTCAAATATAGCTAATGCAAATACTACTAGAACAGCAGAGGGTGGTCCATATAGAAGAAGGGAAGTGATTTTTAAAGCAACTGATTTTAATGAATTGCTAAATAAACAAATTGCTAAAGATAATAATTTTTTAGAATATGAAAATCCTTTAAATGATCCAGCTTCTCAAAAAGATGCAAAACCTGCTATAATGAGCGTAGTGGTTGATAAAGTTGTAAGAGATGATAAAGATTTTCGTATGAAATTTGATCCATCTCATCCAGATGCAAATGAACAAGGTTATGTTGCTTTTCCAAATATAAACCCAGTAATTGAAATGGCCGATTTAATAGAAGCAACAAGAGCCTATCAGGCAAATGTAAGTGCTTTTACAAGTACTAAAACTATAGCACAAAGTGCGATAGATTTATTAAGAGGTTAATAAATGAACACTATTAATAGTATAAATCAATTTAACAATGTTAACAATAAAAATAACAATAGCAACAATGCGAGTATAGGTGATGAGTTTTCAAGCTTATTGAAAAATTCCATCAATGACCTTAATAAAACCCAAGAAACTGCTGAAGCTGCTATGGTAGATATTGCTACAGGTGAAGTAAAAGACTTACATCAAGCAGCAATTGCAATTAGCAAAGCTGAGTCGAGTATGAAATTTATGCTTGAAGTTAGAAATAAGGCTATAAACGCATATAAAGAAATTTCAAGAACTCAAATTTAATATATGCTTTCAAACACCATTAAAAATAGAGTTTCAAAAGTAGCTTTTGCTTTTTGTATGGCTCTGTTTTTCATGGTCTTGTTTTTACTTTCTACTTTCTTTCTGACCTCAAAACGCCATATACCAAACACTCAAAAAGAACAATACTTTTCTGCTCTTAGAGGTAACATTATAACAAGTGATAATTTCACTGTAACTTCAAGCAGACAAATTTATAGAGCTGAAATTGATCTAAGAAGTTTAAATCCTGATAAAAAAGATTTATTTTTAACTCTTTTTCAAATTTATAGTGGTGCAAGCGATGAGCAAATGCAAGATATAAAAAAAAGAATGCTTGCAAAGAAAAAAAGAAGCTATAATTTTATCTTACTCCAAGATATTAATTCAAAAGATGCAAGTTATTTAAAAGAGTTAGCTAAAAAACTTTATACTCAAGGATTTTTTAAGTCTTTTACAAATAGTAATGGTAGAGTAGAAACAAGAGGACTTGATATTATAGAACATAAAGAAGATCGCGTATATATGCCAAAAGACTCGCTTACTCCAATTATAGGCTATACAAGAACTTATATGGATGAGCAGAGTGGAATTTTCAAGAACATAGGCATAAAAGGTTTAGAAAAATATTACAATGATTGTTTAAATCCTTTACAAAACGCTAAAATTCAAGGTTTAAAAGATATAGGTGGTAACATTATCTTAAATTTACACTCTTATGAACAACGTAAAATAGATGGTTGCGATCTATATTTAAATATTTCCCTAAAACTTCAAAAGGGGTTGGAAAAGGCGATTGACAAAAGGAATGAAGATCTAAAAGCTAACGAAATTATTGTTGCTATCATGGAAAGTAAAAGTGGGAAAATTTTAGCACTTGCTAGTTCAAGAAGATATGATCCACAAAATCGCGGAAAAGATCTTTCTGTACTTAATGCAAGTGCTATAGAATATGGTTATGAAGCAGGGTCTGTTATAAAACCTTTTATATTTACCACTGCTTTGATGCTCGATAAAATCAAAGTCAATGAAGTTATTGATACTCAAGGTGGACAATATAAACTTGGTCGTTTTACCATACGCGATGATCATAAAAAAAACAAGATGAGTATGGAAGAAGTTATCACCTATTCTTCAAATGTTGGTATGATAAAAATTGCTCAAAGACTAAGCAATCTTGAAATCATTTCAGGACTTAGAATTTTTCGTTTCGGGGAAAAAAGCGGTATTGATCTTCCTTATGAACAAAAAGGAGAAATACCAAACCCTAAAAGATTAAGAGAGATAGAAAAATCTGTTTTAAGCTATGGTTATGGTTTGAAAACAACTTTCATGCAACTTTTGGCTGCTTACAATGTATTTAACAATGATGGAATTTATATCACTCCACAAATTGCAAATAAAATTTATCAAGATGGACGTTTAATAAAACTTGATGATGAAGTTAAAAAAGAAAAAATTCTTTCAAGCAAAGCAGCAAAAGAAATGCAACAAATTTTAATCAATGTTATAGAAAAAGGTACTGGTAAAAAAGCACAAACTCAAGGTATTGTCATAGGTGGTAAAACAGGTACAGCTAGAATTGCCGAAAGAAAAGGTTATACTTCAAATCGCTATAACGCTTCATTTTTTGGTTTTGCAAATGATGAACAAAATAACTACACAATAGGAGTTTTAGTAAGAAATCCTACCAAAGCTTATAGTTATTATGCTGCACAAAGTGCCTTGCCTATGTTTAAAGACACAGTAAATCTCATGATAAAAGAAAGTTATTTAAAACCAGAAATAACAACAGGAACTAACTAATGGAAATTAACCATTATGGTGATCTTTGTAGTCAAATGTATAATATTTACACAATAAAGCACCTCAAGATGAATTAGATTTTTATTTATCATATGCCAAAAAAGAATATAAAATTTTGGAACCTTTGTGTGGTAATGGAAGATTTATGATCCCTTTTTTAGACCATGGTTTTGATGTTACAGGTATAGATTCTTCCAAACAAATATTAAAAAATCTAAAACAAAAATATCCATTTGCAAAAACAATCTGCACTAATCTTTTAAATTACAACTTTAAAGAAAAATATGATTATATATTTATTCCATCGGGTTCAATTTCTTTATTTACTAATATTGTTGAGTGTAAAACCATTTTAAAAAATATAAAAAATGCATTAAAAAAAGATGGAATATTTGTATTTGCAGTAGATAGTTTAAACACAAAAAGCAACGATAATGATAATTATAAAAAACAGCTTCAGTCACAACCCATAATAGCTTTAATCTCTTATTAAAAAACAAAAGTTATTTTGATAAAAAACACAAACTCAATTTTATCCTAGTATATACGAGCTCTATAATGGAGATAAATTAATAAAAAGAGAACATATGGACTTTCAAATACACTTATACAAGCAAGGAGAAATGGAGAATTATTTAAAAGAAGTTGGTTTTACAAAAATAAATTCTTATTTTTCTTTTTCAAAAATTCTTACAAGCAATAAACAGTCTAATTTCTATTTATATGAGTGCAGTTGTTAAGTATTAAAATTATTTAAAACAAACTCTATAAATTCATCACTATCATTAGGACAAGCAATAAGTTCATAATCACTTTTTGCTAAGTGTCTATATTCTACTCCAAGCTCAAAAATCGTTTCAGAGCAATCTATACAAAAAGATATAGGATAAATCAAAGCTTTTTGATCTAAATTTTTTAAAATATCACTTGTGTTTGGTTCAAGCCATTTTACTGGACCTAGTTTTGATTGATATGACAAAATAATTTGATCAAATTCATTTTTAAGTTTTTCTTTTAAGATACTCACATGTTCTTGTATATGTTTTTCATACAAATCACCTTTTTTAATCACTGAAAGTGGTAAAGAATGTGCAGAAAAAATCAAAGTTTTATAATCATGTTTTTTCTTTTTTTCTAAAATATGCTTTATAATCATTTCGTTATAAAACTCATTTTTATAAAAAACATCAATGATTTTTACATTAGCTTGATTTTGAGATTTTTTAAGCTCACTTTGTGCTACTTCTAAAGAACTAGTCACGGTTGTTTTAGAATGATGAGGATATAAAGGGAATAAAATAATCTCATCATCTTTTTTAAAATCATATTTTGAAAAAACTTCATTTGCAAAAGGTGGTACATATAAGCTAACAAAATCAAATTTATATTCCCTAGTTTTAAAATTTAATTTGTCACACAAACTTTGTGTGATGTCAGTAAGCGGGGATTTTCCACCCATTTTTTCATAATTTTGCATCATAGCTTTTAGTCTTGATTTTCTTATCATAAAAGCTGCAAATTTTCTTAAAAAAACATTTTTTATCCCTAAAATATAAGGATCGTTAAACATATTTTTTAAAAAAACTTCACACTCATCAAGTTTATTAACCCCACCCATATTTAAAAAAAAGACATATTTCACTCAATACCTTCTAAAATTTCTTGCACCCTTAAAGCATCTTCAATACTAGCTAAATTTTCACAAACACCATTTTGCAAAAACTCGAAAAAGGCTTCATGTTCAGCATACAAAGGAGAATTATCATATAAATTTGGAACTTTTTGCATATTGATAAAAAGTTCAAAATTTTTAAGATCAAGCCCATAAGTATGTTTTTTACCTAAAAGAACAATCTTTCTTATAATGCATTGTCCATTCCAACTATCATGGATATTCGCTAAAATATTTTCTAGCTTTAAACCTATCATCACCTCATCTTCAAATTTATTATGATGAAAGCTTTTATAAACATTTGCTTTTAAAATTTGCTCTTGACTTAAAAATCTTACTAAGTCAATATCATGCACACTAAGATCACTTAAAACACCTACATCGTTTATTCTTTGTGGATAGGGAGAAATTCTTTGTATATTAATACTTATAATTTTATCTTCTAAAAGCTTTTCTTTTAAAGTCAAAATAGTAGGATTAAATCTCTCACAAAAGCCCACCACTACCCTAACTTTATTTTCCCTAGCTTTTTGTTTTAAAATTAAAATTTCATCAACATTTAATGCCAAAGGTTTTTCTATCAAAACATTTTTTATTGTAGAAAAAACTTTTAAAGCTATGTCTAAATGCGTATGAGTAGGTGTGGCGATGATAACACCATCAAGATTTTGCGCTAAAAAATCATCAAAATTTTTATGCAAAAAGTGTTTAAAATCATCTTTACAAAAAGGATCATAAAGATGAATTTCTTTTACTTTTGCATTACGCTCAAGTTCTCTTAAATGGTTTTTACCCATTTTACCAAGACCTATAAGCCCTATTTTCATTTAAAAGCCTCAATCACTCTAGCTTGATGCTCTTCTTTTAAAAATGCACTCATAGGTAAGGATAAAATTTCATCACTTAAAAGCTCTGTATTTGGCAAATCGCCTTTTTTATAAGCAAGATAATTAAAAGCTTCTTGCAAATGAAGCCCTAAAGGGTAATGCACCGCAGTAGGTATACCTTGCTCTTGTAATTTTTGCATGAAATTTTCTCTATGTTTTACACGCACACTATATTGAGCCCAAGCACTCACAAAATCACCTTTTCTTGGTGGTAAAATACAATTTTTTAAATTTTCATCATAAACTTTTGCTATTGCTTCTCTTTTTTTAATCTCTTCATCTAAGTATTTTAATTTCACATTTAAAATTGCTGCTTGGATAGCATCAAGCCTTCCATTAATTCCGATGTATTTATGCTTATATCTTTGTACTTGCCCATGATTTAAATAAATTTTTATTTTTTGTGCTAATTCATCATCTTGAGTAAAAATCGCCCCACCATCTCCATAAGCACCTAAAGGCTTAGACGGAAAAAAGCTTGTACAAGATACATCAGCTATAGCACATGATTTTAAACCTTTTTGACTAGCCCCAAAACTTTGTGCACCATCTTCTATCAAGGCAATGTTTTGACTTTTACAAAGTTCTTTTAGAGTAAATATATCAGGCATAAGCCCAAAAATACTCACAGCAATTACCGCTTTAGTTTTAGGTGTGATAGCACTTTGAACTTTTTCTAAACTAAGATTGTAATCTTTAAAATCAATATCTACAAACACAGGCTTAGCACCAACTAGAGCAACCATTTCAGCTGTAGCTATAAAAGTAAAACTTGGCACTATCACCTCATCATCTTTACCCACGCCCAAAGCCATTAAGGCTAAAAATAATGCACTTGTGCCACTTGAACAGCCTATTGCGTGTTTAGTGCCCACATATTTAGCTAGATTAGTTTCAAATTCTTCTAATTTTACACCACCTATAAAAGAAGTGCTTTGTAAAACACCACTAATAGCCTCATCAATTTCATTTTTATAAGCATTGTATTGAGCATTTAAGTCTATAAAAGGAATTTTCATTGTATTGCCTTAGTAAATTTAAAATCATGATTATAAGATAGTTTTACTTAATTTAAAGTATTTTTGGTATTATTTTAAGCAAAAAACTAGCTAGGAAAATCTATGGATATAAGAAAAGAGTATTTAGAATTTTTTAAATCAAAAGGACACGAAATCACCCCTTCAAGTCCTTTAGTACCTGATGATGCAACCTTACTTTTTACTAATGCAGGTATGGTGCCTTTTAAAAGTATATTTACAGGAGAAGTACCACGCCCTAAACCTCCTCGCAAGACAAGTTGTCAAACTTGTATAAGAGCTGGTGGGAAACATAATGACTTAGATAATGTAGGCTATACAGCACGCCATCATACCTTTTTTGAAATGCTTGGGAATTTTAGTTTTGGAGATTATTTTAAAGAACAAGCTATTGCTTATGCTTGGGAATTTGTAACTGAAGTTTTAAAATTACCTAAAGAAAGATTATATGTAACTGTCCATGAAAGCGATGATGAGGCATACGAACTTTGGCAAAAACATATAGCAAAAGAAAGAATTTATAAATTTGGTGATAAAGATAATTTTTGGCAAATGGGCGATACTGGACCATGTGGACCTTGTAGTGAAATTTTTTACGATCAGGGTGCTGAGCATTTTAATTCTAGCGAAGACTATATGGGTGGCGATGGAGATAGATTCTTAGAAATTTGGAACCTAGTTTTCATGCAGTATGAAAGAAGTGCTGATGGAACGCTTACTCCACTGCCAAAACCAAGCATTGATACAGGTATGGGACTTGAAAGAGTTAGCGCTATAAAAGAAGGGAAATTTAGTAATTTTGATAGTTCTTTGTTTATGCCAATTATTGAAAAAATAGCAAAACTTTGCGGTAAAACTTATACTTATGAAAGCGGAGCTAGTTATAGAGTAATAGCTGATCACATTAGATCAAGTGTATTTTTACTTGCTCAAGGAGTTGGCTTTGACAAAGAAGGCAGAGGTTATGTTTTAAGAAGAATTATGCGTCGTGCCTTAAGACATGGATATTTACTAGGTCTTAAAAGAGCTTTTATGTATGAGCTTGTAGATGTAGTTTGCGAGTTAATGGGTGGACACTATACTTACTTAAATGAAAAAAAAGAATTTATCAAAGAACAAATCAAACTTGAAGAAGAAAGATTTTTAAGCACCATTGAAAATGGTATAGAAATTTTTAACGAAGAACTTAAAAAAACTAAAGATATATTCAGTGGTGAAGTTGCTTTTAAACTTTACGATACTTATGGTTTTCCGCTTGATTTAACTCAGGATATGTTAAGAGAAAAAAATCTTAGTGTAGATGAGACTAAATTTAACAAGCTTATGCAAGAACAAAAAGATAGAGCTAAAGCTTCTTGGAAAGGAAGTGGGGATAAAGCAATTAGCGGAGATTTTAAAATTTTACTAGAAAAATTTGGCAAAAATACTTTTAGTGGCTATGAAAATTATGAAGAAAAAACTAAAATTATAGCTATTTTAGATGAAAATTTTAAAATCTTAACTGAAGCTAAAGTAGGAAAATTAGTGTGGTTAATGCTTGAAAAAACTCCATTTTACGCAACAAGCGGAGGCCAAAGTGCTGATATAGGCTATATCAATGAAAACGAAGTTTTGGATACACAAAAATTCTTTGATATTAATCTTAGTCAAGTGAAACTAAAACAAGATCTTAAGACAAATGATGAAGTGTTAGCTTGCATAGATACTAAAAAAAGAGAGCAAATCGCAAGACATCATAGTGCAACACATTTATTGCACCACGCTTTGAGAGAAATTCTTGGTTCACACATTAGTCAAGCAGGCTCTTTAGTAGAGCATAATAAACTAAGATTTGACTTTACTCACCCAAAAGCTCTAAGTAAAGAAGAATTAAATCAAATAGAAGTATTGGTTAATGCCTACATCATACAAGCAAATGAAGCTAAAATTGAAATTTTAGATTTAGATGAAGCTAAAAAAAGTGGTGCCATAGCTTTATTTAGTGAAAAATACCAAGATAAAGTAAGAGTTTTAACCCTAGGAGCTAGTAAAGAACTTTGCGGCGGTACTCACGTAAAAAATAGCTCTGAAATAGGAAGTTTTTATATCATCAAAGAAAGCGGGGTTAGTGCTGGAGTTAGAAGGATAGAAGCAGTTGTGAGCAAAGCTGCACTTGATTATGTTAGTGAAAATTTAAAAGAACTTAACCAAACTAAAGAAGAATTAAAAACTCATGATATTTTAAACTATGTAGCAAGATTAAAAAATGAAATAGCTAGTTTAAAAAATGAATTAAAAAATTCAAACAAAGTAGAGTTAAACTCTAAAGAATTAAGTGGTATTCAATATTGTGTGCAAAAAATAGGTAGTGGTGATATAAAAACTATGATAGATGAGTTTAAAAACAAATTTAGCAAGGCTGTGATTTTACTTTTACAAGAAAAAGAAGGTAAAATCATCATCGCAGCAGGTGTAAAAGAAGCTTCGCTAAAAGCTGGTGTTTTAGTAAAAGAAATCGCACAAATGCTTGGTGGAAATGGTGGTGGAAGAGATGATTTTGCAACAGCTGGTGGTAAAGATACAGACAAAATAGAACAAGCACTTAATCATGCTAAAAAAATCATAGAAGAAAGTCTTGCTTAATGCTTTATTTAGCTTCAAGTTCACCTTCGCGCGTTGCTCTACTAAAAGAAGCAAATATTGCTTTTGATCAAATTATCATAGATTATGATGAGAATTTAGTAAAAAAAGATAATCCAAACTCTTATGTGCAAAAAATTGTTTTAGAAAAAGAAAGACAGTTTTTTGCAAAATATCCTGATTTAAAAAATGTTTTATTTGCTGATAGTATAGTTTGTACTCAAAATATCATTCTTACTAAAGCCAAAAGTGATAACGAAGCTTTTAATATGCTTAATTTGCAAAGCGGTAAAAGTATTAGTGTTTTAAGTGCAATGATTTTAGTTTTAGAAAATAAAAAGATTTTTAATCTTAGCAAATGCAATTTGATTCTAGATAAATTTGATTTAAAAGACATGCAAGAATACATTGACTCAAAACTTTACCAAGGTAAAGCCGGAGCTGTGATGTGCGAGGGATTTCATAAAAAATACATTAAAAAAATTATAGGTCATCAAAGTACGGCATTAGGTCTTAACATAGAACTTTTGAAAGCATTTTTATGATAAAAATTTTAAAAACATTTCTTTCATTTTGTATAGTATGCATGGTTGGAATTTTTATATTTATTGCATATTTATTTTCTGATTCTGATTTAAATCAATACACCTTTAAAGATTACAAACCACCTCTTACAACACAAATTTTTGATAAAAATGGAAAATTAGTTGCAAATATTTTCGAGCAACACCGCTTTTATGCTCCTTATGAAGAACTCCCACCAAGACTTATAGAAGCTTTAATAGCTATAGAAGATACTAGTTTTTTTGAACATGGTGGGGTTAATATAGATGCGATTTTTAGAGCAGCTATTAAAATCATAAGAAGTGGTGGAAAAACTATGGAAGGAGCTTCCACCCTTACACAACAATTTATAAAAAACACAGAATTAACCCCAGAGCGTACTTTAAGCAGAAAGCTAAAAGAAGCTTTGCTTGCTTATAAGATAGAAAGCACTTTAACTAAGGAACAAATTTTAGAAAGATATTTAAATTTCATCTTCTTTGGACATGGATATTATGGAGTAAAAACTGCTGCACTTGGATATTTTAGAAAAAATTTAGACGAACTTAGCTTAAAAGAAATTGCTATTTTAGTAGGTATGCCAAAGGCTCCAAGTACTTATGATCCCACCAGACACTTAGATCTTTCTTTAGCTAGAGCAAATAGCGTAGTGCAAAGAATGTATAATCTTGGTTGGATTTCTAAAGAAGAGTATGAAAGTGCTTTAAAAGAAATACCAAAGGTATATGATGACACTTTAACACAAAATGCAGCTCCTTATGTTACCCAAGAAGTTTTAAAACAACTAAGTGGAATTAAAGACTTAAAAAGCGGTGGTTATAAAATAGAACTTGCTATCGATCTTGATGTTCAAAACATTGCAAGAGAAGCTTTAAAATTTGGTTATGATGAGATAGTAAAAAGAGATAAAGATGCAAATTTAAGCACATTAAATGGAGCTATGGTGGTAGCAAATCATCAAAATGGGGATATTTTAGCTTTAGTGGGTGGGATAAATTATGCAAAAAGTAATTTTAATCGCGCCACCCAAAGCTTAAGACAACCTGGAAGTTCTTTTAAGCCTTTTTTATACCAAATTGCCATTGATATGGGCTATTCTCCTATGAGTAAGGTTGCTGATATTTCAAGAATCTTTGAAAGCACCAAAAAAGACGAAAAAGACTGGAAACCTAAAAATTTTGGTGGAAAATTTCTAGGACTTATAAGTTTAAAAGAAGCACTAACTGGATCAAGAAACCTAGCTACTATAAATTTAGCTCTTGCTTTAGGACTTGATGTAATCCATGATAAGCTTAGCTTTATGGGTTTTGAAAATATACCAATAGATTTATCTATAGTTTTAGGTAGCTTTGGGATTTCTATTTATGATTATGCTAAACTTTATACAATATTTGGAAATTATGGTGTGCAAAAAGATTTAATACTCATTAAAAGAGTAATCGATAAAAATGACAAAATAGTGGTAGAATTTAACTCTGGAGAAAGAAAAATCAGCGAGCCTGAACAAGCCTTTTTAGTTAATGATATGATGCAAAATGTTGTTAAAAAAGGAACTGGGCGCAATGCTAGAGTGGAAGGGATTGAAATAGCTGGAAAAACTGGCACTTCAAATAAAAGCATTGATGCATGGTTTTGCGGATTAACTCCTGAGATAGAAGCTATCATTTGGTATGGTAATGATGATAATAAACCTATGAAACAAGTAGAAGGTGGCGCAAGAACTGCTGCTCCGGTTTTTAAAGAATTTTTAACAAAATACTTAGAACTTTATCCTGATAGTGCTAGAAAATTTACCATTCCAAAAGGAGTTTATCAAGGAATTTATGAAAAACAAAGAGAGTATTACACCAATACCTCTCCATTTCCAAAAAACAACCCTGCTCTATCTGAAAATAATGAGGTAATTTTTTAAAAATATTTTTTATAAAATAATAAAAATTATCCTTTTATTTTCCTTTATATGTTTTAATATCATAAAACATATAAAGGATTTTTATGAATATCACAAACGAACAATTATATAATAAAAGACGCTATTTTTTAAAACTAGGTGCTGGAGCTTTGGTTAGTTCAGCCTTAGTCCAATCTGAATTAATGGCATTAAATTTCTTTCCTGATCCTAACAATGAAAAATTAAAACTTAGCGATGAAAAAATTGCGACTAATTATGTTAATTTTTATGAATTTTCTACTGACAAAAAAAGAGCTGTTGAGCTTGCAAAAAATTTCAATACAAAGGATTGGAAAATAGAAGTTAGTGGAGAAGTTGAAGAGCCTTTAACTTTAACTATGCAAGATTTATTAACCTTTCCTTTAGAAGAGAGAATTTATAGATTTCGTTGTGTTGAAACTTGGTCTATGGTAGTACCTTGGGTTGGTTTTGAATTGCGTGCTTTAATAGAAAAATGTAAAGTAAAAAGTGAGGCTAAATTTATAAAATTTACCACTCTTTTTGATAAAAATCAATTTGCCGATCAAGCTTCATTTTTCCCAACTCTTGATTATCCTTATGTAGAGGGTTTAAGATTAGATGAAGCTATGCATCCGCTAACACTTATGGCTGTAGGTATGTATAAAAAGCCTTTATTAGGACAAAATGGAGCGCCGATTCGCCTTGTAGTTCCATGGAAATATGGTTTTAAAAGTATCAAATCTATTGTAAAAATAGAATTTACTAAAGAACAACCTAAAACCACATGGGAGCTAGCAAACCCTAGAGAATATGGTTTTTATGCTAATGTTAATCCAAATGTTTCTCATCCAAGATGGTCTCAAGCAAATGAGCGTCCTTTGGGAGATTTTTTCACTAAGCCTACGCAAATGTTTAATGGTTATGAAAAAGAAGTAGCGCATTTGTATAAAGATATGGACTTAAAGGTTAATTTTTAATGAGCAAAAAAGTTTATAATATCGGTGGATTTTTAGCTTTTGCTTTAAGTATTATTTTTAGTATTTATCAAATCATGCAAGAATTTGATATTGTAAAATCTGTGTATTTTTATAGTGGTATATTTGGCTTAATCTTTTTTGGATTAAGCCTATTTTTTTCACTTTTAAAGTATAAATACACAAAAGATTACCCTAAAATTTTAGGTTTTTATGCATTTTTTTGGACCTTGATTCACTTTTTTAATTACTTTGCTTTTAGTAAAAATTTAGATTTAATACTTTTTTTCAAAGATACTTTTAATAAAAATTTAGACTTTAGTGGTTTTATAAGCTTTTTTATACTCGCACTAATGTTTATAAGTTCTTTTAAACTTTTTAAAAAATTAAGCAAAATAAGAAAACTAGGTTACTTTTGCTTTTTAATAGCATCTTGGCATTATTTTTTATCTGCAAAAATACCACAAATTTCACATTTTTTAGTCCTAAGTATAGCATTAGTTTTTATACTTTTTAAAGTATGGAAAAATTATAAAAAGAGAAAAAAAGTAACTTTTTCATAAAAAAACCACATTCAAAAAATATTTTAAGAATAAAAATATAAACATATCCTTAAAATAAGATTTAATATATCTTATTTTAAGGACAATCATGCAAAGAAGAGACTTTTTAAATGGAATGGCTTTAACTATACTTGCAGGAATGACTCCTTTGCAGGTATTATACGGTAAAGAAGCCAAAATCGAAGATTTTACCAAAGAATACTACCCGCCAAAGTGGCTTGGATTAAGGGGTAGTAATAATGCAAGTTATGAATTTGCACATATGTTAAGAGATGGTGAAAAATTTAATTTTAGTGTTATTAAACCTAAACAAGAATACGACTTAGTTGTTGTTGGAGCAGGTATTAGTGGTTTAGCCGCAGCTTGCTTTTATCAAAACAAATTTGGAAAAGATAAAAAAATTCTTATTCTTGATAATCACGATGACTTTGGTGGACACGCTAGAAGAAATGAAATAGAATTAGAAGATGGCACTATTTTAAGTTATGGCGGTAGTGAAACTTTCCAATCGCCAAAGGCATTATATTCTAAAGAAGTGGTAGGTTTACTATCGTCTTTAGGTGTAGATATTGATGAGCTTGCTAAACGTTTTGATGTAAATTTTTATCCTGATTTAAAACTTAGCAGAGGTGTGTATTTTTCTAAAGCTGAATTTGGAGTAGACAAAGTTGTAAATGGTAATCCTAGAAAAGTAATTTGTGATGATATTCCTGAAGAAAAAAACAATGGAAGAAGCATTGAAGCCTTTATAGGTGATTTTCCACTTAATGATAAAGATAAAAAAGATCTTATTGCTTTATTTAAAAGCGAAAAAGACTATTTAAAAGGTATGAATAAAAAACAAAGAGATGAGTATGTAGCAAAAACAAGCTATAAAAAATTCTTAGAAGAAAAAGTTAAACTTTCACCGCAAGCTGTAAAATTCTTTGAAGGTATGACAGATGACTTTTTAGCTTTAGGAATTGATGCTGTTTCTTGTGAAGATGCTAGAGTTTCTTTCCTGCCTGGTTTTAATAAACTTGGACTTGATCCAATCGAAGGAGAAGCATTAGCTGAAATGGAAGAACCATATATCTACCACTGTGCTGATGGTAATGCTACTGTTGCTAGATTAATGGTTAGAAGATTGATTCCTGATGTGTCAAAAAAAGGTAAGAATATGGATGAGATTACTCTGGCTCATTTTGATTATTCTAAGCTTGATCTTGCTAAAAACAAAGTACGTTTAAGATTAAATAGTACTGTTATAAATGTAGAAAATACAAAAGATGGGGCTTTAGTAACTTACGTTAATAAAGGTAAAAATTATAGAGTAAAAGCTAAAAAAGTTGTAATGGCAAATTATAATAGCATGATTCCATATATAGTACCAAGCATGCCACAAGATCAAAAAGATGCATTAAGTAAAAACGTAAAAACCTCTCTTTTGCACACTAAAGTTATCATAAGTAACTGGGAACCATTTATAAAACTTGGGGTTCATGAAATTTATTCGCCAAAAATGCCTTATGCTAGAACTAAACTTGATTATCCTGTGGATATGGGAGGATATCATCACCCAAGAGATCCTAAAAAGCCTATTTGTGTTCACATGGTTTGTTCCCCTTTAGCTTTTGCAAATATCCAAGGGATTGATCTTGATGGAATGGATGCAAGAGATAGAGCTAGAGTGGGTAGAAATTTATTATTTACCATGAGTTTTGAAGAGCATGAGAAAATTATTCGCGATCAACTCCAAGGTATGCTAGGTTCAGCTGGATTTAATCATGAAAAAGATATTGAGGCTATAGTTGTAAATCGTTGGGGACATTGCTATTCATATACAGAAAATAGTCTTTTTGATGATAGTGAAGAGGTACAAAAGACTATAGAACTTGCAAGAAAACCTTTTGGCAACATCGTTATAGCAAATTCAGATTCTGACTGGTCAGCTTATATGCATTCAGCAATCGATCAAGCATATCGCGCTGTTAATGAATTATAAAATCAAACTCCTAAAAGGAGTTTGATAAATCAATCATCGTTTTTAATACTAATATAAATTAAAGCTAAAAGCATATAAATTACTAATCTAGTAGCATCAGGCAAACCATTCCATGTTTTACTCATCCACATACCAAACCACTCTACAACTACCACTTGAAAACCAAAAAACCAAAGCAAACAACAACAAGTTAAAGCAATAATTTCAAATTTTTTAGCTTTATGAAAAATTTTTACATCTGAATTTCTTGCAATAAACATATCTAAAGCACCTTTAAAGCAGTGAGTATAATAAAAGTTTCAAAGTAAATATAATATAAGCAATATGATAAACAGTAAAATTTGTAATAGCCATATAAATAATAGCATTACCTAAATAATCAGGTTTGGTATCCATACCCATAGCAATACTTTACAAACTGAAAACTTGAACTATAATCAGTTATATTACCAAAAACAACAATAGCCACTAAAGAGGCAAGTATAAGCAAGATAATCATTTTAGAATATCTTACTATATTCGTCATAGAAAAATCACAATTGCAATATCATCGTGATACTCCTTTTGTTAAAATTATATTAATATAATAATAAAACTAAAATATCTAACGCAATCTTAAAGAATTCAATACAACTGTTACCGAGCTAAAACACATTGCTAAAGCTGCCAAATGTGGACTAAGACTTATAAATGGCACAAAACCTGCTGCAATAGGAATACATAAAGCATTATAAATAAAAGCCCAAAAAAGATTAAGCTTGATAATGTTTTTAGTTCTTTGAGAAAGCTTAAAACAATAAGCTATTAAAGATAAATCATCTTTTATTAAAATCAAATCCCCACTTTTTTTAGCAAGTTCACTTGCTTTGGAAAAACTTATACTTACATTAGCTAAATTTAAAGCAGGTGCGTCATTAATACCATCTCCTATAAAAAGAACTTTTTCTTTTTTCGTTTTTTCTTTTATAAATTCAAGCTTTTGTTCAGGTTTTAAGTCAGAATAATACTCATCGATATCTAATTCATTTGCCGTCTTAGCAACACTTTTTTCATTATCTCCACTTAAAATAACACTCTTTATACCTTTTTGTTTTAAATTTGCTATCAAGTCTTTAGCTTCGTTTTTAAGTTTATTTTGTAAACAAACTCCACCAAGACAAATTTTATTTTTCACAAAATACAAACATATAGGCGCTTGATCTTCAAATTCTTGTAAAAATTGTTTGTTTTTTTGTATATCAACGCCATTTTCAAGCATTAATTTTTCATTACCTATTAAATACTCATCATCATTTTCTTGATAAAACAAACCACTGCCTACCAAAATGTCCAATTTTCCTTGTAAATTTAATTTTACATTCAGTTCTTTAGCAAAAGCCTTTGCAATAGGATGGGAGCTTAAATTTTCAATTTCTGTGAGTTTTTGAAAATCTTCTTGAGTAAGATTATGCTTATAAATACTTAAATCATCTTGACTTAAAGTACCTGTCTTATCAAAAACAGCAAGTTTTATACTAGATAAACTCTCTAATACCACTGGATTTTTCACTAAGATAAAATTTTTTGCACCATTTGCTAAAGCACTCACTATAGCTATAGGAGTTGCTAAGCCCAAAGCACAAGGACAAGAAATTAAAAGCGTAGCACAAGCATGTAAAAATGCTGTGTTAATTCCTTCTTTGAAATACCAAAAAATAAATACAAAAAGTGATAAGACAATAATGCAAGCTACAAAATATGCTGAAATTTTATTAGCTAAATTTGCTAAAGGTGTTTTTACATTGCCTGCTTTAAAAACAAGATCTTTAATTTGCTCCAATGAACTTTCAATCGCCTTTTTACTAGCTTTAATCTTTAAATTTCCATTGATCAACACACTTCCTGCTAAAATTTCATCACCTTGTTTTTTCAAAAGTGGTAAAAACTCTCCTGTTAAAAAACTCACATCAATCTCAGCTTCACCTGCTATAACCACCCCATCAGCAACAACACTTTCACCCTCTTTTACCAAAATCACATCATCTTTTTTCACAAAAACACTAGGTATGACTTTTATACTTCCATCTTCTAAAATTATATTAGCATTTTTAATATCTATATTTTTTAATTTGTTTTGATACTCTAAAGATTTAAATTTGGCCTTTTCTTCTAGATATTTACCTAATAAAACAAAGCTTACAATCATCGCTCCGCCACTAAAATACAAATAACCATCTTTACTAAATACCTCAAAATATACAAGAAAAGAATATATAAAAGAAGTAAAAGCACCTAAGGATATCAAGGTATTCATATCTAAATTTTTATACCTTAATCCTTTAAGAGCATGGATAAAAAAACCTTTTCCACAATAAAAAATCGCTATCATAGATAAAAACATTTGAATCAAAGCAGAAGTATTTCCTTGAACAAACATTTCAAAATACATTACAATAAAGCTTAAGATTATACTTATAATAAGCTTTATTTTCATATTTTTAAGCTCTTGGAGTTTAAACTCGTATAAATTTTGCTCTTCTTGTAATATTTCAAAACCCAAAGTTTCGATTTTTTCTTTAATTTTTGCTTCCAATGATAAATCTTTAAGCAAAAATACTCCGCTAGAATTGACATAAGAAACACTTACATCTTCTACTCCATCAATTTTTGCACAAACTTTTTCTATAGCATTAGAGCAATTAACACAAGTCATATTGCCTATTTTTAATTTTAACTCATGCTTCATCTATTTCAAAACCTAAATCTTGCAATTGCTTTATAAATTCTTCAATTTGCTCTGCATTCAGATCAATCTCTATGCTTTTATTTTCAACATCTATTTGTATAGTGCCAAATTTATCTTCTAATGAAGCTTTGATTAAATTTACACAACTTTGACAATTGATATTTTTAGTTTTAATTAACATATTTTCTCCATATTTTAAGAATTCAATAAAATAACAGCAATAATTACTACAACAACACCAATTAAACCAATTTTATTTAATTTTTCTTTATATAAAATCCATCCACCTAAACAAGTTCCAAGAATACCAATAGCACCCCATGTAGAATACGCAATACTTAAAGGAATATACTTCAAACTAAACGATAATAAAAAGAATGCTAATATAGCACACACAATAGCACTAATACCCCAAATTTTAAACTTAAATCCTTCTGATTTTTTTAATAACAAATTAGCTATAATATCTAAAATAGCAGATATAATAATAATTAATAAGTAAAATTTCATTTCTCTTTTACCTCACCCAAGTTAATCATTATTATCCCGATTATAGACAGAAGAATTCCTAAAATTTGATAATTTGTTAAACTCTCATTAAAAAGTAAAAATGATACCAAAAGTATCAACACCATCCCCAAAAGTTCCCAAACAGCATAAGCTATACCTACTTGAATTTTTCTTACAGCCAATCCCATAAGAAAATATGAAAAAGCAATAAATAAAGACATAAACACATAACCGAAAATTTTATTTTCCATTTTTAAGAAGCTTGTTCCAATTACCTCAAAAACAATTGCCCCTATTAAAAAAAACCATGCAGTTAAAACCTCTTTTTTTAATTTCATAATAGTTTTCCTTGTTTATTTAATTAAAATTTTGTCGTGAGATATTTCAAATATATTTGTTTTAATATTAAATATATTAACATAATGTTATTTAAAATCAAATTTAGACTTCTTAGTCTATACTTTTAAATTTAAAACAATACAAGAAAGAGAGAATTTATGGGAAGAGCGTTTGAATATCGCAGAGCCTCTAAAGAAGCAAGATGGGATAAAATGAGCAAACTTTTTCCAAAACTTGCAAAGGCTATACAAGTAGCAGCAAAAGAAGGCGGAATTGATCCTGATATGAACCCGAAGCTTCGTAGTGCCATAGCTACTGCAAAAGCTAATAATATGCCAAAAGACAATATCGATGCAGCTATTAAAAGAGCAAGTGGAAAAGATAGTGCTGATATTAAAAATATCCACTATGAAGGAAAAGCAGCACATGGAGCTTTAGTTATTGTTGAATGCATGAGTGATAATCCTACACGTACAGTAGCAAATGTAAAAGCTATTTTTAGCAAAAATGGTGGAGAAATTTTACAAAATGGCTCTTTAACTTTTATGTTTTCACATAAGGCAGTTTTTCATCTTGAAAAATACGACGGAGATTTAGAAGAACTAGAACTAGAACTCATTGATGCTGGACTTGAAGAACTTGAACAAAATGACGAAGAATTACTAGTTATAGGCAATTATACCGCTTTTGGTGAGCTTAGCAATGCTATAGAAAAAAAAGGTTTAGTGCTTAAAAAAGCAGGACTTGAGTACCTTGCAAATAATCCTGTAAGTTTTAGCGAAGAACAACTTCTTGATATTGAAAAATTGCTTGATAAATTAGAAGATGATGATGATGTACAAGCAGTTTACACCAACATAGAATAGGAGCAATTATGCTTAAAAAAATCGATATAAAAGATGCTAAAAAATATAATTTTGCCATTATTAGCACCGAAAAAGGTGATATGAAGTTAGAATTATTTCCCAATGAAACACCACAAACTGTGTGCAATTTTGCAAATTTAGCCAACGATGGTTTTTATGATGAACTTATTTTTCATCGTGTAATTCCAAATTTTGTGATACAAGGTGGTTGTCCTTATGGTATAGGTTCAGGTGGACCTGGCTATGAGATAGAATGTGAATGCGATGGACAAAAACACAAACACTTAAGAGGCAGTTTATCTATGGCTCATGCTGGTAGAGATACAGGCGGATCGCAATTTTTCATTTGCCATAGTCCACAACCTCATTTAGATGGAGTGCATACTATTTTTGGACAAATTAATCCTGAAGATAAAGAAAGTTTAGAGGTGTTGGATAGTATTAGAGCAGGAGATAAAATCAAAACTATCCAAATTTTAGAAAAACTTTAATTTTACATCTCCTTAAAATTGTGCTATGATTTTTTAAGGAGATTAATTATGCATTTTATTTTTATTTGTATTCATCTTGTCTGTGCTATATTTTTTATAGCTTATGTATTTTTTGATGTGTGTGTTTATCATTTTGCTTATAAACACGAAAGCAAAGAAGATTGCGATAAAATTAAAAAAGCCTATACTAAATCAAGTATTATTATTTTTGCTAGTATTTTTATCTTGCTTTTCTTTAGCGGAATTTATCTTTTGAGTTTTTATGAAATTAACTCTTTTTGGGATTTTTTTGCAAGTAATTTTGGAATATTTTTATTCATTAAGCTTTCATTACTAGTAACAATGCTGGTTTTAACTTCCTATTCTTTATTTTTTATAAAAGTTTTAAAAAGAAAAGATCCTTTAAAATCTCATTTGATTGCATTAATTTTATGCATTTTAATAGTCATTTGTGCAAAAGCTATGCTGTATTTTTAAAACATTAAAACTAAATTTATATTATTAGTTTAAAAAATAAAGGTTACTTATATGCTTGCTGATATTATTGACTTTTTACTTACTCTTGCTAAAGATTGGGGTTATTGGGGGATTATTTTTCTTATGTTTATTGAAAGTTCCTTTTTTCCTTTTCCTAGTGAAGTGGTAATGATACCTGCTGGATATTTGGCTCATCAAAATGAGCTTAACTTTTGGTTGTGTTTACTTTGTGGGACTTTCGGAGCTCTTTTGGGGGCTTTGCTTAATTATTATTTGTGTTATTTTTTAGGACGTAATGTTGTTTTAAAAATATGCAAATACTTTGGAGTTAATGAAATAAAATTTACTCAATTTGAAGCGTTTTTTAACAAACATGGAGAAATCTCTACTTTTAGCGGAAGATTAATCCCTGGTTTACGTCAATACATTTCCCTACCTGCTGGACTTGCGAGAATGAATCTAAAAAAATTTATATTTTATACTAGCTTAGGAGCTGGTATTTGGTGTTTGATTTTACTTATACTGGGCTATGTTTTAGGAAAAAATGAAGATTTAATTAAAGAATATCTACATTTAATTGTTATTGCTTGTATTATTTTTACTGGGGTGATTTTAGCTATTTATATCTATATACAAAAAAGGAAAAGACATGCTTCAAACTAAATTTTTCCAAATTCCATCTTTTGATGATATAGAACTTAACATCCAAAGACAATCTTTATTAAATTTTAGAATCGATTATGATGATGAAAAAGAGGTTAAAGCTATAGTTTTTCTTTTACCCGGCTTAGGTAGCGATATCAACGATACATATCAAAACAAACTTATTTATAGAGTTTTAGAAAACCACGATGTAATTTGTGTAAGTGTAAATTATTTTTGCGTACATTGTAGGCCACAAAATGGTGCTAAATTAATATTAGATGAATTTGATAAAAACATCATCGCTACTATTTGCAATACTTGTCAAATAGATATTAATAATAAATATTTCAATAGTCATAAAGATGTTTTAAAATTCTTAGATGCGGAAATTACAGAATTAAAATCAAAAAATAAACTCCCAAAAGATAAACTCATAGATGTATCCTTAACCTGCGAACCACCAAATGAAGAATATCAAAATTTTGGTATTATGCAAGCGCTAGATTGCTTACAAGTTTTATCTTATATTAAAACAAATCATAATCTTTTTACTTCTAAAAATACAGGGGGGGGGGATCTTACTCAACTTCCTACCATTCTCGTTGGAAGCTCACATGGTGGATATGTATCACATCTAATGGCAAAATTAATGCCGTGGGAAATTGATGGGGTTATAGACAACTCATCTTATGCTAAAGCCTTCTTACCCCTAATTGGTTTTACAAAGGAAATAAATTTTATAAAATACTCTGAAGCTTTTGATATAAATTCAAGATTTGCAAATTTAAAACTTAACTTTTTCACTAAAACACATTTTACAAGCAATCCTAGTTCTCCACGATACTTTTCAAAAGCACACTATAGAATTCGTAATATTTTAGATGAAGAACACTTGCAAATTCAAGCACAATACCCAAGACCTATATACAGATCTTATCATAGTGTATATGATACAAGAATAGCTCCGCCAGAAGATAAAATTCAACTTTATGAATTACTAAAAAAACTTGGTTTTGATGCCCATTTAACAATAATTAAAAACAAAGATCAAATTGATGGAAAATTTATTAAAAATTTAGAGCATGGTATGGGTATGTCTTTAAAAACTTTAATCAATAAAGAACTACCTACAATGTTAGAAAAAATTTCTAAACAGAAGAAAAAAACAAATGTTAAAAAAATCACTTATCCAAGTGAAAATTTAATCTATACTTTTCAAAAAAGTGAGTACGACTTTCCACAATTTTTTCTAAAATCTTTTTAATTTTATAAGATTTTATATTTTAATTTTGATAAAATCCTATAAAAATTATTTTAAAGAATATTTATGGAAAAACCATCAATTCAAAATTTAACAAATTTTTTAATCGAATACATTAGTGTTTTTCTAAGTGCTGGAACTTACACAGCTAGAGTTGCAAAATGCGTTGGGAGAATAGCTAATGCATACGGTTATGAAATAAATATGAATTTTTTCTTTCATCATACTACGCTAAATATTTTTGATAAAGAAGATAGCTCTATACAAAGAACCTATATCATACCTAATAAGCACAATCATGTTAATTTCAAATTAATTTTAGAACTTAGTGCATTAAGTTGGCAAATTCACGATCATAAGTATAATTTAGAAGAAGCTAAACTTTCTCTTTTTAAACTTACACAAATTAAAAAGGCTCCTTTTTTGGCTAATTTATTTTTTGCTTCCGTGGCAAATTCAGCATTTTGTAAACTTTTTGGTGGAGATTTTTATGGATGCTTATTTGTGTTTTTAGCAACTTTAGTGGGTTTTAGCTTGAGAATTTTACTCACTAGAATAAAAATTGACTTAAGAATTCAATATATTCTTTGTTCATTTTTATCTTCTTTTATTGTATTTTTTGGAGTAGATTTAAAACTCATTCAAGAAGCAAATGTTGCCTTAGGTTCTAGTATATTATACTTAATACCTGGAGTTTATTTTATAAATTCCATTATTGATATTTTAAAAGATCATATACTCATGGGACTTAGTCGTATTATTAGTGTAGTAATATTAGTATGCTGTATTGCTATTGGAATTTACACCACTCTAAGTATCAACGATTTTGGGATTTTGAGATGATTGATTATTATTCTATACTTTGGGATATGTTTTTTGCGGCTCTAACAGGCTTTGGTTTTGCCTATGTGTGCAACCCACCTTTTAAAACTCTTATACTTTCAGCTATTTTAGCAGCTATAGCTCATAGTTTGCGCTTTACACTAATGGCTTATTTTGGTTTTCAAACCCTAGCTATTGCCACATTCATAGCTTCATTTAGTATTGGCTGTCTTGGCTTATTTTTAGCTAAAATTTTTAAAACACCTGCTGAAATTATCGCATTTCCTGCTCTTATTCCCATGATACCTGGAATTTATGCCTACAAATCCATATTATATTTAATCTCTTTTATACGTTCAGAGAATATTAGCGAAAAAACTAATTTTTTGATCTTATTTTTTGACCATTTCTTTACCACGCTTTCAGTAACACTAGCTTTAGCAGTAGGAGTAAGTGTAACCTTGCTTTTATTTTTTGAGCAAAGTTTTATGATGACAAGAAGTATTAAAAAGAATAAAAATCACGATTAAAAATTAATCGTGATTCATTTTATTTTTCGCTTCTATTCCCATAAGAGCAAAAGCCGTTTTAATACTTAAGGCACATACGGCAAAAAGTTTTAAAAGTTCATCTTCATTGCTTGAGCCAACAACTTTATTTTCATTGTAAAATTTATGAAATAATGAGGCCAAATTTTTCAAATAATCAGGAATTTTCTGTAAAGCCCTTGACTCAAACGCATCATTAAGCACTGCTTTTAAATTTAAACTTTCAAATAAAAGATTCATGCCATCTTCATTTAGATTTTCAAACTTAGCATACATAACATTATCTACACTCTTACCTGCTTTAGCGAATACTTGATGAATTCTTGCATGAGCATAGTTAATATAATATACAGGATTAGAACTATCTTCTTTTTTAAATTCATCCACATCAAATTCTAAATGCGTATCACATTTTTTACTAATAAAAATATATCTTAATACATCACTACCAAGCTCTTCTAAAACATCACCCATTAAGATAAAATTTCCTGCTCTTTTGCTCATCTTATAAGGTTCACCATTTTTTAAAAGTGAAACCATTTGTGCTAAAATAATTTCAAGATTTTGACTATCATGACCTAAAAATTCCATAGCAGCTTTCATTCTAGCTATATAGCCATGATGATCAGCTCCCCATATATTGATACACTTATCATAACCACGGCTCATTTTATCTTTATGATAAACTATATCAGCAGCTAAGTAAGTTCCTTTACCATCATCTTTAATGATCACACGATCTTTTTCATCTCCCTTAGCACTTGATGCAAGCCAAATTTTACCTTCTTGCTCGTAAATTCCACCATGCTCTTTTAAGGCTTTTAAAGTATTTTCTAATTCATTATAATAGTTTGTTTCACTCACATAAACATCAATAAATATCTTAGCATCAGCCAAATTCTGTTTGATGATTTTTAACATCTTATCCTTAGCCCAAATAGCCAATTGTGGGATATTTTTTTCTATAAAAAAATCTTTTTCAAATTCACCAAAGGCTTCTTTTGCTATATCTATAATATATTCCCCCTTGTAATATTCATCAGGGTATCTAACTTGCTCCTTTAAACAATGTTCTTTTACCGCAAGTAATATAGAAAGACCTAAAAGATAAATTTGATTACCTGCATCATTGACATAATATTCTGTATCAAATTTATATCCTAAGTGTCTAGCTACTCTAGCTAAAGTATCTCCAAAAATAGCACCTCTAGCATGTCCTATATGCAAAGGCCCAGTTGGATTTGCACTAACATATTCAAGTAAAAAACTCTGCTCTTTTTTGTTATCCTTTGCAAAATTTTCACTATTTTTTAAAGCTTTTGTTGCTAAAGAATTCAGAAAATTTCTTGAAAGTTTAAAATTTACATAACCATTTAAAGCTTCTACACTTTCAAAACATTCGCAATCTTTTAACTTAACAACAATATCGTTAGCGATTATCATGGGATTTTGCTTTAATTCTTTAGCCAATGAAAAAGCCAAAGGTGTAGCAAAATGTGCCAAATTTTTATTTTTAGGGTTTTCTAAGATAAAATCTTTTCCTAGTTTTTCTTTAATTTCTTTGTAAACTAAAGTTTTCAATGTTTTTTACCTTAAGCTTTTTTTACTTCTTCGTTATTTTCTTTTGCAAGAACATCTTTTTCATTGATTTTTTCGATTTTTTGTGCATCATCTTGAACAATTTTTTTATCATCTTCGGTATTCATTTCATCTTTAAAAGTTTTAATACCTTTTCCTAAACCTTTCGCAAGTTCTGGAATTTTTTTTGCACCAAAAAGTAACACTACAATAAGTAATATAATCAACCATTGAGTTCCGCTTGGCATATGCATTTTATTCTCCTTTATTCCATTGAATTTGAATTTGTTTTAAATCATGTTTTGTGCTTTTTAATTTCGAAGCCTCAAAAACTGCTTCTAATTGCCTATAGCTTTTTTCAAGATCATCATTTATGATTAAAAAATCATATCGATCTAAATAAGCCATTTCATCACTAGCATTTTCTAATCTTTTGCTAATATCTTCTATTTTATCAGTATTTCGCTTAAGTAATCTTTTTTCAAGTTCTTTTTTATCTTTAGTTGTAATAAATACAGAAGTAATGTAATCTGACATTTTTTCTTTAGCTATACAAAAACCTTGTACATCAATATCAAAAATAACACTTCTACCCTCTTGCAATGCTTTTTTTACAGGTATTAAAGAGGTACCATAATAATTTTTATGTACCAAAGCCCATTCTAAAAATTCACCCTTTTCTATACCTTGTTTAAATTCTTCTTCGCTGATAAAAAAATAATCTACTCCATTTTTTTCATTTTCTCTTGGAGCTCTTGTTGTACTTGAAATAGAAAAATAAATATTATCTTTTTCTTTAAAAAGCCTTTGGAGTAAAGTGCTTTTTCCTGCTCCACTTGGCCCTGAGATAATTAAAATTTGACCACTCAATGTTTATCCTCATCAAAGCTTATATTGATATTTATATTCATTTTCATACCTTTTAAGGCTGCTTTTAAAGTATCATCAGTAATGCTTGAAGTAATAGTTTGAGCTATACTTTTACTAAGCTCATTTACCACTTCATTTTCTTGTAAATTTTCTGTTTCTAATTGGGTATTGTTTGTCTCATTCTTTTCTTCTTTTTCTACAATAATTGGAACAAGCTCTTCGCCTAAAGCTAACATAATATCATTTTCATTTAAATTTGCAAATTCATCTTGCACATCATCTAAAATTTCGCCCATATTTTCCTCTATATTTTCCTCTATCAAAACACCACTTGATTGCACATTCTCGTTACTATCTGTTTTTTGGGTATTAAAATCTTGCATTAACTCTTCATCAAGACTACTAAATTCTTCATCCAACTCATCAATAGCTGCTAGTTCTTCTTTGATTTTATCTTGAGTGCTTAATTCCTCTTCTTCTAGTTGAAAATCATCCAAACTATCATCTTCTAAAACTTCTTCTACTAAAGGCTCATTTTCTTCTGTAACTAAGCTATCTTCTTTTTCCTTGCCAATAAATTGAGCATCTTCGGGCAAATCATCAAAATTCATCTCTTTTTCGCCTATTTCTTCAACCATAGGCAACTCATCAAAAGAATTAAATTCGGCGGGGTTTTCTTCTATATTTTCTTCTATATTTTCTTCTATATTTTCTTCTATATTTTCTTCTATATTTTCTTCTATATTTTCTTCTATATTTTCTTCTATATTTTCTTCTATATTTTCTTCTATATTTTCTTCTATATTTTCTTCTATATTTTCTTCTATATTTTCTTCTATATTTTCTTCTATATTTTCTTCTATATTTTCTTCTATATTTTCTTCTATATTTTCTTCTATATTTTCTTCTATATTTTCTTCTATATTTTCTTCTATATTTTCTTCTATATTTTCTTCTATATTTTCTTCTATATTTTCTTCTATATTTTCTTCTATATTTTCTTCTATATTTTCTTCACTCAAATCATCTGATAACATCAAGTCATCTTCTACTTTTTTCTCATCTACTAATTCACTTGCTATTTCTAGCGTATTATCGACTTTTAATTTATCATCTAAATTTTCTTCGAAAAACTCTTCTTGTAAACTTAAATCATCTTCACTCAAATTCTCTTCATGTTCAGATAAATCAATACCAGCTAAAAGCTCATTCCCATCTAAAGGTGTATCTTTATCAATTAACACATCATCATCAAAACTCAATTCATCTTCTTCTAAAGTGTTATTTTTATCTTCACTCAAAGTTTTTTCTCCGCCCAAAAGTTCTATAAAATCAGTAGGTAAAAATGGCTTATATAAACACTCTATACCTTCTTTTTGATCTTGATTTCTAGGTAGTAAATAAATCAATCTATTGCATTTGTCTTTTAAATCATCTAAATTAGCTTCAATATCATGATCTATTATAATGACATCATAAAATTCTCCAAGCTCTTCAACATTTGCAACTTCTTCAAAATCATGACCTAATTTTTGAACTCCTAAACTGATTAGTTTTGAAACAGCTGTATTAGAATTTATCAGCATAACCTTCATTTGTCATCTCCCAAAAATTAAAGAAATATCTTATTTTAAAACATTTTTAATTATTTATTGCTTATATATTAAAAAATAACAATTCCATATACTCAAAACTTTTCATTATTAAATTTTTAAAATACTGCATCATAATAAGTAAAATAGCAATAAGTACTGCAAAAGATAAAAATATCTTAATAGGATACCCCACCACTAAAAGATTAAACTGAGGCATAGTTTTCATTAGCATACCAAAAATCACATCTGATAGTAAAGATATAGCCAAAACCGGAAAAGCCATAGAAAAACCTAACACAAAAATATTTACCATGGCCTTATTTAAATAAAGCATTAAATTTTCATGTGGATAAAATCCACCTAAACTAATATATTCTAATGAGTTGGATACAAAAAGCAAAACTAGATGATGTCCATCAAATGTTAAAAATACAAGTAAAGCTAATAAATTTAAAACTTGTGAAATTACAGGGGTGTTTGTACCAGTCGTAGGATCCATGACACTAGCCATAGAAAACCCCATAGTAAAAGAAATCTGCTCACCTGCCATTTGCAAAATGGCAAAAATCATTTGCAAAACTAACCCTGCTATCATACCAAAAAGCACTTCACTTAAAAGATATAAAATAAAAAATGAATCAGGTGTATTGCCCTCAAGCTTTGCTAAAGGATATAAAAACATTGTTAAAAATAAAGCTAAGGTTGTTTTTACCACTAAAGGTATGCTATTGTGAGAAAAAAAAGGAAAAAATACAATCAAACCACTCATTCTAGCAAATAAAAGCATGAAGATAACTACATTTTCATCACCTAAATATTTAACAAATTCCATGATTATTTAAATAAAATACCTCATCGCATTTTTTGGCAAGTTCTTGATCATGTGTAACAAAAATCAAAGCTGCATTGTTTTCTTTAATATAATCAATCAAAATATCCATTACATTTAAAGCATTTTTAAAATCTAAATTTCCGGTAGCTTCATCAGCAAAAATAATCTTTGGCTTCTTGCTTAAAACCCTAGCGATACTTACTCTTTGTTGCTGTCCGCCACTTAGCTTTGTGATTTTTTGATTCATTAAATCTGCAATATCAAGTTTTTTTAATAATTCATAATTAATACTTTGCTCACTCAAAACACTAGCAAGCTCTATATTTTCAAAAGTCAAAAATCCTTTAAATAAATAATGCATTTGAAAAATAATTCCAAAATCTTTTCTACGAATTTCTAGTAAAGCATTATCATCTAAACTATATAAGTCTTGATTGTTATAAAAAACTTTTCCTGATTGAGGTTTTAACAAGGTAGATAAAATATGCAAAAGAGTGGATTTACCACATCCACTACTTCCACATATCGCAATACAATCTTTTGTATTTACAGTAAAATTTAAATTTTTAAAAAGCGAAATATCAAAACTATGGCTTAAATTTTCCGCTTTTAAAAGTTCCATTTTTAACCAATTTGTGCAGCAACTTCAGCAGCAAAATCTTCGGTTTTCTTTTCTAGACCTTCGCCTACTTCAAAACGAATAAATTCCACTATTTTGATAGTTCCACCTAGCTCTTTTTCTTTATCAGCAATTACTTGCTCGATAGTTTTTTTATCATCCATTACATAAAATTGACCCATTAAAGTAAGTCTACTATCAAGTTGAGAATTATCTGCGATAAAACTATTTAATTTACCTGGAATAATATTAGGCCAAATTTTTTCTGGTTTACCTTGTGCTTGAAGCTCAGCTTTAATAGCCTCTTCAGCTACTTGAATTACCTCTTGAGTTAATTGTTTTCTACTTGCATATTTTGGAATTTTATGCTCTGGTTTATTAGGATCTTTTAGTCTTCTTCTTTCTTCATTTTCCTTTTCTAATTCAGCAACCAAAGCTTTGTATTCATTTTCTACAAAATCCATATCAAGTTCTTCATAAGATAAATAACTTGGCTTCATTGCAGCAATATGCATACAAATATGCTTTAAAAAATCTCCACATTTATTAGCCGTAGCTTCGCTATCACAAGCTGCAGCAATAACTACTCCTACACGACCATTAGTATGAATATAACCATTTACTATACCATTAGTACCTGCTTTTAAAGTAGCAAATCTTCTTACAACTAGATTTTCACCAATAGTTGCAATTTGACTTTTTAAATACTCTTCAAATTTAACGCCATTGATCTCACTTGAATGTAATTCTTCAACGTTTTGTAGACTTTTAGCTTGAATATGTGCTGTTGTATCTTTTGTTAAAGCAATAAATTGTTCATTTTTAGCAACAAAATCTGTTTCTGAGTTAATTTCACTAACAGTTGCACATTTAAAATCATCACTTACTTTTACACTTACCAAACCTTCAGCAGCCAAACGATCAGCTTTTTTATCAGCTTTTCCAAGCCCTTTTTCTCTCAAAAGCTGTACTGCTTTTTCAAAATCACCATCTGTGTCTTTTAAAGCATTTTTGCAATCCATCATACCTGCGCCAGTACTTTCGCGCAGTTCTTTTACCATTTGTGCAGTGATTTCAGCCATTACTCTTTATCTCCTTCAAAATCTTCTTCACTCATAGCTTCTTCCAAAACTTCTTTTTTTTCTTCTTCAGAAACTGGTTGCTCTTCGCTAATCTCACCATCTTGCTCCCTTAAAGCTTTACCCTCATTGATTGCCTCAGCCATTTCTTGACAAAAAAGTTGGACTGAGCGAATCGCATCATCATTTCCTGGAATTGGAAAATCAACCAAATCAGGATCACAATTTGTATCTAATGGAGCAACCACAGGAATTTTTAATCTATTAGCTTCTTGTACTGCAATTTTTTCTTTAACAGTATCAATAACAAAAATCATATCAGGTTGAGTTTTCATATATCTAATACCGCCAAGATATGCTAGCAATTTTTCTTTTTTTCTAGTAAGCATTAATGCTTCTTTTTTAGTCAAAAGCTTGATACTGCCATCTTCTTCCATTTTTTCTATAACTTCTAATTTTCTAATAGATTGACGGATTGTTCCAAAGTTAGTCATCATACCACCAAGCCATCTGTGATTTACATAAGGCATACCACATTTTTCAGCATATTCTTTAATCGCTCCACCAGCTTGTTTTTTAGTACCAACAAATAAAATTGTTTTACCTTCTGCTGCAGCGTCGCGAACGATATTATATGTATATCTAAAATATCTAAGTGTTTTTTGTAAATCAATTACATAAATACCTTTTCTTTCTCCAAAAATAAATTTTTTCATTTTTGGATTCCATCTTCTTGTTTGGTGTCCAAAGTGTACACCACACTCTAATAAATCTCTCATGCTTACCATGAAATTCTCCTTGAAATAAAATAATTAGGTTTATTCCTCCGCATTCTTTAACTCATAAGCAACCTAATAAGGAAATTAATGCGTGCGAAATGAAGATATAGTGTATCAAATTTTATTTTATATTTAGCTTATTGTTGAAGAAAAAGAACGCCTTATGGCGTTCTTTGAGTAAATTAGTGTAGTTTAGACCAAACCGATCTTTTCCAACCTATGGCAAAAATACTTAAGATGGCAAAGAATATCATGATATAAATTCCTGTTTGTTCTCTTTCTTCTTTTTTGCTATCACCAACTTTTTCAAGATAACTAATAACTTGAGTTTGTGCTTTTTCATTTAGACCAACTCTTGGCATAGCTGTGCCATGAATTTTCTTTTGAGGCTCATTGATAAAAATTTCAAGATAACTTGCACCCTTAGAACGAATCATCATTGATAAATCTGGAGGGGTCATACCAAGATAATTTTTTAAATCACTCATGTTTGAACTTGAAACAAAACCATCATATTTTACATCATGGCATCTTCCACAAGCATTTTCAAATGTATGTTTACTTTTAGCAAAATCAAATTCTTTTGCAATTAAAGCTGTTTTTGCTTGTTCTGAAAGTTCTTGATTTTTAGCATATTTTTCATCCAAGTCTGCTTTTAATTTAGCTTCAAATTCTTTTTCATACTCATTAGCTGTGTTTTTAAAGAACGCAATTAAATCTGCCAAATCTTGATTATCTTGTGCTTCGTCACCACTTAAAGGATAAGCAGGCATCAAGAATGGATTTTCATCATTAAATTTATGTGAAATTTGCAAAGCTTTAACCGGATCAATAATTAATGCCGTTAAAAATTTCTCATCATAAATAGCACCTGCATCACTCAAATCAGGAGGCGTTACACCTAAAGAAGAATCTGTGATAGTAGCAGGGATTCCAGCAGCTTTTACACCATGGCATGCAATACAATTTCCTTCAAATAATTCTTTACCTTTTTGCACATTACCTTTACTAAAATCAATTTTTGCGATTTTTTCCCACAATTGTTTAGTAGCTTCTTCTTGACTTTTGGCGAGATCTAATGCTTTTTGAGCATTAGCTATAGCTTTTTCACTTCCTGAAATATTAGCATCCATCGCTGCTTTTTCTTTTAAAGCAACTTCACCTTTGGTAAATTCCGCATCAGCTTTTGCAAAGTCAAAATTAACCGGAGTTGAAGGAGGATTCATCACTGAATGTGCATAAGGCTCAACTCCCCAATAAACTAAACCTGTGAAAAAGACAACTACAAAAAATATTTTTAATTCTCTCATTATTAGCCCCTTTTTCTTTCCATGATAGTAATAATTGGTAATACTACTAACAATAATAGTAAAAATACCATAGAAGCATAAAATCCTATCCAAGCATTAATTCCTGTTGGAGGAAGCTTTCCATAAACTGTTAGTACAATTAAATCTATCAATAATATCCAAAACCATACAAAAAACATTGGTCTTTCGTGTGCTGGTTTTACAACATCACTTCTATCAAGCCAAGGCAACAAGAAGAATATAATTTGTGCTACACCAAATGCTGCAAGTCCTATATCAAAAGCTTTAATACTTCCAACATCAAAGAAAAATCCTCTCAATACTTCATAACTCCACAAGAAATACCATTCAGGATAAATATGAGGAGGAGTTTTTAAAGAATTTGCAGGGTCAAAGTTAATTGGATCCATTGCAAAGTTAAATTTAAAACATACCAAATAAAAGAAGAAAATCATAAATAAAGCAATATACATAAAGTCTTTTGCCAAAAATCCTGGCCAAAAAGGAATAACTTTAGAGCCTTTTGTATCACCTGCTAAATATTTTTCTGCTTCTAAATCAAAATCAATTTCTTCTGAAATTTCATTATTTACATGAGGAATTCTTAAAGAATAAAAGTGAAATGCAATAATTGCCAAAATTACAATAGGTAATAAACATACATGCAACATGAAAAATCTAGTTAAAGTTGGATCAGATACTGCAAAATCCCCCCTTATCCAAACAACCAATGCATCACCTATAAAAGGAATTCCACCAAAAAGCTGTGTAATAACTTGAGCAGCCCAAAAGCTCATCTGCCCCCAAGGTAGCATGTACCCACTAAATGCTTCTGCTGAAAATACCACAAATAAAAGCATACCGCTAATCCAAATCATCTCACGGCCTTTTTTATAAGAGCCATAATAAATTCCTGTTAGCATATGAATATATATAATCAAAAACACAACCGAAGCAGCCACACCATGCATATGACGCCAAAGCCAACCATACTCTACCTCTTGCATGATAGTTTTATTTACACTATCAAAAGCTAAAGCCACATCTGGCTTATAATACATTACTAAGAATAAACCTGAAATAAATAAAATAGCAAAAAGAGTAGTTAAAATAACACCCATTGCCCATAAAAAGTTAATTTGCTTTGGTATCCAATATTGAGCCATTAAGACATTAAAAAGCTTGTTTACAGCTAATCTTTGATCAAGCCAATCTATAATACCATTTGCTTTTTTTATCTGCGCCATATCAAGCCTCCGCGATCATTTTTTTGTATTCTGGACCTTCTTCACCTAATACTAATTTTGTCCCATCAATTCTAAAAGGAGGGATATCCAAAGGTCTTGGAGGAGGACCAAATACATTTTTACCACTAGTGTCAAATTCGCCACCATGACATGCACATTTAAATAATTTTTCACTTGGAGCATAAGCTGGAATACAGCCTAAATGTGTACAAAGACCGATAACTACAGTATAAGCAACATCACCTACAACAACATCTCTATTGCTATCTTTTGCCATATCTGCATCTTTTTTTAATATAAATATAGGCTTTTTACGCCATTCAATCGTTCTTAGCTCGCCTTCCTTCATACCAGAAAGATCTACAGTAGTAACACCTGCTGCTTTTACACTTGGGAGCGGATCCCATGTTTTTTTCATTGCAACTAATGAAAAAGCACCACCCACAGCAGCTACTGTTCCAAAGGCAAAGCCCATAAAGCTTCGTCTACTTTCAGATGTAGCCATTTTACTTCCTTTGTTTTGATTTGTATGTGAAACATAGCAGTTTATCTAAAAAAAAATAAATTTTTTCTTTTGCAAAAAAATTTTATTTAAGTTTTACTTTTAAAATAAATACATATTAATTTTTATTCCCAAAATTGCAAAAAACAATACAAAAATACTAAATATAAAAGCATATAAAAAATAATCTTTTAGTTTAATTTTGATATTATATTTTAACAATATTCCAAACCATAATAAAGTAGATAAAGATCCTATTGGTGTTAATTTAGAACCTATATTACAGCCTAAAATATGAATATAAATTAATTCTTTATAGTAAAAAAAATTATTAAAATAATCATTTAAAACCAAATTTCCAATCATAATAGTTGGTAAGTTATTAAAAATAGAAGAAAAAATAGCTGAAGTAAAACCTAAAACTAACAATCCTGCAAAATCATAATTACTCCAAAATTGCACCCACTGCAAAACAAATTCATTATCAATTTCTTTATAAACACCATATACAACAACATATAATCCGAAACTAAAAATCAAAATTCCCCAAGGTGCTTTTTTTAAAATTTTAATATCAATATTTTTCTTATAATTTAACATCATAAGAATAAAAGCAGCAGATAAAGTAAAAACACCCATAGGTATATTTACCTTATCTACAAACAAAAGTCCAATAGCAAATACAAATAAGTAAATTAAATTAAGAATAAAAATATTTTTAGAACAAGGGTTATCCGCAGTTAAAAAGTATGCATTTTTAGGTAAAATTCTTTTGGCTAAAACATTACATACCCAAGCAAATACAATAAAAACTAAAATACTAGGTATTAACATATTTTTTAAAAAAATAAAAAAATTTATATGAAAATATTCTGCTGTAATAATATTAGTTAGATTAGAAACAATCAAAGTATTAGACAAAAAATCACAACAAAAACCGATAAAAAGCAATAAGTATATGCATTTATACTTGTCATTTTTTTTATCAAATTTGAATTTAGATATAATAGCTACAACTATAGGAGTAACAACTAAAATAGCTCCATCATTACCTAAAAAACTTGTTACAATTGAAGTGAAAATTAATAAATAAAAAAGAAGTTTTTTTAAACTTATATTGTTTCTTTTTGTTTTTGAAAATTGTAAAATTTTTATAGATACAAAATCAAAAAATCCACTTCTCTCAAGCACTAAAGAAATTAAAATCAATCCTATAAGAGTTAAAGAGCTATCCCAAATTATATTAAAAACAAAAACCATATCTTGCATATTAACTTTATTCACTACAAGACAAATTACCGCACCCAAAATAGAATATACCCATATTGGCAAGGAAAAAGGACGCCAAAATAACAAAATTAGCGTCGATAAAAAGATCAAAAAAATCATTTTTTCATTTTGATATAAATATGCAAAATATCCAAAGCAGCAGGAGTGATACCACTAATTTGTGAAGCAGCAAAAATAGTTGGTGGATTAAATTTTTGCAGTTTTTCTACTACTTCATTACTCAAACCACTCACACTTTTAAAGTCAAAATTTTCAGGGATTTTTAACTCATTTAAATTTTTCATTTTTTCTATTTGTGCTTTTTGCATTGCTATATAATGATAATATTTTGCTTCATTTAAAATTTCATTTAAAGAATACTCATCCATATTTTTAAACATTTCATCTAAAGCTCTTAATTTTTCTATATTAAAACTCGCTCTTGCGACAATCTTTTGCAAACTTACCATAGAGGTGATTTTTTCCTCTTTAATGCTTTGCAAAAATTCATTGTTTTGATTGCTTGGTGTCCATGTGGTTTGAAGTAAAAACTCAAGTCCCTTATCGACATTTTGTTTTATATTGTCAATATACGTATAATCTTCTTGACTTAAAAGTTTAAAATTATATCCATATTCTCCAAGTCTTAAAATAGCATTTTCTTCTCTTAAAAGTAGCCTATATTCGGCTCTTGAAGTGAACATTCTATAAGGTTCTTTTGTGCCTTTCATCACCAAATCATCAATCAACACCCCTATATAAGCCTCATCACGCCTTAACACAAAAGGATCTTTTTCATCAATTGCTAAAACCGCATTCACCCCTGCCATAAAACCTTGCACAGCAGCTTCTTCATAGCCAGTAGTTCCATTAATTTGCCCAGCACAATATAAATTTTTTATTTTTTTAGTTTCTAAAGTATGTTTTAATTCCGTTGGATCAATATAATCATACTCTATAGCATAGCCAAAACGTGTGATTTTAGCATTTTTAAAACCTTTTATACTTCTTAACATTGCAATTTGTACTTCATAAGGAAGCGAAGTGGAAAAACCATTAATATAATATTCTGTCGCATCTTTAGTTTGTGGTTCTATAAATAAATGATGACTTTCTTTATCACCAAAACGATTAATTTTATCCTCTATAGAAGGACAATATCTTGGTCCTATACCTTCAATTTGCCCTGTAAAAAGCGGAGCGCGGTAAAAATTGCTTTTTATAATTTCATGTGTTTTTAAATTTGTTCTTGCTATATAACACGGAAGTTGATTAGGCTTGAAATTTTTTGTTTTAAAACTAAAAGCTTTAGGGTTTTCATCTCCAGGTTGAATTTCTAAAACACTAAAATCAATACTTTTAGCATCCACTCTTGGGCAAGTTCCTGTTTTTAATCTTCCTACTTTTAAACCACTTTGCTTTAAATACTCACCTAAAATCACAGACGCAAGCTCGCCTACCCTACCTGCTTGAAGCTTAGTTTCGCCTACATGGATAAGCCCATTTAAAAAAGTTCCTGTTGTAAGTATGATTTTTTTAGCAAAATATGTATTTTCTAAATTAGTTTTAACCCCTTTAAGTTCATCATTTTCAATAATCAAAGACAAAACTTGTTCTTGAGAAATTTCTAAATTTTCAAGTTTTAAAAGCATATTTCTAGCACAAACTCTATAAGCATCCATATCAATTTGTGCCCTACTTCCACGCACTGCAACACCTTTGCTTTCATTTAAAATTCTAAATTGAATTCCAGCCTCATCGGTAATTTGTCCCATAAGTCCACCCATAGCATCAAGCTCTTTTACCAAATGTCCTTTTGCTAAGCCACCTATGGCAGGATTACAACTTGCAGCACCAATTTGTTCGATTAAAGTTGTTAAAAGTAAAGTTTTTTTGCCCATTCTAGCAGCAGCAGCACTTGCTTCAACCCCAGCATGTCCGCCACCTATTACGATTATATCATACATATTTTGACCTCATTTTTATAAAAAGGCAAAAATTATATAATATTTTTTAAAATAAAATACTAAAAATGCTTTTTGAAATTTAAAAGTTTTAGATAAAATCTCATAAAAATTAAAGGTATTAAATGTTTAATGGATTAATCCGCGAATTAGCCTTTGTTAAATCATATCAAAATAACACTTTAAGATTAAAAGCAAGTTACAAACCAAAACTAGGTGATAGCATAGCAGTCAACGGTGTATGCTTAAGCGTAACAAAACTTTTTGATGATGGTTTTAATCTTGAACTTTCTTATGAAACAAGAACTCATATAGCTATTGAAAATTTAAAAGATTATGTACATATTGAACCTGCACTAGCTTATGGTGATAGAATAGATGGGCATTTAATGCAAGGACATATTGATGGCATAGGTGAAATTATTAATATTTCTAAAAAAGAAAACGGGGTTGATTTTTATATTAAATGTCCTGATGATATACAAATTTACATGGCAAATAAAGCAAGCGTAGCCATAGATGGAGTAAGCTTAACTATCAATGAAGTTTTAAAAGATGGTATTCGCTTAACTATCATTCCTATAACCTTTAATGAAACTTTGTTTAAAAACTATACCATAGGAAGACGCGTTAATATAGAAAGCGATCTTTTAGCAAGATATATACACAGACAATTAAATTATAAAAAAGAAATTTCATGGCAACAAATAGACAAGATTACATCACTTTATTAGAAAATGATTTTGCAAAAGCTTTTGTTGCTTTTGATCAAGATTATAATATTTTTAGAGCAAAGATTTGTAATAACATTTTTCCTTGGGAAAATTCGATAAAAAAGTGTGTATTCTTAAATCAAATTCATTCTAATATCATCACTCATTATAATAAAGATTTTCATTTTAATGCTGATGGAATAATGAGCAACGAAAAAAATGTAGCTTTATGTATTTTAAGTGCTGACTGTTTGCCTTTGCTTTTATATGATGATAAAAATAAAGCCGTAGCAGCTTTGCATTCAGGTAGAAAAGGTTGTTTTGAAAATATCTTAAAAGAAGCTGTTTTAAAAATGCAAGAAAGTTTTAACACTCAAACAAAGAATTTAAAACTCATCATTTCAGCAGGAATTTGTGCTAAAAATTATGAAATTAATGGCGAAATTTTAAACTATAGCAAAGAAAATTTTGTGCCTTTTTTACATGAAAATAAGCTTGATTTAAAAGCATTAATTAAATTTCAAGCAAAAGAATTAGGAATTAAAGATATTTTTGATATCAATCTTTGTACTTTTGATGATGAGAGATTTTTTTCTTACAGAAAAAATCAAACTCCAAAGCGCATTGTTAGCGTAATTTATTTAAAGGATTAAAATGTATGAAGTAAAAAATTTACTTGCTTTGAAAATTTTACAAAAAGCTAGAGAATTTGGCGATAATGACTTAAGCAATGAGCTTTTAATCACTCAAATGCTAAATCATACCCCACAAACTCTAAATCAAAGCGATACTAAAAATTTAAATGAATTTATCACAACGCTTATAAATGCCAAAGAAAGAGCTAAAATGAGTAATAAATAATTTTAATTTTTCCAACTTAAAATAAATTTTGTTCCTTTATTTAACTCACTTTCTACTTTTATATCAATATTATGATCTTTGCAAATTTTATCGACCAAAGAAAGCCCTATACCAAAACCACCTTGATTTTCATTAAATCTTGAATATCGCTCAAAAATATTAACTAAATTTTCTTTTGCGATACCACAACCGCTATCTTCTATTATAAGTCTTTGCTCCAAAAGCATTATTTTAATATGACCATTTTTTACATTATATTTTATAGCATTATTAACAAGATTATCAAACATTTTAAAAAATTGCTCTTTATTGGCATAAATTTTTCCTTCATTTTCCAAAGATAGCTCTAAATTAATATTTTTTTGTTCTAAAAATATCTTAAAATATTCCATTCTCTCTCTAATCAAATCTTTTAAAAACATCCAATCTTTTTTAGCTTCATAAGCTTGAGAAAAATTTAAAAAAGTTAAATCTGAATACAAATGACTCAAAGTCAAAGCGGCTATTTTTACACGCTTTAAAGCCTTGATTTCTTCAAAATTATTTTTTCTTTCCAAACTCTCTACACTCATTAATATCGCACTAATTGGCGTATTGATTTCATGAGTAGTGTCTTTTATGAAATTATTTAAAAATCTTATTCTCATTTCTAAAGGCTTTAGTGCAAATTTAAGGATCAAATACCCCATTACACTTACAAAAATCAAAGAAAAAACCATAGCTAAAGCCACTTTGAACCTTATAAATCCGAGTTCTTTGGAAATATCATTACCTTGTATCAAAACTCTCAAACGATTTACATCACCTAAAATTTCTAAAGCACTTTGATTTTGAGTATTTACAAGCAATAAATTATTCAAATTTACATCAGCTATATAAATCAAAGTATTATTATTATAGATATTTGCATTGTTTAGTTTAAAAAAAGTTGTTTGAGCGGGCAAGTCAAGATTAGAAAAATATACTTTAGACCTATCAAATATTGCAAATTTTATATTAGAAATTTGAGCGATTTTTTTAGCACCTTTTTCTATAGGCTCAAAACGCAATTTTTCCATTTGTAAAATCACAAAACGATGCTCTTGTCTTAGTTTTATGCTATATTCACTCACTAGCTCCTCTATTAGCTTAGCATACCATATACCAAAAAGTACTACAAGAATACTTCCTATACTTATCAAATACAAAGAAAGAATTTGCCATGCAACACGCTTGGCCTCATGCATAACAATACCCTCTACCCCTTTGATTAATAATACTGTCTTTCCCCAAAATCTTTCGCAAATTTTTCACATAAGCTCTTAAACTAAGCTCACTTGGCTCTTGATCGTACTCCCAAATTTCTTCAAAAATATAAGCAACATCTACAAATTTACCTTTATTTTTCAAAAGCAAAGATAAAAGCTTCAATTCTTTTAAGGGTAAAACCAAAGGTTTATCATCTTGATATAAAGTTTGTGAAACAAAAGCAAATTTAAAACCATTTCCTAAATCTTCATAGTCTTCATTTTTATGCGCAAAAGAACGTTTTAAAATAGCATTAATTCTTATTTTTAATTCCTCCAACTCAAAAGGCTTTTTAATGTAATCATCACAACCACTTTCAAAACCTTTTTGCAAATCTATAGTTGTGTTTAATGAAGTCATAAAGATAGCCGGTGTATATTTACCTGCCTCTCTTAAATTTTTAAGCACACTAAAACCATTACCTTGCGGAACCTTTACATCTAAAATCCACAAATCAAAATTTTTTTCATAAGCTTTATCTTGTGCATCTTGAGCATTATCCACTAAAGTAACTACAAAGCCTTCTTCTTCTAAAAATTCACTAACAATTTCCCCTAAATTAATATCATCTTCTAATAAAAGAATTTGTGTAGCCATTTTTAATCCTTCATTTTACTTTAAAAAAACATTATATTTTTTTTATGTAAATTAAGTGTGAATTTAGCAGAGTTAAAGCCAAATATTTATAAAATATTAACCATTTTATAATTTGCAATGCTAGGATTTATCATGTTACCTCAATGGGATCAAAAATACAGCATCAATAATGCAAAAATTGATGCCCAACACCAAAAACTTTTTGAACTTGCTGCTAAAGTTGAGGAAATTTCTGATAGACCAATCTATCAAATAGAACTTAAAAAACTCATAGCTGAATTTTTTAACTATATTAAAATTCACTTCCAAGATGAAGAAAAATATATGTCTGAAATCAACTATCCTTATTTAAGTCAGCATAAACTTATGCATAAGCAAATCACTAGTTCAATGATAAAACTCATACAAAGCATAAAAAGTACAAACGATCTAAAAGAAAAGCTATATATAGTAGTTAATTCATGGCTTATAGAACACATTATCCAACACGATATGATGATAGAGCATTGGAGACAAAGTACACAAGTAAAGAATGCCCCAGAAAGTTTCGAAGAAGAAAGACCAAAACCAAAGAAATTCTTATACCAATGTCAGTGTGAAGGAAAAACTCATAAGGTTCCTTACGATATTCACTTAAAAATACAATATTCTAAAGTACAATTTAAATGCAAAGAATGCTCTGCCAATTTAATTTTATGTAAAGAAAAAACAGAAAATTAATAAAAATTAACCAAATTTTAAAATATTGTAAATTATAATTCTTACAAAATTCTGTCAACAAACAAAGGATTAATTGTGTTACCAAAATGGTGTGACAAATATAGTATTCATAATGAAGAAATAGATAGACAACATCAAAAACTTTTTGAACTTGCTGCTAATGTTGAAATGATTTCAGATAAACCTATCCATAAAGGTCAAATCAAATTTCTACTTGCAGATTTTTTTAACTATATGAAAGAACATTTTGCCGAAGAAGAAAAGTATATGGCAAAAATAGGTTATCCTGAACTAGTTAATCATCAAAAAATTCACAAAAGCATTATCCAATCTATGATTGACTTAATTCAAAATATTAAAAGCACCAACGATCTAAAAGAAAAACTTAACATCATTGCATCAAAATGGCTTTTAGAGCACATCTTAAGAGAAGATATGAAGATAGAAAAGTGGCATCAAACACAATTAAATAAAAAAGACAATGAAACAAATCTAGAAGATTTGCAAGAATTTTATGAATACATATGTTCTTGTACTGATAAAATCCACAAAGTACCTTGTGAAATTCATCAAAAAATCCAAAAAACTAACGCAAGCTATAAATGTAAAACTTGCCAAGAAGCAATCAAACTAAAATAAGGGCTAAAAATGAACAAACGCTATACTTTAATTCTCTCAATAGAACTTTATGAACGCTTAAGCCAAACTGCAAAATTTTCTAAAAAGAAAAAATCTGAAATTTTACGTAATGCTTTAGAAAACTATCTTGACGAAATGGAAGATTTTGCTCCAGCTATAGAAGCCTTAGAGGATCTAAAAGATGGAAATAGTAAAAAATTGGATAATATTATTAAAAAATTAAAATGCTAGTTTTATTTAGTTTCCATACATTAACTATCAAAGAGCATAATTACATTTGTAAAAGCAAACATTCATAGATAACTCCTTAGTTTTTAAAGATCTAGTTTAAAACTAGATCTTTAAAGATATATCTACTTTCAATACACAATCTTTAATATATTTATATTGTTTTTGTTTACTTTAAGAATTCTTATATAAAACTATGCTATAATACAAGCCATAGTTTTAATTTTAATAAGGAGAATTCTCATGAAACTAGTTAAACTTAGTTTAGTAGCAGCATTGGCTGCAGGTGCTTTTTCAGCAGCTAATGCTGTTTCACTTGAAGAAGCTATAAAAGATGTTGATGTATCAGGAATGTTTAGATACAGATTTGAATCTGATAGATTAGAAAAAGGAAACACTGTTTCTAATGGTTATAATGGCGCTAAAGAAAACAGACATAGATTTAAATCACAAATCAATTTCAAAGCAGCTTTAGATGATAACTTTAAAGCTTTCGTTCAACTTCAATACGATAGTACAGGTGAGTTAGGTTTTAATAGTCCAACTGCTAAAGCTGAAACAAACACAGCTCAAGGTTTTGATGTTGAACAAGTGTATTTAGAATACACTAATGAAGCTTATGCTACAAGTGTAATCTTTGGTAAAATGGAAGTTGGTTCTATTTGGACTGATGATGCTATCGGTACAGGAGCTAAAATCATCAATAACTCTATCGAAGGTTTAACTTTTGCTGGTTATTGGTTTGACAGCTTTAACGTTACAGACGATGGCGATTTCACTGCTTTAGGTATAGCTGATTCTTCACTATATGGTGCTGCTGTATTAGGTGATTTTGATCCATTTGCTTTCCAACTATGGGCTGCTTATTCAAACAACTGGGCATTTTTATATGCTGTAGATGCTAGCTATAAATTTAGCTTCAATGATGTAGCTAACTTCAAAATCCAAGGTCAATACTTAGGAAATAGCTTAGATAGTGACAAAGAAAAATTAGGTCTTGACAACGGTAATTTCTATGCTGCTCAATTACAAGGTCAAATTTCAGCATTTGATTTCCAAGCAGGTATTGTTGGTTATGGTGAAAAAGATAAAGCTACTATAGTAACATTGGAAGATAAAGGTAGAGTAATAGCTCCAGCAGAGCAAATTTTCTATTCATCTGCAGGTAGTGACTTAAGAGGTAGCACTGGTGAAAATTTCTATTACTTTGCAGGCTTAGGTTATACTTTTGCTGAAACTGTAAGAGTAGGATTTGACTATGTAGGTGGTAAATCTGAACAAGTTGGTTATGATATAGATAAAAATGAATATATTGCAAGATTATCTTATAAATATAGTCCAAAACTTACATTTAGTGGCTTCTATTCTTACCTAACTGAAGATTTCAATCAACAAGGTGTAGAAGATAACGATGATCAATTCATCAGACTTGAAGCTCTATACAAATTCTAATTATAAAAGCTAAGCCAAAAGGCTTAGCTTACTATATCCAAAACTATTTCTTCTTTTAATCCTTGAATTTTAATTTCTTTTATTTTTAGGTCATTAGGTAGATTTTCAAGCAAAGCTTCTTTATTATGTATATTTTTACTTGCTAACACTCTTAGTATTTTACCTCTGTATGCTTTTGCAAAATGACTTAAAGTTTTGGAATTTTTAAAAAAATAAAGTAAAATTATTTATTTTTTTTAGATATAATCAAGCTTTATTTATATTTAAAGGTATATTTATGTTACGCTTGTTTATGATAAGTATCTTGTTAATTAATTCACTATTAGCTTTTAATATAAAATCTTTATTTACTTACACTTTTAACGATAATATTAGCTATGATCCAGAAAAAACTAAAGAAATATATTTCAAAAATAAATGCAATACTTGTCATGGTGAAAACGGAGAAAAAAATTCTTATGGTAAAAGAGCCATTAAAGATCTAAACCCAGAAGAGATAAAAGGAGCTTTAAAAGATTATGCCAACGGGTACTATAAAAGCCAATCAAGTGATAATATTCAAATGGGTATATATGCTAAAAAATTAAGTGATAGTGATATGGATCATATCATTGCTTATTTAAAAGGGCAAAATTTTTCTATAGAACTTAATCAAAAAGATCTTTTAGAAGAAGAACCTGCACCAAAAACTAAGCATAATACATTTTTAAAATAACAAAAAAGGAGTTTTCATGAAAAAAAATCTACTACTGGCTAGTCTGCTTTGTGCTAGTTCAATTTATGCCGCAGAGATAAAAATAGGTGTTATCTTGCCACTTACTGGCACCTTAGCTGCTTATGGTAATGATGTATATGAAGGCATCAAATTAGCTAATGCCTTAAATCCAAATTTAAAAAATGGAGATAGTGTTAAAATCATAGCCATAGATACGAAAGGTGATAAAATAGAAACAGCAAATGCTGCTACTAGACTCATCTCACAAGATAAAGTTTTAGGGCTTATAGGTGAAGCTGTTACGCCAAATACCATGCAAGTTTTATCTATAGCCGAAGAAAGGAAAATTCCTGCTATAGCACCAGTTGCTTCAGGAGATAAACTTTTAGATAAAAAAACTTATGCTAGTAGAGTTTGTTTTATGGATAGTTTTCAAGGAGATAAATTCGCTAACTATGCATATAAAGATTTAAATTTAAAAAGCGTAGTTGTAATAGTTGATCAAAGCAATGTATATTCTTTAGGTCTAGCAAGAGCTTTTGAAAAGGAATTTAAACAAAACGGTGGAAAAGTACTTAAAAAACTAACCATTTCTTCAGGTGATAAAGACTTTAAAGCTATTGTTTCACAACTAAAAAGCATCAACCCTGATTTTGTTTATATGCCAATCTATCATCCTGAAGCAGCTTTGATAGCAAGACAAGCAAAAGCAGTAGGTTTTGATAAACTTTTAAGTGCAGGTGATGGAGTAAACAACAAAACATTTATCGAACTTGGTGGTGATGCTGTAAATGGAGTAGTTTTTACTGATAGTTTTGATTATAACAATCCTCCAACAACTTTATCTAAAAAATTTATTGAGGCCTATGAAAAAGATCATGGCACTAAAGAACTCCCAGCTTTTTCTGCTATGGGAGCTGATGCTTATTATGTAATGGTAAATGCAATGAATGAATGTACTAATAACCTTACCGCACAATGTGTTAATGAAAAAATTCATTCAACTAGTAATTTTGAAGGTGTAGGTGGAGTTATAAGCATAGATGCAAGTGGCAATGCGAGTCGCTCTGTAGTTATAAAAGAAATACAAAACCAAAAACAAATTTACAAAACTATTATCAATCCCTGAAAGGTCAAATTATGAAAAAAATCAGTATAGTTATATTATCCATCATAACTAGTAATATCATACAAGCAAAAGAAATTAACATTGGTGTAGTCTTACCTCTAACAGGTCCAACTGCAGCTTATGGACAAAGTGCTTTAGATGGAGTTAAAATTGCAAACTCTATGAATAACACTTTAAGCAATGGTGATAAAGTAAATATAGTTGTAGTAGATACAAAAGGTGATAAAATAGAAAGTGCTAATGCTAGCACAAGATTAGTTTCGCAAAATAAAGCTTATGCTCTTATTGGAGAAATGCTAACAGCTAACACTTTGCAAGTTATAAGAATTGGTGAAGAAAAAAAGATTCCTGTAGTTGCTCCTGCTGCTACTGCAGATAAAATTTTAAACAAAAAACTATATGCTAGTAGAGTTTGTTTTATGGATAGTTTTCAAGGATCATCTTTGGCTACATATGTAAAAAATAAACTAAATTACACCAAAGCTGTTATTGTTAGCGACCAAAGTGCTGACTATTCTTTGGGTTTAACTAGAGCTTTTGAAAAAGAATTTAATAAGCAAGGTGGAAAAATTTTAGATAAATTTAGAATTACTGCAGGAGATAAAGATTTTAAAGCTATACTTTCGCAAATTAAAAATTTAAAACCTGATTTTATTTATCTTCCAGTATATTATACTGAAGCTTCTTTATTTGCACGTCAAGCAAAAGCAATGGGTGTAAATATCCCTATGGGTTCAGCAGATGGAGTAGCTGATGAAACTTTTATCAATCTTGCTCAAGAAGCAGCCGAAGGATATTTATTTACCGATAGTTTTGATTACAACAATCCTCCGACGCAACTTTCAAAAGATTTCATATTAGCCTATGAAAAAGAAAAGCAAAACAAAGAGGTTCCAAATTTCACAGCTATGGGTGCTGATGCATATTTTGTAATCTTTGAGGCTATGCAAAAATGTATTAATGATTTTAATAGCAAATGTATTAATGATAATATTCATTCAACCTCTAATTTTGAAGGAGTAAGTGGGGTAATTAGTATTGATAAGACTGGTAATGCTACACGCTCAATTGTTATAAAATCAATAGAAAATCAAAAACAAGTTTACAAAGATTCAATTCTTCCGTAAATAAAATTTTTTAAGAGGTTTAATGGATAGTTCTTTAATTTTACAACAAATTATAAATGGTTTTAGTTTAGGTAGCATGTATGCACTTATTGCCATAGGCTATACAATGGTCTATGGTGTTTTAAGATTAATTAATTTTGCACATGGTGATATTATGATGGTAGGTGCATACTCAGCTTTATTTTGTGTTACAAGTATGAATGTGCCTTTTTTAGGTGCTCTTTCTCTAGCTATGTTGTTTGCAGCAGCCTTGGGTATAGCAATCGATAGAGTAGCTTACAAACCTTTAAGAAAAGCACCTAGGATTTCTTTGCTTATTACAGCCATAGGTATAAGTTTTTTAATACAAAATGTATTTAATGTTTTATTTGGTTCTACGCCAAAATATTTCCCTGTACCAAGCTACCTAGAAGCAGTAATTAATTTTAATAATATTAGTATCAGTATTAACAGTATCTTGGTGCCAATTTTAACATTTTTTATACTATTAGTAGTTTTATTTATACTCTATAAAAGTAAATATGGCATTGCAATTAGAGCTTTAGCTTTTGATGTTCATACTGTAAATTTAATGGGTATTGATGCAAATCGTATTATAGCTATTGTATTTGCGTTAGGATCAGCTTTAGCTGCCATTGGCGGTATTTTTTGGGCAGTAAGCTACCCTTCAGTAGAACCTAGCATGGGAACTCTAATAGGGCTTAAAGCTTTCGGCGCTGCTGTTTTAGGTGGTATTGGTTCTGTTGCTGGTGCGGTTTTAGGAGGCTTGATCATAGGATTTACAGAAGTTGTAGTGGTTGCTATCTTTCCTGATCTTTCTGGTTTTAAAGATGCTTTTGCATTTATTTTTTTAGTATTGATTTTACTTTTCAAGCCAACTGGAATTTTAGGTATTAATTTTGAAAAAAGTAGGTTTTAAGATGATTGCAAGAAAAATTACACATTTAAGTTTTTTCATAATAGCACTTGCTGTTCTTTTTATATCTCCTTATTTTTTCAATGATTATAAAATAGGAATTTTAAGCAATATCGCCATTTTTGTAATCTTAGCAGTAAGTTACAATCTTATCAATGGAGTTACAGGGCAATTTTCGTTAGAACCAAACGGTTTTGTAGCCATAGGAGCTTATGTAGCTGCTTTAGTTTTACTTACAAGTGAAAGTAAAATTGATCAGTTTTCTTTAGAAGATCCAAGCAATTTTATTTTAATGATTCATTCGCCAAGTTTTATTGTAGCTTTACTTTCTGCTGGTGTTTGTGCCATGCTTTTGTCTTTAGTTTTGGCTTTTGCCGTATTTAGAGTCAGAGGAGATTACCTAGCTATTGTAACTCTAGGTTTTGGTATTATTATCAAACTTATGGCAATTAATTTTGCTTCAATTACAAATGGATCTTTAGGTTTAAATGATATTCCAAAACATACAACTTTATACTGGAGTGGTGGGATTGCAATATTTTCTGTTATTATCATCCTAAATATTGTTAGTTCAAAGTTTGGTAGAGCGATGAAAGCTGTAAGAGATGATGAGGATGCAGCGTTGGCAATGGGCATTAATACTTTTAATATTAAAACTCTAGCTTTTAGCACTTCAGCATTTTTAGAAGGTGTTGGTGGAGGATTGCTAGCTTGTGCGTTGGCTTCAGTTTCACCTGAACAATTTGACTTTTTATTTACTTTTCAGCTTTTAATTATCATTGTTTTAGGTGGTTTAGGTTCAACTACCGGTGCTATTATAGGAGCTATTTTGGTAATAGGCGGAAGTGAATATTTGAGATTTTTAGATGAAAGCATGAATATCTTTGGCTATGAAACTCCAGCTATGCCTGGCCTTAGAATGGTTGTATTTTCCATTATATTGATTTTAGTGATGCTTTTTGCAAGAAGAGGAATAATGGGTGATAAAGAGTTGACAGATGTTTTATTTAAGTTTTCTAAAGGAAAGAAAAAATGATTTTAGAACTTAAAGAAATTCATAAAAATTTTGGTGGAGTTAGTGCTATTATAAATACTTCTTTTGCTATTAAAGAAAGTGAAATTTTTGGGCTTATAGGTCCAAATGGAGCAGGTAAAACAACTTTATTTAATATTATCACAGGAAACTATAAGCCAAGTAGCGGAGAAGTTTTTTTTCTAGAAAAAAAAATAGATCATCTAAAACCTCATAAAATAGTCCATCTAGGTATTGCAAGAACCTTTCAAAACATAAGACTTTTCTCAAGTATGAGTGTTTTAGAAAATGTTTTGATCGGTTTTGATAAAAGCATTAAGTATAGTGTTTTTGAAGCCTTTTTACATCTTGGAAGATTTTCCAAAGCAGAAAAAAATGCAAAAAAAGCAGCTTATGAAATTTTAGAACAACTTAATATTGCTCATTTAGCCAATGAAAAGGCTACCAGCTTAAGCTATGGACAACAAAGAAAAGTTGAAATAGCAAGAGCTTTAGCAACAAATCCTAAACTTTTATTGTTAGATGAACCTGCAGCAGGTATGAATTCTACAGAAAGTGATGATCTAGCTAGGTTAATTTTTGATATAAGAGACAATAAAAAAATCAGCGTTTTACTTATCGAGCATGATATGAAATTTGTAAATAAACTTTGCGATAGAGTTATGGTGCTTGATTATGGTAAAACAATTTTTGAAGGAAAACCTAATGATGCGGTACAAAATCCTGAAGTAATTAGTGCGTATTTGGGAGATTTTAATGCTAGTAGTTAAAGATTTGCATGTTTACTATGGCTTAATAGAAGCTGTCAAGGGTATAGATTTTACTATAAAAACAGGAAGTATAGTTAGCTTAATAGGCTCAAATGGTGCTGGTAAAACTTCAACGCTTAATGCAATGCTAAATTGCGTTAAAAAAACTGGAGAGGTAACCTTTTTGGGCTATGATACTCAAAGACACTTACCTCATACCTTAGTGCAAAAAGGCATTGCTTTAGTACCTGAAGGAAGAAGAGTTTTTATAAATCTTACTATAGAAGAAAATTTAAAAATTGGTGCTTTTAATAACGCAGAAAACTATGAACATTTAAAAAATCAAATGTATAAACTTTTCCCAAGATTAAAAGACAAAAAAAATGCGTTAGCAGGAACATTAAGTGGCGGGGAAGCTCAAATGCTAGCTATCTCAAGAGCACTAATGAGCGAACCCAAGCTTTTGATGTTAGATGAACCTTCTTTGGGGCTTGCTCCTAAAATAGTAGGAGAAGTTTTTGATATTATAGTAAAACTAAAAGAAGAAGGAATTACTATTTTGCTTGTTGAGCAAAATGCGTTTTCAGCTTTAAAAATAAGTGATTATGCTTATGTTTTGGAAAATGGCAAAATTGCTATGCATGCACCTGCAAAAGATCTTATCGGAAACGATGAGATTAGAAAAAAATATCTTGGAGCTTAAATATATGAAAAAACAACTTTTAGTTTTTGGTGATATAAAAATTTCTATTTTTTTATTTTTAGTTTTTGCCCTATTTTGTGCTCTAGCTACTTTTATAGAAAGTGCTTACAACACACCAACAGCATGGGCAATGATTTATGGCACATCTTGGTTTGGTTTTATACAGTTTATACTTGGAATCAACCTTTTAATAGCTCTTTTTAAGTATAAAATGTTTAATAAGAAAAAAATACCACTTTTAATTTTCCATATTTCATTTTTGTTTATCTTGTTAGGTTCAGCTATGACTAGATATATGGGATTTGAAGGAAATTTACACATTAGAGAAAATGAAAAAAACAACATTATTGAAACTTCAAAAAGTTACATATATATAGCTACTTTAAAAAATGATAAAGTATATAGTGCCTCAAAATCTGAATATATTTCAACTCTACCTTTTGTAAATAATTTTTCTTTTGATTTAATTTTACCTGATGAAAAAGCACAAATTGCTTATGAAAATTTAATTTTAGATGCAAAAGAAATTTATATTGATGATAATAATTCTGCTCCACTTTTGTCTTTAATGCTAACACAAAATAATGAATCTAAAGAATTACTTTTTCAGGCAGGAGATGCAGAAAATATTAATGGAGTTAATATAGCATTTTTAAATGACTCTGTACCAAGTCCTTACATAAAAATTGATAAAGATTTAAAACTTAGTGCTGATTTTGATTTAAAGTATATGTCAATGAGCGATGGAAAAGAAAATATTTTAAAAGCAAACCAAAAAGCACAAGCTAAAGATTTAAGATTGTACTCTTTTAATGATATTAATCTAGTAGTTAAATTTGCCTCCTTGCATGGCAAAAAAACTCTAAAAGGTATTAATCAAGCTCAAGATGAAAACTTTTTTACCTGGTTTAAAAATAGTTGGATGGAACTAGGCCGTAATGTTTTAATTTCTTTATTTGGAGAAGCAAAATACTGGAATAACTCTTTATTAAATAGCTTTAAAGATTTCGCACAAAGCACTAAATATATGCCAACTCAACTCTCAGAAAATGCCATCAATGCTTTAAAACTAAAATTAAGCTACAAAGGAGAATCTAAAGAGGTTTTTTTAGTAGAATACAACTCGCCTATCCGCATTGATGTAGCAGGTCAACCTTTCTTTTTAAGATGGGGTCCTAAAGGAATAGAAATGCCATTTGAAATGTACCTAAAAGACTTTGAACTAGAACGATATCCCGGCTCAATGTCACCTATGTCTTATGCAAGTTATGTAGAAATTGATAATGCTGATCAAAAATTTGAATATAAAATTTTTATGAATAATGTTTTAGATTATCAAGGCTATAGATTTTATCAAAGCTCTTACGATCAAGATGAATTAGGCACGATACTTTCAGTCAATAAAGATCCAGGCAAAATTCCAACCTACATAGGATATTTTTTACTTACACTAGGAATGTTTTTGAATATTTTAAATCCTCATTCAAGATTTAGAACTTTAGCTAAGCTAATTAATCAAGACACTCTTAAAAAAACAAGCGCTATTTTAACCTTTGTGCTGATATTTTTCATGGCTCAAAATAGCTACGCAAATGAACCTATCAAAGTCAATGAAACTCATGCTAAAGAACTTTCTTCTTTGGTTGTACAAAAACCTGATGGTAGAATGGTTCCTTTTAACACTTTAGCCATAGAAGTTTTGGAAAAAATATACAAAAGTACAACCTTTCAAGGCCAAAGTGCCGAAGCAACAATTATATCAATGATTTTTGATGGAAGTGCTTGGTATGATAAAGATATTATTTTTATGCCAAAAAGTCGCTTGATTAATGAAGAAATTTCTAAAATTTTAGGTATTGAACCTAAAGCTTATGCTAGCTTTAAAGACTTCTTTACTACAGATACTTATAAATTACAAAAATATGTAGAAAACGCTAATAGAAAAAATCCAAACCGTAGAAGTGTTTTTGATAAAGAAATCATCAAACTTGATGAAAGAGTAAATATCGTAAATTTAATTTTTTCAGGTGATATTTTTAGATTTATTCCTTTACAAAATAGCACTAATAATCAATGGATTGCACCACGCGAAGCTTATATAGGTTTAAAAGATGAAGAAGGTAAAGAAGTTAGAGGTATTTTAGAAAACTACTTCAATGCAGTTGCCAATTCCATTGCTCATAATAATTGGGACGAAGCAACTAAAAGTTTAAGTACCATTAAAAATTATCAAGAAAAATATGGTTATGAAATAATGCCAAACTCCAAAAAGATTAATACTGAAATATTTTTTAACAAAAGTCAAATTTTTGTAAATCTTGCACCACTTTACCTATGTGCTGGATTTTTACTTTTAATTATAGTTTTTGTAAAAATGTTAATGCCAAAAATTCGTATTGATTTTATCTTTAAATGTGTCTATGTGTTTAATATTGTGGCATTTTTCACTCATACACTAGGTCTGGCTTTGCGTTGGTATATAGCGGGTCGCGCACCATGGAGTAATGCTTACGAGAGTATGGTCTATATAGCTTGGGCTTTATCGCTATCTGGAATCTTCTTTTCTCGAAAAAGTCCTATTGCTCTTTCTTTAACTTCAATTTTAGCAGGAGTTACTTTAGGTGTAGCTCATCTTAGTCAGATGGATCCACAAATTACTAATTTAGTTCCTGTATTACAATCTTATTGGCTAACTATACATGTTTCGGTAATTACTGCTAGCTATGGATTTTTGGGCTTATGTACATTATTAGGGATATTTGTTTTAATTTTGTTATGTATGCTAAAAATTAATGGCAAACACAATGAGAACATTTTAAGAAATATCACAGAAGCCACAAGAATTAATGAAATGGCTATGATTTTAGGACTTTGCTTATTAACTGTTGGAAATTTTTTAGGTGCTATATGGGCAAATGAAAGCTGGGGTAGATATTGGAGTTGGGATTCTAAAGAAACTTGGGCTTTAATTAGTATATTAGTTTATGCAGCTATTTTACACATTAGAATGGTTCCAAAATGGGCGAATCAATATACTTTTGCAGTGTGTTCTATGTTTGCTTATTGGGTAATTATTATGACTTATTTTGGAGTAAACTACTTTTTAACCGGTATGCATTCTTACGCAGCAGGTGATTCGGTAAAAATTCCTGACTATGTATATTGGGGCTTTTTATTTATGGTCGCATTGAGTTTAGTAAGTTATTTCAAAAAACCTTATGCGAAAAAACTATAAGAAAGTAACAAATGAATAATTCTCTTTTTATATTTTTAATTGCTGCCTTAGTTGTAATTATCATACTTGGTATTCTTTTGGTTTTATTTTTTACACATAAAGAAAAAAATCCAAAAAATATTAATGCCAGTAAAATAAATGCGAATATTAGTAATATAGAAGATTTTATATCCAAAGCTAATACCGCAAAGAATTCACAAGAAATTCAAACTTTAATTTTGCAATTTCTAAACTCACAAAAATTTGGTTCAAATCCAAAAGATAGTGCCACTAAAAGAAAACTTGATTTTATTAGTGCTGTCTCAGCTAATGCTAATGCTACTCCTAAAAATATTTCTTTTTTAAATAATGAATTAAAAAAAAGATATAAAGCTTTAAAAAAAGAAATAGATGCTTATGAGCAAATTGGTTTAGCTAAAAGAAAAATGAGACAATCTTAAGGGTTTTGAATGAAAAATATTAGAAATTTCTCTATCATAGCTCATATTGATCATGGAAAAAGCACACTAGCTGATAGAATTATTAGTGAATGTGGAGCTATTAGCGATAGACAAATGAGTGCCCAAGTAATGGATACTATGGACATAGAAAAAGAACGCGGTATAACCATAAAAGCACAATCTGTACGTTTAAACTATAGTTTCAACAATGAAGAATATATATTAAATTTAATAGATACTCCAGGTCATGTTGATTTCTCCTATGAAGTAAGTCGCTCGTTAGCAAGTTGCGAAGGAGCTTTGCTTGTCGTTGATGCTTCTCAAGGAGTAGAAGCACAAACCATAGCTAATGTTTATATAGCCTTAGAAAATGATCTTGAAATCATACCAGTGATTAATAAAATTGATCTTCCTTCAGCTGATATAGAAAAAGTTAAACATGAAATAGAACATATTATAGGTATTGATTGTTCTAATGCAATTTGTGTTAGTGCAAAAACTGGTGTAGGTATAAAAGAACTTATAGAGACTATCATCACAAAAATTCCCGCACCAAAAACTGATGATGAAGCACCTACTAAAGCTTTAATTTATGATTCTTGGTTTGATAATTATCTTGGAGCTTTAGCCTTAGTTAGAATTTATGAGGGAAATATCACCAAAAATGATGAAGTTTTGGTTATGAGTACAGATAAAAAACACTTAGTGCAAGATCTTTTTTATCCTCATCCATTAAGTCCTATAAAAACTAAAAAATTAGAATCAGGTGAAGTAGGTGTTATCGTGCTTGGACTTAAAAATGTTGCCGATGTTCAAGTGGGCGATACCATAACATTAACAAAAAATAAAGCAAAAGAAGCTATCGGTGGTTTTGAAAAAGCCAAAGCTTTTGTTTTCGCAGGATTATATCCTATAGAAACAGATAAATTTGAAGACTTAAGAGATGCTTTAGATAAGCTAAAACTTAACGATAGTTCTATTACTTATGAGCCTGAGACATCATTAGCCTTAGGGTTTGGTTTTAGGGTTGGTTTTTTAGGTCTTTTACATATGGAAGTTATCAAAGAAAGGCTTGAACGTGAGTTTAATCTTGATTTAATAGCTACTGCACCAACTGTTACTTATGAAATTTATCAAACTGATGGAGAGATTTTAAAAATTCAAAATCCAAGCGAACTACCTCCGGTAAATAAAATTGATCACATAAAAGAGCCTTATGTAAAAGCTACCATCATAACTCCAAGCGAATATTTAGGAAATTTAATCACTCTTTTAAATCGTAAACGCGGTATGCAAGTTAAGATGGATTATATCACACCTGAACGTGTTTTGCTTGAGTATGATATACCTTTAAACGAAATCGTTATGGACTTTTATGATAAACTTAAATCACTCACCAAAGGCTATGCTAGCTTTGATTATGAACCTATTGAATTTAGAGTGGGTGATCTTGTAAAACTTGATATTAAAGTAGCCGGTGAAAATGTAGATGCACTAAGCATTATTGTGCCAAATGAAAAAGCACTAAGCAAAGGTAGAGAACTTGTAAAAGCAATGAAAGAAATCGTTCCAAGACAACTTTTTGAAGTTGCTATCCAAGCAAGTATAGGCAATAAAATTATTGCAAGAGAAAATGTAAAATCTATGGGTAAAAATGTAACTGCAAAATGCTATGGCGGGGATATCACTAGAAAAAGAAAGCTTCTTGAAAAACAAAAAGAAGGTAAAAAAAGAATGAAAGCCATTGGCAAAGTACATTTGCCTCAAGAAGCATTTTTAAGCGTTTTAAAAATAGACTAAATCCCTAGTCTACACTAGGGATATTAATCAAGCATTGATATCTAAAGAATTTCCACCCAATTCATTGATTTTTTGAGTTACTTTTTCAATAGCTTTATCAATTGTTTCATAGCTGATATCAGGAAGTTTGCCACCCCACATTTTTTCTGCTTGCGCAAATCCTGCTTTTAGACCTTCTAAACCCTTTTGAAGTTTTTCCATATCTTCACCAGCTCCGTTAATAACAAAATCAGCCAATCTTTGAGATGTTTTTGCTACACCAAAATACCCATCTTCCCCAATAAGCTCTTTTGCTTCATCAGCATTTAAACTAAGTATATCTTTGCCTTCATATCCTATAGCTTTAAAATCTACATTTGATAAAATAGCCGTTAAAGAATCCTTAGACTGAGCTCCTTGAAAAATCCCTGCTTGAGATAAACCATTGGATGAACTCATGCTAAATACTTGTTGCATGAAACTCATAGCATAAAGCCCAGTTATGCCTTTTCCACCTATACTGGCAAGCTTATTAAGCTTATCCTCATCAATATCTTTAGTACTATTAGCACTTTTGGTATTGGCATCTTCAAGTTTTGTATTCGAATCAGCCTTCCTATTGCTAATTTGTGACTCCGCTGCCACACGAGAATACGAATTTATTTGCATCCTTGCTCCTTTTTTTGTGGGTTTATAAAAATCGGATAAAACAAATTAAAATGAATATTAAGCCAAAAATAAAAACTTTTATAATATAATATTTGAATTATACTATATTATAGGATTTTTAAAATTTAGGTGACTTATGTTTTTCAAAGATTATTTTATTGAAATTTCAGATCCATATTTTAAAGATACTATAGAAGGTATTGAGTCTCTTTATTAGCTTTATTTTATTTATACAATCATAAACATATTATAAAATAAATACTAATAAGGAAAACTATGTCGTTACACAATTTTTATACTAATACAAATGCTACTATATTATTTTACAAATGTGCCCTACCTAATATGGCAAGTGCTGCATTTATATATCTTTATGTTATTATTGATGGAATTTTTGTTGGGAGATATCTAGGTACAAATGCACTTGCTGCTATGAATTTAGTAATGCCCTTTATTATGATAAGTTTTGCTTTAGCAGATATGATAGCTATAGGCTCATCAGTGCAAATAGCAATCAACTTGGGCAAAGGAAAAATCGAAAAAGCAAGAGCTATTTTTTCATTTTGTATTATTCTTATTTTTATCATCTCTTGTATAATGGGAGTATTGGGATTTTTTTTAGCAAAATCTTTAAGTGCTTTTATGGGAGCTGATGAAAATATACAAAATTTATCCACTGAATATATGCAAATTTTTGCTCTTTTTGCACCTTTTACCATGTTAGCTTTTGCTATGGATAATTATTTAAGAATATGCGGTAAAACCTTTTATAGTATGGTAGTTAATATCACAGTGGCTCTAAGCAATATCATTTTAGATTGGCTTTTTATAGTTGTTTTTGAATGGGGTTTGTTTTCAGCTGCTTTAGCAACTTGTTTAGGAATGTTTTTAGGTACTATTTTAAGCTTTGCACCTTTTGTTTTTAAGAATTTGATTTTAAAATTTAAAAAACCTATAATTAATTTAAAAATATTCAAAAATATCATCTATAATGGTTCTTCTGAATTTTTTTCAAACATATCAAGTTCTATTTATACCATACTAGCTAATGCTATATTATTAAAAATAGCAGGAAATCAAGCACTAGCGGCATTTTCTATTATACTTTATTTAAGCACCTTTGCTTTTGCTTTAATTTTATCAATGTGTGAAGCCATGCAACCTGCTATAAGTTATAATTATGGTTATAAAAATATACTAAGAATTCAAGTTATTTTCAAAAGAATGCTTATAGCATCTAGTGTATTCGGAATATCTGTCTTCTTACTTGTGTTTTTTTTCAATGAATTTATAGTTTCCTTTTTTAATAAAAATAATGAAGTGGATTTTACAAATCTAGCACGAAATGCACTTATATTATTTTCTTTTTCTTTTTTATTAAGTTGGCTTGGGAAACTTTGTGCATCTTTTTTCACCGCTTTAGATAAACCTATGATTTCTTTAGCTATATCTATCATACAAAGTTTAATATTACCTTTTATTTTTATACAAGTATTATCACATTATTTTGGTTTAAATGGAGTTTGGCTTGCTTCTTTTGCAAGCGAAGTTCTTATGGTTTTTATTGCTTCTTATTTATTATATAAAACTTTTAAAGATCTAAACTCTTAGCTAATTTCAAACAAGAATTTAGATCTTGCTCTTTACATATATATAAATTTTCAAAATTTTGAAGTTTTAAAGCTGTGCTTTGACCTATAACTACAACCTTATCATCTTTTTTTAAAGCAAAAAACTTCAAAAATTGCTCTATGTTTGAAGGTGCACTAAAGATAAAAACACTTGGGTGGTGTATTTTTAACTCATCTTTTTTTGGTTCTATAGCTATATTTTCATAAGCAATTAATTGCTTTAAAGAAACATTTTCTTTTAATAAATATTCATCAAGACCTGAGCTAATTTTCTTCGCTCTTAGATAAAGACATTTTTTATTTTTAAACTCAGATAAAAACTCACTAGCTAAACTTTTACCATAAGCTTTACTAGGATATTTGACATTTTTAAAACCAAGTTCTTTTGCAAAATCAGCACTTTTTTGACCAACAGCATAAAGTTTAATATCAAAATCAATCTTACTTTTACTTGACATTAATGCTTTTAATGCGTTTTTAGAACTAATAATCAAACAATCAAATTCTTTTAAATTAATCTCAAAGTTAAAATGTATAATTTTATTTAATCTTATGGTTTTAACACCATCAAATTCTTTATCTCCTATAAAATAAATCATTATTTTCTCACAAATACACTATCAAAATTTGTTCTTAAATTTAAAGTTGCCTTATAAGGATCGTTTGCTTGCATTATCGCTCTAACTACAGCTATACCTTGTATATTACACTCTTTCAATAAATTTAAATTAGTTTCATCTATCCCACCAATAGCCACAATAGGTAAAGAAGTTAATTTTGAAATTTCTTTTAAACCATCTATACCAAGCACAACACAATCTTGTTTACTAGGCGTAGCAAAAACAGCCCCTGCTCCAAGATAAGTAGCACCTTGAATATTTGCAAGCTCACTTTTATGATTAATCGTAAGCCCTATGATTTTATCTTCACCCAAAAGCTCTCTTGCTTTTTTTAAAGGCATATCCTTTTGACCTATATGCACCCCATTTGCATTAACAGCCATAGCTATATCAATTCTATCATTTACTACAAAAGGTGTATTGTATTTTTCACACAAAGCTTTAACTTTTAAAGCAAGATTATAAAATTCTAAAGTACTAAGATTTTTTTCTCTAAGCTGTAAAATGTCAACCTTAGCTTTCAAGGAAGCTTCCAAAATACTTAAAAACTCATTTTCGCTTTTTTCACCCTTGTTTGCAACAAGATAAATTTTAAATGATTTCATACTTGGCTCTTTTTTTAACTTCTTCATCATTTAAATTGCTCAAAGCATCAATTAAATTCACTCTAAAGCTAGCACTTCCACTAGAACTTTCTTGGGCAATCTCACTAGCTATACCAAAACTAAGCAAAGCACATAAACTAGCTTGAAATTTATCTTCTATTGCTCCTGCAAAAACTCCACATAAAGAAGCACACATACAACCTGCTCCGGTTATTTTAGTAGCCATGATAGAGCCATTATAAACTTTAGCAATCTGTTTTTGGCTTATAATATAATCAATTTTGCCTGTTATAGCTAATATACGCTTAGTTTTTTGAGTATACTTCCTAGCTTTTTCTAAAAACTCATCGTTGATTACAAAAGTACTATCAACTCCTCTTGCTTTACCATCTAAACCTATAACACTTGCTATTTCAGATGCATTTGCCTTAACAATACTAATACCTTTTAAATTAAGCAATTCAAAATTAATGCCATCTCTTGCTTTACTTACACCTAAAGCAACAGGATCAAAAACTATAGGTTTGTTTAATAAGGTATATTCTTTAATTGCTTTTAACATAGAATTAGCTACAAGCTGATTAATCGTACCTGTATTTAACACTAAAGCCGAGCTTATTTTAGCAAAATCAGTTTGTTCTTCGTAAAAATCAGCCATAGCAGCACTTGCTCCCATTGCTATAGTTACATTTGCACAATCATTAGCTGTAACATAATTAGTAATATGATGAATCAAAGGATTTTTTTCTCTTGCTATTTTGATGAACATTTTTACTCCTTATCAAGTTGAAAAAAATGATTTGTCGGACCACAACCCTTACCAAGTGCTAAAGAATTTAAAATAGCTTCATACACATAATCTTTGGCAAGTTTTATAGCTTCATACTTTTGTTTACCCAAAGCAAGATTGCTAGCTATAGCTGAACTTAATGTACAGCCTGTACCGTGCGTATTTTTTGTGTTGATTTTTTCTGCCTTAAAAATACTAAATTCCTTCCCATCATAAAAAATATCGTTAGTATTATCTTTACTATGCCCACCTTTAATCAAAACACTTTTTGCACCTTCTTCATAAAGTTTTATAGCAGCTTTTTTCATATCCACCTCGTTAAGTATTTTAAAATCACATAAAAACTCAGCTTCAGGTATATTTGGAGTAAGCACGTCAGCTAATGATAAAATTTCATCTTTAAAAAATTGACAATTCTCCAAAGACATCAATGCATAACCATTTTTAGCAAACATCACAGGATCTATGACTACATTTTTAGCTTTAAAGCGTAATAAATTTTCTTTTACACAAGTTATAATTTCTTTTGAACCTAGCATTCCAATTTTCACAGCAGCTGGTTCTATGTCTTCATAAACGGCTAATATTTGCTCATCTATTATTTTAGTTGGTATATCAAAACAAGAAATCACTCTTGTAGTGTTTTCAGCAACAACACTTAAAACTACACTCATACCAAATAAATTATGTGCACTAAAAGTTTTTAAGTCAGCTTGTATGCCAGCTCCGCCGCTACAATCGCTCCCAGCTATAGTTAAGATAGGAATTTTAGTTTTTGTTTTTGCTTGTATCATTTTTATCCTTTTTATAAAAAAGGAAAGTTTTTGCAAGAATTCAAAGTTTGCATTACCAAACTTCTCAAGGGTCGAAGTCTAACTTCCTCTCAGCAAAAGCTCCCCGCTAAAGAAAAATTATATCTTAGTTTTAATTAATCTTAAAAAATATTTTAAAATACTGCTATAATTTTGAAAAAACTACACAAATTTTGAGGAAAAAATGACTAAAATTATTTTTGTTTGCTTAGGAAATATTTGTCGCTCTCCTATGGCAGAATTTATTATGAAAGACCTTATATCAAAAGCAAATTTAAATAATAAATTTATTATTTCTAGCGCTGGAACTTCGGGTTACCATGATGGAGAGGATATGCACTATAAAACCAAGGCTTTATTAAGTAACAAAAATATCATTACAAAACCATTTTATAGTAAAAAATTAAATTTAAAAATGTGCAAAGAAAATGATCTTATTATTGTAATGGATAATAATAACTATAATGAAGTAGTAAAAAAATTTCCTAATTTTAAACATAAAATTCAAAAAATCACTTCTTATGCATTAGAGTTAGGATATGATGAAGTTCCTGATCCATGGTATAGTAATAATTTTAACGAGACCTATGATATACTTTCTCATGCATGTGTTAGCTTATTAAATACTTTTTATAAAAAATTATTATTTAAATAATATTTTATATATGTTGCTTTTTTAGTAGTATAATCTCATACATAAAAAATTTCTACAAAATACAAGGAGTTCTCAATGAAAAGTATTAAATTAAAAATTTCATTAATTGCAAATATTATAGCTATTATATGTCTTATAATACTTGGTATTATAAGTTTTGTTTTTACAAAAAAAGCCTTGAATTATGAAGTGGTCAAAGCAGAAACCAATTACGTAAAAACAGCAGAAAAATCAATGAGAGATTTTAAAAATCTCAACTCGCACGCTCTTGAAAAACTATCTCAAGCTATCATGAAACTTCCTTATAGCGAGCTTAATACCCAAGAAAAACTTATGGAAAACACAGGTAGTCTACTTAAAACTGTTAGAGATATGAATAGTTATCTAGCGGTTTATATAGCTCAACCAAATGGGGAATTAATAGTAAGTGATCCAGATAGCGATAGCAAAGGATTAGATTATGGAATTTATGGAAAAGCAGATAATTATGATGCGACAACAAGAGAGTTTTTTATAGAAGCTAAAAAGAAAAATGGCTTGTATATCACCGCCGCTTATATTGACACAACAACAGGCTTACCATGTTTTACTTATTCTATACCTTTAATTAAAGATGGTAAATTTATAGGAATTTTAGCTATTGATGTTTTGGTAAAAGATTTACAAACTGAATTTAATGAGCTTCCTGGAAGAACTTTTGTATTTGACCAAGCTTATACGGTATTTGCTTCTACAGACAAATCATTATTAAATGTAGAAAAAAATCCTGATATTATTGCGGTAGCAAAAGCTTATGAAAAATCTGGAAATTATAATATTTTTAACTACACCACACAAAATGGACAAGATAAGTTTGGTATTTGTGCTAAAGTAGATAACTATACTACATGTGCGGGTGAGAACATCGAAGTTATTGAAGCACCTGCTTTAAAAATAGCTTATATTCAAACCGCTATAGTTATTTTTACAAGTATTGCTAGTATTATTTTACTTTATTTTATCATTTCCTACTATCTATCTCCACTTCAAACCATCCAAAGTGGTCTTAACTCTTTCTTTGACTTTATCAATCATAAAACAAAAGATTCAGCTATGATAGATGTTAAAAGCAATGATGAGCTTGGTGCTATAGCTAAAGCCATCAATGAAAACATCACTAAAACTAAAAATGCTTTAGAACAAGATGCTAAAGCAGTAGAACAATCAGTTGAAACAGCTAAAGAAATAGAAAGTGGTAATCTAACAGCAAGAATTACTGCAATTCCTGCTAATCCTCAATTAATAGAATTAAAAAATGTATTAAATGAAATGCTTAATGTATTAGAACAAAAAGTAGGTTCTAATATGAGTGAAATCAATAGAGTATTTGATAGCTATAAAGCATTGGACTTTACTACTGAAGTTAAAAATGCTAAAGGTGGAGTTGAAGTAACTACTAATGTATTAGGTAAAGAAATAGTAGCTATGTTAAGACAATCATCTGAATTTGCTTCTTTACTTGCTACTGAAAGTGGAAAATTACAAAGTGCTGTTAAAAACTTAACAGATTCATCATCTTCTCAAGCTTCTTCTTTAGAAGAAACAGCAGCAGCATTAGAAGAGATTACTTCTTCTATGCAAAATGTATCTCATAAAACTAGTGAAGTAATTGCTCAAAGTGAAGAGATTAAAAATGTTACTTCTATTATAGGAGATATTGCTGATCAAATTAACTTGCTTGCATTAAATGCTGCTATTGAAGCAGCACGTGCAGGTGAACATGGACGTGGCTTTGCTGTTGTTGCTGATGAAGTTAGAAATCTAGCAGAAAGAACTCAAAAGTCTTTAGGTGAGATTGAAGCAAATACTAATATCTTAGTTCAATCTATTAATGAAATGGGTGAAAGTATCAAAGAACAAACTACAGGTATTACTCAAATTAATGATGCTGTAGCTCAAATTGATCATGTAACTCAAGAGAATTTAAAAATAGCTAATGATAGTGCAGCTATATCTGATAATGTAAATAAAATAGCTAATGATATCTTAGAAGATGCTAGGAAGAAGAAGTTTTAATAAGTTAAACCCTTTTTAGGGTTTAACTTTAACTAATATAAGATTTTAAACATACTCCATCTACGCTTAATTCATATGCTTTTTTTAGATTATTTTCTAAACTATCCAATAAAAATAAAATTTTAGAGTCAAACATATAAAATTCGGCCATCTTTGAAGCAATTTTTGCCAAACTCCTATCTTCTATTAAAATATACTTTGCTCCTAATGCATTTGAAAGTAAAATTTCTTCTTCATTTTTTGCAAAAATAGCAAAATCACATTTTTTTTCTTGTGCTTTCTTGATTATGCTTTCATTATACAAAAAACAATTTACATTAGCTTGAATAAAATCATCTTCAATGTGACTAAATTTTTGCATATTTATCAAAGGATGTCCGAAAATTAACATAATTTTTCCTTCATTTTTAAAAGACAATAATTTCTAAAACCTTGATTGAAAATCTGATAATCTTTCAAGTCTTCTAATTCTTTATAAATCTCACTACCTTTATAAAGCAAAAATAATGTTTTATCATCATAAAAACCACTTGAAATTTTTACCAAAGGTTTTACATCCATCAAAGCTCTTGATGTAATTAAATCCACTTTAAAAGATGGATAGTTTTCTATTTTTTCTTTTATAATATTTACATTTTTTAAATCAAGTTCAGTTTTTATCACTCTCAAAAAAGATGCTCTTTTAACACTAGGCTCAAAAAGAAAAAATTCACTCTCTTGCAAAATACAAGCTAAGAATATTGCAGGAAAACCAGCACCACTTCCAATATCAATGATTCTTTGCTTATCATTCAAGTCATAAAAGTCTAAAATTTTAATACTATCAATAATATTTTCATCTATATTATTAAAATGTGTTAGATTATGTACAGCATTAAATTTTTTCAATAAATCTTTATAGAGTGTAATTTTTTTGAAAAAATCATCTTTATTTACAAATGCTTGCAAAAAAGTTAGCTTGTCTTCATATTTTTTCAATTTAAATGCCCCATTTGTGTATGTTTGATTTCTAAATAATCTCTATTGAAACGATTTGCTTCTACTAAAATAGGAATTCTTAAATTTACCTTTTCCTTAAGTGAGCTAAGTTTTTCAGGATTATTAGTCAAAAGATTAATTTTAGAAATTTCATAATACTTAAGTATAAAATCTACTATTTCATAACTACGCTCATCAGCCTTAAAACCTAATTGATGATTTGCTTCTATAGTATTAAAACCCTTATCCTGTAAGGCATAAGCATTAATTTTATTAAAAAGTCCTATGCCTCTTCCTTCTTGTCTTAGATAAATCACCATTCCACCATGCTCTTGAATATATTTCAAAGAAAATTCAAGCTGTTCTCCACAATCACACTTTAAACTTCCTAAAACATCACCCGTTAAACACTCTGAATGAATTCTAACATTTACTTCTTTATCTAATTTACCTTTAAAAATACAAAGATGCTCTTTATCATTTTCTTTAAAACTTTGTATATTAAATTCACCAAAACAAGTAGGAAGTTTTGCTATTTCAGAAATTTGAATAGTCATTATTTTACTTTACCTTTTTATAAAAAATATGCTAAAATTTAAAGAATTTTAACAAACAAAAAGGAAATTTATGTTTAAACGCTTTAGAAGATTGAGACTTAATGAAAATATTAGAAGCTTAGTAAGAGAAAATACCTTAAATTTAGATGATTTAATCTATCCACTTTTTGTTGTAAATGGCACTAATATCAAAAATGAAATTGCATCTATGCCAGGTGTGTTTCAAATGAGCTTGGATGAAATTTTAAAAGAGTGTGAGGAATTGATTAATCTTGGCATTAAGGCAATTATTTTATTTGGTGTATTAGAAGGTTCTAAAAAAGATAGTTGCGGTAGTGATGCTTTAAGTAATGATGGTTTAATTGCCAAAAGTCTAAGAGCTATAAAAGCAAAATTTCCTAATTTAGTAGTAATTACAGATCTTTGTTTTTGCGAATACACAGATCACGGACATTGTGGTATTATTGATCCTAAAAGTAAAAGTGTAGATAATGATTTAACTTTAGAAATTTCAGCCAAACAAGCCTTAATCCATGCAAAAAATGGTGCAGATATGATAGCGCCAAGTGGTATGATGGATGGAATTATTGAAACCTTAAGAAAAACTTTAGATAAAAATGGTTTTGAAAATTTACCTATTATGGCTTATTCAACTAAATTTGCTTCAGCTTATTATGGTCCTTTTAGAGATGTAGCTGATTCTGCTCCAAGCTATGGAGATAGAAAAACCTATCAAATGGATTTTGCCAATGGTAAAGAAGCTTTGTGTGAAAGTTTAGAAGATGAAAAACAAGGTGCTGATATTTTAATGGTTAAACCAGCACTTGCATATTTAGATGTAGTAAAAGAAATAGCAAATCACTCCAAACTTCCACTTTGTATTTATAATGTAAGTGGTGAATATGCTTTGTTGAAAGCTGGACAAAAAGCAGGTGTTATTGACTATGAAAAAATAATGCTTGAAACAATGTATGCTTTCAAAAGAGCCGGAGCAAAACTTATTATTACCTATCATGCAAAAGAAGTCGCTAAATTATTAAAAAACAAGGAGTGATTGTGGGTAATTTAAGTAAAAAAAGTTCTCAAGATATTATAGATGAATTATCAAATCATTTAGGTATAGAAAAACATAACCAAACTATATTTCATCTTACTCATATAAATGAAAAAGAAAAAAAATTAAGTCTGAAAAATGGTCATGAGTTAGCACCTGAACCATGGTTTATAATAGATGAAAATGATGAAGTTAAAACTATGTTTTCCGTAAAAACATTAATCGAGTTTTTACAAAACGCCAAAGAGATGCAAAAAGATAATTTTGAACTTAAGTTAGAAAAAGCTATTTATCAACAAATTCCTATTGATTTTAACGATGTATGGATTGTTGCTATGGATGAAATAAGACATCAAGTAGCTAAGGGTATTAAAGAAGTTAATATTGACCTAGATCAATTAATTAGTAATATCCATACCAAACATCCTAATTTATTTATAGATATAAAAGAAATGATGCAAAAGGTAAAACCAAATGAAAGACTATAAAAGTTTTATTAAATACTCCAAAGCAGGACCAAGATATACTTCTTATCCCACTGCAGTAGAGTTTAATACTCATTTTAAATATGAAGATTATATAGAGATTTTAAAACAACAAAAAGCTCAACTATCTTTATATTTTCACTTGCCTTTTTGCAGAAGTGCTTGTTATTTTTGTGGCTGCAACGTAATATATACCGCAAAAGAAGAAAGCAAAGAAAAGTATTTAAATTATCTTTTTAAAGAACTTGATATTTTAGCAAATATTATCAATACTCAAAGAGAAGTAGCTCAAATGCACTTTGGTGGTGGTACACCTACTTTCTTTTCTGCCAAGCAATTGCAAAGTTTAATTTTAAAAATCAAAAGTGTTTTTCCCAATTTTACCCAAAATAGCGAAGTAAGCTGTGAAATTGATCCTAGATTTTTAAACGAAGAACAAGCAGATGTTTTAATTCAAAACGGTTTCAACCGCATTAGTTTTGGTGTACAAGATTTTGATGAAAAGGTGCAAAAAGAAATTCATAGAATTCAACCTTTTGAGCTAACCAAAAATGCAGTAGATATGGTAAGAAAAAAAGGCATTAACTCAGTAAATATGGACTTAATCTATGGTCTTCCTTATCAAAGCTTAGAAAGCTTTAAGCAAACTCTAGAAAAAGCATTGCTAATCAATCCTGATCGCTTTGCCATTTTTAATTATGCTCATGTGCCTTGGCTTAAAAAGAATATGAGAAAATTTGATGAAAGCACTCTACCAAGTCCCGATATAAAGCTTCAAATTTTAGAATATTGTGAAAAATTTTTAACTCAAAATGGCTACAAAATGATAGGAATGGATCATTTTGCAAAACCACAAGATGAGCTTTTTAAAGCTTTAGAAAATGGTAGTTTACATAGAAATTTCCAAGGCTACACCACTAAAGGTGGAACCGATTTAATTGGTATTGGTCTAACAAGTATAGGTGAAGGACAAAGACATTATATGCAAAATTTCAAAGATATGCCAAACTATGAAAAAGCTATTGATGAGGGTAAATTGCCTTGTGAAAAAGGCATTATGCTTGATGATGATGATGAGCTAAGAAAATCTGTCATTATGGAACTTATGAGCAATTTTGCTCTTAATATAAAAAATGTAGAAAGTAAATTTAAGATTGATTTTTTTGAGTATTTTAGGCAAGATTTAAAAGAACTTGAAGAACTTAACGAATTTATCACTATAGATAAAAATCATATTAAAGTTAATGAAACAGGGATACTTTTAATACGCAATATTGCTATGTGTTTTGATAAATATCTAAAACGTATTAGTGAAGAAAAAAAAGTATTTTCTAAAACGGTTTGATATGTTAAACATTAATGAAATCTCTAATGCTTGCGTAAAATGTGGAAAGTGTATACCAGTTTGTACTATACACGAAATAAACCGCGATGAGAGCACTTCTCCTCGTGGTTTTTTAGATCTTATTGATGCTTATGAAAATCAAGAGCTAAAACTTGATAAAAATCTTAAAAAAACTTTTGAATCATGTTTTTTATGTACAAATTGCGTAGAAGTCTGTCCAAGTCATTTAAGAGTTGATAGTGCTATTGAAAAAGTACGTTATGATATAGCTAAAAAATTTGGCATAGCATGGTATAAAAAACTAGCCTTCTTTTTTTTAAGACATAGGAAAATTTTGGATATTTTGGCTAGATTAGGTTACGTTTTCCAAAGTTGTGCTTTTAATATACAATATAAAAATTTAGGAATGAAAACTAGATTTAATCTGCCTTTAATCAAAAAAGATCGTTTACTTCCTTCTTTGGCTAAAAAAAATTTTTTAGCTTCTAATCCTGATTTTATAGATAATCAAGGAGAAAAAACCATAGGGCTTTTTATAGGATGCTTATCAAATTATTCTTACATTAATACAGGTTTTGCATTACTTGAAATTTGCAAACATCTTAAAATCAATGTAGATTTATTAAAAGATCAATCTTGTTGTGGTGCTCCGCATTATTTTACTGGAGATTTTAAAAGTGTAGAAAGTTTAGCTAAAAAAAACATCGTTTATTTTGAAAAAAAATTAAAAACACTAGATTATATCGTTATTCCTGAAGCAACCTGTTCTGCAATGATAAATATAGACTACGAGCATTTTTTTCATATGCAAAAAGATGAAGAATGGGCTGCAAGAGCCAAAAACATCTCTAATAAAATATTACTTGCAACAAAATATTTTTATGAACATACCAACCTAGAAGAACTTTTAAAAACAAAGAAAAAACTAAATACAAAAATTACCTATCATGATCCTTGTCATGCAAAAAAAATGCAAGGAGTTTCTAAGGAACCTAGAGCCTTACTAAAACAAAACTATGTTTTTAAAGAACTTAGTCATTCGAATGAATGTTGCGGTTTTGGTGGAGTGAGTATGCAAACTGATCACTATGAAAAAGCCTTGCAAGTTGGTATAAAAAAAGCTCAAAATATACAAAAAAGCAAAGTAGAAATTATCAGTGCAGAATGCTCAGCTTGCAGAATGCAAATTTCAAATGCGCTAGAACATGAAAAAGTTTCTACGCAGTTTTTACATCCTTTAGAGTTGATAGCAAAACTACTTCAAGATTAATAAAAATTAATCTTGATTTTTTATATCTTCAATATTTGATCTATTTTTTTCTATCAAAATTCTATTTTGCTCTATATTTTCACTATTTTTTTTGCATTCATTTTTTAAGATTTCTATATTTTTATATAAAATCTTCATTTTTCTTTCATAGCGATTGATTAGCAAAAACACTATAAATAAAAATAAAATCAAAATAGCCCAATTTAAAAATGCCATATTTTTACCTTTCACTGAATATATTAGTATTTTTTATCTTAAACTACAATTCTTTTTAAATTTGGAGAAAGTTTCACTAAAATTTCATAACTAATTGTATTAAAAAATTCAGCCATAACATTTGCATCATCTATAACGCAAATTGTCTCACCGTTATTTTCACAAGAAAAACTATCCATAGACATCTTTCCTAATATTTTTTTACCACTAGGAAGATAAAAATCACCCTTCCCATCATAACGCAAAAGTCCATCTGCATAACCTAAATCATAAGTTGCTATTTCGATATCTTCTTTAGCATTATATACACCACCATAACCAACACATTGACCTTTTTTTAATATTCTTTGACTTAATCTTTCAGCCCATAAACTCAAAACCCTATGTAAATCTTTACTAAAATATGCATAACCAAATTGTACCAATCCTACTCTGCAATACTCATCATCTTCTAATGTATTCGCTCGAAATAGAGCTTCAGAATTATGTGAATGAAATATTAAGTTTTTAGCATCTTCTTGCAATAGATTATAAATTAACTCTTTAGCATATTGAAATTTTTGTTTTTGTACAAAATAACTTGCATCCATTTCATCACTTCCCGCAAAATGCATCATCACACCATGAAGTTGCAAGTTGTGATTTCTAAGCTCATACAAAATTTCTTGAATTTCTTCAGGTAAAATTCCATTTCTATGCATATTTGTATCTATAACAAGATGAATTTTAGTATTTTTTTTAATTTTTTTTATATCATTTTTTTCATTTAAAGCATAAATAAATTTTTCATTTTCTCCACCGTGTGGATGATGAGATAAAATCAAGATATTATCAAAAATATCTTCAAGCTCTTTTGCCTCAGCTTCATTTTTTACTGCAACAAAATTTATACCCTTTGCTTTTGCTATAGGAGCTAAAAGCTTAGCTCCGTGTCCATAAGCATTATCCTTAAAAACACATATTACTCTTTGATAACCTCCTGCTTTGGAAGCTATGAGATCAAGGTTATATTCATAAGCTAAGCGGTCAATTTTTATATAAGCCATTACTGTTCAGCTAAAATTTGCATTTTATCATCAACAAGCTTAACATAAAGAACTTTTTCTCCTTTGAATTTATAATTAGTACTACGATAATCTTCATAAAATCCTATTCTAAAAATCTTTTCATCTTTTTTATTCGGATAAGGACTTATACTAAAATCAGAAAATTTAATTTTCTTTTCTTCTCTTTTTGCAAAAATTCTTTCTTTATTCTTTGCAAATTGCTCATAAGTAAATTTATTTTGATGTTTAAATATTTTTTTATCATAAAACGATAAATACTTATTAATATCACTTTTTTGCCAACTATCTTTCCAAGCATATAAATTTGCTAACAAAATAGCCACTTCATTTACATTGGTTGTTATTTTACTTTTTTCTTCAGTCATTGCATAAGCTTTTCTATCTGCTATTAAATTATTAAATTCATCAAGTAAATTATTGTGTATAGCAATGCAACCTCTAGTTCTATAAGTATCCGTACGGGTTCCATCTAAAGGATAACCATGAATCCAAATTCCACCACCCGTTTTTCCTAAAGTTTTATCAAGTATATTTGGATAAGTCGTTGCAAAAGCAAATGGGCCATAATAAGGATCACCAGGATAAAATTTCTTACCAAGTTCATAAAATCCTATAGGAGTTTTTAAATCTCCCTCTACTTCTTTATCTCCCGCTAAACCAGTTAAAACTTCTTTTTGAATAAATTTCTTTTCTACTTTACCATTGTTATAATGATAAACTCTAATGATTTTATCACTTTTATTGGTTAAAACAATAGCGACATTTTCTTCATAATAACCAAAACTGACATTTTTATCTTTTATTTCATCAAGCCAAAAATCTTTTTTACTTAATTCTTGATTCAACACTTTCTCTACCGCGCTAATACCTTCATTTAAATAAATTTTTGCAAGATCACTTGCATTTGCAAATATAGCCAAACTAAATAATGCCAATATAATTTTAAACAATTTTTACCTTTCTACTTAAAAAATTAAAACAACAAAGAGCTAATTATAATATTTTTACAATAAATATATTTTTAATTTTTTCCGTGTATAATGTTTATAATTAATTAAAAAAGGAAAATAATGAAAAAACTACTTAATTTAGCTCTTTTAAGTACTTTTGCTTTAGCTAATAATATTACTGTAAATAATCCCTATGTAAGACAAACTCCGCCGAATTCTAAAACCACAGCCTTTTTCTTAGAGCTCAAAAACAATTCTAATCAAGACATAAAACTAATAAAAGCCCAAAGCTCACTAAGTGATACAGCTGAAATTCATGATCATATTGTAGAAAATGGTAAAAAAATGATGGTGCAAATCCCTCAAATCATCATAAAGGCTAAATCAAGCACTGAACTTAAACCAGGTGGTAAGCATATTATGGTATTAAATCTTAAAGAAAATATCACACCACAAACCAAAGCTAATTTAACGCTTTATTTTGATGATAATAGCACAATTGAATTAAAAGATATCGAGTCAAGAAGTATTAAAAAATAATGAGAAATCTACTTGTCTTTGCCTTGGCCATAGTTTTTGCCATATGTGGGGCTTATTTTTATACAAATTCATCAAACAACGAAAAAAAAAGAGAATTAATCACTACTTTAACACCCTTAGCATGTGATTTAAATATCCAAGAATGCGAATATATTTTTAAAAATAAAAAAGTCTTAGTAAATTTGAATCCAAAGCCCATAATCACTCTAAATGAGCTTGATTTAAATATTACTAATTTAGGTGATTTTAAAAAATTAAACGCTAGAGTTTATGGGCTTAATATGTATATGGGAGACATTGTTCCACAATTTAAAAAAATCAACAACACCTACCATGCTAAATTAGTTTTAAGTTCTTGCACATTAGATACAATGCGTTTTAGAATAGAGCTTTTTGATGATGAAACTCCACTAGATTTTTATTTTGACTTTGATGTAAAAAGGTAAAATATGAAAAAAATAAATATTTTTTTATTAATTGTGGTAATTTTTGGGGTATTTTTTATATCAGTGCAATATTTTGAAAATAACAAATACAATTTTCACTTAAATTCTGAAAAAGGCACGCTTAGTTTAAAAGATTTTATCGGTAAAAAATTAATTGTATATTTTGGCTATACATATTGTCCTGATGTTTGTCCTAGTGAACTTGCATTAATTGCTAATGTTTTAGAAAAAATGCCAAATAAAGAAAAAGCTCATGTGGTATTTATTTCATTAGATCCAGCAAGAGATAACAACTTAACTCAAACTAGTCAATGGGTAAAATATTTTTATCCAGATTCTACAGCCTTGGTTGCTAAAGATGAAAAAGAATTAGAAAAAGTTACTAAAAATTATGGTGTAGTATATGAAAAAATCAATCTTAAAGATTCTGCTATGGGATATTCTATAGCACATAGTGGCGAATTTTATTTGATCGATGAAAATGGAAAATTTATTAAAACCATAAAAGATATTAGTTATGAAAACTTTTTCAATGAAATAAAAAAATTCTTAAACGAATAAATTTCTACAATTTATTCGTTTCTTAAGGTATCTAAAATATCTACTTGAGTTGCTTTTTTAGCAGGATAATAAGAAGATAAACTTACAATCACAATAGCACCAAAAAGCGTAGCACAAAAATCAACAAAAGAAAGCTCTAATGGCAATTTACTCATACCATAAACATCACTTGGTAAAGAAATAATATCAAAATTTCCAAGCACCCACAAAGCTATAGCTGCAAGAATTACACCTGCTATAATACCACTCCCACCTATTAAAAACCCTAAAGAAAAAAAAGTTTTTTTAATCTCTAACTTACTAGCACCTAAAGAAAGCAGTAATGCTATTTCACTACGCCTATTCATAACTATCATTAATAAAGAGCTTACTATATTTAAACTTGCAACCAAAATAATCAACATTAACACTATAAACAAAGCTCTTTTTTCTAAAGCTAGCGCTGCAAAGAAATTTCCATTTTGCTCCCACCAACCTATACTAGCATATCTTGCACCCAAAAAAGCTTCAATTTGTTTAATATCATCAAAAGGCTTACTTGAGTACACATGCACACCATCATAATTTCCTTGAGGATATGATAAAACTTTAGCCAAAGCTTTAGCATCTGTATACATATAAGCTTTATCATAGGCTAACAATCCTGAAGAAAAATCAGCTTTAACATCAAATCTTTTAACCTGTGGAATGAGTGAAAGTCCACTAGCATTGAGATTAGAAAAAATCAAAGTAATTTTTTCATTATAATCAAGTCCAAATTCATTTCTTAAGCCCTTGCCAATCAAAATATCGAAATTATCTAATTTTTTATTCTCTAAGGCTTGCGCTACTACTTCATTAATCTTTTTTTCATCTTCAAAATTAACCCCAAAAAGCATACCGCCTTCTAATTTTAAATCATTTCTTGCTATAACCTGAGTGGCAATATAAGGACTAAATAATAAATTAGGAAATTTAGTTCTTAATTCTTGTAATAATTTATCATCTACACTTGCTCCAAAACGCGGTAATATAGTAATAGGATAATTCATAGTAAAAAGTTTTCTCTCAAATTCTTTATCAAAACCATTCATAATAGCCATTGCAACCAAAAGCACACAAAGTCCTATGCTAACACCTAAAAAGGCTAAAATTTTTGAAAGCATGATAAAAGGCTGATCTTTATCAAAACGCAAATATTTAAATAATAAATAACGAGGGATACTTTTTTGCATTTTCTACTCTTAATATTTTTTTAAGTATTTTAGCTTGATTTTTATAAAATCAAGCTTTGTATTTATCTAAGATAATAAATAAAAGCACTATTGTCGTGAAATTCTATTATAAATCTTAAAGGTAATATTCTCACAAAAGTTTCACTCTGCGCACTTGCTTGTTCGCTTTTTACAAAATCTTTTACATCTATTTTTGAATTAAAAAAACAATCAATCAAATCATTTTTGTGAGCATTTAAAAAGTTAAATTTATCTAGCTTTGTCATTTTTTCTTCAGCTACCACATCAAAATCATTACGTATTAAAGTTTTCAAATCACTTGGCGTGTAAACTAATTCGCAAGCATATTCTAATTTTTTATTTTTGCTTTTAGTCATAGCTATAGAAATAGTTTCATTTTGATGATAAAGAATGAAATTTTTATTAGAGAGTTCTGCCCAAAATATAAATTCATCTTGAGCAGTAACATTAAAAATTATAAAGATTAATAAGCAAACAATTCTTTCCACTTGTCAGCATCGATTTTAAGTTCTACATTTACCCTATAAAGACCATCTTTAAAGTCTTGATCTACAACACTTGCATTTTTAATTAAACCATTTACTTGTGCTGTGATAGTTGAACTTTTAAGCATTGCATCTTTTACCGTATCTTTACCATTAACTCTTACACCATATAACTTACTTGCTAATTGCCTATAAGCATCAGTAATAGCTGCTCTTTTAGCTAAAGCCAAAGCTTGACCAACCGAAACTGTATTTAAAGGAGCAATACCCTCACCTACTGCCGTAAAAGTCAAATCATTATCTGTACTTGTATCATTTGCAAGCATCTTTTCTTCTCTAATGATACTACGTACATCATCTTTGTCTACTTTTTGAACCACAACATCAGAATTTGCCTGAGTAGCTTGAACTTGATTTGGATTCACACCTCTTTGATCTAGTGCACAAGCACTAAAACCCAAAGCCAAACAAAACATAAAAACAACTTTTTTCATTTTTTTACACCTTCAATTTATTTAAAATTACCAAAGAAATAGCAAAAAGTATTCCAATAATTTTACTATTCTAAATTTAAATCCATATTAGTTTCAGTATCCAATTCCTCATCTTCCTCTTTAGGACACTTAGCAATACTTACAACTTCATCATTTTCTACATTAACAACAATAACACCACTTGTATTCCTACCTGCTTTTCTGATACTTTGCATATCAACACGTATCATCTTACCACTGCTTGTTAATGCCATTAAATCCATACTTTCATCTACTATAACTATACCAATTAAGTCTTTTGTTTTAGCGGTAAGCTTCATACATATCACACCCTTGCCACCTCTACTTTGAAGTCTATATTCTCCAGCATCAGTACGCTTACCTATACCTTTAGCACTTACACTTAAAATTTCTTGTGCGTCATTTTCTATCACAACAGCACCCACGACCTCATCATCTTTCTCTTTAAATTTAATCGCAGTCACCCCTCTACTTATGCGACCAATTTCTCTAACTTTGGCAAGTGGGAATTTAATACACATACCTTTTTTAGTAACCGCAAAAAGCATTTTACCACTAGTGGTGTTTTCTAACTCTTCACCGTTTTCATTTGCTTCACTTTCTAAATTTTCTTCTACTTCTAAGCTTTCATCTATATTTACATTTGCAATTTCATTTTCATCTCTTGCTACAATAATCGCAGTAACAAGCTCATCATTTTCATCTAAATTAATCGCTTTCACTCCAACGCTTCTAATATTTTGATATTCACTTAAATTGGTACGTTTTACAATACCATTTTTAGTAAAGAAACATAATGATTTACTTTCATCAAAATCAGTTGTTGGAATAATTGCCATGATTTTTTCATCTGCTTGTAAATTAATAAGATTAACCACAGCTTTACCTTTAGCAGTTCTACTTCCTTCAGGAATTTTATAAACCTTTAGCCAGTAAAGTTGCCCACGATCAGTAACAAACATCAAAGTATCGTGTGTATTTGCCGTAAAGAAGCTTTCTATAAAATCATCATCATAAGTCGTAACTGCAACCTTGCCCTTACCACCACGTTTTTGTTTTTCATACTGCTTACTTGGAACACGCTTAATATAACCACGATGAGTAATAGTAACCACCATATTTTCATTTGGTATTAAATCTTCTATATCAATATCATCATAATCATCTTCAATTTGAGTGATCCTTGGAACATCAAATTTTGTTCTAATTTCTTTTAACTCATCTTTAATTAGATTTTCAAGTAAATTTTCACTTTTTAAAATTTGATCAAGTCTTTGAATTTCTGCCAATAACTCTCTTAACTCGTTGTCGATTTTTTCTCTTTCAAGTCCTGTTAAACGACCTAGCTTCATATCTAAAATAGCATTAGACTGAAGCTCACTTAAGCCAAAATTTTGCATTAATAAATTTTTAGCTGTTGGATTATCTGGAGAGTTTTTGATTAAAGCTATTACTTCATCAATATTATCTAAAGCAATTTTTAAACCTTCTAAAATATGTGCTCTAGCTCTAGCTTTTTGCAACTCATAAATAGTTCTTCTAATAATTACAGTTTTTCTATGATTTAAGAATAAATTCAAAAGCTCGATCAAAGAAAAAACTTTTGGCTCTTTGTTATGTATAGCGAGCATAATCACACCAAAAGTACTTTCCATAGTGGTAGATTTAAAAAGATTATTTAAAACAATCTCGCTCATGGCATCGCGTTTTAACTCAATCACCACGCGAATTCCTTCTCTATCGCTTTCATCTCTAACTTCAGCAATACCTTCGATTTGCTTTTCTTTTGCAAGTTCAGCAATTTGCTCTATCAATCTTGCTTTATTGGTTTGGTAAGGAAGTTCATCTATAATAATGATATCTTTATTAGCTCTTTTTTCAATATGAGTTTTTGCTCTTACTTTTACCCTACCACGACCTGTACGATAAGCTTCTATAATGCCTTTTTTACCAAAGATAATACCACCGGTTGGAAAATCAGGTCCTTTGATAAATTGCATTATTTCTTCTAAACTTGCATTTTTATTATCAATTAAATAAAGCAAGCCATCAATGAGTTCATTTAAGCTATGCGGAGGGATATTAGTGGCCATACCTACTGCAATACCGCTTGATCCATTAAGCAATAAATTTGGAACTCTAGCAGGCAATACATCAGGCTCACTCATAGAATCATCATAATTTGGCACAAAATCAACGGTATCTTTATCTATATCACGCAAAAGTTCTTCAGCTAAAACTGTCATTCTAGCTTCAGTATAACGCATTGCAGCGGCGCTATCACCATCAATAGATCCAAAATTTCCTTGTCCATCTACACTCGGATAACGCATAGAAAAATCTTGTGCCATTCTTACTAAAGCATCATAAACAGCCGTATCGCCATGTGGGTGATATTTACCGATTACATCCCCTACTATACGTGCTGACTTTTTATACGCACTGCGACTTCCAACACCTAAATCATTCATAGCATATAAAATTCTTCTATGAACTGGCTTAAGACCATCTCTAGCATCAGGCAAAGCACGACCTATAATAACACTCATAGAATAATCTAAATAGCTACTTTTTATAGAACTTTCTATATCTATATTTTCAATATCTGAATCTTTAGTAAAAATATTTTCCATAAAAATCCTTAAAATTAATGCCTATATTGTATCAAATTTTGCATTAGCTAAAACTAAAGCAAAAAGTACTTCGATATTATTTTTTTCTAAAATTTTTTTCGCCTCTAATAAACTCAAACCTGTAGTTACTACATCATCTACTAAAATCACAGGATATTTTGGTTGCTTTAAAAGCTTATAAGATCTTTTATTATCTTTTCGAAATTTCAAACTTTTTCCACTATATTTAAATTCTGAATTAGCTTGTAAGGTATGATACATGGGCTTTATAAATTTGCTTCTTAAATGTTTAGTTAAAATAGCAGTGTGTGAATAATTTTTATATGTTTTATCATCTAAAGCTATAGCATTAATTTCGCAAGAGGGTTGAAAGAAATCTTTAAACCTAGCAAAACTTAATTTTGCAAGTGCATTTAAAACAAAATAACCTTGAAATTTATGTTTAAAATAAATCAAATGTTTAATTTGTTCATATTGATAAAAATAATAAACTTTAAAATTTTCATCAAGTCCTCTTATACCTAAAGAATATTCTAAGAGCTCTTCCTTGCAAGCTGGACAAAAGCTCGCAAAGGAAAATCCAAAGCAGTTAAAACATCTCACAAAGAACTAATGATATCTGCAGATTTATTAGCTACTTGCTTAATAAGAAGCTGAGTGAAAAAAGGTAGATCTTTGATATTATAAAAACCTTTAACTTCTTGTTTGGTTTTAATATTAATAGTTTTATTAGTATTAATATCTTTCAAAGTCAATTGACTTGCAACAATTGAGAACAAGGAATTAGAATCAAATTTAGAATAAAAATCATTAAAACTTAAATCTACTCTTAAAACATAAGGAGAATCTTGTGTATCTTCAACCACAACTATACCTCTACTTTCCAATTCTTGTTTTAAAAATACATAAAAATAGTAGTTAAAATTTTCATTAATATAGTAATTATATCCATTAGAAGAAGCATATTTTAAATTTTCATTTAAATCATATACTCTATGAATATAAACTTTTTTCAAAGAAATGCTTTTATCAATTGTTCTTTTATTATCACAATACTTAAGTCCTACATCACTAATATATAAAAGACCTTTAATTTTTGCTTCATAAGCTTTAGAACTAGAAGGATTATAACATTGAGCTTGAATTTTTATAATTTCATTAACCTTAGCTATATTTTGATTTTTAGAATTTACAGCGCAAGCACTAAAAAATAAAGCTAAAATAAACACGAGTATTTTTTTTAACATCTTTTTTCCTCAGAATTACTTTAATTTTTATGGTTTTAAACAGCAAAAATTATACCAAAAACAAATAAATTTTACTAAAACTTACTTTTTTTCACACAAGAAGAATTTTATCTAGAAAAAATTATATAAAAATTGACATTTAAATTAAAATTCATTTAGAATATGTTACAAAACTACAATATTTAAAAGGAGTTGTTAAATGAGTTCAAATACAAAAACACTTATAGTCATCGCTGATTTAGTGTTATTTATCGCTTTACTTTATTTCTCCCCTTTTGGCGAAACTAAGGTAAACCAAGGTTTATCACTATTAATTTTTATTGCCATTTTATGGCTTAGTGAGGCCTTGCATGTTACTATTACAGCTATTTTAGTGCCTGTTTTAGCGGCAATTTTAGGATTATTGCCTACCGCTAAAGCTTTAACTGGCTTTGCTGATTCAAATATCTTTTTATTTTTTGGCGGTTTTGCCTTAGCTGCAGCTATGCATCATCAAAAACTAGACAAACTTATTGCACATAAAATTTTAACCTTAGCAAAAGGGCATCTAGGCTTATCAAGCTTGTATATTTTCATTACCACTGCTTTTTTATCTATGTGGATGAGTAATACTGCAACAGCAGCCATGATGCTTCCACTTGCTATAGGTATGCTAGCTTCACTTGATCCAGAAAAAGATAGAAATACCTATGTTTTTATTCTTTTAGGTATAGCTTTTAGTGCAAGTATAGGTGGCATAGGTACTATAGTAGGAACTCCACCAAATGCTATAGTTGCTACTCAATTACACATTAGTTTTGCACAGTGGTTAAAATATGGCATTCCCATTGTTTTAATTTTCTTACCTGCAATGATTTTAATTTTGTATTTTATGTTTAAACCTAAATTTAACTTACAAGTTGATTTACACACTGAAAATATAGAACTTACAAGACCTAGAATCATCACTTTAGTGATCTTTTTAGTAGTTGCATTATCTTGGATTTTTAGTGGCAATATAAGTCCTATCATCACAAGTATTTTTGGGCATAAAATAGCAAACCTTGATGCAATCATTGCTTTGCTTGCTGCTGTTTTAGTATGTGTTTTTAAAGTAATTGATTGGAAAAATATACAAAAAAACACTGATTGGGGTGTGTTAATGCTCTTTGGCGGGGGTATTACTTTAAGTGTAGTATTAAAAGATTCAGGTGCTAGTAAAGTAATGGCTGATACTATTATTTCATTTATAGAAGATGGACATTTGTTTATTATAGGTTTAATCGTAGCATTTTTCATAGTATTTTTAACCGAATTTACTTCAAATACTGCTTCAGCAGCTTTACTTGTACCTTTGTTTATCTCTATAGCAGATACCTTAGGTGTTCCTGCTTTAGGACTTGCTTTAATCATTGCCATCGGTGCTTCTTGTGCTTTCATGCTACCAGTTGCTACACCGCCAAATGCTATAGTTTTTGGTACCGGTCATATCAAACAACAAGAAATGGTAAGAGTGGGAGTTATACTAAACATATTCTGCTCAATTAGCCTTGCAGTAATTGCATATTTCTTCTGGCTATAGTCTTTTAGTCCTTTTGGACTAAAAGATCTTTACATTTTAAAATATAATCTCCTACACCTTCGCTTTTATACAAAGCTTCTCTTATACACACACCTGCTAAATTTAAATCTTTTAGCTGATTTATAGTTTGGATATTTATCCCACCTATAGCATAAATGGGTATTTTTGAAACTTCTAATAAGACTTTTAAATTTTTTATACCTTTTGGAGCTAAATCAACTTTACAAGAACTTTCAAATATATGTCCAAAAAAAGCATGATTTGCTTTTAACTTATAAGCTAATTCTAATTCTTCTTTAGAATGAATGGAAGTACCCAAAAGCTCAAATTTCTTATAGCATTGTGGGTAATTTTGTAAAACAAATAAAGGAGCATGAAAAAATTGATGATTTAATTTTAAACAAGCTTCATAATGATAATGCAAAAAGCAAATCTTTTGAGTTTTATTAAAAATTTTTAATACTTCTTTGGCTAATTTAGTATATTCTAACTCATCTAAATGTTTTTCTCTAAGCACTAAAATATCAATACTACTTTGACTTAGCTCTTTAATAAAATTTAAAAAATCTCCTTGAGTGTTTTGACTATCGCTAATAGCAATGATTTTTTTATCCCACATAAATATTATCACTCATTATAGCTTGTAAATTTGCATTTTTTAGCATAGTTAAAATTTCATCGACGCTTCGTGTATCGCTGGTTTGAAATTGATCATCACCTTTTTTATCACCTTGACGCTCACCCACTCCCACGCTCGCACCTGCACTCATTTTAGTAGCTCCAAGCTTAACAACCCCATCTCTAAATCCTGCTCTTTCACGCGTAGAAATAGTAATACTTGCAAAAGGCAAAAACAATCTATAAGCACACAAAACTTGCAAAAGTCTTGTTTCGTTTACATCTTTTGGATGAATTTTTTTATTATTGATAATAGGTCTTAATCTAGGAATAGACAAAGCTATTTCAGCATGAGGATATTTTTGCTGTAAAAAATACGCATGTAAAGCCGTAGCAAAAGCATCTTTTCTAAAATCATCTATACCAAGCAAAGCTCCAAAAGCAACTCCTCTCATACCTGCTTTTAACGCTCGCTCTTGTGCATGAAAACGATACTCAAACACACTTTTTTCACCTTCAATATGAATTTTAGAATAGATTTTTTGATTATAAGTTTCTTGATAAACACTTACATATTCACAACCCTTTTCATGAAGTAGTGCATATTCATCTACATTCATAGGATAAACTTCAATCCCCACGACCTTAAAATACTCTTTTGCTATCTCGCAAGCTTTAGCAAGATATTCTATACTAGCATATTCCCTACCTTCACCTGTTAAGAGTAAAATTTCTTCCAAGCCACTTTTTTTAATCTCTTGTATTTCTTTGTGAATTTCAGCCTCATTTAACTTAGCTCTTTTAATATTATTTCCTTTTTGAAATCCACAATAAATACATTTACTATTGCAAAAATTAGAAAGATATAAAGGTGTAAAAAGTGAAATGGAATTTCCAAAATATTTTTGGGTAATCTTGCTTGATTTTTGCACTAAATCTTCTATAAAATCTTGCGCAACACTTGAAAGTAAAGCTTTTAAATCATCTAAGCTAAGATAGTCTTTAACTAAAGCTTGTTTTACATCAAAAGCACTAAATTTACTTTCATCAAATTTTTCAACTTCTTTTAAAACTTTAATTAAAATTTCACTTTCAATACTTTACATATGAGGATATTTTTGCATTTTAATCTCTTAAAAAACCACTCAAAGGCGAGCTTGCACTTGGCATGCTTTCATTTGCTATGCCTGCTAAATACGCATTGTATCCTGCCTCTATAGCCAAAGTAAAAGCCTTTGCCATTTTTGCCACATCTTTAGCTTGAGCTATGGCAGTATTTGCCATCACCGCACTTACTCCCATTTGCATAGCTTCACAAGCTTGTGCGGGATTTCCTATACCTGCATCTACGATAATAGGCAAACTAATTTCATTAAGTAAAATTTGTATAAATTCTTTAGTTTTTAAGCCTTTATTGCTTCCTATAGGGGCTCCAAGTGGCATTATAGCAGCAGCTCCCGCACTAGCCATAGCACGTGCTGCATATAAATCAGGATACATATAAACCAAAGGCGTAAAACCCTCATTTGCTAAAAGTTCCACTGCTTTTATACTTTCATAATTATCTGGCAATAAATACTTACTATCGCTAATCACTTCAACCTTAATCATGTCTCCACAACCAAGTTCTCTTGCAAGTCTTGCTATACGCAATGCTTCATTCGCATTTCTTGCACCTGAAGTATTTGGTAAAAGCTTGATATGCTTTGGGATAAAATCAAGTATATTTTCTATGCCTTTATCATTTACCCTACGCAAAGCTAAGGTGATAATCTCAACTTTTGCTTCTTCAATGGCTGATTTTATAAGCTCAAAAGAAAATTTTCCAGAACCTAAAATAAACCTAGAATTAAATTCATATTTTCCTATTTTTAATTTTTTCATTACTCACTCGCTAAAAGCTCTAAAACTAAATTTGCTTGATGTCCTGCGCAAATATTTACACGTGGGGCCATAAGTCCATTGCCTACTTTTGCCTCATTTTTTAAATCACCACAAACATAAAAGTTTTTTGCTATTTTTTTTGTTTGTATGCTATTACTATCGCCATATCCTGCTAAGCCAGAAGCACATATTAAAGCTTTTTCTGGATAAAATTGATGAAAATTTTGTGCTAAAAGAGCTTTATACTTTGCACTATCAAAGGCTTCGCAAACTACATCATCATTTGTAAAAAGCTCGGCTATATTTTCTTTTTCTACCTTTAAAACTTGTGCAAATACTTCTATAAAAGGATTAATTTTAGCAATTTGATCTTTTAAAGCTTCAGCCTTAAATTTACCTAAATCTTCCACCATATAAGCTTGGCGGTTAAGATTGCTTGGCTCAACCACATCAAAATCAATCAAATGAAGCCTACCAACCCCACTTCTTGCTAAATTTATAGCTATGTGCGAACCAAGCCCACCAAGCCCGCACACTGCCACACTTGCCTTTTTAAGTTTATCATGAAGTTTTGGAGTATGTCTTGCTCTCATCATCGCATCAAGAGCTTCGTATGGTGGTAAGGTATTTTTTTCTATACAAAAAAGCTCATCATTTTCTTTTAAGTCTAAATTTTCCTTTGTAGCAAAACCATTGACTATCCATACATCGTTTTCATTTTTACTCACACTTTGAAAAAATTCCAAAGTATTTTTTGAAGACGTATCTATTAAACTACCATTAAATTTAATTCTCATTAACCACCGCCCACAAAAGTAACGATTTCTACTTTATCATTTTCCTTTAAAATTAAATTTTCAAATTTATCCCTTGGGATAATTTCTCCATTTAATTCTAAGGCGATAAATTCTATTTTTAATTGCTTTTCTTTAACATAATCCATAAATCTAAGCTCTTTTAACTCAAGCTTTTGTCCATTGATAATCATACTTTTTCCTGGTTAAAATTCTCTAGTAAATCTTTAAAAACTAAATATAATTTTTCAAGCTCTTCTATACTCACTCTCTCATCAATTGCATGAATTCTATCATTGCACACGCCAAATTCTACTACCTTCACACCAAACTCAGCAAAATATCTTGCATCACTTGTACCACCTTTGGTGTTAAGTTCTGGTACCACTTGAGTGATTTTTTGCACACTTTCATTTAGTTTTTGTACAATTTTAGAATCGCTTTGTGTTAAAAAAGGCTTTGAGCTTTGATCTATGCTCAACTCATAATCAAGCCCTTCGCAAATTTTTTCTACATAAACTTTAACATCTTCTAAGCTAGTTTGTGGGGAATTTCTTACATTAAACATTAACTTTAAATCATTTGGGGTTACATTGCACACTTCCATACCGCCGCGTATATCAGTAATGACGATTTTAGAAGGCGCAAATACCTCATCGCCTGGGTCAAGATCAAATCCTGCTAAAAATTTTAAAGCTGAAGCAAAATTATGCACAGGATTAATGCATTTTTGTGGGTAAGCCACATGACCTTGCTTACCTTTGATAAGTAATTTTGCATTGATAGAACCACGACGCCCTATTTTAATACTATCTCCAAATTTTTTATCACAAGTTGGCTCAGCAACCACAGCAAAATCAGGTAGCATATCTTTTTCTTGCATAAATTTAAGCACTTCAAGCGTGCCAAATTTAGCCTCGCCTTCTTCATCGCTTGTTAAAATCAGCGAAATTCTTCCTTTGAAATTTTCTACTTCTTTAACCGCACACATAAAAGCAGCGACACCACTTTTCATATCTTGCGCACCTCTTACATAAATAAACCCATCTTTTTCTAAAGGCTCAAAAGGATCACTACTCCAACCCTCTCCCGCAGGCACTACATCCACATGCCCGCCAAAAGCCAAATGCTCACCATCATCGCTAAATTTTTTAGTCAGCAAAAGATTTTTCACACCTTCTTTTTCTATAAAAAAAGCTTCAAAATCACTTAACTCCACTGCGATATAATTTAATGCCCCATCATCATCTGGAGTAATAGATTTAAATTTACTTAATTCTTTAAAAATCTCAACTACTTGCATGTTTTTATCCTATAAAAGCTTTATACAGCATAGAAAGAGCAAAATACTCTAAAATAAATGCTGAAAAAAGATTAATGTAAAATATATGTTTATTTTTTACAAGGGCTTTAAATTTAGACACAAAAAACGATAAAGTAAAAATCCAAAACACAATAAAACCCACCAAACCAAAAAGCAAAGCAAAAGAATTTTCGCTCTGCATACTAAGCCCTGCTACACTCACCCAAAAGCCTATGACATAAGGATTTGTAACGTTTAATAAAAATCCTTTGCTAAAGCCTTTTAAAGGGTGAGTTTTGTTCACCTTGTTAAGGTTAACTTTTCTTGTTTTTCTTAACATTAAAAACACCATAAAACTTAAAAAGAAAAAGCCAAAAACAGCTAGTATTTTATAAAAAAATTCATTATTTGCAAAACTTAAAAGTCCAAGATTAATCAAAACCAAAAAAAGCACATCAGCACTTAATGCACCAAGCCCCACACAAAAAGCATTTTTAAAAGAAGACAAAGCAGTATTTAAGATCAAAATATTCACAGGTCCAAAAGGCACAGCAACACCCATGCCTAGTATAATTCCATTTAAAATTACTTCTAGCATTTTATTTCCAAAAATTTTTCTATATCAGTTTTGATTTTATCAATGGCTGTGCAAACATCTTCTATATAAACTTTAGTAAAATTACTTTCTAGATATTTATCCTCATCAAGATTGTTTAATATACTTTGCTTGCATACTCTTGCATACTCTCCCACGGGCAAAACCTGCCCACTTGTACCTATACATACAAATAAATCACAATTTTGTAATTTCTCATATAAAATTTTATAATTTGGTGCCATTTCTTCAAACATTACGATATTATGTCTTACACTCTTACTTTGGCATTTAGGACAAATTTTATCATCACTACTTTCATAGCCTATGTTAAAAATATTTTCACACTCTAAACACCTAAGTTCAGGCAAAAAGCCATGTAAATGTACCACTTCTTCACATCCTGCTCGTTCTAACAAATCATCTACATTTTGAGTTAAAATACTTATTTGTTTTGGAAATTTTTGTTTTAATAAAGCGATGATTTCATGTGCATGATTTGGCTTGACACTAGCTAATTCTTTTCTTCTTTTATTATAAAATTCCAAAACTTTTTTAGGATTTTTTCTAAAGCCAGTTGCAGAGCAAACTTCCATCACATCATGTTCTTCCCAAAGCCCACCACTAGCTCTAAAAGTTTTTATACCACTTGGAGCAGACAAACCCGCTCCGCTTAATATCATAATGTTTTTCATTACAAACCTTATAAAATTTACAAAGTTTAGCGAAAAATGCTTTAAGAAAATAAATATTTTTGTAAGATTTTTTCTTTTTCTTTTTCTAAAAATTCTAATTTAGGATTAAGAAAATCAATTTGTTGTTCTACTAATTCAATGCTTTGAACAATTTTTTCTTGAATTTCTAGCGGTGGGAGTGGGATTTGATAATTTGAAAATTCGGGGATAGTTAATTGCGGGATATTAGAGCCGCTATTTTTTATTTCGCTATTATTAATAAGAATTTCTGCAAATTTCAAGTTTAATATTTTTTCTTTTGGAATAAGTGTAATTAGTCTTACTATTGGTACAAAAGGTTCAAATCTAGCGACAGCATAGCCTATTGTCCCCCTAGCTAATACTGTCAAGGCTTTTTGGGTTATGGTTGGTTTTATAGTCCAGCCATACAAACCTTTATTTCCAACAGCATTAGCATAAATAGGTACTGAAAACTTTTGTGTTTTAAACTCTGAAAATTCTTTTGGTTTATCACCTCCAGCACTCAGCAAACCAATATTTTTAATTTTTTCCTTTTCCCAGCCATTTTGTGGTGGTTCGGGAAGAGTTTGCAAAAGCTCTTGTATGGTTTTAGAAAAGTTTTTAAAAGCATTAAAATCTTGCTCCCTTTCTTTGCTTTGAGTTTCTTCAACTAATACTTCAGAATGACTGATTTGTTCTTCAATTAGCGAAAGCAAAAGATTAAAATCAAGCTTAAATTCTAATTTTTGCAAATTTTCTAAAATAGAATTTAGTTCATACCCCCCCCCATTATCATCTATGATACCGCATTTTTGAAGTATTGCTTTGATTAAGTTTTGATACTCTTCTACACTCATTCTTATTGTGTTATACTGTTCTTCTACCTTTTCACATTCTGCCACGATTTGCTTTTGAATCTCAAAGTCTGCATTTGGTATTAAAATAGATTCTAAATTTGTTTTATTGATTCCGCCTTGAGCCGAACCTGTAATTTTAGATTTTAAAGCTTGTTGTCCACTATAAGAATGTAATATATAAAATAAATATTTTTGTTTTGCTATATTATCACAACGCAATAAAAAAATATGCTCATTAATCATTGCGGATTTCCCAATAAATTCATTACGCACCATTGCAATTTTACCAGTTAATGCACCATCTTTACATATTAAAATATCAAATTGTTTTACAATTCCTTTATCTTGCAACGCAAAACTTTCATAAAATTCTATTGGTACATACTTAGGATTATCTAATTTGATATACCCACTTTTATTGTCTATATGTTCTCCACCAAGACTCAGTGCACCGTTTTCATATTTGCCGACACCACCACTAGGACGCTTTGCGGCTTGAATATCTAATACAAAATCTTTAAGTCTTACTAACTCAAATTTAGAATTTACAAAAGGATTAGACATTTCACTTTGCGTTGAATTACTAGGATTTAAACTTATAGCTTTATTAAATTCCACTTTTTCAAAATCCATCATATCAACAAGCCTTGCTTTACTAGCATAGCTTTGCAAATCTTTTGGTATATCACTAAGAGTTTTTAAAAATGCTTTGC